>NZ_JBLYEF010000004.1:0-441776 GCF_048515925.1 Pantoea sp. R13S299
TTGCCTGGCGGCTTTAGCGCGGTGGTCCCACCTGACCCCATGCCGAACTCAGAAGTGAAACGCCGTAGCGCCGATGGTAGTGTGGGGTCTCCCCATGCGAGAGTAGGGAACTGCCAGGCATCAAATTTAGTGCGCTGATATGGCTCAGTTGGTAGAGCGCACCCTTGGTAAGGGTGAGGTCCCCAGTTCGACTCTGGGTATCAGCACCAGTTAAGACACGAGTTCGGTAAATAAAAGAATTTGCCTGGCGGCTGTAGCGCGGTGGTCCCACCTGACCCCATGCCGAACTCAGAAGTGAAACGCCGTAGCGCCGATGGTAGTGTGGGGTCTCCCCATGCGAGAGTAGGGAACTGCCAGGCATCAAATAAGAGAGAGCCCTTTGCGTATGCGAAGGGCTTTTTTCGTTGTGCCAATCCGATAATCCGCACTAAGACTCCCTCATATCAGCCCGGTTTTCTGTGCCTTTATCACCGCATCGGCTCATTCAGCTGACTGAAGGTGGTTTTAAGGCCATAAAAAAACCCGGCACCAGGCCGGGTAGTAAGAAAACTGAGTCATTAATCAGTGAATAACCTGCGATAAAAAAGCCCGTGTACGTTCCGATTTAGGATTCGCAAAGAACTCCTGCGGCGGTGCAACTTCGACGATCTCACCCCGATCCATAAAGATCACCCGGTCAGCCACCGTTCTGGCAAAGCCCATCTCGTGGGTGACGCACAGCATGGTCATTCCATCCTCAGCCAGACCAATCATCGTATCCAGCACCTCTTTAACCATCTCAGGATCCAGCGCTGACGTTGGCTCATCAAACAGCATAATTTTAGGCTTCATACAGAGTGAGCGGGCGATGGCGACACGTTGCTGCTGTCCGCCAGAGAGCTGACCAGGAAACTTATGTGCATGCTCGGCGATACGCACGCGTTCCAGATAGTGCATAGCTAGCTCATCAGCTTCTTTCTTAGGGATCTTCCTCACCCAGGAAGGGGCCAGCGTACAGTTCTGCAATACGGTCAGATGCGGGAAGAGATTGAAATGCTGGAATACCATGCCGACTTCGGTACGCACGCGCTCAATGTTACGAACGTCATCGTTAAGGTGGATACCGTCAACAACAATGCGGCCCTGCTGATGCTCTTCCAGATGATTGATACAGCGGATCGTCGTCGATTTGCCGGAGCCGGAAGGTCCGCACAACACGATGCGTTCACGGGGTTTAACCTGCAGGTTGATGTCTTTCAGTACGTGGAACTGCCCGTACCATTTATTCACGTTCTCAAGGGAGATCATCAACGCGTCGGAAGAGTGTGTCATAGAGTCAGTCATGTAAAACCTCAGTGCGATGTACGCCCGGTGTGAAAGCGCTTTTCCAGATACTGGCTGTAGCGCGACATGCTAAAACAGAAGATCCAATAGACCAGTGCAGCGAAGACATAACCTTCAGTCGACATACCCAGCCAGGTCGGATCGACCGTTGCCTGCTGGACGCTGCTGAACAGATCGAAAAGACCAATGATGATGACCAGACTGGTATCTTTGAATAGTGCAATAATGGTGTTAACCAGGCCGGGGATGGTGAGCTTCAGCGCCTGTGGCAGAATTACCAGCATCTGCGTCTTCCAGTAGCCCAGCGCCAGAGACTCGGCCGCTTCATACTGACCTTTCGGCAGTGCCTGCAGGCCACCACGAACCACCTCGGCCACATAAGCGGACTGGAACAGAATGACGCCTACCAGTGCGCGCACCAGTTTATCGATGTTAGTACCTTCAGACATAAACAGCGGCAGCATCACTGATGACATGAACAGCACGGTAATCAGCGGCACGCCACGCCAGAACTCGATAAAGATAATCGACAGCGTGCGGACCACCGGCATACGTGAGCGACGGCCAAGCGCCAGCAAAATACCCAACGGCAGTGCACCGGCAATACCGACCGACGCGATAATCAGCGTCAGCGTTAATCCGCCCCACTGACGTGTTTCGACACGCTCCAGCCCCAGATACCCGCCATACAGCAGGAACCAGACAATCACCGGATAGATGACGGCCCAGGCCGCAATGTAGCGTCCACGATACGGCAGGCTCTTGAGGAACATCGGCACAATCGACAGCAGGCCAATCACCAGCGCCAGATTGATACGCCAGCGCAGCTCATGTGGATAAAGCCCATACATGAACTGGCCGAAACGCGCATGGATAAAGACCCAACAGGCACCCTCTTTGGTGCAATCGGCGCGCGTGGTGCCAATCCAGTTTGCCTGAAAGACCAGCCAGTTCAGCGCGGGCGGAATGACGTGCCAGATTACCCAGATGCAAAACAGCGTCAGTAACGTGTTAAACCAGCTGGAAAACAGATTTTTACGAGCCCAAAGCCAGGCGCGACTGACAGGAGTCGTCGGGACGGGGGGCGTTTCATGCGTAGTCACAGACATAGTTATCCCGTTCTCTTAACGCTCAACCAGCGCAATTTTGCGGTTGTAGAAGTTCATAAGCATCGATATCAGCAGGCTGATAATCAGGTAAACGCCCATCGTAATAGCAATCGTCTCTATCGCCTGACCGGTCTGATTCAGCACCGAGCCGGCAAACAACGACACCATATCGGGATAACCGATAGCGGCGGCCAGTGAGGAGTTTTTCACGATGTTCAGATACTGGCTGGTCAGCGGCGGAATAATGACGCGCATGGCCTGAGGAATAATCACCTGGCGCAGCGTAACCGGATTCGGCAGACCCAGCGATCTTGCGGCTTCATGCTGACCATAGGGCACCGACTGAATCCCGGAACGGATCACTTCGGCGATAAACGATGAGGTATAGATCGACAGTGCCAGCGTCAGTGCCGCCAGCTCCGGTATCATCACCGAGCCACCGCGGAAATTGAATCCATGCAGTTGTGGCACATCCCAGTGCATAGCTGCGCCAAACCCAAGATGCGCCAGCAAAGGAAACAGAATCAGCATCCCAATGGCAGCGGGCCAGGTGCGACGTAACTCACCAGTTTTCAGCTGGTGCTGGCGGTTAAAGCGGTACAGTCCATAGCTCACCGCCATGGCCAGAAGCACCGCGATCACAAACGGCCAGCTGCCCGGCGCATAGGTCGGCCACGGAACGTAAAGCCCGCGATTGCTGACATAGGCCAGATCGAATGCACTCAGCGCCTGACGGGGTCCCGGCAGATTGCGTAATACCGCGAAGTACCAGAAGAAGATTTGAAGCAGGGGCGGGATATTACGGAAGGTTTCGATGTAGATGTTAGATAGCTTACGCAGCAGCCAGTTATCAGAAAGGCGGGCAAGACCGACCGCGAATCCGAGAATCGACGCGAAAACAATACAGAGTGCAGAGACCAGCAGCGTGTTGGTTAATCCGACCAGAAACACGCGCGCGTAGGTATCTCCCTCTGTGTACTCAATGAGATGCTGAACGATGCCGAAACCGGCAGTGCGTTCCAGAAATCCAAACCCCGATGTAATGCCGCGATTGGCAAGGTTGATAATGGTGTTATGCACCAGATAACCCACCACACCAAGCACAGCGACGACGGCTATGAGTTGATAAATCCAGGCGCGAACCGTGGGATTACCAAATGAAAAATCCCTTTTCACGGTTGGGCGTTGTGACATGTTGAAACCTCAATACGAAAGCTGGGGTAGGGCACCGCAGAATACGGTGCCCGATTGGTGAGGTCTGTTAACGTACCGGTGGTGCGTACTGAATCCCGCCCTGGTTCCACAACGCATTCTGACCACGTGCGATCTTCAGTGCGCTGTCTTTACCGACGTTACGGTCAAAGCTTTCCTGATAGTTACCCACTTGCTTGACGATGTTGTAGGCCCACTTGTTATCCAGCTTCAGATCTTTACCAAAATCACCTTCGGCGCCCAGGAAGTGTGCCATGTCTGGATTGGTTGGTTTGGCTGTCATCTGGTCAACGTTCTTCGAGTTGATTCCCATCTCTTCCGCATTCAGCATGGCATAGAGCGACCATTTGACGATGGTGAACCAGTCATCATCGCCACGACGCACCAGCGGCCCCAGCGGCTCTTTGGAGATCACTTCTGGCAGGACGATAAACTCGTCAGGTTTGCCGAGCTTAATGCGTAGTGCGTAGAGCTGAGACTGGTCAGATGCCAGCGTATCGCAGCGGCCGCTATCCAGCGCCTTAGCGGATTCATCGGAACGGTCGAAGGTCACCGGCGTGTATTGCATTTTGTTAGCTTTGAAGAAATCCGCCACGTTAAGTTCGGTATCGGTACCCGCCTGGATACAGACAGTCGCGCCATCCAGCTCTTTTGCACTTTTCAGACCGGCTTTCTGGTGAGTCAGGAAGCCGATACCGTCGTAATAGTTCACGCCCGCAAACAGGAAGCCCATGCCGCCATCGCGCGATGAGGTCCAGGTGGTATTACGTGAAAGCACATCTACTTCGCCTGACTGCAGTGCGGTAAAACGCTCTTTCGCGGTCAGCGGGGTGTATTTCACTTTGGTCGCATCGCCAAACACAGCCGCAGCCGTCGCACGACACACATCCACATCGATACCGGTAAACTTGCCGGCAGCATCTGCATAGGAGAAGCCCGGCAGGCCGTCACTGATACCACATTGAACAAAACCTTTTTTCTTTATCGCATCCAGTGTGGTGCCTGCGTGTGCTTGCTGAGCAATGCCAACCAGCGAGGCGGCGGCGATCAGCGTAGAGAGCATCATCTTTTTCATAAAGCATCCTGTGTGGCGGGATCATGTTGTTATGTTTGCGCACTTTAATGTGCGTTTTTTCCTGTCTGTGGCGGTCAGCCATCCACGACTCTGCAAAGCTGATGCCAGGTTTGCAGAATCCTGAATTCATATGAAAGAACGGTTAATAATCGGAAGCACTTAGAAAGTTCCGCTAATATGGCGCACCAAAAGGAAGCAAAGCGAGCCGACCCGATCACATTTAGTGCAAATAGTTTCACTATATAGAAGCAGTGTGAGCGCTCGCTCAGGCAGGAATGTATGAAGAGATTGCGTTGCTATTAAATGCGCAGAAAGTCACATACCCAGCAGTGATGGGATATGCAGCGAGGCGAGAGAGAGGATAAGCACTAAGTCAAATCAGAGCGGACGAAAGCGAGAGGGCGAAATATCACCTCAGCGATTGCAACTATAGTTACCATATAGCAGGAAAGTGTTTCACTATTTTTGCCGTTACTTTGTGCGACGTTGCACAAATAAAAACGCCAGCCCGAAGGCTGGCGTAATTAACAGACAGAACTAAAAATCAGTTCATGCCGTATTTTTTCAATTTCTTACGCAGCGTACCGCGGTTGATACCCATCATCAGGGCAGCACGGGTCTGGTTGCCACGGGTATACTGCATCACCATGTCCAACAGAGGCTGCTCGACTTCAGCCAAAACCAGCTCATACAGGTCGCTCACATCCTGACCATTCAGTTGAGCAAAATAGTTCTTCAGTGCCTGTTTAACCGAATCACGCAAAGGTTTTTGAGTTACCTGATCCTGTGAGTTAACGGTAGAAACGGTCAGTACGTCAGAATTTACGCGTTGTTCGAACATAGTTCTTTCAGCTCTTTATTTCGTTACGCAAGATTTTCGAAGTATGCCTCCAACGCCTCCAGCTGTTCGCTGGCATCCTCAATGGCGTTGAATGTGCGCCGAAACTGGTCATTCGGGGCGTGCTCCTGCAGGTACCAGGAGACGTGCTTTCGCGCTATACGGTATCCCTTGCCTGAACCGTAAAAGTCGTGCAGCTCACGTATATGCGAAACAAGCAAGCGCTTGACCTCTGCCATCGGCAGCGGGGCAAGCAACTCCCCAGTGTCCAGATAATGCTGGATTTCCCGGAAGATCCACGGTCTTCCCTGAGCAGCGCGTCCTATCATCAGAGCATCGGCCCCTGTATAGTCGAGCACCGCTCTGGCTTTATGCGGGTCAGTTATGTCTCCATTCGCGATAATCGGAATGGAGACACTCTGCTTAACTGTCCGAATGCTGTCATATTCAGCTTCTCCGTTGAACAGGCAGGCACGAGTGCGACCATGTATCGTCAGAGCCTGTATACCGCAGCGTTCAGCCAATTGGGCAATCGCGACACAGTTCCTGTTTTCAGGATCCCAGCCAGTACGAATTTTCAGCGTAACCGGCACATTCACTGCATTAACCACTGCGGAGAGAATTGACTCCACCACGGTGGGATATTGCAGCAAGGCTGAACCCGCCATCTTGCGGTTAACCTTCTTGGCAGGGCATCCCATATTAATGTCGATGACCTGTGCACCAGCCTCAACATTAATGCGTGCGGCTTGCGCCATTTCACTGGGATCGCAACCGGCAATTTGCACGGCGCGAATGCCTGGCTCATCACTGTGAACCATGCGTAATCGGGATTTGTCACTAGCCCAGACTTCCGGGTTAGAAGACAACATCTCAGAAACTGCCATGCCTGCACCCATTTCGTGACACAGCGCCCTGAACGGCCTGTCGGTAATACCGGCCATCGGTGCTGCAATCAGTCGATTTCTCAGCTGGAGGTTTCCAATACGCATGAAGTCAGAATAGCCATACTGTGTCTGCAAGGCGGCGTATATTACGCATTTTTGCTGGAAGATGAAAGGCCAAACTTTGAACAATCAGCAAGAAAGATCAATGAAATCCGGGTGATGATTGTAGGTCTTGATTATTACTCTTATATATCAATGAATTAATAGTTTATGCTTAAATTGTGAACAAAAGTTTTTCCAGAAAAGTACGTCGATTCGCCAGATAAAAAACGTCACATGCCGTGATTAACGATACAAGCATCCATTTCATATCGGGAAAGCCCGCAGCTTACGCTACGGGCTGGCTTAATGTTCTGTGAAGGCACTTTGTACCGGCGAGAGCGGTATCAGAAGGGCAGACAGGCGCTAAATTCAGGATTTAATCCCGGTAATCCGGCACCACTCTTCTTTAACCGCCACCGGGTCGAGCGTGAACTCGCTGGCATACGCTTCACAGACGCTCTCTGCCTGGCTCTCTAACACACCTGAGAGGCCCAGGTGACCGCCAGACTTAGGCAGTACGCTGATCAGAGGAGCCAGTTCACGAAGCGGACCGGCCAGAATGTTAGCGACCACCACATCAGCCTGCAGATTGTCCGGTTGCTGGTGGGGCAGGTAGAGCGACAGGCGATCGGAGACACCATTGCGCTCAGCATTATCCCGGCTAGCCTGAATGGCCTGCGGATCGATATCAATGCCGATCGCCTGAGATGCGCCGAGTTTAAGCGCGGCGATCGCCAGGATCCCCGAGCCGCAGCCGAAATCGATCACCGTTTTGCCTTCCAGATCCAGCCCATCGAGCCAGGTGAGGCAGAGCGAGGTGGTGGGATGGGTGCCGGTTCCAAACGCCAGGCCCGGATCGAGCATCACGTTGACGGCATCGGGATCCGGCACATCACGCCAGCTCGGACAGATCCAGAGACGCTCACCGAAGCGCATCGGGTGGAAGTTTTCCATCCATTCGCGCTCCCAGTCTTTATCTTCGATCTGTTCGATCCGGTGACGAAAACCAGCGCCCAGCAGCGGATGCTGCTCCAGTTCGGCGGTAATAGTGGCCATGTCAGTTTCTGCATCGAACAGGCCGATGACATCGGTATCGCCCCACAGGCGAGTTTCACCTGGTAGCGGTTCATACACCGGCGTGTCGTTGGTATCCTGAAAGGTCACTGAAACCGCACCGATGTCCATCAGCGCATCGCTCAGCGTCTCCGCGTGAGCACCTGAGCTGTTAATTTTGATTTGAATCCACGGCATAACGTCTCTCTTTCCGTCAGTGTTGCGGCGCGTCGACCGCTTGCGGCGCGCGTCCAAACAGGTTGCCCACTAAAAATGCCAGCAGGCTTAAAAGCAGGGAGGGCACAATGGGGTGAAAACCCAGAATCTGCAGGTTAAGGCTCGCCATAAAAGCGTAGCAGCCTCCACCCACCACCATGCCGGTGATGGCCCCTGCGGCATTGGCGCGTTCCCAGTAAAGGCCAAGTACCAGCGGCCAGAGGAAAACCGCCTCAAGGCCGCCAAATGCCAGCAGGTTGAGCCAGATAATCATATCGGGCGGATTCCATGCCGCAATCAGCAGCAGGATACCCAGTGCGAAGGTAATGGTGCCAGATAAGAACCTAAGTCGCGTCTCATTTTCCAGCTGTTGCGGGGCGACTCGCAGATAGAGATCTTTGATTAGCGTAGCCGAAGCCTGTAACAGCTGGGCATTGATGGTCGACATGATCGCAGCCATCGGGGCCGCCAGGAACAGCCCGGCCGCTAACGGTGGCAGAACCGTAATCATCAGGGTCGGAATGACGCTATCCGGCACGGTCAGATTCGGCAGTACGGCACGGCCCAGCGCGCCGGCCAGATGCATGCCCAGCATCAGAATCACCACCACGATGGTGCCCAGAATGATGGCCCGATGAACAGCCTTGCTGTCTTTATAGGAGATGCAGCGCACTGCCGTATGCGGCAGGCCAATCACCCCAAAGCAGACCAGCACGACAAACGAACTGAGGAAGGTCGGCGTAATAATCTCGCCTGGCCCCTGGGGCGACAGCAGAGCAGGATCAATGTCATGCAGTTTCTGCACGGCGGTGCCTAATCCGCCAGCCTGATGAATCACCGCGAACAGCAGCAGAAAGGTGCCAATCAACATCACGATGCCCTGCATGGCGTCATTGAGGACGCTGGCACGGAATCCGCCGAAAGCGGTGTAGAGCGCGATAGTACCGCCAAAAATCAGCAAACCCGTGTCATACGGAATACCTGCGGCGGTTTCGAGTAGCCGCGCACCGCCAATAAACTGCACCGTCATGGCACCGATAAAGGCAATCAGCAGGCTCAGACTCGCCAGCCAGATCAGCAGCGGGCTCTGATAACGGGCATAGAGCATGTCATTCAGCGTCACCGCATTATGCTTACGCGCCAGAATGGCAAACTTTTTCCCCAGTACACCCAGCGAGAGCCAGACGGCGGGCACCTGCACCATCGCCAGCAACACCCATCCCAGCCCATATTTATACGCGGCACCGGGGCCTCCAATAAAGGAGCTGGCACTGATATAGGTAGTCGTGAGCGTCATCGCCAGCACAAACCCGCCCATGGAGCGGCTGCCAAGGAAATATTCAGTCAGGAAGCTGCCTTCACGCCTTTTACGGACGGCAAATACCGACAGGGCGGCAATCACCACCAGATAAATCAGCAACGGCAGGATAATTTCACTGTTCATTTTTATCCTCCAGCGGCATGTCGCGGAAAATGACCCGCACCATCATCCAGCACAGGAAAATAAACAACAGGGGAGCAAACAGGCAGGAGAGTTCAAACCAGCGCGGCAGGCCGGTAATACCTATGTCATTGCCACCCAGCCAGGCGGAAAGCCCCCAGGCAGCGAGCCAGAGGAGAGTGAGATAGAGCGACCAGCGCGCCTCTTTATGAGCCTGTATAAAACGAGCGTCCATGATTCAACCTTAACGCCAGCGGCAAAAGAAAAAGGCCGGATTAACCGGCCTCTGACTGACTCAGCGTTGCGATTACTTCTCGTGCAAGCCGAGTTTTTTCTCCAGATAGTGGATATTGGTTCCACCGTGCTGGAAGTTTTCGTCGGACATGATTTTCATCTGCAGTTCAACGTTGGTTTTGATACCGTCGATGATCAGTTCCGCCAGCGCATTTTTCATGCGGGCGATAGCCACATCGCGCGATTCGCCATAAGTGATCAGTTTACCAATCATGGAATCGTAATAAGGCGGCACGGTGTAGCCTGAGTAAATGTGCGACTCCCAGCGCACGCCAAAACCGCCTGGCGCGTGGAAGCGGGTAATTTTACCCGGGCTTGGCAGGAAGGTCACCGGATCTTCGGCGTTGATACGGCACTCGACCGCATGTCCGCGAATGATCACATCTTCCTGTTTGATCGACAGAGGCTGGCCCGCAGCAATGCGCAGCTGCTCTTTGATCAGGTCGACACCGGTGATCATCTCGGTCACGGGATGTTCAACCTGAATACGGGTGTTCATCTCAATGAAGTAGAACTCACCGTTTTCATACAGGAACTCAAAGGTGCCTGCGCCGCGATAGCCAATTTCAATACAGGCCTGGGAACAGCGATTGCCGATAAAGCGACGCTGCTCTTCGGTGATGCCTGGGCCTGGCGCTTCTTCGACAACTTTCTGGTGACGACGCTGCATGGAGCAGTCACGTTCGCCCAGATAGATCGCGTTGCCCTGACCGTCAGCCAGTACCTGAATCTCGATGTGGCGCGGATTCTCCAGATACTTCTCCATGTAAACCATGTCGTTGTTGAAAGCCGCTTTGGCTTCCGCTTTCGTCATGTTGATGGATTCTTCCAGATCTTTGTCGCCGCGCACTACGCGCATACCACGACCGCCGCCGCCGCCGGACGCTTTGATGATGACCGGATAACCGATGCGCTTAGCAAAGGCACGGTTTTTTTCCATATCATCAGTCAGCGAGCCGTCAGAACCCGGTACGGTCGGGACGCCTGCTTTCTTCATCGCGTTGATTGCTGAGACCTTGTCGCCCATCAGGCGAATGGTGTCTGCTTTCGGGCCGATGAAGATAAAGCCGGAGCGCTCAACCTGCTCAGCAAAATCGGCATTCTCAGAGAGGAAGCCGTAGCCCGGGTGAATCGCCACCGCGCCGGTGATCTCTGCAGCAGAGATCAGCGCCGGGATATTGAGGTAACTTTTAACTGACTGCGCCGGGCCGATGCAGACGGTTTCGTCTGCCAGCAGCACGTGCTTCAGGTCTCGATCCGCGCTTGAGTGAACCGCTACAGTCTTGATGCCCAGCTCTTTACAGGCACGCAGAATGCGCAGTGCGATCTCACCACGGTTAGCAATAACAATTTTATCCAGCATGATCTGCCCCGTTACTCGATGATAACCAGTGGCTCGTCAAATTCGACCGGCTGACCGCTTTCAACCAGGATAGCTTTAACCACGCCTGATTTGTCCGCTTCGATCTGGTTCATCATTTTCATGGCTTCGACGATGCACAATGTATCGCCGGCACTTACTTTCTGGCCGACTTCAACAAAGGCTTTCGCATCCGGGCTCGGCGTACGGTAGAAGGTGCCTACCATCGGTGAACGCACGATGTGACCGCTGATCTCAGCCGGTGCCGCTTCGGCAACCGCTGCGACAGGGGCAACAGCTGTCGCCAGAGCAGGCTGTGGAGCTGGCGCAGCGTAAGCCTGCTGCATCATCGGGTAACCTGTGTTGACAGGTGCACGGCTGATGCGAACGGACTCTTCACCTTCGGAGATTTCCAGCTCAGAAATGCCAGACTCTTCAACCAGTTCGATCAGTTTTTTAATTTTACGAATATCCATGAGTGGGGTTCCGTACTCAGTTTGATTAATTAGATTGAGACAGGCGTTTTACTGCCGTTTGTAAAGCCCATGTGTAGCCGTCAGCGCCAAGCCCACAGATCACGCCAGCAGAAACATCAGAAAGATAGGAGTGATGGCGGAAGGGCTCGCGGGCATGCACATTAGAGAGATGAACCTCGATAAACGGTATTTCTACCGCCAGCAGGGCATCACGTAGTGCAACACTGGTATGGGTAAACGCGGCAGGATTAATGACGATGTAATCCACATTGCCTTTGGCCTCATGAATGCGATCAATCAGCTGAAATTCAGCATTGGTCTGCAGGTGGCTCAATTCCACATTCAACTGGTCTGCCTGACGCGTCAAATCGTCCACGATCTGACGCAGCGTGGTATGGCCATACTTCTCAGGTTCACGTGTTCCCAACAGGTTAAGGTTGGGCCCGTTTAAAAGCAGAATATGTAATTTATGCGCCATCGTGCTGCCATCTCCCGCAATCATTGAGGCATCGCGTAAAATACCTTGCGAATCTTCGTTTGTCACCTTTCAGGATGAAAAAGAAGACCCGACGAGCAATAAAGCCGGGCATTATATCCGTTTCGTGTCATTTCGCAGCAAAATACTGGTCTTATCTGCGAAGATGATCGGATGTGGCCTGCGGGCCACATCTTTTATCAGAAAACAGCAGAAGAAAACAACGGAAGAAGCGCTAGCGGGGCCACCATTTAAGAAATTTTTTGTAACGCCACGCTAACAGTATCGCAGCAAGCAGGGCATAGATAAGTGGCTGGGGAGAAAGGATTTTCACTGACCAGATATAGTGAATCGGCACCAGGATCGCGACAAGATAGACCGCGTTATGCAGGGTTTGCCAGCGCTTACCGAGCTTACGCTGAGCGCGCTGGAACGAGGTGACCGCCAGGGCCAGTAATATCAGCCAGCTGATAATTCCCAGCGTCAGATAGGGACGGGAGATCAGCTCGCTGCCCAGCAGACGCAGGTTGTCAGCGCCCAGCTCCAGCAGGTAATAGCTCAGCAGATGAAGCGAAGCCCAGACAAACGTCCAGACGCCGAGCAGACGACGGGTGCGGATGAGAAGCGGCTGCCTGCCGTAACGTGCCAGCGGTGAGACCAGCAGCGTACCCAGCAGCAGTTTCAACGCCATACGGCCGGTAAAGTGCTGAATATCTTTTGCCGGATCCGCACTCAGGCCACCCTGCATCGCGGCCAAAATCAGATAAACCAGCGGCAACAGGGCCGCCAGATGCAGAATTACCTTGAGCCACATGATCTGTTTTATCGACAGGCGGACCACTTAGTAATTCTCCCGTAAATCCATGCCACGGTAGAGCGACGCCACCTGTTCGGCATAGCCGTTAAACAGCAGCGTTGGCTGACGTTCAACCTTAAGGCTGCCACCAGGGCCAATAAACCGCTCTGTCGCCTGCGACCAGCGTGGGTGATTGACGTGCGGATTCACATTGGCATAAAAGCCATACTCGTCGGCAGCAATCTGGTTCCAGGTGGTTGGCGGCTGTTTATCGGTCAGCGTGATTTTGACGATCGACTTAATGCCTTTGAAGCCATATTTCCACGGCACGGTCAGACGAATCGGCGCGCCATTCTGCGGCGGCAGCGCTTTACCGTAGACGCCGGTAGTCAGTATCGTCAGCGGATGCATCGCTTCATCCATACGCAGACCTTCTACATAGGGATAGTTGAGGCCACCACCAATAAAGCGATCTTTTTGTCCCGGCATCTGCTCCGGATCGTACAGCGTCTGGAAGGCGACAAAGCGCGCTTTGCTGGTGGGTTCCGCCAGCGAGAGAAGCTTATTCAGCTCAAAGCCTATCCAGGGCACCACCATCGACCAGGCTTCTACGCAGCGCATGCGATAGATCCGCTGCTCCATGGCAAACCGTTTAAAGATGTCATCCATATCCAGCGTCACGGGCTTAGCCACTTCGCCATCAATGGTCAGTTTCCAGGGCTCTGTTTTCAGCGTACCGGCATTGGCAGCCGGATCGGCCTTATCCAGTCCGAACTCATAGAAGTTGTTGTAGCCGGAGACTTTATCCGCAGGCGTTAAAGTCAGATCGGCCTGATACTGCGCCGGTTTGGTAAAGTCCAGTGCCCGGCCTGCTGGCGCAGGTGGGCGGTCGTTGCCTTTGAACCAGCTGAGAATATCGGCATTGGCTACGCCCGGCATACCCATCGCCGCAGCGCTCAGTCCCAGCGTTTTCAGCACCTGGCGGCGCTTCATATTAAAGATGCTTTCCGGCGTTACGTCGGCTTCGGTCAGGTAGGGTATGCGTTTCATTGGGCTTCTCCAGACAGGATGTCATCATCCAGCATGATGACTATCGCTGATATCAGCCAGTTTCGCCGTGAAAATGTGAAATTTCCTGGCTGACCGGTGCGATGAGAATGCACCGAAAAGTGGCGGGATCAACGTCAGCGATGATATCCCAGGGATATACTTCGGCTTCATGCGTCCGGGCACTGTCGGCAGCGGCAAATTATGCTATTTTGCTCGTGTTTTCGTCAGGCTGACGGTACAAGGTTGGGTGATCCGGTTATCACCGCAGTAATACAGGCACAGGGATGCGATTAACCACAAAATTATCTGCGTTTATTACCTTTTTAAGCTTGCTGGCAATGTCATTGATGCTGGCTGGCTGCGCATTCAGTATTTTCTGGTTCAGTCATCAGCGGGTTGAACATCGGGCGCAGGTACTGGCGACCGAGGTCGATCAGGCGATGTTTACCGAGACGCCAGCAGAGCTGCATAACTGGCTCACGCGTATGATGCCGATTATGAACGCTGAGCAGATTTCCCTTCACAACGGCAAGCAAACTTTTCTCACCCTCTCCCGACACGAAAATCAGATGCTGGAAGACGAGCCCAATCGTTTTCTCCAGGTCGATGTGCCTTTGATGCATCAGACCGGTTTGCAACTGCGGGTCGTTACCCTTGATCCTGCCAAAACCTGGCTGCGCTCCATCACCGGAGCCTACACGCTGGGCATCCTGTTTACCGTTATGCTGGTGATGAGTCTGGTGCTGCTGATGATGCATCGCTGGCTCAGCCGTCAGTGGCGCGGCATGGAGCACCTTGAGGTGCGGGCTGAAGCGATTATCAGTGGTGAGCGCGGAGTCGTGCCGAAACGGGGTGTGGATGAGTGGCCACCCAGGGCGAGCCGCGCGATGGATGTGTTGCTGGAGGATTTGCAGGAAGCGGGCGAACAGCGTCTGCGTATCGACACCCTGATCCGTACCTTTGCTGCGCAGGATGGCCGCACCGGCCTCAATAACCGGCTCTTCTTTGATAACCAGCTCGCCACCCTGCTGGAGGATCAGGAGGATGTCGGCACTCACGGTGTAGTGATGATGGTGCGCCTGCCTGATCTGGACACGCTGAAAGATTCGCTGGAGCCGGGGCTGGTGGAGGAATACCTGTTTAATTTCGTCAACATGCTCTCCACCTTTGTACTGCGCTATCCCGGCGCCTTGCTGGCACGCTACTTCCGCAGCGATTTTGCCGTGTTACTGCCGCATCGCAGCCTCAAAGAGGCAAACAGCATTGCCGATCAGCTGATTAATGCCGTCGATTCTCTGCCGCCGATGCGCATGGTGAATCGCGATGATCTGATCCATATCGGTATCAGTGCCTGGCACAGCGGACAGACCGTGCCGCAGGTGATGGAAAATGCCGAAATGGCCACGCGACGTGCGGCACTATTAGGCGGCAACAACTGGACCAATGGTGCCGGAAATCCTCAGGATGCCGGACGTGGAAGCGTGCGCTGGCGAACCCTGCTGGAGAACACGCTCAGCAGAGGCGGCCCACGGCTTTACCATAAACCCACCGTCAATATTGAGGGTAAGGTACAGCATCGGGTGATGCTGACCCGCATCTTCGATGGCGACAAAGAGGTACTGGCCGCGGAATATATGCCGCTGGTTCAGCAACTCGGTATGGCGGATGCCTGGGACCGCCAGCTAATGACCCGCATTGCCGCACTCTCTGAACTCTGGCCGGAAGAGACACTGGTGATTCCGGTGACGATAAACTCGCTCCTGCACCGTTCATTTGTACTCTGGCTGCAAAATATGCTGCTGCAGTGCCCTAAATCACAAAGAAAACGATTTTTATTTGAACTTGCCGAGGCAGATGTTTGTCAACACATCAACCGTTTAGCGCCCGTATTCCGCGCACTCAAAGCGTTTGGCTGTCGGGTTGCGGTAAATCAGGCGGGTCTGACTGTGGTCAGCAGCGCCTATATACGACAATTACCGCTGGAGCTGATCAAGCTTGATGCCGGTCTGGTGCGCAACATAGAGCGTCGGACCGAAAATCAGCTGTTCGTGCAGAGTCTGCTGGAAGTCTGTAAGTGCACAGGCATTCAGGTATTTGCTACCGGGGTCCGTACAAAAGCGGAGTGGCAGACGTTAGTCGCGCTGGGTGTCGCAGGCGGGCAGGGTGATTTTTTTGCCCCTTCGCTTCCGGTTAACAGTAACGTGAAGAAGTATTCACAACGTTACCGTATTTAATGAATTGCCGTCGGACTGACGAAAATTTGCGGTTTTTTTTAATGTTTAGCCGCATCTGAACCACTAAGTCTGCTGTCGGAAATGTTAGATTTTATGTCGGGCTGGGCGAAGGGAAATCGCATGAAATGCAGTGCTGATGGCGTCTGGTCGCCATTCAGCCGTTGCGGATCGCCGGTTCAGATGACTTAAACGCAATCAGGCGTCTTTTTTCACCGAAGCAGAACGTTTTTGCGCCTTGTGGCAGCTTCGTGTGGTTGGTAAAGTAAGCGGATTTTATTTTCCGCCCCCAGCTTGCAGGATTATCCCTTAGATGTTTAAAAAATTTCGTGGCATGTTTTCCAACGACTTGTCCATTGACCTGGGTACCGCGAATACCCTGATTTACGTAAAAGGACAGGGCATCGTGCTGAACGAGCCTTCCGTGGTCGCTATTCGTCAGGACCGTGCCGGTTCGCCGAAAAGCGTCGCGGCCGTGGGTCATGACGCCAAACAGATGCTCGGCCGTACGCCAGGCAACATTGCAGCTATCCGTCCGATGAAAGATGGCGTTATCGCTGACTTCTTCGTGACCGAAAAGATGCTGCAGCACTTCATTAAGCAGGTTCACAGCAACAGCTTTATGCGTCCCAGCCCACGTGTGCTGGTCTGCGTACCCGTTGGGGCCACGCAGGTAGAACGCCGTGCGATTCGTGAATCCGCTCAGGGCGCAGGCGCGCGTGAAGTCTTCCTGATTGAAGAGCCGATGGCTGCCGCTATTGGTGCAGGTCTGCCTGTTTCTGAAGCGACCGGTTCCATGGTCGTCGATATCGGTGGCGGTACGACAGAAGTGGCCGTGATCTCCCTTAACGGTGTGGTCTACTCTTCCTCCGTACGTATCGGTGGCGATCGCTTCGATGAAGCTATTATTAATTATGTGCGTCGTAACTACGGTTCACTGATCGGTGAAGCGACCGCAGAACGTATCAAGCATGAGATCGGTTCAGCCTATCCGGGTGACGAAGTCCGTGAAATTGAAGTCCGTGGCCGTAACCTGGCAGAAGGTGTACCGCGTGGCTTCACGCTGAACTCCAACGAAATTCTGGAAGCGCTGCAGGAGCCGTTAACCGGCATCGTTAGCGCGGTGATGGTTGCTCTTGAGCAGTGTCCGCCAGAGCTGGCTTCTGATATCTCAGAACGCGGCATGGTGCTGACCGGTGGCGGTGCGTTACTGCGCAACCTGGATCGCCTGCTGATGGAAGAGACAGGTATTCCTGTTGTGGTTGCTGAAGATCCGCTGACCTGTGTGGCTCGCGGTGGCGGCAAGGCGCTGGAAATGATCGACATGCATGGCGGCGATTTGTTCAGCGAAGAATAATTGCCTCAACCGGCTGAGAACGCAATGATCATGCGAGGGAGTGGCATGTGAACCGGCGATATCTGTGCCGGTACAGTGCGTTCAGCCCAGGGAAGCACGGTGTTTGCCGTCGCTTCCTCTCCTGTTGTCGAGGATCACGCAGATTATATGAAGCCGATTTTTAGCAGGGGGCCTTCCCTGCAGTTGCGTCTTTTTCTGGCGGTAATTGTGGCGATTGCCATCATCATTGCCGACAGCCGTGTGGGTTCTTTTACCCAAATACGCAACTATCTGGATACGTCGGTCAGTCCGTTTTACTTCCTGGCCAATGGGCCACGTCAGCTGCTGGATGGCGTGTCTGAGTCGCTGGCGTCGCGTCAGCAACTGGAGCAGGAAAACAAAGCGTTACGTCGTGAACTCTTCCTGAAAAACAGTAACCTGCTAATGCTGGGGCAATATAAGCAGGAAAACGCACGTCTGCGTGAACTGCTGGGTTCACCGCTGCGTCAGGATGAGCAAAAGATGGTGACACAGGTGATCTCCACCGGCACCGATCCTTATACCGACCAGGTTGTGATCGACAAAGGCAGCGTTAACGGTGTCTATGAAGGTCAGCCGGTTATCAGTGATAAAGGTGTGGTGGGTCAGGTCATCGCCGTTGGACAACTCACCAGCCGCGTGCTGCTGATCTGCGATGCGTCCCATGCTCTGCCGATTCAGGTGCTGCGTAATGACATTCGTGTGATTGCCGCCGGTAACGGCTGTACCGAAGATCTCCAGCTTGAACATCTGCCGGGTAATACGGACATTCGTGTCGGTGATGTGCTGGTGACCTCTGGTATTGGTGGCCGTTTCCCTGAAGGCTATCCGGTGGGCGTGGTCTCCTCTGTGAAAGTGGATACCCAGCGTGCTTACACAGTGATCCAGGCGCATCCGACCGCCGGTCTGCAGCGTCTGCGTTACCTGCTGCTGCTGTGGGGTGCCGATCGTAATGGCGATATGCCACTGCCGCAGGATGAAGTCCACCGCGTCGCGAACGAGCGTCTGATGCAGATGATGCCGCAGGTTTTACCGCCTGCCGGTGAAATGGGTCCGCCAGCGCCAGCCACTCAGATGGGACCGCCTGCACCGTCAGCCAGTAGCAGTAGCGGACAGAGCAGCACCTCGCGTTCACGCGGGGGCCAGCCTTGAGTCGATATCGTAGCCAGGGACGTTGGGTCATCTGGCTCTCTTTCCTGGTTGCGTTAGTCCTGCAGATCATGCCCTGGCCGGAAGAGATTTATATGTTCCGGCCCTCATGGCTGCTGCTGATCCTCATCTATTGGGTGCTCGCACTGCCGCATCGGGTGAATGTCGGTACCGGATTCGTGCTGGGTGCCATCATGGATCTAATCGCCGGATCCACGCTAGGCGTGCGTGCGCTGGCGCTCAGTATCATTGCCTACCTGATTGCCTTTAAGTTCCAGTTATTCCGCAACTTAGCGTTGTGGCAGCAAGCGTTAATGGTTATGGTGCTGTCACTGGCGATGGATGTGATTGTCTTCTGGGCAGAATTCCTGGTAATCAACGTTTCATTCCGACCTGAAATTTTCTGGAGCAGTGTCGTCGACGGTATTCTCTGGCCCTGGCTATTCTTATTAATGAGAAAAATTCGTCGTCAGTTCGCTGTTCAATAAGGAAATTTATGGTAACCCTCTATCTTGCTTCCGGTTCACCGCGTCGTCGTGAGCTGTTAACTCAACTTGGCCTGACCTTTGAGCGCATCGTGACTGACGTTGAAGAGCAACGTCAGCCGAATGAAGCGGCGGAGATCTATGTCCGCCGTCTGGCGAATGACAAAGCGCAGGCGGGTGTCAGGCTGGTCGGGCAGGATCTGCCGGTGCTGGGCGCGGATACCATTGTGGTGCTGAATGGCGAAGTGCTGGAAAAACCGCGCGATGCCGCCCACGCCCACGCGATGCTGCGTAAACTCTCCGGTCATACGCATCAGGTGATGACGGCGGTGGCGCTGGCCGACAGCCAGCAGGCGCTGGATTGCGTCGTGACCACTGATGTGACATTCCGCACCTTAACTGAGAGCGACATCGACGACTATATCGCTACCGGCGAACCGATGGATAAAGCGGGTGCATACGGTATTCAGGGCAGGGGAGGAAACTTTGTCCGCAAAATTAATGGAAGCTACCATGCAGTGGTCGGATTACCTCTGGTTGAGACAGCGGAGCTGCTCAGCCATTTCCAGTCACTGCGTGCTGTAAGAGGTCAACATGACGGCTGAATTACTGGTTAACGTCACGCCTTCTGAAACCCGTGTTGCCTATATCGACGGCGGCATCCTTCAGGAAATACATATCGAGCGTGAAGCGCGGCGCGGCATTGTTGGCAATATTTACAAAGGACGGGTAAGCCGTGTTCTGCCCGGCATGCAGGCTGCCTTCGTCGATATCGGCCTGGAAAAAGCGGCCTTTCTGCACGCCTCTGACATCATGCCGCATACTGAATGTGTGGCGGGTGATGAAAAGAAAAACTTCATCGTACGCGATATCGCTGAGCTGGTGCGTCAGGGACAGGATCTGGTGGTTCAGGTTGTTAAGGATCCGCTGGGCACCAAAGGCGCCCGGCTGACTACGGACATTACCCTGCCTTCACGTTATCTGGTCTTTATGCCGGGCGCATCGCATGTTGGTGTCTCGCAGCGCATTGAGAGTGAGAAAGAGCGCGATCGGCTTAAAGCGGTGGTGGCTGACTACTGCGACGACCTCGGCGGCTTTATTATCCGCACCGCCGCAGAAGGGATCGGAGAAGAGGAACTGGCGCAGGATGCCGCTTTTCTCAAACGTCTCTGGACCAAAGTCAGCGAGCGTAAAAAGCGCAACCAGACCCGCTGCCTGCTCTACGGCGAGCTGGCGCTGGCCCAGCGTATTCTGCGTGATTTTGCGGGTGCCGCGCTGGATCGCATCCGGGTCGACTCGCGTCTGACCTGCGACATGCTGGTGGAATTTACCGGTGAATACATCCCGGAAATGGCCGGTAAGCTGGAGCTCTACAACGGCAAACAGCCTATTTTCGACCTGTTTGACGTCGAAAATGAGATTCAGCGCTCGCTGGATCGTAAAGTTGAACTAAAGTCAGGCGGATATCTGATCATCGATCAGACCGAAGCGATGACCACCATCGATATCAACACCGGTGCATTTGTCGGCCATCGTAATCTGGAAGAGACGATCTTTAATACCAATGTTGAGGCCACTCAGGCGATCGCGCGTCAGCTGCGACTGCGTAATCTGGGGGGCATCATCATTATCGACTTCATCGACATGAGCAATGAAGATCATCGGCGTCGCGTGCTGCATTCGCTGGAAAGTGCGCTCAGTAAAGATCGGGTCAAAACCGGTATCAATGGCTTCTCGGCCCTGGGTCTGGTGGAGATGACGCGTAAGCGGACCCGTGAAAGTATTGAGCATGTCCTGTGCCAGGACTGCCCGGTCTGCAAAGGGCGCGGCACGCTGAAAACGGTTGAAACGGTTTGCTATGAAATCATGCGTGAGATTGTCCGGGTTCACCATGCCTATGATTCTGACCGTTTTCTGGTCTATGTTTCACCGACGGTCGGCGAGGCGTTAAAAACCGACGAGTCTCATGCACTGGCTGAAGTGGAAATCTTTGTCGGCAAGCAGGTTAAAGTTCATGTCGAAGCGCTCTACACTCAGGAGCAGTTCGACGTGGTGATGATGTAACGCCAGCCCGTGACCGGTTTCTTCGGATATCGGGCTGAAAAATCGCCCTTGTTTGGGATAAAATGCGCGTTTTTAACGCTTTTATCTGGAGACGGTCGGGTATGAGAACCAACTATCCGTCGTTTACGGAACACAAGGAGAGGCGTGAGTGAGGCAGTTGCCGAAGATTATGTTACTGCTGGTCGCGGCAATCATCGTGATTGTCGCGCTGCTGGTCAGCGGATTGCGTCTGGTGATGCCGCATCTCGACAGCTATCGCAGCAACCTTCTTCAATTCATCTCCGATCGAAGCGGAGTGCCGGTTAACGCCAGCCAGTTAGAGGGCAAATGGGAGAACTTTGGCCCAACTCTGCAGGTTCGCGATCTCAGCGTCGATCTGCATGAGAACGGCAAGCTCACCATCAATCGCATCAATCTGGCGCTCGACGTCTGGCAATCCCTGCTGCACTGGCGCTGGCAGTTCCGCGACCTGACCTTCTGGCAGCTGCATCTCGACACCAATCGTCCCCTGCTCGACAACGACAAAGAGAAAAACAGCTTCCGTCCGGCGCAGATTAACGAACTCTTCCTGCGGCAGTTTGACCACTTCGACCTGCGTGACAGCACCATCCGTTTCCGCACCCCATCCGGCCAGCATGCTGAGCTGGCGATCCCGCGACTTACCTGGGTCAATGAAAATAATCGCCACCGGGCCGAAGGCGAAGTCAGTCTGTCGAGCTTTACCGGCCAGCACGGCGTAGTACAGGTTCGACTCGATCTCAACGACAGTAACGGTTTACTCAATGATGGCCGCATCTGGATGCAGGCCGACGACGTCGATATGCGTCCGTGGCTGGGCCGCTGGGTGCGCGACAATACCCGTCTGGACAGCGCCCGCTTCAGCCTGGCAGCCTGGGTCAACCTGCGTGATGGCGACATCTATGCCGGTGATCTGCTGCTGCGCAAGGGCGGAGCCAGCTGGCAGGGCGAGACCGGACGACACCGCATCGAGGTCGATGGGCTGACCGCGCACCTCTCACGTTTCCAGAATGGCTGGGTGGTCAATGTGCCACAGACCCGGCTCAGCACCGACGGCGAGTCCTGGCCCGCCGGTCACTTCTCGCTGTTATGGCGTCCTGAAGATAAGCAGATGCTGGGGCCGGATGGTCAGCCGGAAGTGCGGGTTCGCGCCACACAACTGGTGCTGAGTCATATTGCGCCGATCGTTCCGCTGTTTGCGCCACTCTCTCCGGCGCTATTTGAAAACTGGCAGACGCTGCAGCCACAGGGCACCATCGATGGCCTGGCGCTGGATATTCCGTTACAGCAGCCTGAAAAAACCCGTGTACAGGTGAAGTGGCGTGATTTCAGCTGGCAGCACTGGAAATTGTTGCCGGGCATCAGCCACTTAAGCGGTGAAGCGCGCGGTAGCCTGAGCAATGGTCAGGTCAGTGTGGATATGGGGGCGGCGACCGTTCCCTATGGCGATATGTTCCAGGCTCCGTTAGAAATTAAGCGGGTGACCGGTGCACTGCGCTGGCTTAAAGATGAACATGGCCTGACGCTGGCGGGTGAAAATCTTGACCTGGAAGCGCGTTCGCTCTGGGCGCGCGGCGACTTCAGCTACCAGCAGAATAGCGGCGGTGAGCCACGTCTGGATATTCTGGCGGGTATCCGGCTTACCGATGCGGGCGATGCCTGGCGCTACTTCCCGGTGCCGCTGATGGGTAACAGTCTGACGCACTATCTGAGTGGGGCAGTGAAGGGCGGCAAGGTGGACAACGCCACGCTGCTGTTTGCCGGTAACCCGGCGCTGTTCCCGTTCAAGCACAATGATGGCATGTTCCAGGTCTGGGTGCCTCTTCGCCAGGCGACCTATGAGTTTCAGCCCAAATGGCCGGCGCTGAGCAATCTCGACATCGACCTCAACTTCCTGAACGACGGTCTGTGGATGAAAGCGCCAGTGGCCCGACTCGGCGAGGTGGACGCGCGTAACGTCACGGCGGTGATCCCGGACTACCTGAAAGAAAAACTGATTATCGATGGCGATATCAGTGGTGAAGGCCAGCAGATCGCTGACTATTTCGACCAGTCGCCGCTGAAACCTTCACTGGGTGCCGCGCTGGAGCAGTTGCAAATCAAAGGCCGCGTCGGCGGTCATCTGAATCTGGATATTCCGCTGGATGGCCAGCAGGTACATGCCCGCGGCAATGTCGACCTGAATAATAATTCGCTGTTTATCAAGCCGTTAAAAACCACGATCAACAACCTCTCAGGCCGCTTCCGTTACGACAACGGCAATCTGGCCAGTGAGGATCTGCGGGCGAACTGGTTCGGTCAGCCGATGGGCGTCCGTTTCAGCACCAAAGAGAATCCGGACGACTTTGGCGTGAACGTCAAACTTCAGGGCGACTGGCAACCCGCGAAAATCAGCGAGATCCCGGCAGCCGTCAGCAAACAGTTGGGCGGGCATTTCCCCTGGCAGGGCGACGTTAATATCACGCTGCCCCATCATGGCGGGGCGCGGTATGACGTGCTGCTGAACGGTAATGCCAAAGGAGTAAGTAGTCACTTACCTTCGCCGCTCGACAAGAAAGCCGGTGAGGCGATGCCAGTTGCCATTCAGGCCAGCGGCGACCTTAGCCATTTCGATCTCAGCGGCAGCGTCGATGCAAACCATCGCTTTAACAGCCGCTGGTTGCTGGAGCCGACGCTGCGTGTTGACCGCGGCATCTGGCTGAATGATGCCCGGAAAACGCCTGCGCTGCCCGATCATCCCGGCATGGTGCTGAACCTGCCTGCGCTGGATGGCGAGGCCTGGGTAGCGATGATGGCTGCCGGCGGTTCTGCAGGTGCGGGTGCGACCGGCGGGGGCGGTGACTTCAAGACGGGTGGCGTCACGCTGCCGGGTAACATGACTCTGCGCAGCCCGGCGGTCACGCTGGCGGGGCAGCAATGGCATGAAGTTGAAGCGACACTGACTCAGAGTTCAGGCGGCAATGGCCAGGTCAGCGTCAATGCGAAAGAGCTACGTGGTGCGCTGACAATGGCGCCCAAAGCACCGTGGCAGGTGAACCTGGATTACCTCTACTACAATCCGCAGTGGGATAACGATGCAGGTAAAGGCGGCAAAGCGCCTCCTCAGCAAGCTACAAACATTAACTTCAGCCAGTGGCCTGCCCTGCAGTTGCGCTGCAAAGAGTGCTGGGTACTGGGTCAGAAATATGGTCAGGTATCCGCGATGCTGCAACCTAAAGGAGATACGTTAGCGCTTACTAACGGGAAAGTGGATACCGGCAGTTCGCAGCTGAAAATCAATGGTGAGTGGGTCAATCGGCCGGAAGACCAGCGCACCTCGCTGAAGGGCACGCTCAAGGGTCCGAATATTAATAACGCGACCAACTGGTTTGGCGTCAACACGCCGCTGCGCGATTCGCCATTTGATATTACTTACGACCTGCACTGGCGTTCAGCGCCCTGGCAGCCCTCGGCTGAGACGCTGAGTGGCACACTTAAGACCCACTTTGGCAAAGGCCAGATCGCGGATGTCAATACCGGCACGGCCGGGAAAATCCTGCGGCTGGTAAGCTTTGATGCGCTGCTGCGCAAACTGCGCTTCGACTTTAGCGACACCTTCACCAACTCGTTCTATTTCGATTCGATTAACGGCACGGCCTGGATCGAAAACGGCATGATGCGCACCGACAACCTGCTGGTAGATGGGCTGGAAGCGGACATTGCGATGCAGGGCAATCTCGACCTGGTGAAGCGTCAGATCGACATGGAAGCGGTGGTTGCCCCTGAAATATCCGCCTCGGTCGGTGTGGCAACCGCCTTCGCCATTAATCCGGTGATTGGCGCGGCGGTGTTTGCCGCCAGTAAAGTTCTGGGACCGCTGTGGAACAAGATATCGCTGCTGCGTTATCACATCAGTGGCCCGCTGGATAAACCGGAAATCAATGAAGTGCTGCGTAAACCGCGTGAAACAGACAACAAGTGAATTTGACGCCGTACCGGAATTACCGCAGGCTATGATTATCTGAGCACATAATGAGTGAGAAACGATGACTCTGAACCTGGTAAGTGAGCAGTTACTGACTGCTAACGGCATTAATCAGCAGGACCTATTTTCCCTGTTAGGGCAGCTTTCAGAACGTCGTCTGGATTATGCCGATCTCTATTTTCAGTCCAGCTTTCACGAATCCTGGGTGCTGGAAGACAAAATTATAAAAGATGGCTCATACCATATCGATCAGGGTGTGGGCGTGCGCGCGGTCAGCGGTGAGAAAACCGGCTTCGCCTATGCAGACCAGATCACGCTGAATGCGCTGCGTCTCTCTTCTGAAGCGGCACGCAGCATTGTGCGTGAACAGGGCAATGGCAAGGCACACACGCTGTCTGCCGTGATGAACCGTTCGCTCTATTCGGCGGTCGATCCGCTGAGCAGCCTGACGCGTGAAGACAAAATTGCCCTGCTGCATCGCGTTGATAAAGTCGCCCGTGCGGCTGACCCGCGCGTACAGGAAGTGAATGCCAGCCTGACCGGTGTTTATGAGCAGGTACTGGTAGCCGCGACTGACGGCACGCTGGCGGCAGACGTTCGTCCGCTGGTTCGCCTCTCTATCAGCGTTCAGGTTGAAGACCAGGGCAAGCGTGAGCGCGGCGCAAGCGGCGGCGGTGCACGTACCGGTTATGCGTTCTTCCTTGAAGATGAAAATGGCGAAGTGCGCGCTGACGCCTGGGCGCGTGAAGCGGTGCGCATGGCGCTGGTTAATCTCTCTGCTGTGGCGGCACCTGCTGGCGCGTTGCCGGTGGTGCTGGGCGCGGGCTGGCCTGGCGTCCTGCTCCATGAAGCGGTCGGTCACGGTCTGGAAGGTGACTTCAACCGCCGTGGCACCTCGGTGTTCAGCGGTAAAATCGGTCAGCAAGTCGCGTCTGAACTCTGTACCGTGGTAGATGACGGCACCCTTGAAGGGCTGCGCGGTTCACTGGCGGTGGATGATGAAGGCGTTCCCGGCCAGTACAACATGCTGATTGAGAATGGTATGCTGAAAGGCTACATGCAGGACAAGCTGAACGCGCGTCTGATGGGCGTCAGCCCGACCGGTAACGGACGCCGTGAATCTTACGCGCATCTGCCGATGCCGCGCATGACCAACACTTATATGCTGGCAGGCAAATCATCGCCGCAGGATATTATTGAAAGTGTTGAGTACGGCATCTATGCGCCGAACTTTGGTGGTGGTCAGGTGGATATCACCTCCGGCAAATTTGTCTTCTCAACTTCAGAGGCTTATCTGATTGAGAACGGCAAAATCACCAAACCGGTCAAAGGTGCCACGCTGATTGGCTCCGGCATTGAAGCGATGCAGCAGATCTCGATGGTGGGTAATGACCTGGCGCTGGATAAAGGCGTGGGCGTCTGCGGTAAAGAGGGCCAGAGCCTGCCGGTCGGTGTCGGTCAGCCTACCCTGAAGCTGGATAAACTGACCATCGGCGGCACCGCCTGATGTGACCTTAACAACCCGCCGCCCGGCGGGTTGTCAGAATGCTGACAAATCCAAAGCCGGATGAACCTGGCAGCAATGCAATAGCTGAAAGCGCAGGGAACACGGGCAGAGGAGGAAAGCGTACCGCGCCACGGATGGCGCGGGCCGAGCGTGTCAGGGATGACATCTTTTGCGTCTTTCCGATCTGACCGTGTTCCCTTCGCTGGCTGGGTCTCACAGCTGGCCGGGGCAGATGTTGTCAACAATCTCTTGCTAGCTTTTACGGTGCTGCTGATACTGCTCGGCCACCTGTTCAAAATAGCCGGTCAGATAATCGATACAGACCTGCACCTTGAGCGGCAACTTATCTTTCTCGGTATAGAGCGCATAGACCGGACGCGGATCGGACTGATACTGCGGAAACAGAATATCGATCTCCCCTGCGGTGATCTCATCAATCACCCACATCATCGGCACATAGGCGATGCCATTGCCCGACTTCAGCCAGCGGATCAACGTCAGCGAATCATTGGTCACGAAACGTCCCTGCGGTGCCAGGCGGGTCACGAGGCCCTCCGGCGCAATCAGCTCGAAATTATTGTCGGGTCGAACGCTATATTCCAGCCAGGAAAAATTATCGATATCACCCGGCTTCTCCGGCGTGCCGTGCTGCGCCAGATAGCTTTTTGCGGCGCACACCACCATCGGCATTGCGCCAAGACGACGCGAAAAGAGGCTGGAGTCTTTTAATGCACCTACCCGAATCACCAGATCCAGACCATCCGCAATCAAATCCGGAGCCGGCACGCCGGTGACCAGATTCACACTCAGCCCAGGATATTCCCGCAGCATATCGCTGGTCATACCGGCTAACACGTTCTGCGCCATGGTCGAGGAGCTGCCAATTCGCAGTACGCCAATCGGCGTATTGTTAAACGCATAGAGCTGCTCATGCACCTGCGTCGCTTCCGCCAGCATACGACGGCAGCCCTGATAATAGATTTTACCCGCTTCGGTCAGTCCGATACTGCGGGTACTGCGATTCAGCAGCTTAACCTGCAATGCATCTTCCAGTTTCGCGACGATCTGGCTAATCGATGAGACGCTCAGATGAAGCTGACGCGCCGCAGCGGTAAATGAGCCCAGTTCAACCACTCTGGCAAAGACAGACATGCCTTTCAGTCGTTCCATTGTTTACTCTGGCTTAAAAGTGATTTAGATCACCTTCTGTAGAAAACTTATAGTCAGGCGCGTTATTATAAGCGCGCCGGGGTATTTCCCGGTGATTCTTCATTGCCTGATACCCTTCGATGATACGCTATTATTAAGCCAGCTGCGGTTCGGATAGCGCTGCCAGAGGGTTTTCCTGCGACATCTGAAAAGGCAACGAAGTATCCCGGCAAGGTCGAACTAAGGATTTGTGATGAGTGTGCTTCCGGTATTTGTCATGTTTGGGCTCTCTTTTCCGCCCGTTTTCATCGAACTTATTATTTCACTGATGCTGTTCTGGTTAGTGAAACGTGTGCTGACGCCGAGCGGTATCTACGATCTTGTCTGGCATCCGGCACTTTTTAATACAGCGCTTTACTGCTGTGTGTTTTACCTTGTCTCCCGTTTATTAGTCTGAGGTTGAAGTGAAAGCACTCATAAGAAAAATCGCGCGCTACGCGATCACTATCCTGCTGGTCATCATTGCTGTGGTCATCATCTTCCGCGCCTGGGTGTTCTATACCGAATCGCCCTGGACGCGTGATGCGCGTTTCGCGGCTGACGTGGTGGCGATCTCGCCGGATGTTACCGGCCTGATTACCGAGGTCCCGGTACACGACAACCAACTGGTGAAGAAGGGCGATACCCTGTTTGTCGTTGACCGGCCGCGCTACCAGAAAGCGCTCGATCAGGCTCAGGCGGATGTTGAATATTACCAGGCGCTGGTCAGTGAGAAACGTCGCGAAGCCGGACGCCGTAATCAGCTTGGCACCTCAGCAATGTCCCGCGAGGCGATTGAGCAATCCAACAACGATCTGCAAACCAGTGAGCATCAGCTGGCGAAATCGGTGGCGACACGCGATCTGGCTGCGATCGACCTTGAGCGCACCACCGTGAAAGCGCCTTCCGATGGCTGGGTCACTAACCTCAATGTTTACCAGGGCGAGTTTATTACCCGTGGTTCTGTGGCGGTGGCGCTGGTGCAGCAGCACTCTTTCTATGTGCTGGCTTACCTGGAAGAGACCAAACTGCATGGCGTGGAGAGGGGATTCCGCGCGGAAGTGACCCCACTCGGCAGCAATATTGTGTTGCGTGGCACCGTTGACAGCGTGGCGGCGGGCGTGACCAACAGCAGCAGCTCAGTCGACAGCAAAGGGATGGCGACGGTAGATTCCAACCTGGAGTGGGTCCGTCTGGCGCAGCGTGTGCCGGTCCGCATCCGGCTTGATCAGCAGCCCGGCAATCGCTTCCCGGCGGGTACCACGGCAACGGTGGTTATCACCGGTCAGGCCGATCGTCAGCCTGAGCATGTTTCACCGATGATCCGACTGTTTAATCGCCTGCGTGAGTTTGGTTAAGAGGGCGATATGATTCAGTTCCTGCGGTTCCCGGTAAAGCTCACCTTTGCGCTGGTGTTAGCGCTGATGGTCGGCTTTCATCTCAACCTTGAAACGCCACGCTGGGCGGTGATGACCGCCGGGATCGTGGCGGGCGGCACCGCGTTTGCGGCCGGTGGCGATCCCTATTCAGGGGCGCTGCGCTATCGCGGTGTGTTACGTATTATCGGGACATTTATCGGCTGTATCGCCGCGCTGACTATCATGATCGCCACCGTTCGTGCGCCGGTCGTAATGCTGCTGCTGTGCTGCATCTGGGCAGGACTCTGCGTCTGGCTCTCTTCGCTGATCAAGGTAGAGAACTCCTATGCGCTGGGACTGGCGGGCTACACCGCGCTGATTATTGTGGTGACGGCCAACGCCAGCGGCGGTCTGACGCTGGTGCCACAATATGCGGTAGAACGCTGCAGTGAAATCGTACTCGGGATTCTGTGCGCCATCCTGGCCGACATGATCTTCTCACCCCGTTCGATTAAAAAAGTGATCGATGCGGAGGTCGACTCACTGCTGGTGGCGCACTATCACCTGCTGCAACTCTGCGTCGCTCATGCGGACAAAGACGAGGTCGATAAAGCCTGGAGCGCGCTGGTACGGCGCACCACGGCACTGAACAGCATGCGCAGTCAGCTGATGATGGAATCGTCCCGCTGGAAGAACAGCAACCGCCGTTTGCAGATGCTCAATACCCTGTCGCTGACGCTGATTACGCAGGCTGCCGAAACCTTTCTGATCCAGAATTCCCGTCCTGATTATATTCCGCCCCAGTATCGGTTGATGGTTGAAAAGCCAGCCTCGACCATTGAAGAGGTGCATAAGCGGATGAAAGTGATGCGGCGGGTGATGGGTGCTTCGGGCAAAACAACGCCGGTCACGCTGGCCAGTTGGGTCGGCACCGCTACCGAATATCTGCTGCTGCTCAAAGGGATTAAAAGCAACAGCCGGATTACCTCGCTTGAAGAGGAAATTCTGCAGCGTGAAGTGGTAATTCAGGCGCGTTCCGCTGAAACCCATCATGCGATGATTAACGGAATCCGCACTTTTGTGGCTACCGCGCTGGGATCGCTGTTCTGGCTCTATACCGGCTGGACCTCAGGCAGCGGCTGCATGGTCATGCTGGCCGTCATCACCGCGCTGGCGATGCGTATGCCCAACCCGCTGATGATGGCGAAGGATTTTCTCTACGGCATGATCGTCGCGGTTCCGCTGGGTGCGCTCTACTTTATGTATGTTCTCCCCGGTACGCAGCAAAGCGCACTGCTGCTCTGCATCGCAATCGGCCTGCTGGGTTTTATCGGTGGCATCTTCATTCAGCGGCGTCAGCTCGGCACGCTCGGGGCGTTAATTGGCACCCTCAATGTGCTGGTTCTTGATAACCCGATGCAGTTCCGCTTTAACGTCTTCCTCGACAACGTGCTCGGTCAGGTTATCGGCTGCTTTGTGGCGATGATGGTCATCCTGCTGATTCGTGATAAATCAAAGGCGCGCACCGGACGCAAACTGCTGAATCGCTTTATGTATGCAGCGGTCTCGGCCATGACCACCAATCAGGCGCGTCGGCGTGAAAACCATCTGCCTGCGCTCTATCAGCAACTGTTTCTGCTGCTGAACCTGTTTCCGGGCGACATCAATAAGTATCGCATCGCACTAACACTTATCATCGGTCATCAGCGGTTACGCGACGCGGAAGTGCCGGTTAATGACGATCTCTCTGCTTATCATCGGCAGCTGCGCTACACCGCGGACCGGGTGATCTCCGCCAGCAGCGATGACAAGCGGCGTTACTACTTTGAACGCCTGCTGAAAGAACTCGATGTCTATCAGGAAAAACTGGCCCATTACGATGCGCCTGTCAGCGTAACGGAACCAGTAAAACGACTGGCGATGATGCTGGATAAGTACCAGAACACGCTCATCCAAATCTGAATCTGGCCGCTGCGACCTGTAGCGGCCTGCGCAATCCCCGCCCATCACAAAATCTGTCGCTTTTGCCAACTATACTCTCCTGACGGAAGAGCAAAACTGACAGGAGCGAATCAATGAAATCACTGCAAGAGAGCGAACTGTTCCAGACCGGCTATTTGGCCGACGGCCAGTGGCATCAGGCTGCCTCTACCTTTGACGTGACCAATCCGGCAACCGGTGAGGTGATTGCGCAGGTAGCAAAAGCCAGTAAAGCTGAAACGGAACAGGCTATCGCCGCCGCAGAACGTGCCTTTCCCGCCTGGCGTGCGCAGACCGCAAAAGCACGTGCTGAAATTCTCACTCGCTGGTACCAGCTGATCATTGAAAACAAGCGCTGGCTGGGACAGCTGATGACGACCGAACAGGGCAAGCCCCTGAAAGAGGCGGAAGGGGAAGTTGAGTACGCCGCCAGTTTCATTCAGTGGTTTGCCGAGCAGGCGAAACGGGCCAATGGTGAGATCATTCCGCCCGCAAAACCGGGTTCCCGTATTCTGGCAACCCGTGAGCCGATTGGCGTGGTGGCTGCCATCACGCCGTGGAATTTCCCGATGGCGATGCTGACCCGCAAACTGGGGCCAGCCCTGGCGGCGGGCTGCACCGGCATTATTAAACCCGCTAATAACACGCCGCTCTCCGCCTTTGCCCTGCTGGCGCTGGCGAAACAGGCGGGCGTGCCGGATGGCGTACTGAACGCGGTGGCGGGGGATACCCATGCCATCAGCGATGCGATCATGGCCAGCAAAGCAGTGCGTAAAATCTCGTTCACCGGCTCCACCCAGGTAGGCAAGCTGCTGATGCGTAATGCTGCCGAAACCATGAAAAAAGTGTCGATGGAATTAGGGGGGAATGCCCCGTACATCGTGTTCGACGATGCCGACATTGATGCCGCTGTACAGGGTGCGATTGCCAACAAATTCCGTAATGCAGGCCAGGTGTGCGTCAGCGTAAACCGGTTCTATATCCAGAATGCCATCTATAACCGTTTCACTCAGCAACTGGCTGCCGAAGTGAACAAGCTGAAGGTGGGCAACGGCATGGACGAAGGCGTGATTGTCGGACCATTGATTGAAGCGTCGGCGGTGGAAAAGGTTGAGCAGCACGTAAAAGATGCAGTAGCCAAAGGCGGCAAATTACTGGCGGGTGGCGAGCGACATGCGCTGGGCGGCAACTTCTGGCAGCCAACCGTCATTACCGAGGCGCACGAAGATATGCAGCTCGCGCAGGAAGAGACGTTTGGTCCGGTAGCCGCCTGCTTCCGTTTCGATGATGAAGAGGACGTGATCCGCCGGGCCAACAATACACCATTCGGCCTCGCTGCTTACTTTTACACCCAGAATCTGCAACGGGTGTTTCGTGTTTCAGCCGCGCTGGAAAGCGGCATGATCGGCATTAACGAGTGTGCTGTTTCCACTGAGCTGGCACCGTTTGGTGGCGTGAAAGAGTCGGGGCTGGGCCGCGAAGGTTCAGTACTCGGCATGGAAGAGTATCTGGAGGTCAAAACGCTGCACCTAGGCGGTTTGAGCTAACCGGGACACAGCCGGGCGGCAAAAGTCGCCCGCAGACGGAGCATGGGAGCCGTCAGCATGAAAATCGAGCGTTTTGATTTTAATGAAATTGTCGACCAGGCCCATTTCTTCCGCCAGTTCGCCGAGCGGTTTTCGCTGGAGGAGCGCCGTATCTGCGATCTGGATGGATTATGGGATGTGGTGACGGGCGATCTGTTACCGATGCCGCTGGAGATTGAGTTCGTCAATCTGGGCAGGGGACAGCGACGGCGCTATGGCGCACTGATTCTGTTATTTGATGAAGCGGAAGAGGAGCTGGAAGGCCGGCTGCACTTTAACGTCAGATAAAACGTCAGATGAAAAAAGGCCCCGGCGAGCGGGGCCAAAGGGTTCGTCATAAATCTGACGAGGAATTACTTATAAAGCTGTGCGGTGATGTGATAGTTATCACCGGTGCGCGCTTCAATCACTTTATAGGCGCTGGCACCCTGTTCATCGGCTTTCTGTGAAAGCTCAGCGCGGTAATCCATTGGTGCTCCCGCGGTTCCACTGATGCTTACGGTGCCCGCAGGCTGCAGGTTCTGCGTCTGATCGGCGGTTACCAGTTGTGCGGCTGATGCGCCGAACGCCATAACGGAAAGCAGACTGACTGTAGCGATGGTTGTTTTGATATTCATGATTATCTCCTCAATACAATCAACAACCTGCGGTTACTCATAGAGGCGGGTCGTCGATATTTGTTATGCGCCTTCAGGCGTCATCACGGTTAATTATTTATAAAGCTCAGCGGTAACATGCCAGGTGTTGTCCTGGTTGTTTTCGATGATGCGATAGTGGCTTGCGCCCTGTGCATCGGCTTTCTCTGACAGCACCTGACGAATATGCGTCTGGTCGCCGTTACGGCCACCAATGCTGATGGTCTGATTCATTGGCTGCAGACCCTGTGCCTGTTCATTAGATACCAGGCTTGCGGCGCTGGCGCCCACTGAGAACAGGGAGGCCAGGCTCAGTGCGGCAATCGCTAATTTCATTTTCATGGTCAACTCTCCTGAAGTTTTTGCTTTAGCTCTCCGGAGCGCAAAAGGCGCGTCAGACAGAGAGCCAATGGCATTATCGGGTTACGCCTTAGTTATAGAGTGCGGCGGTAGCGTGATAATTGCCGTTGTTGTAGGCCTCAATCACGCGATAGGCTTTTGCGCCCTGCTGATCGGCTTTGTCGCTGAGTTTCTGCCTGATATCCATTGGTGAACCCGATACGCCGCTGACACTGATGGTGCCGACAGCCTGCAGATCCTGAGCCTGAGAAGCATTGATAGATTCTGCGGCCACAGCACCAAATGAGAGGGCAGAGAGAATGCTCAGGGCAGCGATGGTAGTTTTTACGTTCATAGATATTTCCTCGTCGTCTATTTTTATCTTTCTAGTTAGTGTGATTTGCATCACGAAAAGAAGTATAGAACTAATAACGACAGAAATTAATACTCCGCTAATAATGTTTTTTTGTGATTCTTTATCCTTATGGCTACTTTTAATAACTTAACGTTATAAAAACTGCATGAAAAATAGCCTTTGGTCTGTTTTTAATCACAAAAACAGTGAGATAGATCACTTTAACGTTTAGTGCGAAACCAGGGGATATATCGGACTGGAGTTTGATCTGGATCCGGGTATTGGTGCCGGATCAGTGATGTAAAGCAGTGTAAAATAGCGCAAAAAGTGAAGCATAGTAAGCGATCTGACCAACGGTCAGGGGCATGAAAGCAGGCTTATTGCTCATTAAGTAGCAGGGTAGTGTGACGTAAAGCTATGGGAAGAGAGAACAAACTGACGACCTGGCGCGGGAGTGCAGGCCGTCAGTCAGCGATCAGAGTTCCTGTTCAAACAGGTTGAGGATCGCGCTGTGCAGCTGCTTAACCGTAAAGTCGCGCGCACGGGTGATAAAGATCGTGTCATCGCCAGCAATGGTGCCAAGAATCCCTTCTGACTTACCCAGTGAATCCAGCAGGCGTGCAATCAGCTGTGCTGCGCCCGGGCTGGTATGAATTACGACCAGCGCATCGTTGTAGTCGATATCCAGTACCAGGTTTTTCAACGGGCTGGTGGTGGTCGGCACACCCAGCTCAGCGGGCAGGCAATAGACCATCTCCATCTTGGCATTGCGGGTGCGCACTGCGCCAAACTTGGTCAGCATCCGCGAGACTTTGGACTGATTGATATTTTCAAAGCCCTCATCCTGAAGCGCCTGAACAATTTCGCCCTGGGAACTGAATTTTTCTTCTTTTAATAAGGCTTTAAAAGCCTTGATCAGATCGTCTTGTTTCGATGGGTTTCGCATAGGTTACCAATAAATAGAGAGAATAACCGCGCAGCCGCCTGCGGCAGAGTGGTGATTATGCATTTAAATGCATTTTTATGCAATCGGTCGATTGATGAGCAGGGTTCGGGCGGCTAGCGGGCGGCGATAATAACAAATAAATCCGCTCAGACCAAAACCCCCGTCACAGCCCCGGAAGGCGAAGGTTGCAAAGTTGTTATATTATTGGTGGTGTAGTAACAGAAGTAGTAACAGAAAACGCTCGTAGCCGTTCTCTGTCTGACGACGGCAAAGTTGTCGGTCATTCAGGCGCAATGATAAGTAACTTTTGAATCCGGCGATTAAGTGTGAAAACACGTAGAATTAACAGCGGATATTTATCATCGCCTGAGCAGTTGATTAAGGTCTGACACAGATAGAATTTCGGCCCATCTCTGCCCCACCTTAATAAGGAGTTAAGAATGAAAGTTGCCGTTCTCGGTGCCGCTGGCGGCATAGGCCAGGCGCTCGCACTTCTGCTCAAAACCCAGCTTCCCGCAGGTTCAGAACTCTCACTGTACGACATCGCGCCGGTTACGCCTGGCGTTGCCGTTGATCTCAGCCATATCCCGACTGCCGTTGCTATTGAGGGCTTCAGTGGAGAGGACGCGACACCCGCCTTGCAGGGTGCCGATGTGGTACTGATTTCTGCTGGTGTTGCACGTAAACCGGGTATGGATCGTGCTGACCTGTTTAACGTTAATGCGGGTATCGTGCGTAACCTGATTGAACAGGTTGCTACTACGGCACCTAAAGCATTGATTGGCGTTATTACCAACCCGGTCAATACCACCGTTGCCATTGCAGCAGAAGTGCTGAAAAAGCACGGCGTCTACGACAAAAATCGTCTGTTTGGCGTGACTACGCTGGATATCATTCGCGCCAATACCTTTGTGGCGGCGCTGAAAGGTAAGCAGCCTGATCAGGTTGAAGTTCCGGTGATTGGCGGCCACTCTGGCGTGACCATTCTGCCGCTGCTGTCGCAGGTTAAAGGCGTCAGCTTCAGCGAGCAGGAAGTTGCGGATCTGACCAAACGCATTCAGAACGCCGGTACCGAAGTGGTGGAAGCCAAAGCGGGTGGCGGATCGGCTACGCTGTCGATGGGCCAGGCGGCCGCACGATTCGGTCTGTCACTGGTTCGTGCGCTGAAAGGTGAGGCGAATGTGGTGGAGTGTGCTTACGTGGAAGGTGAGGGTGAACATGCCCGCTTCTTCTCGCAACCGCTGCTGCTGGGTAAAAACGGGATTGCTGAGCGCAAGCCGATTGGCACCCTCAGCGCTTTCGAACAGCAGGCGCTGTCAGGCATGCTGGATACGCTGAAGAAAGATATCGCCCAGGGTGAAGAGTTCGTTAAGCAGTAACTGACGGTTCAGACTTGCAATAACGCCCGGCCTTGCCGGGCGTTTTGCATTACAGGCCGCCAGATTTGTAGGCGCGGGCTGCGGGCGTACCGTTGCTGGCAGGCAGCTTCTTGCCCAGGGTCTCCATACGCATCTGGAACGGCGGGAATGGCATCTCAATACCGTGCTGATCAAATCCGCTCAGAATTAACTGATGCAGCTCGTGACGCAGCGGCATACGGTGTCCCATCTCAGCGGCATGCACACGGAGTTCAAACAACTGAATCCCCTGCTGCAAATCGACCAGGAAGGCTTCCGGTTGCGGCGTGTCCAGGACATAGCTGCAGCGTTCCGCCGCCTGAATCAGAATGGTGGTCACCTGTTCACTGCTGACTTTCGCCGGGGCCGGAATGGTCAGCACCACGCGCGTCACGGAATCGGACAGCGACCAGTTAATAAACTGCTCGGTGATAAAGGCCTTGTTCGGCACAATGATCTCTTTGCGGTCCCAGTCGGTAATGGTGGTCGCGCGGGTATTGATCCGCGTGATGCTGCCGGTCAGATCTCGGATCGTCACGGTATCACCGATACGAATCGGCTTTTCGAACAGGATAATCAGACCCGAGATAAAGTTGGCAAAAATCTCCTGCAAACCAAACCCCAGTCCCACACCCAGCGCGGCAACCAGCCACTGTAGCTTCGACCACTCAATACCAATCATTGAGAAACCAATCAGACCCCCAATCAGCAGCAGCAGATATTTGGTCAGGGTTGTGATGGCGTAACCGGTGCCGGGCGTCAGATTCAGATGCTGCAGCAGCGCCAGCTCTAGCAGCGCGGGCATATTGCGCACCAGCTGGGTAGTAATGATAAACACCAGAATGGCAATCAGCACCGACCCCAGGGTGATGGGCTGAATCGACTCCACGCCCTGCACGGACGTACTGACATCCCACAACTGAATATTCTCCAGGAAGCCAAAGGCCGAATGGATTTCTGACCACAGCACAATCACCGAGACCAGCGCGATCAGCATCAGGATAGAGCGAACCAGCCGCAGCGACTGCGCACTGATCGCATCCAGGTCAATCACCGGCTCTTCAATTTCAATCGCATCAGTGTTCAGAGAGCCTTGCTCTTTCTCTTCTTCACTGCGCGCACGGTTAGCCAGCATGTCGGCACGGCGCTGACGGGCGCGATCAAAGCCGAGACGGCGACGCTGAATCAGCATCCAGCGCCGGATAATGTGATAGATAACCAGCAACAGGAACCAGATGGCGACGGAGGTCTCCAGTCGCGCCAGCAGCGCCTGCGCGGTCGCCAGATAACCTACGGCGGAGGCGAGAGCAGCCATCAGCGGCATGGCGATCATCAGGTTCCACAGCATCCGGTTCACCATATTCTCGCCATTTCCCTCTTTATCGAGGTAGAGCGGAATGCCGGAACGTTTCAGACTCACGGTAACGATACTGATTGCCCCGCAGATCAGGATGAAACAGAGACGGCCCAGCGATGAGGAGAACTGCCGATCTTCCAGATTGCCAAAAGCTATCAGCAACATAATCAGCGGCACAATTAATCCGATGCTCAGCGAGTAGTAGCGCATGGCGCGTGCCACCCGGTTTTGCGGCCAGCGGAAATGCACAATGAACAGGCCGTTGGGACGGGCAAAGGCGGCGCTGATCATAAATGCCCACAGCAGCGGCAGCGTGGCGGTAATGCCATCGCCAATCGCTACGGCGATAGGGTAGGGCCATGCGTTCTGCAGGCCATAACCCAGCGTACCCCATAACACCGGCAGCGGCAGCGCCACCAGGATCGACCAGAACAGGGTACGGATGGTCAGGCGGAAACGATCCTGGGTCACCTTGCCGACCTTGCTGGCGGAGCGCTCGAGAAAAGCATTGAAGTGGCGGCGCGAGCTGATGCTGAAGCCGACCAGCAGTAACGCACCAATGATCGGCAGCACCGAGTTACGGCTGGTGAACATCATTGCCATCGCTTTGCCGAGTTGCCCCAGCGTATCCAGCGATAGCAGACGGGAAAGATCTTTGGCCAGATCCAGCGGATAACTTAAACCAATCGGATTGACATCGGCGGTCCAGAACAGATAGCGGTGCGTCGCCTCTTTGACTTCCGTCAGCGCATCCTGCAACTGCGTATTGCCGACCTTAAGCTTGGTAATCTCCAGAATCAGCGTGTCACAGCCGGAGATCAAAGAATTGAGCAGTTCGCGCTGTGTGCGTAGCTGCGCATCAAGAATACGTTTCTGATCTGCGGTTAAGGGCTGACCATCGGCCTGCCGTCCTTTACGCAGCGCATCCTGGCGCTCCAGCAGATCCTCATAATAGAGACGCTGCACGCGAAGCTGTGCCATCTCATTATCAATCTGCTGCGACTTCGGCATCTCCGGCAGGCGTGCGACCTGTGCCCGTAGTGCTTCGCCCAGCAGGTTAGAGGCGCCCAGCCACTGCGATTGCTCACGCAGGGTAGAGAGCGCCTGGCGGACCTGAATAATCTGGTTGGTGGCCAGTCGCTGCTGCGATGCCACCAGATCCATGCGCTGCGCCTGTTGATTCAGTGCAACCGAGAGTTCACGGTTAACCCGAAACTGATCGCTGATCTCAGGCGGCAGATCGCCACTGTTTTCCGCCAGTTGCTCGGTGCGGGCCAGTGCGACTTCCGCTTCACGTTGCCGCTGATCGTTGAGCTGGTTGCGCAGCGCCTGCAGATAGTTATCGAGCTGAGTCGCTTTACGCTGGTGGGCTTCAGCGCGCATCCGTGCCAGTTCCTGGCGGTTGTTGGCGGAGAGCTGTGCCAGCTCAAGTTCATCGACGAGTGCTTTATTCGCGGCGCTTTCCGCCTGACGTGCCGCCAGTTGCAGCTGGCCCTGCGGCGAACTGCTGCTGACGCCCTGCAACCGACGTTCACTCTCCGTCATCGCCCGGCGTGCTTCGGTCTGCTGCTGCGGCAACTGCGACAGAGAATCACTGATTTCCCGCGCCCGATCCTGCTCCTGCCGCGCCTGACGACCCTCTTCCAGCAACTGGCTGCTGACCTGCAGGATCTCCTGATCCAGCTCGGCGCTGCTCATGTTGTTGCGCACGGTTTTCCCGCTGTCACTCAGCGCGGCAATCTGCTGACGCAGTTCGCGCGCCAGACGCGGAAAGTCATCAATGACCTGCTGATATTGCGCCGCGCGTTCCAGCGATTCATCGCGTTCAGAGAGGAAGTTCAGGGCGGCTTCAATCGTCTGGATCTGCTCCGTCTGAGACGGTGAGCTTTTGGCCGATTTTACCTCTTCCAGCTGCTGTTTGAGCTGGCTGGCGTCAGGAAGGCTGGCCGCGAAGGCCGGGCTGCTGAGCCACAGGCTCAGCAGCAGGAGGAGAATCGAACGCACAGAGGACACTCAATTTAATCGACGATGACGTCGGAAATGTCTGTCGCGACCGGCAGCGCAATCGCCAGCGGTTGACCCAGACGGGTTTTGCTTTCGGCTTCCAGGCTTTCAGCCAGTTTGACGCGGCCCGGTGCGAACAGGTTGATGACGGTAGAGCCGAGTTTAAAGCGGCCCATTTCCTGACCTTTAAGCAGTACCACGGCGCCTTCATCATCCGCTGCCGGATAGTGCCAGCGCTTGATCACACCTTCACGCGGTGGCGTGATGGTGCCAGCCCAGACGGTTTCAATGCTGCCGACAATAGTCGCGCCGACAAGGATCTGTACCATCGGCCCGATATCGGTTTCGAAGTAGCAGATAACGCGCTCGTTACGGGCGAACAGGTTAGGAATATTACGTGCAGTCAGTGGGTTGACGGAGTAGAGGTCGCCAGGCACATAGATCATCTCGCGCAGGATGCCGTTGCACGGCATATGGACGCGGTGATAATCACGCGGTGCCAGATAGGTGGTGACGAACTCGCCATCAACAAACCGTGCCGCCATCTGCTCATCACCCGCCAGCAGCGCGTCAATGGTGTAGTAATGACCTTTAGCCTGGAAAATCTGGTCGCCTTCAATGTGTCCGAGCTGGCTGATAGCGCCATCTGCGGGCAGGGCGATAAGGCTGGCGTCAGCATCCACCGGGCGCGCATCGTCTTTCAGCGGACGGACAAAAAAGTCATTAAAGGTACGATAGCTGGCGGTATCGGGCTTCCGCGCTTCCGCCATGTCGACTTTGTAAAACCAGACAAAGATGTCAATGACCAGTTTGGTCAACCAACCACCGCGGCGACTGGCGCCCCAACCGGCAAGTTCAGTCAGCCATTTCTTCGGGAGAATATGATTCAAGCCGAGTTTTAAACGATCAAACACCTTAGCCTCCTGGCTATTTGTGGACGTAGTAAAAAAGGGGGCGAATTGTAGCAGCGCCCCGTTCAGATGGCGACTATACCCGATTTCCGGCACGCTGCACGGTCTGAACGCACCACTGGAATGGACGTCGCAAAATGCAACGGCTTATCTGTTCAGACGGGGTTATACCGATTAACTTTCACCATCAGGGAAATTTTTACGCGTTTTTACCTGCGCCATGCTCTCCAGGATACGGTGGTAGTTATCGAAACGGGAACGGTTGATTTTTCCCTGTTCGACCGCTTCACGAATGGCACAGCCAGGATCGCTGCCGTGTTTACAATCGCGGAATTTGCAATCGCCCAGGTATGCACGGAATTCGACAAACCCGCGGGTAACCTGTTCCGGCTCCAGATGCCACAAACCAAACTCTCGCACGCCAGGTGAATCGATCACGTCGCCGCCGTCCGGGAAGTGATACAGACGCGATGCGGTGGTTGTGTGCTGGCCTAAGCCTGAGCCATCCGACACTTCGTTGGTCAGAATCGCGACCTGCTCTTCTTTGTCGAAGCCGAGCAGGGCGTTCAGCAGACTCGACTTACCCACCCCGGACTGACCGGCAAAGATACTCACACGGTCGGTTAAGGCCGTTTTCAGATCGTCCAGGCCGTTTTTCGCCCGGCTGGAGACCATCACGACGCGATAGCCAATATCGCGATAGATATCCATCTGCTTATCGACAAAGGCGCGCGCCTTGTCATCCAGCAGATCGGTTTTGTTCAGTACGAGTAACGGTTCGATGTCCAGCGTTTCGCTGGCCACCAGATAGCGGTCGATGATATTCAGCGACAGTTCGGGCAGGATCGCCGACACGACGATGATCTGATCGATATTCGCCGCCATCGGCTTCACGCCGTCGTAAAAATCGGGGCGGGTTAACACGCTGGTGCGCTCATGCACCGCTTCAACAATGCCTTTGCCGCCGCTGGTGGCCGGACGCCACATCACCCGGTCGCCAGTCACCAGCGAACGGATAGTACGGCGGATATTGCAGCGGTGGGCGACGCCTGCGCTATCCTCAACATCAGCATGCATGCCAAAACGACTGACAACGACCCCATCTGCAGTTTCACCAAACAGGTTGTCATCCGCATCCGGACGCTCTCTGCGTTGGTTGAGACGGCGATCGTGGTTAGCGCTTACGCGACGTTGTTGGCCTTTCGACAGTTTATTTTTACTCACTCACCCTCACAGCATTAGCCAGATTTCGCCCGGCTGGGCAAAACGTCTATGATACACCTTATTCATCGTGAATGACGACTACAGCAACCGCAGGAAACAGCATGGCTACTGGAAATGAACAGAATCTGATCTGGATTGATCTTGAGATGACCGGACTTGATCCGACGCACGATCGCATTATTGAGATTGCGACCCTGGTGACTGACGCCAACCTGAACATTCTGGCGGAAGGGCCGGTCATGGCCGTTCATCAGTCCGATGCGCAGCTGGCGCTGATGGATGAGTGGAACGTCCGCACCCATACCAACAGCGGTCTGGTTGCGCGGGTGAAGGAGAGTAGGATTGACGACCGCGCAGCAGAGCTGGCGACCATTGAGTTCCTGAAACAGTGGGTTCCTGCCAACACATCGCCTATCTGTGGCAACAGCATCGGGCAGGATCGCCGCTTCCTGTTTAAGTACATGCCTGAGCTGGAAGCCTATTTCCACTATCGCTACCTGGATGTGAGTACTTTGAAAGAGCTGGCGCGTCGCTGGAAACCGGAGATCCTGCCTGGCTTCAAAAAAGGCGGCACGCACCAGGCGCTGGATGACATCCGTGAGTCTGTGGCGGAGCTGGCTTACTACCGCGAGCACTTTTTGCAGCTTTAGTGGGCTGCGGGTGCGCATGAAATCGCCAGTTTGCTGTTTTAATCAGCAAACGCGCGGAAAGCGAAAATTTTTGCTTTCAGACGCTTGCAGCAGCAACGATTTCTCGTATAATGCGCACCCCGTACCGGTGAAGAATTTATTAACGGTACAAGGCGCGGGAATAGCTCAGTTGGTAGAGCACGACCTTGCCAAGGTCGGGGTCGCGAGTTCGAGTCTCGTTTCCCGCTCCAGATTTAAAAAGCATGCAGTAACCTCTTTGCGGGAATAGCTCAGTTGGTAGAGCACGACCTTGCCAAGGTCGGGGTCGCGAGTTCGAGTCTCGTTTCCCGCTCCAGTTTTGATTAAGCAGTACCCTTCTATGCGGGAATAGCTCAGTTGGTAGAGCACGACCTTGCCAAGGTCGGGGTCGCGAGTTCGAGTCTCGTTTCCCGCTCCAGTTTTAACATCACCCTGTTTCAGTCCGTTATCCGGCTGTTTTACGTCGCGTGATTTTTGATTGCTTCCTGAAGGTTATCCACAGCACGATACCCCATCATCCGCGCCCGTTACGGCGATCTGTAAATTGTTTTTGAACAGAGTTATCCACAGCTTTGTGCTTTAACCGAAGCGATAGGCTCATTATTAAATAAACACAACTTTTACATAAGCTGTTGATATTTATATCTATGAAAATATTTCAATTTGTTATTTCACAGCGAAATCAGCGATGTTGCAGTTGAATGACAACAGCTTTTTATTTTTATTCACAGCATGTGGAAAACGATAATACGCGCCAGGGCTGGTCAATCACGCATCACGCGGCAAACCCTTCTCTACTGCACGAACCAGCCGCTTCTGCTGGGCAGGCTGCACTTCAACCACAAGTTGATCGCGTTTCTGCTGCTGCTGTGTGATTGCCCACAGAATATGTTCATCCAGGAGTTCGCTCTCACCCAGTCGCTGTTCCAGAACCTGAACAACTTCAGGCGACCAGGGCGCGTTACCCAGCGCGACGGCAATATTACGCAACCAGCGTAAATGACCAATTCGGCGAATCGCTGAGCCTTCAGTAATACGTAAAAACTTCGCTTCATCCCACTGAAACAGTTCGACCAGCTCCGGCGCATGTAACGCGGCTCGCGGTGAAAAGTCACTTTCGTCACTGAGTTGTCCATATCGATTCCACGGACAGATGAGCTGGCAGTCATCACAGCCATAAATCCGGTTGCCCATCAGCGGACGAAACGCTTCCGGAATAGCCCCTTCCAGCTCAATGGTGAGATAGGAGATACAGCGACGAGCATCAACGACGTAAGGCTCAACGATAGCGTTGGTGGGGCAGATGGTCATGCAGGCGACACAGCGACCACACTGCTCCTCCTGCGGGGTATCTAACGGCAGCGGAATATCGATCAGCAGTTCGCCGAGGAAAAACCACGAGCCAGCTTCCCGGTTCAGTATCAGCGAATGTTTGCCGGTCCAGCCGAGTCCGGCTTTGGCCGCCAGCGGTCGCTCAAGCAGCGGTGCTGAATCCACAAATGGGCGGAAATTTAGCTCGCTACAGTGCTGCTGGATCATTTCTCCGAGCTTTTTCAGTCGATTGCGCAATACTTTGTGGTAATCACGACCTAATGCATAACGGCTGACATAGCCCAGTTGGGGATTTTTCAGCGTGCTGGCAAAGGCGGCTTTGGCCGGAAGGTAGTTCATGCGAACGCTGATGACGCGCAGCGTGCCGGGTAGCAGCTCATGAGGACGCGCCCGCATCATGCCGTGTCGCGCCATCCACTCCATCTCGCCATGATACTGCTTGTCCAGCCACGCCTGCAGGCGCGGCTCTTCCGCACTGAGATCGGTATCAGTGATGCCGACCTGCTGAAAGCCGAGATCCAATCCCCACTGTTTAATCTGTTGTGCGAGCTGATGAAGATCGAGAGGGTATGACATGAGTGACCAGGATTCGAAGAAAAACAGCCGCAGTTTACCATATTCTGTCTGGCCTGCGCAGGCCGTGGCGCAGCTTGAGCAACAGGGAGCCGATACGCTCGGGATAACTCTGTATGAGCTGATGCTGCGCGCCGGACAGGCCGCTTACGAGCATCTGACTGCGTACTGGCCAGAAGCCAGTAACTGGCTGATTCTGTGCGGCCACGGTAACAACGGTGGCGATGGCTATGTGCTGGCGCGACTGGGTCAGGCGGCGGGCAAAACCGTTACGCTGCTGGCGTGCGAAAGTGAAAAAGCGTTGCCCGAAGAGGCTCAGCGCGCGCGGGACGCATGGCTGGATGCGGGCGGTGAAATTCATGCGGCCGATGCGGCCTGGCCAGAACAGATTGATGTGATTGTCGATGCGCTGCTGGGAACCGGCAGCAATCGTGCGCCCAAAGAACCCTATGCCACGCTAATCCAGCAGGCGAACGCCCATGCGGCACCGATACTCGCCATCGATATGCCTTCCGGCTTATCCGCCCGCAACGGGACCGCGCCTGGCGAGGTGATTAATGCCAGCCATACGCTGAGCGTGGTGGCACTGAAACCGGGCCAGATCACCGGCAAGGCACGAGACTATATCGGAAAGCTCTATTATGCCGATCTCGGACTGGCCGCTTTTCTGGCGGGCGAAGCGGCACCCATCGCGCGATACGATGCCAGTGCATTAACTCGCTGGCTAAAACCGCGTAAACCGACCTCGCACAAGGGTAGTCACGGTCGGCTACTGGTCGTCGGGGGCGATGCCGGTACCGCTGGCGCAGTGAGAATGACCGCAGAAGCCGCATTACGCAGCGGCAGTGGATTAGTGCGAGTACTTACTCACAAAGATAATATTATTCCGATTCTTACCGCCCGACCCGAAGTTATGGTCGATGAACTGACCGATGAACGGCTGACGGAGGCGCTGGAGTGGGCCGATGTTATCGCGATTGGGCCGGGTCTGGGTCAGCGTGAATGGGGAAAGCGGGCACTGAAGCAGGTCGCGGGCAGTGAAAAGCCGATGCTTTGGGACGCGGATGCGCTTAACCTGCTGGCAATCAGTGCTGAGAAACGTCAGAATCGCATTATTACGCCGCATCCTGGCGAAGCGGCGCGTTTGCTGAATATCGAGACCAGTGAAATTGAGAGTGACCGCTTACATGCAGCGCAGACATTGGCGCAGCGTTATGGTGGCGTGGTGGTCCTGAAAGGTGCCGGTACACTGATTGCCAGCGAGCAGGGCGAAATGGCTTTTGCGGACGTGGGCAATGCCGGTATGGCCTCTGGCGGTATGGGTGATCTCCTGAGTGGAATTATCGCCTCGCTGGTGGGTCAGAAACTGACGCTGTTTGATGCGGCCTGCGCTGGCTGCGTGGCTCATGGTGCAGCGGCCGATGCGGTGGCTGCAGAACGCGGTACCCGCGGTATGCTCGCAACTGATTTACTGGATCTGCTGTGGCAGTTTGTTAATCCTGAGATGAATAAAGAAGCATGAAGACCTGTGTTATCTCTTTGCCCGATGAGGCGGCTACGCTCAGTTTGGGCGCTCAGCTGGCGCGCGCCTGTGGCAGCGCGACAGTGATTTATCTCTATGGCGATCTGGGGGCGGGTAAAACCACCTTCAGCCGCGGCTTTCTGCAGGCGCTGGGCCATCAGGGTAACGTGAAAAGTCCCACTTACACCCTCGTTGAGCCTTACCAGCTCAACGACCGTACGCTCTATCACTTCGATCTCTATCGCCTTGCCGATCCCGAAGAGCTTGAGTTCATGGGTATCCGTGACTACTTCAGCGGCGACGCCATCTGTCTGGTGGAATGGCCGCAGCAGGGTGCCGGTTTCCTGCCGTCGCCCGACCTTACCTTAACGCTGCGTTATGTGGGCGAGGCGCGTGAGGCGGAGCTGACGGCACAATCCCCGTCGGGCCAGCAGTCGCTTGAACAATTTGGTCAGGGCAGGGATCAGGCATGATGTCACGGATGAAAATAGCGCTGGTATCTCTGTTGCTGCTGGTCTGTACGCCCCTTTTTGCCGCCACCCTGTCCGATATCAAAGTGGCCAATGGCGACAGTCAGGCCACCATCACCCTGAACTTTGCCGGACAGCCGGTCTATGCCTTCTTCCCTCTGCACAACCCGAATCGTGTAGTGCTTGATGTGCGCCAGAGCGGCGTAGTTCAGGGGCTGCCGCTTAACTTCAGCGGCGAAAATATCGTAAAGCGAATTCGTACCAGCACGCCTAAAGATAAACAGAGCGTGCGGCTGGTATTTGAACTGACACAGGCGGGTAAAACCCGGGCGGTCACCCAGCGCAACGGCAACAGCTACAGCGTGGTCTTCACCATTACCGGTAAGGCGCCTGTTATTACGCGCAGTGTGCCTGCACCGGTCACCGCCCCGAGGCCTGTGCCGACCCAGAGTGCCGACGCGGTTAACCCGTTTAATTCCAGTCCGGTGACATCCGTGACCAGCACCACCAGCACCGTGCGTCCCGGTAGTGCGGTCAGCCAGAATGACACCGTGATTGTGGCGATTGATGCCGGACATGGCGGCCAGGATCCGGGCGCTATCGGGCAACGCGGACTAAAAGAGAAGAACGTCACGATTGCGATTGCCCGTAAACTGCGGGTGCTGCTGAACAACGATCCGATGTTCAAAGGCGTGCTGACGCGTGATGGCGACTATTTTATCTCGGTCATGGGCCGCTCCGATGTAGCGCGCAAGGCCAATGCCAACGTGCTGGTCTCAATTCACGCTGACGCCGCGCCAAGCCATGCCGCGACCGGTGCCTCGGTCTGGGTATTATCCAACCGTCGCGCGAATAACGAGATGGCAAACTGGCTGGAGCAGAAAGAGAAACAGTCTGAGCTGCTGGGCGGCGCAGGAGACCTGCTGGCGAACAGTCAGGCCGACCCTTACCTCAGCCAGGCGGTACTGGACCTGCAGTTTGGGCACTCGCAGCGTGTGGGTTATGACATCGCCCAGAAAGTGTTGCAGCAGCTGCGCGGCGTAACGTCGCTACATAAACGTCTGCCCGAGCATGCCAGCCTTGGCGTGCTGCGTTCACCGGATATTCCTTCTTTGCTGGTGGAAACCGGCTTTATCAGTAATTCCTCGGAGGAGCGACTGCTTGGCAGTAGCGCACACCAGGATAAGATTGCGCAGTCGATCTACAGAGGTCTGCGCACTTATTTCCTGGCGCACCCGCTACAATCCATCCCAAAGGAGGAAAACCGGCCGCTGGGCTCGTCGCCAGTGGTCAGCGTAGCCAGTAACCCGGCGACCGGCGTGACGCAATATACCGGTGTAACCCAGCGTCATACGGTGGCGCGCGGTGAGACACTCTCCGGCATTGCTGCGAAGTATGGCGTCAGCATGGACACCCTGCGTGACATGAACACCTTGAAGCGGGATGTGGTCTGGGTCGGGCAGCGGCTGAAAGTGCCGGCCAGTGCGGCTGCCAGTCGTACCACGCGCGCTGCGCCACGCGGTATGGTGCGCCATAAAGTTGTGGTCGGTGATTCACTGACCGGCATTGCCGCCCACTACGGCGTCAGCCCGAAAGCGATAATGCAGACCAATAATCTGAAGTCGACCAACGTCATGTTGGGACAGAACCTGAAAATTCCTGCATCCTGATTGTTTGCCCGGCCGCTGTGCCGGGCTGCCAGCTAAAAGGAAAACCATGCCGATTCAAATTTTACCGCCCCAGCTGGCAAACCAGATTGCGGCGGGTGAAGTGGTTGAGCGTCCTGCATCGGTTGTCAAAGAGCTGGTGGAAAACAGCCTGGATGCGGGTGCGACGCGCATTGACGTGGATATTGAAAAGGGCGGCGCAAAGCTCATCCGCATCCGTGACAATGGCTGCGGCATCGTGAAAAGCGAGCTGTCGATGGCGCTGGCCCGACACGCCACCAGTAAAATTGCCTCACTCGATGACCTGGAAGCGATCATGAGCCTGGGTTTTCGCGGTGAAGCGCTGGCCAGTATCAGCTCTGTCTCCCGCCTGACCTTAACCTCTCGTACCGACGATCAAACCGAAGCCTGGCAGGCCTATGCAGAAGGGCGTGATATGACGGTGACGGTGAAACCGGCGGCGCACCCCTGTGGTACCACGCTGGAAGTGCTGGATCTCTTTTACAACACGCCGGCACGCCGCAAATTTATGCGCACTGAGAAAACCGAGTTCGGTCATATCGACGAAGTGATCCGTCGTATTGCACTGGCGCGTTTTGACGTTGCGATTTCGCTGAGCCACAACGGCAAGATGATGCGCCAGTATCGGGCCGTCAGCGAGGAGAGCCAGCGCGAACGGCGACTGGCGGCGATCTGCGGCACCACCTTTATGCAGCATGCGCTGCGAATTGACTGGCAGCATGACGACCTCTCGCTGCGCGGCTGGGTCGCCGATCCCACCGGTTCGCGCCAGGTCACCGATCTGCAATATTGCTACGTCAATGGCCGGATGATGCGCGACAAGCTGATCAACCACGCTATCCGCCAGGCGTTTCAGACCCAGCTTCAGGATGACCAGCAGCCTGCTTACGTGCTCTATCTGGAGATCGATCCGCATCAGGTGGATGTCAACGTTCACCCGGCCAAGCATGAAGTGCGGTTTCATCAGTCGCGTCTGGTACATGATTTTATTTACCAGGGCGTGGTCAGCGCTCTTCAGGCGATGGCGGCACCCACCTTGCCTGCGCTGCAGACCGAAGAACCCGCGCCGCGCTGGCAGCCTGAAAACCGTCAGGCGGCCGGGGGAAACCATTTTGCCCAGCCTGCGGCGTCCGGCGGTGAGCGAAAACCCTCAGCGCCCGCGCGTGAAGCGCAGCCTGCAGCGGCACCCGCCTGGCAGAACAAAGAGAATGTTTATCGTCAGCGTGAAGGCGCAGTTTATCAGCAGCTGCTGAAAACACCCGTCAGCGCCACACCGCCTTTAAAAGCCCGCGAGCCAGCGCCACCTCCGGTTGAGAGGCCTTCGCCGCTGGCGGCCCATGCCCAGAGTTTTGGCCGGGTACTGACGGTGTTGCACAACCATTATGCGCTGCTGGAGCAGGAGCAGAAGTTAATGCTGATGGCGCTCCCGGTTGCGGCGCGCTGGCTGAAACAGGCGCAGCTTGAACCGGGTGAAGAGGGGCTTAAACCGCAGCCACTGCTCATTCCGGTACGGCTGAAAATCGCCCTGGATGAACGCCAGTCGGCGAAAGAAAATAGCAGCCTGCTCAATCAGATGGGCATCGATCTTCAGATAGACGGCGACCACGTGACCCTGCGCGCGGTGCCTTTACCGTTACGAACACAAAATTTACAAATCTTGATTCCTGAGCTGTTAGGCTATCTCGCCCGGCAGCAGGAGAACTCTGCGACGCAACTGGCCCAATGGCTGGCGCGGCGTCAGGAAACAGTGTCCTCCGACTGGAATCACTCACAGGCGATCAACCTGCTGGCAGAGCTTGAACGGCTTTGCCCACAGCTACTGAAATCGCCGCCTTCAGGCTTATTACAGCCCATAGAGATTGAGAGCGCGGTTAACGCGTTGAAGCATGAGTGAACTAAACCAGGCTGGCCGGCCAAAGGCTATTTTTTTGATGGGACCCACGGCGTCTGGCAAGACTGCTTTAGCAATTGAGTTGCGTAAGCAGTTACCAGTGGAACTAATCAGTGTTGATTCTGCCTTAATCTATCGTCAGATGGATATTGGCACGGCGAAACCGTCGGCTGAGGAGTTAGCAGTGGCGCCCCATCGTCTGCTCGACATCCGCGATCCCGCAGAAGCCTATTCGGCAGCGGAGTTCCGGCGGGATGCTTTAGCAGAAATGGCGGAGATCGTTGAAGCCGGACGAATACCGTTGCTTGTTGGTGGAACCATGCTCTACTTCAAGGCGTTACTTGAAGGATTGTCGCCGTTGCCCTCGGCCGATCCCGACGTTCGTCAGCAGATAGAGCAAACGGCGCGTGAAAAAGGCTGGGATGCTTTACACCGCCAGCTGTGTGAAATCGACCCGGTTGCCGGCAGTCGTATTCATCCGAATGATCCGCAGAGACTTTCGCGAGCACTGGAAGTTTTTTTTATTTCGGGTAAAACTTTAACGGAACTGACAAAAACATCCGGTGAAGCGTTACCCTACGACGTGCAACAGTTTGCCATCGCCCCCGCGAGCCGTGAATTGCTGCATCAGCGCATCGCGTTGCGTTTTGAGCAGATGTTGGCGTCAGGATTTGAAGCGGAGTCTCGGGCCCTTTTTGCACGAGGTGATTTGCATACGGACATGCCTTCCATTCGTTGTGTTGGCTATCGTCAGATGTGGTCTTATTTATCGGGCGAAATTGATTACAGCGAGATGGTTTATCGTGGAATTTGCGCGACCCGGCAGCTTGCTAAGCGACAGATGACCTGGTTACGCGGTTGGGAAAATGTTCACTGGCTTGACAGTGACGAGCCCCGGCTGGCGCGTGATACAGTGTTACAGGTTCTTAGTGCGAAGCATGGGTGATTGTGTACAATTGATGGGTTATCGTGCGCAAATTTTTACGCAGTTTTTTTCGAACCATAGGTTCTACTAGCAACAAACAACAAGCATATAAGGAAAAGATAGAATGGCTAAGGGGCAATCATTACAAGACCCGTTTTTGAACGCACTGCGTCGTGAACGTGTTCCGGTTTCGATTTATCTGGTTAACGGTATTAAGCTGCAGGGTCAGATTGAGTCATTTGATCAGTTCGTCATTTTGTTGAAAAACACGGTAAGTCAGATGGTTTATAAGCACGCCATTTCTACCGTAGTTCCTTCGCGCCCGGTTTCTCACCATAGCAATAATACCGGTGGCGGCAGCAACGGCGGCAGCAACAATTACCATCATGGCGGCAGCAACACGACTGCGCAGCCACAGCCACAACAAGACGGTGATAACGCAGAATAACGCGTCACCGTACAGCCAGGAACGGAGAACAGAGGTTTTCCGTCCTGGTCTTTTATTTAGCGAGGTTATAGCTTGTTTGACCGTTATGAAGCCGGTGAGCAGGCCGTACTGGTACACATCTGGTTCTCCCAAGACAAAGAAGTAGAAGATTTGCAGGAGTTCGAAACCCTGGTCTCTTCTGCTGGCGTTGAGGCGCTGCAAGTGGTTACTGGCAGCCGTAAAGCGCCACATCCCAAGTATTTTGTCGGTGAAGGAAAGGCCGTTGAAATTGCCGATGCGGTAAAAACAACTGGAGCATCGGTCGTATTATTCGATCATGCCCTTACACCCGCTCAGGAAAGAAACCTCGAGCGCCTGTGCGAATGCCGGGTCATTGATCGCACCGGTTTAATCCTGGATATCTTTGCCCAACGCGCACGTACCCACGAAGGTAAATTGCAGGTTGAGCTGGCACAGCTACGCCATCTTGCGACACGTCTGGTACGCGGCTGGACTCACCTTGAACGCCAGAAAGGCGGGATCGGTTTACGTGGTCCGGGCGAAACACAGTTAGAAACAGACCGCCGCCTGTTGCGCGGACGTATCAGCCAGATTTTGTCTCGTCTTGAGCGGGTTGAGAAACAGCGTGAGCAGGGACGTCAGTCTCGTGCCAAAGCGGACGTACCAACGGTTTCGCTGGTGGGTTATACCAACGCCGGTAAATCGACCCTCTTTAACGCCATGACCTCTGCCAACGTCTTTGCCGCAGACCAGCTGTTTGCGACACTCGATCCCACACTGCGCCGTCTGAATGTTGCCGATGTCGGAGATGTGGTGCTGGCGGATACGGTCGGCTTTATTCGCCATCTTCCTCACGATCTGGTTGCCGCTTTTAAAGCCACGCTGCAGGAGACACGTCAGGCGACGCTGTTAATGCACGTGATCGATGGCGCTGACCTTCGCGTCACAGAAAATATCGCCGCCGTTGATGCCGTACTGGAAGAGATTGAAGCGGACGAAATCCCGACGCTGTTGGTGATGAATAAAATCGATATGCTCGACGGATTCGAACCGCGTATCGATCGTAACGAAGAGAATCTGCCGATTCGCGTCTGGCTTTCCGCCCAGACCGGCGTTGGCGTTCCGTTGTTATGGCAGGCGCTTTCAGAGCGTCTGGCAGGTGAAATCGCCCAGCACGCGTTACGTCTGCCACCGGAAGCGGGGCGTCTTCGCAGCCGTTTCTATCAGTTGCAGGCGATTGAGAAAGAGTGGAATGAAGAAGACGGCAGTGTAGGATTGCAGATACGTATGCCCATCATTGAGTGGATGCGTTTATGTAAGCAGGAACCGTCGCTGACCAGTTATATTGTTTGATATTTCCCAATCCAACTTACCCAAAAGATTTCAGGTTGTAGCAAGGCGGCAATTAAACGAATCCCCGGGAGCTTACTCCTGTAAGTGACCGGGATGAGTGAAAGCAGCCAACGCAGCAACAGCCTGAAAGATGACGGGTAAATCGTAATTACAATAAATGGAGTAGAGACATGGCGTGGAATCAGCCCGGAAATAACGGACAGGACCGCGACCCGTGGGGAAGCAGCAATAATCAAGGCGGCAACTCTGGGGGGAATAAGGGAGGACGGGAATCCGGGCCTCCTGATCTGGATGATATCTTCCGTAAGCTGAGCAAGAAGCTTGGTGGACTGGGCGGTGGCAAACAGAGCGACAACGGTCAGCGCGGCTCCGGCAGCGGTGGCAAAATTGTTGGCATCGTGGCTGTTGCTGCTGTAGTCATCTGGGCTGCAAGCGGTTTCTACACCATCAAGGAAGCGGAACGTGGCGTGGTGACGCGCTTCGGTAAGTTCAGTCACCTGGTCGAACCGGGTCTGAACTGGAAGCCGACGTTCATTGATCAGGTGCGTGCGGTTAACGTTGAATCGGTGCGTGAACTGGCGGCTTCTGGCGTCATGCTGACCTCGGATGAGAACGTCGTACGCGTCGAAATGAACGTGCAGTACCGTGTGACCGATCCTGAACGTTATCTCTACGCTGTGACCAGCGCGGATGACAGCCTGCGTCAGGCGACTGACAGTGCGCTGCGTGGCGTCATTGGTCGTTCTACCATGGACCGCATTCTGACCGAAGGCCGTACCGTGGTGCGTAGCGAAACCCAGCGTGAAATCGACGAGACAATTCGTCCTTACAACATGGGCGTCGCAGTAGTGGACGTCAACTTCCAGGCTGCCCGTCCGCCGGAAGAAGTGAAGTCTGCGTTTGATGACGCGATTGCTGCACGTGAAAACCGTGAGCAGTACGTCCGTGAAGCAGAAGCTTACGCCAACGAAGTTCAGCCTCGTGCTAACGGTCGGGCGCAACGTATTCTGGAAGAGGCGCGCGCGTATAAAGAGCGTACCGTTCTGGAAGCGCAGGGTGAAGTGGCGCGTTTTGCCAAGATTCTGCCGGAATATAAAGCCGCTCCGGAAATCACCAAAGAGCGTCTTTATATCGAGACCATGGAACGCGTGCTGAGCCATACCCGCAAAGTCCTGGTTAACGATCGGGGTAACAACCTGATGGTGCTACCGCTGGATCAACTGATGCGTGGCACGCAGGCTGCACCGGGCCAGAGCGGCCAGAAGGGCAGTAGCAGTTCTTCGCTGCCGGCTATCTCCGATCGCAGCGCCAGCCGCACTGACACGTCGTCATACAGTCCGGACAACATCATGGATCAGCGTCGGGCAAATGCTCAGCGCAGCGACAGCCAGCGCGAAGGGAGAGAGTAATCGATGCGTAAGCCAATAGTATTTTTGATCATTGTCGTACTGGTGGCGCTCTATGCGTCGCTGTTTGTGGTGCAGGAAGGGGAGCGAGGTATTGTTCTGCGCTTCGGTAAAGTCCTGCGCGATGGCGAAAACAAACCGCAGGTATTTGCGCCGGGTCTGCATTTCAAGATCCCATTCCTGGAAACGGTTAAAACGCTGGATGCACGCATTCAGACCATGGACAACCAGGCCGATCGCTTCGTCACCAAAGAGAAGAAAGATCTGATCGTGGACTCCTACATCAAGTGGCGTATCAGCGACTTCAGTCGTTATTACCTGGCCACGGGTGGCGGTGATGTCTCTCAGGCGGAAGTGCTGCTGAAACGTAAGTTCAGTGACCGCTTACGTTCTGAAATGGGCCGTCTGGATGTGAAAGATATCGTAACGGACTCACGGGGTCGCCTGACGACGGATGTACGTGACGCGCTGAACACCGGTTCTGCAGGCAGCGATGATGAAATCGCAACACCAGCGGCGGATGACGCGATTGCCAGCGCAGCGGCCCGTGTAGAGCGTGAAACCAACAGCAGCGAGCCAGCACCGAATCCGAACAGTATGGCGGCATTAGGTATTCAGGTGATGGATGTGCGCATCAAGCAGATCAACCTGCCGACCGAAGTGTCAGACGCGATCTTCAATCGTATGCGTGCTGAGCGTGAAGCAGTAGCACGCAGCCAGCGTTCGCAGGGTCAGGAAGAGGCAGAAAAACTGCGTGCTCAGGCCGATTACCAGGTAACACGTACTCTGGCTGAAGCCCAGCGTGAAGCGCTGATTACACGCGGTGACGGTGATGCGGAAACGGCGCGGTTGTTTGCCGATGCATTCAGCAAAGATCCGGACTTCTACGCCTTTATTCGTAGCCTGCGTGCTTATGAAAACAGCTTCAGTGAAAATCAGGATGTGATGGTGTTAAGCCCGGATAGCGACTTCTTCCGATATATGAAGGCGCCCTCTAACGCGACCCGTTAAGAACTGATATAACCTGTGGGCCGACAATGTTGTCGGCCTTTTTTTTGGGTAGCAGAATGAAAACGAGCATCTGGATGGCACTGGCGCTGGTATTAGTGCTGGAAGGGTTGGGACCGATGTTTATGCCGCGCGCCTGGCGACGCATGATCCTGACGATGACCCGCTTACCCGATCGCCTGCTGCACCGCTTTGGTGGAGGGTTGGTGGTGGCTGGCATGGTGATTTACTGCATGCTTAGCCTGCATGGCAACCTGTAAATCGGGTTTCAGACCGGCTAAATTGTGCCTCTTCGCGCCATTATCCCCAACATGTTGTAGTGATCAAAACTCAGGCAAAAAAGCGCGCAATCGTATGCTAAAAGTGCTGAAAACCATGGGATCAGATGGTAGAATCCTTTTTTAAGCAATCGGTGATTTTGAGAAATGGGTAAGAACGTCGTCGTACTGGGCACCCAATGGGGTGACGAAGGTAAAGGTAAGATTGTAGACCTTCTGACTGAGCGCGCGAATTATGTTGTGCGTTATCAAGGCGGCCACAATGCGGGCCACACGCTTGTCATCAACGGTGAAAAAACCGTCCTCCACCTGATCCCTTCTGGCATTCTGCGCGATAACGTCACCAGCATCATTGGTAACGGCGTAGTGCTCTCTCCTGAAGCCTTAATGAAAGAGATGAAAGGCCTGGAAGCGCGCGGGATTCCGGTACGTGAACGTCTGCTGATTTCTGAAGCCTGTCCGCTGATCCTGCAATATCATGTTGCGATGGATATGGCGCGTGAACGTGCCCGTGGTGCCAAAGCGATTGGTACGACCGGACGTGGCATCGGTCCTGCTTATGAAGATAAAGTCGCTCGTCGTGCACTGCGCGTCAGCGACCTGTTTAACAAAGAAACTTTTGCCGCCAAGCTGAAAGAAGTCGTCGATTTCTACAACTTCCAGCTGGTGGAGTACTACAAAGAGCCGGCCGTCGACTTCGATAAAGTGCTTAACGATGTGATGGAAGTCGCTGACATCCTCACTGGCATGGTCGTTGACGTCTCTGAACTGCTGGACGTCGCGCGTAAGCGTGGCGATCTGATTATGTTTGAAGGCGCGCAGGGTACGCTACTGGATATCGATCACGGTACCTATCCGTACGTGACCTCATCCAACACGACTGCAGGTGGCGTCGCAACCGGTTCAGGTATTGGCCCGCGTTATGTCGACTACGTGCTGGGTATTGTGAAAGCTTACTCAACCCGCGTTGGCGCAGGCCCGTTCCCGACTGAACTGTTCGACGAAACCGGCGAATTCCTCTGTGCGCAGGGTAATGAGTTTGGCGCGACCACCGGTCGTCGTCGTCGTACCGGCTGGCTGGATGCGGTAGCGGTTCGCCGCGCAGTTCAGATCAACTCCCTGTCAGGTTTCTGCATGACCAAGCTGGACGTGCTGGATGGCCTGAAAGAGGTGAAAATCTGTGTTGCTTACCGTATGCCTGATGGCCGCGAAGTCACCACTACGCCACTGGCCGCAGAAAACTGGGAAGGCATTGAGCCAATCTACGAAACTCTGCCAGGCTGGAGCGAGACAACGTTTGGCGTGAAGACGCTGGAAGGTTTGCCTCAGGCAGCACGTGACTACATCAAGCGTGTGGAAGAGGTAACAGGTGTGCCGATTGATATCATCTCAACCGGTCCCGATCGTAGTGAAACGATGATTCTGCGCGACCCGTTCGACGCATAATCATTGAGGCCGGACACTGTCCGGCCCTTGTTTTTCCACTCTCTGATGCCACTTAACCTCCCTTCGCTTGTCAAACCTCGTGCTGGCTTAAAAAATCGCACGGCGGATCAGACTCTGGTTTATCATCGTAGTTAATCGAATGGCGATCCGATTTAATCCTGACATCAATCGTAAGGCGAATAACGTCATGCCGCGCCTGAAGGTTCACTGAGGTTACTGTGCAGCTCACGAGTTTTACTGATTATGGCTTACGGGCCCTGATTTATCTGGCATCGTTGCCAGAAGGTCAGCAGACCAATATTACGGCAGTGACGAACACGTATGGTTTGTCCCGTAATCATATGGTCAAAATCATCAATCAGCTGAGCCGGGCGGGCTATGTTGCCGCCACGCGGGGTAAAAACGGAGGCATCCGTCTGGGTATGCCAGCGCGCCAGATTGTCATTGGCGACGTGGTGCGTAAGATGGAACCCCTGCAATTAGTGGATTGCGCCTCCTGCTCCATCACGCCAGCCTGTCGTCTGAAGCAGGCGTTACATGATGCCGTGCAGCGATTTTTGCAGGAACTGGATAGCTATACGTTGGCAGACCTGGTCGAAGGAAATACACCACTTTATGAGATCATCTTGTCCAGGTCGCCAGTGGAAATAAATATTAAATGACATCGGAGGAACCGCTATGTCAAAAGATCCTTTTCAGGATAGAGAAGCTGAAAAATACGAAAACCCTATTCCGAGCCGCGAATTTATTCTGGCTCTGTTAGAAAAACGTGAAAAACCTGCCAGCCGTGAAGAGCTGGCTGAAGAGATGAATCTGCAGGAAGAAGAGCACCTTGAGGCGCTGCGTCGCCGCCTTCGCGCCATGGAGCGTGATGGTCAGCTGGTGTTCACCCGCCGTCAGTGTTATGCCCTGCCAGAACGTCTTGATCTCCTGCGCGGTAAAGTTATTGGCCACCGTGATGGCTACGGCTTCCTGCGGGCAGAAGGGCAGAAAGATGACCTTTACCTCTCCGCAGAACAGATGAAATTCTGTATGCACGGTGACGTGATCCTGGCGCAGCCGCTGGGTGCCGATCGCAAAGGCCGCCGCGAAGCGCGCGTGGTCCGCGTGCAGGAACCGCGTAACAATCAGATCGTTGGCCGTTACTTTACCGATGCCGGTGCCGGCTTCGTGGTACCGGACGACAGTCGCCTGAGTTTTGATATCCTCATCCCGCCTGAAGAGACGATGAACGCCCGTATGGGTTCCGTGGTGGTGGTTGAGCTGGTCCAGCGTCCGAACCGTCGCACTAAAGCGATCGGTAAAATCGCCGAGATTCTGGGCGATGATATGGGCACCAGCCTGGCCGTGGATATGGCGCTGCGTACGCATGAAATCCCACACACCTGGCCGCCGGAAGTGGAAGCTCAGGTCAGTAAGCTGAAAGAAGAAGTTCCGGAAGAGGCCAAAAAAGGCCGCGTCGATCTGCGCAAACTGCCGCTGGTCACTATTGATGGTGAAGATGCCCGTGACTTCGATGATGCTGTCTACTGTGAGAAGAAGCGCGGTGGCGGATGGCGTCTGTGGGTAGCTATCGCCGACGTGAGCTATTACGTTCGTCCCGGCACGCCACTGGATGATGAAGCGCATCAGCGCGGCACCTCAGTCTACTTCCCGTCGCAGGTTGTACCGATGCTGCCGGAAGTGCTGTCTAATGGTTTATGTTCGCTTAACCCGCAGGTTGATCGTCTCTGTATGGTCTGCGAGATGACCATTTCGACCAAGGGTAAACTGACCGGCTTCAAGCACTATGAAGCGGTGATGAACTCCCATGCGCGTCTGACCTACAACAAAGTCTGGAACATCCTGCAGGGCGACAAAGAGCTGCGTCAGCAGTATGCGCCGCTGGTCAAAGACCTTGAAGAGCTGAATAACCTCTATCATGCGCTGGAAGCTGCACGTGAAGAGCGTGGCGGCATCTCATTTGAAACGGAAGAGGCGAAGTTCATCTTCAACGCCGAGCGCCGTATCGAACGTGTTGAGCGTGTGTCACGTAATGACGCTCACAAACTGATTGAAGAGTGCATGATCCTGGCGAACATCGCTTCGGCACGCTTCGTTGAGAAAAATCAGGAACCGGCACTGTTCCGCGATCACGATCGTCCGACTGACGAAAGCATTAAGAGCTTCCGTACCGTGCTCAATGAGCTGGGACTGACTCTGCCTGGCGGCAATAAACCGCAGCCAATCGACTACGCGGCGCTGCTGAAGCAGGTTGCCGATCGTCCTGATGCGGAAATGCTGCAAACCATGCTGCTGCGCTCGATGAAGCAGGCCGTTTACGATCCGGAAAACCGCGGTCACTTTGGTCTGGCACTGTCGTCCTATGCGCACTTTACCTCGCCAATCCGTCGTTACCCGGATCTGACGCTGCACCGCGCTATCAAGTATCTGCTGGCAAAAGAGCAGGATGAAGGTAAAGGCCTGGTACAACGCGCCATCAAATATCTGATGCCGAGAGAGCGCAGCGTCGCCAAAGATATGACGACAGCCACCGGCGGCTATCACTACGAGATGCCGGAAATGCTGCAGCTGGGTCTGCACTGCTCCCTGACTGAACGTCGCGCCGATGAAGCAACCCGTGATGTCGCGGACTGGCTTAAGTGTGACTTCATGCAGGATCAGGTCGGCAACGTCTTCAACGGCGTCATCTCCAGCGTCACCGGATTTGGTTTCTTTGTCCGCTTAAGCGATCTGTTTATTGATGGTCTGGTCCACGTTTCAACGCTCGACAACGATTACTACCGTTTTGACCCGGTAGGTCAGCGTCTGATCGGTGAATCGGGCGGCCGCACCTATCGTCTGGGTGACATGGTTGAAGTGCGTGTTGAAGCGGTCCATATGGACGAGCGTAAAATCGACTTTGCCCTGATCTCCAGCCAGCGTCAGGTGCGTGGTGAAGGTAAAACGGCGCGTGACCGTGCGAAGCGTGACGACAAGGCGCCAACCAAACGCCGTCGTGATGCGAGCAAGAAGTCTAACTTCGAGCCGGATTCTGCGTTCCGCGGTGACAAGGGCAAGCCCGCCGCTGCGAAAACCGAGGATAAAAGTAAAAACGTCTCGGAAAAAACCCGTAAAATCGCCGCCGCCACCCGGGCGAAGCGCGCCAGAAAAAAGGCGCAGCCTGACTGATGCGCGCACCCGCCCTTTCTCAGGAGAAAGGGCGGTCATTCATTCTTTTCCAAACACTGAGCAGATCGATGAGCGAAATTATTTTTGGTATCCATGCCGTGCAGGCGCTGCTGGAGCGTGACCCACAACGTTTTCAGGAAGTCTTTATCCTCAAAGGCCGCGACGATCGTCGCCTGCAACCCCTGGTCGCCGCGCTGGAAGCTCAGGGTGTCGTGATTCAGCTGGCCGAGCGCAAGTGGCTCGACAGCCAGGTTGAAGGTGGTGTGCATCAGGGTATCGTGGCGCGGGTGAAACCGGGTCGTCAGTATCAGGAAGGCGACCTGCCGGATCTGCTGCAGAGCCTGGAGAAACCGTTCCTGCTGGTGCTGGATGGTGTTACTGATCCACACAACCTGGGTGCCTGCCTGCGCAGCGCCGATGCAGCCGGTGTGCACGCGATTATCGTGCCGAAAGATCGCTCTGCTCCTCTGAATGCCACCGCCAAAAAAGTGGCCAGCGGCGCGGCAGAAAATGTGCCGTTGATCCGCGTCACCAACCTGGCGCGTACTCTGCGTCTGCTGCAGGAGTACAACATCTGGGTGGTCGGCACCGCAGGTGAGGCTGACCATACTGTCTTCCAGAGCAAAATGACCGGCCCGATGGCGCTGGTGATGGGCGCGGAAGGGGAAGGCATGCGTCGTCTGACCCGTGAGCATTGCGATGAGCTGATCAGCATTCCGATGGCGGGCAGCGTCTCTTCGCTGAATGTCTCGGTCGCGACCGGCATCTGCCTGTTTGAAGCGGTGCGTCAGCGCAACGCCTGATCCCCGATGTGATCCTCGCCACAAATTAGTTCCTGTACCAGGCATAACTGCGCGTCATTTGTATATACCCAAAGGATTTCGGGTTGCATTGAGGCGGCAAGAGAACGAATCCCGATGAGCTTACATGAGTAAGTGATTCGGGTGAGTGAACGCAGCCAACAAAAATGCAGCTTGAAAGACGACGGGTATACTTACTGAGTGACATCCGCGAGGAGTGGTTATGACCTGGACAACACACACCGTTTTTAATCAGCCCCATCCTCTGAGCAACAGCAACCTGTTCCTGTCTGATACGCCGCTCTGCGAGGCTCTGTCACGCGAAGGCGCCGGATGGGACAGGGAATGGCTGGCGTCGGTTGGCCTACAGCTGGGCAGCGCCGAGTCGCTGGAGCTGGGCCGGCTCGCCAATGCTGAACCGCCTGAACTGCTGCGCTACGATGCTCGTGGCGAACGCATGGATGAGGTCCGTTTTCACCCCGCCTGGCATCTGCTTATGCAGGGCGTCTGCGCCAGTCGCCTGCACAACCTCAGCTGGCAACCTACCGTTCGTGAACAGGCCAGCGTGGCGCGCGCTGCTCGCTTTATTCTGCATGCGCAGGTTGAAGCGGGCACCCTCTGCCCGGTGACCATGACGCACGCGGCCATTCCCCTGCTGCAGACTTATCTGCCTGCCGCCTTTGAGGGCTGGCTCGATCCGCTGCTCAGCGATCGCTACGACAGCCATGCTCAGCCCGGCGACCAGAAACGCGGTCTGCTGATTGGGATGGGCATGACGGAAAAGCAGGGCGGCAGCGATCTGCTCACCAGTACCACCCATGCCAAACCGCTGGGCGCGCGCGGCGCGGGTGAGGCCTACCGGCTGACCGGTCACAAATGGTTCTTCTCTGTGCCACAGAGCGATGCGCATCTGGTGCTGGCCCAGACGCCCGCCGGATTAAGCTGCTTCTTCCTGCCGCGTCTGTTGCCCGACGGGTCACGCAACGCCATCCAGCTGGAGCGGCTCAAAGATAAGCTGGGCAATCGCTCCAATGCCAGCTGTGAAGTGGAGTTTCGCGACGCGACTGGCTGGCTGCTGGGGGAGGAGGGTGAAGGCGTGCGGCTGATCCTCAGGATGGGCGGCATGACGCGCTTTGACTGCGCGCTCGGCAGTCATGGCCAGATGCGGCGCGCTTTCTCGGTGGCCATCTGGCATGCATATCAGCGCCAGGTGCTGGGAAAAAATCTGGTGGATCAACCGCTGATGCGTCAGGTTCTGGCCCAGCAGGCGTTGCAGCTGGAGGGGCAAACCGCGCTGCTGATGCGGCTGGCACGCGCCTGGTCACAACCGGCAAAACCGCATGAAGTCACCTTTGCCCGCCTGTTAACGCCAGCGGTAAAATATGAGATCTGCAAAGCGGGAGCGCCTTTCGTGGCGGAATCAATGGAAGTGCTGGGGGGCATCGGCTACTGCGAAGCGAGTGAGCTGCCGCGCCTCTATCGGGACATCCCAGTCAACAGCATCTGGGAAGGATCGGGCAACGTGATGTGTCTTGATGTCCTGCGCGTGCTCGCCCGTCAGGCAGAGGTCACGGAGATGCTGAGTCAGGAGTTTGAGGCGGTGAAAGGGAGTAATCGTCATTTCGATACGCGCTGGCGTCAGCTGCGTCTGAGGCTTAGCCACGTTCCTGAAGAGCAGGCGCGCGAGGTGACCCACACGCTGCTGCAGCTGGCGACGGGCGCTCAGCTACTGAAATATGCCGAACCCCCGCTGGCGGATGCATGGTGCCAGCAGTGGCTCGACCAGCGCGGCTCACGCCCGCTGGACGCCGCCATCACCGATCGTTTACTGGACCGCGCCTGTGGCAGATGATGCACCGTACAGAATCGCACTGGCGTACCAGAAGCCCGGCATGACCGTCTCGCTCAGCATCACAATCTGATAGTAAGCAGCCCCGGCCTGATTGGCCTGGGCGGCAACCGCCCGCTGGGCGTCATCCGGTGAGCCGTGCACGTTAACAGTAATATTACCCAGCTTCGGCAAACCGCCACTCTGCGCCCGTGAAATCTCCTGCGCCTGTCGGGTTGGCGCAGGCGGGGCTTTTGGCGTGGTCTCAAACGCGGAACAGCCTGCCAGCAGCAGGCTGAGCACCAGTAAATAAGCGGAACGCATAGCAAAACCCCTATCCAGGACGAAACGTTAAGTGTACGCCATCGCCCTGAATGACGTCAGGATTTAAGGCTGAATACGCTGACCAGTTGGGTCAGGTGATGCCCTTTATCACTCAGGTTCTGCGCGCTGTTTTCCGCCTGTGCCACCAGTTCGCTGTTCTGGTGAGTCGCCTGGCTGATCTGGTTCATCGCAATATTAACCTGGCCGATACCCGCCGCCTGCTCCTGCGCCGCGACGTTGATCTCGCCCATCAGCGCCTGCACCTGCTCGATGTGGGTCACAATGTCGGTCATCGCATCGCGCGTCTGCTCAGAGAGCTGGTGGCCCTCCGCCACGTTGCTGATGGAGGTCGCAATCAGCCCATCAATCTCTTTGGCGGCCTGCGCGGAACGCTGCGCCAGCGCTCGCACTTCTGCGGCCACCACGGCAAAGCCACGGCCCTGTTCACCGGCACGTGCTGCTTCAACCGCAGCATTCAGCGCCAGGATATTGGTCTGGAAGGCGATGGACTCAATCACGTGCGTGATATCCGCAATGCTTTGCGATGAAACCTTAATGGCTGACATGGTATTGACCGAGCGCACCACCGTTTTACTGCCGTGACTGACGATATCGCTGGCTTCAGCCACCAGGGACATCGCCTGACGCAGGCTTTCGGCGGTGTGTTCTACCGTGGCGCCAAACTGCTCCATGCTGGCGGAGGTTTGCTCCACGCTGCTGGCCTGACGCCCGATCTGCTCGCTGATGTTGTGGCTGCTGGCCGCGATGGTGTCCGTGCCGTCGCTGATCTCCTGCGCCGCACCGCGCACCTGACCGACGATTTTCTCCAGACCATCGCCAATGCCATTAATCGCAATGATCAGCTGGCCCACTTCATCGCGACGCGGGGTATCCATATGGACCTGCAGATTCCCGGCGGCATACTGCTCCGCCAGATGGATCACCTGCTGCAGCGGACGGGTAATCGCCCGACGGCTGTACCAGACAAAGCCCAGCGCAAAGACCACCACCAGAATCAGTCCGGTAGCCAGGAACAGGTTACGGCTATGCGTAATCGGCGCCAGCAGACTGTCACGGTTAACTTCGCCGGTGATCACCCAGTTCCAGTCGGGCAACTGCTGCCAGGCCAGAATCTGCATCTCACCATTGATCTCTACCTGCTGCATGCCCTGCGGCTGCGTCAGCAGCGGCTGGAGTGTCGCGTCATCCCAGACGGGGCGTTTCCCTTCGTCGTGCTGATCGAACAGATACACGCCCTGCGTCTTACCGGGCGTGCCGTTGAGCACAAAGAAATGACCGCTATCACCTAACTTACGCGCCAGGATTTTTTCACGCATCAGCGCATACTGTTTATCAATGCCAACACCGACAAACAGGATGGCAACGACTTTGCCACTCTCATCTTTTACCGGCTGATACTGTGTGATGTAGCGATGGCCGAACAGCGTCGCCAGCCCGCGGAAGACTTCGCCCTTGTGAACACTTTTCCAGGCAGCACCGGTGCGGTCAAGCTGCGTACCGATGGCGCGACTGCCATCCTCTTTTTTCAGCGAGGTGGAAACACGGACAAAATCATCGCCATCTCGCACGAAAATGGTCGCCACCGCGGCGGTGCGTTCGGTGAAATCGTCAACCGCCGTCTGGTCCAGGTTCAGTGTTTTTAACCCTGCGCGCAGCACCGGTGTCGAAAAGGCACCGACCTGCACCCGTGAGCTTTCATCCAGGCTAAAGCGCTTAGGCAGGAAGCTGGTAAACAAATCGGTGTAGTGAGCCACCTCTTCGGTAAGTGTGGCGTTAAACATGGTGGTCATTTCATAGATGCCCTGCACCTGGTTGTGCATGTCATCGATGGCGAGATTTTCCAGCTGGCGCGAGGCATTGTGGCTTTGAATCAGTGTCAGTACCAGCAACAGCAGCGCAACGCTGAGAGACGTCAGTACAGACAGCTTAACTCCGAGACTCAGTCCGCTGAGAGAGAGACGCTTCATAAATTACCTTTGATCAAGTTAGGGGAATACACGATCAACGGCAGAGAGCGGGAAAAGTTTAGCGTGGAATGGCATAACTAAGCACAGCGGGGAATTTCGCAAATCAACCGGCAGAACGTAGACTTGATCGGCACGCCTTGCCTCTTCAGGAGAAATCATGATTGAACTCACCACCGAAACGCTGGCCGGTATCGAATGCCTGCACGCCACGCCAGCCGGACAACGGCATCAGCCACTGCCCACCGTACTGTTTTATCACGGTTTTACTTCGTCAAAAGAGGTCTACGCCTATTTCGCCGTTGCTCTGGCGCAGGCGGGATTCAGGGCGGTGATGCCGGATGCGGAGCTGCACGGCGCACGTTATCACGGTGATGCCGATGAACGACTGGGCCGCTTCTGGGAGATTCTGAAACAGAACATCGATGAGCTGCCGTTGCTGGAGGCTGCGCTGCGTAAAGACAATCTGATCGCTGACAGGCGTTTCGCGGTGGCGGGCGCGTCGATGGGAGGCATGACGGCACTGGGTGCGATGGCGCGTTATCCACAGATCCAGAGCGTCGCCTGCATGATGGGGTCGGGCTATTTTATGCAACTTAGTCAGTCGCTGTTTCCGCCGCTGGTGGCCGATACGCCGGAGCAGAAAGCGCAGTTTGCGGCCCGCATGGCACCGCTGGCGGACTATGATCCCTGCAACCATCTGGAAGCTCTGGCAAATCGTCCGCTGCTGTTATGGCATGGCGAAGCGGATGAGGTAGTACCCTGGGCGGAGACTGTCCGGCTGGAGAGGGCGCTGCGTGACAACGGGCTGGCGCAGCATCTGACCTCGCTGTCGGAAAAACAGATCGGGCACAAGATTACGCCCTCCGCCTTAACTGCGCTGGTCAGTTTTTTTAAACAGCAGCTTTAAACAATGAACGGGCGGAGAAGGACTCTGCCGCCCGTAAACTTACCGGCACTTACCAGAACGCAGACGCTTTCTCTGCTGCGCAGGCAGGCGCACTGACCGGGTTTCTTTCCGGCGTATCCAGCCGGTTAACGTAAACATAACCCGATGCCGCTTCGCTGCTGTGACTTCTTATCTGCTGCGCACAGTCAGCATGGCTGGCAAGAGCGGGTGGAGACAGGAAGAGACCCAGTAAAGTGGCGATGACGAACGTTTTCATGCCCGACTCCTCACTTCAGGGAACACACTCTGAGTGACGCCACTCAGCGAACCGTAGCGTCTTTATTCATTTTAGCGATTGAGCTTATTCTCGCCAGATCGTCCGTCTGAACCTCTTCGTCAGCGTTTTTGAACAAACGGTGATTAACTTGCTGTATTCCCGTCATTAGCACAAAAAGCCACGGTATCTGGCACGATGCCTGTGATTTGTTTAAATGTGCGCTTGAGTTTAGGGGCCGCCGCCAGTATGATTACGCGTCAATTTTTCAGCCGCATTCTCAGGCTGTGTCCCACAAACGCTCGTCATGGCGAACCTTTGTGGGACACAGCCTATAACGTTCCTTGCTTCCATGGGCCGCGGTTGACCCCGACAGGAGGCTGAATAATCCGTAAGGAGCAATTTCGATGCGTCATTACGAAATCGTATTTATGGTTCATCCTGACCAGAGCGAACAGGTTCCTGGCATGATCGAGCGTTACACTGGTGCTATCACTGGTGCTGAAGGCACGATTCACCGTCTGGAAGACTGGGGCCGCCGTCAGCTGGCTTACCCGATCAACAAACTGCACAAAGCGCATTACGTTCTGATGAACGTTGAAGCGCCGCAGGAAGCGATCGATGAGCTGGAAACGAACTTCCGCTTCAACGACGCCGTTATCCGTAGCATGGTTATGCGCGTTAAAAACGCGGTAACTGAAGCATCACCGATGGTTAAAGCGAAAGATGAGCGTCGTGATCGTCGCGAAGATTTTGCTAACGAATCCGCTGATGAGTCAGATGCTGGGGATTCTGAAGAGTAATCCATCGTGACGGTCAATCGACTTCGCCTGTCAGGCACTGTGTGCAAGACACCGGTTCGAAGAGTTAGCCCGTCAGGAATTCCTCACTGTCAGTTCGTGCTTGAGCACCGCTCAGTGCAGGAGGAGGCCGGGTTTCACCGGCAAGCCTGGTGTCGTATGCCTGTTATTATTAGCGGCAGCGCCCATCAGGTGATTACTCAACATATAACGGTCGGCACGCAACTCACACTCGACGGTTTCATTAGTTGCCATCAGGCACGAAATGGCCAGAGCAAAGTGGTGTTCCATGCCGAGCAGATTGAATTGATAGATTCTGGAGACTAGCCTAATGGCACGTTATTTCCGTCGTCGCAAGTTCTGCCGTTTCACCGCGGAAGGCGTTGTTGAGATCGATTACAAAGACATCGCAACGTTGAAAAACTACATTACCGAAAGCGGTAAAATTGTCCCGAGCCGTATCACCGGTACTCGTGCAAAATACCAGCGTCAGTTGGCTCGCTGCATCAAGCGTGCGCGTTACCTGTCTCTGCTGCCGTACACTGATCGTCATCAGTAATCGGCAACTGTCCATTAACGACTTTAAGAGGATAAGGTAATGCAAGTTATTCTGCTTGATAAAGTAGCAAACCTTGGCACCCTGGGTGATCAGGTTAACGTTAAAGCGGGCTACGCTCGTAACTTCCTGGTACCACAGGGCAAAGCTGTTCCTGCTACCAAGAAAAACGTTGAGTTCTTCGAAGCACGCCGTGCTGAACTGGAAGCCAAACTGGCTGACGTTCAGACTGCAGCAACTGCACGCGCTGAGAAAATCAATGCACTGGGCACTGTAACCATCACGTCTAAAGCAGGCGATGAAGGTAAACTGTTCGGTTCAATCGGTACCCGCGACATCGCTGATGCAGTGACTGCAGCAGGCGTTGACGTTGCTAAGAGCGAAGTTCGTATGCCGAACGGCGTTCTGCGCACTACCGGTGAGCATGAAGTAAGCTTCCAGGTTCACAGCGAAGTCTTCGCTAAACTGAACGTGAAAGTTGTTGCTGGTTAATCCTGATTAACTAAGCACGACATCAACGCCGGCCCTGTGCCGGCGTTTTTGTTTTTATGCCTTTCTCCAGGCGCGGTTCGCGTTACTGCGCGCGAATAAAGCTGCCATCTGGCTGACGTGTAAACAGCACCGGGCCGTTTGCGCCATCCACTGTCAGACCGGTTACCACACCCTGCGCATCCTGACGGATTTTAACCTGCTGGCCACTTTTCAGTGAGCTGAGCGGCTGATCATTGCCTTCTACCCGCGCCATCGCAAACACATCATTGACCGGCAGACTGTTGTCACGAAACAGCTGTGCCAGGGTCTGACCGGAGGCGATAGTCAGATTGCGCCACTCGCCCTGAGAATCGGCTTTTGGCGTCTGCTGAGACGGCGATGACGAAGGCTGGCGGGCGGTGTTGTTATCATAAATATCCGCCTGCATTGGCACCTCTTTCTCCGCTGAAGGGGTAACCGACTGCTCGACCGGATAGCGCAGCGTGCTGGCAGGCCAGAGAAACGCCACCAGCATCACCAGCAGTGCCGCCACAATGCCACGACGGTGCGGCGCAGGCAGCGGGTCCATCCAGCGAATGTGATCGGTAAAATGCCAGATGCGCTGAAGCCATGTCGGCAGGCGGGATGACGTGTCTGAAGCCATTCGGGGTTCCTCCTCTCCGGCAGTCTGCTGTGGCCTGCGTGCGACCAGCCAGGTCTTCAGCCGGGATACCATTTGTGTTGCACGCATCCTGCGGCGTCGTGGGGCAATCTGGCCCATGGTTGCTCTCTTATTCAGGTGCTACAGACGGGGTGATCCCCGTCGATAGTTATAGTATGGGCAATACCGGCGCGAAGTGCCTGCCAGCATTGATAAATTTGACGGCTCTATTGTTTCTCTTTCATCAGCAAAAGTCATCTGCGACGCAGGGCATTTTACGCCAGCGGCCTGCGCTGCTATGCTGCCCGTTCGAATTTATCCGAGAGTGAAAGGAACGAAGATGACTACCCCTTCTTTCGACAGCGTCGAAGCACAAGCAAGTTACGGTATTGGTTTACAGGTTGGCCAGCAGTTGCTGGAATCTGGTCTGCAGGGTCTGCAACCAGAAGCACTGCTCGCGGGTCTGCGCGACGCGCTGGAAGGGAACTCGCCGGCCGTACCGGTTGATGTGGTTCATCGCGCATTGCGTGAAGTACACGAACGCGCTGAAGGCGTGCGTCGTGAGCGTACTGAAGCCATGGCCGCAGAAGGTCAGGCATTCCTGCAGGAACATGCGCAGCGTGAAGGCGTGAGCAGCACTGAATCAGGCCTGCAGTTCAGCGTCATTACACAGGGCGAAGGTCCAATCCCATCACGTCAGGATCGCGTACGCGTTCACTACACCGGCAAACTCGTCGACGGCACCGTGTTCGACAGCTCTGTTGCCCGTGGCGAGCCGGCTGAATTCCCGGTTAGCGGCGTTATCCCTGGCTGGATTGAAGCGCTGACCCTGATGCCGGTTGGCTCAAAATGGGAACTGGTTATTCCACAGAACCTCGCGTATGGCGAGCGCGGTGCGGGTGCCTCTATCCCACCATTCAGCACCCTGATCTTTGAAGTCGAACTGCTGGAAATTCTGTAATATCCGAGTGCTGCAACCACCCCGGTTGCAGCGTTTTCTCCCGCCTTACTTCTGCTGTAAATTCACCTGCCACAGAGCAAAGCCAATCGCATCTGTCCCTTTGGGCTGAAGCGGATATTGCGCATGCTGCTTAATAAACCCGGTCGCCTTATCCCCCGGTGCCGTTTCAAACTGAATATCGAGCGGGGTAGATGAGTTAATCGGTGCCAGACGCCAGTTGTTGTCCGCCTTCGGCTGTACGGCGCCATGCGCTTTGGTTTCCGCGCTGATGTACGCTGCTACCACCGAACGGTTCTCATCCGGCGAGGCAAAGGCGATGTACTTATCCCCGGTGCCGGCAAACTTGCCGCCGTAAGCGCGATAGTTATTGGTTGCCACCAGGAACGTTGCCTGCGGATCGATGGGTTTACCCTGCCAGGTTAACTGACGGATACGGGAGGCATCAGGATGGATCAGCTGACACTCCGCATCGTAGCGCGCGGGCTGGGTCACATCGATCTGATAATTTACCCCATCGATCACATCGAAGTTGTAGGTACGGAAATCCCAGTTGATCAGCGACTGCGTTTTGGTGCTGTGCGGATCGATCTGGTTAAACTGGCCCGCAGAACACTCCAGCCACTCTTTCACCTGCGCACCGGTAACTTTCATCACCACCAGAGTGTTGGGATAGAGATAGAGGTCAGCTGCGTTACGGAAGGTCAGCGAGCCTTTCTCAACTTCGACATAGCTGGAGGGATCGTTCTTACGTCCGCCGGCTTTAAACGGTGCGGCAGCAGAGAGCACCGGCAGGCGGCCCAGATCCGGATCGCCCTGAATGAAATGCTCCACGTAGGCGCGCTGGGCATTGTTGACGATCTGCACGGTTGGATCGTCCTGTACCAGCGACAGATAGCTGTACATCACGTCAGCGGACTTACCGATGGGCTTCGCCACAAACTCCCGCGTAGCACGGTGATCGTCAGCCAGCACTTTCACCAGCGCCGGATCCTCGGCCGCCAGCGATTTCTTCGCGGCGGTATCGTAAATTGGCCGCGCCTCTGCTTTGCCGCTACTTACCTGCCAGCGTCCGCCCTCATTGTTCAGCACCAGGTCGACCACGCCAAGATGATCGCCCCACATGCCCGGCATCACTGACGGGATTCCGTTCAGCGTGCCGTTAGCGATATCCGCGCCCTTGATGTCAGCAAACTCTTTGCTGGGGAAGACCGCATGCGCATGACCAAACAGGATGGCATTGATGCCTTCCACCTGGCTGAGATAGTAAACTGAATTCTCCGCCATCGTGTGATACGGCTCGCTGCTCAGGCCCGAGTGGGGAATCGCGATAATCAGATCGGCACCCTGCGCGCGCATCTCAGGCACGTAGCGGCGTGCTGTTTCGGTGATGTCATCGACCCGCACCTTGCCCTGCAGATTGGCTTTATCCCACACCATGATCTGCGGCGGCACAAAGCCGATATAGCCAATCTTCAGGGTCTGCGTTTTGCCGTCGCGATCCACCACCGTGGTGGATTTGATGATGTAAGGGGTAAACAGCGGTTTGCCACTCTTCACATCAATCACGTTAGCGTTCACATAAGGGAAACGCGCGCCTGCCAGCGCTTTTTTCAGGTAGGGCAGGCCATAATTGAATTCGTGGTTACCGAGGTTACCGACAGCGTAATCCAGCGTATTGAGCGCCTTATAGACCGGATGGATCTCACCCTCACGTAATCCTTTGGCCGCCATGTAGTCGCCCAGCGGACTGCCCTGAATGATGTCGCCGTTATCGACCAGCAGGCTGTTTTTCACCTCCTGACGTGCGGCGTGAATCAGCGTGGCGGTTCGCACCAGACCAAACTTCTCAGTTGGCGTGTCTTTGTAGTAGTCGAAATCCATCATATTGCTGTGCAGATCGGTGGTTTCCAGTACGCGCAAATCTACCGTCGCGGCCTGGGTGGCGACGGAAACGCTCAGGGCCAATAACATCATTCCGGGCTTAAACATGCTTGCTCCTGCTGCAAATTAAATTCAGGCTCTCAAAATAATGTAAAAGCATGACAGATAGTCATTTTAAATCGTGATGGATATAACGTTTTGGCGCATCGGCCAGCGGCTGATTCTTATACGATAAGGGCCCAGGGTGTCGGCGTGGCGATAAGCGGATAACTATGATATTGATATATCTATAAATTGAATCGCTGAAGTGCCGTTGAATAGGCACTTCAGGCGGAACTGCTAAAATGTCACTATCTGACGATGAGCTGATCCGGCAGCAGACAGACACAATGAGGTGAAAAATGTTAGAGCAAATCTGCCAACTGGCACGCGAAGCAGGCGACGCGATTATGCAGGTCTATGACGGTGCCGCGCCGCTTGACGTTTCTCACAAATCGGATGATTCGCCGGTGACCGCCGCGGATATCGCTGCGCACGAGGTAATCTTAGCTGGCCTCAAAAAGTTAACGCCTGACGTTCCTGTGCTGTCAGAAGAAGATCCGCCAGCCTGGGAGGTGCGTCAGCACTGGCAGCGCTACTGGCTGGTCGATCCGCTGGATGGCACCAAAGAGTTCATCAAGCGTAACGGCGAATTCACCGTCAATATTGCGCTGATTGAAGAGGGTAAGCCGGTGATGGGCGTGGTCTATGCGCCGGTGCTGGGCGTCATGTACTCAGCGGCAGAGGGTAAAGCGTGGAAAGAAGAGGCCGGTCAGCGCGAACAGATTCATGTCCGTGACGCACGTCCTCCGCTGGTCGTGGTGAGCCGCTCACATGGCGACGACGACGAGATGAAAGAGTACCTGAAGCAGCTGGGTGAGCATCAGACCGTTGCGACCGGCTCTTCACTGAAGTTCTGCCTGGTGGCGGAAGGTAAAGCCCAGCTCTATCCCCGCTTCGGGCCAACCAATATCTGGGATACCGGTGCGGGTCATGCCGTGGCGATGGCCGCCGGTGCGCATGTGCATGACTGGCAGGGCAAAACCCTGGACTATGCGCCGCGCGAATCCTTCCTGAATCCCGGCTTCCGCGTCTCCCTGTTTTAGGGCAGCCTGAGCCTGAACGCCCGGCGGCCGACTCTCCCGCCGCCGGGCTTTCAGGCTTACTCCTTCAGCAGTGAAGTCACCAGCGTCATCACTTTTGTCACTTCATCCTGCGTCAGCGATCCATCCTTTACGAATTTCACCTTTCCCTGTTTATCCAGCACCACAATGGCTGAACCGCCCGACTGTAACTGCCAGGCGTGCTGCACATTGCCCTTGCTGTCGATAACAAACTGCGACCACGGATATTGCTGCTTGTTGGTCTCGACGCTGCTGCGCACAAACATGCCCGTGCCGGGAATGGCGTCATCGGTATTGACGATGGTGGTGGTCTGGTAGCGATCATGCGGCAGCTTCGCGGCTTTGATCGCCTCTATCAGTGCCGCGTTCATCTCTTTCGCAGATGAGCGACCGGCAATATGCTGGACCACACGCACTTTTCCGCTGAGCTGCGCACTATTCCAGTTTTTGTAGCTAAACTTCTCCTGCTGCAATAACAGCTCGCCTTTGTCATTCACGCCAACGGCTGGTACCCGCATATCCTGTCTGAGGTCATGGGCCATCACGCTTGCCGGTATCAACAGAGACAACGCCATAGCGGCCAGAGTTATTCGCATTGTTATTTCCTTAAGTGATCAGACCAGTCAGTCATTTTACTGCAATAGTAAGCAGGGATGATGCGCCTGTCCTGGAAAGGTGTCAGGTTTGTTATGGCCGCCACAATTCCGTAACCAACGAAGGTTTATACTGTGTTGTGTGAGCCTGATAACAGAGTGTTCTGTAATGATGTGTCAATTCAGTAAAAAAATTCACTTTTAGGAACACCAGTCAGTTTGAGTGTTCTATAGTTATCGCGAATTCGCGCTTCATGGGCTGGAACCAAATTTGGAAACAGCGAAGCGTGCTTTAAAAATGTACAGGAGTCATACAGCATGAAGATCTTCCAGCGCTATAATCCGCTGCAAATAGCGAAATATGTAAAAACGCTGTTCAAGGGAAGGTTGTATATCAAGGACGTTGGCGCGTTCGAGTTCGATAAAGGGAAAGTCTTAATCCCACGCGTCAAAGACAAACAGCACCTGAGCGTGATGTCTGAAATTAACCGCCAGGTTGTGCGTCTCAAGCTTGAGTTCAACTAAGCACAAGTAATCACAAGGGCGCCATCGGCGCCCTTAGTCATTCTACTCTTCTTCGCTTTTCGTCATGCTCAGCACCGGTGGTCGTTCATCGATGCGGGTGACCAGCAACTGGTCGATGCGATAGCTATCAATATCCACCACCTCGAACTTGTAGCCAGCAAACTTCACAAAATCGGTACGCTTTGGAATCTTACGCAGCATATACATCATAAAGCCGCCGATGGTTTCGTAGTTGCCTGACTGCGGGAAATCATCGATGTCCAGCACACGCATCACGTCATCGATTGGCGTGCCGCCTTCAACCAGCCATGAGTTCTCATCACGCGCCACAATCTGCTCTTCCATGCCCTGACCGACCAGATCGCCCATCAGCGTGGTCATCACGTCATTCAGAGTAATGATGCCCACCACCAGCGCATATTCGTTCATGATCACCGCAAAATCTTCGCCAGCGGTTTTAAAACTTTCCAGCGCTTCGGAGAGGGTCAGCGTGTCCGGCACAATCAGCGCCGAGCGAATCTGCAGGCCGCTGTTCAGCGCCATGCTCTGATTACCCAGCACGCGCAGCAGCAGCTCTTTTGAGTCGACATAGCCGACGATATGGTCGATATCGCCACTGCAGACCAGAAACTTTGAGTGAGGATGCTGGGCGATTTTGGTCTTGAGGCTGGTCTCATCTTCGTGCAGGTCAAACCAGACAATATTCTCGCGCGAGGTCATGGAGGAGGGAACAGTACGCGACTCCAGCTCAAACACGTTTTCAATCAGCTCATGTTCCTGCTTACGCAACACACCTGCCAGCGCACCGGCTTCCACCACCGCGTAGATATCGTCGGAGGTGATGTCATCTTTTCGCACCATCGGCAGCTTGAAAATACGGAAGAAGACGTTCGCCAGGCCATTAAACAGAAACACCAGCGGACGCATCACCAGCAGGCAGAAACGCATCGGGTTGATGATGCGCAGCGCGATGGTTTCCGGCGCGACCATACCCACCCGCTTAGGGGTCAGGTCAGCGAACAGGATAAACAGGCTGGTGACGATGGTGAAGGAACAGATAAAGCTGAGCTGCTCTGCCAGCTCCGGTGCGACAAAACGGTTAAACAGGCCGCTGAAAACCGGGGAAAACGCTGCATCGCCGACAATACCACCCAGGATGGCGACGGCGTTAAGGCCAATCTGCACCACGGTGAAGAACATGCCCGGCGTTTCCTGCATTTTCAGCACGCGCTGGGCATTAACGTTGCCTTCGTCGGCCAGCAGTTTCAGTTTGATCTTACGGGCGGCCGCCAGCGAGATCTCCGACAGGGAGAAAAAGGCACTGATTACGATCAGCAACAAAATGACAAGTAAGCTATCTAACATATGAGATCCAAAGGGTTATCCACTTGTCATTTTTGGCCTGGGCAGCGTGGGTAAGCGCAAACAGAGTTGGTTTATCCGTGAAACAGAGCTATCCGTGCCAAAAATGTCTGCGCCAGTTCGACAACAAAGTAAATGTCGGGGCAGAAATGAAAACAGGCGGAATGCCTGTGGTGGCAGATTATAGCAGGAGCACTTATCAGGCCGCCAGAGGGCAAACCGCCGCTTCAGACAGCATTAGCGGCCAGAGCGGCCGGTTATCGGGTCAGATTTATCTGAGTGAGTCATTCTGGACTGATCATTCCCTCCCGCAGGAGTTGTATCGCTACCCCCATTTACCGACAATAGCCGCGTTATTTGAGTTAGAAGTCGATTTTGCGCCGCCGTTTGCCATAAAGTGCGGCTATGATGAGGATGTTGCCGTTGCGGTAGTGCGGGCAAAGATGATTAATAAGCGCCCCGCGGAAAAGGGGCCGGCATGATTAACAGGAGTACAGGTGCCACGATTTTATGTTTATTGCATAGCTGGCCTGCTGCTTGCCGTGCCCGCCCTTGAGGCGGCGACCGTGCGATTACAGGTAGATGGCTTAACCGGGGATCTGCAAAAGAATGTCAGAGCGCGCCTCTCCACCATCGGCAACGATGAGGTTTCGAATGATGGCCGTTTTCGTGCACGTGTCTCTGTTGCGATAAAAGAGGGACTGCGCGCGCTTGGTTACTATGAGCCGACCATCGATTTTGAATCCCGCCCCGCGCCTGCAAAAGGTGGACGGCCAGTCCTGCTGGCCCATGTCACGCCTGGCGTACCGGTAAAAATCGGCGGCAGCAACATCGTGGTCGAAGGCGATGCGCGTAATGATCCCGACTACAAAGCCTGGGTGAAGCAGGGCCGCCCAAAAGTCGGTACGCAGCTCAACCACGGGCAATATGACAAATTCAAAAGCGGCTTCTCTAATCTTGCGCTGCGTAACGGCTATTTCGACGGCAACTTTAAAAAAAGCCAGCTCGGCGTCTCAGTTGAACGACATGAAGCGTTCTGGGATATCGACTACGACAGCGGCGAACGCTATCGCTTTGGTGACGTCACTTTCAAGGGTTCGCAGATCCGCGAAGAGTATCTGCAAAATCTGGTGCCCTTTAAAGAAGGGGACTACTACAGCTCCCGCGATTTAGCTGAGCTGAACCGCCGCCTCTCCGCTACCGGCTGGTTTAATTCGGTAGTGGTCGCGCCGGAATTCAGCAAGGGACGACAGACTAAAGTGCTGCCGCTGAGCGCCGTGATGTCACCCCGCACCGAAAACACTATTGAAACCGGCGTCGGCTACTCGACAGACGTCGGTCCGCGCCTGAAAGGCACCTGGAAAAAGCCGTGGATTAACGACAGCGGCCACAGCCTTGCGGCCAGCGCCTACGTGTCCGCGCCGGAACAGCAGGTCGACCTCAGCTATAAAGTGCCACTGCTGAAAAGCCCGCTGGAGCAGTACTACACCTTCTCCGGTGGTCTGAAGCGCACCGATCTTAACGACACCAAAGCGGACACCACCACGCTGGCGATGTCGCGCAACTGGGACAGCAGCAGCGGCTGGCAGAAGGCGGTCAACCTGCGCTGGAGCCTGGATCACTTTACGCAGGCCAGCGTGACCAACACCACCATGCTGATCTATCCCGGCGTCAGCGTTAACCGCACCCGTTCACGCGGCGGTCTGATGCCGACCTGGGGCGATTCACAGCGCTACTCCGTCGACGTTTCCGATACCACCTGGGGTTCCGATGTCGACTTCCTGATCCTGCAGGCGCAAAACGTCTGGATCCGTACTTTAGGCGACAGTCATCGCTTCATCGCGCGCGGCAATCTTGGCTGGATCGAAACCAACGACTTTGACAAGGTTCCGCCGGATCTGCGCTTCTTCGCCGGTGGCGACCGCAGTATTCGCGGCTACAAGTACAAAAACATTTCACCACGTGATGACGACGGCAAGCTTACCGGTGCATCAAAACTCGCCACCGGCTCGCTGGAATATCAGTACAACGTTACCGGTAAATGGTGGGGCGCGGTGTTTGTCGACTCAGGTGAAGCGGTTAACGACATCAAACAGAGCGATATCAAAACCGGTGCGGGTATCGGTGTGCGCTGGTCTTCACCGGTTGGTCCCATCAAATTTGATATTGCCAGACCTATCGGGGATGACGAGGAGCATGGATTGCAATTTTACGTAGGACTGGGGCCTGAACTATGAAGCTGTGGAAAAAGGTCCTGATCGGTATTCTGATCTTTCTGGTTGTGCTGTTGGGTGGCGTGGCATTTTTAATCGGGACCACGCCGGGGCTGCACTTAGTGCTCAAGGGCGCGTCGCGCTGGGTGCCGGGTCTGTCGATCAAACAGGTCGATGGCGGCTGGCGTAACCTGACGCTTAACGGTCTGCGTTACGAAATGCCAGGCGTCAGCGTTGATGCCGGGCAAATCCATCTGGCGGTGGATCTCAACTGCCTGCTGCACTCCTCTGTCTGCGTTAACGATGTCTCCCTGCGTGATATCAGCGTGGTCGTCGACAGTAAGAAGATGACGCCTGCCGCACCGGCCCCGGAAGAGGAGAGTGGCAACACTAACCTCAGCACGCCATATCCGATCACGCTGAGTCATCTTGGCCTGCACAACATCAATGTCAAAGTTGATGACACCGCAATCTCGCTGCTCGATTTCACTACCGGCCTGCAGTGGCAGGATCGCGCGCTGACGCTGAATCCGACCCATATCCAGAGCCTGCTAATTGCGCTGCCGAAAGCGGCGAAAGTGGTGAAGGAAGAGGTGGTCGATCCGAAAGTGCAGCAGCCGCATCCCGCCGAGAAACCGCTGGGTGAAACGCTGCAGGCGATGTTTGCGCAACCGCTACTGCCTGCGCTGCCCGATTTTCGTCTGCCGCTGGATATTGACGTGCAGCAGATTCTGGGTGAACAGCTGCGCATTACTGGCGACACCGATATCTCCGTCAGCCGCCTGCTGCTGAAAGCCAGAACCGCCGATCGTCAGATGCAACTGTCCACGCTGGAAGTAGACTCTAATCTTGGCAACCTGAAGGGTAGCGGACAGGCGACGCTGGCGGATAACTGGCCGGTCGATTTCTCCCTGAACGGCACGGTCAATACCGATCCAATTAAAGGCGAAAAGCTGGCGCTGAAACTTAACGGCGCGATGCGCGACGAGCTGAAACTGGGGCTGAACCTCGCAGGTCCGGTGAATGCGCAGCTGGATGCGACGACCCAGCTGGCCGTCGCGGGACTGCCGTTGTCACTACAGCTGACCAGTCCGCAGCTGCGCTGGCCGCTAACCGGACCAATCCAGTATCAGGCCGATAACCTGGACTATCAGTTCAAAGGCAAAGCCACCGACTATGTGATGTCACTGCAGACCGCTGTGAAGGGCGAATCGGTGCCACCCGCTACTATCTCGCTGACCGGTAAAGGCAACGTTGAGCAGTTCAGCCTCGATCGCCTGCGCGTAGCCGCGCTGCAGGGCAATATCGATCTCACCGCGCTGGTGGACTGGAGTAAGGCAATCAGCTGGCGCAGTGAACTGACGCTGGCGGGGATCAACACCGCGAAACAGTATCCCGACTGGCCCGCGCGGCTGGATGGCAAAATCACCACTCGCGGCAGTCTGTATGGTGGCACCTGGCAGCTGAGCGTGCCCCAGCTTCAGCTGAAAGGAAACGTGAAGCAGAACGCTGTGACCGCTGATGGCTCACTGACCGGTAATAGCTACAACCAGTGGACGGTGCCGGGCATTAAGCTGGCGCTGGGTCGCAACCATCTGGATGTCAAAGGGGCGCTGGGCGACAGTCTGGACCTTGATGCCACTGTTGATGCGCCACAGCTCGACAATGCGCTGCCTGGTCTGGGTGGCGTCGTCAACGGCACCATCAAAGCGCGTGGCACCCTGAAAGCCCCGCAGCTACTGGCCGATCTCAATGCCCGTGGTCTGCGCTGGCAGCAGATGCAGATTAATCGCGTCACCCTGAATGGCGATGTCCGTTCCGGCGAGCAGGTGGCGGGTAAACTGCAACTGCGCGTCGAGCAGCTAAAGCAGGATGCGCTGAACATCAGCCTGCTGACGCTGAATGCGGACGGCAACGAGCATCAGCATCAGCTGAAGCTTAACGTGCAGGGTAAACCGGTCTCGGGTCAGCTGGCGCTGAACGGCAGCTTTGATCGCCAGACCGAACGCTGGAAAGGCTCGCTGAACGATACCCACTTTGATACGCCCGTCGGCGAGTGGCGTCTGACGCGTGCCATGGCAATCGACTATCTCAACAGCAGCCAGACGGCGACCATCGGGCCACACTGCTGGCAGAACCCCAATGCGCAGCTCTGTGTGCCGGAACCGGTTGAAGCGGGCCCGGCAGGTCATGCGCATGTGGTGCTGAACCGCTTTGACCTGGCGATGGTGAAGCCATTTATGCCGGAGGCGACGCAGCTCAGCGGCCTGTTCAGCGGTGATGTACGCGTCAACTGGACGGCTGACGGTGGCCTGCCGACCGGCACCGTGGCGCTGAAAGGCAACGGCGTGAAAGTGGTGCAGGATGTGCAGGGCAATAGCCTGCCTGTCGCCTTTGATACGCTGAACCTTAATGCCGCGCTGCAAAACGGACGCGCTAAGCTCGACTGGCTGATCCGCATCGCCAAAAACGGGCAACTGGATGGCAACGTGCAGATCGACGATCCGCAAAACCGCCGCACGCTGGGCGGTAACGTCAACATCCGCAATATCTCGCTGGCGATGATCAATCCGGCGCTGATGCAGGGCGAGAAGATCAAAGGCAGCCTGAACAGCAGCCTGCGCCTGGGTGGCAGTGTGCAGCAGCCGCAGGTGTTTGGTCAGCTTGGCCTGACGGGTGTCGATGTGGATGGCAACTTTATGCCGGTCGATCTCACTGCCGCTAACCTGAATCTGGTGTTCAACGGCATGAGCTCCACCCTGAACGGGCTGGTGCAGACGGCTCAGGGCAACATCAACCTCAGCGGTAACGCCGACTGGAGTCAGCTCGATAACTGGCGTGCGCGCATTGCGGCGAAGGGCAGTCGGGTTCGCGTGACCGTGCCGCCGATGGTGCGCATGGATGTCTCGCCGGATCTGGTGTTTGAAGCGACGCCAGCCGCCTTTAACCTTGATGGCAGCGTCGATATTCCATGGGCGCGCATCACGGTGCAGGAAGTGCCGGAAAGCGCGACTGGCGTTTCGTCGGATGAGGTGATGCTGGATAAACAGCTGAAGCCGATTGCACCGCAAACCGCCGCGATTCCGATTAACAGTAATCTGGTCATCCACGTCGGCAACGATGTGCGGCTCTCTGCGTTTGGCCTGAAAGCGAAGCTGAATGGCGATCTGAAAATGGTGCAGGATAAGTCAGGGCTTGGCCTGAATGGGCAGATCAACATTCCATCGGGTCGCTTCCACGCCTATGGTCAGGATCTGATCGTGCGTAAAGGTGAGCTGCAGTTTGCCGGTCCGCCGGATCAGCCTTACGTCAACCTGGAAGCCATCCGTAATCCGGATGCGACTGAAGATGGCGTCACTGCGGGTCTGCGCGTTACCGGTCTTGCGGATGAACCTAAAGCGGAAGTCTTCTCCGATCCGGCGATGTCGCAACAGGAAGCGCTTTCTTACCTGCTGCGTGGTCAGGGATTGGGCAAAGACGGCGACAGTAACGCCCTCACTTCGGCACTTGTTGGCTTAGGGGTTGCACAAAGTGGGCAGGTTGTGGGTAAAATCGGGGAGACCTTCGGTGTCAGCAATCTCGCTGTTGATACTGCCGGTGTTGGCGACAGCCAGCAGGTGCAGGTCAGCGGCTATGTGCTACCGGGTCTGCAGGTAAAATACGGTGTTGGCATATTTGATTCACTGGCGACGTTAACCTTGCGTTACCGCCTGATGCCTAAGCTCTATCTGGAAGCCGTGTCCGGTGTGGATCAGGCTCTCGATTTGCTCTATCAGTTTGAGTTTTAGCAATGCGAATAATTGTCTACGGCAGTTTACGGCGCAAACAGGGAAACAGTCACTGGATGACCAATGCGCAGTGGCTGGGTGATCACCAGATTGAAGGCTTTGAGCTTTACAGTCTGGGACATTATCCCGGCGTCATAGAGGGCAATGGCGCGGTACATTGTGAGGTGTACCGCATTGATGCCTCAACCCTTGCGGAGCTGGATGCGCTTCGCACCAAAGGGGGAGAGTACAAACGTTTTCTGACTCAGACGCCGTTTGGCAGTGCATGGCTTTATGTCTATCAACGCTCAGTGGCAGGACGCCAGCGCATTATGAGTGGTGACTGGCTGAAGCGCGATGAGGAGCCAGAGGCCTGAACAAAAACACCGTCCAGTTGGACGGTGTTTTTTTTTCGACTCACAAACCGGCAGCAGAATTACTTCTTCTGTGCGCGCTCGTAAGAGGCGATGATTTCAGCTTTAGCGGCTTCGGCGTTATCCCAGCCATCCACTTTCACCCATTTGCCTTTTTCCAGATCTTTGTAGTGTTCAAAGAAGTGGGTGATCTGTGCACGCAGCAGTTCTGGCAGGTCGTTCACATCTTTGATGTGATCGTACTCTTTAGACAGTTTGGTGTGCGGAACGGCAACCAGTTTGGCATCTTCGCCAGACTCGTCGGTCATTTTCAGCACGCCAACCGGACGGCAGCGGATCACTGAGCCTGGGACCAGTGGATACGGGGTCGGAACCAGTACGTCAACCGGATCACCATCCAGAGAAAGGGTATGGTTGATGTAGCCGTAGTTGCACGGATAGAACATGGCGGTAGACATGAAACGGTCTACAAACAGGGCACCAGACTCTTTATCAACTTCATATTTGATCGGATCAGCATTTGCTGGGATCTCAATGACAACGTAGATATCTTCTGGCAGGTCTTTACCTGCTGGCACCTGGTTCAAACTCATCTGGCATTCCTTCAGTAGTCGTATGTTGAGTGTCGGCTATTATAGCCAACTGACTCTGAAAGTATGCCCTCTTTTTGGCGTTTCGGAATGCGCCCAAACGCTACTTAGCCGTGACAAATAATGAAACAATGCCTGCGGCAATCAGTGGCCCTACCGGCACGCCCCGGAAGAACGCCACGCCAATCACTGTACCAATCAGCAGCCCCCCGATCACCGAAGGTTGCACGCTCATAAAGTTCACGCCACGACCGCCCAGCCAGGCGACAAAAATCCCCACCAGAATCGCCACAATTGACTTCCAGTTAGCAAAAGATTTGAGCAGCGCGGAGGCAGGCAGTGAGCCGCTGGCCAGCGGGGCCATCACCGCGACGGTAAGAATAATGATGCCTAAGGTAATGCCCTGTTTTTCGACGTAGGGGAAGAACTGGGCCAGCGGGGTAATTTTGATTGCCAGCAGCACCAGAATGGAGATGGTGACCGCATTGTTGTGAACGAAATAACTCAGTACGGCGAGGCCGATCAGAATGATGGTCGAGGCGTAAGCAGCCATGGTTTGTCCCTGAAGGTTATTGAACGCGCTGACTTCCGTCAGCGCAAAAGCCTGTTATCGATCAGCAGTCATCGGGGTTCGCACAACTGTTTTTAGCCAGTGACTGCAACATCAACGCCTGATTCCGCACCAGGCTCAGACTCTGGGCGCTCAGCGCGACGCTACCCAGCGTTCCCTGAGAGCTGAGCTGACTGCGGCTCGCCGCCAGCCAGCTGTCGCGGTAGCTCAGCCAGGCACGCTGAGCGGCACGCAGTTTATTTTTTGGTTCGCCGGTCAGGGTCTTCATCAGTGTGTTGTACTGCTTATTCATCTCCTGATCCCACACCTGACTGGCCGCCGCGTAGCACTGGTTCATGGCAAGCGTAGTCGGGGCATTATTGAGGCAGCGATCGGGCGAGGCCTCCTGGGGCATATCCTCTGCCAGCGCTGATGTGCTGAGACACAGCAGCATCAGAAACAATCCTGGTTTCATTCTTTTCTCCGGATAACGGAAGGGCGGCGATCAGCTTGATGGATGTTTCTGTGATGATCAAGTTGTTAACACTAATCACAATTAAAGTTTCGGACCGTTACTGCCGATAATTCCTCCGCTTTAGGGCCGCTTGAAATTCGCCTTTTCACATACACGGAAACTATCAGGATGAAACAGTTATCACTTCGCACGGGGTTGCTGGCATTGCTGGCATTCATGACACTGCTGCTGTTGGCGGTGAGTTTTATGGGTATCGTGGCTATTAACAAAGGGAATCGCTCGCTGGATGTGATCAACCGCATTCAGGGGATCGAGCTGAACAGTCTGTATAAGAGCAATTCAGACCTGATGCGGGCCCGCGCTAACGCGGCGCTGGCGGTACGTAAAATTGAAATTGGTATGCTGGAAGAGGGTGCGGCAGTCACTAAACTGTCGCAGGCAGATGTGGTGTCATCGCAGAAACACCTGAAGCGTTTTGTGGATGCCGGAACGGTGACGGCGCACGGCAAAATGCTGGCGGATGCGGTTTCAGCCAGTTACAAAGCCTATCTCGACCAGGGCATCAAACCGATGATGGACGCGCTGGACAAGCAATATACCGACGAATATTACCAGCTGCTGGAAGGCAACCTGGCGACACTGGCGGCAAGCTACGATAAGGCAGTAAATGACTTCAGCCAGCTGGCCGATCAGATCACCCAGGCCCAGCTGGCAGAGGCGGCCCACAACGAAACCAAAATGAAAATCCTGATCGCGGTAGCGGGCGTATTAACGCTGCTGCTGCTGGTGCTCGCCTGGCAACTGCTGCGCCGGATGCTGCTACAGCCGCTGAACCTGGCGATTGTCCATCTTGAGCAGATCGCGGCGGGCGATCTGTCGCAGGCGCTGCCACCGTCCAGCAACAATGAGCTGGGTCGGCTGAACCATGCGCTGAGCGGGATGCAGCAGTCGTTGCGTACCTCGGTGAGTCAGGTGCGCGAAGCGAGTATGCAGATCGACATCGGTAGCCGTGAACTGGCGGCGGGTAACGTTAATCTGTCGCAGCGCACCGAGGAGTCTGCCGCCTCGCTGGAGCAGACGGCGGCCAGTATGGAGCAGCTCACCGCCACGGTGCGGCTTAACGCCAGCAACGCCCAGCAGGCACATCAACTGGCTAATGCGGTCTCTGATACCGCCGATCGCGGCGCGGAAGTCGTCTGCTATGTGATGGAAAAAATGCATGAGATTACCGACAGCTCCAATCGTATCGGCGACATTCTCAGCGTGATCGACGGCATCGCCTTCCAGACTAACATCCTGGCGCTCAACGCCGCCGTGGAAGCGGCGCGTGCAGGCGAACAGGGCCGTGGCTTTGCAGTGGTAGCGAATGAGGTGCGCACGCTGGCACAGCGCAGTGCTAACGCCGCCAAAGAGATCCGCACGCTGATCAGTGATTCACAGACGCGGGTCAAAGAGGGCACCGAGATGGCGACGCGCGCGGGTGAAACTATGGATGAGATTTCTGGCGAGGTCATGCGCGTCACGGCACTGATGAAAGAGATCTCGATGGCCTCCGACGAGCAGAGCCGTGGCATTGAGCAGGTCAATCTGGCCGTCACGCAGATGGATGCAGCAGCGCAGCAGAACGCCGCGCTGGTGGAGCAGGCAACCGCCGCGACTCAGTCGCTGGAAGCGCAGTCCGATCAGCTTCAGGCAACCATGGCGCAGTTCAGATTGCAGACGGCGTAAAAGCAAAAAGGGCGCGAAATCGCGCCCTTTTTATATAACTCTTTTTATACCACTGCCAGATTAACCCTGACGGCAATCCGGGAACTCAGCCAGGAAACGCTCAACGTCGTTAACCATCGCCTCATTACCGCAGTAGAACGGGCAACGCTGATGCAGCGTGACCGGTGGAATATCCAGAATACGTCTCTGACCGTCGGTAGCTTTACCGCCCGCCTGCTCGGCCAGGAACGCCATCGGGTTGCACTCATACAGCAGACGCAGCTTACCCTGAGGATGGCTGGCGGTGCTTGGATAGAGGTAGATGCCGCCTTTCAGCAGGTTACGATGGAAATCCGCCACCAGCGAGCCGATGTAACGTGAGGTATAAGGACGATGCGTTGGCAGATCCTCTTCCTGACAGAACTTCAGATATTTCTTCACACCCTGCGGGAAACGAATGTAGTTACCTTCGTTGATCGAGTAGGTGTAACCGGTTGGTGGATAGGTCATACGCTCGTGACTGAGGCAGAACACACCCAGTGACGGATCGTAAGTAAACGCATGCACACCTGCACCAGTGGTATAAACCATCATGGTGGATGAGCCGTAGACCACGTAACCCGCAGCAACCTGCTTGTTGCCTGGCTGCATGAAGTCCGCTTCAACGACTGGCGTGCCAGGTTCGCTGACGCGATGATAAATAGAGAAAATGGTGCCGACGGAAACGTTAACGTCGATGTTAGAAGAACCATCCAGTGGATCCATTAACACTACGTACTTACCGTTTTCCTCACCTTCAAAGATAACGAACTCGTCTTCTTCCTCAGAAGCGATACCGGCGACGATGCCACGTGCTTTCAGAGCTGCCTTCAGTTTTTCGTTAGCAAACAGATCCAGTTTCATCTGCTGTTCGCCCTGAATATTCTCCACGCCGCTGGTTCCGAGGATATCCACTAAACCGGCTTTATTAATGTCGCGGTGGATAATTTTGGCACCCAGCTTGATAGCTGAAATCAGCGCCGTCAGTTCACCTGTGGCGTGCGGAAAGTCGTGCTGCTTCTCGACGATAAATTCGCCCAACGTTTTCATAACACATTCCCTGAATCTTCGATGGAGTGGCAGCACGCGTAACAGTCTGCCAACGGATGCGTACGCAGTTTAGCCGAATGAACTTCAAAAACCATAGTCCTAATCCGTTTCTTCCGTCTGCGACCGGCGTTACACTGTGCGCCGAACTTTTGAGTAATGGATCATGTTATGCGCATTCACATCCTCGGGATTTGTGGCACTTTTATGGGCGGTCTGGCGATGCTGGCTCGTTCACTTGGTCATCAGGTGACCGGTTCAGATGCCAACGTTTATCCGCCAATGAGTACCCTGCTCGAACAGCAAGGTATTGAATTAACAGAAGGTTACGACGCCAGCCAGCTTGATCCGGTGCCTGACTTAGTCATCATCGGCAATGCGATGACGCGCGGTAACCCCTGTGTGGAAGCGGTGCTGGAACGCAACATTCCTTACCTCTCTGGCCCACAGTGGCTGCACGATTTCGTGCTGCGCGATCGCTGGGTGCTGGCCGTGGCCGGAACCCACGGCAAAACCACCACAGCAGGCATGGCAGCGTGGATTCTCGAGGCGTGCGGCCTTGAACCCGGCTTCATTATTGGTGGTGTGCCTGGAAACTTCGATGTCTCGGCAAAATTAGGAAAAAGTCCATTCTTCGTGATTGAAGCGGATGAGTACGACTGCGCGTTTTTCGACAAGCGTTCCAAGTTTGTCCATTACTGCCCACGCACCCTGATCCTCAATAACCTTGAGTTTGATCACGCCGATATCTTTGACGATCTGCGGGCGATCCAGAAGCAGTTCCACCATCTGGTGCGGATCGTGCCGGGGCAGGGCAAGATCCTGCTGCCGGAACATGATCCTAACCTCAAACAGGTGATGGCGATGGGCTGCTGGAGCGAGCAGGAGAGCGTGGGCGAGCACGGGCGCTGGCAGGCGAAGAAGCTGACTAACGATGCCTCTCACTGGGAAATCTGGCTCGACGGCGAGAAAGTCGGGGAAGTGAACTGGGGACTGGTTGGCGAACACAACATGCATAACGGACTGATGGCAATTGCTGCCGCGCGGCATGTGGGTGTGAAACCGGAAGATGCAGGCCAGGCACTGAACACCTTTATCAATGCGCGTCGCCGGCTGGAGCTGCGTGGCGAAGTCAACAGCATCAAAGTCTATGATGACTTCGCGCACCATCCAACCGCGATTCTGGCGACGCTGGCTGCCCTGCGCAGCAAAGTCGGCGGCAGAGCGCGCATCCTGGCCGTGCTGGAGCCACGCTCCAACACCATGAAGATGGGCGTCAGCAAAAACGACCTGGCCCCGTCACTGGCGCGAGCGGATGAAGTCTTCCTGTTCCAGCCGCACCATATTCCGTGGCAGGTTTCAGACGTGGCAGAAGCGTGCATTCCGCCTGCGCACTGGAGCGCGGATATCGATACCCTGGTAGAGATGGTGGCCAAAGCCGCACAGCCAGGCGATACGATTCTGGTTATGAGCAACGGCGGGTTTGGTGGCATTCACCAGAAGCTGCTGGACAGGCTGGCATAACATCAGGGGCGCCCTTATCGGGCGCCTTTTTTAAAAGCATTATTCCCGACAATATTATTCCCTCAATCAATACTGCATATTTTGAATTCGATCTGCTCACTCTTCCTGTTATTGCCATATATCCCCTGTTAGTGTCTGAAAGAGAAAGGCTCCTCCTGCCGGTTATTTCTAGCATCATCCTGGTTGCTGATTAAATAAATAAAATCAGAAGCGTTATAAGTTTAATTAACAGGTTTATTTATGCGTAACCTTATATCAGGACGGATTTTAAATATAAGTTAACTCTGGGTTAAATGAATGGATCTGGATAATTCATTGCTCTGATTGCTACCAATAAGGATGGTGTTATGGGAAATAATAAATCATTAACCTTTTTTGTGGGTGCGGCGCTGCTAAGCACTTCTGCCACAGCGCTGGCGACCGCTACCGTTGACTACCGTCATGAGTACCGCCTTCGTGACCGCACACACTATGACAAGCTGGGTCTGAGCACCACGCTGCCGGACAATATGTTTCTCGGCGTCGAAACCAAATTCAAAACCGGCGGTGCAGATCCGAAAGACAAATATTATAACGACACCGTGTTAAACGTGGTGGAAGTGACCTTTCTGAAATCGTATTTCTGGGGAAACTGGACGCTGTCGCCTTTTATCCAGCCCGAATTTAACTCCTCACGTACCGAATGGAAATTTGGTGTAGCACCCTGGTATAAAATTAATGACCGCTGGTCTGTCGGCGGATTATATCGTCTTGAGCTGACAGATTATGCGCATGAGGATCAATGCCGCACCGGTGGCATTGATTATTGTGATACTGACCGGCATCGTACTGCTAACCGTTTTGATCTCTATCTGCGGAATAAAACCGATCGGCTTACCACCACCTATAAGCTGGTGTATAAGCACGCGGATGCGAAACTGTTTGCCAATAAACATGATGACTACGAGCAGGAATTACAGTTCGATTATGCGCTTGGCAACGATCGCGTCTGGGTGCCTTACGTCACCTTTGGCGATATCGGACGTTCGGCTACATCGAGCGAACGCCAGCTGCGGCTGCGCACCGGTATTCTCTACATTTATCGCTAAATGCTCTGCCGGGAGGCGGGCGAGGCTGCCCGCCATGGCATTACTTCGCTTCGGCCAGTTCGCGCAGGTACTGGAAAATCTGACGGGCAGACTTCGGCGGCTTATTGCCCGTTTTCTCTTTCTGTGCGTTACGGATCATGCTGCGTAACTGCTGACGATCGGCTTCGGGATAGAGCGCAATCACGTCACTCATCGCCTCATCGCCTTGCTCAATCAGACGATCGCGCAGCATTTCCAGTTTATGGAACAGCGCAACCTGCTGGTTATGACGATTATTAAGCTTATCCAGCGCAACGCGGATCGGCTCCACATCAATACTGCGCAGCAGTTTGCCGATCAGCTGCAGCTGACGGCGGCGACCCTCTTTCTTGATGCGCTGCGCCAGCTCGACTTCGGCACGCAGGCGCTCATCCAGCGGGATTTTATCCAGCGAGTTTTTACCCAGCTCAACCAGTTCGGCACCCAGGCGCTTTAACTCTTCTGCATCGCGTTTAATTTCACTCTTACTGACCCAGATAATCTCTTCATCTTCTTCTTCGTCATTATCTGGCACATCGTCGAGCCACTCATCGGGCTGTTTGGTCATTTCCGGGCTCCCAAAAAAAAGAGGCTAATCCTACCAGTTTATCGGGTGACTGCGAAATTGTTCTCTGACTCTGATAGACTCAAATCATTCACACATAAGATTAGACGGCAGGTCGATGAACGTATCTACTCAGGTTGCAGAACAGCGAAAAGTACTGGAGCAGGCCATTGCGCAGGCACTTGAACTGGCTAAAGCAAGCACTGACAGCGCGGAAGTGGCAGTCAGTAAAACCACCGGCATCGGGGTCAGCACCCGCTATGGCGAAGTGGAAAACGTCGAATTCAACAGCGACGGTGCGCTGGGCATCACCGTTTATCATCAGAATCGTAAAGGCAGCGCCTCATCGACCGACCTCAGCCCGGACGCGATCAAACGTACCGTGCAGGCGGCGATTGATATTGCGCGCTACACCTCGCCCGATCCGTTTGCCGGACCGGCCGACGCAGAGCTGCTGGCCTATGATGCGCCGGACCTGGATCTCTACCATCCGTGGGAGATTGATGCTGACCGTGCCATTGAACTGGCTGCGCAGGCAGAACAGGCGTCTCTGCGTGCAGACAAGCGTATCACCAATACCGAAGGTGGCAGCTTCAACAGCCACGTCGGCATCAAAGTCTTTGGCAACAGTCACGGCATGTTGCAGAGCTACTGCTCAAGCCGCCACTCGCTCTCCAGTAGTGTGATTGCCGAGCAGGATGGCAACATGGAGCGCGACTACGCCTACACCATTGGCCGCGCCTTTGAAGATCTGAAAAGCCCGGAGTGGGTCGGTGCAGAGTGCGCACGCCGCACGCTCTCCCGTCTGGCTCCGCGTAAACTCCCAACGATGAAAGCCCCGGTGATTTTTGCCTCTGAAGTGGCGACCGGCTTATTCGGTCATCTGGTTGGCGCGATTAGCGGCGGCAGCGTTTACCGTAAGTCAACCTTCCTGCTGGATTCCATGGGTCAGCAGATTCTGCCGGAGTGGCTCACCATCAATGAGCAGCCGCATCTGCTGAAAGGGCTGGCCTCTACGCCTTTTGACAGCGAAGGCGTGCGGACTCAGGCGCGCGACATCATTAAAGATGGCGTGCTGCAGACCTGGCTGCTGACCAGTTACTCAGCCCGTAAACTCGGCCTGACCAGCACCGGTCACGCTGGCGGCATTCATAACTGGCGCATTGCCGGTCAGGGCCACAGCTTTGACGAGCTGCTCAAGCAGATGGGCACCGGATTAGTCGTGACCGAGCTGATGGGCCAGGGCGTCAGCGCCATTACCGGTGATTACTCACGCGGTGCGGCCGGTTTCTGGGTCGAGAATGGTGTTATTCAGTACCCGGTCAGCGAAGTCACCATCGCCGGAAATCTTAAAGACATGTGGCGCAACATGGTGACGATTGGTGACGATATTGAAACCCGTAGCAATATTCAGTGCGGTTCCGTGTTACTGCCTGAGATGAAGATAGCGGGACAATAAAGATGAATTCCTGAAGCAGCCTGTTGGCTGCTTTTTTTTCATCACAATAAAAAGGAAGTAATGATGCGTAAGCATGTAATTGCAATGTTGTCGGCTTCTCTGTTGTTCTCCAGCGTCAGCCTCTATGCGGCGGATCTGGAGCAGGATATGGACACGCTGAATGCGAACCTGAAAATCGTCAAGAAAAGTGACAATGCTCAGGAGATGCAACAGGCGTTAACTAAAATGCGTGCCGCGGCGCAGGATGCTAAAAAATCGACGCCGGATAAGCTGGAAGGTCAGCCTGCTGACAGCGCGCAGGTCAAAGATTATCACGCGGGCCTCGACTCACTCATCGCACAGATCGACGTGGTCAGCGCGCTGGCGAAAGCCAACAACGTGGAGGGCGCAAAGCGCGAAGCGGCTAAATTTGATGACATCCGCAATACCAACCATAAGAAATTCCGTTAATCCGATCGCCGGTCAGCCCGACCGGCGCTCTTTTACCATCACTTCTGCTTATAACCACGCCCTGAACCGCAACGCGTCACGCCTGTCGTCGCACAACATCACCGTCTGTCACCGCTAAATCCATCATTTTGCGCATTATGCGACGCGTGTCGCACTAAGCGTGCAGCCTGCGATCTGACGCACAACCTTCACTTCAATTTCCACTTGCTGCTGGAAATGTTGCCTCTCCACAGCCGGGGTGATGACCGTTAATTTGTTTCTAACGCGAATTATCCGGTTTAACAGGAGTAGCAAGGTGAGCAATAACGGCGTCCCGGTGTATGAAGCGCCACCGGAGAAAGTGCAACAGCTGGCTGAGCGCGTGATGACGCAGATTGCGGCCATCTATCAGCAGCATGGCATTCAGCCCAATGCGGTTCAGCAGCAGATGCTGCAATCGCATGTCGGTGCCATGGCGTCACGCTCGCTGAGCGGAGAGCCGCTGCCGGAAGTGGAAGCGGAGCTGTTTGAGGATATTCCGCCGGAAACGGTCGCGCTGGCGCAGCAGGTCGTCGATCTGTTCGGCAATCTCCCCCGCGAAGAGGCCTGGCTGCTGTCGGTGCATATTGAAGTCGCGCGATCCAACAATTAGAGAGGAACACAACATGGTAACAGTCGTGATTGGCGATCGTTTAGGTAAGGGCCAGAAAGTGGCGGCGGGCATCGAGAAAGCGGGTGGCCGTGCCGTCGTGGTGCCAGGTGTGGCCGCTGACATGAAGCTGGGTGACGTGATGAAGGCAGAAAACGCCGATTTCGGCATCTCGTTCTGCGGCAGCGGCGGCGCAGGGGCCATTACCGCACAGAACAAATATGGCTACAAAGCTAAACATGGCATGCGCTCTGTCGACGAAGGCGTCACCGCCATTAATGAAGGTGCCACCGTGCTGGGCTTCGGCTTTATGGATAAAGAAGAGTTAGGTGAGCGGCTGGTGCAGGCCTGGAACAAGAAGCACGGCAGCTGATTATGAAAGAACAATACGTTACCCAGGTGACGGTTGAGGGCAAAGGCGACACCAAAGCGAAAGCCTTTGCCGATGCCCTGAGTCGGGTGCAGAACCAGGTTCTGCGCGCGACGCAAAAAATTCTGCTGCGCATTGAACCTCAGGATGTCCGGGTGCTGCGCGCGCAGGAGAGCGTCAAAACCGAGAAGTTTCTCTTCTTCTTTCTGGCGCGCCAGCGGAGGAGCTTCAGCGTCACGCTGGAGATCACCGTCAGCGTCACCGTTTTCGACACCGAACAGGTGACGTTCACGGCGGCATCATAAAACAGAGCCTGTTCACATCAGCCAGCTACTGGCCCGATTCCCAGCTGTCGCGATAGCGCGGCGGTCGGGCGGGGCGATGGAGCGGCTGAGGCAGGGCAGGTAAAAACGACAACAAGGTACAACAACATGTTTTTAATCATTTTGTTTAAGTCGTTGATCATTGGCGGGCTGGTCGGGGTTGGCGTCGGTGCGGGCGCTGCTCGCATGTTCCACGCTCCAACCACCCAAGGCATGGGCGCCTTTCGTACGCTGGGCGAGCTTAACTCGTGCGAAGGCGATCCGGCCTCCCACTTCTCCTTTGGTCTTGGCTTCTTTTTTAATGCCTGGGCATCGTCTGTCGCAGCCGGTTCATTCACGCAGGATGTGGATCACCGCATCATTCCAAACTGGGGTGCGGCTGCCCTGATGGTGAAAAACCGTAATGTGGCGGAGACGCTGCATGACCCGAAAAAAATGGCCATCGCCTGCGGCATCATCGGCATGATCGTGGTCGCCTTCCTCAACTCTACCGCCTCGGCGGTTCCCGCTGCGCTGCAGGTTACGGCGGTCAAAGTGCTGGTGCCCGCCGCAAACCTGCTGGTGAACACGGTGATGCCGGTGATTTTCTGGCTGGCGGCGATCGACGCAGGCAAAAAGTCAGGCTTCTGGGCCACCATCTTTGGCGGTCTGGCGCAGCTCATCATGGGCAACGCCGTGCCGGGCCTGGTGCTGGGTATCCTGATCGGTAAAGGCGTGGAAGAGAGCGGCTGGAACCGGGTCACCAAAGTGATGATGACCGCGATCGTACTGCTGTTTGTGCTGAGCGGCTTCTTCCGTGGTTTCGACATGAAGCTGCTGCAGTCCTTCCAGCTCGGCATTCCCGGCTGGCTCGACATGATCCATAACTCAGTCAGCGGCAAATAAGGGGCGATGCGATGAACGAAAATAAAGGCTTCTGGTACGCCGACTGGTCTTTCCCGATCTTTGTTGGCCTGCTCTCCTCGGGCGTTTTTGCCGGGACCCACATGTATTACCTCTATGGCATCGGCGCGTTTAACGAAGTGGCGTTTGTGTCGATGCTGCGTGCAGGGATGGAAACCGGCGTCTACGGCGCGGTCGCCGCCTTTGGTGCCAGCTTCCTGTTCGCCCGCATTATCGAAGGCTCGCTGGTGGGCATTCTGGATATCGGCGGCGCGATTCAAACCGGCGTGGGGCTGGGCGTTCCGGCACTGCTGCTGGGTTCAGGCATCATCTTCCCGGTGGCGAATTTTGCGGCCTCACTGGCGACGGGGCTGGTGATCGGCGTGGCGATTGGCTACCTGATTATTCTGGCGCGTAAATTCACCATCAATCAGAGCGACTCGACCTACGGCGCAGACGTGATGATGGGCGCGGGTAATGCTTCGGGCCGCTTCCTGGGTCCGCTGATAATCCTGTCCGCCATGGCGGCCTCCATTCCGATTGGTCTGGGTTCGCTGCTGGGTGCGCTGCTGTTCTATCTCTGGAACAAGCCGATTACCGGCGGCGCAATCCTCGGTGCGATGATCCTGGGTGCGCTGTTCCCGATTGCTCTCTGAATCTCACCGGCAGCCTGGCAGCGGGCTGCCGTTAAGGAGAAACCATGTACGACTTGATTATCCGCGCAGCAAGACTCAGCGATGAGCAGGTGGTCGATATTGCGCTGCAGGATGGCCGCATCGCCGCCGTGGGCAACGTGCAGGGCAAGGCCCGGCGCGAAAGCGATCTGGCTGGCCGCTACTACGTCAGCGCCGGCTGGATCGACTCCCATGTTCACTGCTATCCCAAATCACCCATTTACCATGATGAAGCAGACGCGATTGGCGTGGCGCATGGCGTCACCACGGTGGTCGATGCGGGCAGCACCGGCGCAGAACACATTGATGACTTCTACCAGCTGACGCGCGCGGCGCAGACGCAGGTCTATGCGCTGATCAATATCGCCCGCACCGGCATCGTCACTCAGAATGAGCTGGCCGATATGACGCAGATCGATGGCGAAGCGGTGCAGCAGGCCGTCGCGCGACTGCCCGATTTTATTGTCGGCCTCAAGGCGCGCATCAGCAGCAGCGTGGTCGGTCAGAACGGCGTCCAGCCGCTGATAAAAGCTAAGGCCATTCAGCAGGAGAGCGGCGGGCTGCCGCTGATGGTTCACATTGGCAACAATCCGCCCAATCTCGATCAGATTGCCGATCTGCTGACCACAGGCGACATCATCACGCACTGCTTTAATGGCAAACCCAACCGCATCCTGACGCCGCAGGGCGAACTTAAAGCGGCGGTCAGACATGCTATCGCGCGGGGCGTAAAACTCGATGTCGGACACGGCAGCGCCAGCTTCAGCTTCGGGGTCGCCCGCGTGGCGATTGCGCAGGGCATCCTGCCCGACACCATCAGCTCTGACATCTACTGCCGCAATCGTCTGGCCGGGCCGGTTCACAACCTGGCGCATGTGATGTCGAAATTCTTTAGCGTCGGCATGACGCTGCCGCAGGTGATCGACTGCGTCACGGTTAACGCGGCCGCCGGACTGCGCCTGCTGCGCAAAGGCCAGCTGAAAGTCGGCTACGACGCCGATCTGACTGTTTTTAGCGTGAAAGAGGAAGCCCGGCCCTTCATCGATTCAGAAGGTGAAGAGGTTACCGGTGAGAAGCATCTGGTTCCACTGGCGGCTGTGGTCGCCGGTAAGTGGATCGCGACTGAAGAAGGAATAGCGCATGACCCCGGTATATGAAAAGTATGGCCTGAAGCCGGTCATTAACGCCTCTGGCCGTATGACGATCCTCGGCGTCTCGACGCCGTCGAGTGACGTGATCGACACGGTGAAGTATGGCCTCGATCACTACTTCGAAATGAAAGATCTGGTGGATAAGACCGGGGCTTACATCGCCGGTCTGCTGAAGGTGGAGAACGCGCTGGTGGTCTCCTGCGCCTCGGCTGGTATCGCCCAGTGCGTGGCGGCGGTGATTGTGAAAGACAACGACTGGCTGGTGGATAACCTGCACGCCGCGCCGCTCACCGTCCCGCACCAGATTGTGGTGCCGAAAGGGCACAACGTGAACTATGGCGCCCCGGTCGGCAGCATGGTGGCGCTGGGTGGCGGGCAACTGGTGGAAGCGGGTTACAGCAACGAGTGTTCACCTGCCCAACTGGCGGCGGCGATCACGCCACAGACTGCAGCAATCCTCTATGTGAAATCGCATCACTGCGTGCAGAAGAGTCATCTTGATGTGGCGCAGGCCGCGGCGGTTGCGCGTGAGCATGGCCTTCCGCTGATCGTCGATGCGGCAGCGGAAGAGGATCTGCAATGCTACTACCAGGCGGGTGCCGATCTGGTGATCTACAGCGGTGCGAAAGCGATTGAAGGGCCTACCAGCGGCCTGGTCATTGGCAGACACCACTACGTTGAGTGGGTCAAACGCCAGACCAACGGCATTGGCCGCGCGATGAAAGTGGGCAAAGAGGGAATTCTGGGGCTGACCCAGGCGATTGAAAACTATCTGTCCCAGCCAAAAATCAGCGGCGCGCAGATGGTGGAAAAAATGACGCCGTTTATTGAGCAGCTCAACAGCCTGAATGGCGTGACGGCCCGCATCGTGTGGGATGCCGCCGGACGCGACATCGCCCGGGCTGAGATTAAGTTCGACGAAGCCACGATCCAGCAGCGCACCGGCGATCTGGTGCAGGCGCTGAAAAAGGGCGACGTCGCGATCTACTTCCGTGGCTACAAAGCCAACGAGGGGATCATTGAGGCGGACGTGCGCAGCGTCAGCGCCGATCAACTGCACACTATTTTCACCCGCATTCAGGCACTGTTAAATGGAGAGAAACACGCATGACGCTGACACCCAATTTCTATCAGGATCGTCTCTGCCTTAACGTTCTGGCGGGATCTAAAGAGAATGCGCGCGCTATCTGGCAGGCTGCAGAAGGGCATGTGCTGGTCGGCGTGCTGTCAAAAAACTACGCCAGCAATGAGGCCGCTATCGCTGATATGCGCGAGTATGCCGCGCTGATTGATAATGCACTGTCGGTGGGGCTGGGCGCGGGCGATCCTGAACAGTCACAGATGGTGAGTGAGATTTCGGAGGTGCTGCAACCACAGCATGTGAATCAGGTCTTTACCGGCGTTGCCACCAGTCGTGCGCTGCTGGGCCAGTCACAGACGATAGTGAACGGTCTGATCTCGCCCACCGGCACGCCGGGTCAGGTGAAAATCTCCACCGGACCGCGCAGCGCAAAACGGCAGGATGGGATCGTACCCATCGAAACGGCAATCGCAATGTTGCAGGATATGGGCGGCAGCTCGGTGAAATATTTCCCGATGGGCGGTCTGCAGGCGGTGGATGAGTACCGCGCTGTAGCGGAAGCCTGTGCAAAACAGGATTTCTGGCTGGAGCCCACCGGCGGTATCGATCTGGAAAATTTCGGCGAGATCGTGCGCATTGCGCTGGAAGCGGGCGTCCGCAAAGTGATCCCGCACGTCTACAGCTCGATCATCGACAAAGCCAGCGGAGAGACCCGCATTGACGATGTGAAGCAGCTGCTGGCCATCTGTAAAACAGTACTGGCCCGGTGATCGGCCCGATCTGCCTCTGACGGGCAGATCGGGCAACATGGACGTTGCGTAACGATCGCCGTAGGCTGATGTTCCCACTCTTTGTCAGCAAACAGGTAATGCTTGTGAGATTTCCCAATCAGCGCCTTGCGCAACTGTTCGATGCCCTGCAAAACGAAACGCTGCCTCAGGATGAGCTGGCGCGGCGTTTTGCCGTCTCGACACGCACCGTGCGCACCGATATCACGGCGCTGAATGCGCTGCTGGCAGACCATGGCGCGCAGTTTATCCTTAGCCGTGGCGCGGGCTATCAGCTGAAGATTGAGGATGCCCAGCGTTTTCAGCATCTGCAGCAGCATACGGCATCGCCACTGCGGGTGCCGCGCACTTCGCCGGATCGGGTTCGCTATCTGCTGACCCGCTTTCTCACCGCCGCCTACTCCCTGAAACTGGAAGAGCTGGCGGAAGAGTGGTTTGTCAGCCGCGCCACCCTGCAGAACGATATGGCAGAAGTACGTGAATGGCTGGGGCGTTATCACCTTACCATTGAGAGCAAGCCCCATTACGGCATGAAGCTGTTCGGCAGCGAAGTGGCGATTCGGACCTGCCTCACCGACCTGTTATGGCAAATCGATCAGGCGCAGCCAGAGAGTCCGCTGCTGACAATTGAAGCGCTCAACAGCGGCATGCTCGAGACGCTGCGCCCGCTGCTGCAAGGCTGTTTTGCGCAGCACAACATTCGCCTCAGTGATGAGGGTGAACGCTATCTGCGGCTCTATTGCGCCGTGGCGGTGCGTCGCATCAGCGAAGGTTATCCGCTTAACGATCCGGGGGCCGAGGAGATTGGCGATGAGGTGCGGGAAGCGGCGCATCAGCTGATTAATCTGATGCGCCCGCTGGTCAGCAAACCGATTTCACCGGCGGAAGAGAACTGGCTGCGGGTCAACATCGCCGCACGGCGCATTCAGGCGATCGCCCCCAGCGCCATCAATGCGGATGACGCCGACGCGCTGGTGGATTACCTGCTCAGCTTTATCAACACGCACTACAACTTCAATCTGCAAAACGATCAGCAGCTGCGCGCCGATCTGCTCACCCATATCAAAACCATGATTACCCGGGTGCGCTATCAGATTCACATTCCCAACCCGCTGCTCAGCAACATCAAGCAGCACTATCCCATGGCCTATGATGTCACCCTGGCGGCGGTGACCAGCTGGGGGAAATATACCCCTTACGTCATTACTGAGAATGAGATTGGTTTTCTGGTGCTGCATATCGGCGTCGGGCTGGAGCGCCACTACGACGTGGGTTATCAGCGTCATCCGCAGGTGCTGCTGGTGTGCGACAGCGGTAACTCTACGCTGCGGATGATTGAGGCGATGCTGCTGCGTAAATATCCGCAGTTACAGGTCACGGCGCGTCTGTCACAGCGCGAGTATGAGGAACGCAGCCGCATCGACGAGGATTTTGTGATCTCCACCATCCGGCTCAGCGAAAAAGAGAAACCGGTAGTAGTGATGTCACCGTTTCCCACCGGTTTTCAGCTGGAGCAGATTGGCAAGCTGGTGCTGGTCGACCGGACGCGGCCCTATATGTTGGCGAAATTTTTTGATGCCCAGCACTTTCATATCGTCGACAAGCCGACGACCCGATCTGAGCTGTTCCGCCAGTTGTGCGATCAGCTGCAGGAAGAGGGCTTTGTGGATGCGGCGTTCTATCCGTCCGTCGAGGAGCGCGAAGCGATTGTCAGCACCATGCTCGGCGAAGGCATTGCGCTGCCGCACTCGCTGGGACTACTGGCGAAGAAAACCGTGGTGTATACCGTGCTGGCGCCGCACGGCATTCCCTGGGGAGACGATACCGCCTATGTCATCTTCCTGCTGGCGATCAGCAAAAGTGAATATGAAGAGGCGATGGCGATATACGATCTGTTTGTGACGTTCCTGCGTGAAAGGGCGATGACCCGCCTGCGGGACAGCACCGATTTCACCTGCTTCCGTGCGGTGGCGATGGATTGCCTGAGCCGGCCATAAACTCTTAGTTTTTCTTCGCCAGCAGGCGGGGGATCTCGCGCAGGCACCAGGATTTGGCTTCGCCCATGCTGTCACGCCGCCACGCCATAATAATATCGACCTCGCGGGTATATTCCGGACTCACCACGCGCAGGCGGCCTTCCGCAATATCCTGCTCCACCAGTGAATAGGGCATGGTCGCCACACCCAGGCCTGCCAGCAGCGCACGGCGCTTATCATCCATGCTGCTCACGGTCAGACGCTGCTGCTTATCCAGCAACTGCACGGTCAGCACCGGGCGCTCACGCGCGGTATCTGCCACCGCGATGCCACGGTATTTCACCCGCGTCACTTCAGACTGGGGTTCAGGCTCGTTATGAATCGGGTGGTCAGCACTGGCTACATAGACGCTCATCATGGTGTAGAGCTTTCGGGTGTTGATCTCGGTGGAGGCACGGAAGTGCATATCGGGGGCAATCACGATATCGGCGCGACCCTGCTCCAGCCGTTCCCACGCGCCCGCCAGCACTTCAGTGACCAGCGAAAATTGCGTATTGGCTTTATCGGCCAGACGGGTCACCAGCGGAAAGAGTGCATCAATGGGCACCAGCGCTTCGGTGACGATAGTCAGATGGGTTTCCCAGCCGCGAGCCAGCGCTTCAGCGTCGGTGGTAAGCTTATCGGCCGCTTCCAGCAGCACCCGGCCACGCTCCAGCAGCATGCGTCCCACGTTGGTAAATTTAGTGCGGTGACCGGAGCGGTCAAACAGCACCACATCCAGCTCCTCTTCCAGCTTTTGCATGGTGTAGCTGAGGGCAGAAGGAACACGCCCCAGTTCATCTGCTGCTGCTGCAAAACTGCCACGTCGATCAATCGCATCCATAACGCGTAAAGATTCAAGGGTTAACGCACGCTCTTTAGCCATCCCGGTTCTCTGTCAGGAAATTTGAACATGCCGGGCAGATTAACTGGCTAACAATCCGGCGTCCAGACTTTTACCATAGTGGGTATAAAGTCCGTGGCCGATCCTCGTCACCGGATGCCGGAGGTAAATAATGATAACAACACGCAGTGCGTCGGCATGTGGCCAGGCCGATTTCGGCTGGTTGCAGGGCCGCTATAGTTTCTCTTTTGGCCACTATTTTGATCCTAAACTGATGGGCTACGCATCGCTGCGTGTTCTGAACCAGGAAGTGCTGGCACCAGGTGCGGCTTTTCAGCCGCGTACCTATCCGCAGGTCGATGTGCTGAACATCGTGCTGCAGGGTGAAGCCGAATATCGTGACAGCGAAGGCAACACCATCAGCGTGCGGGAAGGCGAGGCGCTGCTGCTCTCTGCCCAGCAGGGGGTGAGTTACACCGAAATCAACCTGAGCAAAGATCGCCCGCTGACACGCATGCAGCTGTGGCTGGCCGCCTGTCCTGAGCGCGAAAATCCGCGGATGCAGAAAATTGCCCTGACGGAAGGCCGGTTGTCTCAGCTGATCGCCTCGCCGGATGGCGTGGACGACAGCCTGCAACTGCGTCAGCAGGTGTGGATTCATCAGGTTGAGCTGGCTCCGGGCGAACAGCACTCGCTGCGGATACAGGGGCCACGAGCTTATCTGCAGTCGATTCACGGTTCGCTGGAGGCGATGTCCGGCACGGAGCATCAGGAGAAGCTGGGCTGTGGCGATGGCGCGTTTGTGCAGGAAGAGAAGCTGTTGCAGCTGAAGGCCAAAACCGCGACCCGCGCGCTGGTCATCGACATTCCGGTCTGAAAATCGGGCAATAAAAAAGGCGGCCATGGCCGCCTTTTTGCGTTTTAGTGGGTTACTTCAGCATGGTAAAAGCGGTGGTGACGTGCTTAACGCCACTGACGCGGCTGGCGACATCAGCCGCGGCCTGCGCTTCCTGTTGTGTCACCAGACCCAGCAGGAACACTTCGCCATTCTCCGTCGTCACCTTCACGTTGGAAGATTTCACCTGATCGCTGCCCAGCAGCTGCGAGCGGATTTTGGTGGTGATCCAGGTGTCGGATGACGTGGTGCCCAGCGTCACTTTCTGGCCGATGCGGATCTCGTTATAGACCTCGGTTGCGCCATCAACGCCCATGGTGATCTGTTTGGCACGATTGGCGATCTCCTGCGAAGGCGCCTGACCGGTCAGCAGCACTTTGCCCTGATAGGCGGTGGCAATTACGCGGGCATCGGTTTTAATCTGCTGATCTTTTGCCAGCGCATTCGTGACGCGTAGCTCCAGCGTGCCGTCATCAACCTGTGTCCCCACTGAACGGGGATCGGTGGCCGTTTTGGTAGCAACGGCTGCACCGCCAGCGACGACCGCAACGCAGCCCTGCAGCAGCATGGCGGTTAACAGAATAGCTATAGCATTCAATGCTTTCATTCGTGCTCCTTCAGTCATTCCTGATGGGGAAAGAGAGTGTTATCGATCAGATCGCATAAGCAATTCACGGTCAGCATATGCATCTCCTGAATACGGGCGCTGCGGTGCGACGGAATGCGGATTTCCACATCCTGCGGCCCCAGCAGTCCGGCGAGCTCTCCGCCATCATACCCGGTAAGCGCAACGATAGTCATATCGCGTGTTACCGCCGCTTCTACGGCCTTAACGATGTCACGGGTGTTGCCACGGGTCGAGATAGCCAGTAACACATCGCCTGCGTGTCCCAGCGCGCGAACCTGCTTGGCATAGATCTCATCGTGCAGACGATCGTTACCAATCGCAGTCAGCATCACGTTGTCGGCACTTAACGCCAGTGCCGGTAAGCTGGGGCGCTCAGTCTCGAAACGGTTGATCATGCTGGCGGCGAAGTGCTGTGCATTGGCGGATGAGGCGCCGTTGCCACAGCTCAGGATTTTATTGCCATTCAGTAGCGACTGCACCAGTGTCATGGCCGCGCGGGAGATGGCATCGGGCAACGCCTCAGCTGCGGCAATCTGAGTCTGAATACTTTCGGTAAAACACGCTTTAATTCTTTCCTGCACACGACCACCTGGTTCTAAACGTCTGCATTAAAGGCATTCGGCAGCCACTCGAGCGCCGTGCCGGTAATGGCGATGATGTCGAAACGGCAATTCACTGTTTCAAAACTGCCGCCGCGTTGCGCCAGCCAGAGAGCGGCAGCGCGCAGCAGCTTTTGTTGTTTATTCCGGGTTACGCTGGCGAGCGCGCCACCATAACGCGCATCGCGTCGGTAGCGGACTTCAACAAACACCCAACAGTGCCCGTCACGCATAATCAGGTCAAGTTCACCATTGCGAAAGTGAACATTACTGGCGACCCATATCAGGCCAGCCTGCTCCAGATAGCGCCGGGCATCGTCTTCATGCCCGGCACCAATCTGACGGCGATTTAGTTGGCCGGTGCGATTTCGCCCCGACGATACTGGTTCCATGTCAACTTCCTGTTGATCACACAATCCGTGTCGGCGCTGAGCTTGCCGGTATTGCCATCCAGCGTGAAGCCAGGAGACTGACGCATCTGGTTGAAGTGATTCGCCAGCGTCCAGGCATCCATACCCATGGCATAGAGACGCACCAGCGAGTAGTCATTATTGAATGACTTCGATGTCTGCTGCATCAGGCCAGGATTGCTGCCGGAGAGCAGCGGAATATCGCTGAACTGCAGGCCATCCATTTCCAGACGGAAGTCCGGGCCGGCACCGGCCTGCGCACTGCGCGAGCTGGCGTAGAGCGAGATGTTGCTGCGACTGCCGGTGCGCATGGTGATCATCGGCTTAATCAGCTGCAGTTCATCCTGCGTTGAGACGATGTAAACCGCATCGACACCGCCACCGCTGCTGGTGCTGACCACATCAGGCGTGCTCTGCTGCGGTGCCGGAATGGTCATGCCCGCAATTGAAACACCCTGCGGCTCGGCAGGTGCAGCGTTCACCGGCGTACCCGACAGGCTGATGCCCGCACCGCTGTTGATGCCCTGTTTCAGCTCAGAGGTCGAGCCAAAGCGCTGCTGCATGACGGTGCTGCCACCCAGTTTCTGCCACTCCTGAGCAAAAGCGTTGGTGACGCGATCGCCCAGGCCGCTGCGCGGAACCAGCAACAGCGGCTGGCGTTTGCCCTGATCCCAGATATGGTGCGCGGCATCGCGCGCTTCGTCTTCAGGAGAAAGCGCAAAGTAGCAGATATTCGGATGGTTCTGGATCTTCTCAGGCTCGTTAAGCGCCAGCACATTCAGTGGCGTCTGGCTGTTAGCGACCTTCTCAACGTTACTCTTCAGCAGTGGGCCAACCACGATAGTGGCGCCGTCCTGCTGTGCCTGCTGCATCACCTGCTCAATCGGCTGGCTGCTGGTGTCATAGACCTTGATCTGAGCGTTGCTGGCCGGTGCGGCAGCAGGCTGAGATTGAGGCTGTGACTGAGGCTGAGGTGTGGTGTCGGCCGACTGCTGCGGCGCGCTGATCGGATCGGTGGAAGATCCAGCGGCGGCAGCGGGTTGCGTGCTGGCGGTTGCATCCGCGGCGGCGGGCTGTGCAGCAGCTGGCTGGGCGACCGGCGCGGTGACGCCATTCTTCGCGTCGTTAAAGCCTTTCTGAATCGCATTCGCGAACACCTGTGCCTGGCCATTCAGCGGCAGCAGCAGGGCGATGATGCTGGTAGAGGCTTTGGTGTAGTTCTGCATCTGGCTCAGCTGCGTCGGCAGCGTTTTGGCCGCTGGGTTCTGCGGATAGCGGGTCTGCCAGTCTTTGATGCCGGACTTGAGCATCTCAGCATCCTGGGCGTTGGCACGCCAGACCGCGAGCAGATCCAGCCAGCCCTGCAGCACATTTTCATCCGCATTAATCACCAGGTTGCTGACATCCTGCGGCGACATCTGCGTCAGTGTCTGCCAGGTGGCGTCAATATTGCCCTGATGGTCGGTGCCTTTCAGCAGCGGCTCCTGAGCAATATAGTTGCGCAGCAGCGAGAGTGAAGGGCGACCCTGTGCGCTGGCAATCTGCAGGCTGTAGTAACGCGCCAGCTGATCCTGCGACAGTGCGCCGGTTTTCACCTGGGCTAACACGGGCTGAACATCGGCGAACTTCTGCTGAGCAATCAGCAACTGCGCTTTCAGCAGCAGCGATTCCTGTTGCTGCGTTTCAGAAAGCTGCTGCGGCAACTGGCTCAGTTGCTGCGTCGCTTCAGGATACTTTCCTTCCTTCAACAGGGCGCGGATTGCAAGTAATTGCCAGTCGGTCTTGCTATCATCGCTGCTTTGCTGCGCTTGCTGCAGATAGTAAGCGGAGCTGGCGGTGACTGGCCCCTGAATATTGACGGCTGAGGTTTGCGGCTTCTGACCGCTACACGCGGCTAAAATCAGCCCAGCAAGAATGACAGGCAGAAAGCGTCCTGCTTTATGACGAACGACTTTTGAAGGAAGCATACTGTATCCAGTGATGTTTTTTTCAAGATGCTCAATATTAAATCGGCAATTCGGATGAAACAATGAAACAACTCGATCGGGCAGAGATTTCTGCCAGCACGCTCTACATCGTTCCAACCCCGATTGGTAATTTGGGTGATATCACCCAGCGGGCGCTGACGGTGCTTTCGAGCGTCGATCTGGTCGCTGCGGAAGATACACGTCATACCGGGCTGTTGCTACAACATTTCGCCATCAATGCGCGACTCTTCTCACTTCATGACCACAACGAGCAGCACAAGGCTGAGCTGCTGCTGACGAAGCTGCAAGAGGGTCAAAGCATAGCCTTAGTTTCTGATGCTGGCACGCCGCTGATTAACGATCCGGGCTACCATCTGGTGCGCCGCTGCCGTGAAGCAGGCATCCGTGTGGTGCCGCTGCCGGGCGCCTGTGCTGCCATTGCCGCGTTAAGTGCCGCAGGACTGCCATCCGATCGTTTCTGTTACGAAGGGTTTCTGCCCGCCAAAACCAAAGGCCGGTGCGATGCGCTGCGGGCGCTGGTGCAGGAGCCGCGCACGCTGATTTTCTATGAATCGACCCATCGTCTCATCGACAGCCTGCAGGATATGGTGAGTGAGCTGGGCGCTGAACGCTATGTGGTGCTGGCGCGCGAGCTGACCAAAACCTGGGAGTCGATTTACGGTGCGCCGGTCGGCGAGCTGCTGGCCTGGGTGAAAGAAGATGAGAATCGTCGCAAAGGCGAGATGGTGCTGATTGTCGAAGGGTATAAAGTCGATGATGAAGACGCGTTACCGGCTGATGCGCTGCGTACGCTGGCGCTGCTGCAAAAAGAGCTGCCGTTGAAACGTGCGGCTGCGCTGACCGCCGAGATCCACAGCGTGAAGAAGAATGCCCTTTATAAGTATGCGCTGGAGCAGCAAGAGGCGTGACAAATGCCGGCAAATGTCCTATTATCCCGCGCCGAAGCTGACCAGACAGTCGCCGCTTTGTCGTCGTCCTCACTTGTGGGGAGACGGGCAGAGGGGAGGAAAGTCCGGGCTCCATAGGGCAGGGTGCCAGGTAACGCCTGGGAGGCGCAAGCCTACGACCAGTGCAACAGAGAGCAAACCGCCGATGGCCCAGAAATGGGATCAGGTAAGGGTGAAAGGGTGCGGTAAGAGCGCACCGCGCGACTGGCAACAGTTCGTGGCACGGTAAACTCCACCCGGAGCAAGGCCAAATAGGGGTTCACAAGGTACGGCCCGTACTGAACCCGGGTAGGCTGCTTGAGCCAGTGAGCGATTGCTGGCCTAGATGAATGACTGTCCACGACAGAACCCGGCTTAACGGTCAGCTTCGACTTTTTACTAAAAACCCCGCTTCGGCGGGGTTTTTACTTTATGGGCTCTGTGCGGGCAGCGATGAATGACTGTCCACGACGCTCTCTATGAAAAGAATGCGGCTTAACGGTCAGCTTCGACTTTTTACCAGAAACCCCGCCTCGGCGGGGTTTTTGCTTTTTGGCGCGAGCAACAGACAGACTTTAACCGCGGCCGTGTGGTTCATCCCAGTCAAACGCTGGGCCCAGCGAAATCACGCCGCTCGGGTTGATGGTTTTGTGGCTGCAGTAGTAGTGATGGCGGATATGCGGCAGGTTGACCGTTTCTGCAATGCCCGGCATCTGATGGATGTCGCGCAGGAAATCACTGAGATTGTGACATCACTGATGAAATGCCATTTCAACCGAGGATATATCCGACATTTAAGACGTTTTTTACTCCTCCACTCAAATGAAATTTTATAAAAAATTCAGTTTGTAAATGCTCTGAATCATTGTTTAATTTTGATCAAAACCACTGTCTTAATGTGGTTATTATCCATACAATGATTGCATATGGAAATAAATTAAAAGCGAGCAGAGGGACTTATGCAATACACGAATGAATTAACCGCTGAAATAATAAAATCATGTGCACAACCGCCGTACACTCAGGAAGAAATTGCTACTTTTGACAAAAGCGTGCAGCAGGAAGCATTCGATATAATTACCCGATTAGCCACTTCCCCTGTCACACACATGTTCAGAATAGCAACGGTCGGAAGTCTTACGCGTAACGGTGGCATTCCTCAAAAAGCATCGGGGAGGAGTACTGCCGGAGGACTTCAGGTGGCGCGGGTTGGCGACAGGGTTGTGTATGCTGATGGCAGTGAGGCCACTATTATTTCCGGTGCTGGCGCAGCGCGCTTAATACAGGGAGCACCCGCTGCACTGGTTGGAAGCATGCTGGATAACGGCGATGAAATCATCTCAACGCCACAATGCATTAGTCGATTGATTTTCCGTGAAGGCGACCTACTCCCTAAAGGATTTCTGACCATGCCGGGGAGTAAGCACTAATGGCAGTTAAAGGTAACTTTCTTTTCAGAGGTGATAAGACGGTATGCGGCGGGCTTATCCTTGAGGGATGGAGTGATCATCAGTTTTTCGATAAAGACATGGCCTGTGAAGGTCATAAAGTTACCTGTGGTAAACATCCTGGCAGATTCCGTATTTGTGGCGGTATTAACGATGAAATACATGGCAAAAGAATTGCCGGAACGCTCCACAGTTATAGCTCCTGCCCCTGTAAATCAAAATTCATTCCATCAAACCTTGATGATGATTATGAACTTGGCGGAGAAGCAACAGTAACGCACACCGATTTATCTCACCTAATTAAGATGCCTGTACTTCCAAAGCCCATTGAGTCTGAACAGGGACAACACGTACAAACAGCGAAGAAGAAAACAGGCATTGATGCGGGTTTTACCATCCTCCCCTACGGCGGCACAACAGAAGCCTGGCAACGTCTGCTATTCACAGAGAATCCTCCAGCAGGGGTAAAGGATCTATTCGCTACACTAAACGGCCCGGATGAAAGATACAAAGCGGGTTCTATCATGCTGATGGTTGACCCCAATAAGCAGGATGAAGAGCAAATCGCTCATATGCAGGCCGCTAAACAGCGGATTGATGCAGCTTTAGCCCCTCTCTCTACCCAGCAAGCTAACTTTCTTTTCAAACACAAAGACACTATTGAGATGTTTGCAGCCGCTGCCACTACTGCAAACGATGCTGCTGGAAATGCAGGAAGAGCAACGGAAGCAGCGAAGGGATATTTTGAGAGAGTCGAAAAAGTTCTCGTCGAGATCGAGAAGACATACAAAAACCAGTACATCACCAACGGCACGCTGATCGGTGAACAGTTTTTCGTTGAGCGCCGTCGATTATTCGAACAACTCGATAGCGTGCTGAAAATGTTCATGAAACATCGTTTCATGCTCAATGAGTACACTGATCTGAAAAGTGCCCTTGGCCTCTCCAGCCGTTCAATCACACACCGCTGGAACGAAACAGGCGTTAGCGATATTGAAGGTTACGCGACGCACATCGAAAAGCTGGCGAACTACGTGAAGTTGATGGAAACAGCCGGGAAGATTGGCCTTGGCCTGTCAGCCCTTAATACTGCTGCGAAGATTACTGAAGCCTGCACGGTCGGTAGAGACTGTGCGAAAACGTCTTTTACTTCTATTGGTGAGTTTTCGGGTAGCTTACTTGGTGGAAGGGTTGCCACAAAAATATTGGCTGGTAGTTTGACGGAAACCGCCTGCGTTGCAATCCTGGGTGCAGCAACCTTTGAAGCAGGTGGGGCAGGAGCATTACTTTGTACGATTGGTGTAGCTGGTGGAGTCGCATACGGAAGTGATAAAGCAGTTTCCGCATTCGGCGGTTTTTTAGGTGAAAAACTTTACGAGGCTACCAGTGATGATTAACACAATGGATAAAGCGTTCATTGCTGCAGGTTGTCTGGGTTTTGGATTTGCTATCGCTAGCCTTGTAGCATCAACACTCAACAAAAAAAGATATAAAGAGATCTGCTTATTGTACAAAGAGAAGTTTGGCGAGTTGCCGCCAATGGTTCAAATATTCGATGACGTAAACACTCTCTACGTGAACTTTACCTACAGTGTAAAAATGCAGTTTATCTTTAAGCCGTTACTCTGGAATCGAAGCTCGCATTTTACAAAGAACGATGACAAAGATTTTATCCGTGGATTACCGAAGCGTCTAATTGGTCCATTTTATCTTGAGCTATACTTTGCCATCATAAGTCTGGCATTTTTTATCATCGGTGGAGTTTTAATGTATGTAATAAAGCATGGTGGGGGATGAGGAAATGTCTATGGCTGGGTTTTGTGCCGGTCTTTCTTTTGCTTATTAACCAACTTTATCTGTCGCACAACGTGAGATACAGTCTGCGACACAAGAAAACTCCAGCGCCGTAGATGGTTGACGCACAGTTGAATGAAGCCGCCTTATCGGTCAGCTCGGACTTTTACTGAAAACCCCGCCTCAGCGGGGTTTTGCTTTATAACACTAACAACTTTTAACCGCGGCCGTGCGGTTCATCCCAGTCAAACGCTGGGCCCAGCGAAATCACGCCGCTCGGGTTGATGGTCTTGTGGCTGCAGTAGTAGTGATGGCGGATATGCGGCAGGTTGACCGTCTCCGCAATGCCTGGCATCTGATAGATATCGCGCAGGAAACCGCTCAGATTTCTGTAGTCACTGATCCGGTGACGATCGCATTTAAAGTGGGTCACATAGACCGGATCGAAACGTACCAGCGTGGTCCACAACCGCAGATCCGCTTCGGTCAGCTGATCGCCGGTGAGATAGCGATGCTGGCCCAGGATCTGCTCCAGTCGCGACAGCGAATGGAACAGCGCGGTCACTGCCTCATCGTACGCAGACTGCGAAGTGGCGAAGCCCGATTTATAGACGCCGTTGTTCACGGTGTCGTAAATCCAGCCGTTCAGCTCATCAATCTTCTCGCGCAGCGCTTCGGGATAGTAGTCACCGGCTCGGGCACCCACCGCATCAAACGCACTGTTGAACATGCGGATGATATCGGCAGACTCATTGCTGACGATGGTGTTCTGCTGTTTGTCCCACAACACCGGCACAGTAACGCGGCCACTGTATTGCGGGTCGGCGTGCAGATAGAGCTGATAGAGGAACTCGTTCTGGTAAAGCTTATCGCCGGTCGCATCCTGGAAGGTGTCATCGAAGGTCCAGCCGTTCTCCAGCATCAGCGGATGAACGACGGAGACGTCGATCATACTATTCAGACCCTTCAGCTGACGCATCAGTAGCGTACGGTGTGCCCAGGGGCAGGCCAGCGAGACATAAAGATGATAGCGATCGCGCTCAGCAGCAAATCCCGCTTTGCCCACCGGACCTGCGCTACCATCCGGCGTCACCCAGTTGCGAAAGGCTGATTCTGAACGTTTGAAACGTCCGCCTGTAGATTTGGTGTCGTACCAGGTGTCATGCCAGACACCGTCAATTAACTGTCCCATAATGGCTCCAATGCAAACAGGGCGGGGAAATGTCCCCGCCCTGCTAAGTATATGTGGCATTACGCTTTATGTGAGATTAGCGCGCAATCGCTGTCTGTGGTTTTCTTTTGCTGATCAGGCGATCGATGCTGTATGCACCCGGACCCACCAGACCTAACACCAGGAAGCCACCTGCGATAGAGAGGTTCTTCATGAACATCAGCTGGTTTACGCCTTCAGCGAAGTTACTGTGAAACAGAAACGCGGTCAGGATGGTGAAGCCTGCAGTGAACAGGGCAGTGAAACGGGTCAGGAAACCGAACAGAATCGCCAGACCGCCGCCAAACTCCAGCAGGATAACCAGCGGCAGCATAAAGCCAGGGACGCCCATCGCTTCCATATATTGCTGAGTGCCTGCATAACCGGTGATTTTGCCCCAGCCGGCCGTAATGAACAGGATTGGCATCAGGATGCGAGCCACTAACAAACCAACGTCTTCGAATTTTTTCATCATTTACTCCAGCGCTATCAGGGATGCAGGGCAAGCTGCCCGCAGGGTTTATGCCCGCTGAAAGCAGTGCTGCATTCATTGGGTTGATGGCTGGAGATGATAGTCGCGGAGTGGAAAGGTTGTAAGCGAGATATACTGTCAGTGTTTTTCAGAAAATCTGATGAAGAAAAGCCGGCCTTTTCAGGACCGGATTTTAGCAGAATTAACGCGGAGGCAGTGCGGATTTAATCATGCGCCAGGTACTCCAGGCGCTGAATCCCCGTTTTGCCCAGCGTAACAGCATGTTGGGACTGCGAACTGAGTAGATAGCCAGCGCGCTGCTGCCAATAGCCAGATAGCGACGTAAGCTGAGGAAAGTGAACCAGCCGCGATCGTAATGGGCGGTACCTTCCAGCCAGTCACGCCGCGCAGCGCTTAAATCCAGCCGCTGCTGCTGCACATGCTTAAGCAGTTCATGGATGCGTTCTTCACGCTCGCGGCGGCTCATCAGCGCTGGTCCTCAAGCAAATTACGGTCGGTTTCCAGCTCTTTGCGCGTGTGGCGCAACAGCGTGGACTGACGTGATTTGCGCAGCGTCCAGAGCCCTAAAATAACCGCCAGCAGCAGCAGTGTGCCGGTCGTGATGCCAATGGCCATCAGACGGTACTGCGCATCCACTGCCCAGATAATCAGAACCATCAGGCTCATCAGACCAAATGCAGTGAACAGCATTGTCAGGCCAACCATCAACAGTAGCTGAATCAGGTTAGCTTTCTCGTGCTCCAGTTCCACCACTGCCAGACGAACGCGCGTCTCGACCATGCCAACCAGCGTGGTAACAATACGCTGGCCGATGTTAATGACCCCTTTAGCCGGGCCGTGGTTATGCTGTGAGTCAGCCATAGTTATCGACGCGAGATGAGCATGCCGAGTGCGACGCCAATCGCTGCACCGATACCCACACCATGCCATGGATTTTCACGCACGTAGCCTTCGGCTTTCTGCGCCGCTTCGCGGGTGGACGCAGCGATACGCTCGCTTGATTCGCCCAGACGTTCACGTGAGCTATCCAGCGCATCACGCGCTTTACTACGAAGTTTATCCAGCTCACTTTTGGATTTTTCAGTGCTGCTGCTCAGCACTTCTTCCAGGGTATCAGCCAGGTTTTTCAGTTCAGCACGCAAATGTTCCGATGATGTGTCTTTTGACATAAAATACTCCTTTAACATCAGTTGGTTAATTCCGATTAATAGGGCTCCGCCTGTAGCTTTTTCAGCTCCCGGCGCGCTTCATCCAGTTTTTCCTGTCGCTTAACAATCTTGTCCCTGTCATGGCCCTCTTCACGCTCTTCCCTGAGTGCGTGCTCACGCTCGGCAACTTTCTGCTTCTGAGCGTTGATTCTTTCCAGATGGGCGGCCTCAAGCTTTTTATCGCTGCAATCTGCCCGGACTTCGGTCAGCGCGCGTTCCAGACCATTAACCCGGCGCTGGTTGTTATGCTTCTGCGCCATCCCGATTTCACGCTGAATATCCTGCTCTTTCTGTTCGCAAAGCGATTCTGCCGCCAGCAGCGAACCCGACAGCGCAAACAGCGTGACTCCCAGTAATACTTGATATTTCATCGGTCCTGAACCTTCCATTGCGACCTGATTCGTCATCACACGCTTAATCTTATTCCTGCGGGCGCTGAGAATCGACTCTCGGTTAAGCATAGACACCCATAGTAAAAAGTTCAAAGAAGACCGGGAGATAGAGCGCCTTTAAGACCGCCACACCAACCCGCGGCGGTCTTAAAAAAGAGGGGAGTCGGGAGATTATGCCAGTGAGAGGTGCTGAGAGTGATCGTGCTGCGCCACAATAAAGCCCTGTGGCAGCAGGCGGCGTAACACCTTCTGGGCGGCCAGACTCTGCTCTTCACTGTCAAAATGGATAATCAGTGCATCACCCGCCGGGGTAATGCTTTTGATACGAATACCCTGAGCACTTAATTGCTGATAAAGATAAAAACCATCGGGCAGCGTTGCGCCAGCATGGGAAACCCGAATCTGCACGATCGTTTCGTGTTTCATCAGCGGCGGGATCGCGCAAAGCGCGACCAGCGCCAGCGCGCCAGCAATCAGCCACGGTAACCACCGTTTAGGAATAGCCTGCAGTAATTTCATTACTCGGCTTTCCCGTTCTGATTCGACTGTCGCTTACGCCATATCACCACCAGCGATCCCACCAGACCAAACACCAGCAGTGCCAGCGGCAGCATCATCAGGAAGAACATCATCTCATCTTCGTAACGACGGAAAATCGGGGTTTTACCCAGCGCGAAGCCGATAACGGTCAGAATCACGACCCACAGGAACGCACTGACCCAGTTGAAGAACTGAAAGCGGGCATTACTGAGGCCTGACAATCCGGCGATGGTCGGCAGCAGCGTGCGTACAAACGCGATAAAGCGACCAATCAGCAGCGCAGATAAGCCGTGACGGTGGAACATGCTGTGCGCGCGCAGATGATACTGGGCGGGAAGATGGGAGAGCCATTTCTGTACCGTGGGCGTGTTACCCAGCCAGCGGCCCTGTATGTAGCTGACCCAGCAGCCAAGACTGGCACCGGTCGTTAAAACCAGAATCGTGATGGGGAAACTCATGGCACCTTTGGCAATCAGCACACCGACCAGAATCAGCAGACTGTCACCCGGCAGAAATGCGGCGGGAAGAAGGCCATTTTCTAAAAACAAAATCATAAACAGCACGCCGTAAATGGCCCATACCAGCGTGGGATCGGAGAGGGTTTCGTAGTCCTGCTGCCACAGGGCATGCAGCAACGATTGCAAAATATCCATCAATTCATTCCTGAACATCAGTGTTAAACATGTCCCACAGGGACTTAAACGCAGACCGGCATTTCGTTATAAATTTTAGGAGCGCAGCCTGGGCGGGGGGTTTCCGGATCCTTCCAGAATTGATTGTTAAATCAGCGACTTTATAATCCCCTGTCGCAAAGGGTAATAAAAGGGCGATAACTGTAACAAAAATCGCCTGTCTGAGACAGGAAAACTCTCGTGCGAACAGGAGTTTTACCTTGTGAAACGGCCTGTAAAAAGGAGCTTTACATGACCTGACACTATTGCAGACTAACTGACCATTTCAGGGAGTTTTCAGGCAATTTTAGCGGGCGTTATTGGACCCATCAGGCAGGATGACCGGATTCTCACCAAACATGTAACGGTCCACGTTAAATTCAAAATCATCCGCCGTCGCGTTAAACAGCATCTGTTTAGTATTTTCCAGATGTTGCCACATCGCCAGTTTGCTGGCGGCGGGATCTTTGCGCATCAGCGCTTTGAGAATCTGATCGTGGTCGTCGCACCAGCTGAGAATGCTGCGCTGGTCGATGTGTTCGTGAAGTTTGAGCCAGTAGGGATTGTGCAGGCGATGCAGCCACATTTTTTCAACGATGGCGGCTAAGGCACTGTTCTGGGTGGATTGCGCGATGCGCACATGAAACTGCATGTCCCACTCGGAGTCGCGGAAATGATCCTCCTGGCGGGCTTTTTCCTGGATCGCCATCAGGTCGATGATGTCCTGACGCGTCACCTGAGTCGCTGCGAACTCCGCCACATTACTCTCAATCAGTTGGCGTGCCTGCAGTAATTCAAACGGGCCAAACGTCGCGAACTCAAGCTGACTGCTGGTAGGGGCGATGCGGTTCTGCTGCTGGCTGGCAATGACGTGAATACCGGATCCTTTGCGGACCTCAACATAGCCTTCCACTTCCAGCATGATGATGGCTTCGCGGACGACGGTGCGGCTCACTTCCATCTCTTCGGCAATCAGGCGCTCAGCAGGCAGTTTTTCACCGACCGGATAGATTCCGGTTTCGATGCGGCTTTTCAGCTCGCTGGCCAGCTGTTGATAGAGTCGACGGGATTCAGTGAGGTCCATAGCACAATCCTGGTAGCAGACAGATAAGTTGTTATACCACTTCAGGCGGTGCGAGGAAATGGGCTGGCTTGCGCCAGCCCGGCAGATCAATTGTGAACGGCGCTGGCTGGCGGAATCACCGTTTCCGCTTCCAGCTCGGAAATTGGTTTATTTTTCAGGACGGTCCAGATCACCACGGCACCCAGCAGATCGAACACCGCCAGTGCAGCAAACAGCGGGCTGAAGCCCAGCGTATCGGCCAGGGCACCGACAACCAGCGCAAACATGGTGCTGGCGGTCCATGCGGCCATACCGGTTAAGCCGTTAGCCGTCGCGACTTCATTGCGGCCAAAAACGTCTGACGACAGGGTGATGAGCGCACCAGAAAGGGCCTGATGCGCAAAGCCGCCGACGCACAGCAGACCAATGGCAACGTAAGGGCTGGTGAACAGGCCGATGGTGCCTGGCGCAATCATTAACACCGCACCCATCGTCACCACCATCTTGCGGGAGACGATCAGGTTAACGCCGAACCAGCGCTGAAACAGCGGCGGCAGATAGCCACCCAGGATGCAGCCGAAGTCCGCGAACAGCATCGGCATCCAGGCGAACATCGCAATCTCTTTCAGGTTAAAGCCGTACACCTTAAACATGAACAGCGGAATCCAGGCGTTGAACGTCCCCCATGCCGGTTCTGCCAGAAAACGCGGCAGGGCAATGCCCCAGAACTGGCGGTTACGGATAATCTGCAGGGCCGACATTTTGCGGGTGTTGCCGGTCTGATGCTGCGCTTCCTGACCAGAGAGAATATAGTCGCGCTCTTCATCGCTCAGCTTCTTCTGCTGTTTCGGGTGCTTGTAAAACACCAGCCAGCAGAGTGCCCACGCCATGCTCAGCACACCGGTCATGATAAAGGCCAGCTGCCAGCTGTGCGCCACGATCGCCCAGACGACCAGCGGCGGAGCCAGCATCGCGCCGATAGATGAACCCACGTTAAAGTAGCCTACCGCGACCGAACGCTCTTTGGCCGGGAACCACTCACTGCTCGCCTTCAGACCGGCCGGAATCATCGCGGCTTCAGCCGCACCGACGGCGCCACGCGCCAGCGCAAGACCGCCCCAGCTGCCCGCCATCGCCGTGGCGGCACAGAAGATCGCCCACAGTACAGCAAACACCGCATAGCCGACTTTGGTGCCCAGCAGATCCAGTACATAACCTGCCACCGGTTGCATCAGCGTGTAGCAGGCTGAATAGGCCGCAATGATGTATGAGTACTGCTGCGTGGTGATATGCAGCTCTGTCATCAATGTCGGGGCCGCCACGGCAATGGTGTTACGGGTCAGATACCCCAACACTGTACCGAGCGTCACCAGTCCAATCATGTACCAGCGTAACCCTTTGATCTTACGCATCCTCTACCTCTTCCAGTTCTGTATGCGGTCTTGCCGCTGTTGTTATCTGGAGCGGGACAGCACGTGATGCAGCTCTGCTCACGCCCGCAGGTTCTGTCTGAGCAACCCTGTTCTGACCTTGCCGTTATCTGAGTCATTAACGACCTCATGATGGAGCGAGAGCCTAACTTGTTATACAACTTTAAAAGTTGAGAGCCATCACAAAAACCCTTTCTGCACTGTGGGATACTGGAAACCTGCTTAATGACAGCCATTTAGCGCGCTACGGACGACTAAAACGTCCATAACGGCAGTCCGGTACCGCCGTTTATGTGAGCAGGATCGCAAATAAATCCGTAACGGACTAAAATTGGTATGATAACTTTGGACCATCAGTGGTTCAGTCGATGAGGAAGCATGTATGTCACGTTTCATGACCGAGGATTTTTTGCTGGATAACGAATTCGCCCGTCGTCTCTATCACGACTATGCGAAAGATCAGCCGATTTTCGACTATCACTGCCACTTACCGCCGCAGCAGATTGCCGAAAATTATCGCTTCGCCAACCTTTATGACATCTGGCTGAAGGGCGATCACTATAAGTGGCGGGCGATGCGCGCCAACGGTGTGGCTGAGGCGTTCTGTACCGGCAACGCCAGCGATCGTGAAAAATTTGACGCCTGGGCGCGTACCGTGCCGCACACCATCGGCAACCCGCTCTATCACTGGACCCATCTGGAATTGCGCCGGCCTTTCGGCATCACCGACACGCTGCTTTCTGAGAAAACTGCCGACAACATCTGGCACCGCTGCAATGAACTGCTGGCGCAGGATAGCTTCACCACACGCGGCATCATGCAGCAGATGAAAGTGAAGATGGTTGGCACCACGGACGATCCGCTGGATGACCTGCGCCATCATCGCGCGCTGGCAGACGACACCAGCTTCAGCGTCAAAGTGCTGCCGAGCTGGCGTCCGGACAAAGCGTTTAATATCGAAGCCGACACCTTCCTGCCGTGGATCGAAACGCTGGAGCAGCTGACTGACATCAGCGTGCAGCGTTTTGAAGATCTGCGTAGCGCTCTGCATCAGCGGCTGGATCACTTCGCCGCACACGGCTGTAAAGTCTCCGATCATGCGCTGGATGTGGTCTGTTATGCCGAGGCGGATGACGCCACGCTGGATGCGATTCTGGCGCGTCGTCGCAGCGGGGCCGCGCCGAGTCCGCAGGAAACGGCACAGTTCAAAACGGCGGTACTGGTCTGGCTGGGCAGTGAATATGCCCGCCGTGGCTGGGTGCAGCAGTATCACATTGGCGCACTGCGCAACACCAACCCGCGTCAGTACCAGTTGCTGGGGCCGGATGTGGGCTTCGACTCCATCAACGACCAACCGCTGGCAGAACCGCTGGCACGCCTGCTGGGCGCACAGAATCTCAATAATGCACTGCCGAAAACCATTCTTTATTGCCTGAATCCGCGCGACAACGAAGTGCTGGCGACCATGGCGGGTAACTTCCAGGGTGAAGGTCAGGCGGGCAAAATGCAGTTCGGTTCCGCCTGGTGGTTTAACGATCAGCTGGACGGAATGCAGCGTCAGATGACCCAGCTGGCGCAGATTGGCCTGCTGAGCCGCTTCGTCGGGATGCTGACCGACAGCCGCAGCTTCCTCTCTTACACCCGTCACGAGTATTTCCGCCGGTTGCTGTGCCAGATGATTGGCCGCTGGGTGGAGCAGGGTGAAGCGCCAGCCGATGAAGCGCTGTTAGGTCAGATGGTACAGAACATCTGCTTCAACAATGCCCGCGATTACTTCGGCATCGAGTTGGGAGCCTGATGATGAAAAGGCTAAACCGCCACGACTTTCCGGGCGCGGTCTATCGCGACCGGGTGATCCAGTTCGGCGAAGGAAACTTCCTGCGCGCCTTTATTGACTGGCAGATTGACTGGCTGAATGAACATCAGGGCACCGATGCCGGGATCGTGGTGGTACGGCCGCGCAACCGTGAAGTCAGCGACAGCCTGAATCAGCAGGATGGCCTCTACACCACGCTGATTCGCGGGCTGAACGACCAGGGCGAGCAAGTCAGCGAAACCCGGCTGATCCGCAGCCTCAATCGTGAGATCCAGCCCTGGCAGCAGTTTGGCGAATTTATGGCGCTGGCCCGGAATCCCGATCTGCGCATGGTCTTCTCCAACACCACCGAAGCGGGCATCGCTTTTGTCAGCACAGATCAACTCACCGATCAGCCCGCCAGCAGCTTCCCTGGCAAACTGACACAGCTGCTGTGGGCGCGCTATTCCCACTTCAATGGGGCCAGCGACCGGGGCTGGCTGGTGGTGCCGTGCGAGCTGATTGACCATAACGGCGACGCGTTACGCGATCTGGTGCTGCGCTACGCCGATCACTGGCACCTGCCATCCGAATTTAAAACCTGGGTTCATGAGCACTGTGCCTTCTACAACACCCTGGTCGACCGTATCGTTACCGGCTTCCCGGCGGAAAGCGAGCAGTTGCAAAGTGAACTGGGTTATGAAGATCGCTATCTGGTGGCGGGCGAAGTCTACTACCAGTTTGTGATTCAGGGACCGTCGGCGCTGTTCAGTGAGCTGAAGCTGGCGGCGCTGTCACCGCAGGTCCGGCATGTGGATGACATTGCGCCCTATAAAGCGCAGAAAGTGGCCATCCTCAATGGTGCGCATACCGCGATGGTGCCGGTGGCGTTTCTGGCCGGTATTGAGAGCGTCGGGGAGGCGATGGCCGATCCGGCAATTGCCGGATTTGTCGACAACCTGCTGCGCCACGAAGTGATCCCGACGCTGGATCTGCCCGCAAACGAACTGCACGCCTTTGCCGATGCGGTTCAGCGCCGCTTCCGCAATCCGTTTATCCGTCATGCGCTGCTGTCGATTGCCCTCAATGGCATGACCAAGTTCCGCACTCGTCTGTTGACGCCACTGCTTGCCGCACATCAGCAAACCGGCGAGTGGCCGACACACATTACCTTTGCGCTGGCAGCGCTGATCGCCTTCTATCGCGGCGAGTCAGCTGGCAAAAGCTGGCCGTTACAGGATGAGCCGCAGTGGTTACAGCGCTACGCCGACGCCTGGAAAGCGGTTAATGCGGACCAGATGTCACCGGCACAGCTTGTCGATACCGTACTAAGCGACGCGCAACACTGGGGCGAAGATTTAACCCGTCAGCCCGGACTGGCTGCGGTTGTCACCCAACACCTGCAAAATATCATCGCCCACGGAATGCGTGAGGCGCTGAGCCAACTGAGATAACGCTATGCAAGACGCAATTAAAATTGATCCCCGCGACAATGTCGCCGTGGCGTTACGTGACTTAGAGGCGGGCGCCACGATAGCGCTGCCGCCACTAAGTGTGGCGGTGCAACAGGCCGTCGGACGCGGGCATAAATTTGCCCTGCAGCCCATCGCGCAGGATGAACTGGTGATCAAATATGGGCTGCCCATTGCCCATGCCACGCAGCCTGTGGCCGCCGGTGAGTTAATCCATTCGCAGAACGCGCGTACTAATCTCAGCGATCTGGATGAGTATGCGTATCAGCCTGAGTTTGTGACATTACCAAAGCAGCCGGGCGATCGTGAGGTGCAGATCTACCGTCGTGCTAACGGCGAGGTCGGCATCCGCAATGAGCTGTGGATCCTCCCGACCGTCGGCTGCGTCAACGGCATTGCGCGTCAGATCCTGCAGCGTTTCCTGAAAGAGACACAGGAGGCAGAAGGCATTGACGGCGCATTCCTGTTCAGCCACACCTTCGGCTGCTCGCAGCTGGGGCAGGACCACGAAAACACCCGCACCATGCTGCAGAATATGGTGCGCCATCCCAACGCGGGGGCGGTGCTGGTGATTGGTCTCGGCTGTGAGAACAATCAGGTCGATGCCTTCCGCGATACTCTTGGTGCGTTTGAAAGCGACCGGGTCGAGTTCATGGTGTGCCAGCAGCATGACGATGAGGTTGAAGCCGGGCTGGAGCGTCTGCATGCGTTGTATGAAAAAATGCGTCACGACCGGCGCGAGCCGGGCAAACTCAGCGAGCTGAAGTTTGGTCTGGAGTGTGGCGGTTCGGATGGTTTATCCGGCATCACCGCGAACCCATTACTGGGGCGCTTCTCGGACCAGATGATCGCCAATGGCGGCACGACCGTGCTGACCGAAGTGCCGGAGATGTTTGGCGCAGAGCGGATTCTGATGAGCCGCTGTCGCGACGAAGAGACCTTCGGCAAAACGGTGGCAATGATCAACGACTTCAAACAGTACTTTATCGATCACCAGCAGCCGATCTACGAGAATCCGTCGCCGGGCAATAAAGCGGGTGGCATCACGACGCTGGAAGAGAAGTCGCTGGGTTGTACACAGAAAGCGGGGCAGAGCCAGGTGGTCGATGTGCTGAAGTATGGCGAGCGGTTGAAAACGCCGGGGCTGAATCTGCTGAGTGCACCGGGCAATGATGCAGTCGCTACCAGTGCGCTGGCGGGAGCCGGTTGCCACATGGTGCTGTTCAGTACCGGACGCGGTACGCCTTATGGTGGTTTTGTGCCGACGGTGAAGCTGGCGACCAACACGCCGCTGGCGGAGAAGAAACCGCACTGGATCGACTTTAATGCCGGACGGTTGATCGAGGGGATGAGCATGGATGCAATGCTGGAAGATTTTGTCGACAGCATTGTGGCGATTGCCAGCGGTCAGCAGACTAACAACGAGAAGAACGATTTCCGCGAGCTGGCGATTTTTAAAAGCGGTGTAACGCTCTAAGTTTGCCGGGCAAAAGTAGCAATCTTGAGGTCGTCATTAACGTCGGTTAATCCTATGCCCTTCGCGGGTGGCGGAGTCCGATCGCAAAGTCGCTTAAAGCATCCCTGCTCGCTCGGCCCGCGCAATTACGCACCTCATCCCTGAGGTGCGCCCGTTGCCGGGCCAACGCGTTGCGTTGTTCAAAAACGCTCCCGGCGTTTTTGTCCCTGGCGCGGGACGCTTTGCTCTTCGGACTCAGCCACCCGCTCTTTGAGCTGTTGAGCTATCTGAAAGATTAGGCCCGACTGGTTTCGCGCTCCGCTTCTGCCTGACAGACGGCTGCCGTAAACAGAATATCCGTTGAGGAGTTCAGCGCGGTTTCCGCCGAATCCTGCAGTACACCGATAATAAAGCCGACCGCGACGACCTGCATCGCCAGATCATTCGGAATGCCGAACATATTGCAGGCCACCGGAATCAACAGCAGTGAACCACCCGCCACGCCCGATGCCCCACAGGCACACAGTGACGCCACCAGACTCAGCAGAATCGCCGTCGGCACATCAATACTGATACCCAGCGTATGCACCGCCGCCAGCGTCAGCACGGTAATGGTGATCGACGCACCCGCCATACTGATGGTCGCACCCAGCGGAATCGACACCGAATAGGTATCCTCATCCAGATCCAGACGTTTCGCCAGCGCCATATTCACCGGAATGTTGGCGGCAGAACTGCGGGTAAAGAAGGCAGTCACGCCGCTTTCACGCAGGCAGGTGAAAACCAGCGGATAGGGGTTACGGCGGATTTTCTGGAACACCAGCATCGGATTCACTACCAGCGCCATCAGCACCATACAGCCCAGCAGCAGCGCCAGCAGATGCGCATATTGCCACAGCACGCCAAAGCCGGTTGAAGCCAGAATCGACGCCACCAGACCAAAAATACCGATTGGCGCGCAGCGGATGACGCAGCGAACCAGCCAGGTCACCGCCTCTGAGGCATCATTGAGGAAGGCGCGGGTAGTGTCACTGCTGTGACGGAACGCCAGCCCGAGGCCAATGGCCCACACCAGAATGCCGATATAGTTAGCCTGCATCAGGGCCGTGATCGGGTTCGACACCATGCTCATCAGCAGTCCACGTAACACCTCGGTAATGCCGGAAGGGGGAACGATTTCTGTGGTGCCCACCGCCAGCGTCAGCGTCTGCGGCATCAGATGGCTGAAGACCACCGCGACAACCGCCGCGAAAAAGGTGCTCAGCAGATAAAGCATGATAATCGGCCGGATATTGGTCTTCTGGCCCTGCTGGTGGTTGGCAATTGAGGCGATCACCAGCATCAGTACCAGCAACGGGGCGACCGCTTTTAGCGCACTGACAAACAGTTCACCCAGCAGACCGACCGCCAGCGCGGCATCGTGTGAAACCCAGGCGAGCGCCACACCAGCGATCAACCCAATCATGATTTGCTTCACCAGGCTTCCGGCGAGCAGCGTGCCCAGACGTGCGGAGAGAGTTTTCTGCATAATATTTTCTATATTTTGTCGCGGATGTAGTTTCAGACGCGATGTTTTGCATCGGCTAAAACGGTTTGCCCGGCGGAGTATAAGGAAAACATCGGATGAGAAAAGAGAAAGTTCTGTCGCTGTGGAGCAGGTCAGATTTTTATTATGCTGGATAGTGGAAGTGTGACAGAGGGATGAAATGGCGTGACAGGCTGTCGCAAAATAAAACAGGGGCATCCGCTGCCCCTGCAGGTAATTATGGTGCGATCTTTTTCTGGTCTCTTTTGCGGTTAACCCAGGCGTTAATCAGCAGGGTTGATGCCAGAATGGCACCGACTACACCCAGGGAGATACCGACCGGGATATGGTAGAGATCGACGATCAGCATCTTAAAGCCGATGAACACCAGCACAATCGCCAGGCCATACTTCAGCATCGAGAAACGTTCCGCCACGTTCGCCAGCAGGAAGTACATGGCACGCAATCCCAGGATAGCGAACAGGTTTGAGGTCAGCACGATGAACGGGTCGGTAGTCACAGCGAAGATCGCCGGGATACTGTCGACGGCAAAGATCACGTCGCTGAGTTCCACCATAATCAGCACCAGCAGCAGCGGAGTGGCAAACAGCACGCCATTTTTGCGGGTGAAGAACTTCTCGCCGTCGAGATCGTCGGTCATGCGTAAATGCTTACGCAGCCAGCGCACCACGGGTTTGTCGCCGACTGCACCGTCATCCTCTTTCGCCAGCGCCATCTTCACGCCGGTAAACAGCAGGAAGGCACCGAAGACATAGAGGATCCAGCTGAACTGCGTGACCAGCCAGCTACCCGCGAAGATCATGATGGTACGCAGCACGATAGCGCCTAATACTCCGTAGATCAGTACACGGCGTTGCAGGTTGGCCGGAATTGAGAAGTAGCTGAACAGCATCAGCCAGACGAAGACGTTATCCACCGCCAGCGCTTTTTCCAGCACATAACCGGTCAGGAAGGCGAGAGTTTGCGTATTGGCCACTTCACGTCCCGCGCTGCCCTCCAGATACCACCAGAAGGCGGCGCTGAACAGCAGTGAAACGGAAATCCAGATCAGCGACCAGACCGCCGCCTGTTTGAAAGACATGGTCTGCGCGCCGCGGCGTCCCTGCAACAGCAGGTCGATAGCCAGCATGATTAGCACCACAACCGCAAAGCTGCCCCACAGTAAAGGCGTACCCACAGTTTGCATATTCGTATCCTGTCTTAAAAAGAAAAAAAAACGGCTGAAGTCAGAAGACGTCAGCCGCTTATTTTTGTGTAAGCAAACCTCGCCTTCCGGCAAGGTCTCACTTACAACACAGAAATGGATTCCGGGTTGCCTGATGACCGGATGCTTTCGCAACGTAATGACGATCAATCAGCTTACAAGTTACTCCCCTTTGCAGGAGGCTAAGTTACGGATTAGCCGCACAGGAAGCAACACCTCTCAGACATATTTAGAAATATTTACACAGCAGTCAGATCGGCGGGGAAGATCACGCCGGTCTGACTGCGGATTTCAGTCAGGAGTGCTGCGGTAATGCGCGAAACCTCCAGTCCGGAATGGTCCACATGACGCTGCTCAACCAGCCGGGCAAACGCGGCCGCTTCATACAGCATGGTGTTGATGTGTTGCGGCTGGCTCAGCGCCTGCTTTTCAGCACCACGAAGAATAAAGGTCAGCTGCTGGCACTCCGATAACTTTTCAATCACCAGCGCGCCCGCTTCACCCTGAATCTCGCTGGGCAGGCTGGAATCACTCACTTTCGAATGCAGAATCGTCACGTCGAAATCACCATAGCTCAGCAGCACCACGCCATGCGCGTCCACGCCGCTTTCAAGCAGCGTCGCGGTAGCCTGCACGCGTTCTGGTTCGCCCCACAGCGCCACCGCCAAAGCCAGGCAGTAATAACCGATATCCATAATCGAACCGTTCGACCAGCGCGGATCAAAGGTATTCGGGTTCTCGCCGTTGAGATAGCGCGGATAACGTGAGGAGTACTGGCAGTAACTCAGCAGCGCTTTTCGCAGTTTACCGACGTCAGGCAGCGCCTGTTGTAAACGCAGGAAATTCGGCAGGCTGGCGGTTTTAAACGCCTCAAACAGCACCACCTGATGCTCACGGGCGCAGGCGATCATCTGCTCCACTTCGGCCAGATTCGAGGCCAGCGGTTTTTCGCAAATCACATGCTTGCCGTGCGACATAAACAGCAGCGCCTGCTGGCAGTGCAGGGCGTTGGGGCTGGCAAGATAGACCGCATCGATCTCCGGGCTGGCGGCCAGGGCTTCCAGTGAGGTAAAGGTCTGTTTGCAGGGATAATCGGCGATAAAGGCGTCGGCCTGCTGCTGACTGCGTGAATAGACCGCACAGAGCTTCATCGCTCCGGTTTCATGAGCGGCATCAATAAACTGGCGTGTAATCCAGTTTGTTCCCACAATGGCAAAACGAATCACGTCATCTCTCCGGCAGCGTTAAAGCGGCAGAGTAACATCTCCCCGGCGCTGTGCAATGGTGCCGGGCGGGCAGGGATTGATCCTGCGATCCGCATTCCAATAATATGCGGAAGCGATGATTTTTATGTATCAACCAGGGAGCGCAGGTGAAAGCAAGTAAGCACGCATTAAACTGGACCACACTTTTGATCGCTATTCCGGTCGGGTGTGCGGCGTCGCTGGTGACGCTGGCTTTTCGCGGCGTAATTGAACTGATCAATCATCTGCTGTTTGCCCGTAGTGGCGACATTACCGAATCCCTGCATCTCTGGCCGTGGATCTTCTGGCCGCTGCTGGTGGGCGCGGGCGGCGTGCTGGCAGGCTTTTTCCTGCGTTACGCGGTTGCCATTGAGCAGCAGCAGACGGTGAAAACGGATTACCTTGAAGTGATCAACGCCCGGCTCGATGCGGTGCCGACCAAAACGTCGCTGTTCCGCGCCTTATCGTCGATTGCCAGTATTGGCAGCGGCGCGTCGATAGGTAAAGAGGGGCCGATGGTGCAGCTCTCAGCACTGTGCGGCAGCGCGATTGGCCGCCTGTTACCGGCGTCGCTTAACCTGAAAAACAGCGATGTGGTCGCAATGGCGGCCGCGGCAGGCCTCGCATCGGTCTATCATGCGCCGCTGGCCTCGGCGATTTTCGTCGCGGAGATCGCCTTTGGTATTTCCGCGTTGCAGCGGCTAATCCCCCTGATTATCGCCTCAGCAACGGCGGTGATGACCATGTGGACGCTGGGCTTCCGCAGCGCGCTCTATCCGCTGGCGGACGCGAGCTTCGCCATGGATCTCAGCAGCCTGCTGATGACAGTGGTGATTGGGTTGAGCGCCGGGCTGGCGGGCTGGATTCTGATCAAATGCATCGCCCGCAGCAAAGTGCTGTTCAGCCGGGTCGCCACGCTGCCCGTGCGTCTGGGCGCGGGCGGATTCGCCGTAGGCTTACTGGCGCTGATCTCCACCGATATCCTCGGCAACGGCTACGAAGTCATCGTCAAAGTCATGGCGGGTGACTATCTGCTGCCGGGCCTGTTGCTGCTGCTGCTGCTGAAAACGCTCGCCACCAGCCTGTCGGTGGGGTCGAACGCCGTCGGTGGACTCTTTACGCCTTCGCTGCTGATTGGCGCGCTGCTTGGCGTCATCATCGCGACGGTGGGTGCGGCGCTCCATCTGCCGCTCGGCAATGTGCTGCTCTATGCCGCGATTGGGATGGCGGCGGTGCTGGCGGCGGTCAGTCAGGCGCCGTTGATGGCGATGCTGATGGTGCTGGAGATGACGCTCAACAGTAGCCTGCTGTTCCCGCTGATGATCGCGACCGTGCTGGCGTCGATGGTGGTCTATCGCCTGCAATCCGCCAGTACCTATCCGGTGGTAAGTCATCACTTCAGCCGTTCAGAGGCGAAATATGATTTCGACAACATGCGCATTGCCGAGCTGATCATTCCCGGTGCGGCGTTGCAGCCGGAGGAGTCCGTGGGGCAGGCGCTGGCGGTCAGCTCGCTGAAGCGTGAACGCTATGTCTACGTGATCAACGCCGCGGGTGCCTTCCTCGGCGTGGTCTCGATTCATGAGATTTCGCGCCGGGTGCTGGCGCAGGAGATCACCCTCGACTCACCGGTGCAGTGCGTAATGGATCAGGACTTCCCGGTAGTGTTTGAGAATCAGAGTATGCGCGAGGGGTGGGAGGCGTTTGCGGCAGTCACGCTGGAGCGACTGCCGGTGCTGAATAATCCGCAGGAGCGACGCTTTCTGGGGGCGCTGACCAAAACCAGCCTGATTCAGAAAGCGCAGGAGTTTCTTTAAGCTGCGTTGCCGCGCATCGCCTGGTCGGTCATCCACAGGCGCGCATCAAATTCGAGCTGGTGGTAATCCGGCTCCATATGGCAGCAGAGCTGATAGAACGCCTTATCGTGATCTTTCTCTTTCAGGTGTGCCAGCTCATGTACCACGATCATCCGCAGAAACGGCTCCGGCGCGAGGCGGAAAAAGGTTGAGATGCGGATCTCCGCTTTCGCCTTGAGTTTGCCGCCCTGAATCCGTGAGATAGCCGTGTGCAGGCCGAGTGCATGCTTCATCACCTTAATCTTGTTATCCCACATCACTTTGCTGATCGGCGGCGCATTGCGCATATAGCGATTTTTCAGCGCCTGCGTGTAGTCATACAGCGCTTTATCACTCATCACGTCATGAGTGTCAGGATAACGTTCCTGCAGGAACGCACCTAAGCGCTGATGGGCGATCAGCGACTGAACCTGCTCAAGAAGGGGGGCAGGATAACCCTGAAGGTAGATCAGTGAGGACATTAGGGATTCCAGGCGAAAGACAGTATACTGCGCCCCCGATTTTGGGGCGAAAATCAACCAAAGTGTACCACGCCGGAGAATGCATGAGCCAACTTGAACTGAACGATCGCACACTGATCCTGCATCGCTTCCCGCAGATGCGTGACGAAAGTCCATTACAAGCCTGGGATGCGGCTGATGAATATCTGTTACAGCAGGCGCTGCCAGAGGGGCCAGTGCTGGTCTTCAACGACAGTTTCGGGGCCTTAACCTGCGCCCTGAATTCGCGTACCGTCTGGCACGTCAGCGACTCCTGGCTGAGCCAGCAGGCCGCCCGTCAGAACCTGACCTTTAATGGGCTGGATGACAGCGACGTTCACTTTGTTGATAGCCTGGCGGAACTGCCTGCTTCACCTGCGGCTGTGCTGATCAAGGTGCCTAAAACCCTGGCGCTGCTGGAGCACCAGCTGCGCGCCATTCGCGAAGTCGTCACGCCTGATACGGTGATTCTGGCGGCAGCGCGCGCCAAAGAGATCCATAACTCTACCCTGCAGCTGTTCGAACAGATCATTGGTGAAACCAAAACCTCACTGGCGTGGAAAAAAGCGCGTCTGATCTACAGCCAGTTCAGCAAGCCTGAACTGCGTGAGGCCACGTCGACGCTGGTCTGGCCGCTGGATGGCACCCCTTATCAGATTCACAACTACGCCAACGTCTTTTCACGCGCTTCGCTGGATATCGGCGCACGGCTCTTTGTGCAGCATCTGCCGGAAAACATTGAGGGCGAGATTGTCGATCTCGGCTGTGGTAACGGCGTGGTGGGGCTGGTGGCGCTGGAGCAGAACCCGCAGGCCGAGGTGCATTTCCTTGATGAGTCTTACATGGCGGTCGCTTCCAGTCAGCTTAATGTGGAAATGAACCGTCCTGATGATCTGTCACGCTGTCAGTTCCTGGTGAACAACGTGCTGAGCGGCTATCCGTCAGATCGGCTGCACGCGGTGCTGTGTAACCCGCCGTTCCACCAGCAGCACGCGGTGACCGATCACCTGGCATGGCAGATGTTCCGCGATGCCAAACGCTGCCTTCAGTATGGCGGCGAGTTGCGCATTGTCGGCAACCGCCACCTCGATTATCACCACAAGCTGAAGAAGCTGTTTGGTAACTGTACGCTGATCGCCTCTAACCAGAAGTTCGTGGTGCTGCGCGCGGTGAAAATGCGTTAGTCAGACGGTTAATGCCAGTTGCGTCGCCTGCGCAATCGCACGGCGAGCATCCAGCTCCTGCGCCACATCCGCACCGCCGATGACTGTCACCCTCTGTCCTTTTGCACGCAGCGCGGCTTCCAGTTCGCGCTGCGGCTCCTGTCCGGCACAGATAATCACATTATCGACCTCCAGCAACAGCGTTTCGCCGTTGCGCCGCAGATGCAGGCCGCTGTCATCAATCGCCAGATACTCAACGCTGCCCCACATCTCAACGCCCTGCGCCTGCAGACTGGCGCGATGGATCCAGCCGGTGGTTTTTGCCAGCCCGGCACCCGGTTTTCCCGATCGGCGTTGCAGCAGCCAGATTTGCCGTAACGCGGCAGGCGGCTCGGGTTTCATCACGCCGCCACGCTGCGTCAGGCTGTGGTCGATGCCCCATTCGGCATAAAACGCCGCCAGATCCTCGTCATGGGATGGCTGTGACAGATACTCCGCCACATCAAAGCCAATACCGCCGGCGCCGATAATCGCTACCCGTTTACCCACCGGGCGCTTATCGCGCAGCACCTCCAGATAGCTCAGCACGCTGGGGTGGTCGATGCCCGGAATATCGGGCGTACGCGGCTGAATGCCGGTCGCCAGAACCACTTCATCGGCGTCACTCAGCTGATCCGCCGTCACCCGCCAGCCCGTCTGAACCGTCACGCCTGCGGCTGCCAGCTCATGCCGGAAATAGCGCAGCGTTTCGCTGAACTCTGATTTGCCAGGGATCAGCCGGGCAAGATTGAACTGGCCGCCTATCTCCGGCGCGGCCTCATAGAGGGTTACCTGATGGCCGCGCTGCGCCGCCTGTAGCGCAAACGCCATGCCGGCCGGACCGGCGCCCACTACGGCCAGCCTGCGCGGGGCGGTGCTGGCGATGACCGGCATCAGCGACTCATGGCAGGCGCGCGGATTGACCAGGCAGGAGGTAATTTTACCGGCGAACACCTGATCGAGGCAGGCCTGATTACAGGCAATGCAGGTGTTGATGCTGTCCGGTTCACCGCGCTGTGCTTTAGTGACAAAGGCGGGATCGGCGAGAAAAGGGCGCGCCATCGACACCATATCGGCGCAGCCGGACTGCAACAGCTGCTCGGCGACGGCGGGATGGTTGATGCGGTTGGTGGCGATGACCGGTACTGACACATGGGCGCGCAGGCGCTGCGTCACCCAGGCAAAAGCCGCGCGCGGCACGCAGGTGGCGATGGTCGGGATGCGCGCTTCGTGCCAGCCGATGCCGGTATTGAACAGCGTGACGCCGCACTGCTCCAGCTCGCCCGCCAGCATCAGCGTCTCCTCCAGCGTGCTGCCCTCTTCGATCAGATCGAGCATCGACAACCGGAAGATGATGATAAAGGCATCGCCGGTTGTGGCGCGAACCGCGCGGGTAATCGCCAGCGCGAACTGCATCCGCTGCCGGAAGTCGCCGCCCCAGCGGTCGGTGCGCTGATTGGTATGCTTTACCAGAAACTGATTAATCAGATAGCCTTCGGAACCCATGATCTCCACACCATCATAGCCCGCCTGCTGGGCTAGCCGGGCGCAGCGGGCGAAGTCATCAATCGTCTGTTCAATCGCCGCCTCGCTCATCGCCTGTGGCGTAAACGGGTTAATCGGCGCCTGGCGCGCCGAGGGCGCAACCAGATCGGGCTGATAGCTGTAGCGGCCGGTATGCAGGATCTGCAGGGCGATTTTGCCCTGATGCTGATGCACCGCCTCCGTGATCTGCCGGTGCCAGCTGCACTGCGCCTCATCGATGAGCACTGCGCCATGCGCGGTGGTGACACCCTGCGCATTGGGTGCAATGCCGCCGGTGACGATCAGCGCCACGCCTTCGCGTGCGCGCTCGCCATAAAACGCTGCCAGCCGGGCTGCGCCATCCGGATGCTCCTCCAGGCCGGTGTGCATCGACCCCATCAGAAAGCGGTTTTTCAGTCGGGTAAAGCCAAGATCCAGCGGCGTAAATAGCGCAGGATAATCAGGATTGGCGGACATGACAGTCACTCACAGTTAAGTGGTCGGATGAGTTTACTCTAGCCACTTCTGCGTTAAAAAAAAGTGAAAGAATGTCAGGGTGTGAGTGAAATCATAAACAATGGCAGGGGAACAGGGCGCAGGGAGCTTGTGTCTCAGGCCGAAACGCCCTGCGCGGCTTTTGATATTTCTGGCTCTGAAACGCTTAACGCCGCCGGATCCATGAATAGCGCGAGCGATAGCCGCTGCCATAGTGGGTATTAAAGCGGTAGCTGGAACCGCTCTCGGCCATGCAGTAGGTGCAGACATTGACGTTATCGATCTGCGTGGCCGGCACACCTGCGTTCACCAGCAACTGCGTCGCCAGTGCCGGCAGATCGAACCAGACGCCCTGCTGGTGGGCAGAAGCCTGTGGCCGTTGTGCCTGCGGATTTACCGGCTGATTGCGGTGCCAGCGCAGCCCACTGGAAAACGCTGGATTCTGCGCAATCTCTGCCAGCTGCGGTTCGGCCAGTTCATAGCAGCAGGGGCCCATCGACGGGCCGATTACCACCACCAGATCCTGCGGGTTGCAGCCCTGTTCGCCCAGTTTTTCCACGGCGCGGGTCAGCACACCCGCCAGCGTGCCCTTAAGTCCGGCATGCACGGCCGCCACGACCCGCTGCTGGCGATCGGCGAACAGCACCGGCAGGCAATCGGCGGTGTAGACCGCCACAGGTCGCGTCCCGCTGCCGATCACGCCATCGGACTCGCAGCTTTTGGGCGGGATGTTCTCAATATCGGTGACCACGGTCGCGCTGTGGCGCTGATGTCCATAGGCGGCATCGGCGGGAGGCGGCTCACCGGCGGGCTGAAACGCATAATCGAGCCACTCCAGCGAATCGAGCAACGGCGAGCGCGGGATCACGGCCATAAGAATCTCCTGTTATAACAGCGTGCGTTGGGCTGCCCACAGCTTACGTTAACTGCTACATTTTTGAAGCTTCTCCTCAGACCTTTCTCACCTTAAGGATGAAATGATGAAAACCTCCGCAAAACTGGCTGCATCCGGACTGGTCGCGCTGCTGCTGACCGGCTGCGCCTCGTCGACCCATCAGACCGCACAACAGCAACTCGGCCAGCAATCGGTGCTGGCGGTAAACTGGTTCCAGCAATCTGGCGAATATCAGGCGCTGACCTGGCAGGCCTTTAACACCGCGCGCATGGCGTTTGATCAGGCGCCGTCGCTGACCGGCAAACCCAAAGCGGTGATTGTCGATCTGGATGAAACCATGCTGGATAACAGCGCCTACAGCGCGTGGCAGGCGAAAAATGGCCAGCCGTTCAGCAGCAAAACCTGGTCAGCCTGGACGCAGGCGCGTCAGGCGAAAGCGGTGCCGGGTGCGGTCGAGTTCGCGCGTCATGTGACAGAGAATGGTGGCACGCTGTTCTATGTGTCGAACCGCGATCAGAAAGATTACGCTGCCACGGTCGCCAATATGCAACAGCTCGGCTTCCCGAATGTCAGCGATCAAACGGTACGTCTGAATACCGACAGCTCCAACAAGCAGGCGCGTTTCGATGCCATCAAAAACGCGGGCTATAACGTCGTGCTTTACGTCGGCGATAACCTCAACGATTTCGGTGGGGCGACCTGGCACAAGGGTAATCAGACGCGTCGCGATTTTGTGAATCTCAACCACCAGCAGTTTGGTACGCAGTTCATCGTGCTGCCGAATCCACTCTACGGCGACTGGGAGAGCGGAATGGCGGAAAACTACAATAAACTGACGCCGGAACAGCAGCTGTCGGTGCGGGAATCACGCCTGCAAAGCTGGAACGGTAAATAATTCGTCAAGAAAAAGAGCCTGCTCGTTCAGGCTCTGTTTAGAATTGGTCCTGATTTACTTACCGCCGTCACTATTTTCCTGCAAATTAAATTAATCATCTCTTGCTCCCTTCTTAACTCTCTACAGGTCTATCTGACTGGCTAAAAGCAATTAAGCCGGTGGATTGTGCTAATGGTTAATTTTTTAATTAAGAGTATTCCTGGTAAAAATAGAACTGGTTGGTATGGCAGTAAATATCCCCTCTGTTAATGCTTGTATTTATTTGTCAGCAATAACTTTAGTTTATTTTCTTTCCTTTTTTATCTCATTGATTGTAATAATCTAAAAATGAATTCTGGTTATTCTTTCTCATCCCTGCCGCTTAATTAAATTTACGTAAACCTGACTTTTGCTGACGGTGAATTGACAAAATACGTGATGTTAAAGCGCTGTGAAATATTGCCCGTGCATTGGCAATGGTTAGCGTCTATAACCTTTTTCTGTGACTCAGTTCTTATTTACCTGGCGGCTCACGCTTTATTTGTGAGCCGATACACTTTGTGGTTAGCCAGGATGCGACATCCCGGTAGTAGAGAGAAGATGAATGTGACGACACTTAAACCCTTATTAGCGAAAAATCGCAGTTGGGCATTACAGCGCCGCCAGCGTAACCCGGACTATTTTAAAAATTTCCTTCATCAGCAAAAGCCGCACTCACTCTGGATAGGTTGTTCTGATAGTCGCGTTCCGGCTGAGGTATTAACCGGTTCCCATCCTGGCGAACTCTTTGTGCATCGTAATATCGCCAATATGGTGATTGAGGATGACGACAATTTACTGAGCGTGCTGCAATACGCGCTCTTCTTTCTCGGCGTAAAACGCATCGTATTAAGCGGCCACTATGGCTGCGGTGGGGTAGAAGCCGCGCAGAATCTGCCGGGCAGTGTGCTGGACGGGCAGGAGAGCGCGCTGGCGAGACAAATTCAGACGCTGCGTCAGGATATTCAGGCGGGTCTGGCAGAAAGTCCCGCCTCAGACGCGGCGCCGGGTGAACATCTCGACCGGCTGGTTGAGGCCAACGTTAAGGCGCAATTCGCCAGACTGGTGAAATCTGAACCGGTCCGGCAAATCTGGCAATCGGGCCAGGAACTGGAGGTGTTTGGTTGTGTTTATGACCTGCGCTCCGGCCATCTCAAAGAGCTGATTCATCAATCTGCAGAGGAGCCTTCACTATGAACCTCGATACCCTGCGCCGCGACATTCCCGCGGGTCTGGTGGTGTTTCTGGTCGCCTTACCGCTCTGTCTTGGCATCGCCCAGGCCAGCGGACTGCCGCCGTTTGCCGGTCTGCTGACCGGTGTAATTGGCGGCCTGGTGGTCACCTCCCTGAGTCCATCCCGGTTTGCCGTCAGCGGCCCGGCGGCGGGCCTGGTCACTATTGTCGTCGCCTCAATGGCATCACTGGGTAGCTTCTCTGCCTTCCTCACCGCGCTGATTATCGCCGGGGCACTGCAATGTGCGTTTGGCCTGCTGCGCGCCGGACGGTTTATTGCGCTGGTGCCGGGCAGCGTCATCAAAGGGATGCTGGCGGCGATTGGTTTGCTGCTGATCATGCAGCAGATTCCGGTGGCGCTGGGTGCCGCTGGCGATGCGGAGCTGGTATCACTGGTGACCGGCGAGATGACTTTCTCGCTGCCTGCAATCCTGGTGGCGGGTGTCGGATTAGCCATTTTATGTCTCTGGACCACCGCGCCGGTAAAACGCATTAAAGCACTGGCCTGGATCCCCGGCCCGCTGATTGCCGTGCTGATCGGCTGTCTGGCAACGGTGGTGGGAGGGCGACTGTTCCCTGAGATGACCCAGGGCCTGGCGCGCATTTCGCTACCCGCGTTTGACAGCGTCTCCGCGCTGGTGGCTGAGCTGGAAACGCCCGACTGGATGGCCTGGCAGAATCCGCAGGTCTGGGTGGTTGCGGTGACGCTGGCACTGGTCGCTAGTCTGGAGACTCTGCTGAGCCAGGAGGCGCTGAAGAAACTGCGTCCTCAGACGCCCGCGCCGTCGCCCAACAAAGAGATGTTCGCGCAGGGTATCGGTAACCTGGCGGCAGGTTTCCTTGGCGCGATGCCGATAACAGCGGTGATTGTGCGCAGCTCGGTTAACGTCAGTGCGGGCGCACAAACCAAACTGTCGATCTTCATTCACGGTGTGCTGCTGCTGATTTGCGGCATGTGGTTCAGTGAGATGCTGAACGCCATTCCGCTGGCCAGCCTCGCGGCTGTGCTGCTCTACACTGGTTATAAGCTGGCGACACCGCGACTGTTCGTTGAGCAGTTCCGGATGGGGGCGCAGCAGTACGTGCCGTTTCTGGCCACCATCGTCGGGATTATCACGCTGGGTATGCTGGTCGGAATTGGTATCGGTATCGCCACGCAGATCCTCTACAGCATCTACAAGAGCCATCGCAACGCGCTGCAGCTCACCCGCTATGACGACCACTACGTGCTGCGCTTTCAGCAGAACCTGACCTTTATGCACAATCCAAAGCTGCAGGGATTGCTGGATGAGATCCCGGAAAACAGCGTGGTCATCGTCGATAACGACAATGCGGAATATATCGATCCCGACGTTAAAGCGGTGCTGAAAGATTTTGGCGATAACGCCGACAAACGCGGCATTCGCCTGAGTCAGTGGCCGGTTGCCGTAAAATAGCGTTTAGCGCAACGGTAAAGTCGTCAGAACAGCAAAAATCGGATATCTCGGATATCCGATTTTTTTATTTGCGATGCATAATAGAGCCCCAGTTTTTGCTGTCATCTGATGGGTTTAGCCTCAAAACGGTAACTTTTCTGAGTTAGCCCATGAAACGAGGTTTTATCGCCGGATGACATTGAGGATATTCAGGATTTAATCATTCTGACACCACGCGCCTGTCCAGGCTGGCGTGGACAGCCAGCCTCTCTGTGACAAGGTCCGGATGTATGCGCATACAGCTGTTTGAAGAGCACAACGTTAAGAAGAACGCATTTTCACTGTTTTTAATCACGTTGCTGTTTTGCTTTATCGGCGGACACCTGCGCTTTCCACAGGAGCTGTCGCTGTTCTGGCCGGTCAATGCGATCGTCACTGGCGTGATCGTCCGGAATCCTTTTCTGCATCAGACCCGCTATTACCTGGCCACCTTTGCTGCGATGGTGTTTAACGACATCGTTTTTTCAGGCTGGGCGCTCTCTGCTTTTACCCTCAACATGGCGAATCTTCTGTTTGTGCTGGTGGCGGTGACGCTGCTGGTAAAACATCTTCAGCACGACTCCGGCAGCGAGCGTATAACCAGCGTGCTGCGCATTTTTCCGGCCTGTCTGCTGGCCGGACTGGCCTGCGCCAGCTGGGGGGCGCTGGCGCAGCAGGCCGATTTTAACAGCGGGCTGGTGACGGCCTGGGGCGAATGGTTCAGCGAACAGTTCTCAACCGGGCTGATGCTGCTGCCCTTTTTGCTGACGCGCGACTGGGCGTCGCTGTCGCCCCGGCAGTTTATGCAGATGCGCAAGCTGGCACCGGTTGTCGCCGTGATTTTTTCGCTGATGATTGGCGCGATGATGGGCGGCGCAGGCAGCCTGACGTTCCCGGTTCCGGCGCTGGTCTGGTGCGCCATCGTGCTGCCGATGCCGCTCACCAGTCTGGTGATTTTGCTCACCGGCATTAGCGAAATCATTCTGGTTTCGCACGGTGTGATGAATATCCAGGGCGATGACAATATGCTGCCGATCACCCATCTGACTTCGGCACGGCTGGGCGTGGCGACCATTGCGATCAGCCCGCTGATTGTGGCGGTGAGCATGGATGCGATTCGCCAGCTCAACCAGCGTCTGGCGCTGCGCGCCAACTATGACTTCCTGACCCGGCTGCTGTCGCGGTCCGGCCTCTATGAAAGTCTGCGTGCTGAGCCGATCTTCCCGGACCGCCGGGCGGGCGTGATTCTGCTGGATGTCGACTACTTCAAAGCGATTAACGACAATTTTGGTCATGATGCGGGTGACAGCGTACTGGAAGAGATCGCCCGCCGTATGCAGCGCGTTGTGGGTAAAGAGGGGCGCATCTGCCGTTTTGGCGGCGAAGAGTTTGCGGTGGTGCTGTTCGACCAGAATCCGGAAAAGCTCTACTTTCTTGCTGAGAGCATCCGGCAGAAGATGGCGAAAGAAAAGTTCTGGCTGCAGGGCAGTACGGCCACGGTCACTGTCAGTCTGGGGCTGGCGCATGGCAGTGCCGGTGAGTCGACGGAGTGGCACCGCGTGATAAACCGGCTAATCTCCGCAGCCGATAAAAACCTCTATCTGTCGAAACGCAATGGCCGCAATCAGACCTCGCCGGTTAACTACCGTGCCATCACCAGCGACGTGGCATAACGCCACGCCGCCGGGTTGTGTCAGCTGACGCTGCTTTTCAGGGTACTGGCCTGCTGATGGCGTTCAATCGCCAGGTCAATCAGGCGACTGATCAGATCCTGATAGCTGAGTCCGGCCGCCTGCCACAGTTTCGGATACATGCTGATATTGGTGAAGCCGGGCAGGGTATTCACTTCGTTGACGATAATTTCGCCGTCGTCAGTTAAAAACACATCGACGCGCGCCATGCCAAAGCACTCCAGCGCGGTAAAGGCTTTGATGGCGACCTCACGAATCGCATCGCTGGTTTCCGATGAAATGGCTGCCGGGACCACCGTCTGCGCACCGCTCTCAGAGATATATTTGGTGTCATACGAATAGAAGGCGTCATGCACCACCACTTCACCGCAGGGGCTGGCTTCAGGGGCATCGTTGCCCAGCACCGCACACTCGATCTCGCGACCTTTGATACCCTGCTCAATCAGCACCTTGCGGTCAAAGGAGAAGGCCAGCGCCAGCGCGGCATCAAACTCTTCAATGCTGTCCACTTTGCTGACGCCCACGGATGAACCCTGGTTGGCGGGTTTGATAAACAGCGGCAGGCCAAAGCGGGCAATCACTGCGCTGGCGTCCAGATGTGCACGCTGGGCCTGGGTGACGCTCACCCACGGCGCGACGTTGAGGCCGGCGTCGCGCAGCAGGCGTTTGGTAAAATCTTTATCCATGCTGACCGCAGAGCCCAGCACGTCGGAACCGACGAAGGGTAACGAGGCCATACGCAGCAGGCCCTGCAGGGAGCCATCTTCACCCAGCGTACCGTGCACGATAGGGAAGATAACGTCGATCTGCGACAGCGGATGGGCGTTATGACGGGTGATGATCTGCTGCTGAGTTGTGCCGGGCACCAGCGCCACATCTTCAGCGGCGTGATTCAGCGCGATCAGCGCCGGATTTTCAGCGTTAAGTAAGAAGTTTGAAGCATCGTTAAGACGCCAGTGTCCCTGCTTATCAATGCCCAGCAACACCACGTCAAACCTGGTTTTGTCGATCGCCTCAAGGATATTTTTGGCCGACTGTAACGACACCTCATGCTCAGCCGATTTCCCGCCAAACACGATCCCTACCCGCAACTTTGTCATCAATTTTGCCCACTGAAAAAATCAAAACCACAAGATAGCATGGGCTTCGCGAGGGAAAACAGGGCAGGGCGACAGATAATTGTGAGCAGGCGATTAACCCTCGCCACTCACCAGAACGCTGCCGTTGAGCTGCCCGACCTGACGCGGGTGGCAGCTCAACGGCCCGCTCGCAAAGGCCACTTAATCTCCTCTTTAAGCTGATGCAGGCGGGGTGTCGGGTTTAACTTAACCTGATGCAGAGCCCAGCCAGACTTCAACCTGATGTTCCTGGCGATGACTTTCCAGCGCTATTTCGTCACCGTCACACCGTTTGCCATCCAGCCACAGCTGATAAGTGCTGTCACCGCGAGTGACCCGGATGTTGTAGATCCCTTCCCCCTCACGGTAGACAATTTTTATCTCTGACCAGTCAGCGGGAAGCTGTGGCCGGACAGACAGCGCGTTGCCGCGCCGGCTTATCCCAAGCAGACTCTCACTGATAAGCTGATAGGCCCAGCCTGATGAGCCGGTATACCAGGTCCAGCCGCCCCGCCCGCTGTGGCCTTCGGCCGCATACACATCCGCAGCCATCACATAAGGCTCTGCTTTGTAGATCGCCATATCCTGTTGATTGCCACTATGATTAACCGGATTAATCATAGAGAGCAGGGACCAGGCGCGCTCTGTTTCACCCATCGCCGCAAAGGCCATAATCGCCCACAGAGCCCCATGGGTGTACTGACCGCCATTTTCCCTGACGCCCGGTAAATAACCGCGAATGTAGCCCGGATTTGGCCCTGCACCATCGAAAGGCGGAGTGAGCAATTTAATCAGCCGGTTATCCTTATCAACCAGATGCTGATAAAGCGCCTCCATCGCTGACCGGCATCTGGCGTCCTCGCCTGCGCCAGAGAGTACCGACCAGCTCTGGGCAATGGCGTCTATCCGGCACTCACTGTCAGCATGTGAACCGAGCGTCTGGCCACTGTCAAAAAAGCCGCGCAGATACCATTCGCCATCCCAGGCCGCATGGTTAAGCGCGGTTTTGAGCGTCTGCGCGTGCTCCTGACAGTGGCGGGCGGTATCGGTATCGCCGAACCGCACAGCCAGCGCGGCAAAGCGGTCCAGAACCGTATAGAGGAAGAAGCCGAGCCAGACGCTTTCACCCTTGCCGGCAATCCCGACGGTACTCATACCATCGTTCCAGTCCCCGGAACCCATCAGCGGGAGGCCGTGCTGACCGAAAGTAAGGGCGTGGTTAACCGCGCGAACGCAGTGCTGCCATAGCGGTTCGTTAATCTTACTGACGCCCGGAAGCTCATAGACAGACTCTTCGTCCTCTGCCAGCAGGCGACCTTCAAGGTAGCTGACGGGCTGTGACAGCAGCGCAATATCATCGGTTGCCTGCACATAGCGGCACAGCGCATAGGGCAGCCACAGGTAGTCGTCGGAGCAGCGGGTTCTGACGCCACGGCCAGCAGGCGGATGCCACCAGTGCTGTACATCTCCCTCGATAAACTGGCGGGATGCACACAACAACAGCTGATCGCGCAGGCGCTGCGGGGCAGCGTGAGTCAGCGCCAGCGTATCCTGCAACTGATCGCGGAAACCAAAGGCACCACCAGACTGATAGTATCCGCTGCGCGCCAGCAAACGGCTGGCCAGCGTCTGGTACAGCAGCCAGCCGTTTGCCAGTAAATCGACCTCCGTTGCCGGTGTCTGGATTTGCACTTTAGTCAGTAGCTGGTGCCAGTGCTGTTTAACTTTAGTCAGCTCGTTCTGAGCCTCCCCGGTGGAGAGGAACTGCTGCATCAGCGCGGTCACTGCACCCTCATCTTCCCCGACGCCGAGAGCAAAAACAAAGCTGCGGCTGTCGCCGTCAATCAGTGTCGTCAGCGTCTGCAGCGCGGCGCAGGGATCCATTCCTGCCCCGGTGTTACCCGACAGACCACGAACATTCATCATCGCGGGCTGCCGTGTGGTGCCGTTACGACCCAGACACTCAAGCCGGTTGCCGCTGTACGCAATCCGGGTACCTGTGACGGCAAAAAAAGCGGTCCGCGCAGAGCCCGTGCTGTTATAAAAGTTTCTGGCCAGAACCGCGCTGCCTGTGGCGATAGCGGCAGGGGACGTCACCACATGCCTTGCGGAGCGGCTCGCCAGCTCACCCAGAACCCATTCGACGTATCCGGTAATCGACAGATTACGCGTTTTGCCAGAGAGGTTACTCAGCGTCAGCAGGGAAAGTCTGACCGGCGCCTCCTCTGCCACGAACACCGTTAACGTGCTGCTGATGCCATACTCCGTGTGTTCAAACGTGCTGTAACCGAAGCCATGACGGGTCAGATAATCACCCTTGCCGCGAACCGGAAGCGGCGTGGGCGACCAGACATCACCCGTCTCTTCATCACGCAGATAAAGCGCTTCGCCAGAGCTGTCACTGACGGGATCGTTGTGCCAGGGCGTCAGACGATATTCATGCGCGTTTTCATACCAGCTATAGCCCTGGCCACTCTCGGAAATGACGGTACCAGACTGGCTGTTGGCCAGCACATTGCACCACGGCGCAGGCGTCTGCTGCTGGCCGGAAAGAATGATGTGATATTCGCTGCCGTCCTCGTTGAAGCCACCGGTGCCATTAAAAAACTGCAACCGCTCCGGCGAAAAGGTGACGGCTGCAGGCGGCGGCGTCTTACTGACCGATGGAAACGCAAAAGCAGGCGGGGTGCGCACCGGTTTTAACAGCGTGCTGAGCTGATCGGCGAGGCTACCGTTCCGGCCTTCCAGCACGACAGCCGCGACGCTCAGCAACAGTTGCAGATCGTCAGCGGAAAAACTTTCGCTTTTGCGGATAAATATGCCGCCAGGTTTGTCCGCCTGCTGCCGTTCATCTCCGGCAGGGATCAGGGTCGTGAGCTGATTGAACAGGTTCTGCTGGTAGCCGCCCTGGTCGCTGTTCAGGATAAGCAGATCGACCGTCAGCCCTTTTTGTCGCCAGTACTGGTGCGCCTGAATGAGCGTGGTGACCAGGTCGAGCTGATTAATGTTTTCTATCCGAACCAGAAGAATCGGCAGATCACCCGAAATCGCATGGCGCCACAATGACTCCTGGCCCAGCCGGTTCTGCATCAGCGCGTCTGATTCGCCACGCATTTCGGCACTGGAAAACAGCACGGCACTGGCCAGCTGATTAAACAGGCTGGTATCTTCGGTGCGGATATTCAACTGACGCAAGGCGACCTGACTGTGGGACCACGCCAGTTCAAATACCCGATCGGCGCTGATGTGGTTACGGTACTTCTCAATCAGCGCAATAGTGGTGTCACGCTGAAGTGTCACACCGTAAAGCATATCGATGGTGACGGTCTCTCCCGCTTTTAACGTCACTGACTGGCGAATTGATAACACGGGATCTAACACCGCTCCCTGCTGACCCGTTAATTCACTGCCCGGCATCAGCGCCTGAGCATCGGCTGGGGTCCTGCCGCGCCCGAGAAAACGAGCCCGGTCGGTTTCAAAAGAGTTCTGGCGACCGGTATTGCCATGTATCGCCATCGCGTGAAACATCCATGCCGTCACTTCTTTCTCTTCACGTGGCCGACGGTGAGCCAGAATCGCTTCCAGCCTGTCAACGATCTCAGTCTGGACGAACAGATTACTGAACGCAGGGTGGGCCATATCGCTGGCTGCTGGTGCCAGTACCACTTCGGTGTAGCTGGTGATATCAAACGGGCGGGTCTGACGGGAACGGTTAGTGACCGTGATGCGTCTGATCTCCACATCATCTTCCGGGGAGACCACGATATGCGTGTGAATGCTGAAGGTGGTGCCTGAAGCGTCAAACTCAATCCCGGCATCATTGAAACGGGTTTTATAATGCGGACGCTCGCAGCAGGTCGGCTGATAGCTGTGAGCAATCACTTCGGCGGATTGCTGATCGGTAACGTAACAGAACGTTCCGTAGTTGTTGCTGGTGCTATCCGCACGCCAGCGGGTGAGTGCCAGCCCCTTCCACTGGCTGTAGCCTGTCCCCGCGTGCGTCACCATCAGATGATAATCTGCATTGGAAAGCAGCTGAAGTTGTGGCTGGCGCGGATCTGAACCACTGAATTCACGCTGGTCGGGAATGCTGCGCTGCTGTTTAGGGTCACTGTTTTCGACAAAACTGCGGCGTGGGGTATAGAGCTCAATATCATCAGGCACTTTTTCCTGCAGCAGCAAACGCGACGACTGAAACAGTGCGCTGGACATAAACCGCGCGACCATGGGCGCATCCAGCAGCTGGTGAGAGAGCGCAAGCAATCCCATCGCCTGATGATGAGCCATATACGATTTGACGATCGCAAATGGCTGACCGGGAGCCAGTCGATCCGCGGTGAAATCCAGCGCTTCGTAATAACCGTAGTCACCGCTGGCACCCATTTTTTTAAGTCTTATCAGATTAGCCGTCGCCTCCTGCGGCAGCACCATCAGCGCCAGCAGCGTCGCATAGGGCGCAACAACATGATTGTCATTCAGGCCGCGTTTCAGACCCAGTTCTGGCGTACCAAATGCCCGATACTGGTAGTTATGATTGACGTCAAACGCAGCGTAACCCGATTCCGAAACGCCCCAGGGCGTATCGGTGCTGTTACCCGAGGCAATCTGTTGCCTGACCGCCGATAACGCCATCTTTTCCAGCAGCGTGTCGGGGTAAACCGGCATGACCAGGTGCGGCATCAGGTATTCAAACATTGAGCCGCTCCATGACATCACGGCGGGCTGGTTATTAAGCTGAGTAAATAAGCGACCCAGTACAAACCAGCTCTTGGCCGGAAGCTGACTGGTGGAAATAGCAAAGTAGTGCGTCAGGCGGACTTCTGAAGGGAAAAGGTCATATTTGCTGGCGTCCAGCAGACCGCTGTCCATGTTATAGCCCACGCTGAGTAAAGACGTGGCCGGATAATAGAGAAAGCGGAAGTCCATACTGGCGTGATCGCTAAGGCGGCTGTCCAGCTCCAGCAGGGCAGCCATTCGTTCGCGGGCGGCCCATATCGCAGTCTCTGCCTGTTTTTCCGGGAGTCCGGGGCGGTTCAGGTTCAACTCAGCGAGCCACAGCAATGACGGAATGTCGGCAGGCAGTGGCGCATCCGGGCTAACCCAGCTGAAAAGGAGGGACCACTCCTGAGTAAAATCCACCAGCTGCTGGTGGAAAAGCGCCGGCCAGTTTACCCGCGTTGTCGGAAGATAAGCCTGTTCTGCCAATACGCTTAATGCCAGCAGAGCCTGCATCCCGGCGTGAAAATCGGCGGGTGAAGCGCGCTGCATCAGGCTTAGCTTAGCTGCGATTTGTTCCACAATGTCGCTGCGGGTGTCGCTCAGTTGGTCTTTAAGCAGTGAGAAGGTATCGGAGAGACCTTCCAGGATACAGGGGAGAGACATCACCGGCTGGTATTTCCACTGCGCCAGGCCAGCCTGAAGGGTCACAAGGTGAGCCGCCATATTACCGCTGTCTACCGTTGAGACGTAGCGTGGGTTCAGCGGTTTTAACGTCTGGGTGTCATACCAGTTATAAAGATGTCCTCTGAAATGCTCCATTCGATCAAGGGTATCGAGGGTGTCGAGCGTCCGGCTGATGACCCGATTCTGGCTGATATAACCAAAATCCCAGGCCGTCAGGTTTGCCAGCAGCGACAGGCCAATGTTGGTCGGTGAGGTCCGGTGGGCCACCCTCGACTCCGGAATCTCCTGCAGATTATCCGGCGGCAAATGGTTGTTGTCACTGCTGGCAAATTCGTTAAACCAGGCCCAGGTTCTACGCGCGGTGCGACGCAAAAAGAGGCGCTGTTCCGCTGAAAGGCTGCCTGGCTGAGCGTGTTTAGGCTGGCTCATGCGGCTCAGTAACGCGGGGGCGACCGCCCACAATAAAGCGAGCGCCAGTGCGACATGCGTCATCGACGGCATGCTCAGGCTGGTCAGGAATACCAGAACCGTGCCTGCTACCGGATTAATCCACATGCGGCGGTAGAAATGGCGCACATCAGGCTCGACAGGTTTCAGTGATGAAGCGCTTTTCCACTCATTCAGGTAGCGATGGCTGATAGTCAGGCGCCATAAGGTCACGATAATGGCCTTCAGCGACCAGTAACTCTCGTGAGGCAGAATGGCCAGCGCCAGGCCAGCGCGGGAGAGGCGGTTAAAGGCATCGGTGACCAGCATGGATAGATGCTGCCGCCAGGCACGCGTTTTACTTTTCGTCACCCCATCGATCACTAACGCTGGCAGTCCCGGAAGCAGCAGAAAGAGCATGATGCACCCGACCCAGAATATCGGGTTCGGTACTATCGTACACAGCATAAATACCAGCATCAGCAGGGCTGGTGCCACCAGGCTGCGGCGCAGATTGTCTGTTAATTTCCAGCGGGAAAGCGCACTGAGCGGGTTCTTTTGACGACTGCAATCTTCCTGCCGCACCTGCAACCGTAGCCAGTTAAGGAGCTGCCAGTCGCCCCGCACCCAGCGAAATCGTCGGGCAACATCGCTCAGATAACTATCCGGGTATTGTTCATACAGGACGACGTTACTGACCACACCGGAGCGGGCATAGCACCCCTCAAGCAGGTCATGGCTCAGCACCAGATTTTCCGGACAGGTATTGCGTATCGCCCGGCTAAAGGCAGCGACATCGTAAATACCCTTGCCGACAAATGAGCCTTCACCAAACAGATCCTGATAAATATCGGATGAGAGTGAGGAGTAAGCATCATTCCCCGGAATGCTGCTGCACAGCCGGGCATAGCGGCTCTGACCGTTAACTGGTATCTCTTCAGCCAGACGAGGCTGCAGGATGGCATAGCCTTCAACTACCCGATTTTTGACATCGTCGAATACCGGCGCATTGAGCGGGTGGGCCATGACGCCAATCAGCTTATGCGCAGTCTCACGCGGCAGTATTGTGTCGCTGTCGAGAGTAATCACATATTTAACGCTGTGCAGCTGAGCCTGCGTGGCACCTACCGTGATGCTGAAGGCGTTTTCTTCACCCTGTAGCCAGCGATTCAGAGCATGGATCTTACCGCGCTTGCGTTCATAACCCATCCAGACACCCTGAGAAATATTATGGGTGCGGTCACGGTGTAACAGGGAAAAGAGCGCAATATCCGATTTACCTCCGCTGTAGCGCCGATTCAGCGCTTCCGTTTTCAGCACGGCGTAACGGATAAGCGCGGCGTCATGATGATGGTCCTGTTCGGCGCTATCGGTAAAGTCGGTCAGTAACGCAAAACTGATATTCGCTAAGGCGTTACCGAGATAGCAGATTTCCAGAGAGCGCAGCAGGGCGTCTGTTCCCTCATTGCTGCTGAGTAAACAGGGGATAACTACCAGTGTGCGGTCATGCTCCGGTACCGCCTGAGCATAATCGAGTCGGGGCAGGGGAAGGGGATGGCGGCTGCGGGTGGTTAACTCGCTCAGCAACTGTAAGGCTAACTGGCTGCTGACAATGATGGCGGGCAGCACCAGCAACCAGAGTAATGACGCCATGCCCGCCTGATGGGTGCTGTAGAGCATCTCGGCGGTAAACGCGGTTGTCAGCAGTAAAAGGCTGCCTAACCAGGAGAGTAAAGGAGTCTGGCTCAGATGCTGCCGGCTCCTGTTCAGCCACGTTACTTTAACGTCAAGCTGCTGTTCCAGTTGCTGAAATCCTTTATCCAGCAGGTAATAGCCGACATGCTGCTGACGCAGGGGAAGATCAGGCTGGCAGGCCAGCGTCAGCACAGCCTGGGCGACTTCACGTTCATCAAAGCGACTGTGCCGTGCCAGACGTTCAATCACGTGGCGGTAGTCATCGCGACTGTCAAAATGCATCAGCGGGTATGTCCCGGTGGGATCCTGCTGCAGGACTTTCTCAACCAGGCTGACGGATTCGACAAAGGCCTGCCAGTCAATTTCGCCGAGTTGCCGCAGGCCGGTAATACTGTTGCTGACAGAGAGCTGACTCAGGGCCAGCTGCCGGTTGAACTGCTCAATGACTTCCGAGGTTTTCCGGCCGGTATTTTCCAGCTGTTGTTCGACCCAGGTTAACGCCAGGGTATTGTTCTGGCCACTTAATCGCCGTTCGAGTTCAGCGACGAAAGCGCCGGAAACCTGCGGGTTCTGGCGGGCCATATCAGCGATGACCAGAATAACTTTTGACGCATCTTCGGCGGCAGTGGAGAGGATATCGCTGATCCACTGCTCCGCTTTATTACGTTCCTGATGTACCCTGGCCACGTCAGCCGCAATCCGGGACAGATTGTTGATAAGCGCAAAACGTAACATGGCAGGCAGGGCCCACAGTTCGCCGAGCAGCAGGGGCGTAACGCGCTGGTAGGCAGCAATAAAAGGATGCAGGACGCTGGTTTCCAGTCTGCCATCACTGTGCTTAATCATCTCCTCGGCGATAGCCTGGATGCGCAGGTAATGAGCCGACTCCTCCAGCATGGGCAGTCCTTTACCGAATTTTGCCGGTAACAGGTGCCGGACCAGGCGGATCTGCTCTTCAATGATGTAAAAATTATCCAGTATCCAGACGGCCGCCGGTGTCTGGCTGCGCTTATCGCCTTCACTCAGGATCTCTGCGCTGCGCGTCAATGACAGTTCATTATCTGCCAGCTGCTGCAACAGTCGGTAGGACCATTTTCCACCCGACAGATTATGCGTTTTCGCTAATTTTTCGCCGTAGTTATCCATTTGTTCAGCCGAAAAAATATCTGGCCGGTGGGCCTGATAAATACCTTCTGTCGGGAACAAAGGAAAATGCTCATCGGGTAATTCACTTTCCCGGCTGAACCACGTCGTCAGTTTTATTTTCACACTCATTTCCTTGCGCTTACGCAGCAGCTGGATCCGGAAAAAAAGAAAGGATGACAAAAAAGGAGCCAAAAGAAGGGCTGGAGGTGATAAACAGGTGTAGATGATATTGATTATAGTCCTGTTTCCGTTATTCGTAGCTATCCTGATTAACCGGCTGGCGTTCTCTTGTAGCGATAAAATAAAGTTAAAAAAAATAAACAGCTGCCTTCTCCTCACCTTAGCCCTGTTTAACATCAGAGCCGACAGATAAAAAAATTAATTTACCTGCACTGTGTTACGCTGATGGCAACATTTCAGAGGATAACGACATGACCTGGTTGAGCTTTCTCTTCGACGCGCTACACAGCAGCGAAACCAATACACAGTGTCCGGTGTGTAAAAAGTTTTCCAGACAGTCTGTAGCTAAAAAGAATAAAGGACAGGCAGTCTTATGCCCTCACTGTAAGTCATTGTATGTTATATAAAGTCCGCCGTCTTTTTATGTTGCGAACAGCAGGCAGCAGCAAGTCATACTGTTTAACTCTATCCCTCATTGAGGTAATATCTTCGTAACATTAATTTCAATGTGCTGATAACTCTGCATTATCTTTCGTACTCGGTGAAATAACGCTGTGATTCACCCTGGTCGAGAAATTCGAATGGTGAAAGTTGAATAATATCTGGTCCTGCAGACCACACTTCATTAACTCTTGAGATAATATCGCCTTCCTGAAGCGTCAGAAGGTTATTAATGCGTAACACAGCAAATCTGCCATTTTCAAATTCGACCTGATACAACGCAACTTTCTTCAGCGGCATGATGGTTCTTCCACGAATTACCCGGCAGCAGAGTTCAGCACTTGATGAGCTTTTCATGATAAACCTCTAATCTATTCATACTCTTCTGTTCAATAAATTAATCTGCATAATTGTGAATCTGACCTCAGCGCACACGTTGTGCAGATTTCAATTGGCCCGTCTGGACTGTATTTGTTCATATCCGTAAATATAGCGGGTTTATGAAAATAATCTGATACACCCTCTGCAGGGTTAAAAAGTGACTCCGGGGTATTGAATGAGGATTAGCGGTGTCTTTTACAGGGAAAATAGTGGGTATGAGAGTGTGAGGTTAATCAGGGAAAGGGAGAGGTGAAACTACTGACGCGGCAATATACTGAAGCCTTCATCTCCCTGACGTAGTTTACTCGGCACGGCCCCGACCAGTGGAGATATGCGCACTAAGGCATCATCACGCCGCCTGTTGAGTTCGCGAAAGGCCGCACTTTCCATCTGATGGAATCGGACATCAATCAGCAGATTTCCGGCCTGCCGGGTTAGCTGGCGGTGGCTTAACAGAAAAATTTCAGACTTTTATAGGAAGAGAGAAACAAGGAAGGGGGATTTGAAGGATAAACAAAAAAGCCACCCTGAAAGCTAGCTTCAATATGCTGATTTAACAGGTAAAATTTGGTGGCCCCTGCTGGGCTTGAACCAGCGACCAAGCGATTATGAGTCGCCTGCTCTAACCACTGAGCTAAGGGGCCAGCGGAGCGGGGATTATAAAGTATCTCTTCAGGGCAATCCAGCACTCAGCCACCGGTTGCTGAAATAAGCAGCAGTGATTTACCTGCTGATTTCTATAACAAAACTGTCGAACCGCGATCCCGAAGTCGCAAACAGGCACGGATAATGCTTCTCCGTGCCTTTAGTGAAACCGGACTTCAGTCATTATGGCTGATGGCTGGCTCAGCTCTGACGATAACGGGATGCTGATTGATTCCGTGAAAGGTGGGGAACCATTGTGCCACGAGCCTGATCGTAGTCGTGCCACATCTGCAGATCTTCCAGCGCCGGAATAGTTACCGTCTCCTTGCTGTCGAGTCCGGCAAGCGCGGCGTCCACCATCTCATCAACGTCCATCAGCATTTCAGCCGGAATGTCATTAATAGACTGGCCTGCGCGGTCGAAAATCTCCGTACGGGTCGCACCGGGCAACACCGCCTGTACCTGTACGCCGCTCTCTGCGAGTTCACGCTGCATCGCACGCGTCAGAGTCAGTACATAAGATTTAGTGGCGTTATAAGCGCCGTTGAACATCTCGTGCACCAGCGACAGCACCGACGCGATATTGATAATGATGCCATTTCCGCGCGCTTTGAAAGCCCGGCCAGCCGCCTGTGCCAGACGGGTGGGTGCCAGAATATTTAACGCCAGCATGGTGTTAATGCGTGTGATGTCCGCCTCAAGAAACTCTCCCTCAACGTTCATGCCCGCGTTGTTCAGCAGCAGCGTAATCTGTGCGTTGTTCGCGAGCTCCGACTCCACGCGTTGCAGATCCTGCTCGTGCGTTAAGTCAGCCGCCATAACCGTCACCCGAATATCGTGCTGCTTTGCCAGTGCGTCAGCCAGGGTGGTGAGCCGCCCCTGATCGCGTGCGACCAGAATCAAATCATAACCGCGTGCTGCCAGTCGTTTTGCATAGGTCGCACCGATACCGCTGGATGCGCCGGTGATTAAAGCTGTGTCTGATTGTGACATCTCTTTTTCCTCGTATGATGGTCGTCATAATAGTTATTAATATGACGATCATCATATCTGTCGTCAAGCTGGAATATGATGACCGTAATAATTACTATAATAGCCAGACGCTACGTAGCAGACACCGCAGGAGATGAGATGGAGAAGCAGAGCAGCAAAGCGCATACGCGGTGGCGTATCCTTGATGAGGCGGCGCGCGTGATGCGTGAAACCGGCACCGAAGGAATTGGTGTAGCGGCGCTGATGAAGCGGGTCGGGCTGACACACGGCGGTTTTTATGCGCATTTTACCTCACGCGAGGAGCTGGTTGAGGAGGTGCTGAAGCATATGTTTGCTGAAGCCGATACCTTAAAGCCCGCGGAGTCCGTGACCCAGCCAGCGCAGCAGCTGGCAGATTTTATTGATAGCTATCTTTCCGAGGCGCATCGCAATGCACCAGCGCAGGGCTGTCCATTAGCCGCTCTGGTGAGTGAAGTAGCTCATCTTCCACAGCCGACACGGCAGATCTTCGCACAGGGCTTTAATGCGATGCACGGCAGTCTGACGCAGATATTACGTGAGTTGAAGTTGCCCGATGCGGAAGCGCTGGCCTCCAGCATGCTCGCAGAGATGGTTGGCGCGCTGGCGCTGGCGCGAGCCTGTCCGGATGCAGAGCAGGCCAGCCAGATGCTGCAACGCAGTCGCGATGCGCTGAAGCAGCGCACGCTGGAGGTGGCGGCATGAGTGAACACGCGATCCGCGACATCATCACCTCCGGTCTTGATGTGCTGTTCTGTGGCATTAATCCGGGTCAGTCAACCGCCCATCAGGGGTTTCACTTTGCGCATCCCGGCAACCGGTTCTGGAAAGTGATCCATCTGGCGGGATTCACCCAGCAGCAACTGAAGCCGGAAGAGGAGCAGCGCTTAACGGAGACCGGCTGCGGCATCACCATGCTGGTTGAGCGGCCCACGGTGCAGGCGAGTGAATTAGCGCCTGATGAGCTGCGCGATGGCGGCAAACGGCTGATGGAAAAGGTACTGGATTACCAGCCGGCTGCGCTGGCTATCCTGGGTAAGGATGCGTTTCGTCGTGCTTTTAAACAGAGCAAAGTCGAATGGGGCAAACAGCCGATATACATGGGGAAAACGCAGGTGTGGGTGTTGCCGAATCCCAGCGGCCTTAATCGCGCATCGCTGGACGAGATGGTAGAGGCGTATCGTCAGCTCTATGTGGAACTGCATGCGGGGAGCGAATGAATCTGCGCAGGGCAGGGGAGAGGCGGTAACAGGCAGGCATAAAAAACCCCGGCGAACCGGGGTTTTTGTCTGACTTAATCGTCGAGGAAGCTGCGCAGCACTTCCGAACGGCTCGGATGGCGCAGTTTACGCAGAGCTTTGGCTTCAATCTGACGAATACGCTCACGCGTAACGTCGAACTGTTTGCCCACTTCTTCCAGCGTATGGTCAGTGTTCATATCGATACCGAAACGCATGCGCAGCACTTTCGCTTCGCGCGCGGTCAGGCCAGCCAGCACGTCATGGGTCGCAGAACGCAGGCTCTCTGAGGTAGCAGAATCCAGCGGCAGCTCCAGCGTGGTGTCTTCGATAAAATCGCCCAGATGTGAATCTTCATCATCACCAATCGGCGTCTCCATAGAGATCGGCTCTTTAGCGATTTTCAGCACCTTGCGGATTTTATCTTCTGGCATCAGCATACGTTCAGCCAGCTCTTCCGGCGTGGGTTCGCGGCCCATCTCCTGCAGCATCTGGCGTGAAATACGGTTGAGCTTGTTGATGGTCTCAATCATATGCACCGGAATACGGATGGTACGCGCCTGGTCGGCGATAGAGCGGGTGATAGCCTGACGGATCCACCAGGTCGCATAGGTCGAGAACTTGTAACCACGGCGATATTCAAACTTATCTACCGCTTTCATCAGGCCGATATTACCTTCCTGAATCAGGTCAAGGAACTGCAGACCGCGGTTGGTATATTTCTTGGCAATCGAAATAACCAGACGCAGGTTAGCTTCCACCATCTCTTTCTTGGCGCGACGTGCTTTGGCTTCACCGATCGACATGCGACGGTTAATGTCTTTGACCTGTTCAATGGTCAGACCGGTCTCTTCTTCAACCTGCGCCAGTTTCTGCAGGGAGCGTGTCACGTCATCCTGCACTTCCAGCAGCTTTTCAGACCACGGCTTGTTCATGGCCAGAGCAGCTTTGAACCAGGTTTCATTGGTTTCGTTGCCGGTAAACAGCGTGATGAAGTTTTTCTTCGGCATTTTGCACAGCTCAATACAGAGCTTCATGATCAGACGTTCCTGGGTACGGACACGTTCCATCATGATGCGCATGCTGCTTACCAGGTAATCGAACTGCTTCGGTACCAGGCGGAACTGCTTGAAGACGTCAGAGAGGTTCTGGATTTCAGCAACGGCGGCAGCATGACTGCGACCTTTGCTTTTAATCACAGAGCGGGTCGTTTCATACTGCTTACGCAGGTCAGAAAACTTCTCGCGCGCCAGTTCCGGGTCGATTGAGTTATCGTCGTCGGAGCTGTCGTCATCCTCTTCATCTTCTTCTCCATCGTCTTTACGATCGGCTTCAGAAAGTTCAGAGCCCACGTGCGTTGCCGTTGGGGCGATATCGGCTTCTGCGTTAGGATCGACAAAACCGGTGATCAGATCGGAGAGGCGTGATTCGCCTGCTTCAACTTTGTCGTATTGATCCAGAAGATACGTAATCGCTTCAGGGTATTCGGCTACAGAACACTGAACCTGGTTGATACCGTCTTCAATACGCTTAGCGATGTCGATTTCGCCTTCGCGCGTCAGCAGTTCAACGGTACCCATTTCACGCATGTACATGCGAACCGGGTCAGTGGTGCGCCCGATTTCAGATTCAACGCTGGATAACACCTGAGCGGCAGCTTCCGCGGCATCTTCGTCAGTATCGGAGCTGTTTTCGTTCAGCATCAGATCGTCGGCATCAGGGGCTTCTTCAACCACCTGAATACCCATGTCGTTAATCATCTGGATGATGTCTTCGATCTGATCTGAGTCGACGATATCTTCCGGCAGATGGTCATTGACCTCAGCATAGGTCAGATAGCCTTGCTCCTTACCACGGGTGACAAGAAGCTTGAGCTGTGACTGCGGGTTTTGCTCCATAAGACGGTATCCACACTTCTGTTAAATTAGATTGGTGTCGGTCGGCAGCGCGCCAACAATAGCAGTGAAGGCGTTTAATTCTTGCCGCTGCCTTCGTCGCGGCGTGGGCTTTGCCCATCAGTAATCGGCACTTAAGCCGCTTGTGTTAACTCTGTGCTAAGGGCCTGGCTTACTCGCCATTCTGCTTCCCGGCAGTGCTCGATTTCCTCACGTACTTCAGTACGCTCCGGAAGCTGTGCGCTGGCGGTAACCAGACTGGCGTCAACGCCGACGGCCTTTAAAAATTGTGCTGAGGGCCTGGCTTACTCGCCTGGCCTTAAAATTTGTGCGGCTGCCCTTTCGTCGTTCGGAGCGGGCAGCGTGCTGAAAACGGTTATTTTCTGGCAAACGCCTGACTGAGCGTCCAGAATTCACGGCGCTCATCGGTGCTGAGCCCCTGAGTACGCTCGCGTGCAATCAAATACTCCAGGCGCTCTTCCAGAGCTGAATCATAGATGCTGGCCAGCGAGTCCTGAAACACCGCTTCGGCTTCTTCATCTACTATCATGTGGTTCCAGATCGCCAGCGTTTCAAGCGTCTGACTAAAATTTGTCCCGCGATATAACTCTAGTAGCTGTCCGGTGGTCAATCCAGGATTCTCAGTACACCGACCCACTAATTCAATAAATAGCGGTAATCCCGGCATTTTTGACTCAGACAGCCCATCAAGCGAAGGCACCAGGGTGGCCAGCTGCGGGTTCTGAATCAATAACGCAATCAGAACACGCATGGTGGTACGTTTCAGCGGTGGCGCAACCGGCGCCGTTCCGCTTGCGGCCAGCTTCGGCATCAGCTTTTCCAGCTGATTGTCGTCAAGAATACCCAGCTTATTCCCCAGCTCCTGACGCATATAAATACGTAAAGTCTCACCAGGGATCTGCGTAATCAGCGGTAAAGCCAGCGTGCTCAGGCGCGCTTTTCCGTCGCGTGAGCTCAGATCCACCTGCGGCAGCAGGCTATCAAATAAAAACGAAGAGAGCGGCATCGCCTGCTCCATCCTCGCTTCAAAGGCGGCTTTACCCTCTTTACGTACCAGCGTATCCGGGTCTTCACCATCGGGTAAAAACATAAAGCGTAGCTGACGACCATCATTCATGTAAGGCAATGCGGTCTCCAGCGCACGCCATGCCGCTTCACGTCCCGCCCTGTCGCCGTCGTAACAGCAAATCACGGTGTCGGTGCTGCGAAACAGCAACTGAATGTGTTCAGCAGTGGTGGAGGTGCCTAATGACGCAACGGCATAATCGATGCCGTACTGCGCCAGCGCTACCACGTCCATGTATCCCTCAACCACTAACAGGCGGGCGGGTTCAGGATGGTTTTTAACTGCTTCATACAGGCCATAGAGCTGGCGGCCTTTATGGAAAATAGGGGTTTCCGGCGAGTTCAGATACTTCGGCGTATCATTGCCCAGCACGCGTCCGCCAAAACCGATGACGCGTCCACGCTTATCGCGGATCGGAAACATGACGCGGTCGCGAAACCGGTCATAGGTACGGCCTTTGTCATTGCTGACCAGCATGCCCGCTTCCATCAATGACTCGCGGTCTTCCGATTGCTTACCAAAACGCTTGAGAACATTGTCCCAGCCGGCTGGCGCGTAACCTATGGCGAAATGATTGATGATGTCGGCGCTCAGACCACGACGGTCAAGATAGTCGCGTGCTGGCTGCGCACTGGATTGCTGCAGACCCTGCTGATAAAAACCGTTCAGGTTCTCCATCAGCTGGTACAGGCTCTGGCGCTGATGGCGTTCCATCTGGCTGGGCCCGCTGCCTGCTTCGTAAGGCACGTCTAAACCGTGGGAAGTGGCTAACTCTTCAATACTTTCAACAAACTCCAGACGGTCAAAGTTCATTAAAAAGTCGATAGCGTTGCCGTGTGCACCACAGCCGAAACAGTGATAGAACTGCTTTTCGCCGTTTACGGTGAAAGAGGGCGTTTTTTCATTATGGAAAGGACAGCACGCATGGAAATTCTTACCCTGCTTCTTCAGCTTAACGCGGGCATCGATAAGATCCACGATATCCGTGCGGGCAAGTAAATCGTTGATAAATACGCGTGGAATTCGTCCAGCCATACGCCCCAGATTTTCAGCTCATAAACGGCAACAAGCCGCGCTTCCTTTCGGAAAGCACGGCCTTTTACTTGACTCTGTCTGCGTGAATCACGCGGTGGAGGCGAACCTCCGGAACGACTTAGTACAGACGAGTGCGGCGTGCGTTTTCGCGAGCCAGTTTCTTGGCGTGACGCTTAACTGCTGACGCTTTGGCGCGCTTACGTTCGGTAGTCGGTTTTTCATAGAACTCACGACGACGAACTTCAGCCAGAACGCCTGCTTTCTCGCATGAACGCTTGAAGCGACGCAGTGCTACGTCAAATGGCTCGTTTTCACGTACTTTAATTACCGGCATGTAACTCTCACCTCGATAAAATTCGGTTTTTGCTGCTGACTGCGGCGCCAGCAAATTCAAAATGGTGCAGCATTTTACTCCAACTCAAGTTGGTTTGTAAAGCACCATGGATAATTTGAAACCAACAGGAGCGTTTGCCTGTGCGGCTGCCGGTTTTTCCAGGGGCGGGAGTATAGCGCACTCTTTAGCCGACAGAAAATGACTTTTTACGCGGGATGCCTGCGCTGCACATCCAATTGCTGTGATAAACTGCGCGCCGCAAGAATGAGGTGATGCAATGCGAATTCTGGGTATTGAAACGTCGTGCGATGAAACCGGCATCGCAATCTATGATGACGAGGCCGGATTACTGGCTAACCAACTCTACAGCCAGGTAAAACTGCACGCCGATTATGGCGGTGTGGTGCCGGAACTGGCCTCACGTGATCACGTGCGTAAAACCGTGCCGCTGATTCAGGCGGCGCTGAAAGAGGCGGGTCTGGAGCCGCAGCAGATTGATGCCGTCGCCTACACTGCCGGTCCCGGACTGGTCGGTGCGCTGCTGGTTGGTGCGACCATTGGCCGTGCCCTGGCGTTTGCCTGGAAAGTGCCCGCCGTGCCGGTTCATCATATGGAAGGCCATCTGCTGGCGCCGATGCTGGAAGAGAATCCACCGGAATTTCCGTTTGTGGCACTACTGGTGTCGGGCGGACATACTCAGCTGATTAGCGTCACCGGCGTTGGTGAGTACGAATTGCTGGGTGAATCGATCGATGATGCCGCAGGCGAAGCCTTTGATAAGACGGCGAAGCTGCTTGGTCTGGATTATCCGGGCGGACCCATGCTGTCCAGGATGGCGCAGCACGGCACGGCAGGGCGCTTTACATTCCCGCGTCCGATGACCGACCGTCCGGGCCTGGATTTCAGCTTCTCAGGCCTGAAAACCTTTGCTGCCAATACCATTCGCGCTAATCCTGACGATGAGCAGACCCGTGCTGACATCGCCCGCGCGTTTGAAGATGCGGTAGTGGATACGCTGTCGATCAAATGTAAGCGTGCGCTGGATCAGACCGGCTTTAAGCGTCTGGTGATTGCGGGCGGCGTCAGCGCTAACCGCACACTGCGCGAGCAGATGGCGATCATGATGCAAAAACGCGGTGGTGAAGTGTTCTACGCCCGTCCTGAGTTCTGTACCGATAACGGTGCGATGATCGCGTATGCGGGCATGGTGCGGTTAAAAGGCGGAACGCGAGGCGAGTTAAGTGTCAGTGTGCGACCGCGCTGGCCGCTGGCGGAATTGCCCGCTATCTGATGTAAAAAAAGCCGGCTTGCCGGCTTTTTTATGGCTCAGATTTCTTTTTGCGCTTCCAGATCTTACCTTCCTGTCCCCGCCACAACCGCTGAATATTATCGTGATGACGCAGCAGAATCAGGCACGAAAGCATTGAAACCGGGAAGGTGAACTGCGGTTTGAACCACCAGACATAGAATGGCGCGATCAACGCGCTGACGATGGCACCCAGCGAGGAATAGCCGCTGAGTAAAACCGTTAACAGCCAGGTGCCAGTGACCAGCCCGGTTAAGTCCCAGCCAATCGGCGCAATGGCACCAAATGCCGTCGCCACACCTTTGCCACCGCGAAAGTGAAAGAACAGCGGGTAGATATGACCCAGACAGGCAGCAATGGCGGTCAGGCCGAGATAAAGCGGAGTCACGTGCATCAGCCAGGCCAGCCAGACCGGCACCATCCCCTTCAGCACATCAAACACTAATACGGTTGCGGCGGCGGCTTTACCGCCCAGACGCAGTACGTTGGTGGCACCAGGATTGCCTGAACCGTGTGTACGGGGATCGGGCAGGCCAGCGAGTTTGCAGACCAGAATCGCACTGGAAATGGAACCGCAAAGATACGCGAAAATAATCATACCAAGCGCGAAAGCACTCATAACACCGTACCGTTCCCTTTAGGGTCGTTTTGATCTCATCAACCGTGGATAATACGCATAATCCGCCGGAAGTGGTATCCGGCTTAGCCAAAAACAGAGACCCTCATCATGGATATCGTATTTATAGAACAACTCACGGTGTTCACCACCATTGGCGTTTACGACTGGGAACAGGGCATACAGCAGAAGCTGGTGCTCGATGTCGAAATGGCCTGGGATAACCGTCTGGCGGCCAGCAGCGACGATGTAGAAGATTGCCTGAGCTATGCGGATGTCGCCTCCGCGATCCTGACGCATCTGAACGGCGGTCGATTTGCCCTGGTTGAGCGGGTTGCTGAAGAAATCGCGGATCTGTTGATGAACCGTTTCAATTCGCCTGGCGTACGTATAAAGGTAAGCAAACCGGGCGCTGTAGCCCAGGCGGCGCAGGTTGGCGTGCGAATTGAGCGCGGGACTATTCCTAAATAAATACGATGTGATTGCCATCACAATGAAACCAAACCAAATTACTGTCTGTCATAGCGTGTACCGTTTCGTTACAGCAGGCGAAACGGTGTGGACCTTAAGGTTTAATTTAGGCTAATAGCGGCATAATTTCAGGCGATAGCAGCGCGCTACCGCCTTTTTAATGGTTTGAAACGGATAGAGGAAACATTTGATGGCAGATATTCATCAGCTTTGGGTAGCTGCAATCCTGGGCATTGTGGAAGGGCTGACCGAATTTTTACCGGTCTCTTCCACAGGGCACATGATTATAGTGGGTCACCTGCTGGGCTTTGAGGGTGAAAAAGCCGAGACCTTTGAAGTTGTGATCCAGTTAGGATCGATTCTGGCTGTGGTAGTGATGTTCTGGCGCCGTCTGTTTGGCCTGATCGGCATCCACTTTGGCGAAGTTAAACATGAAGGCACCGGCACCGGCCGTCTGTCGCTGATCCACATCCTGCTGGGTATGGTCCCTGCGGTGGTCGTGGGTCTGGTCCTGCACGACCAGATTAAAACGCTGTTTAATCCAATCAATGTGATGTACGCGCTGGTGGTGGGTGGTGTGCTGCTGCTGGTCGCTGAGTACCTCAAGCCAAAACAGCCTAAAGCCGTCGGCGTCGATGATATTACCTATCGTCAGGCGTTTATGATTGGCTGTTTCCAGTGCTTAGCGCTGTGGCCGGGCTTCTCGCGTTCTGGTGCTACCATCTCTGGCGGCATGCTGATGGGCGTGAGCCGCTATGCAGCGTCAGAGTTCTCCTTCATCCTGGCGGTGCCAATGATGATGGGTGCAACCGTGCTGGACATGTACAAGAGCATCGGCTTCCTGACAATGGCAGACTTCCCGATGTTCGCGGTAGGTTTTGTGACGGCGTTTATTGTGGCGCTGATTGCGATTAAAGCCTTCCTTGAGCTGATTAAACGCATCTCGTTTGTCTCGTTCGCGATTTACCGCTTTATTGTGGCGGCAGCGGTTTACATGATCTTCATGTAAACCCCGGGCAGCCTGCTAGTCAGGCTGCCTGATGGCCAGACCCTGCGCGACGGCAGCAATCCGTCGTCGCGTCATCTCTTCCCGCACGTCCGCCCCTTTAAATCCCGCTTCGACGACCGCTTTGGCCGGCACCGCCTGCGCCAGCGCAAAAGCACGACGCAGATAGTCGCCCTGCGGATAAGGCATGCTCTCCAGTCCGGCTCGCCCGCGCGCATCCGCCTCGCTGGTCAGCGCCATCTGTTCAACACGCTGCGGCTTACGCCAGGCATCGATCCGGTCAAACAGCGCCACCAGTGACGCAGCAGATTGCCGTTCGATGGTGTGCACAATGTCGTGAAATTCGGTCACGATCAGCGCCAGATCGCGAATTGCGTTTGGGACGCGCAGTCGCTGGCACAGCGCCTCGACCAGCGGAACGCCCGCCAGTCCATGGCCGTGGTGGCTCGGCCACAGTTCAGGTGGCGTCAGCGCCTTGCCGACGTCATGGAACAGCGTGGCGAAGCGCACATCGATCTCGCTGGAGAGGGCAGCGGCCATCGCCAGTGTCATCAGCGTGTGAACGCCGGTGTCGATCTCCGGGTGCCATTTAATCGGTGCAGGAATACCAAACAGATTATCCAGCTCAGGAAACAGCACCTGCAATGCACCGCAGTCGCGCAGAACCTGGAAATAGACCTGCGGATTACGGGAGCTCAGCGCCTTTTCCGTCTCTTTCCACACCCGTTCGGCAGTGAGATTCGACAGCTCGCCGCTTTCAGCCATCTGCTGCATCAGCTGCTGGGTTTCGGGGGCAATACGAAAGTTGAGGTGGGCAAAACGTGCAGCGAAGCGCGCAACGCGCAATACCCGCAACGGATCTTCACTGAAGGCTTCGGAGACGTGACGCAGCAGGCGCTGGGCAATATCACGCTGGCCATTATAGGGATCGACCAGCTCGCCGTTCTCATCCTGCGCAATAGCATTGATAGTCAGATCACGGCGCTGTAAGTCCTGCTCCAGCGTCACGTCGGGGGCAGACCAGGTGACAAATCCGGTGTAGCCTTTCCCGTTTTTCCGCTCGGTCCGCGCCAGCGCATACTCTTCGCGACTGACGGGATGCAGGAAAACGGGAAAATCGCGACCGACCTGTTGATAGCCCTGCTCAAGCATGGCTTCGGGTGTGGAACCTGTTACTACCCAATCTTTGTCTGTAACCGGCAGATTCAGCAGCGCATCACGCACCGCACCGCCAACAAGAAACGTCTTCACGCAAAACTCCAGAGAAAAAGAAATGACCTGCACGCCGGGCACATCCCGCGCCTGAAATCAGCAGTGCATCTCATTTAATTGTTGCACAGATTCCCCGGATTGCAGACATGCCAAAAAGGGGATCCTGCGATCCCCTGCTTAAATCCGACAAAATATTGTCAGTTCATCCAGCGATCGCTTTTCTTACGGCGCGGCAGCATGTGCGGCAGTAACAGCCCCAGCAACAGGCCGACGCCCAGCACGCCGCCGCCATACATAAACCACTGCATGATGATGGTACGCTGCTTATCATCCAGCTGAACGTTAGCGGCGCTGACTTTCTTCTGCGCGACAATCAGCTCATTTTTCAGCTTCTGATTCTCGCCTTTCAGCCCGTTAATCACGCCATCGCTGCTGGCGACTTTGTTCTGCATCTCAGCGGTGCGCTGATTCCAGCTGTTGTCGATGTTATCGAGTTTGGCCGTCAGATCTTTCACCTGCTGCTCAAGCTGCGGCACCCGGGTGCGCAGGCTTGGATTCGCGCTGAGCTGCGACAGGGGGATCCATGTGGTGCGGCCTTCCGAATCACGGATCTGGCCATAATGGGTGTCATTATTAGTCTGTAACAGCTGCACCTCTTCCCCGGCGTTTAGTTTACCGAGCAGGCGGAACTGATCGCCTGGTCCGCTACGTACCCAGGTCGAAAGCTCATCAGAAACATAGCGTTTTTCGTCGGCATGGGCAGGTGCAAGGGTGCTAAGGGCCAGCAAAGTGAGTCCAGCGAGTGTGATTTTTTTCATTCGATTTCGTTTGGCTTAGTCTGACTTAAAATTTACCGGCACAGTCTGGAGAGGCCTCGCATAAATCTGAATGAGAACTATCCTGGTCTCATGAGAGTGCGAAAAGGTCTGCGAAAGAGCAAAGAAAGCAGAGACAGCGCGGCTTCTGTGCATTAATCTTCGCCTCATAAACCCCTTGCCCTCCAGGCGACAGCGTGAGCAACCTGCTGATAATCGCCTGAAATATGCAGGAAAAACCCTCTTAAGTGCCAGCGGCGTAGTGAATAAAAAATTATGACCATCGAAATCGAACTAAAGTTCATTGCAACTCCACAGGCAGCCGGGAAACTGGCTGAACTGCTCTCCACTCTGCCGCATCAGCATCAGGCTGCTCGCGAGCTGACCAACATCTACTTCGAAACCGACGACAACCAGCTGCGACGCTGGGATATGGGATTACGTATCCGTGGCGTCGACCAGCGTTATGAAATGACGTTAAAAGCGGCGGGGCAGACGCTCGGCGGCCTGCATCAGCGTCCGGAATATAACGTTGAGCTCAGCGAGCCGGTGCTGGACATTGCGCGCCTGCCCGCAGAGATCTGGCCGAAGGGCACCGATGTCGCGGCGCTGCAACCGCGCTTACAGCCGCTGTTTACCACCCATTTCCAGCGCGAAGTCTGGCTGATCACCACAGGCAACAGTGAAATTGAAGTGGCGTTTGATCAGGGTGCAGTCACGGCGGGTGAGCTTAGCGAGCCGCTGTGCGAGATCGAACTTGAGCTGAAAAGTGGCGAACGCCAGGATCTGCTGGCCTTTGCACAGCAACTGGTGGCGCTGGGCGGTCTGCGTATGGGCAGCCTGAGCAAAGCCGCTCGCGGCTATCAGCTGGCGCAGGGTAATCCGCCGCGCCAGATTGAGGCGTTCCCGCTGCTGAAAGCCGGTGCCAAAGCGACCGTAGAGCAGGGCATGGTGGCCGCCATGTCGGCTGGCCTGCGTCACTGGCAATATCATGAAGAAGTCTGGCTGCGCGGTAACGCGGCGGCGCAGGATGCGGTGCGCGAAGCGCTGGATCTGCTGCGTCAGGCCTTCAGCCTGTTTGGTGCGCTGGTGCCTCGCAAAGCCAGCAGTGCCCTGCGTCAGCAGCTGACCACGCTGGAAGAGACGCTGGTGAATGAAGAGCAGGAGGCGACGACTTTCTGCCTCTCTTCTCTCTCTGTTGAAACGCAGCTGGCGCTGACACACTGGCTGGCGGAATCTCAGTGGCGTCAGTGGATCGATGCCAAAGGGGAAGCCAAGCTGCAGGGTTCGTTTAAGCGCTTCAGCGACATCATGCTGAGCCGCGTTAATGCCGATCTGAGAGAAACCTTCATCACGGTAAAACAGCCTAACGAATATCAGGACAAAGCCACGCGTCTGGCGCGTCAGCTGCTGACGGTGCACCTGCTGGCGGGTTCCTATCCCGTGGAAACGGTGATGGCCTGGCTCGATCCCTGGCAGCAACTGCTGTCGGCGATCCATGAAAAGCAGACATCCGGATTAGCCTGGCTGGCGATGCAGGCGCTGAAACAGCAGCCGTTCTGGCTCACCAGCGGCGCTGCCCGCTAACGGGCATTCCGTTACGCCATCAAGGAGGGAGTTATGTTGTCAGCACTTCCCGCGTTGCTACGCGCTCAGGCCGAAGAGGCTGCCCGACAGCTTGGGGTTCCGCTGGCTTCGCTTAGCCCGGAGCAGGCCGCCGGGCTGGCTTTCAGCGATTTTGTGCTGGAAAACCTGCAACAACATCCCGACTGGTGGCAGACGATGCTCGACCAGCCGCCTCAGCCTGATGAGTGGCAACACTACGCTGCGTGGCTCGATCAGGCGCTGAACGGTATCGACAGTGAAGCGAGCCTGATGCGCGAACTGCGGCTGTTTCGCCGCCGTATGCTGGTGCGTGTCGCCTGGATGCAGGCCCTGCAACACGCGACGACCGGACAGAGCCTGCAGCAGCTCAGTGTCTTAGCCGAAGTGCTGATCAGTCGGGCGCGTGACTGGGTCTATCAGGATTGCTGCCGTGATTTTGGTACGCCCTGTAATGCGGACGGCGACGCGCAGCCGCTGCTGATCCTCGGCATGGGCAAGCTGGGCGGCGGCGAACTCAATTTCTCCTCTGACATCGACCTGATTTTTGCCTGGCCGGAAAACGGCACCACGCGCGGCGGACGACGTGAGCTCGACAACGCCCAGTTCTTTACCCGCATGGGACAGCGGCTGATCAAAGTGCTGGATCAACCCACCATGGATGGCTTTGTCTATCGGGTGGATATGCGACTGCGTCCGTTTGGCGACAGCGGCCCGCTGGTGATGAGCTTTGCCGCGCTGGAAGATTACTACCAGGAGCAGGGACGCGACTGGGAGCGTTACGCCATGGTCAAGGCGCGACTGATGGGCGATGACCAGGATCGCTGGAGCCAGGAGCTGCAACAGATGCTGCGGCCGTTCGTCTATCGCCGCTACATCGACTTCAGCGTGATCCAGTCACTGCGTAATATGAAAGGGATGATCAGCCGTGAAGTCCGGCGACGCGGGTTGAAAAACAATATCAAACTCGGCGCGGGTGGCATCCGTGAAACCGAGTTTATCGTGCAGGTGTTCCAGCTGATCCGCGGCGGACGTGAGCGCTCGCTTCAGTTGCGTTCGCTGTTGCCGACGCTGGAGGCGATCAAAAATCTTGCCCTGTTGCCTGCCGAACAGGTCGATGCGCTGCGTGATGCCTACCTGTTCCTGCGGCGGCTGGAGAATCTGCTGCAAAGCCTGGGCGATGAGCAGACTCAGACGTTGCCCGAGGATGAACTGCATCGCGCCCGTCTGGCATGGGCGATGGATTGTGCCGACTGGGCTGATCTGATGACCCGGCTCGATGGCCAGATGGCGGCGGTGCGGGCCATCTTTGACGAGCTGATTGGCGAAGATACCCCTGAAATTGGCGATCAGCGTGAGCTGGCGGAGTTTCAGGTGCTGTGGCAGGACCAGCTGGAAGATAGCGAGCTGGCACCGCTGGTGCCGCAGCTCAGTGACGATCAGCGGCTTGCGCTGCACCAGACGCTGGAGGCGTTTCGTCAGGATATCAACCGGCGTACTATCGGCCCGCGTGGCCGTCAGGCGCTGGACCAGCTGATGCCGCGGCTGCTGAGCGAAGTCTGCCCGCGTGAAGATGCGGCGGTGACGCTCAGTCGCCTGACACCGCTGCTGATCGGCGTGCTGACACGCAGTACCTATCTGGAGCTGCTGACGGAATATCACGGTGCGCTGCGTCATCTGATTCGTCTGTGCGCGGCCTCACCGATGGTGGCCAGCCAGCTGGCGCGTCACCCCTTATTGCTGGATGAACTGCTCGACCCCGCCACGCTCTATCAGCCGACCGCCACCGACGCCTATCGCGATGAGCTGCGGCAGTATCTGCTACGCATCCCCACTGAGGATGAGGAGCAGCAGCTGGAAGCGGTGCGGCAGTTTAAGCAGGCACAGCATCTGCGTATTGCTGCCGCTGATATTGCTGGCACGCTGCCGGTGATGAAAGTCAGCGATCATCTCACCTGGCTGGCGGAAGCGATCATCGAATCGGTGGTGCGCCAGGCGTGGAATATGATGGTGCAGCGCTACGGTCGTCCTTCGCATCTGAGCAATGAACATGAGCGGGGTTTTGCCGTGCTGGGCTACGGCAAGCTGGGGGGTTGGGAGCTGGGTTACAGTTCCGACCTCGATTTAGTCTTCCTGCATGACTGTCCGGCTGACGCGGTGACGGAAGGCGAGCGCAGCATCGATGGCCGTCAGTTCTATCTGCGTCTTGCCCAGCGCATCATGCATCTCTTCAGTACCCGCACCTCCTCCGGCATTCTCTATGAAGTGGATGCGCGCCTGCGTCCTTCCGGCGCGGCAGGCATGCTGGTCAGTACCTTTGAGGCCTTTGAAGAGTATCAGCGCAGTGAAGCCTGGACCTGGGAACATCAGGCACTGGTCCGGGCGCGCGTGGTGTTTGGCGAAGCGGCGCTGGGTGAGCGTTTTAACGTGATCCGTCAGGCGATTCTGTCGCTGCCACGTGCCGCAGACGCACTGCAAACCGAAGTGCGCGAGATGCGTGAAAAGATGCGTGCTCACCTCAGCAACAAGCATAAAGGTCGCTGGGATATCAAAGCCGACGCGGGTGGCATCACCGATATTGAATTCATCGCCCAATATCTTGTCTTACGCTACGCCGCTGAGCAGCCTGAACTGACGCGCTGGTCTGACAATGTGCGCATTTTCGAGCTGATGGCGAAGTACCACAAAATGCCCGCCGATGAAGCGCAGGCGCTGACGCAGGCCTATGTGACGCTGCGTGATGCCTTGCATCATCGTGCCCTGCAGGAGCTGCCTGGTCACGTTGAACCAGAGGCTTACGCAGCGGAGCGGCAGACGGTTCTGAACAGCTGGCAGCGCTGGCTGATAACGCCTGCGTCTATCCTGGCGTGATGCTGATAGCACAAATCGCAACTGTGCTATCATCCGCGCACTATTTTTAATGCAGTCTGGAGTGTCTGGAATGAAAGTGACTCTGCCCGCGTTCGGCCAAGCCTCAGTGCTGGTTGTTGGCGATGTAATGTTGGATCGTTACTGGTATGGCCCAACCAGCCGTATCTCCCCTGAAGCCCCGGTTCCGGTGGTGAAAGTGGACACGGTTGAAGAGCGCCCTGGCGGCGCGGCAAACGTGGCGATGAACATTGCAGCACTCGGTGCCGCGTCCCGCCTTATCGGCCTGACCGGTGAAGATGATGCGGCGCGCGTGCTGAGTAACACGCTGAAAGACGTCAATGTTCATTGTGACTTCGTGGCGGTCAAAAGCCATCCGACCATTACCAAACTGCGCGTACTTTCCCGCAATCAGCAGCTGATCCGCCTCGATTTTGAAGAGGGCTTTGATCAGGTTGATCCGGAGCCGATTCACCAGAAAATGCGTGATTCACTGGCTGCAGCGGGTGCGCTGGTGCTGTCCGACTACGCCAAAGGCGCGCTCTCCAGCGTGCAGACCATGATTGCCCTGGCGCGCGAAGCGGGCGTGCCGGTTTTAATCGATCCGAAAGGCACCGATTTTGAGCGCTATCGCGGCGCGACGCTGCTGACGCCGAACCTCTCTGAATTTGAAGCTGTGGTTGGCAAATGCAAAAACGAAGAGGAGATCGTGGCGCGCGGCACCCAGCTGATCGCTGATTTTGATCTCTCGGCGCTGCTGGTGACCCGTTCAGAAAATGGCATGACGCTGCTGCAGCCGGGCAAAGCGCCTCTGCATCTGCCGACTCAGGCCCAGGAAGTGTATGACGTGACCGGTGCAGGCGATACCGTGATCGGCGTGCTGGCTGCGGCTCTGGCTGCTGGTGACTCGCTGGAAGAAGCCTGCTTCCTGGCTAATGCCGCGGCGGGTGTGGTGGTGGGTAAACTCGGCACCTCGACCGTCAGCACCGTTGAGCTGGAAAATGCGATTCACGCCCGCCCGGAACAGGGTTTTGGCATCATGACGGAAGCGCAGTTAAAAGCCGCCGTTGAGATGGCCCGCCGTCGTGGCGAAAAAGTGGTGATGACCAACGGCGTCTTCGACATCCTGCACGCCGGTCATGTTTCCTATCTGGCAAATGCCCGCAAGCTCGGCGATCGACTGATCGTCGCGGTGAACAGCGATGCGTCGACTAAACGTCTGAAAGGCGAAAGCCGTCCGGTGAATCCGCAGGAAAACCGGATGATCGTGCTGGGTGCGCTGGAAGCGGTCGACTGGGTGGTGGTATTCGAAGAGGATACGCCGCAGCGGCTGATTGCAGGCATTCTGCCTGACCTGCTGGTCAAAGGTGGCGATTACAAGCCGGAAGATATCGCGGGCAGTAAAGAAGTGTGGGCAAATGGCGGTGACGTGCAGGTGCTGAACTTCGAAGACGGTATCTCCACCACCAACATTATCAAAACTATCCGCGGCAGCTGAAGCGGAAAGTAAGCGGGAGCCAGGCTCCCGCTCAACCGCTTATTCTGGCTTGTTGTCCGTGGCAGGTTTCACCACATCCGCAACCGATGCCGGTGAAGCCGCTGGCGAACTCGCTACCGCTGCATAGGGTGTAGTTGCTGCAACAGGCGTGGTCGGTGCAGTGGCGGTCGGTGGTGTACTGGCTGATGAACCCTGACTTTCCAGCTGGGCCAGACGCTGCTCCAGCGCCGCCAGTTTCTCCCGCGTACGCAGTAATACCTGCGTCTGCACATCAAACTCTTCACGGTTGACCAGATCCATACGGGTCAGCTGCGCCTGAAGAACCTGACGAATTTTCTTTTCGACATCATCACCAAACTCACGAACACCTTTAGGCATCGCTTCGTGAACCTGACGGGCAAGTTGTTCAATTTTTTTCGTGTCGATCATGATGATTTCCTGGTTACGGGGAGCTGTGTCAGCGTGTTTACCAACGTAATAAGTGTTAAGTGTAATGCCAGAAATGAAAAGGTTAAACCTCAAATCGGTAACGCAGGAAATGCAAAAGCAATTGCGCTATTGATGATTGCCGCCTCAAACGATCGGCGTTATAGTTGAAAGGCTTATTCTCAGGGCGGGGCGCAATTCCCCACCGGCGGTAAATCAGCTTCGGCTGAAAGCCCGCGAGCGCTTTATCTTGATGAAAAGAGAGGTAAAGGTCAGCAGATCCGGTGTAATTCCGGGGCCGACGGTTACAGTCCGGATGGGAGAGGGTAACGACATCTGTCGGACAACTGTGTCTGCTTCACGTTATTGCCACGTCTTTTTGACGTCACTCCTAAGCACGCCCTGATTCTGGTAACCCATACATTTTAAGGTTTTTATTACCATGAATCAGACGCTACTTTCTGAATTTGGCACGCCTGAACAGCGTGTAGAACGTGCTATCGCCGCCCTGCGTGAGGGACGCGGTGTGATGGTACTCGACGATGAAAATCGTGAAAACGAAGGCGATATGATCTTCGCCGCAGAAACCATGACCGTTGAACAGATGGCCCTGACTATTCGTCACGGTAGCGGCATTGTCTGCCTCTGCCTGACCGAAGAGCGTCGCCAGCAGCTCGACCTGCCCATGATGGTGGAAAACAACACCAGCTCGTTTGGCACCGGCTTCACCGTGACCATTGAGGCTGCAGAAGGCGTCACCACCGGCGTTTCCGCGCAGGATCGTATCACCACCATTCGCGCAGCCATTGCTGACAATGCCAAACCTGCCGACCTGCATCGCCCTGGCCATGTCTTCCCGTTGCGTGCCAGCGAAGGCGGCGTGTTAACCCGTGGCGGACATACTGAAGCGACCATTGATTTAGTGACGCTGGCCGGCTTTAAGCCAGCAGGTGTTCTGTGCGAACTGACTAACGACGACGGCACTATGGCCCATGCGCCCGAAGCGATTACGTTTGCGCGTCAGCACAACATGCCGGTAGTGACCATCGAAGATCTGATCGCCTGGCGTCGCACGCACGAAACGCGCCACGCCAGCTAATCTGTTTAGCGCTAAACAGGCCCGTCTCAGGGCCTGTTTTATTTCCAGACGTACCGGCCAGACCTTCAACTTTCCCTCTCCTCTCTGCTGAACAGCTGTTAAACCTGCCACCTTAAATCTCATTCAAATTTCCTGATAATCTCCATCACGCTTATCAGCGTGATAAAGCGCCGAATGCGCGTATCGTAGTGGCTATCAGATAATCGATCCCGGGGATCACGAATGAGCCAGTTACGAATGCCAGCGCTGTTTTTGGGTCATGGCAGCCCGATGAACGCCCTTGAAGAGAACCGCTATACCGCCGCATGGCGTCACGCAGGCGACACTCTGCCACGTCCACGCGCGATTATTGCGGTTTCGGCGCACTGGTATACGCGCGGCACCGCTGTGACGGCAATGGCAGAGCCAAAAACCATTCATGATTTTGGCGGCTTTCCGCAGGCGCTCTTTGATACGCGCTATCCGGCGCCGGGATCGCCTGAACTGGCTCAGCAGCTGGTGGAGCAGTTAGCACCCGTCGAGGTGAAGCTGGATTATGAGTGGGGATTCGATCATGGTTCCTGGGGCGTCCTGATTAAGATGTATCCGGATGCCGATATCCCGGTTGTGCAGCTCAGCATTGATGGCACTAAACCCGCGGCATGGCACTTTGAGATGGGCCAGCAACTGGCGGCGCTGCGCGATCAGGGTGTGATGATTGTCGCCAGCGGCAACGTGGTGCATAACCTGCGTAAAGTGGGCTGGGATGGCAACAGCGAAGTCTATCCATGGGCCAGCAGTTTTGAACAGTATGTCCGCGATAACCTGGCGGTGCAGAGCGATGCGGCTTCTCATCCGCTGGTTAACTTTATGGACCATCCGGGTGCGGCGCTCTCTAACCCGACGCCTGAGCACTATCTGCCGCTGCTCTACGTGCTTGGCGCACGTCAGCCGGATGAGGCAATCAGCATCCCGATTGACGGGATGGAGATGGGTGCCATCAGCATGTTGTCGGTTCAGGTAGGTTAGGGCGAAGCTAAGAGAAAACAGGCCAGAAGCTGGCCTGTTATTACCACGGTGCATTAACCGATAAAAGCGTGAGGATAGAAACGGGAAAGATCCTGAGTGATCAGGTCGCGATCTTCGCGCAGTCCGATCCCGGCCGGTTGATCGTCAATCAGCCAGCTGCCGATCAGCGTATAGCTGTCGCCAAATTTAGGCAGCGGATGGAACTGCTGGACGATCATTCCCTCTTCGCCGTATGGCCCATCAACGCGGGCAATCTCCTGACCATTTTCTACGATCCGGATGTTGGCCCCCTCACGTGAAAACAGCGGCTTCACCACATATTTGTCCATGTGCGGCACGTCATCTTCGGCGAACCAGGCGGGCAGCAGGTTAGGGTGATTCGGGAACATCTCCCACAGCAACGGCAGCAAGGCTTTGTTCGAGATAATGCTTTTCCATGCCGGTTCCAGCCAGCGCACGCCAGCATCACCCAGTTTGGTAGAGAACATCTCACGCAGCATAAACTCCCACGGATAGAGCTTGAACAGGTTGCTAATCACCTGATCCTGAGCGTCGGTAAATTCCCCTTTCTCGCCCAGACCAATCTCATCCATGTAAAGGAATTCACTCGGCAGACCGGCTTCGGTGGCGCAATCCTGAAGATACTGTACGGTGCCACGATCTTCGTCGGTGTCGCGGCAGCAGGCGAAGTGCAGCCAGTTAAAGCCGTGCTGCTGATGTAACGCGGCAAAGCGTTCAATCAGCTTTTCCTGCAGGCTGTTAAACTGATCGCTGCCTGCAGGGAGCTGACCGGCATTGAGCTGATCTTCGAGCCATAGCCACTGGAAAAACGCCGCTTCATACAGTGAGGTCGGCGTATCGGCATTGTTCTCCAGCAACTTCACATCGCCTTTGCCATCCCAGGCGAGATCAAGGCGTGAGTAAAGCGATGGCTGACGCTGATGCCACGAATCGCGTACGAAGTCCCAGGTGTGTTTCGGAATGCGGAATTTAGTCAGCAGCGCTTCGCTGTTGACCACTTTTTCCACTACCTGCAGGCACATCTGATGCAACTCGGCGGTCACCTCTTCCAGATGCTCGATTTGCGCCAGCGTGAACTGGTAATAAGCATCTTCACACCAGTAGGGTTCGCCATGCATGGTGTGAAAACGAAAACCGAACTCGGTGGCTTTTTCGCGCCAGCCTGGGCGTTCTGAAATGGCAATGCGTTCCATCGGGGCGTTAGCCTCCCATTGAGCGGCTGGATGTGCCGCTGGCGCTGCTACGCTGCATGCTGTTCTGCTTCGCGACGGTTTCACCAAAGCCACCACGGGTAATGGTGGAGGTGGTTGCCGGTTTTGGTGCCATCGCGGTTTTAGGCACGGTCATGGTTTTGCCGGAGGTGGCAGCACCATAATTACGGCCGGATGCATCAACAAACTGGCCGTTGGCCGGGCTGCGGGCATTTTTCGGGGAGAACAGCGGTTGCTGCGCAAAGCCCGAACCACCACCCATCATGCGGCCCATCATGTAACCCGCCATCAGTGGCATCCAGAAGCTGCCGCCGCTCTGCTGTGACTCGGCATTAGTGGTGCCCACGCCCGCCTGAGCCGGTGTCTGCTGACACTGGTTTTCACCAAACTCAGCGACACAATCTTCACGCGTGGCATATTTTGGCGCGGTACGTTCCGCCTCTTTTTTGGCTTCATTGAATGCGGTAGTACATTGCGCACTCTGACCCGGATTGGCTTTCGAACAGTCATCCGCGTTCTGGTACATCGAAACAGTTTCATCGTTCTGTTCGCAGCCAGCCAGCATAAATACCGCCGAAACGGCGATAGCAACGGGCGTTAAATGGCGTGCCTGCCAGCTCTTACGAAAAGCGGCATAGCGAATAGATTTTGTGCGTTTCATTATGATTATCCTGTGCCCAAAGGTAGCGCATAGAATAGGGGAAGGGGGGGTAAAATTGAAGCTGGAGGCCTGATACAACAGGGATCTTTACTTAGTTATACGTTCAACAGAGAGACGGGCCGCAAAGCAGCCCGTCCACTGATTAATTACCGAAAGGGTTACCGCTGCTGTGGCGAGCTGCAGGACGCGCTGCCTCAGAAGAGCCGGTTGCCACCGGACCGCTATCCACACGTGCGGTCTGTTGTGCATTTTCCGGTGCCACCGTTTCCGGTGAAGTCGGGATCTCTTTACCCAGCTGGCTGTTCAGTTTCTGCAGGCTCTGCTCATTGAGCGTACCCAGTGCATAGCTGATATTCAGCTGGTTAATCAGGTAGCTATAACGCGCATCAGAAAGCTGCTGCTTAGCGTTGTAGAGCACGGTCGTCGCATCCAGCACATCGACGATGGTACGCGTACCAACCTGATAGCCTGCTTCTGACGCATCCAGAGAGCTTTGCGCAGAGACCACGGCCTGTTTGTAGGCGTTGATGCTGCTGATAGACGCATTCACGTTGTTAAACGATGAGCGTACTGTCTGGACGGCTGAACGGTGTGCGCTTTCCAGCGATTCGCTGGCGCTGACGAAGCTGTACTGCGCCTGTTTCACCTGAGAGGTGACGCTGCCGCCGCTATAGAGTGGCAGTGAGAAGCTCAGGCCAACCTGGTTAGAACCGGTAATGGAGTCAGTTGAACCCTGGCTCTGGTTCGCACGGCTGCCGCCATATTTGCTGTTTGACAGGCCGGTAGAGGCAGTCAGACCCAGCGTCGGCATATGACCCGCTTCAGCGGAGCGAATCTGCTCACGGGCTAAATCCTGGTTCAGACGCGCAGAGAGCAGCGACAGGTTACGGGCTTCGGCCTGCTTAAGCAGGGCGCTCACCGCATCGGGCTTATCGGTTCTGAAGCGATCGATGCTCAGCGAAGCCAGCGACATGTAATCCATGCCGGTGATCTGACGCAGTGTTTCAACGTTGTTATCAAGGTTGTTACGCGCGGTCACTTCGTTAGCCAGCACGCTGTCATACTGCGCACGGGCGTTCTGAACGTCAGTAATAGCAACCAGGCCTACGTTAAAGCGCTGAGTCGTCTGGTCCAGTTCGCGGTAGATCGACTGTTTCTGCGCTTCGGTGTAAGAAAGCGTATCAATCGCTTTCAGCACGTTGAAGTAGGCGGTCGCAGTGTTCAGAATCAGATCCTGCTGTGCCACCTGATAGGTCACATCCTGAATACCGGCAGCTTTTTCCTGCAGTGTCAGTGCGCGCCATTTCGACATGTCGAAAATAGTCTGGGTTAATTGCAGCGAGCCGCTGGTCGTGTTGGAATGGAGACCACTGCTGTCGCGATAACCGTTGTTATAGGTGTAGTCTGCACCCAGGCCGAGCTGGGGTAATAATGGGCTACGCGCTTCGTTGATTTTCTCAAAGGCAGAATCGCGATCGGCAGCGGCGCTGCGCAGATCCGGGTTGCTCAGACGTGCTTGCTGGTAAACCTGAAGCAGGTCTTCGGCCTGGCTGGCGAAGCTGAAACCGCCCAGGCTCAGCCCAATAAAAAATGGGAGCAGTTTTTTCATTTGCATTCCTTTTGTTGCAGCAAATTGCAGTGGGTGCGCTGCCGGGTAGGCCAAAAAATTATCGCCGATTCTAGCAGAGGGCAACTGTGAGATAAGTTGGCTGAACGTGCCTTCTCCCCCTAATTTACGTAAATAATTCAGAAAGAACCACTTACATGGAGCACGGTGACAGGCTTTTTTCGCTCCACCCCAATCTGCACAAGGAACCTGATGATGCCGGAAGAAAAAAAATCCCCTGTGACTTTCACAAAAAACGATGTAGAAATTATTGCACGCGAAACCGTCTATGATGGTTTTTTTTCCGTCGAACGTTACCGCTTCCGCCACCGCCAGTTTAATGGCGAAATGAGTGGAGAAGTGCAGCGCGAAGTTTTTGAGCGCGGACATGCCGCCGTGCTGCTACCTTATGATCCCTTACGCGATGAAGTGGTGCTGATTGAACAGATCCGCATCCCGGCTTATGACAGCAGTGCTTCGCCCTGGCTGCTGGAGATGGTCGCCGGCATTATTGAGCCGGGTGAATCTGTTGAACAGGTTGTACGCCGCGAAGCCGTTGAAGAAGCAGGATTAGAAGTCGGCCGGGTTAAGCCTATGCTTAGCTATCTGGCCAGCCCTGGCGGCACCAGCGAGCGTCTGTCGGTGCTGATTGGGGAAGTGGATGCCAGCCAGGCAGAGGGATGCCATGGTCTGGAGGAAGAGAATGAGGATATTCTTGTCCATGTGGTGAGTCGCGAACAGGCTTACCGTTGGGTGGAAGAGGGGATAATCGATAATGCGGCGTCTGTCATCGCCCTGCAATGGCTGGCGTTGCACCATGAAAAACTACGCGAAGAGTGGATACAAAAATGAAACAGCGCTATACCCCTGACTTTCCCGAAATGATGCGGCTCTGCGAAACCAATTTCGCCCAGTTACGCCGCCTGCTGCCGCGTAACGATGAGGCGGGAGAATCGGTGATCTATCAGGTGAGTGGCGCACGTTATCAGCTGACGATCCAGGAGTCGACACGCTACACCACGCTGGTAGAGATCCGCCAGGTCGCGCCTGCCGTGAGTTACTGGAGCCTGCCCTCAATGTCGGTCAGGCTCTATCACGATGCAATGGTCGCCGAAGTGTGTTCAACTCAACAGATCTATCGTTTCAAAGCGCGCTATGATTATCCTAATAAAAAATTGCATCAGCGCGATGAAAAACATCAGATAAACCAGTTTCTCGCAGACTGGCTGCGCTACTGCCTGGCACATGGCGCGATGGCAGTTCCGGTCTGCTGATGCGTATAATGCAGTAAATGGCGTGGAGACGAAGGAAACGCTTTGGATAGCCTGCTAACTCTTCCTGCAGCGAACGGTTCCGAAATCAGGATTTTGCAAATCACGGATACCCACCTGTTCGCGGGAAAACATGAATCGCTGCTTGGGGTGAATACCTGGTCGAGCTATGAAGCGGTGCTGGATGCGATTATTGCGCAACATCGCGACTACGACCTGATCATCGCCACCGGCGATCTCGCCCAGGATCACTCTATCGAAGCCTATCAGCATTTCGCTGAGGGTATCTCACGTTTGCCGCGGCCCTGTGTCTGGTTGCCAGGTAATCACGATTTTCAGCCTGCGATGGTCGACACGCTGGCCGCATCGCACATCAATGCCCACAAGCAGGTGCTGGTGGGTGAGCAGTGGCAGATCGTGTTGCTCGACAGCCAGGTCTACGGTGTCCCGCATGGGATGCTGAGCGACTATCAGCTGGAGTGGCTCGACAACGCGCTGGCCCGCTTTCCGCAACGGCATACGCTGGTTATGCTGCATCACCATCCGCTGGCTTCTGGCTGTACCTGGCTCGATCAGCACAGCCTGCGCAATTCCCATCAGCTTGATGCCGTGTTGCAGCGCTACCCGTTAGCCCGGACGCTGGTCTGTGGTCATATTCACCAGGAGCTGGATATGGAGTGGCATGGCCGCCGGGTACTGGCGACGCCATCCACCTGCGTTCAGTTCAAACCGCACTGTACCAGTTTTGCGATCGATACCGTGGCTCCCGGCTGGCGCTGGTTTACGCTGCATCCCGATGGCGGTCTTGAGACCGAAGTGAACCGGCTCGACACCGACGCTTTTCGTCCCGACTTAGACTCAGAAGGATACTGACGCGTGGCGGCATTGCTCTATCTGCACGGTTTCAACAGCTCGCCGCAGTCGGCGAAAGCGACTCAGTTCCGGCAATGGTTAGAGACGCAGCATCCGGAAATCGAAATGATTGTGCCCCAGTTGCCGACCTTTCCGGCCGATGCCGCTGCCATGCTGGAAGATCTGGTGCTGAGCCGCAGTGGCGAAACCCTGGGGCTGGTGGGCTCTTCGCTGGGCGGTTATTACGCCACCTGGCTGTCGCAATGTTTTATGCTGCCGGCCGTGGTCGTCAATCCCGCGGTACGGCCTTTTGAGCTGCTGGCGGATTTCCTGGGCGAAAATCAGAATCCCTACACGGGCCAGCAATATGTGTTAGAGTCACGCCACATTTACGATCTCAAAGTAATGCAGATTGAACCGCTGGAAGCGCCCGATTTACTCTGGCTGCTGCAACAGACCGGCGATGAAGTTCTCGATTACCGACAGGCGCTCGACTATTACAGCGCGTGCCGTCACACGGTAGAAGAGGGCGGCAATCATACATTTACTGGATTCGAGCGCCATTTCCCGCAGATTCTGGACTTTCTCGGTCTGAATCATCCCTGAGTAATGCGGAAATCGCACCCCATTTCACCCTTCTAATCAGACATTTACGATGAGTCAATCAAACTATAACGCGGATGCCATTGAGGTCCTGACTGGCCTTGAGCCTGTTCGCCGTCGTCCGGGCATGTACACCGATACGACGCGGCCCAACCATTTGGGTCAGGAAGTGATTGATAACAGCGTCGATGAGGCGCTGGGCGGCCACGCGAAGCGGGTTGAAGTGATCCTGCACGCTGACCAGTCGCTGGAAGTGATTGATGATGGTCGCGGCATGCCGGTGGATATCCACCCGGAAGAGGGCGTGCCAGCCGTCGAGCTGATCATGTGTCGTCTGCACGCAGGTGGCAAGTTCTCCAATAAAAACTATCAGTTCTCGGGCGGCCTGCACGGCGTCGGCATCTCGGTGGTTAACGCCCTGTCAAAACGCGTCGAAGTCACGGTGCGCCGTAATGGCGAAATTTATGACATGGCGTTTGAAAATGGCGACAAAGTTCAGGATCTCACGGTCACCGGCACCGTGGCGAAACGCAACACCGGTACGCGCGTCCATTTCTGGCCTGATGAAAGCTTCTTCGACAGCCCGCGTTTCTCGGTGTCACGCTTATCCCATCTGCTGAAAGCCAAAGCGGTACTCTGCCCTGGCGTTGAGATTGTTTTTAAAGACAAGCTGAATAATACCGAACAGCGCTGGTGCTACGAAGATGGTCTGACAGATTACCTGTGCGAAGCGGTAGATGGCTTACCGACGTTGCCGGAAAAACCCTTTGTCGGCAGCTTTGCTGGCGATGTGGAAGCGGTGGACTGGGCGCTGTTGTGGCTGCCGGAAGGCGGCGAGCTGTTAACTGAAAGCTACGTTAACTTGATCCCGACCATGCAGGGCGGGACTCACGTCAACGGTCTGCGTCAGGGGCTGCTGGATGCGATGCGCGAGTTCTGCGAATACCGCAATATCCTGCCGCGTGGCGTGAAGCTCTCTGCGGAAGATATCTGGGATCGCTGTGCCTATGTGCTGTCGGTCAAGATGCAGGATCCGCAATTCGCCGGGCAGACCAAAGAACGCCTCTCTTCACGTCAGTGCGCAGCCTTTGTCTCTGGCGTGGTAAAAGATGCCTTTAGCCTGTGGCTGAATCAGAATATTCAGACGGCAGAACAGCTGGCTGAACTGGCAATTTCCAGCGCCCAGCGGCGTATGCGGGCGGCCAAGAAAGTGGTGCGTAAAAAGCTCACCAGCGGTCCGGCGCTGCCGGGCAAACTGGCGGACTGCACCGCGCAGGATCTGAATAAAACAGAACTGTTCCTGGTCGAAGGGGACTCGGCAGGCGGATCGGCCAAGCAGGCGCGCGATCGTGAATATCAGGCGATCATGCCGCTTAAAGGTAAGATCCTTAACACCTGGGAAGTCTCTTCCGATGAGGTGCTGGCGTCGCAGGAAGTGCACGATATTTCCGTGGCGATCGGTATCGATCCTGACAGCGAAGATCTTTCGCAGCTGCGCTATGGCAAGATCTGCATTCTGGCGGATGCGGACTCCGATGGTCTGCACATCGCTACGCTGCTCTGTGCGCTGTTCGTGAAGCATTTTCGCTCACTGGTCAGAAATGGTCACGTCTACGTTGCCATGCCGCCGCTCTACCGCATCGATCTCGGCAAAGAGGTCTACTACGCGCTGGATGAAGATGAGAAAGAGGGCGTGCTGGAGCAGCTGAAACGCAAAAAGGGCAAACCTAACGTTCAGCGCTTTAAAGGGCTGGGCGAGATGAACCCGCTGCAGCTGCGCGAAACGACGCTGGATCCGAATACCCGCCGCCTGGTCCAGCTGACCATCAGCGAAGAGAATATCGACCAGACGCTGCGCATGATGGATATGCTGCTGGCGAAGAAACGTTCCGAAGACCGGCGTAACTGGTTGCAGGAAAAAGGCGATAAGGCCGATATCGAAGTGTAAAAAACAGGACGCGAAAGCGTCCTGTTCTCTTTGTGCTTCAGCCAGCACATTCTCAGAGAACCTGGCAGATTCAGAGCAGAGACAGTAACCATTGTGAAGATTACCCTGGAAGAGCTACGCGCCTGGGTGGCGGTGGTGGACAGCGGTTCTATTACCGCGGCGGCATCCCAGCTGGCGCAGACCAGTTCGGGCGTCAGCCGGGCGTTGTCGCGGCTGGAGAGTAAGCTGCAGACTACCCTGTTGCATCGCACCACCCGACGGCTGGCGCTGACCGAAGAGGGACAGGTTTTTCTGGAGCATGCGCGCCAGATCCTGGCCTCGGTTGAGCAGGCCGAAGAGCAGATTGCCCTGCGGCGCGAGATGCCGTCAGGACGGCTGCGGGTGAACGCTGCCACGCCCTTTATGCTGCATGTAATTGTGCCGCTAGTGGACGATTTCCGCGCCCGCTATCCCCTGATCCAGCTTGAACTGAATACCGACGACATCATGATCGATCTGCTGGAGCAGCAGACCGACATTGCCATTCGTATCGGCGAACTGCGTGATTCCACGCTGCGCGCCCGAATGCTTGGCAGCAGTGCGATCCGGCTGATGGCCAGCCCGGCCTATCTGGCGAAAGCGGGCACGCCGCAAAGCGTTGCCGACCTCGCGCAGCATCAAACCATCGGCTTTAGTTACCCTGACACCCTCAACGTCTGGCCGGTCTGGCAGTCCGACGGCAATTTCATGCGCATTAAACCGACTCTCTCTGCTTCCAGCGGCGAAACCATCCGGCAGCTGGCGCTGGCAGGACAGGGCATTGCACGCCTCTCCGACTTTGTCAGCCGGGAAGATTGCGCGGCTGGCCGGCTGGTGCCGGTCCTCCCCGCTGAAACCCGCGATCTGCGCCTGCCGGTGCATGCGGTCTATTACCGTAACACGACGCTCTCTTCGCGCATCGGCTGCTTTCTGGATTTTCTTCGCAACGAGATTGATCGGCGACAGTTGCTCTGAACCGGTCTGTCACAAACAAAAAACCTCTGTCGCAGGACAGAGGTTCAGATGGGTGACAATTCTGCACTCGGGCGCATCTTACCGCAACGCATTAGCTCAGCACGCAGGGACCAGGGTCAGAGGAGGAAAACGTCCCGCGTCAGGGACGACGCGGGCCGAGCATGTCATGGATGACAGCTTTTGCGTTTTTCCGATCTGACCCTGATCCCTGTGCCGGCTCGATCTCACAGCGACGGTGGCCGGAATTTATCACCAGGCTTAACTCCGGCTACTCAACAGGGATTAAGCCTTCAGCAATAATCAGGCGCTCGGTTCCAGCACCAGAATCTTCACATCCACCACATCATCTTTAATGATGGCGCGATGCGCATCCATGTGCGGCATCTGCTGATGCTGCTCCAGATGGCGTAGCGTTTCCCACTGTTCCAGCATGAAAATGGAGTCCGGCGAGTTCTGCTTCCACGGCACCTGCGCCTGATGGTCCAGCAGCGCGTCATACTGATGGCAGCCATCTTCTTCTAAGACCAGCGGGATCAGCTTCTTCACCGCATCCAGCACGGCCTGACGGCGACCGGGTTTAACACAAATTTCAGCAACGACTGTTAACATTCGCGAATTCCTCTTTCGTGGGAAAATAGGGGATAGCCCCCAACCATCTTACGCAAAAACGCGGCTAAGATGGGTCCGATAAGCGGCAATATCGCGTGGCACGTCCGGCGCTTTAATCACGTCGTTACAGATAAAGGTCGGCAGCGCTTCCATTCCCAGGAACTGGTTGGCTTTGTGGAAGTGCAGATAGAGACCGTCGACGCCGACGCCTTCAAAGAACTGCTCCGGGTCAGTAAAGGCCTGCAGCGGCGCATTCCAGGTCAGTGACAGCATATATTTTTTGCCCTGCAACAGACCGCCGGAACCGTACTTCTTCGCGGCATCGGAGCGGGTGCGACCATCGCTGGCGTAGAGCGAGCCGTGGCCTTCGGTAAAGACTTCATCGATATAACGCTTAACCGTCCAGGGTTCGCCCATCCACCAGCCTGGCATCTGATAAATCACCACATCGCTGTCGACATATTTCTGCACTTCATCCGCAACCACATAGTTGCTGTCAGCCACGGTTACTGACACCTCATGGCCCATATCACGCAGCTGGCTGGCCGCGACATCGGTCAGGGTGTGGTTCAGTTCGCCTTTAGAATGGGCAAAGGTTTTGCCGCCATCGATAATTAAAATCTTGCTCATGAATAGATTGCCTCGTTTCCTGAATATGGCGCCCAGCTTACGCGTACCAGGGCCCCAGAAAAATGGGAGGTTGATCACAAGACTTTTGCTGTGGCAGCAACAATACGCCGGTTTATGGCACCATCGACGGGCAAACTCATCATCAAAACCATCAATGAAAAAACGTAAAATGAAAAAAATTGTCCTCTCTTTGCTGCTGGCCAGCGGTGCTGTCCAGGCACAGTCTCATCTCGACACCATTCTCAGTTCTAAAACACTTAAGGTCTGCACCACCGGGGATTACAAGCCTTACAGCTACCTGCGTCCCGATGGTCAGTATGAAGGGCTGGATATCAGCATGGCGAACGCGCTGGCGACGTCGCTCGGCGCGAAAGTGCAGTGGGTACCGACTACCTGGAAAACCCTGATGCCTGACTTTCTGGCAAAGCAGTGCGATATCGCTGTTGGCGGCGTCTCCGTCACGCTGAAACGTCAGCAGACCGCCTGGTTCGCCCGGCCGCTGGATGTGGATGGCAAAATCCCGCTGGTGCGCTGCACGGACAAAGATCGCTTCCAGACCATCGAACAGCTCAACCGGCCTGACGTGCGGCTGATTGAACCGGCGGGCGGCACCAACGAAGCCTTTGTACACAGTCATCTGCCGACAGCCTCACTGACGCTGTTCCACGATAACGTCACCATCTTCCAGCAGCTGGTGGACAACAAGGCGGATGTGATGATTACCGATGCCTCAGAAGCGCGTTTTCAGCAGCAGCATTACCCGACGCTCTGTGCGATCAATCCCGACAAACCGCTGCAGTATGGCGAGAAGGCTTACATGATCCCGCGTGATGACATCAGCTGGAAGCTCTATGTCGATCAGTGGGTGCATCTCAGCACCGCCACTGGCGAATATGGTGACATTGCCCGCCAGTGGATGGGCGCAAAGCCCTGATCCACTTCCGCAGAGAGGTCAGGCACTTGCCGGTCTGAATCCAGCGTGTCTCCGGCACATAAAATCGCGTGGCGGGACGCCTCTTGTCCCGCGCTTCCCCTGTGACTAACACCAGGGAATAAGGTACTATCCTCGCCAAACCACCGCCGGGTGTCCCGCCGTTGTGGGCCACGATGTGAGGATGAGAAATTAATGAGTGAACTGACTCAGGATGGTGCAGAGCGTCTTGCCCTGCACACATTCACCGAGAATGCGTACTTAAACTACTCGATGTACGTCATCATGGACCGCGCCCTGCCTTACATTGGCGACGGATTAAAGCCGGTTCAGCGACGTATCGTTTACGCCATGTCTGAACTGGGACTGAGCGCCAGCGCAAAATTCAAAAAATCGGCGCGTACCGTGGGTGACGTGCTGGGTAAATACCATCCGCACGGCGACAGCGCCTGCTATGAAGCGATGGTGCTGATGGCGCAGCCCTTCTCCTACCGTTATCCGCTGGTTGACGGCCAGGGTAACTGGGGTGCGCCGGATGATCCCAAGTCGTTCGCGGCGATGCGTTACACCGAATCCCGCTTGTCTAAATATGCCGAGCTGCTGCTGGGTGAGCTGGGCCAGGGTACGGTCGATTATCAGCCGAACTTCGACGGCACGCTGCAGGAGCCGAAGATGCTTCCGGCGCGCCTGCCCAACATTCTGCTGAACGGAACCACCGGCATTGCCGTTGGCATGGCGACTGATATTCCGCCACACAACCTGCGCGAAGTGGCTCAGGCCGCTATCGCGCTGATCGACTCGCCGAAAACCACGCTGGAACAGCTGCTGGATATTGTCCAGGGCCCTGATTATCCTACCGAGGCGGAGATCATTACGCCGCGTGACGAAATCCGCAAAATCTATCAGACCGGTCGCGGCTCCATACGCCAGCGTGCGATATGGAAGAAGGAAGAGGGCGAGGCAGTGATCACCGCGCTGCCACATCAGGTGTCAGGCGCGCGCGTGCTGGAGCAGATTGCTAACCAGATGCGCAATAAAAAGCTGCCGATGGTGGAGGATCTGCGTGATGAATCGGATCACGAGAACCCGACCCGCCTGGTGATCGTGCCGCGCTCCAATCGCGTCGATCTCGATCAGGTGATGAACCATCTGTTCGCCACCACCGATCTTGAGAAGAGCTACCGCGTTAACCTCAACATGATCGGGCTGGATAACCGTCCGGCAGTGAAAAACCTGCATGAGATCCTGACCGAATGGCTGGTGTTCCGCCGCGATACGGTCAAACGTCGTCTTAACTACCGGCTGGATCGCGTGCTGCGTCGCCTGCATATCCTGGAAGGTTTGCTGGTTGCGTTCCTGAACATCGATGAGGTGATCGAGATCATCCGTACTGAGGATGAGCCGAAGCCGGTTCTGATGTCACGGTTTGGCATCAGCGAAACCCAGGCCGAATCGATCCTCGAACTGAAGTTGCGCCACCTGGCAAAACTGGAAGAGATGAAGATTCGTGGCGAGCAGGCGGATCTGGAAAAAGAGCGCGATCAGCTGCAGGCTACGCTGGCCTCTGAACGCAAGATGAACACCCTGCTGAAGAAAGAGTTACAGGCTGACAGCGCCAGCTACGGCGACGATCGTCGTTCGCCACTGCATGAGCGTGAAGAAGCCAAAGCCCTGAGCGAAACCGAGCTGGTGCCGTCTGAACCGGTCACCATTGTACTGTCGCAGATGGGCTGGGTGCGCAGCGCCAAAGGTCACGATATCGATCCGGCCGGACTGAGCTACAAAGCGGGCGACAGCTATCTGGCTGCAGCACGCGGCAAGAGCAATCAGCCGGTGGCCTTTATCGACTCAACCGGCCGCAGCTACACGCTGGATCCGACGTCGCTGCCTTCCGCGCGCGGCCAGGGCGAGCCGCTGACCGGCAAGCTGACGCCACCGCCGGGTGCGGTGGTTGAACAGGTGCTGATGGAGCCGGATGACCAGCGTCTGCTGATGGCTTCTGATGCGGGCTACGGCTTTATCTGTACCTTCAGCGATCTGGTATCACGTAACCGCGCCGGTAAAGCGCTGCTGACGCTGCCGGAAAATGCCCGCGTAATGACGCCGATGGCAGTGCATCATGAAGATGACATGCTGCTGGCGATCACTCAGGCGGGACGGATGCTGATGTTCCCGGTCGGCGAGCTGCCGCAGATGTCGAAAGGCAAGGGCAACAAAATCATCTCGATTCCATCAGCGGAAGCGGCTGCCGGTCAGGACAAGCTGGCCTGGCTGATGATTCTGCCGCCGGGCAGTGCTATCACGCTGCACGTGGGCAAGCGTAAAATGCTGCTGCGCAGTGAAGAGCTACAGAAATTCCGCGCCGATCGCGGACGTCGCGGCACGCTGTTACCGCGCGGCCTGCAAAAAATTGATCGTGTTGAACTGGATGCGCCTGCGCGTCCGGCGAGCCCGGATAGCGAAGCGTAAACTACCCGGCTGACCCTGCGTCAGCCGTGGCTCAATGAGGGAACTATGTTACTGATTCTGCGTGCCATTATCGTCGTCATTTATTCGATCTTAGTCTGTATCTTTGGCTGTATCTGGTGTCTTTTTACACCACGCGATCCGCGCCACGTCGCGACGTTTGGTCGTCTGCTCGGCAAATTGTCGACGGTGTTTGGCCTTAAAGTAGAACTGCGCAGACCGGAAGGCGCGGATAATTATGGTAATGCGATCTACATCGCTAACCATCAGAACAACTACGACATGGTTACCGCGGCCAAAATGGTGCAGCCCTATACGGTCACCGTGGGCAAGAAGAGCCTGCTATGGGTGCCGTTTTTTGGCCTGCTCTACTGGCTGACCGGTAACTTGCTGATTGATCGCGATGACCGGGCTAAAGCGCGCGGCACCATTGGTGAACTGGTGGATCAGTTCAACAGTAAGCGTATTTCGATCTGGATGTTCCCCGAGGGAACGCGCAGTCGTGGTCGTGGCCTGCTGCCATTTAAAACCGGGGCTTTCCACGCTGCCGTGGCGGCGGGTGTGCCGATCATTCCGATTGTGGTCTCGAACACTCATGGCAAGATCAACCTCAACCGCTGGAAAAACGGCCTGGTTATTGTTGAGATGCTGCCACCGATTGATGTAAAAGCGTTTGAGTCCTCGTCGGTGCGTAAGCTGGCGACTCACTGTCGCGAACAGATGGCGGCAAAGCTGGAAGAGCTGAACGCCGAAGTCGCAGAACGCGAAAAAAACGGAAAAATCTGACCGGCGAACCACTCGCCGAACTATCCTGCATGGATGCCGCACGGTGGGCCTTTTCCGGCTCGCCGTGAACGCAGCACAGCAAATCAGAGCAATAAAAACAGGGTCGGCGCTTAGCGCCACGCGTAAAGGGTCAGAAGTTTTATGTCTTTCAGCAGACGTCAGTTCATCCAGCTTTCTGCCGGAGCGGCGCTTAGCGCCAGTGTATTACCTCATGCGGCGCACGCCGCTTCTTCAGCTAATGGCGATACGCTACTTCCGATTCCGCCGTTGCTGGAATCCCGTCGCGGCCAGCCGCTGTTTCTGACAATGCAGCGCAGCCACTGGTCTTTTAATGGCGACAATAACAAAGTGCCGGTGTGGGGCATCAATGGCCTCTATCTTGGCCCGACCGTACGGGTTTACAGCGGCGACGACGTTAAGCTGATCTACAGCAACCGGCTGAACGAGCCGGTCTCGATGACTATCAGCGGCCTGCAGTTGCCGGGCGCACTGATGGGTGGCGCGCCGCGTATGATGTCGGCCGGTGTCGACTGGTCGCCGGTGCTGCCGATTCGTCAGGCGGCTGCAACCTGCTGGTATCACGCCAACACGCCAAACCGCATGGCGCCGCACATCTACAACGGTCTGGCGGGTATGTGGCTGGTGGAAGATGATATCGGCCGGCAGCTGCCGTTGCCGAAGCATTATGGCGTCGATGACTTCCCGATTATCATTCAGGACAAGCGGCTCGATAACTTTGCCACGCCGGTCTATGACCCGCCGCAGGATGGTGGCTTCCTGGGCGATACGCTGCTGGTGAATGGCGTGCGTAATCCGTTTGTGGAAGTGTCACGCGGCTGGGTACGTCTGCGCCTGCTCAACGCCTCGAATGCGCGCCGCTATGAGATGGTGCTCAGCGACAATCGGCCGTTTATGGTCATCGCCAGCGATCAGGGCTATCTGCCTGCACCGGTCGCGGTGCAGCGACTGTCACTGGCACCAGGCGAACGCCGCGAAGTGCTGGTAGATATGTCGCAGGGCGATGAAGTATCGATTACTGCAGGCACGGCGGCGGGCATTATGGATCGGCTGCGCGGTTTCTTTGAGCCATCTTCTATTCTGACCTCAACGCTGATCCTGACGCTGCGACCTACCGGCTTACTGCCGCTGGTGACGGATAATCTGCCGATGCGGCTGCTGGCCGATCAGATTCTGGATGGTGTGGCGGTTCGCACCCGCGAATTCCGCATCGGTGACAGCATGCCGGGCATTAACGGCGCGCTCTGGGATATGAACCGCATTGACACCACCACGCAGCAGGGCACCTTTGAGCGCTGGATCCTGCACGCGGACCGGCCACAGTCGCTGCATATTCAGGGCGTGATGTTCCTGATTAAAAGTGTGAATGGTGCACAGCCGATGGGCGAGGATCGTGGCTGGAAAGATACGGTGTGGGTCGATGGCAGCGTGGAACTGATGGTGACCTTCCCACAGAGTTCGTCCGATCACTTCCCGTTCGTCTATTACAGTCAGACGCTGGAACTTGCCGATCGCGGCACGGCGGGTCAGCTGGTAGTGCAGCCCACCGCATAACAGCGCGGTCAGGCGGGAAGAACCCGTCTGACCGCGTTACTCTCTCGGCCCGACTGCAGGGCTGAGGGTTTTTAGTTAAAGGTTTCCGGGTCGGGTCCCAGACGGTTGCCGCTGTCCAGTTTCGCAATATCACTCACTTCATGCTTATCCAGACGGAAGTCGAACACCTTAAAGTTCTCTTCGATGCGTGCTGGCGTCACCGACTTCGGAATCACTACCAGGCCGCTATCCAGATGCCAGCGGATCACAATCTGCGCTGGTGTCTTGCCATATTTTTTCGCCAGCGACTTAATGATCTCCTGATCGAAGACCCCTTTACCGCCCTGAGCCAGCGGACTCCAGGATTCAGTCTGGATCTGATGCAGTGCGTTCCACGCATGCAGCGTGCGCTGCTGCAGCATCGGGTGCAGCTCAATCTGGTTCACGACTGGCGTCACACCGGTTTCATCCAGCAGGCGCTTCAGGTGCGCTTCATGGAAGTTACAGACACCGATGCTTTTAGTCAGACCCTGCTGCTGCAGTTCGATCATCTTCTTCCAGGCATCAACATAATTATCTTTCTCCGGGCACGGCCAGTGCATCAGATAGAGATCCACCTGATCCAGCTTTAGTTTCTCCAGGCTGGTTTCCATCGCCTGCTGAACGTTCTGCTGATCGTCGTTCCACAGTTTGGTGGTCACGAAAATCTCTTCACGCGGGACGTCGGTTTCCTGCAGTGCCTGACCAATCGCCTCTTCGTTCTTATAGGCGGCGGCGGTATCGATTGAGCGATAGCCGACCTCAAGCGCTTTCAGCACCGCATGACGCGCATCTTCAATGCTGGCCTGCCACACACCGAGGCCGAGTTGCGGCATCATATTGCCATCGCGCAGTTTGATAATGGGTTGGTCTGCCATAGTTGCTCCTTTCCGTTGCGGTTAATCCGTGAGATTTCACTGTGCTTAAGTCTAGCCAACAATTTTCAGCCTGCTCAGCTCGTGCAACAACAGCGGTGTGGCTGGCATGCCCGATTCGGTAAATTTCTTGCCTGATTCTCCAGGTGGCTGGCGATTCAGGCATTCGCGCGTCACACTGCATTTTTGCCCGAAAAAGGAGTCGCTATGGCGCACGATGCACTGTGTCACCGGCTGGCACAGCAGGTAGTCACATTAATGACCCACGGTCATGACCGTCTCTGTCCGGTCGAAAATGTGTCGCTGATTTATGCGAATCAATATCGTCCCCGTACGCCGATGATGTATCAGCCCGGCATTGTGATTCTGTTTCAGGGCAGCAAAACCGGCTATCTCGGCAGCACCGTATTTCAGTATGACGCCAGCAAGTACCTGATGCTGACCGTGCCGCTGCCGGTGGAGTGCGAAACCTGGGCCTCGCCGGAGATACCGATTGCCGGGCTGTGCCTCAACGTCGATACCGCCAGCCTTCAGGATTTGCTGATTGAAATCGGTGATGACGATCAGTTTCAGCCGCAGCCGCAGACTTCAGGCATTCACTCCGCGTGGCTGACCGAACCGATGCTCTGTGCCGCTGAGCGGCTGCTGGATGTGATGACCCAGCCACGCGATGCACGGGTGCTGGGACCGCACATCGTGCGGGAGATTATCTACTACGTGCTGACCGGCCCGATTGGCGGCGCGCTGCTCTCACTGGTGAGCCGACAGACGCAGTTCAGCCTGATCGCGCGCGCCCTGCGACGGATTGAAAATCACTATGCGGAAAACCTCAGCGTCGATGCGCTTGCGGCAGAAGTGAACATGAGCGTTTCAGCCTTTCACCATAACTTCAAAGCGGTGACGCAGACCTCGCCGTTGCAGTATCTCAAGCGCTATCGTCTGCATCAGGCGCGATTGCTGATGCTGCACGACGGACTGAAAGCGAGTACGGCGGCGGTGCGGGTCGGCTATGAAAGCCCCTCACAGTTTTCGCGGGAGTTTAAACGCTATTTTGGCGTGACGCCGGGGGAAGAGGTCAATCGTGTGCGGCAGACAGTAGCGGACCCGTCCGCCTGAGTGGCGGCGGGTCAGTAGGTTTCCTGCGCGTCAGGCGCGTTTCTGGCGACGCTGTTTCCAGATCACCAGGATGCTGCCGAACAGGCCGAGCACCAGCAACACCATCGGCAGGATCATCAGAATCGCCATCACCTGATCTTCATGACGCTTGATGAACGGCACCTGGCTGATGCCATAGCCAAAGGTCACTACAATGCCGACCCACAGCACGCCGCTGAGCCAGTTAAACAGCTGGAAGCGACCATTCTGTAAACCCGCAATGCCTGCCATAGTCGGCAGGATAGTGCGGATAAAGGCGAGGAAACGGCCGACCAGCAGCGCCATCAGACCGTGACGGTTAAACATATTCCAGGCGCGCTGGTGATACTGTGCGGGCAGATGCATCAGCCAGCTCTTCACCAGTCGGGTATTGCCCAGCCAGCGGCCCTGCAGATAGCTCAGCCAGCAGCCGAGGCTGGCGGCCGTCGTCAGGATCACCATCGTCGGCACAAAATCCATCACCCCTTTAGCCACCATCGCGCCTGCCAGCAGCAGCAGGCTGTCGCCCGGCAGGAAAGAGGCGGGTAACAGGCCATTTTCCAGAAACAGCGTCAGGAACATCACGCCGTACACCACCCACACCACATCCGGATTTGCCAGCGCGGCAAAATCCTGATGCCAGAGCGCCTGGACAATCTCGTGTAAAACACCCATTAGCGATTCCATCACGTCACAAGGAACAATCCGTCTGCGTTCAGGCAGCGCAGTGATTTCACTGACAACCTGAACGATGCGGGATAAATTTTAACAATAAATGAGCCGGTGCCCGGCAAACTCTGCGGGCCGCCACAGCCCGGTTTACCATCTGTTTACTTTCTGTTGAACTGACTCAGCGCGTCAGGCGCGCAAAACCGGCCTCCAGGTCAGCCAGCAGGTCGTCAACGTGCTCCAGGCCAATATGCAGTCGCACCAGCGTGCCGGTGAAATCCACGCCGCCCGCCGGACGAATCTCTGCCAGCTCTTCGGGCTGATTCGCCAGGATCAGCGATTCATAGCCGCCCCAGGAGTAAGCCATGCTGAAATGATGGAAGTGATCGAGATATTCCGCCAGCTGAGGCGCGTCTAATTTTTCCTGCAGGATGAACGAGAACAGGCCGCTGCTGCCGTTAAAATCGCGCTGCCAGAATTCATGACCTTTGCTTTGCGCCAGCGCCGGATGATTCACGCGCGCCACTTCGGGACGCGCCGCCAGCCACTCAGCCACCTGAATCGCACTCTCTTCATGCTGACGCAGACGGGTGCCCAGCGTACGCAGACCCCGGCTCGCCATGTAGGCCGTATCGGCATCGACCATCTGGCCCATCAGATAGGAGTTCTCGCGCAGCTGATCGATGCAGCGCGCATTGGCGACTGCGGTGCCAATCATCGCATCGCTGTGACCAATCAGATATTTGGTGCCAGCCTGAATTGAAATATCGATGCCATGCGCCAGCGCGTTAAAAAGAATACCGGCCGCCCAGGTGTTGTCGATCATGATGACCGCTTCAGGCGCTTTAGCGCGAACCGCTGCGACAATCGCCGGAATATCCTGCACTTCCATGGTGATCGAGGCAGGTGATTCCAGGAAGACAACGCGGGTATTGGGCTGCACCAGCTCACCGATTTCACTGCCGATGCAGTGATCGAACCAGCCCGTTGTCACCTGCAGCTTCGCCAGGATTTTCGTGCAGAAGTCCTGCGTCGGCTCGTAGACCGCGCCGCTCATCAGCACGTGGTCGCCCGCGTCGACAAACGCCAGAATTGCGTTCGCCACGGCAGCCGCGCCGCAGGGGTAGAGCACGCAGCCTGCGCCGCCTTCCAGCTCGGTCATGGCATCCTGCAACGCGAAGTGCGTCAGGGTGCCACGACGGCCATAAAAGAGTTCGCCTTTTGCCCGACCGGCGGTGGCGCGTTTTTTCTCCGCGACCGTATCAAAAACCAGCGAGGAGGCCCGTTGAATCACGCTGTTCACCGAGCCCTGGGTATAACGCTTGCTGCGTCCTGCACTGACGAGCGTGGTATCAATTTTTCTGGTGGTCATGAGTCGCCTTTACCGCTTCAGACTAAGCCCTCACGTTACCACGAAACAGCCAGCAGGGTTGAGACTCAATGGTGATTATCAGAGTGCATCGCAGGAAAATAAACGGCCCGCAAGCGGGCCGGTTTTCATTGCCTTACATCACGCCCATCAGGCGCGGCAACCAGAGCGAAATGGCGGGAATATAGGTAATCAGCATCAGGACAATGAACAGCATGCCGTAGAACGGCAGCATCGCCCCGACTACCTGCTCAATCTTCTGCTTACTCACCGCGCTGGCCACAAACAGCACGGTGCCTACCGGCGGCGTAATCAGCCCGATACCCAGGTTAGTCAGCATGATCATGCCGAAGTGAACCGGATCGACCCCCAGCGCGGTCGCCACCGGCAGCAGCACCGGCGTCAGGATCAGAATCAGCGGCGCCATATCCATCAGCGTGCCCACCACCAGCAGCAGGATGTTGATGCACATCAGAATCACATATTTGTTATCGGAGAGGCTGGTGAACGCCTCGGTAATAATGGTCGGCAGCTGCATAAAGGTCATCACCGCGCCAAACCCGGCCGCGAAGGCGATCAGCACCATCACGATGGTGACGGTTTTAATGGTGCGGAACAGCAGGATATGCAGCTGACTCCATTTAAAGTCGCGATAGATAAACATGGTGACGAAGAAGGCCCAGATGCAGGCGATCGCCGCAGATTCCGACGCGGTAAAGATGCCGGAGAGGATCCCGCCCATGATGATCACGACGGTAAACAGACCCCAGAACGCGTCGAAGAAGATCTTCAGCGCCTGACGAAACGGAATCCGCTCGCCTTTGGGATAGCCGCGTTTATGGGCAAAGCCCAGGCACATCACCATCAGACAACCGCCGAGCAGCAGGCCAGGGAAGATTCCGGCAACAAACAGCGAGGAGATGGTGACCATGCCGCCGGTCGCCAGTGAGTAGATCACTGAGTTGTGGCTGGGTGGCGTCAGCACCGCCTGCACCGAACCGCTGGCGGTCACTGCGGCAGCGAAATCACGCGGATAGCCTTTCTCCTCCATCTGCGGGATCATCACCGAACCAATCGAGGCGGTATCCGCCACCGACGACCCGGAGATGGCACCAAAGAAGGTCGATGCGACGATGTTAACCAGCGACAGCCCACCGCGAATAAAGCCGACAAAGATATAGGCGAAGTTGACCAGACGCCGGGCAATGCCGCCTTCCGCCATGATCGCGCCCGCGAGGATAAAGAACGGAATGGTCAGCAGCGAAAATTTGTTAATCCCGTTGGTTACCTGAATCACCACCGCCTCCAGCGGCAGGTCGATCCACCAGGCCCCGATAAAGGCGCTCAGGCCCACCGCAAAGGCGACCGGAAAGCCCACCATCAGCAACACCAGCAAACTGCCTATCAAGATCAATGCATCCATTTTTCTGCTCCGCGTTAGTGGGTGCCGCCCAGCGTGACAATCGGCCGCTGGCTCTGATCGCCGCTCAGCAGGCGCTCAACAACAAACAGCAGGGTGAAGATCGCGCCAATCGGGATTGGCAGATACATCTCGCCGTAGGTCACCGCCGGCAGTGAGGCGAGGGTTTGCACCCACATCGCTTCGCACAGGCTGTAACTGGCCTGGAAGATCACCAGGCAGGTGAAGATCATCAGCAGATCGCTGACGCGCAGCATCAGGCGCTGCCGGGCGGGCGACAGGCGATCGGTCACCATCGATACGCAGATGTGTGTCCCGGCGCGCAGGCCAACCGGTGCGCCGATAAAGGTAAAAATGATCATGCAGATAATAGCGACCGGTTCCGGCCAGGAGAGCGCACCATTCATCACGTAACGGGCGAAAATCCCAATCGGGATCACCGTCACCATGATCAACAGCGCCACGGCGGCCACCAGCATGCAGAGCAGATAAAGCCCATCCATCAGACGCGTATAAGCAGACATAATTGATCCCTGATTAAGCACGCCACACTGGAGTGTGGCGTCTGGATTATTTCACCTCAGCGATCCGGGTCATCAGATCCTGATATTTGCCGCCAAACTGATCGCGCACCGGCTGGGTCGCTTTGACGAAGTAGTCGCGGTCGGTCTGCTGGAAGGTGACGCCGCCCGCCTTCATTTTGGCGATCGACTGCTCGGTGTAGGTTGCCCAGAGCTGGCGCTCCTCATCCTGAGCCTCTTTGCCGAGCTTTTTCAGCAGTGCCTGATCGTCGGGTTTCAGGCGATCCCAGGCGCGTTTGGAAAACAGGATCATCTCTGGCTGGATAAAGTGGCCGCTGAGGGTGTAGTACTTCGCGACCGGCATGTAGTTATGCGCGACAAAGGTTGGTGGGTTGTTCTCGGTGCCATCGACCACGCCGGTCTGCATCGCACTGAACACCTCACTGACGCCCATCGCTACCGGATTCGCGCCCATCGCTTTCAACGTCGCCAGCGAGATGGCGCTGTTCTGCACCCGAATCTTCATCCCTTTGAGATCTTCCGGTTTTGCCAGCGGCTTCTTGGTGATCATGTTGCGCTCACCGGCATCGGTCCAGCCCAGGAACACCATGCGGGCGTTGGGATCTTTGTCGAACTTGTCGGCAATCTCGCGACCTATTTCGCCATCCAGCACTTTATGCATGTGGTCAACGTCGCGGAAAATGTAGGGCAGGGTCAGCACGCTGGTTTCCGGGGCAATCGAGGTGACCGGCGCCAGCGAGACACGGATCATATCGATCGCACCCAGCTGCACCTGTTGCAGCGTCTGATCTTCATCGCCCAGCACGCCACCGGCGTAGAGCTTCATCTCCAGCCGTCCATCGGTGGCCTGTTTGAGTTTGTCGCCCATGTGTTGAAGGGCGACCACGGTGGGATAGCCGGCAGGCTGCACTTCAGCCACTTTAATCACCTGTGCCGAGGCGGTGGCGCTCATCATCATCACCGCCAGGGCACTGGCCAGGCATGTTTTCGTCATTCTCATTATCTTGTCTCCCGCAGAGGTAAGACGGCCTGGGATCTGGGCTAACGCAGAGGGCCGTGTGCAGCCAGCATAGTGAAAACGCGTCTGAGTAAAATGCGGCAATGTTGATTGAATGAATGGCGTCACATTTTGAAACGTTGTTTTAATAAATTTTCATGCAACTTCACATTTTCGAAACATCCCTGCAAATAGTGTTTAAACAAGGTCAATGGGAGGTCAAAAGGAGGTCAATAGCGGCGATCGGGTTTGTAAATACTAATGAGAACTACTATCAATTCGCGGCCATTTTGCTATTATTCGCGCTTGTTTTGCATCCCTGAATCAGAAGTTGGAGAAGCAGCGTGGTAGCCAGTGATTTGATGCAAACGGACCTCTCCGTTTGGGGCATGTATCAACATGCCGATATCGTGGTAAAGGTGGTCATGATTGGCCTGTTGTTGGCCTCAGTGGTGACCTGGGCGATCTTCTTCGGCAAATATGCCGAACTCAGCGCTGCTAAACGCCGCCTGAAGCGTGAGCAACTGGCACTGGGCGAAGCCCGCAGTCTCAATGACGCCACCCGCATTGCTCAGTCGTTTACCGGTCACAGCCACAGCGTCGTGCTGCTGAACGATGCGCAGAATGAACTCGAACTCTCAGCGGGCGTGGAAGATACCAACGGCATTAAAGATCGCACCAGTTTCCGTCTTGAGCGCCGCGTGGCCGCGTTCAGCCGTCATGCAGGTCGTGGCAACGGCTTCCTGGCAACCATCGGTTCTGTTGCGCCGTTTATCGGTCTGTTCGGCACCGTCTGGGGCATCATGAACAGCTTTATCGGCATCGCGAAAACCCAGACCACCAACCTTGCGGTGGTGGCTCCGGGGATCGCCGAAGCGCTGCTGGCGACGGCGGTAGGTCTGGTGGCGGCAATTCCGGCCGTCGTGATCTACAACGTCTTTGCCCGCATGATCGCCAACTACAAAGCCTCGCTGGGTGATGTCGCCGCGCAGGTGCTGCTGCTGCAGAGTCGTGACATCGACCTGGGCACTGTTGCCACCGATGTTCCGCGTCCTGCGACCGCCCAGAAACTGCGCTTAGGGTAAGTTCTTATGGCAATGCGATTAAACGACGATCTGGAAACCGATGGTGAAATGCATGAGATCAACGTGACGCCGTTTATCGACGTCATGCTGGTTCTGCTGATCATCTTTATGGTGGCCGCGCCACTGGCCACGGTCGACGTGCGCGTCAATCTGCCCGCCTCAACCAGCGCGCCTCAGCCCCGCCCGGAGAAGCCGGTCTACCTGTCGATTAAAGCGGATAAGCAGCTTTACATCGGTAACGATCAGGTGACGCCGGATTCGCTGGTGAACGTGCTGACCAGCCAGACCCAGGGTAACAAAGAGACCACCATTTTCTTCCAGGCGGATAAGTCGGTGGATTATGAAACGCTGATGAGCGTGATGGATAAGCTGCGCACGGCGGGCTATCTGAAAATCGGTCTGATGGGCATGGAAACCGTGAAGAAATAGCGGGTTATCCGGCACTAAGGAAAGGCGACTGTTGAGGTCGCCTTTTTTTATGGCGGCGCTTCAGCCCTATAAAATCAGGCAGATCGGCGGCCAGGCGGATCATTTATGCTGCTTGAATTGAATTGTTAATTGGTTGTTACTTATGTACACAGATTTGTAAAGTGCAATGGTGACTCAGGTCACATTAATCCCGCCACAGGCAGGCTAAAACGGCTAAAAAACAACAGGAAGCCGTTATGAGTCACAGCCCGTCTTTACAAAAGCCGCCGAAAAGTGCTGCCCGAACTATCTTCACCGTCACCAGTGGTAACTTCCTGGAGATGTACGATTTTATGGTGTTCGGCTACTACGCGACCGCCATTTCCAAAACCTTCTTCCCCGGTGATGACCCGTTTGCCTCCCTGATGCTGACCCTGATGACCTTTGGTGCCGGCTTCCTGATGCGCCCGCTGGGGGCGATCATCCTGGGTGCCTACATCGACCATCATGGTCGTCGTAAAGGCCTGCTGCTGACGCTGGGCCTGATGGCGATTGGTACTCTGACTATTGCGGTGGTGCCGGGCTATGCCACGCTGGGCGTGGCGGCGCCGATTCTGATCCTGCTGGGACGACTGTTGCAGGGCTTCTCGGCGGGTGTTGAATTGGGTGGCGTGTCGGTCTATCTGGCCGAAGTCGCGCCTGAAGGACGCAAAGGCTTCTTCGTGAGCTGGCAGTCAGGCAGTCAGCAGATTGCGGTGATCTTTGCTGCTCTGCTGGGGCTGATGCTGAATCATCTGCTGGCGAAAGAGGCGGTGACAGAGTGGGGCTGGCGTATCCCGTTTGTGGTCGGCTGCCTGATTGTGCCGTTCCTGTTCTATATCCGCCGGATGCTGGAAGAGACTGAAGCGTTCAGCAAACGTAAACATCATCCGAGCATGACGGAAATCATGCGGTCGGTCGCCAGTAACTGGGCACTGGTGCTGGCGGGGATGCTGATGGTGGTCACTACCACGGTGATGTTCTACATGATCACTGCTTTTACCCCGACCTTTGGTAAAACCGTGTTGATGATGAGCGACAAGCAGGCCTTTATGGTGACGCTCTGCGTTGGTGTTTCCAACCTCTTCTGGCTGCCACTGATGGGCGCGCTGTCGGACCGCGTCGGACGCCGTCCGCTGCTGATTGGCTTTACCCTGCTGATGATTGTCACCACCTGGCCGGTGCTGCACTGGATGGTGGGTTCGGCCAGCTTCGCCCACCTGCTGGAGGCGGAACTGTGGTTGTCGTTCCTCTATGCCAGCTACAACGGTGCGATGGTGGTTTATCTGGCAGAGATTATGCCGGCTGAGGTGCGCGCTGCCGGCTTCTCCATGGCCTATAGCCTGGCGACAGCGCTGTTTGGTGGCTTCACGCCCGCGATCTCCAGCTACCTGATCCACGCTACTGGTGACAAAGCGATGCCGGGCGTCTGGCTCACCTTTGCTGCCGTCTGCGGACTGATTGGCACGCTGCTGATTGGCCGGATGGTGAAACAGTACCGGTTGCGTCATAACGGCACGACGACGGTCAGCGCCTCACTCTAAAACGACAAATCGACCACCACGCTGTCGCTGTAGTTTCCCGCAGGCGGCGTGTTCTGAGTGGTCAGGACGCGCGCGGTGTAGTTAAAACCGCGCGTCAGTCCATCCGTGGATACCGCCGTCGAGGTGGTACTGCTCCAGCGTTCCGTGCCTGCCGATCCCCAGCGATTGCTGGTGGTGTCTTTATAAATCTCATAGCTCAGCCGATTCGCTCCGCTCGCCATGTTCCTGACGCTGCCCACCGGATAACTGCCATTGCTAAGCCCGACGGTGTAGGTGCTGCCTTTGCTGCACAGCACGTTGATGGTCTGCGAAACGGCGGAGAAGCTGCCCACCAGCGGTGCGCTGCCAAAGCTGATATTGGGCGCGGTAATCGTGGTGCAATCGTTGGTGAGGATAACGGTGATGTTAATCGGGATCACGCCGCTGCCGTTCTGCTCGCTTAAACAGAGGTTACCTACGCTGACGCTGGTGCAGACACGGTAGGTTACGGCCATATTCAGCGTCACCTGATAGGTTCCGGCAGCCACCACCTGACCGGGCACGGTGCGCAGATAGACCGGAATCGCGAAGTTGAGGCTGCCCAGCAGACCCGCCAGGTTAATCAGCGTTTGTGACCCATAAACAAATGGCGTGCCGCCAACCGTCAGTTCGCTGGCACAGGCAGAGTCGGTGCAGAGCCGCACCGGCACATTATCGCTGCCGGTATCACCGCTGCGCTTCAGGATGCCACGCGTGCCGCTGACATTGGTCGCGCCGGTCAGCTGAAACGTTATCTGGTTATTACCGAGCAGCGACAGCGCCGATCCCGAGCCACAGTTGACGTTGGCGTTGGTGGTGACCGAGCTGACCGTGGTATTCGCCACAAACGTTGTGACCGAACCAAAGCTGGCGGTGGAGGCGGGCAGGGTACAGGCGGCGTAACTCAGCGACGGGAGCAGCAGCAACAGGCCAGTCAGTATCAGCGATTTCATCATGGTTGGGTTCCGGACGTAAAAGATTCGGCCTGAGATTTGGCGCTGCCTGCGGCGGGCGCGGGCAGCGCACAGGTCAGCGGGCCATAGGTTTTCAGCGCCTGCGGCTGACCGCTGGCGATGCGCAGTTCGATTTCGCAGCGGCGACCATCGGGCGTCACCACCTCCATCGGGTTACTGGCGGTGAGATCTTCCATCCAGACGATGCCATCCCAGCCGACATACTCCGTCGCATGATCAGGACGCTGCACCAGGCTTGAGACCGGCAGCGGCTGGCCCTGCGTATCGACCAGAATCACGCTGGCTGAGCGCAGTTTCTCCACCGGGAAGTTGAGCAGGTAGCCGCTCTGACGTTTCACCGCAAAGCGCTGCTCAACACGAGGTGTGGTCATATCTGCGGGCAGGTCGAGGGTATCGATATCATATTTGGCCGGATAGTAGCTGCTGATGGCGGGCACCAGCAGATAGCCCTGTTGATTGGTGCGTCCCATCGACTGGTTTTCATAGCGCACGTTCACGTCGGGGTAACCGGTTTTTACCAGCACAAAGGCGTCGTTGATGGCGTTGGCGGCAAAGACGCTGTTGTCCATTAACACCAGCGCGCCCGAGAGATCGGCCCACTGAGTCAGGTTGTCATCGTCGCCATAGAAACCGCCCGAGGTATCGATCTGGTTGTTGCGATAGCGCAGACTGCCCTGACGGTAATCGCCGCTGTCACCGCTCTGATTCGCCCATGAGGCATCCCAGGCGAACCCGCCGTCGCTGGGCATGGCGCTGGAAGCATAGATGCGCTGGCTGTCGCGACCGCGCTGATCGCGTTCGGTGCTGATGGCTGCGCTGCCCTGTTCGCCAAACGGGATCACCAGCGAGATGGCACCGGTCCAGCTCTTCTCCTCCTGATCGCGACTGGCGGAGACATAGAGGCTGCTGTTGCCCCACAGGTTTTTACTCCATGAGAGGTTCCACAGGCGGGTGCGGTCGCCCTGACCGTCGGTGATATCAATGAACGCGGCACCGACGCTGCCAAAGCGGTTCAGTGAGACGCTGGCGCTATACTGCGCACTGCGGCGTGACAGCGCATAGCGGCTATCCGCCTGGCTACCGGCACGGCTGCCGACCAGCGCCAGATTGCCGAAGTCGCTGCTGCGCTGGGTCTGCTGCGTGCCGATGTTGAACCAGCGGTTGTTGTACTGATAGCCCCAGCTGTATTGCCTGCCGCTTTTGCCATCGAGCTGACTTTGCGCCACCGCGCCATTGACCACGCCCCAGCTGGCAACGCGCAGCTGACCTCCCAGCCCGCCCATCGCCAGGCTTTCGCTGCCTTCGGCGTGACTCTCCAGCGTCAGCCAGTCGTTCAGGCCATAGCGATACGACCCGCTGGCGGCGGCCTCACCATAATCGAAGTTCTTAATGCCGTAGTTCTCGCGAATCGCGCCAGCAGAGAAAGCATAATCCGATAGCCCCGATTTCAGCAGATTGCTGGAGACGTAAAACGGCATGGTGGTAGTGACGCGTCGGCCCACCGCATCGGTGGTGGTGATCACCGCGTCACCCGCGCCGTTAACGAACGGCACATTGGTCATCGACCAGGGGCCGGGTTGCACGTTTGCCTGGCTGGAGCGATAGCCGTTGATAAAGAGATCGACGGTGGAGGGCACGGCAGCCTGGCCGGAAAAGGCGGGCAGTGGATAGGTCACCAGATCGGGACGGACGCTGAAGTCGCGACCAACACGGATGCCGCCGAGCCGCACGCTGCTGCTCCAGGCCAGCGAGTCAGTCACCAGATCGCCGACCCGCCAGCTCACCGCTGTGTTCTCATCTTCGTTACTCCACCAGCTGTCGTAGCGAATATAGCCGTTGTCCTGATATGTCGTACTGCCTTCCAGCTGCTGCTGCCAGACGCCGTTGGTAGAGAAGTGTCCGGCATCACCAAACAGCCGCAGTTCGTTCCAGGCGGAAAGCCGGGTGCCGGTGGTATCGGTGCGGCTGGCGTAGAGGTCGTAGTTGATCAGCGCACCGTTGCTGGTGCGTCCCGGATAGCGTGGCCCGTTCTTCGTCTCGCCAATCACCTGACCGGGCAGCCACTCCGGCGGCACGGTGAGCAGCAGGCGCTGACGGGAGGCGTCATACTCCACGCTGACGGGTTGCAGGCTGCTGACATCGATCTGCTCCTGCTGGCCCAGCTTATCCAGGGGCAGACCGGCGCGTTGCAGATCGCCACTGCGCAGCCAGAAATGCCCGTCACGCTGCTCCACCGGCACAATGTTGCCGTTCTCCTGCTGGTTAATCACCAGCTCCAGCATATATTGCTGACCGCTGCTGCTGGTCTGCAGGCTGGGCGGCGGAGGCAGGGATGAGTAAGTCTCCGCCAGCACAGGATCCGGCGTTAAAGCGTATATAACACTGGCCACCGCCAGCGCGCAGGGATGCAGGGAAAAAGGTCTCATTCAGGCGCTTATTTCTGGGCAGCGCTGCGCCACTGGCTCTTGTTGACCTCTGCGGTGAGTTCGCCGCTGACCGGCGCGGTGAGTGGCCAGCGGTAAGTGCTGTCCGCCAGCACATAACCGTATAAGCCTTCGCCCATTTTGCGACCGCCGATCGCCACATTGCTCAGCCGGGCATGACCGTTACCGCTGTTGGTCAGCTGCAGCCAGCGCTTGCCGCCCTCACTGACCTGCTGCCAGCGCAGAGCCGGACGGGCGCTGTCGGTAGTCAGCCCGCTGCCATACACAAACAGCGGTACGGAGTAGCGCATCTGGAAGGTCAGTCCGGCCTGATTCTCACCGGGCGTGCGCGGCGTCGGGATCTCATCCAGCACCACCCGATAGGCCAGCTCTTTCCCGGCGGCGGGCGGCGTCTGTTTGATCAGCCTGACCAGCTGTTTCTGGCCCGGCTCCATCCGCACCATCGGCGGGCTGGCGACCACCTGCTGCTGGGTCTGATACTGCTCCTGGCCGTTGCTCTGCTGCCAGCTGAAAACGCGGATCTGCATCATGGTGGTCGTGCTGCCGCGATTCTCCAGCCAGAGTTCGCTGGCTTTCTCTTCAGGATTAATCGCGGGATCGATGGGCCAGATCATCACCGAATTAGCGGCGAAGGCCGGAGAGAGCAGGGTGGAACTCAGCAGCAGCAGCAGGGCGCGCAGTGGCTTCATGATCATATCCTTGTTTTCTATCGCCTCACCAGCTCAGGGTGACGGTCAGCGTATCGGTATAAACGCCGGCGCGCGCAGTGCCGGGCAGTTGTAGCTGGCCATAAATCGGCAGCGTAATGTTATTGGCGTTGCTGTAGCTCAGCGGCACCGCCTGATTCACCGGGATCACCGTGGTGCGGCTGGCGTTACTAAAGAGCGTATAGGGAACGGTATTACTGAAATTGGGCAGCTTCAGGTTACGGGTCGTGGTGAAGTTGGCGCCCTGATTAATGCTCATGCTCAGCGTGGTGCCTGGCGTGCAGGCAAGATTAATCGAGGTGCTCTGCACAAAGCTGGCGTTAGCGGTCGTTGCCGCCACGCCAGACTGTGTGCCGAAGTTAAGCGTGCCGAAAACGCCGGTATTGGTACCGGATATCACGCAGCCTGCCACCACTGAAGCGGTAACCTGGAAAGTGCTGGTGGGCAGACTCCAGACGCTGACACTCCCTGTCAGCAGGGGCAGACCGCATGCGATCGTCAGGCAGGATCGCCAGAGAACCACCCTTATTTACCTGCGACAGCAGTTAGTAGTTCACGGCAACGTTAATCGTATCGGTATAGGTTCCGGCAGGGACCAGGGGGTTGAAGCCACCGCCGACCACCCGGCCATAAATGGCGTAGTTGGTGCCCAGCGTCGGGTCAGTCGTTCCACTGGCCGCAATAGGTGTGTTGTTGGCGATCGCCGTGGTGAAAGAGGCATCACTGTAGAGGGTATAGGCGATGCCCTGCGCATTATTCGATCCCAGAATCAGATAACGCGGCGACGTCGAAGCGGTGCCATAGATCGTGGCTGGCGCAGCATTACTGCTGGTCACCACGACGTTGTAGTCCTGACCGGTGGTGCAGCGCACAAAGATACCGTTGCCCGCCGCACCGACCAGTGTGGCGTTCAGGGTATCAAAGGTAGCGGCGCTGCTACCAAAGTTCAGGGTACCGAAGTTGACGCCCGCCGTGGCTGACTGACCGTTCACCAGGCAACCGGTGGTCAGCGTTAACGTGGCATTGATGGTTCCCGAGGTCGTCGCCGCCTGGGTTAATGATGGAATTGCGACAGTTAATCCTGCAGCGGCACACAGAAAAAGCTTGAGTTTCATAATATTTCCTTACGGATTATCGAGAGTCAGTGCTTTTTCACCCGGTGTTTATTAACGATTCAACCCAAAGTAAGGAAATAAAAGTAACAAGGCGGGCAGTGCCGCTGTCTTAAGAAAAATCTTAGACTTAAGAATGATGATTTATATCAGTTTTACTTACTATAGAACACTTAAAGCGTTACGCGAAGCCCCGCCCATTATTTTTCATTAATCAAATAGCCCCTTTTGCCGATAACCCAGTTACAGCAAGGCTTATAAGCGAGACGGTAAAGCAGAATCCTTTGTTTTTTCGGCATCTGGCACGCTTTCTGTTTCGGTGAGATGTTCCTTTACCAATCAGACATAATAACGATTTACCGGCTGGCACAGCTGACGGGTAATAAGATGCAGGTCTTTAAAGGCCAGCGTCTGCGAACGCGTTTTGCCGGGCCTTCGGGATAAATAAATACCGAAATTTAAATACTTTCACCCATTGGGTGTTTTTAGATCATTTATCAGACTACACACAGCATCCGTTTCTGCGCGGGTGGTGAGGAGCTACAGATGTTGCCAGTCACCTGGGATAGCGTTCTGATCTGCGTTTCGCTGATCGTGGCGTTTATTGCCTCTTTTACCGCCCTGGATACTGCCGGACGGGTTGCGGTATCCCGTGGCTGGAGCGCCCGGCTCTGGCTGCTGGTGGGCGGCACGGCAATGGGGATTGGCGTCTGGGCAATGCACTTTATCGGAATGCTGGCGATGATGATGCCGATGACGATGCGCTATGACACGCGGCTGACGATCCTCTCGCTGCTGGTGGCGATCCTGGCATCCATCATCGCCTTTGGTCAGACGGTAGGGGGCCTGTATCTCACTCGTCACCGGCTGCTGCGCGGCACGCTGATCCTCAGCGCGGGGGTGGTGGTCATGCACTATGTCGGCATGGTTGCCCTGCTGATTGATCCGCGACCAGAGTGGAATGCGCTGCGGGTGGCGCTCTCTGTGCTGATTGCGTTTGTGGCCTCTGGCGTGGCGCTGTGGCTGGCGTTTCATCTGCGTCAGGGCGACCATCATCTGCTGATGATGCGGGGCCTGGCCTCACTGGTGATGGGGATCGCTATCGCCGGTATGCACTATGTTGGCATGTCAGCAGCCCACTTCAACGAGAGCAGCACGATGCAGCCGGGCGGCGTCAGCAATCCGGGGCTGGCGGTGTGGGTGACGCTGATTACGCTGATCATTCTGGGCATCACGCTGCTGAGCTCAATGCTGGATGCGCAGCTGCGTGCTGCGCGGCTGGCCACCCGACTCCGGCGCGCTAACCAGGAGCTGCGTCAGCTGGCAATGCATGACAATCTGACCGCGCTGCCCAATCGGGTGATGCTGGAGCAGCAGCTCGATCTGGCGATTAAACAGTCTATGCTCAATGAGAGCCGCTTTGCCGTGATCTACATGGATCTCGATGGCTTCAAAGCGGTCAATGACACCTGGGGACATCACGTCGGCGATCGGTTGCTGGTGGCGGTGGCGGAACGGCTGCGCAGCCAGCTCAGCAACACGATGCTGCTGGTACGTCTGGGTGGCGATGAATTTGTGCTGATGGCCGAAGCGTGCGATATCACTCCGTCCCGTCAGCTGGCGCAAAAACTGGTTAAAGTGATCAGCACGCCATTTGAACTGGATCGCTACGTGCTGCACGTTTCACTTAGCGCGGGCATTGCAATATTTCCGCTGCACGGTCGCAACCGGCAGGAGCTGTTGCTGAATGCCGACGCGGCGATGTATCACACCAAACACAGCGGTCGGAACGGCTGGTGTCTGTTTGAACCGGAGATGAGAGTGGCGACGCAGCATCAGCTGGAGCTGGCAAATGATCTGTGGGAGGCGATCGATCGTCAGCAGATGCGGCTGTTCTACCAGCCCAAATTCCGTTCCGGTGGCACCCGACTTATGGGATTCGAAGCGCTGCTGCGCTGGCAGCATCCGCAGCGCGGTTTGCTGACGCCGGAGCTGTTTCTGCCGCGCGCCGAAAAAACCGGCCAGATTGTCGCGCTTGGCAACTGGGTGATCGATGAGGCATGCCGACAGCTGAGGATCTGGCACAGCCAGGGACACAGCGACTGGACGGTCTCGGTGAACCTTTCCGCGTTGCAGTTTCACCAGCGTGATTTGCTGGACACCCTGACCCAGACGCTGGCGCGATATCAGTTGCCAGGCAGTGCCATGATGCTGGAGATCACCGAAGCGATCGCGATGCGCGATCCCGTTTTCAGCCAGCAGCGTATTCGTGAACTGCAGCAGGCGGGTGTCAGCGTCGCCATTGATAACTTCGGCATTGGTTACGCAAACCTGCTGCATCTCAAGGATCTGGATGCCAGTGAACTCAAAATCGATCGCAGCTTTATCAACTGTCTGCGACCGGGCAGCGAAGATGCGACCGTGGTCAGCGCCATGCTAACGCTGGCGCAGAGTCTTAATCTGCGTATGGTGGCGGAAGGCGTTGAGACGGAAGAGCAACAACTTTTGCTCACCAGCTTAGGCTTTGATGCGCTGCAGGGTTATCTGCTGGGCAAGCCGACGCCAGCGGACCGGGTTGATGCGTTGAATTTTCCCCTGTTGCGACTGCCGGTGGCGTCACTGTCGGGCTGACGCTGACGATAGATTTCATCACTCAGAATGAGTGGAAAGGAGGCAGGGTTCGCGGCTGATTAACCGCCGCGCCGTGCCGATAACGAAGAGTATAAATTTAAAAAACCTCTGCCCAACCACCAGCACGGCTTCACGCGGGAATGCACTATGTTAGCGACCTCATACGACTCTTTTATCGTCATCGTCTCCGTCCTGGTGGCAATGCTGGCTTCGTTTACTGCCCTGGATATGGCGGGACGGGTGGTGCATTCCACCGGCAAAGTCGCGCTGGTCTGGCTGTTCGGCGGCGGTTTCTCCATGGGTATCGGCATCTGGGCGATGCACTTCATCGGCATGCTGTCGATGAACATGGAAATGGTCATGAGCTACAACTCCGGACTGACGGCTTTATCCGCCGCCATCGCGGTCTGTGCGTCGATATTTGCGCTGTGGCTGGTCTGTAGCAGTGTCGATCTGCCCTTACCGCGCCTGGCGGGCGGTGCGCTGATCCTCGGCAGTGGCGTCGTAGCGATGCACTACACCGGTATGGCGGCGCTGATGTTCTCGCCGGGTATCACCTGGAAATGGGGCTGGGTGGGCCTGTCGGTCGTGATCGCCCTGGCCGCTTCGGGCGCGGCGCTGTGGCTGGCGTTTAATCTGCGGGAAGGGCAGACGGGCCGGGTCACTCTGCTGCGCATTGGCGCATCGGTAGTGATGGGCTGTGCGATTGCAGGCATGCACTACACCGGCATGATGGCGGCAGAGTTTCCCGCTCACAGTCATTCGGTGGGTCAGGGCGTTAACAGCAACTGGCTGGCGATTCTCGTCACGGTAGTCACCATCTCGATTCTGGGCATAACCCTGCTGGTCTCGATGCTGGATGCGCGGATGCAGGCGCGTACCTCGATTCTCGCCAGCTCACTGGCTGAAGCGAATCGCGAGCTGGCACAGCTGGCGCTACACGACAACCTGACGCGCCTGCCAAACCGCATTCTGCTGGAAGACCGGCTGGAGCAGGCGATCAACAAAGCGAACCGTGAGCAGACGCAGTTTGCCCTGATGTTTATGGATCTCGACGGATTTAAGGCGGTTAACGACGCGTTCGGACACCACATTGGCGACAGGCTGCTGGTGGGCGTGACCGAGCGGATGAGTCAGCAGATGAACGGCTACTACACGCTGGCGCGGCTCGGCGGTGATGAGTTCGTACTGCTGGTGGAGATCGACGATCCCAATGATGCGGCGGCCATCGCCGATAAGCTGGTTAAAGCGGTGGGTCGTTCGTTTAATATCTCACGCTATGAGCTGGTGGTCTCGCTGAGTCTCGGCATCGCGGTCTATCCCGGCGATGGCGTGGATGAGCGCGAGCTGATGTTTAACGCCGATGCGGCGATGTACCACACCAAAAATAATGGCCGCAACGGCTACACCTTCTTCCAGCCCTCAATGAACATTCAGGCGCAGAGCCAGCTTCAGCTGAACAACGATCTCTGGCAGGCACTGGATAACGATGAACTGCGCCTGTTCTATCAGCCAAAATATTGCGCGCCGCGCGGACCCATTCTCGGTTTTGAGGCGCTGCTGCGCTGGGAACATCCGAAGCGCGGCCTGCTATCGCCGGATACATTCCTGCCGATGGCGGAAAAGACCGGCATGATTATTAACATCGGCACCTGGGTGATCCACGAAGCCTGTCGCCAGCTGCGCCAGTGGCATCTGCAGGGCCATCCGGACTGGTCGGTGGCGGTCAACCTGTCGGCATTGCAGTTTGAGCAATCGAATCTGGTGGAGACGGTGGTGGATGCGCTGGCAAAACATCAGATTCCGGCCGAACTGCTGACGCTGGAAGTGACAGAAACCACCGCGATGCGCGATCCCGATGAGAGCGTGCGTATTCTCACCGAGCTGACTCAGCTGGGGGTGAAAGCCTCGATTGATGACTTCGGCACCGGCTACTCCAGCCTGCTCTATCTGAAACGTCTGCCAGCCAGCGAGCTTAAGATTGACCGGGCCTTTGTGAATGAGCTGCAGCATCAGAAAGAAGATGCCACCATCGTCTCGGCGATTGTCGCGCTGGCGCAGTCGCTGCAACTGAAAGTGGTGGCCGAAGGTGTTGAAACCGCCGAACAGCAGGCTTTCCTGACCAGCCTGGGCTGTAACACCCTTCAGGGCTATCTGCTGGGCAGGCCGGTTCCCCCGGATCGGGTGCCGGAGCTGGCTAACTTTGTGCTGGCGGAAACGGATGACGCGGTGGCGGATGTGAGCCTCATCCCTGACGGCGACCCGCTGCTGACGCCGCACGTTGTGGCTATCTGACACGCCTGACGCAGCCTGGAGTCCGTGCGGTCGCCAACGATAAGCGATGCGCGCCACCTGTCATTGGTCGCCTGTCGTGGTAAAGTCTCGCGGTTAAACGACTTGTAGTTTAACTATTCACGGTTAAACAGGGAGAGGCGACCCGTGGCGAAATACCAGCGATTGATGGATGAGATTCAGCAGCAGATCGAGGCCGGCATCTGGCTGCCGGGCACCCGTTTACCCTCTCTGCGTCAGCAGGTGGCGCAGCAGGGTGTCAGCCTGATGACGGTGCTGCATGCCTATGAATTGCTGGAGAGTCAGGGCTGGATCGTCTCCCGTCCGCAGTCAGGTTACTACGTGGCACCGCGTGCCTTAGCGCCCGCACCGCTGAGTGTGGCGATCAGCGAACAGGTTGATATCAACGACTTCGTGTTTGATGTGCTGCAGGCCACGCGCGATCCCGCTATCGTGCCGTTTGGCTCCGCGTTCCCCGATCCCGCACTCTTTCCGCAGCGCCAGCTGATGCGCTCGCTGGCGAACGTCTCTCATCATCTCACCCCAACCGATGCGTTGCACAATCTGCCGCCCGGCAACGCCACGCTGCGACAGCTGCTGGCGCAGCGCTATGCACGTCAGGGCATTACCCTGTCGCCGGATGAAATTGTCATCACCAGCGGGGCGCTGGAGGCGCTGAACCTCAGTCTGCAATCCCTGACCGAACCCGGCGACTATGTGGTGATTGAGCAGCCGGGTTTTTATGGTGCGCTGCAGGCGATAGAGCGGCTCAGGCTCAAGGCGCTGGCGATCCCGGTCGATGCAAAGCAGGGTATCGATCTCGTCCAGCTGGAAGAGGCTCTGCAGCGCTGGCCGGTGAAAGCCTGCTGGCTGATGACGACGTTGCAGAATCCGCTGAGCGTGACCTTAACTCCGGAACGCAAAGAGCAACTGGTGGCGCTGCTGGCACGCTATCAGGTGCCGATGATCGAAGATGATGTCTATGCCGAACTCTGGGCAGGTGATGTGGCGCCGCTGCCGGCAAAAGCCTGGGATCGCCAGGGGAAGGTGCTGCACTGTGGCTCATTTTCAAAGTCGCTGGTGGCGGGATTTCGCGTTGGCTGGGTCGCGGCAGGGCAACATGCGCAGCGTATTCAGCGGCTACAGCTGATGAGCACGCTCTCAACCAGCGCACCGATGCAGCTGGCGCTGGCCGATTTTCTGGCCACGCGGCGTTACGACACCCATCTGAAGCGGCTGCGACAGATTCTGGCGAAGCGACAGCAGATGGTGCGTCAGGCGTTGCTGAAGGTGCTGCCGCCACAGGCCACGGTCAGTGAAGCGCGCGGCGGCTATTTTCTCTGGGTGACGTTGCCGGACAGCATCAATACCACCCGGCTCTATCAGCAGGCGCTGGCGCGGGGAATCAGTATTGCACCGGGGCAGTTATTTTCGGCAGGGGAGCAGTTCAGTCACTGTTTTCGGCTGAATACCGCCTGGCCGTGGGATAGTCGGGCCGAGGCGGCAATAGCCACGCTGGGTCAGTTGATGGCGGAGCCGCAGGTCGATTAGACCCGCGCGGCTTCCTGATGGCCCCAGGTCAGGTAGTAGACATCATAGAAGTCCACTTCCCCTTTTTGCGTCAGCAGACGCTGGATACCGGTTTTTACCCGTTCCGGTGTCTCGGGCAGCGACAGAATCCGGGAAATAGCCTGTTCGCGCACCGGCTGAACGTAATACCATTCGCCGTTGTAGCAGACGCGCAGATCGAGCGCATCGATATCTTCGAAGCGATATTTCGGATTGATATCCAGCAGCATCAGCACGCTCATCACCAGCACAAACACGGTGGCAAACCAGAAGGCGGGCCAGCCGAGCATCTCGGTGGTGAAGATCAGCGCTACGCACAGCCCGTAGCAGAGGTACATGACTGCCCAGAGGCCGGGATGGTTTTTCAGAAACGAGAGGCTAAAGCGCGGCAAATTGTCGCGACGTTCTTCGCGGTTAAGCGTGGCGATCTCGTCAATCAGGATTTGTTTAATAGCGTCCATGGGTTACCTCACTGTCATCTGTTAGCTATTACAACAGATAACAGTCAAGCATATCAGAAACAGATCTGTGCAGTTTTTGCATAACAGTTTAGCGCGTGCCTGCCCGCGTGACATTTTGCAACACTTTGCCGCAGTAAGAACCGCTTCCCATCGCCGCGCAGGCACATCGTTGCACTATTGTTAACGACACATTTGGCTTTAGTCAGCAATATCAGTCAATTATCTGAATTGTGTCGTCTGGCGCACATTGCATTGTGCCGGAGGTTTGCCACACTTAGAAAAAAACGGAGAACCTGTATGCGTGCCTCATCCTCCAGTCTGATGTTAATGATGTCCTTTGCTGCGGGAACCTTCTCGGCCGGGGCCTCTGATAATCCTCAGCATCTTATGCTCGGCATCCCCTCGGGCGGCGTGCCGAATAACCCGTTACCTCTGATTATCTGGCCGCGCGTAGTGCCGGAAGAGGAGGAGATCGCGACGTGGTTTGAGAAAACCTTCGAAGAAAACGGCTGGCCGCCAGCCTGGCGCTATCCGATTTACCCCTACACCCACTATCACCCCAACACCCATGAACTGCTGGGCGTAGCGGAAGGCTGGGCGGAAGTGCTGTTTGGCGGCGACAGTGGCCGGATGGTTACCCTGCGCGCAGGCGATGCGGTGCTGATTCCGGCGGGTGTCGGCCATCGTCAGGTCAGCGCCAGCGAAGATTTCATGGTGGTGGGAGCTTATCCGCGTGGCATGTCGCCAGAAACGATGCGCGATGAGCCAGCAAAGCTGAAGATAGCCCAGGAGCAGGTGAAAAAAGTGCCGTTGCCGACGCAGGACCCCTTCACCGGCAAAGAGGGTGCATTAACCGAGATCTGGCAGCCCATTGCCGCGCTGCATTTACAGCAACAGATGGACCTGTAAATAGCCATGCCCGTCACGAAATAATTAAGCGCGAGCACGCCTCGCGCTTCTGCTGTTCTGCCCTGAAATCTCTCTCTGACGTTAATCCCATTCGCTTAATCCTGTTGTCATACCATTGAATATTTGGCCGCCGCTGCCGATATATCACCTGCTAAGATTAGTTATTCTTCTTAATACGCTTGTGTTTGCAGACCTTTTCCGCTTTAGTCTCGGCCAGTTTATTAAGAATATTCCTAAGCCATCACCCGGCTACCGAGCAGCAGGCAAATAACAATGGATAATAACTCTGATGTCATCTATCGCATGCTGGTACAAAGCGTGATCGATTATGCGATCACCATGCTTAAACCGGACGGAACCGTCGCCAGCTGGAACGGTGGGGGTCTGCACGTCCTGGGTTACAGGCCTGACGAGATTATTGGTCAGCATGCCACCCTGTTTTACAACGAAGAGGATCGTCGACGCGGTCAGCTGCAGCGAGAACTCGATATTGCAGCGACCGTGGGACGGTATGAAACCGAAGGCTGGCGCTGCCGTAAAGATGGCAGCACGTTCTGGGCGCATGTGGTGATCTATCCGATCCGCGATGAAGCGGCCCGGCTGGTGGGATTCGCTGCGATCTGCCGTGACTGTACGCGGCAGCAGGAGCAGCAGCAGAAAGAGCGGGAGCAGGAGTCGCGCTTCCGTCTGCTGGTGGAAGGCGTCACCGATTACGCTATCTACATGCTCGATCATGACGGCAACGTAGTGAACTGGAACGCTGGTGCGCAGCGCGCCAAAGGCTATGTGGCGGAAGAGATCGTCGGCAAGCATTTTTCCCGCTTCTACAGCGCTCAGGATCGGCTGAACCATGTTCCGGAGCAGAATCTGCAAACAGCGTATCGCACCGGCCGCTTTGAAGATGAGGGCTGGCGCTATCGCAAAGATGGCAGTGCCTTCTGGGCGCATGTGGTGATCGACACGATCCGCGACGATCAGGGCAAGCTGCTGGGCTATGCCAAAATCACCCGCGACTGCACCGAACAGCAGCGCATCCGCAGTGAGCAACGTGAGCAGGAACAGCGTTTCCGACTGCTGGTCGAGGGCGTCACCGATTACGCCATCTACATGCTTGACGTCGACGGCGTGGTGGTGAACTGGAATGCCGGTGCCCAGCGTGCCAAAGGTTACAAAGCGGAAGAAGTGGTCGGTCAGCACTTCTCGCTGTTCTACAGTTCACAGGAGCGGCTGAACCGGACGCCGGAAGCCAACCTCGGTATCGCGCTGAAAACCGGCCGCTTTGAAGATGAGGGCTGGCGCTACCGCAAAGATGGCAGCGCCTTCTGGGCGCATGTGGTGATCGACGCCATCCACGATGATGACGGTAAGCTGGTCGGCTTCGCCAAGATCACTCGTGACCGCACGGAACGTCGTGAGCAGGAGCAGCAGATCCTGCGCGCCCGCGATCTGGCTGAAGCGCAGAGCACCCAGAAAACTGCGCTCTCTAAATTCCTCGATAACATCATCGCCAACATTCCCTCCTGCGTGATTGTGGAAGATGCGATTACCCGCGAGATCCTGCTGGTTAACGACCGCACTCAGCAGCTGTTCGGCCTGTCGAAATCGCTGATCGTCAATAAGCGCCCGCACGAATGCATGTCGCCTGAACTCAGTGACTACTTCAATAATCTGGCGGATGTGGCGCTGCGCAGTGAAGGCATGCATGAGCGCGAACAGCTGCTGATGACCGCCAGCGGCGAACGCATTCTGCATACCCGCGCGACCGCGATTAATGGCCAGGATGCGCGCCGTAACTATCTGATGCTGCTGGTGGAAGATGTCACCGAACAGCGCGCCGCCGATGCCCGTATTCACCATATGGCGCACCACGACAACCTCACCAGCCTGCCGAACCGCATGCTGTTCCGCCAGCGTCTGAGCGAAGCCTTGCGCAGCGCCGGTCAGGCTCAGCGTCAGACCGCCGCGCTCTGCCTCGACCTTGATAACTTCAAAAATGTGAACGATGCGCTGGGTCACCAGATTGGCGATGAGCTGCTGCGCAGCGTGGCAAAGCGTCTGCGCAACGCGCTGCGCGACCAGGATACGCTGGCGCGTATCGGTGGCGATGAGTTCGCCATCGTGCTGCCTTCGGTGGTGAACAGTGATGAGGCGAGCGCGGTGGCGCAGCGCCTGATCGAAGCGATCCGTCCGCCGGTTAATATCGAAGGCCATAATCTGTCGGTCGGGCTGAGCGTGGGCATTGCGCTCAGCACCACCATCACCAATACGCCGGAACAGCTGCTGCGCTGTGCGGACATGGCGCTGTATGAAGCCAAGCGCAACGGTCGCAACCGCTATGAGCACTTCACGCTGGAGATGGACGATGTGGCGCGCAGCCGTCGCCTGATTGAAAACGATCTGCGCGATGCGATCAGCGGCGGGCATCTGCGGCTCTACTATCAGCCCATCACCAACGGCGATCACCGCACGATTATTGGCTACGAGGCGCTGATGCGTTGGCATCATCCGATCCGTGGCTTGATCATGCCCAACGACTTCATCCCGATTGCGGAAGAGACCGGCCTGATTCATATGCTCGGTGCGTTTGCGCTCTACGAAGCCTGTCGTGAGGCGGCAAGCTGGGAAGGGGTGCAGTCGGTCTCGGTCAACCTCTCACCGCTGCAGTTCAAAAACAGCTCGCTGGTGCCGGTGGTCGAAGGCGCGCTGAAGGAGTCGGGTCTCGATCCGGCGCGGCTGGAAGTCGAGATCACCGAGTCGGTGCTGCTGGATGATTCGCTGGGGAATATCCGTACCCTGCAAAACCTCAAGGCGCTGGGCGTGCAGATTGCGCTGGATGATTTTGGCACCGGCTATTCATCGCTGAGCTATCTGCGATCGTTCCCGTTCGACAAAATCAAAATCGACAAATCGTTTATCAACGATATGGGCGACAGCCGCGAGGCGCTGGCGATTATCCGCGCCATCACCGGCATGAGCCGCAGTCTGGATATCCAGATTACCGCCGAAGGCGTAGAGAGCGATGAGCAGTTCGCTAAGCTGCGCGACGAGGGCTGTACGCTGTTCCAGGGCTTCCTGTTCGGACGGCCTCAGCCGTCGGAACTGCGGCTGAAAACGCTGGGTTAATCCGCGCCACATTAATCATAAAGGCCGTGCTGCTGGACCGGCGCATGGCTGAGATTATCGCGGATGCGGCGCACCGACTCACGCACCACCAGCCTGCCATTGAGCAGCAGGCTGCCATTGAGCAGCAGGCTGCCGGTGGGTGTGCCGGGATTCAGCCGCATCTCCTGCAGCATTCTTACGGCCGCAGCGCCCAGCTCATCACGTGGCACCTGCACCGACGTCAGCGGAATATCGTGGATCGCGGCCAGGTTAAATCCATCCATGCTCATTACCGAGATATCCTGCGGCACCCGCAAACCCGCCTGCTCCAGCGCCGTGACCGCACCGGCGGCAATGTAATCCCCGCTGGCGAGAATCGCGGTGGGGCGCAGCGCGTCCGGGCAGTGACGCAGATATTCCCCCAGCCGCTCCGCCGCCTCATTGCTGCTGAAGCTGTTCAGGGTCAGCAGATGCTGGCGGCTGTCAAAGCGCAGGTTCATGGCGTGCCAGGCGTCGCGGACACCCTGCAGACGCTGCTCCATGGTGTAGCGGCGCAGGCAGTGCAGCGACAGGATCTGCCGGTGTCCCTGCTCAAACAGATAGCGCGCTGAAAACTCGCCAATCAGCTGATGGTGTGGCGAGACCGACGGCAGGCGCATACGGCGATCGCGGGCGTTAATCAGCACGCAGGGTTTGTTCATCTCCGCCGCCAGCTGATGAATATGCTCATCATCAATGCCAATCAGCAGTGCCGCTTCGGTCTGCTGCATCTTATCGATAAACAGCGCGGCATCACTTTCCACCTCTTCCAGCGGGCAGTAGCGCAGCCGCACCTCATGCGGCTCCACCGCCTGGCTGATCCCCTGAATCACCTTGTAGTAGAAGATGTCACTGCGCACGTCGAAAGCGCGGGGCGGGGCAAAGACCATCAGATTATTCAGCAGCAGGCGACCGCTGTGCAGGTTGTTCAGCACGCCCTGCTGCTGCGCCACGGCCAGCACTTTGTCCCGGGTGGCGGGTCGGGTATTGGCTTTACCCGCCAGCACGCGCGAGACCGTGCTGATCGAGACCCCGCTCAGCGCCGCAATTTCACCCACTTTCAGCCTTTGTTTCATTCTGTGATCGCCTTCAAATCTGCTGATGAAAAATTTTTCATAGCCTGCTGAATCGCGTCAGATAAGCGTTTCAGTGCCATTTCCTGCCGGGATAAAGCCTGCCATGAAAAGCGTTGCAAAAAAGTGGCTGTACCCACGTTTCGCACTTTTCTAAATTCGTGAAAAGGACACGCGGTACGCCTGCTGGCGGTGTGCGTCATCAATGGCAATCAGGAGTGGCACAATGAGCCTCGAATCAACAACGAAACCCATCAGTGCGTCACGCACGGTGCGCGTGATTAAAAATTTACGCTGGTGGATGCTGGGCATGTTCCTGCTGGGTGTGACCGTCAACTACATCACCCGTAACTCGCTCGGCATTCTGGCACCGGAACTGAAAAACAGTCTGCATATGAGTACCGAGCAGTACTCCTGGGTGGTCGCCGCGTTTCAGCTGGCCTATACCCTGTTTCAGCCTCTCTGTGGCTGGCTGATCGATGTCATCGGACTGAAGATGGGCTTCCTGGTCTGCGCGCTGATCTGGTCGGTGACCTGTCTGCTGCACGCGGGTGCGGGAAGCTGGCTGCATCTGGCGCTGCTGCGTTTTGTCATGGGTGCATCCGAAGCCGCGGCCACGCCGGCTAACGCCAAAGCGATTGGTGACTGGTTTCCGAAAAGGGAGCGTCCGGTCGCCGCGGGCTGGGCGGGCGTGGGCTTTTCGATTGGTGCCATGCTGGCGCCGCCGATTATCTATGTCGCGCACATTACCTTTGGCTGGCAGGGCGCCTTCCTGCTGACCGGCGGTCTGGGCCTGCTGTGGGTGGGACTCTGGTGGTGGGGCTATCACTCGCCGGAGACTCATCCTCGTCTCTCTGATGAAGAGCGCGCCTTTATTAATCAGGACAACGAGGCGATCGGTGAAAAACTGCCGTTCTTCACCGCGCTGAAAGTGATTGGTAAAGAGAAGAAATTCTACGGCATCGCTATTCCTGCGTTTCTGGCCGAACCGGCCTGGGCGGTGCTGAGCTTCTGGGTGCCGCTCTATCTTGCCAACGAGCGCGGCATGGATCTCAAGCAGATCGTCATGTTCGCCTGGCTGCCATTCCTGGCCGCCGACCTCGGCAGCGTCGCCAGCGGCTATCTCACTAAACTCTATGTGCGCTGGTTTGGCATGACTCGCGTCAACTCCATTGTCGCCAGTTCGATGACCGGCGCACTGCTGATGGTCTCGCTGGCGCTGATGACGCTGGTGAAAGATCCCTGGCTGGCTATCGCCCTGATCTCCGTCGGTGGCTTCGGTCATCAGGTGATCTCCTGCATGCTGAGCGCACTGGTGGTAGAGCGTTTTGATCGCCGCCAGATGGCCACGGTCAACGGTATGCGCGGCTCCTGCGCCTGGATCGCCAGCTTTATCTTCTCGCTGATTATCGGTGTTACCGCCGATACCATCGGCTTTAATCCGCTGTTTGTGGCGATGGGCTTTTTTGACCTGATTGGTGCCGTTTTCCTGGTGATGCTGATCGCCGAACGCCGCCAGCGCCCTGCTAACCCATAAGGATATCGCGATGAAAACCCTGAAGAACTGGACGCTGCATCAGCAGGCCGATCACTTTGTCGAACTCAAGGTCGAAGATCGTCATTTCCTGCGGCTTTACGTGCTGGAAGAGAAGCTGATGCGCGTGCTGCTGAAGCGCGACGGTGAGCTGGCACTGAACCGCACATGGAGCATTGCGCCTGAGACTGATGTGCCCTGGGAGGGACGTAACCGCGAGGCGCTGGATGGCTTTACGCTCCCCGCATTTCAGGTGGAGCACGATGCGCATCAGCTACGTATCAGCACCCAGCAACTGCGGGTGACGGTACATCAGCCGCTCTGCCTGAGCTGGGAGCAGTTTGATGGCGAGAGCTGGCAGCCGCTGGCCGCCGATCGCCACACCGGTGCCTATCTGCTGAATGCCCACGGTGATGGAGTCGAACACTATCAGCGTCGTCAGCCGCAGGATCGGGTGTATGGTCTGGGCGAGAAGAGCGGCGACCTGAACCGCGTTAACCGCCGTTTTGAGATGCGTAATCTTGACGCCATGGGCTACAACGCCGCCAGCACCGATCCGCTCTACAAACACATTCCGTTTACCCTGACGCAGCGTGATGGCGTCAGTTTCGGCCTGTTTTATGACAACCTTAGCAGCAGCTGGCTCGATCTGGGGAATGAGCTGGATAACTACCATCTGCCTTATCGCCGTTATCGCGCCGAGGCGGGCGATCTTGATTACTACATGATGCTTGGCCCGACGCTGCTCGACGTGACCAAAGCCTTTGTGCGCCTGACCGGACGCACGTTGTTTCAGCCGAAGTGGAGCCTCGGATACAGCGGTTCTACCATGCACTACACCGACGCGCCGGACGCACAGCAGCAGCTGCAATCCTTTATCCGCCTGTGCCGCGAGCATGAAATTCCCTGCGACTCGTTCCAGCTCTCTTCCGGTTACACCTCGATTAATAACAAGCGCTACGTCTTTAACTGGAACTACGACAAAGTCCCGAATCCTAATGCGCTGAGCGACGCATTTCATACTGCCGGAATGAAGCTGGCGGCCAATATCAAGCCCTGTCTGCTGCAGGATCATCCGCGTTATCAGGAAGTCGCGTCACAGGGGCTGTTTATTCGTGACTCTGAGCAGGATCGCCCGGAGCGTTCGGTGTTCTGGGATGATGAGGGATCGCATCTTGATTTCACCCATCCGCAGGCGGTGCGCTGGTGGCAGGATAATGTCACGCAGCAGCTGCTGGAAAAGGGCATCGATTCTACCTGGAACGACAACAACGAATATGAGGTGTGGGATGGCGAAGCGCGCTGTCACGGTTTTGGTCAGCCGATCGCCATCAAGCATATCCGGCCGGTGATGCCGTTGCTGATGATGCGCGCCTCGATGGAAGCGCAGCAGCAGTTTTCCCCCGATAAACGTCCTTATCTGATCTCCCGTTCCGGCTGTGCCGGAATGCAGCGTTATGTGCAGACCTGGAGCGGCGATAACCGCACCAGCTGGCAGACCCTGCGTTACAACATCCGCATGGGGCTGGGAATGAGCCTGTCAGGGCTGTTTAACGTCGGACACGATGTCGGCGGTTTCTCGGGCAACAAGCCGGATGCCGAATTGTTTGTGCGCTGGGTTCAGAATGGCGTAATGCATCCGCGTTTTACCATCCACTCGTGGAATGACGATCACACCGTGAACGAGCCGTGGATGTACCCGGAAGTCACCCCGATGATCCGCGAGGCGATCCGGCTGCGTTATCGTCTGATGCCTTATCTCTATAATCTGGCGTGGCAGGCCAGCGTGGAAGATGAGCCGATGCTGCGCCCGACCTTCCTTGATCATGAGCAGGACCCGCAGACGTATCAGGAGTGTGATGACTTTATGCTGGGACGCGATCTGCTGGTCGCCAGCGTTGTAGAGCAGGGCGCGCGCAGCCGTGAAGTCTATCTGCCACGTAATCGCGGCGGCTGGTATGACTGGCACAGCGGCAAGGCGTTTGCAGGTGGCGAGACCATCACGCTGGATGCGCCACTGGATCGGCTGCCGTTGCTGGTGCGGGCTGGTGCGATCATCCCGCTGGGCGAGTGTGAAACCACCACCGATGCGCGGCGCGACACAGTGCGGCAGTGGCAGCTATGGCCAGCACCTGAAGGCGTAGCCACTCAGGGCGAAATGTTTGACGACGATGGTGAGAGCCATGGCTGGCAGCAGGGCAATGCTCTATGGCTGAGCTGGACGTTGTGCAGCAGCGCAAGCCGAATCGACCTGACGGTGGAAAAACGTGGAGATTACCAGCCCGCCTGGCGAGAGATCGCGCTGTTACTGCCTGCAGGTGAACGTCGTGAGCTGTGGGTGAATGGCGAGAAAGCAGCGAGTTACCGGCTGGAATAGCGGTGGCGTGGTGGCAAAGCCTAATCAATCAGGTTTTGGGCAGCAACGCTTAAATTCATTGAACAGGGAACAGGGGCAGAGGAGGAAAGCGTCCCGCGCCATGGATGGCGCGGGCCGAGCATGCCAGGGATGGCGGCTTTTGCGTCTTTCCGATCTGACCCTGTTCCCTGTGAAGGCACGATCTCGCAGCGACCAGGTCTTATACCTCAGTGGTCGCAACAGATATTATTCTGCGTGATTCTCAGTGCTCATGCGGCCCAGATCTTTATCGACCAGGAACAGACCGTTGCCGCTGTTGCTGACCAGCGCCAGTTTATCCAGCACGGTTTTGAACAGCTTCTCTTCTTCGTGCTGCTCGGCAACATACCACTGCAGGAAGTTGAAAGTTGAGTAATCCTGCGAAGTCATGGCAGCGTGCGCCAGCTCATTGATTTTGCTGGTGATCAGCTGCTCATGCTCCAGCGCCTGCTGCAGGATTTCATTCAGCGAGGTGAAAGAAACCGGTGGCGCAGCGATGGTGCCCAGCACCGGCATGCCGCCGGTATCGCTCAGGTAGTCAAACAGACGCTGCATGTGCTGCATCTCTTCGCGTGAATGCATCTTCAGGAAGGAAGCGGCACCCTCAAAGCCTTTGTCGCTGCACCAGGCGCTCATTTGCAGATAAAGATTGGCAGAGAAAAATTCCAGGTTCAGCTGGTCGTTTAAACGCCCAGTCATTTCAGCAGTCAGCATGGCCGAGTCCTTTTAAGAAGATGTTAAATACAGATGTATAGTCGGTGAATTATGCATCAAACATGTTAGTAAAGTGAAGCCTTTTCGGCAAAATGAGCGAATTTATCTGATTGATTTAACTAGAATTATTTCGGAAATTGAATGCGACCAATTCTCATTTTGCATCACAGGTTACCTGGCAATAAAGTCAGGGTAATCAGCACCATGATAGTGCGCACGTTCGTGAGTCTGCTGGTGCAACCGTCACAAACACAGGCGAAATAGCCACAATCTGATGACGTCGCGAAAATATAACCTCGTGGTCGGAAAACGTTATTTCGGAATGCAACTGACGGCTGGCAGGGATAAAACGTTCAGTAGCGACAGACACGCCGTTAATAATCGCGCTCTGATCTGCTCTGGCATAAATCCTGCTTAAAACTCACTTCCCTAAATTAAAATTTGCTACGCCAGGGAATTTACGGCAAAGCAGCTTATCAGGAGAAAGAGATGTCAGAAGAGAGTGTGGTTAATCCGGTAAAAATGACGGCGACCAAAGGCAGTTATGTCGCGTTAATTTTTGCCATCCTGTTTTTTTCAGGGCTGTTTTATAACGTCGAGGGTCTGAAATGGCTGGGTGCCTTTGACTTCACCACTCTGGGCGGCAGCTTTGGCACGATGAAAGATCCCGCAAGTAACACCTTTGTAGGCGCAGGCGGACTCAGCGCCAAAGCGGGCTTCCTGTTTGCGCTGTCGCTGACGCCTACGGTGATGCTGGCACTGGGCGTGCTGGAAATCTTCACCCACTATGGCGCGATTCGCGCGGCACACCGCTTACTGACCCCACTGCTCAAGCCGCTGATGGGGCTGCCGGGCCATTGCGGTCTGGCGTTAATCACCGACCTGCAAAGCACCGATGCGGGCGCGGCATTAACCAAAGAGATGGCTGACCAGAAACAGATCAGCAAAAAAGAGGTGGTGGTAATGAGCGCCTGGCAATATTCCGGTGCCGGATTAATCAATAATTACTTCGCCATCGGTTCTGCGCTGTTCGCCTCCATGACCCTGCCGATTATTATTCCGCTGTTATTAATGTTCGTTCTGAAATTTGTCGGTGCGGCGATAACACGCGCTGTGTTAAACAGTGTTTATAAGAAGGATTTCGCCGATGGAAAATAAATCCGTAAGCAGTAATCCGTTCGATGTGTTTGTGACCGGCGCGCGTAAAGGTTTTCATATCGCCATTCACAACCTGATGCCGAACGTAGTGATGGCCTATGTGCTGGCAGAAGTACTGAACCTGCTCGGCATTATGCAGTTTCTAGGGCATGTCTTTGCGCCGGTGATGGGGCTGTTCGGCCTGCCGGGTGAGGCGATTACCGTACTGCTCACCGCCTGGCTCTCATCGTCGGCGGGCACCGGCGTAGCGGTCAGCCTGCTGACTAAAGGGCTGCTGACCGGCGCGGATATCACTATTCTGGCTCCGGCGATTTTCCTGATGGGATCGCAGCTGCAATACATGGGACGGCTGCTGGGCGTGGCCGATGTGCCCAAAAAATACTGGCCGCTGCTGATGCTGGTGAGCATCATCAACGCGCTGATCGCGATGTCTGTTATGCGTCTGTTTATTCAGGAGTAACGCTGTGTCTAAGGTATTAGAGCATTACCACTATCTGCACGAAATTCCGGAGCTGGGTTTTCAGGAGGTGAAAACCTCGGCCTACATCGCAGACCAGCTGGAGAAAGCGGGCCTGAAGGTGACGCGTAATATTAATAACACCACCGGCATTGTGGCGGAGATCGACAGCGGGGTGCCTGGGCCGGTACTGGCGCTGCGTGCGGATATGGATGCGCTGGGCCACATCATTGATGGCGTGCCGTGCGCGCGTCACACCTGTGGTCACGACGGTCACTCTTCAGTGGTGCTGACAGCGGCGACGGCGTTGCTGCAGGAGGGCACGGTGAAACGTGGCCGGCTGAAAATCCTGTTTCAGCCCGCCGAGGAACTGGGTGCTGGTGCGCTCTCGATGATCGAAGGCGGCGCCCTGGATGATGTGGAGATGATTCTGGGCTTCCATCTGCGTCCGCTGGAGGAGTGCGTGGTCGGCCAGGCGGTGCCTGCCGTGCTTTACTCCGCCTGCAGCACGCTGGAAGCGACCATCAAAGGCCAGCCCGCTCATGCGGCGCGACCGCATCTTGGCATAAACGCGCTGGATGCTGCTGTACAGGCAGTGCAGGCGGTTAACGCCATCCATCTTTCGCCCGGCCTGACCTGGAGCGTCAAAGCGACGCGCTTCCTGTGCGATGCGGGTGTCACCAACTCGGTGCCGGATGAAGCCCGCGTGGTGTGGGATTTACGTTCGCAGGAGAACGGGCCGATGACGCTGCTGAAAGAGCAGGTCACGCGTGCCATTACTCACAGCGTGGCCGCACTGGGTGCCACCGCCGAGGTGCGTGTGCTGAAAGAGATGCCCGCCGCCGAGATTGATGATGAAGCGACGGCGGTGATCCGCGCCGCCATCGTCGAGGTGCTGGGCGAAGAGGGCGCACTGTCGACCCGGACCACGCCGGGCAGCGAGGACTTTTTCAACTATCCGGTGAAGCGTCCGGGTGTGAAAGCGGGCTTCTGGGGGCTGGGCACCAACCTGACGCCAGGGCTGCATCATCCCGATATGCGTTTTGATCTCAGCTCGCTGGAGATTGGTGTGCAGATCTTTAAAGCCTGCGTCAGGAAGGTGCTGGGATAATGGTGGCGGGACGGATGCCGATCCGTCCCGCACTGTTGCGGCATTAACCGTTCTCCGATTCTCCGCCCAGGAAATCCTGCCCCTCTCCCTGTAGGCCGCGCGCGCAAAATATTGTATGCTATGCCGCCTTAAAGCTGACCAGGTAACCGGACTTCACGCCAATGTAACTTCGCGCTGACCCGCCAGCGATCAATGATCGTTTTTGGCACCGTTTACCCGCCGGTAAGGTTCTGCCGGCCACCGTGATTTATCAGCAGCGCCAGTACGTTGCGCTGCCTATTGAGAAGAATTCCATGTCTAATCCCTTTTTAGAAGAGGTGGCACGCCGCCGCACCTTCGCGATCATTTCGCACCCGGATGCCGGTAAAACCACCATTACCGAAAAAGTGTTGCTGCTCGGACAGGCTATCCAGACCGCCGGTACGGTAAAAGGCCGTGGCTCTAACCAGCACGCCAAGTCGGACTGGATGGAGATGGAGAAGCAGCGTGGTATCTCCATTACCACTTCTGTGATGCAGTTCCCTTACCGCGATAGCCTGGTGAACCTGCTGGATACCCCAGGTCACGAAGACTTCTCGGAAGATACCTACCGTACGCTGACGGCGGTTGACTGCTGTCTGATGGTGATCGATGCCGCGAAAGGCGTCGAGGATCGTACCCGTAAGCTGATGGAAGTCACCCGTCTGCGCGATACGCCGATCCTGACCTTTATGAACAAACTTGACCGTGACATCCGCGATCCCATGGAAGTGCTGGATGAGGTGGAAAGTGAGCTGAAAATTGCCTGCGCACCGATCACCTGGCCTATCGGCTGCGGCAAGCTGTTCAAAGGGGTGTATCACCTCTATAAAGATGAGACCTATCTCTACCAGACCGGTAAAGGCCACACCATTCAGGAAGTCCGCATCGTGAAGGGCCTGAACAACCCGGATCTCGACACCGCAGTGGGTGAAGATCTGGCGGCACAGCTGCGCGAAGAGCTGGAACTGGTACAGGGCGCATCGCACGAGTTTGAGCAGGAAGCGTTCCTGAGCGGCAAACTGTCGCCGGTCTTCTTCGGCACCGCGCTGGGTAACTTTGGCGTTGACCATATGCTGGATGGCCTGGTTGCCTGGGCGCCACGTCCAATGCCGCGCGATACCGACACCCGTACGGTAGAAGCGAAAGAAGAGAAGTTCACTGGCTTCGTGTTTAAGATCCAGGCCAACATGGACCCGAAACACCGTGACCGCGTGGCCTTTATGCGCGTGGTGTCCGGTAAATATGAAAAAGGGATGAAGCTGCGTCAGGTACGTACTGGCAAAGATGTGGTGATCTCCGACGCTCTGACCTTTATGGCGGGCGACCGTTCGCACGTTGAAGAAGCTTATCCTGGCGATATTATCGGTCTGCATAACCACGGCACCATTCAGATTGGCGACACCTTTACCCAGGGTGAGAACATGAAGTTCACCGGTATTCCGAACTTCGCGCCAGAACTGTTCCGTCGTATTCGCCTGCGCGATCCACTGAAGCAGAAACAGCTGCTGAAAGGGCTGGTTCAGCTGTCGGAAGAGGGTGCGGTGCAGGTGTTCCGTCCGGTGCATAACAACGATCTGATCGTGGGCGCGGTCGGTGTGCTGCAGTTCGATGTGGTGGTCGCGCGTCTGAAAAGCGAATATAACGTCGAAGCTATCTACGAAGCGATTAACGTCTCCACGGCGCGCTGGGTTGAATGCAGCGATGCGAAAAAGTTTGAGGACTTCCAGCGTAAAAACGAAGTTAACCTGGCGCTCGATGGCGGTAATAATTTGACTTATATCGCGCCGACCATGGTAAATTTGAATATTACTCAGGAACGTTATCCCGACGTTACTTTCCGTAAAACGCGCGAGCACTAATCGCCTGTTTCAGGGCCATTCCAGCTGGGAATGGCCCTGATTTCCCCCTTCCAGACTCCTCCTAAAAACCTCGTTTTTCTTCTGTTTTGACGTGCGATCAACCAGTTAGCCAGGCAAATTGCAAAATGCCGTCTATGATTACTCTATCGGACGGCGGAAGAGACTTCTCTTGTCCTTACGTCCTGTTACGCAGTGGCCCTGGCTGCCTCTGTTTCGCCCACAGTTTTTTGGGTGAGTTAACTGATAGAAGGAAGATATCGATGAACAAGACTAAGATTGCTAAAACCCTGATGGCCGCCATGATTGGTTCAGCACTGATCAGCGGCAGCGCACTGGCTGACGAATCAATGTCGCAGAAAGCGTCACAGACAGCCGACAGCGCGGGTTCAAAAATCGATAGTTCTATGAAAAAAGTCGATGGTTATATGGATGACAGCGGCATCACCGCCAAAGCTAAAGCTGCTCTGGTGGATGACGACGCAATTAAAAGCACGGATATCTCGGTAAAAACGCATAGCGGCGTCGTGACCTTAAGCGGTTTCGTCACCTCACAGGATCAGGCTGAAAAGGCTGTGGCTGTGGTGCAGAAAATCGAAGGTGTTAAATCCGTCAGCGACAAACTACACGTCCGTGACAGCAAATCATCTTCAGTGAAAGGTTATGCCGGTGATGCCGCAACGACCAGCGAAATTAAAGCTAAGCTATTAGCAGATGACATTGTTCCGTCGCGCAACGTAAAAGTTGAGACTACCGACGGTGTTGTTCAGCTTTCAGGGCATGTTGCTAATCAGGCACAGTCAGATCGTGCAGAAAGCATCGCTAAAGCCATTGAAGGCGTGAAAAGCGTTAAGAATGACCTGACGGTTAAATCTTAATAGCTGACGTACGGTCACTCTGGTGGCCGCACGAATAAAAGACACCCATCCGGGGATGAAATAACCAGTTCGATTTTTTAAATTGGGTAAGGAGAGGCTTATGTTTCGTTGGGGCATTATTTTTCTGGTGATCGCACTGATCGCTGCAGCGTTAGGTTTTGGCGGTTTAGCGGGCACAGCAGCATGGGCAGCTAAAGTTGTCTTCGTCGTTGGTATTATCCTGTTCCTCATCAGCCTGTTTACCGGCCGTAAAAAGCTTTAGCCGATGAGTTCTGCAGTCTAATGCAACGCAAAGCATAGAGCGGAGACCAGTCATCTGTAGCGACTGACGTGAAGAGAGGGATATCTTCATATCGCTACAAGGTAAGCCAGCCCAGCTGGCCTGCCGGTTAAAGGAATAGATGACTGGTTCTCCGGAATGCTGCCGTCATAAACGGATCGATCCTCCAGCATACCCGGAACCCCTTTTTGAGGTTCGCACAGTGGGTATACGCATTCCCGTCACACTCGGCGCCATTGAACCTCTGGCCCTGACACCGTTTAAATCTCAGAAAATAGCTTTGGTTTGTGAAGGCGGCGGTCAGCGTGGCATTTTCACCGCAGGCGTATTAGACGAATTCCAGCGCGCCCGATTCAATCCTTTTCAGCTGATGCTCGGCACCTCTGCCGGTGCACAAAATCTCTCTGCCTTTGTCTGTGGTCAGCCCGGCTATGCCCGTCGTGTGATTACCCGCTACACCACCAGTAAACTCTTCTTTGATCCGCTGCGCTTTGTGCGTGGAGGCAATCTGATCGATCTCGACTGGCTGGTCGATATTACCCGCAGTGAATTCCCGCTGGCGATGAGCAGCGCGGAGCAGCTGTTCTCCAGCGGTCGCGAGTTCTATATGTGCGCCTGCCGCAGCGATGACTACACGCCCGGCTACTTCAATCCCACCGCCGACAACTGGCTGGATCTGATTAAAGCCTCCAGTGCCATTCCCGGTTTTTACCGGCTGGGAGTCAATGTGGAAGGGATCAGCTATCACGATGGCGGCATCAGCGATGCGATTCCGGTGCGTGAAGCCGCGCGACGCGGGGCCGATACTATTGTGGTGATCCGCACCGTGCCGTCGCAGATGTTCTATACCCCGAAATGGTTTAAACGCATGGAGCGCTGGCTCAGCACCGGCGCGCTGCAGCCGATGATTAACGTGCTGAATAAGCATGAGCAGAGCTATCGCGAGATCCAGCAGTTTATTGAGAATCCGCCCGATGATTTGCGCATCATTGAAATCTTCCCGCCGCACGTGCTGGCCAGTAGTGCGCTGGGCAGCAGCATCGCGGCGCTGAATCAGGATTACCATCTGGGACGCCGCTGCGGTCGCTATTTCCTCGCCACGCTGGGCCAGTGGCTGAGCGATGCGGAACCGATGGTCTCTGCGCGTATCGTCACGCCGCCTGCGCCTGTCGCCAATGCGCCGGATACCCGACTGATCATCACACCGCCGCTGGCGGACAATGATGCGGATTACGACAAAGGATCGCTGGCATGAAGTTTATCGACACGCACTGTCACTTCGACTTTCCGCCATTCGAAGGGGACATTGCCCCCAGCCTGGCGCGCGCCGCTGAGGCGGGCGTGGAGAAAATCATTGTTCCGGCAATCGATGCCAGCCGCTTCGAACGGGTCTGTGCGCTGGCCGCGGCGCATCCGCCGCTCTATGCCGCGCTGGGCCTGCATCCCATCGTCATCGAAAATCATCAGGACGCCCATCTCGACCAGCTGGAAACCTTACTGCAACAGCGGCCGCGTAAGCTGGTGGCGATCGGCGAGATCGGGCTGGATCTCTATCGCGACAATCCACAGTTTGATAAGCAGCAGCGCTTTCTCGACGCGCAGCTTAAGCTGGCAAAGCGTTATGCATTGCCGGTGATCCTGCATTCGCGCCGGACCCATGACAAGCTGGCGCAGATTCTGCGTCGTCACGATCTGCCGCGCCGTGGCGTGGTGCACGGTTTCGCTGGCAGCCTGCAACAGGCGCAGGCCTTTATTAAGCTGGGTTATGCGATTGGTATTGGCGGGACCATTACCTATGAACGTGCCAGCAAAACCCGTCAGACCGTGGCGCAACTGCCGCTCTCTTCGCTGCTGCTGGAAACCGATGCACCCGATATGCCGCTGCAGGGTTTTCAGGGCAAGCCAAACCGTCCCGAACGGGCGCGTCAGGTGTGGGAAGTGCTCTGCAGCCTGCGGGAAGAGTCACCTGAAGAGATTGCTGATGCGCTGTGGCACAACAGTCAGAAGCTGTTTCAGCTCGATCCCGCTTTTCCGGCGCTGCGCAGCTGACCAGCCTCCCGATCATCACCCCTTGCGTTAAAATGTTATAATAGTAACATTGCATCAGCTGGCGTATAATCGCTATCAGCGAGTGTAATTTGCCAATTCAGTCACGATTTATGTGGCAGGATTGCATCATTTTCTTATTTCTATGTGACTGCTGGCACATATCAGGCCGCTTCAGAGTGTTATTATTATAACATTCCGCCGGCAAGCCGGTGGGTTGCACCCCGATCCTTTGGAGAGCCTCATGACCGATATCAAACACCTTGCCCTGCGCGCCCTGAAACTGATGGATTTAACCACCCTGAATGACGACGACACCGATGCAAAAGTGATTGCCCTGTGTCATCAGGCTAAATCCCCGGCAGGCAACACCGCGGCAATCTGTATCTATCCGCGTTTTATTCCGATCGCGCGTAAAACGCTGCGCGAGCAGGGTACTCCGGAGATCCGCATCGCCACGGTAACTAACTTCCCGCACGGCAATGACGACATCGACATCGCGCTGGCAGAAACCCGCGCTGCTATCGCCTACGGTGCCGATGAAGTAGATGTGGTGTTCCCGTACCGTGCACTGATCGCCGGTAACAGCCAGGTCGGCTTTGATCTGGTGAAAGCCTGTAAAACCGCCTGTGCAGAAGCGGACGTGCTGCTGAAAGTGATCATCGAAACCGGTGAGCTGAAGCAGGAAGCGCTGATTCGTCAGGCCTCTGAAATTGCCATCGATGCTGGTGCTGACTTCATCAAAACCTCCACCGGTAAAGTGCCGGTCAACGCCACGCCAGAAGTGGCGCAGATCATGATGAACGTGATCCGTGATAAAGGCGTCAGCAAGGACGTTGGCTTTAAACCTGCGGGCGGCGTACGTACCGCGGAAGATGCCGCGATCTATCTGCAAATGGCAGAAGATACGCTGGGTGCCGACTGGGCCGATGCGCGCCATTTCCGCTTTGGTGCCTCAAGCCTGCTGGCGAGCCTGCTTAATACCCTGGGTCATGACAGCGACACCAGCAAAGCGGGTTACTGATCCCTCGGGCGGTCTCTGACCGCCTGTTCTCCATTCTGATTTCCCTGAACCAGGGGGCTACCTTGTTCCTGCCACAAGAAATTATTCGCAAAAAACGTGACGGCCATGCGCTGACGGAAGAGGAGATTCGTTTCTTCATCAATGGTGTGCGCGATAACACCGTCTCGGAAGGTCAGATCGCCGCGCTGGCGATGACCATCTGGTTCCACGACATGACGCTGCCAGAGCGGGTCGCGCTGACGATGGCGATGCGTGATTCCGGTACGGTGCTTAACTGGAAATCACTCAACCTTAACGGGCCGGTGGTGGATAAGCACTCGACCGGCGGTGTCGGCGATGTGACGTCGCTGATGTTAGGGCCGATGGTCGCCGCCTGCGGTGGATATGTACCGATGATCTCCGGTCGTGGCCTGGGTCATACCGGCGGTACGCTGGATAAACTGGAAGCGATTCCGGGCTTCGATATCTTTCCCAGCGATGACCGCTTCCGCGACATCATTAAGCAGGTCGGTGTGGCGATTATCGGCCAGACCAGCTCGCTGGCGCCGGCGGATAAGCGTTTCTACGCCACACGTGACATCACCGCCACCGTCGATTCCATTCCGCTGATCACCGCCTCGATTCTGGCGAAGAAGCTGGCCGAAGGGCTGGATGCGCTGGTGATGGATGTCAAAGTGGGTTCCGGCGCGTTTATGCCAACCTATGAAGCGTCAGAAAGTCTGGCGCAGTCGATTGTGGGCGTTGCCAATGGCGCAGGCTGTCAGACCACTGCACTGCTGACGGACATGAACCAGGTTCTCGCTTCTTCAGCCGGTAATGCGCTGGAAGTGCGTGAAGCGGTTCGCTTTCTCACCGGCGAGCAGCGTAATCCGCGTCTGCTGGAAGTGACGCTGGCGCTCTGCAGCGAAATGTTGATCTCCGGCAAACTGGCCGCCAGCGACACCGAAGCGCGTCAGAAGCTGATGACAGTGCTGGATAACGGCAAAGCCGCCGAGGTGTTTGGTCGCATGGTCGCTGCCCAGCAGGGACCGGCTGATTTCGTCGAACGCTACGACACTTATCTGCCCGCGCCAATGCTGAGCAAACCGGTCTATGCCGACCAGCCAGGCATCGTCAGCAGCATGGATACCCGTGCGCTGGGTATGGCGGTCGTCGCGATGGGCGGCGGACGTCAGCGCGCCAGCGACAGCATCGATTACAGCGTTGGCTTCAGCGAGATGATCACCCTGGGCGAACGTGCCGATGCGCAGCGTCCGCTGGCGATAATTCACGCCAGCAGTGAAGACAAATGGCAGCAGGCCGCCGCTGCGGTCAAAGCCGCGCTGGTGCTCGGTGATTCCGCGCCAGCTGAGACGCCAGTTGTCTATCGCCGCGTGAGCGATATCAGCTAACTGACCAGTAACCGGTGCCAGCGGTGATGCATTCGGGTATACTGATCTGATCGCTTTTTTTTGACTTGTCACGCGCCAATGCGCAGGAGACTTGCATGAAACGTGCTTTTATTATGGTGCTCGATTCCTTTGGAATCGGCTCCAGTAAAGATGCCGATAAATTCGGTGACGTGGGTTCAGATACCTTAGGTCATATCGCCGAAGCCTGTTTTAAAGGTGAAGCAGACAAGGGACGTAAAGGCCCATTGCATCTGCCTAACCTCACCGCGCTGGGTCTGGGCAAAGCCGCCGAGCTGTCGACCGGCCGCTTCCCGGCAGGCCTGGATCCTGAAGCGAAGATCACCGGCGCGTACGCATACGCCAGCGAACTTTCGTCAGGTAAAGATACGCCGTCAGGCCACTGGGAAATTGCCGGTGTGCCGGTGCTGTTTGACTGGGGCTACTTCAGCGACAAAGAGAACAGCTTCCCGCAGGAGCTGCTGGACAAGCTGGTTGAGCGCGCAGATCTGCCGGGCTATCTCGGTAACTGCCACTCATCAGGTACGGTGATCCTCGACCAGCTGGGCGAAGAGCATATGAAAACCGGCAAGCCGATTTTCTATACCTCTGCGGACTCCGTATTCCAGATCGCCTGTCACGAAGAGACCTTTGGTCTTGATCGTCTCTATGCGCTGTGCGAAATCGCCCGTGAAGAGCTGACCGAAGGTGGCTACAACATTGGCCGCGTGATCGCCCGTCCGTTTGTGGGTGACAAAGCGGGTCAGTTTGAGCGTACCGGCAACCGTCACGATCTGGCCGTCGAGCCACCATCCGCCACCATGCTGAAAAAGCTGGTGGATGAGAAGGGCGGTCATGTGATTTCTGTGGGTAAAATCGCGGATATCTATGCTGAGCAGGGCATCACCAAAAAGGTCAAAGCGACCGGTCTGGATGCGCTGTTTGACGCGACAATTCAGGAAATGAAAATCGCGCCGGATCAGTCGATCGTTTTCACCAACTTCGTTGATTTCGACTCAACCTGGGGACATCGTCGCGATGTAGCCGGTTATGCGGGCGGGCTGGAGCTGTTTGACCGTCGTCTGCCTGAGCTGATGGAGCTGGTTGGCGAAGATGACATTCTGATCCTGACCGCTGACCACGGTTGTGACCCGACCTGGCAGGGCACCGAACATACGCGTGAGCACATTCCGATTCTGATCTACGGACCGAAAGTGGAGCCGGGTTCACTGGGATACCGCGAGACTTTCGCCGATATTGGTCAGACAATTGCACACTACTTTGGCCTGTCCGAGATGGACTATGGCAAGAACATGCTGTAAATCAGCAATTTAATAAGGATTAAACAATGGCAACTCCACATATTAATGCTGAAATGGGCGATTTCGCAGACGTCGTACTGATGCCTGGCGATCCGCTGCGTGCAAAACACATCGCAGAAACCTTCCTGGAAAACGCGGTTGAAGTGAACAACGTGCGCGGCATGCTGGGCTACACCGGTACTTACAAAGGCCGCAAAGTCTCTGTAATGGGTCACGGAATGGGTATCCCTTCCTGCTCCATCTACACCAAAGAGCTGATCACGGACTTTGGCGTTAAAAAGATCATCCGTGTGGGCTCCTGTGGTGCCGTACGTGCCGACGTAAAACTGCGTGATATCGTGATTGGTATGGGTGCCTGCACCGATTCCAAAGTGAACCGTATGCGTTTCAAAGATCACGACTTCGCTGCGATTGCTGACTTCGACATGGTGCGTAACGCGGTTGATGCGGCGAAAAACCTGGGTGTTGAAGCGCGCGTGGGTAACATCTTCTCTGCCGATCTCTTCTACACCCCGGATCCGCAGATGTTCGACGTGATGGAAAAATATGGCATCCTCGGCGTTGAGATGGAAGCCGCAGGTATCTACGGTGTGGCCGCTGAATTCGGCGCGAAAGCGCTGACCATCTGTACGGTTTCAGACCACATCCGTACGCACGAGCAGACCACCGCTGCTGAGCGTCAGACAACCTTCAACGACATGATTAAGATTGCGCTGGAGTCTGTCCTGCTGGGTGATTAATCCGCGTGGCGGGTGATCGTTCCCGCCTGCTGCCCGATCGCCTGTTCAGATCCTCCTTTACCGGAGGATCTGATTTTCCCGCCTTGCCTTCCCGGTAACATTCACATCAAATGACACACTTTTGCTGAGGCTTGTGCATCTTCGCGCTGGCACCTCTGCGATCCCGCTTTATCATAGTGCGCAATAACAGATAATAATTAATCGCCTGATAATGCCCCCTGATGAACTTTCGTAACTTCGAAGCTGAAGAGAAGCTGTTTGCCCGCCGCGCCGCAATAGCCTTTGCTCTGGTCTGTATCTGTTTCACCATTCTTGGCGTAAACCTTTATCGTCTGCAGGTGCGCGATCATAGCTACTACCAGACGCGCTCCAATCAGAACGACATCAAGATGATCCCCATCGCCCCGACGCGCGGGCTGATTTATGACCGCAACGGCATTCCGCTGGTGCGTAACGTCAGCTGGTACGCCATTACGCTGACGCCTTACAAAATCACCGATATGGACGCCACGCTGCGGGAACTGACACCCATCGTTAATCTGACGCCGGACGAGATCGACACCTTCCGCCGTGCGCTGAAGCAGACCAGCCGTTACAAGCCGGTAGTGCTGAAAGAGGAGCTGACCGAAGAACAGGTCGCCCGCTTTGCGGTGAATCAGTTTCACTTCACCGGAGCCAGCATTGAGACCTATCAGGATCGTGAATACCCCTATGGCGCGGATCTGGCGCATGTGATCGGCTATGTGTCGAAAATCAACGATAACGACTACAAACGCCTGAATGCAGAGGGCATCGCCGAAAACTATGCCGCTGACCACAACATCGGCAAGCAGGGAATTGAGGGCTATTACGAATCGCTGCTGCACGGCAAGCCGGGTTATCAGGAAGTGGAAGTGGATAACCATGGCCGCATTGTGCGGGTGCTGAAAGAGGTGCCGCCGGTCGCGGGTAAAAACCTGACCCTGACGCTGGATCTGCATCTGCAACAATATATTGAGAGTCTGCTGGCGGGACAGCGTGCGGCGCTGCTGGTTGAAGATCCGCACGACGGCTCGGTGCTGGCGATGGTCTCCAGCCCCAGCTACGACCCGAATCCGTTTGTGAAAGGCATCAGCTATCAGGCCTACAAAAAGTTGCTGCAGGATAAAGACCTGCCGCTGATTAACCGCGTCACGCAGGGACTTTATCCGCCTGCCTCCACGGTGAAGCCTTACATGGCGATGTCGGCGCTGCTGACCCATGTGATTACGCCGCAGTCGCAGTTCTTTGGCGCGCCGACCTGGACGCTGCCAGGCACGGACCGGCGCTATCGTGACTGGAAGAAAAGCGGGCACGGCATGCTGGATGTCACCCGCGCCATTGAAGAGTCTGCCGACACCTTCTTCTATCAGGTGGCCTTCATGATGGGCATTGATCGGATTCACACCATGCTCAGCCAGTTTGGCTACGGCAAGTCGACCGGCATCGACCTCAATGAAGAGTACAGCGGCTTGCTGCCGAGCCGGGAGTGGAAGCAGAAGGTGCATAAAAAGGGCTGGTATCAGGGCGATACCGTTTCTGTTGGCATCGGGCAGGGCTACTGGGTGGCGACGCCGATTCAGATGGTAAAAGCGATGGTGGCGCTGATTAACAATGGTCGGGTAATTGCACCACATCTGCTGGAGAAAACCCAGCGCGGCACGCTGGTGGAGAACTACCGTCCGCAGAAGCCCGAGGCGCAGATTGGCGATCCGCATTCGCCGTACTGGTCGCTGGTCCGCCACGCGATGTTTGGCATGGCAAACGCGCCAAACGGCACCGGGTACAAATATTTCCACACGGCACCTTATGGCATCGCCGCGAAGAGCGGAACGTCTCAGGTGTTCAGCCTGCGCCAGAACCAGACCTATAACGCGAAGATGATCCCGGTGCGGCTGCGTGACCATATCTTCTACACCGCCTTTGCGCCGTTTAACGATCCGAAAGTGGCGGTGGCGTTGATTCTGGAGAACGGCGGCAACGAAGGGATTGTTGCGGCACCTGTGATGCGGGCGATTCTGGATCACATCTTTATTCCGCCAACGCCAGAAGCACCCGCTCAGGCAACACCGTAAAAGGGGGCGATTGCCCCCGCAGATCGTCAGGCTTTAAGCGTTTTGGTCACATGGCCGATAGCGCGCACCACATCCGTTGCGCCTTCACGGATTTCCGCAATCACGCCGCCCGCTTCCTGGGCCAGTTGCACACCCTGATCGGCGCGCTTCAGGTTTGATTCAATCCCTTTCAGTGCCCGGCTCGCCAGCAGGTGGTTTTGCTGTACCCGATTTTCGATGTCGGTCGTCGCGCGGTTGATGTTCGCCGCCAGCGTCCGGACTTCGTTAGCGACTACTGCAAAGCTGCGGCCATGGGTTCCGGCCCGTGCTGCTTCAATCGCGGCATTCAGCGCCAGCAGGTTAGTCTGGTCGGCGATCCGGCGGATACCTTCCACAATCGCGCCAATACGATCGGAGGATTCACTCAGCCCGGTAATATCACCGGAAATCCCCTGCAACTCACCGGCCAGGGCGTTCATAGTCTGCACGCTGCTGGCGATTACATCGGCTCCCAGCTTTGTGCTTTGATCCGTTTGCAGCGCGGTGTGATAAGCCCGCTGTGCCGCATCATGCTCCTGCTGATTCTTTTCCACCTGTGCGGTCACATCCGTCGCGAATTTGACGATCTTGTAGAGCCGCCCCTGTTCGTCAAACACCGGGTTGTAGGTGGCGCGCAGCCAGACCGTCTCGCCTCTTTTATTGACCCGGGGAAACTGGCCCGAGACAAATTCACCCCGGTTCAGCTGCTGCCAGAACTCGCTATATTCGCGGCTGTCACGCAGTTCCTGCGAGCAGAAACGGCTATGGTGAACACCTTCTACTTCCTCGCGGCGGTAGCCCATGGTTTTCAGGAAGTTTTCATTGGCTTTAAGCACTTCACCTTTCAGGTTAAAGGCGATGACGGCCATGGAGCGCTCAATAGCGGTGGTGATAGCGCGCTGCTCCTGCGCATCGTTGATATGACCGGTGATGTCGGTCGCCAGCTTAACGATTTTAATGACCCGGCCATGGCGGTTCTGCACCGGCACATAGTTGGCTTCGAGCCAGATCGGACGGCTGTTTTTCGCCATGCGCAGAAACTTATTGCTGAAGCTTTCGCCCCGGTTCAGTCGCAGCCAGAAATCCTGATACTCGCGCGACTGAAGCTGTTCCGGCGTGCAAAAGAGGCTGTGGTGCTGGCCTTCAATCTCTGCCAGCGTGTAGCCCATGCGCGCCAGAAACAGCGCATTGGCGCTGAGAATGGTGCCATCGGGGGAGAACTCAATCATGGCGATGGAGCCGTTGAGAGAGCTCAGCGTGGCGGCTGAGTGTGAGCGTTTCTGCCAGCTATGGCGCGAAGCAATTCCTGATGTAATGGTGGAAAACATGGCGATCCTTATTATTAGTGTTGGTCTCGCATGCTATATCGGCAAAACCTCGCCACAATGCAGCCTTTGCCGCTCCGCTGAGTGAAATTTATCCGGCCGACCGCGAGGTTTTTGCGCCAGGTCAAACCCGGTATTTGAGTTGATGGAAAAGCGGTCAGTCGACTGGATTTTGGTGAAAAGCGTTTGACGCTGCCGGGCCGCTTTGGTTTAATGCGCCCCGTTGCCCGAATAGCTCAGTCGGTAGAGCAGGGGATTGAAAATCCCCGTGTCCCTGGTTCGATTCCGGGTTCGGGCACCATCTTTAAAGAACCCGCCTCTGGCGGGTTTTTGCGTTCTGGAGCGAACCCGTTATCGAAGGTTCGATACACTCGCCACCTCCTGTGGCTCGCCCTGCGGGTCGCGCTGACGCGCGATGCAAAAATGCTCCCGGCATTTTAGTCCGGGTTCGGGCACCATCTTTAAAGAACCCGCCTCTGGCGGGTTTTTGCTTTTTAAGGCCACTCTATTCGCCAGACTCCCCGAACATTCCGAATTTCACCTCTCCCTGGTAAATTCCGGCTCTGATCCCTGGGCAATACAAACAGATTTCACGGCGAAACCAATTTGCCGGTTCGCCTCTGTGCTGTGATGCCAGACCCGCACCGCCTGATATCCTGTCCAGCCTGCAATTGACCGGGGCTAATCGTGTTTTATAAGCCACTCTTTACAGAATCCACCTGACAGGCACAATAGCCCTTTTTCCAGCTCCGTCTCGGTTATGTCAGAAGAAGCACTGCGTCTGCAGATACAGAACCTGAAAAAGCACAATGCGCGTCTGAAGCGTATAGCGCATGACGCCCGCACAAAACTCAACGCGGCGCTGGATGGCACCGGACTATTCCTGTGGCAGCTCGATATTCCCAGCGGCAAACTGGTGATCTTCAACCGGCGCTGGGGCGCGATGCTCGGCTTCCAGCCGAAAGAGACCGATGCCAATTTCGAGTCCTGGAAAGAGAGTCTGCATCCCGATGATGCCGACGAAGTTTTGCAGGCGTTCAACGATCACATCGCCGGCAAAGCACCTTACTATGAAGCGCTTCACCGCATGATCGCCAAAAATGGCAGTATCACGTGGGTGCTGGATCGGGGCCGGGTCAGCGAATGGAATGCGCACGGAGAGCCGGTCAAAGTGATCGGCACTCACATCGACATGACCAAAGAGAAGCAATATGAAGAGCAGCTCGCCTTGCTGGCGCTGCACGATCCTCTTACGCTGCTCAACAATCGCCATGCCCTGCAGACCTATTTCTGTGAACTGAAAGCGCAGGGGCCGCTCTGCGTGGTCTTTATCGACCTGGATAACTTCAAACACGTCAACGACACCCTGGGGCATCGCAGCGGTGACGAAGTGCTGATCCAGTTAAGCCATCGGTTTACTGAACTTGCTCCGACAGAGGTCATGATTGGTCGGCTTGGCGGCGATGAGTTCGTTCTGTTATTGCCGTTCGCGATTGATCATCCGCAGGTCAGAAAGCTGGCACACGCCTGCCTTGATGCCGTGATTACCCCTTTTGATATGGCCAACGGCCATGCGCTCATAGGCGCTTCAGTGGGTGTGTCTCAGGCACAGGCAAAAGATGACTTCGATACCGCCCTGGCGCGGGCTGATGAAGCGATGTACCGCATCAAGAAAAACGGCAAGCGCGGCGTTGCCTTTGATCCTGCTTTCACCGATCCACTCTGACCCTGTTTCATCCGGCATCTGTTTTGTCTGTTACTGCCGCTAAATCTCCTCTCATGCCTTTGCCCTGGCTCACCCACGACGTTTTGTACTCTGTCTTGCGCCTGCGTGTGCAATCCCTGCGTATCCCCGCAGAAACTCCTTTTTAGTACTATTCCGAAAATCTGATTTTCACAGCCAGAATAGGTAAATCCTGCCGCTTCGGTTAGTCGCTAATATGTACCAGTAGTCCTGAGTCTCTTCCGAATTAAAATTTTATTTAAATCAGCATAATTGATCGTTTAATGATCAATTTCGGCAGTTTTCAGCTGGTGCGAACAGCCTTTTGCGCTTCGCTTATTTATAATGTTATGAAAGGTAGGCGAAATTCTATTTATCGCTTCGCTTAGGTAATTTGATCGTTTATTGATCATCTTAACCACCTGATATTGATGGAATTATCTTAATACCGCTTCGGTTACTATTTTTTCAATTGGACATTTTTCGTAAATGATCGATTAATAGGGCGCGGCGATTTTCGTTAAAAAAGGTTTTACACGTCGCCGCTCTTTTAGGAATTGAAAAGAGCGATAGTTGAAATGCGTTATCAATCTGGATGAGGGTGGTACTGCCAATAAAACAGATCTATAGCGTGTTTTTTATTTGTCTTGCTTGATCGGATCGGTTTTCTGTCTACATTTATGTTGCTGAATCGGCCTGAGGAAGCATTAACTGTGAAAATTCTGATTTTAAATTCAAAGAGGAACACAGAATGACTCAATATCGCGGTGGGGCCGGGAACTTTGCGGCTGATAAGGAGCGTGCTGCAGAAGCAGGACGCAAGGGCGGTCAGAAAAGCGGCGGGAATTTTAAGAACGATCCCGAACGTGCCATTGAAGCGGGTCGCAAGGGAGGTAAGGTAAGCCGCCGTAGCTAAACGCGTTTAGTGCTGCTGTGATGGCAGTTTTAAAGCGTTTGCCGGGCTATACAGATTCTCATTCATTTGCCTGCAAGATAATTACCCACTAAATTATATCGCTGCTTTATTACTGGCAGGGAGATACACCGTTAATTAAACCGGAAGGGTTTTCCTTTCCGGTTTTTTTTATTTCCAGGCGATTAAACTTATACGATTTAATAAAACCTTGTACAACTAAGTTTTGACTGGTTCTTTTTTTATGCAGTTAATCTGAAAAAATTTATACAGCTTTTTATTACTTTGTACAAATTATGGTGCAGATAGCGAAGCCGCAAACATAAAAACATTCTCCTGCTAAATGTCTGCTGTAAAAGGAAAATGCATTTTACATGCCACTTTTGTCTTAAATTCATACTGAAGCGGCGTGCGATATTAGGAATCTCCACTAGACTTTTCAGGTGTCAACGATATGACTGGCGTTGCGTTATTTCCGACGCAGCTTTTTAATCAATGAGGCTATCTTATGACAGTGAAAACGTTAAACGACCTGTTCATCCATGACTTATCCGATGTATACAGCGCTGAGAAACAGATAACCCGTGCATTGCCTAAAATGGCGCGTGCAGCCAGTGACGAAAATCTTATCGCTGCGTTTAATCAGCATCTGGAAGAGACCCGTGCTCAGATTGAACGACTCGACGAGCTGGTGGAAGTGACACCTGAAGTCAAAATTAAAAGAATGAAATGTCATGCGCTTGAAGGTCTGGTTGAAGAAGCGCAGGAAATTATCGACTCGGTCGAAAAAGGCGAGATCCGCGATCAGGGGCTGATCGGTGCGGCGCAGAAAGTGGAGCACTATGAGATTGCGACCTACGGCACTCTCCATGCGCTGGCGCTGAAGCTGGGTTACACCAAAGCCGCGCAGCTGCTGGAAGAAACCCTGAATGAAGAGAAGCAAACGGATGAGAAGCTCACCCAGGTAGCCGAGGCTATTACTGTCTCTTAAGGAGTAACACATGACCGCGATTGAACATTATCATGACTGGCTGCGCGATGCGCATGCGATGGAAAAGCAGGCTGAAAGCATGCTGAGTAAGATGGCAGGCCGTCTTGATCACTATCCGGCGCTGGAACAGCGTCTGGCGCAACATCTGGAAGAGACTAAACATCAGCTGACGCTGCTGGAGCAGCTGCTTGACAGCCACGGTATCGATCACTCTGTGATGAAAGATGCGATGGGTAAAATGGCCGCCACCGGGCAGGCTGTGGGCGGTATGTTCAACTCAGATGAAGTCGTGAAGGGCGCCATCAGTGGCTACATATTCGAGAATGCGGAAATCGCCAGCTACACCAGCCTGATTGCCGCGGCTGAGCAGGTCGGCGATACGCTGGGCGTACGCGTGCTCAATGAGATCCGCGATCAGGAAGTGGCGATGGCGGAGTGGCTGCTGCAGAACCTGCCTGACGTCACCCAGCAGTTCCTGCAACGTGCCTCACAGCCGGGTACTGAAGCGAAGAAATAACGCTTAAACGCGTGCATGAAAAAAGCCGGGAAATTCCCGGCTTTTTTGCGTTAATGCTTTTCAGGCTGTGATTTTCAGTCAGCCATTAAATGCCCATACATCGTCATCAACTTGCGGGTAACGCCGTTAGTCCAGCCGAAGCCATCCTGTAACGGATATTCACCGCCGCCACCGGGACGCGCACGATCGCCACTGATGTCATACTTCTCAACCAGCTTGTGGTGCAGCTGATAGAAGTTACTGACCGTATTAAGCCAGTTCACCGCCACTTCCGTCGCCAGCGTCTCTTCACCGTAGTTATTCAGGCCAACAATCGCCATCCACTGCATCGGTGCCCAGCCATTCGGTCTATCCCACTGCTCGCCGCTTTCCACCATTGAGGTCAGCAGACCGCCGTTGCTCAGCAGCAGATGACGCAGAGAGATGGCCTGCAGATGCGCCTGATGCGGCGTCGCCAGGCCGACAAACAGCGGAACCACCGAAGCCACGGTAAAGGCACCAAAACGTTCCCGACGCCAGTCGTAGTCGCGGAACACACCGGCAGTGCTGTCCCACAGATAACGGGTAATGGCACGTTTACGCGCTTCCGCTTTTTTCTGCCATGCCAGCGCCGTCAGCTCTTCGCCTTTGGCGTGGGACAGAGTCGCGATCATCAGCTCCAGCTTGTACAGGAACGAGTTCAGATCGATAGGGATAAACTGCGTGGTACGGATACTCGACAGCCGTTTCGGGTTACGCAGCCAGCGCGAAGAGTAATCCCAGCCTGACTCCGCACCTGCGCGCAGGTCACGATAGACTTCACTGGCCGGACGTTTAGATTCGCGGGCAGTTTCAACATCCTCTATCCACGATTCATCACGCGGCGTATCGCGGTCATCCCAGTAGCGGTTCAGCAGTGAGCCGTTTGGCATGCGCACCACGTGACGATAAGCCTGGTTTGGCATCAGAGAACCGGCGCCATCCATCCAGAACTGATACTCCTTCATCAACTGTTCCTGATAGCGCTTCGCACCGCGCACGCCATCCTCTTCGAACAGCTCCACCATCAGCGCAAACACCGGCGGCTGAGAGCGGCTGAGATAGTAAGTACGGTTGCCGTTTGGCACATGGCCGTAGTTATCAATCAGCCAGGCAAAGTTATCCGCCATGTGACGCAGCAGGTCATCACGACCCGATTCTGCCAGGCCGAGCATGGTGAAGTAGGAATCCCAATAGTAGGTTTCGCCAAAGCGTCCGCCTGGTACGACATAGGGTTTCGGTAACGGCAGCAGCGATGAGTGCGGCATATGCTGCTGCGGCATTTTGGTCAGAACCGGCCACAGGTCATCAATATGCTCATTGAGCGTTTTATCCGGGTTGGAGACATAAAAGCTTTCGTTTACGCCAGGCAGATAAAAGTGATCGGCGACAAAACGCGACAGGTCGAAATCACTGCTGCGTTTCTGTCGACGATAGCGCATCAGCACATCCAGCGGATCGTACTTAGGCGAACAGTCGGGGAAGGTTTTGCTGTCCTCGAAGATCCGCGACATCTGGACATGTTCAAACAGTTCCAGATAACGATCGGCAGGCGTCAGCGCATCCGGGGCCGGTAAGCCTTCAATCAGCTCCGGCTCCGGTTCAGAATCCTGCATGCGATCCAGTTTCAGTTCATGGGGATCGTATTGATACTCAACTTCCGCCCCTGCACGAACTTCTTCAGGTGCATTTTGTTGCTGGCGATGGGTATTAATAACGGCCTCCTGAGCGGTCGTGGTTGCACAAAGGACAAATTATAGACCTCTCATCCCGCGGAACAACAATGCAGAATATCTATGAACGTAATAAAAATTGTCGATTAATCGAGCTTTTCTAATAAATTCCAGCCAATTCAACCAAATATAGCGGAGTTCACAAAAAATACATTTCGGATGAATCTCTTAGCGACATGAATAAAAAAATTTAAGCTGAAGAAAACTGGCATTTATTCACATTTTGTAAAAGAAACCGCAGCCGTAAAGGGTGCAGAAGATGGCATACGCAACGGAAATCAGGGCAGGAGAGGGAGGTGAGCGGGCCGGGTTGCCCGCTCAGAGAGATCTGGATTAATGGTTCGCCAGTGCTGCGCGGATCACCGCCTGCCAGCTTGTGGTCGGGCGACCGATCAGTTTGCTCAGCTGACGCGAATCGTCAAACAAACCGCCTTTTTCTGCACCGGCATCAGAATCTGCCAGCATCTCTGCCAGACCCTCTGGCAGACCTGCACCTTTCAGCGCGGCGGCAAAGTCAGCCTGAGACAGATTAACGTAATCGACCTTCTCACCACTCTGTGCGGCAATTTCCGCAGCAAACTGCGCCAGCGTGTAGCTGTCGTCGCCGGACAGTTCATACACTTTCCCCGCCTGGTCCTCACGGGTCATCACTTCAGCCGCCGCTTCAGCATAATCCTGACGGGCAGCAGAGGCGATGCGGCCTTCACCCGCCGCGCCGATAAATGCATGATGCGCCAGCGCCGGTGGAATGCTGGCGGCGTAGTTCTCGGTGTACCAGCCGTTACGCAGCAGCGCGAACGGAATGCCAGAGGCTTTCAGCAACGCTTCTGTCGCGCGGTGTTCAACGCCTAAACCCAGTGGCGAGGTATCTGCATGCAGCAGGCTGGTATAGGCGATAAAGCCCACGCCTGCCGCCTGCGCAGCTTCAATGACGGCTTTATGCTGCGCTTCGCGCTGGCCGACTTCACTGCCGGAGATCAGCAGCAGTTTATCGACGCCTGCAAAAGCGGCCCTGAGCGTCTCTGGCTGACCATAGTCGGCCTGGCGGACAATGACGCCCAGCGCTGCAAGATCGGCCGCTTTGGCTGGCGTACGCACAGCGGCGACGATTTCTCCCGCCGGCACTTTTTTCAGTAATGCATCGATAACGAATTGGCCCAGCTGGCCGGTGGCACCTGTAACTGCAATCATGGGATAACTCCTGTGGCTGTTGGTGAAATCCAGACTAGGGTATAAACTAATTTTTAGTAAGTACTTACAGAATTGTTAGTTTGAGGTGTGCAGGTTAAATGTCTGAAAAGCTGAGTGAAAAATTTAGTCGTGGCGAACTGCTTAACGTTAACTGCCCGTCGCGGGACGTGCTGAAACGCGTGACCAGTCGCTGGAGCGTATTGATCCTGCTGGCTCTGCAGGACCAGACGCTGCGCTTCAGTGCGTTACGCCGGGCGGTTGGTGGCGTCAGCGAACGAATGCTGGCGCAGAATCTGCGCTACCTTGAGGAAGATGGCTTTGTGCAGCGCATCGCCTACGATGTGGTGCCGCCGCACGTGGAATATCGCCTGACCCCGCTCGGGCGCGAAGTCGGTGAGCAGGTGGTGGGGCTGGCGGACTGGCTTGAGCTGAACCTGAGCCGGATTCTGGCACAGCGTGAAAAATCCGCAGCAGAGTAAATTACCCCCTTCTAAGCCGTCAGACTGTGACGGCATCGCTATCCTTTCCGCAAAATATCTGTTCACGCTTATCGTGGATCTGGCTCTCCTGAACCGCAATAACGTAACGGCAGAGAAAATAATTTCGGCGCAATTTTCGCACTGTTGCTGCTTATTAAATCATTTTATCAGGGGCCGGACTGGAATAATTGACTGCATAAGGAGTGCCGTTAATTGAGGTCTGCTTTTTGACTCATTTCTTTAACATTTTCACTGGCGCTTAACTGTGCCATTTCCACTTTATTTCATCAAAAATAATGGCGTGATTGGCAGGGATAAAACAAAAAAGAAAACAAAGCGGCAGAGGTAAGTGTTTACGTTTTTAACCTGTTAGAAATCAAGTCGATTTAGATTTTTTACTCTCATTTTTTGCCTTGTTATCTTTAAGGTTTATCGAAAAATAGCGTCTGAAAACAGGCCGTTGAACACTTTTTTAAGACAGGCGACGCTTTAGCTTATGCGATTTTTAAAGTAAGAATTACCGTAACATTAACGACACATAAACACCCTCTGATTAACCTTTAAGCCTTATTTTTAAATAAATATTTCCCGCCAAAAACAATGATCAAAATCAACAAAGACTGTTATAGTTTTCATTAACCCCACTGTTTCTGTTTCCTCGTCGCAAATAGCTCTAAATTTGCGGCGGGAATTTCAATAAGCGCAGAGAAGTCAGCGCATCAGGCTTAAGTTGTTAATTATAAGTAAATACATGGTGTTCTATGTGGCAAAGAGGTAAGCAATGTTCGGATTAGATGCCTTTCATCTGGCCAGGATTCAGTTCGCATTTACTGTGTCCTTCCATATTATCTTTCCCGCCATCACCATCGGTCTCGCCAGCTTCCTGGCCGTACTCGAAGGTATGTGGCTTAAAACCCGCGATCAAACCTATCGCGATCTCTACCATTTCTGGTCGAAAATCTTTGCCGTAAACTTCGGTATGGGTGTGGTATCAGGGCTGGTCATGGCTTATCAGTTCGGGACTAACTGGAGTGGCTTCTCGGCGTTTGCGGGCAGTATCACCGGTCCGTTGCTGACCTATGAAGTGCTGACGGCGTTCTTCCTGGAAGCGGGCTTCCTGGGCGTGATGCTGTTCGGCTGGAATCGCGTGGGGCCAGGTCTGCACTACTTTGCCACCTGCATGGTCGCCCTGGGTACGCTGATTTCGACCTTCTGGATCCTGGCCTCTAACAGCTGGATGCAGACGCCTCAGGGCTTCATCATCGAGAACGGCATTGTGGTTCCCCAGGACTGGTTCAAGATTGTCTTTAACCCCTCTTTCCCTTACCGCCTGTTCCATATGTCGGTAGCAGCCTTCCTGGCAAGTGCCTTCTTTGTCGGTTCGTCGGCGGCCTGGCATCTGCTGAAGGGCAATAACAATCCGGCTATCCGCAAGATGTTTTCCATGGCGCTGTGGATGGCATTAATCGTTGCACCGATTCAGGCGATGATTGGTGATGCGCACGGTCTGAATACCCTGGAGCATCAGCCTGCCAAAATCGCGGCGATCGAAGGACACTGGGAAAACCCGCCGGGTGAAGCCACGCCGCTGATTCTGTTTGGTATTCCGGATATGGAGCAGGAGCGCACCAAATATGCGCTGGAAGTGCCTTACCTCGGCAGCCTGATTCTGACGCACAGTCTGGACAAACAGGTTCCGGCGCTGAAGTCGTTCCCGAAAGAGGACCGGCCTAATTCCACCGTGATCTTCTGGTCGTTCCGCGTGATGGTCGCGCTGGGCCTGCTGATGATTACGCTGGGCGTGGTCAGCCTGTGGCTGCGTTTCAAAGGGCGTCTCTACGAGTCGCGTCCGTTCCTGTGGTTTGCGCTGCTGATGGGGCCATCGGGTCTGATTGCGATTCTGGCGGGCTGGTTTACTACTGAAATCGGTCGTCAGCCGTGGGTGGTGTATGGCGTGCAGCGCACCATTGATGCGGTCTCGGCACATGGCGATATGCACATGAGCATCAGTCTGCTGGCCTTTATTCTGGTCTACAGCTCAGTGTTTGGTGTGGGGTATCACTACATGATGCGTCTGATTAAGCAGGGACCGGTTGTCGGCGAAGGTCATATCACCGAAGAGGGTGGACCGGGTCAGAAGAAAACGCCAGCGCGTCCGCTTTCCGCTGCCACCTTTAAGGATGGAGACCACTAAGATGATCGATTTTTCCGTTATCTGGTTTGTGATTATCGTCTTCGCAACCCTGATGTATATCGTGATGGATGGTTTCGACCTGGGTATTGGTCTGCTGTTCCCGTTCAATAAAGATGCCGGTGAGCGCGACATGATGGTGAACACCGTTGCGCCGGTCTGGGATGGTAATGAAACCTGGCTGGTTCTGGGTGGCGCAGGCCTGTTTGGTGCGTTCCCGCTGGCTTACGCGGTGATTACCGATGCGCTGTCGATTCCGCTGACCGCGATGCTGATTGGCCTGATTTTCCGTGGTGTTGCCTTTGAGTTCCGCTTCAAGGCGGTTGAAGGCCACCGGGCATTCTGGGACAAATCGTTTATTGCCGGTTCCGTTATCGCTACCTTCAGTCAGGGTGTTGCGGTCGGTGCGTTCCTGGATGGCATTCCGGTTGAGGGACGCCGTTTCGCCGGTTCCGCACTGGACTGGCTGGCACCGTTCCCGCTGTTCTGCGGCGTGGGTCTGGTTGTGGCGTATGCGTTGCTGGGTTGTACCTGGCTCATCATGAAGACCGAGAACGAGCTGCACCGCAAAATGTCTGCGCTGGCGACGCCGCTGGTGATCGCGCTGTTAGTGATTATCGGCATCGTCAGTCTGTGGACACCGTTTGCGCATGCGGATATCGCGCATCGCTGGTTCAGCAAGCCCAATCTGTTCCTGTTCCTGCCGGTTCCGGTGCTGGTGTTGCTCTGTTCGTGGGGCATTGTGCGCGCCATTAAGCGTGAGGCGCACTATTCACCGTTCCTGCTGACGCTCGCGCTGGTCTTCCTCGGCTTCTCCGGTCTGGGTATCAGTGTATGGCCAAACATTATTCCGCCATCCGTGACTATCTGGGATGCCGCGTCGCCGCCGCAGAGCCAGGCCTTTATGCTGGTGGGTAGCCTGCTGATTATCCCGATGATCCTGGGTTACACCTTCTGGAGCTACTACGTGTTCCGTGGAAAAATCAAAGCAGATGAAGGATATCATTGATATGAAAAGCCTCAGCAGCATGAAAGACCACAATCACCAGGAAGAGACGAAAGCGCCGTGGTGGAAGCGTGTGATGTGGCTGGTATTGATTTATGCCGCCAGCGTGCTGGCACTGGGCGTCGTCGCCTCGCTGTTTCGCATGATGATGACTGCAGCGGGTATGCGTAGTCATTAATTGTCGCAGGCTTGTTCTCACCGCTATGTCGCGCTGATTTTATCAATAAGCAGAAGGCTGACGTTAGTCAGCCTTTTTTAGTTAGTAACCTAAGCAATTAATGCGGAATCGCCTCGAACAGGCGCGTGCGCCTTACCCTTTCCTTACACCGATTCGCGATTTTTGTTATCCTTTTGTAACGAAAATCCCAGTCCTAACCCGCGTCGTAAATCGCCATCATGCTCAGTCAGGCTATTAAAAAACAGCACATTAACGATCTGGTCGAGTGGATAGAAGCCAATCTCACCGACGATCTCAATATCGATCAAATCACCCTGAAATCGGGTTATTCGAAATGGCACATGCAGCGCATGTTCAAGGAGATGACCGGACAGACGCTGGCGGCCTATACTCGTAAGCGGCGTCTGACGATGGCGGCCATGGCGCTGCGTCTGACGCGTATGACGCTGATCGATATCGCCGTGCGTTTTGGTTTTGATAACCAGCAAAACTTTACCCGGGTATTCAAAGGCCACTTTGCGCTGACGCCCGGCGCGTTTCGTCGTATTCCCCATTTGCCAGTCAAAAACTTCCACGGACGCATTCTGGTGCGGTCGCTGGCAGAGCGCGCAACGCTGGTGGAACGCTATGAAGCGCTGCATCTGCGCGGAGAGACGCAGGAGTGGGAGTGTAGGTTCGGTGATTACATTGCCGACCACGATCACCGGGTCGCTGATCAGGCGCGACAACTGGTTACGCTGGCGGGCAGACACGTGACGCAGGGCTGGTTAGGCTTTCAGTATGGTCCCGGGCACAGTTCGGCTGACCAGCAGAATATCAGCCTGTTTCAGGCGCTGGAGCCGCAATATGCCGGCCTGCTGGGTGACCACACCGACAACTGGAGTGAAGTGCCGGGCCTCTATGCGTCGATTCGCTGGAGCGGCAAGCCAGAGCAGCTGACGCGCTTTATCGAAGATATCTATTACCAGCATCTGCCCGCGCTGGGGGTCTCCCGTCGTCCGGGCAAAGATCTGCTGCGTCTCGACTTTGCACAGTGTAAGTCCGACTGGCTGAGCGGCGTTTTTTCTATTCCGGTGATGCAGGCGTAGCCAGCAGGGCAGGGCGCGCAGCTACGTGCCCTCACAATGCATAATTCGTGCGGTAAACTGTGACAAACCGCACGATTCTATAAACTAACTCGCCATTCTGGCGTAAAATCCTCCACCGAAACCCCGTCATACCTGAATCATCGTGCATCTGTGATGGGGCTGGAACATTCATCTGCATTTCAGGCCTTTTCCGGCCAAAACGACAAACGAAGACAACTATGCGACGCTTAATGATTTCACTGATTCTGGCATTGCCTGTTATGGCAATGGCGCAGCAGGCTGAGCCTTTCTCACCGCCCGCCGGACTTCATCCGCACTCTCAGACTTCTCAGCATGAAATTCTGGGTGACGGTGAGCTGCCGGAACACACCAGCAGTAACGCTTCCCTCTCCGGATTCAACGACACGCTGTAAGTGCTGATGCGCTGCCAGACCCGGCGGCGCACTATGACCGGCTCGTCAGGAGCCGGCCAGCCTTAACCTGATCTGCCTGCCTCAACAACCCGCTAATACCTCTCTCTGAACATTTTCAGGGCCGCCTCACGCCTGCCATACCCACATCTGTAACTCTATAAAATATATCTTAAGCCGCCTGATCGCATTTTTCGTTCTTGTGCTCAAGATATATCATAGCTAATCTCCCGGCTTGAGATGAGAATGATTGTTATTCCATTACAGTTTTATGACAGTGAGCATGCCCCTGAATCACGGGCATCGATCCCGATTGAGGAGAGATATTTTGACTGCATCAGCTAATCAGCGCTTACCCCAGCGCGTCCGTAATGAACTGCGTTTCCGCCATATCCAGGTCGTCAGTAAAACCAACGTTGCCGGTAAATTCTGGCGCATCAGTTTCAGCGGCAGCGATCTGGCGGGCTTCACATCGCCAGGCTTTGATGACCACATCAAGGTATTTTTCCCTTCTTCGGAAGGTGAAACACTGGCTCTGCCGCAGATAACCGACGCGGGAATTGTCTGGCCTGAAGGTCTGCGTCCGCAGGCACGTGACTACACGCCGCTGGCGTTCGATGGTGTCTCTTCACTGACCCTCGATTTCTATATTCATCAGCAGGGCGTAGCGAGTGACTGGGCAACGCAGGCGCAGGCAGGCGATAAACTGATTATCGGTGGGCCACGCGGTTCGCTGGTGGTGCCGACCGATTATGCGTTCCAGCTTTATGTCTGTGATGAAACCGGGTTGCCAGCCTTTGCACGCCGTCAGCGTGACGCAAGGGCGCAGTCGCTGCATCTCTATGCCTTTACCGATGAAGCGACGGGCTGCGACTATTTATCGGATACGACTGGCGTAACGACAAACTGGCTGGGCAGTGGTCAGATGCAGAAAGCGCAACTCAGCCAGCTGATTGCCCGGCTGGATCAGCTCGCACTTCCGGCGGAAGATTACTTTATCTGGCTGACCGGCGAAGGTGAGTTTGTCAAAGCGCTGTCTGACTACTTCCAGGTGCAGCGCGGCCTCAGCAGTGATTTTGTTCGCGCGGTAGCCTACTGGCATCAGAAGTAAGCGCCTTTGGCAATTGAGTTTTACCAGACGGCGGACTACCATCAATCCGACTTTTTTTCCGCAGGGCAGGCTATGAAACAGCATCCGACTTCCACATCATCTGACGATCAGAGCGCGCGCGCAGGCGGCTGCGGCGGACGACGAAAACGTCGTGAAAAGATGCTGGAAGCGAGTGAGATCCGCCTGCTGATGCTCCATTTCCTGGCGCAGAATGCGGCGCACGGCTATGAGCTAATCAAGTCGGTTGAGGAGCTGTCGAAGGGAGAGTATTCACCCAGTCCGGGGATCATCTACCCCAATCTGACGCTGCTGGAAGAGATGGAGGCGATTGAGGTGGTGGATGCGCAGGCAGCGCGTAAAGCCTACCGTCTGACCGCAACGGGAGAGGCGCAACTGGCAGAAAACCTGGAAACGGTGACCAGCCTGATAACTCGGCTCTCTACGCTGGCGATTCTGGTCAATAACCGCAACATTCCTGCTGTTGAACAGGCGATTCATGGACTGAAGGTCGCGCTGAACCGGCGGCTGGCGCAGGAAGATATCTCAGAAGCCGCGCTGCAGACGCTGATTAAGGCGCTGCACGACGCGGCTGAAAAAATCACCGACAGTTAATCAGCTGATTTCAGCTTTGTTTTTGTCGATGTGGCCCAGGGTACGATCCGGGAAACAGATGTCGCGCACGCGCTGTTTCAGCGTGGTCGCATCCGGGAAGCCACCATCGCGCTTACGTTCCCACAGCAGATGCTCATCCAGCGTAATCTCAAAGATACCGCCGGTGCCTGGTTTCAGCGTCACCTCCGCCAGATCCTCAGCGAAAGTATGCAGAAGTTCCTGTGCCATCCACGCTGATCGCATCAGCCAGTTGCATTGCATACAGTAGTGAATAACAACCACAGGTTTTTGCGCCATAACTCTATTCCTTTACGTGTTGATAAATGCCAGTGCATTCAGGTTAAAAAAGTGTGCGCTGTGGTCTGTAAGGTTAATGTAAATAAGATTGATAATGATTATCACTTGCATTAGATTCCCGGCAATAATGATTACACCCGCAAGATGTTCTGACTTTTTACGGCTTTTATGCAGGGCCGTTTTTATATAGCAGCAAGCAAGTGAGCGAATACTAACAATTAATCAGGTAATTCGCGCCTATGTCACCACGTTTTCGGAGATTGACGCAAACGCGTCTGTCTCAACTGGCGTTGTTCGCCACATTCATCACAACCCCCTGCACGTATGCCGCGCGCAGTGAATCTGTCCCGCAGAAACTTTCCGACCGCCAGGACAGCAGTGCCGAGCCGGTAATGACTGTGATGTCGCCGGAAATCAAAAAAACGGCAGGCAGCAAGACTACGCTCTCTGCCAGCGATCTGCAGCAACGTGGCGCCACCGACTTCGGATCGATCATGCGCTATGAACCGTTGATCAGCGCTACCGGCACCAGTGGTGGTTCCTCGGCGGGTAAAAGCGGCTTTGATCGGGCGGGTTATACCGGCTACAACATTCGTGGTCTGGAGAGCAACCGCGTGGGTCTGGATGTGGATGGCATTCCATTGCCACAGGCCACCGGCCGCAGCTATGTGGGACGCGCCGGTCTCGACAGCTTTGGGATTGGCCGCGATTACATCGATCCTTATATGTTTGGCCGCATTGAGATAGAAAAGGGCGCCACAGCAGTGGATCAGTCCAACACGTCGCTTGGCGGCAATGTCTCGTTCCGTAACAAATCCCCGGACGACTATCTGCATCCCGGTAAAACCACTTATTTCGGTTATCAAAGCGACTACGACTCATCCAGCCGCAGCTGGCACAACGGCATGACTGCGGCAGCAGGTGACGATACGCTACGGGGGATCTTTGTTTACAGTCGTCGTGACGGACAGCAGGCCCGCAATAACAGTGACACGCTTGATGCTTATCCGGCCAACTGGCACTCCGACGCCTTTATGACCTCCGGCATCTGGCAGCCCAATGATGTTCACAAGTTCAGCGCGACGGTCGATTACTATCACAAAACCAACCACAGCCATTACGACAGCTGGAGCACATCAGGCAATACCGTCTGGGGAACGGCACAGCAGCAGAGCGATACCCGGCGCTGGGGCATTAGCCTTGCGGATGAGTACACGCCGTATAATGACCTGATCGACAGTCTGACGACCCGCGTTTACTGGCAGCAAACCCAGGCACATGACAACACCTTTATGCCGTCAAGCGCCACCGCCTGGCAAACCGTCTACTCCGACTACAATAGCGACAGCTACGGTTTTGACACTCGCGCGCTTAAAAGCATCGGGCGACATGAACTGAGCGCCGGGCTGAATGCGCGTCTGGTCGATACTGAACGACCTTTCCGCCAGGCACCGCCCGCCAGTGCTTTTGCTGAGATCATGCAGCCGCAGGCTAACAGCCGCAGCTATACCGTGGGCGGTTATCTGCAGGACACCATCAGCTTTGATGCTGACGGGCACCGTGCGGCTATCGTGCCGGGCGTGCGCGTGGCGTACCAGAATACCCGACCGCGTGATGTGGCGACGCTGACCACCAACAGTAGTGTGCTCGACGCCAGCGAAGTCTCTGCGCTCTACGGTTCGCCAAACAGCGACACTCAGATATTGCCGTCGATCGCCTTCCAGTACGATCTGACGCCGAAGCTGATGACGTATCTGCAATATACCCGTGGCGCGCAGTTCCCCAACGACTCTCAGCTCTATGGCTCCTGGAACCTTGGATCCAGCTATGCCGGCCCCGCACAGTATGCGCTGATTGGCAATGCAGACCTGAAAACCGAAACCAGCAACAATTACGAGTGGGGTATAAAAGGTCAGGTTGCAGAAGGCGTCACGCTTAATACTGCTGCGTTCTATAACGACTATAAAAACTTCATCGCCTTTACCCGCTACAGCCGGGCGGCCAATCCGGGTAAGTTTGTCAATGTACCCAGCAACATCTACACCACCTATCAGGCGGAGAACCGTGACAAAGCCTACATCTATGGGGCTGAAATCAGCAGCAAAGTGAACTTCGGCAGCTGGTTCAGCGAGGTCGAGGGGCTGAGCGCGAATCTGGCGTTGGGTTATACCCAGGGCGCGGCGAAGTCAGGCTACGCAGGCGATCGCTACGTCGATCTGGAGAGCGTCGCGCCGATGAAAGCGATTGTCGGGCTCGCCTGGGATGATGAGACGCGCAACTACGGCGCCGCCGTCACCGCCACGTTTGTTAAAGGCAAGAAAGCCAGCGCCACCAACCGCAACAGCTTCACTAACTCCGGCAATAGCCTGACTGATTCCAGCACTGATTACATGCGGGTGCCGGGCTATGGCATGGTGGATATGACCGCGTACTGGCGCGTTGCACATAACGTCAGGTTAAGCGGCGGACTTTACAACATTACCGATCGCAAATACTGGGATTATCTCAGCAGCCGTGAACTGACCAGCGCCACCCAGCAGGAGCGCAACGATCAGGCACTGGCCGTGATGCCGGGCCGCACTTTCCAGTTAGGTGTTAACGTCGATTTTTAATCACTGTCGCCCTGCGCTGATGCAGGGCATTACTAAGAGAATCTAAACCATGAGTCCGATTTATCAGCACTATCTTGCCCTTAAGGGTGAACAGCCGAAAAAATATGCCCGCGACCTGGCTTCGCTTATGGGTATCAGCGAAGCGGAACTGTGTGAAGCGCGCATCGGCGTTGATGCCGTGGCGCTGAAACACGATTTTCCGGCTCTACTGAAGGCACTGGGCGCAGTCGGCGAAACCAAAAGCATTACCCGTAACGCTTATGCGGTGCATGAGCATCTGGGCGAATACCAGAATGTGCAGATTGGCGCGCATGGCGGCCTGGTCCTTAATCCCCGCGCGCTCGACCTGCGTCTGTTTGTCGGACAGTGGTTCAGCGCCTTTGCGCTGCAGGAGACAACCGCGAAGGGCGTCCGTCACAGCATTCAGATCTTCGATCGTCACGGCGATGCGGTGCTGAAAGTTTACGTTACGGAGCAGACCAACATGGCGGCGTGGCAGGCGCTAATCGCCGACTTTACCCAAGCCGCTGCGATGCCGCTTGTGGTTGAGCCGGAAGCTGCTGCTACCCAGACAGAGACCATTGATGCCATCGCCATTGACCGTGAATGGCGCGCCATGACCGATGTTCATCAGTTTTTCGCGTTGCTGAAGCGCCATCAGGTGTCTCGACCGCAGGCGTTCCGCGCAGTGGGTGAAGATCTTGCCTGGCAGACCAGTAATGACGCGCTTGAGCGTGTATTGCAGATGGCGAAGCAGGCGGGCAATGAAATTATGATTTTTGTCGGCAACCGTGGCTGCACCCAGATTTTCACCGGCAGGGTAGAGAAGCTGCAGCCAATGGAAAACTGGCTCAACATCTTCAATCCACAGTTCACGCTGCACCTGATGGCTGACCAGATCAGCGAAAGCTGGGTCACGCGCAAGTCAACAGGCGATGGCTTTGTTACCAGCCTGGAACTGTTCGCCGCCGACGGCACGCAGATCGCCCAGCTCTATGGACAGCGCACGGAAGGCACGCCAGAACAGGCCTGCTGGCGTGAGCAGGTGAGCGCACTCCGCACACCGGGAGCCGCGGGATGAAATGCCTGAGTCTGTTGTGGCTGCTGATGGCGCTGCCATCACTGACGCTGGCGGCGGAGCGGGTGGTGTCGATTGGGGGAGATATCACCCAGATTATCTACGCGCTTGATGCCCAGTCACAACTGGTGGCGCGCGACAGCACCAGTCTGCGTCCGGCGCAGGCTGTGCGACTGCCGGACGTAGGGTATATGCGCCAGCTTAATGCTGAAGGAATCCTGGCACTGAAGCCGACGCTGGTTCTCGTCAGCGAGCAGGCAAAGCCGTCGCTGGTGCTGCAACAGATTGCCCGCGCGGGCGTCAGGGTGGTGACGGTCAGCGGCGAGAGCAGCCTGCAAGCGATCCCAAAGAAAATTATGACTGTGGGCATGGCGCTGCAGCGTGAAGGTGAAGCTCAGGCACTGACGCAGCAATTAACGCAGCAGATTCACCAGTTGCCGCAGCAACCACTGCCGGTGAAAGTGCTCTACATCATGGCAAACAGCGGTATGAAAACGATGGCAGCGGGAAATCAGACCGCGGCTGATGGCGCAATTCGCAGCGCCGGGCTGGAGAATGCCATGGGCTCGGTGCCGCACTATCAGGCGCTGTCGCAGGAAGGCGTGATCGCCGCCGCGCCGGATCTGGTGGTGATCGGCGAGGAGGGTCTGAAAACCCTGGGCGGTGAAGCCCAGCTGTGGCAGTTACCGGGTCTGGCGCTGACACCAGCCGGACAGCAGCATCGTCTGCTGGTGATCGACACCATGGCGCTGCTAGGTTTTGGACTTGATACACCACAGGCAATGGTGAAATTGCGTCAGGCTGCGGAATCGCTGAAGCATGATTAATGGCAATGCGCTGCGTAGCCTGGCGCTGATGCTGATTGTTCTGCTGGTAGCGATGGTGCTGGCGGCGAATCTGGGGGCGATGTCGCTGTCGGTGCGGGCGCTGTGGCAGGCACCGCTCAGCGATCTCATCTGGCAGATCTGGCTGGATATCCGCCTGCCGCGCGTGCTGCTGGCGGTGGTGATTGGCATGGCGCTGGCGGTCTCTGGCGCGGTGATGCAGGGCGTTTTCCGTAACCCGCTGGCCGATCCGGGTCTGCTCGGTATCAGCAGCGGCGCGGGGCTGGCGGTAGCGGTGGCAATCGTTATTCCGCTGGCCTTGCCGCCATCGCTGGCATTGTGGCTACCGATGATCGCTGCATTTATCGGCAGCCTGCTGGTTACGCTGCTGATCTTTAGTTTCAGTCGGCTGGCACGCGGCAATCTCTCCCGACTGCTGCTGGTCGGCATTGCGATTAATGCGCTCTGCGGCGCGGCGGTAGGCGTGCTGTCGTGGCTGAGCGATGACCAGCAACTGCGTCAGCTGTCGCTGTGGGGCATGGGCAGCCTGAGCCAGGCGCAGTGGCCCGCGCTGCTGATCTGCCTGCTGCTGATTCTGCCTGCGTTGCTGCTGTTACAGACTCGTGCCCGCCACCTTAACCTGCTGCAGGCGGGCGAGGAGGATGCGCACTACATGGGCATTGATGTGAAACGTACTCAGCATCAGCTACTGATTATCAGTGCGCTGCTGGTTGGCACGGCGGTCTCGGTCAGCGGCGTGATCGGCTTCGTCGGACTGGTGGTGCCGCACGTGATGCGTTTTTGTCTGGGTAGCGATCATCGCTGGCTGCTGCCCGGTTCAGCGCTGGCGGGGGCGATTCTGCTGCTGCTGGCCGATACTCTGGCACGCACCCTGGTGGTTCCGGCAGAGATGCCGGTCGGGCTGCTCACCAGTCTGATTGGCGGTCCGTGGTTTCTCTGGCTGATCCTGCGTCAGCAGCGAGGATTTGAGTGATGGAAACGTTAAAGGCCACAGGATTGTGTCTCACCCGCGGCGGCAAAACGGTTATTGATCATCTTGACGTCACGCTGTCAGGTGGCGAGCTGGTGGCGCTAATCGGTCCCAACGGGGCGGGTAAATCGACATTGCTGCGGATGCTGACCGGATTTTTACCGCCCGAAAAGGGGGAGTGCTGGCTGAACGATCGGCCGATGTCGGCATGGCCGCGCGAGCAGCTGGCGCGACGCCGTGCAGTGATGCGTCAGCAGAACAACCTGACTTTTTCGCAGTCGGCGCAGTCGGTAGTGGCGATGGGCCGTGCGCCCTGGCCGGAGGCGCACACATCGCAGATTGTGGCGGAGGTGATGCAATTGACAGGCTGTGAACGGCTGGCGCAGCGCGATTACCGCCAGCTCTCCGGCGGCGAACAGCAGCGGGTGCAGCTGGCGCGTGTCCTGGCGCAGCTCTGGCAGGAAGGAAGACCACGCGGCTGGCTGTTTCTGGACGAGCCGACTTCGGCGCTGGATCTCTTCTGGCAGCAGCAAACCCTGCGTTTATTGCGCCAGCTGACGCGTGCCGGTGATCTTACCGTCTGCACCGTGTTGCATGACCTGAATCAGGCGTCATTGTGGGCCGATCGCATCCTGCTGCTGCACGCGGGTAAGCTGGTGGCACAGGGCTCGCCGCAGACGGTGATGACGGAAGCGACGCTGATGCGCTGGTACCAGGCCGATTTGCAGGTGGTGGCGCATGCGGAGAGTGGACAGCCGCATATTCAGCTGCGGGTTTAGACCGTTTCGCTTTAAAAACATTGCCTTGCGCGCTTTGATTCGCTGATTTTGCGCTATACCTGGAGTTCCGGACAGTCTTAAGGAGACCATAATGGCAAAATCATTAGATCAAACCGCTGAGCAACTGGGTAATATTTTACTCTCCTCCGGACTTCATCTGGCAACCGCCGAATCCTGTACCGCCGGGCTGATCAGCATGACACTGGCCGCGGTGGAAAACAGCGGTGACTTCTACACCAGCGGCTTTGTGACCTACAGCGAAAATGCCAAAACGCGTCTGCTGGGGGTACATCCTGACACGCTGAAACAGCATACGGCGGTGAGCGAACAGACGGCGAGGGAGATGGTGCAGGGAGCCTGCGCCCGCTCGGGTGAACCGGTTGGATTATCGATCACCGGCTATGCCGGACCGGATGGCGGCGAGGATGGCACACCGGCAGGCACTATCTGGTTTGGCTGGGTATTGCCCGACGGCAGGGACGAGGCGGAATGCCACCAGTTCAGCGGCGATCCGAAATCGGTAATGGAGCAGGGCACGCAGTTCGCGCTGGAAGGGCTGATTAAACGGCTGCAGCGAGCCGATCGATAAAGGCGCGATTCACGCGCCTTTAAAAGCGTTAGCGGCAGTCGACAATCAGACGGCCCTGCACTTTGCCATCCAGCAATGCCTGCGCACCTTCTCTGGCTTCACTCAGCGGAATAACCCGGCTCAGCTTATTGAGCCGTTCGCTATCCATCAGCTCACCGAGTCGCTGCCAGGCCTGCTCACGAAGCGGCTTCGGACACATCACGCTATCGACACCGGCCAGCGTCACGCCACGCAGAATAAAAGGTGCGACGCTGGCTGGCAGGTCGAGTCCCTGCGCCATGCCGCAGGCGGCAACCGCGCCGTCGCGCTGGGTGGCGGCCAGCACGTTTGCCAGAGTATGACTGCCGACGCTGTCTATCGCAGCGGCCCAGCGTTCTTTTGCCAGCGGCTTGCCAGGCTGGGAGAGCTCTTCACGGTCTATCACCGAGGCTGCGCCCAGCGTCTCGATCAGATACGCATGGTCGCTGGCGCGTCCGCTCGACGCGATCACCTCATAGCCCAGACGCGCCAGCAGGCTGACGCTATAACTGCCGACGCCGCCACTGGCTCCGGTCACCAGCACCGGACCACGGTCAGGTGTGATGCCCTGCTTTTCCAGCGCCATCACGCAGAGCATAGCGGTCAGCCCCGCCGTACCAATGGCCATGGTCTGCAACGGACTCAGCGTAGCGGGCGCACGCACCAGCCAGTCGCCGCTGACGCTGGCTTTCTGCGCCAGGCCGCCCCACTGTTTTTCGCCCACGCCCCAGCCTGTCAGCAGCGCCACATCATCCTCTTTCCAGTCGGGATGGCGGCTGGCTGTCACCCGGCCCACAAAATCGATACCCGGCACCATCGGGAACTGACGCACAATCGGGCCTTTGTTGCAGATAGCCAGGGCATCTTTGTAGTTCAGGGATGAGTAGCTGACGTCGAGCGTGACATCGTGGTCGGGCAGTTGGGATTCGGGGAGATCTTTCAGCAGGGAACGGTAACCTTGTTCGTCATTTTCAATGACCAGTGCCTTGAACATGCAGCCTCCGGCAGAGTGGGAAAGAGGAGATCAGTTTACGCCTGGCAGCGGTAATGCGGTAGGGCAATGGCCGCCTCTGCAAATGAAGGCGGCGGCTGGACCGAAAAAGCACGCTGCATGCTATTTGCATAAATCTGCATGTATTTCAGATAATTAGTCGGATTATTAAGTTTTTATGATAAATAGACTATAAAAATCATATTGTTACATTTTAGTGGGGTGACTGAATAATTGCGTGGTTCGGGTTGTTCATGCATAAAAAAGATGACATTATGACCGCCACTTTTTGACCCTGCTTCTTCACCACAGAGGACGTCGCCATGTCCGGTTCACCGCGCACCTGCCCGGATTACCGTTCGCTTTTTCCGGCGCGCACCGGGTTTTCCTCATTTCCGCACTCTGCGTTATTCCTCATGCGGTGAGGCCAGCCAGGCCGCGGCTGTGGGGCTTTTCTCCACGGGCTGTGTAATGCTGAATAATTCGCCGGGGCGCTGTCCCCATGATTGTGCCTCAGGCACTTCCTCCCTGACGTTAGGGATTCTGTTATGACTCCACTGAAAATTGCTGCCAGCGCCGCTGTCGCGCCCAGTCTGACCCTGAATACCGCGCGTGACGTCGTGACGCTGGATAACACCGACTTTACTGATGTGGCGGCGGTCGTCGTCTCGCTGGCGGATACCCGCAGCGGTGTGCTGGCGCTGCTGCGTCACACCGGCTTTAATCTGCCGGTGTTTGTCGCGAATGCGTTTGAAGAAGAGGTGATGCACCTGCCCGGCGTCAGCGGTGAGCTGAATGGCGAGCCGCAGGAGTGGGTTGCGCTGGAAGCGGCCGCGCAGGCGTATGAAGCTGAGCTGCTGCCACCTTTCTTCGAAACGCTGACCCGCTATGTCGATATGCAGAACAGCACCTTTGCCTGTCCCGGACATCAGGGCGGCGCGTTCTTCAAAAAGCATCCGGCGGGCAAACAGTTTTATGACTTCTACGGCGAGAATGTTTTCCGCTCAGATATGTGCAACGCCGATGTCAAACTGGGCGATCTGCTGATCCATGAAGGCTCAGCCAAAGATGCACAGAAGTATGCGGCAAAGGTGTTTAACGCCGACAAAACCTACTTTGTGCTTAACGGCACCTCAAGCGCCAATAAAGTGGTGACCAATGCGCTGCTGACCCGTGGCGATCTGGTGCTGTTTGACCGCAACAATCACAAGTCGAACCATCACGGCGCATTGATTCAGGCGGGCGCGACCCCGGTTTATCTTGAAGCGGCCCGTAATCCCTTCGGCTTTATTGGCGGCATTGATGCGCATTGCTTTGATGAGGCTTATCTGCGCGAGCAGATCGCGGCAGTGGATCCGCAGCGTGCGGAAGCGGCGCGGCCTTTCCGTCTGGCGATCATTCAGCTGGGCACCTACGACGGCACGGTCTACAACGCGCGTCAGGTAGTGGATCGTATCGGCCATCTGTGTGATTACATCCTGTTTGATTCCGCGTGGCTCGGCTATGAGCAGTTCATTCCGCTGATGGAAGGCTGTTCGCCGCTGACCCTGGAGCTGAATGAAAACGATCCCGGCATCTTTGTCACGCAGTCCGTGCATAAGCAGCTGGCCGGTTTTTCTCAGACCTCGCAGATCCATAAAAAAGATAACCACATTCGCGGGCAGCGGCGCTTTTGCCCGCATAAGCGACTGAATAACGCCTTTATGCTGCACGCCTCAACCAGTCCGTTTTATCCGCTGTTTGCCGCGCTGGATATCAACGCCAGAATGCATCAGGGTGAAGCGGGCCGTCGCATGTGGGATGAGTGCGTCGTGCTGGGTATTGAGGCGCGTAAAGCGATCCTGGACCGTTGCGAAATGATCCTGCCGTTTGTGCCGGAGACGGTGGATGGTCAGCGCTGGCAGGATGCACCCACGGAGACGATCGCTCGCGATCTGCGTTACTTCAGCTTTGAACCGCAGGCGAAATGGCACGGTTTCGCGGGTTACGCGCGCGATCAGTATCGGGTCGATCCCTGCAAACTGCTGCTGACCACGCCGGGCATTGATGCGGCCAGCGGGGAATACAGTGATTTCGGTATCCCGGCGACCATTCTGGCGAACTACCTGCGCGAAAACGGCATCGTGCCGGAGAAGTGTGATCTCAACTCGATCCTGTTCCTGCTGACGCCGGCTGAAAGTCCGGAGAAGATGGCGAATCTGGTGGCGATGCTGGCGCAGTTTGAGCAGCACGTTAAAGAGGATGCGCCGCTGGCCGAAGTGCTGCCGACGATTTACCGCAAAAACGCGCAGCGCTACGCCGGTTATACCCTGCGTCGCCTCTGTCAGGAGATGCACGACCTTTACGTCAGTCACAACGTCAAAGATCTGCAGCGCCTGATGTTCCGCGCCGCCGAGTTCCCGCCGGTCAGCGTGAATCCGCAGGATGCGCATCAGGCTTATATTCGCGGCGAAGTGGAGCTGGTGCCCATCGCCGAGGCCGCAGGCCGTGTCGCTGCTGAAGGCGCGCTGCCTTATCCACCGGGCGTGCTGTGCGTCGTGCCAGGAGAAGTCTGGGGCGGCGCGGTGCAGCGTTACTTCCTGGCGCTGGAAGAGGGGCTTAATCTACTGCCAGGCTTCTCGCCGGAGCTGCAGGGCGTTTATACCGAAGAGGATGAGCAGGGACAGAAGTATCTGGTGGCGAATATGATGGTGGGGCGCTGATCTGAGCGGGGGCAGAGGCGGGTAGCGGCCCGCCCAGCCTTTTTGTTTGCTGCGCGAACGGGCTCAAACTGAGCGGGTTGCGCCCGTCCGGCGGCAGGGTTCGCTTAGCAGCGGGCTGGCTATGAGAAGGTCACGCCCGCCAGGCAGTGGGCAGTTTCAGGTTCTCCGTGCAGGCGGACGCGTCAAGGGGCGGACGCCCGCCCCTTAACAATCCCGGCGTCCGGCTGCCTGCGCGCCCCGCTCTGCGGGGTCCCTTCGTCACGCCCTGCGGCCCGCGGACCGTCCGGACTCGCCATCCCTGGCTCGTGCCGTCCTTTCGCCGACGTCCTGTCGGCTCATCCTCGCCTCCGGTTGTTCCTCAGCGCTTCGGATGCCTCTGATAACCCCCCCCCGCCTGTAAAATTTTTATGCTTTTTAGTGCAGTATTGTCTGCTGCCCAGAGACCCTTCCAAAAACATGAAGCGATAGAGTACTCAACATTAAAAAGAAGAGATAAAAGCGGGGAGAGGGAGGCCGTCAGAACCGCTGAGCGGATGAAGGATTTCAGGACGAGCGACAGGGATGTCGCGAAGAGGCGGGTTCGCGCCAGGGATGGCGCGTCCCGGCGGTCCGTGAGAAATCCTGAAGAAGCGAAGGGACCGCGAAGCGGCGGTGAAGCAGGCCGGAGACCGGGGTCAAGGGGGCGCGGCGACTGGCGCCCCCTTGTTGGTCGCCTGCAGAGGCGTTACTGAAACTGCCCAGTCCGCCAGGCGAACGAAAACTTCTCATAGCCCGTCCGCGCAGCGAACACCCCAGCTTCAGCTCCGCAGCAAGCCCGTTCGCGCAGCGAACACCCCCAACTTCAGCGCCGAGCCATCAGAATCCCCGATAACTCTTCTGCGCCGTGCTCACCTTATAAAGATAACGACGCGACTCCGCCGACGGATGCTGGTTCGCCAGGGTCGAATAAACCTTGCTGGGTGACATGCCGTTGATCATCGAGAACGCCCGATCTTTATCGCTGGAGAAGACGCGCAACACGCTGCCTGCACCACCGTTATAGGCGGTGATCACCGCATAGCGGCGTGATACCGGATCCTGAATGCCGCCCAGATAGCTGCGCTGCAACAGCGACAGATACGCCGTGCCGGCATCAATATTGTTCTCCGGATCCAGCAGATAGCTGCGGCTCGGCTTGCCCCATTTACCCTTCATGCGGAACACGTCAACACCGGCGGTATGCTGCACCACCTGCATCAGACCCAGCGCATCAGAGTGGCTCACGGCGTAGGGGTTAAAACTCGATTCGGTCTGCATAATCGCCAGAATCAGCGAGGCATCGACACCATACTGTTCGGCAGCTTTACGCACCATCGGCAGGTATTTGTGCGCACGCTTATCCAGGTGGTTCGGCACCATCGGAATCGAAATGCTGTAAATCACATGCAGACCCGAAGTGCGGCGCATCAACTTATTCTGAATCAGATAGTCAGCAAAGGCTTCTGCGCGGCCCTGCCAGCGAATCGGCTGACCGGTGTTATCCAGCACCTGCCCATACAGCAGCGGCTCTTTACTGATCTCGATATCGTTGGCGTCAGAATAGAGATCGACATTACCCGGATCTTCACCAATCAACAGCGTGGTCACGATCGCCTGACGCAGACTGGCCATGGGATCGGTGCCAGAAATCGTCTCGATGGTCAGCTTACCGCTTTCAAAGTTGATGTGGCTGCGGGTGTAATAGTTGTCGCTATATTTGACGTAATCTTTCGGTCCGGCGATCAGGACCTCGTTGATACCCCAGATATTCTCAATATTGTGAGCAAACTGGCCCATCAGAATATCAAAGCCATTGGTGTCTTTAACCCACTCCTCGTGGGACTGCTGATTCTTTGATCCGGAGCAGGAAACCAAAAGTGGTGCTATCACCAGCAGGGCGATTAATTTTTTATTCATTGGGAGTGCAAGCCTGACCTGGATAACTGGCCTCAGCGATGAGGCCCGGAATATTTACGCTTCTGGCGGTGTATAGCCTTCGATATGAACGTCTTTGCCTTCGAACAGGAAATTGATCATCTCCTTCTCCAGCACTTTACGATCTTCGGGATTCATCATGTTGAGCTTCTTCTCGTTAATCAACATGGTCTGTTTCGCCATCCACTTCTGCCAGGCTTCTTTAGAAATATCGTTGTAAATGCGCTTACCCAGATCGCCCGGATAGAGCTGAAAGTCCTGCCCTTCGGCGTCGCGCTGTAAAAAAGTACAAAAAATGGTGCGGCTCATTATTCTTCCTCATTAATCTCACAACTGCTTAAAGCCAGTTGTCGGGGATGGCGCAGCTCGTGTAACAGGCGCTCAACGGGTGCGGCTAATCCCACAGATGGTGGCAGCGCTAAGTTATACCAGAGACCGCCTGCTTCATCCATCGCCGCCCCGGCAGAAGGCCATGCCAGCCACATAGGTACGATATCGAGATGGAAATGGCTGAAGGTGTGACGAAACGCGGTGAGCTGCTGCGGTTTGGCATGAATACCACGCGCCGCCAGCCAGTCGGTCAGCGCCGCTTCAGTGGTGAACTGCGGGAAGCAGAACAGACCGCCCCACAGGCCCACAGGCGGCCGCTGCTCCAGCCAGACATCATCGCCATCCTGCATCATCAGGAACCAGCCGCTGCGCTCTGGCAGCACCTGCTTAGGCTTTTTGCCAGGATAGCTCGCCCAGCTGCTGCTGGCATAGGCCTCACACCCGCTGTTCAGCGGACAGATTTCACACTTCGGCTTAGATCGGGTACAGACGATAGCACCCAGATCCATCATCGCCTGATTAAACTGGCTGACGCCCTCAGCGGGCGTGACCTCCTCGCTGATCTGCCAGAGCCGCTTTTCGACCTCTTTTTTACCCGGCCAGCCGCTGACGGCATAGCAGCGAGCCAGCACGCGCTTGACGTTGCCATCCAGAATCGGGAAATGCTGACCCAGTGACAGCGAGAGGACCGCGCCTGCCGTTGAGCGGCCGACGCCGGGCAGGGCAGAGACATCATCGAAATTACGCGGGAACTCGCCCTGATGAACGTCGACAATCTGCTTTGCGGCTTTATGCAGATTGCGCGCACGGGCGTAGTAGCCCAGGCCGGTCCACAGATGCAGCACTTCATCCAGCGGAGCCGCAGCCAGATCGGTGACCGTGGGGAAGCGCGCCATAAAGCGTTCAAAATAGGGAATTACCGTGGCAACCTGGGTTTGCTGTAGCATTACTTCGGAGAGCCACACCTTATAAGGCGTTTTCTCCAGCTGCCACGGCAGGGTTTTGCGACCAAAGCGCTGATACCAGTCCAGCACCTGTTGCGCGAACTGCGGCGCTTGCATCATAAGAAGGAAATTTTCCGTGTTTACTCTACACTCAGGCAGGAATTCCAGCACATGCGCACCTGGGTGTAAACCGGAAGATTGCAAAGGCTTGCTTCTGCTTATGAACTTTGCATAATGCCCGTTTCCCGGAACAGGCTAACCAGCAGGCTTTTACATGATTAATGACGTCATCACCCCAGAATTTGATGAGAACGGGCGGCCATTGCGCCGGATCCGCAGCTTTGTGCGCCGCCAGGGTCGCTTAACGAAAGGCCAGCAGCAGGCGCTGGATACCCTGTGGCCGGTCATGGGGGTGGAATATCAGCCGGAGCCTGTCGATCTGCCCGAGCTATTTGGCCGCGAAGCTCCGGTGACGCTGGAGATTGGCTTTGGTATGGGCGCATCGCTGGTGACCATGGCGCAGAACACGCCGCATCAGAACTTCCTGGGTATAGAAGTGCACGCGCCGGGCGTGGGTGCCTGTCTCGCCGCCGCCAAAGAAGCCGATCTGCAGAACCTGCGGGTAATGTGTCACGATGCGGTGGAAGTGCTGGAGAAGATGATTCCGGATAACTCACTGCGCATGGTTCAGCTTTTCTTCCCCGATCCGTGGCATAAAGCACGTCACAATAAACGTCGTATCGTTCAGGTTCCCTTCGCCGAGCTGGTGATGCGTAAACTGAAACTGGGCGGCGTTTTCCATATGGCGACCGACTGGGAAGCCTACGCGGAGCATATGCTTGAAGTGATGAACAGCATCGATGGCTACCGCAATCAGTCAGAACAACAGAATTACGTGCCGCGTCCTGAGACGCGTCCACTGACCAAGTTTGAGCAGCGCGGGCAGCGTTTAGGCCATGGCGTATGGGATTTAATGTTTGAGAGGGTGAAATAATGGCCACACAACGCAGCCGCCGTTTACGTAAGAAACTGCACATCGACGAGTTTCAGGAGCTGGGCTTCTCGGTTGCCTGGCGCTTCCCGGAAGGCACCAGCGAAAGCGAAATTGATGAGACGCTGAACCAGTTCATCAATGAAGCGATCGATCCTAATGGTCTGGCCTTCGATGGCAGCGGTTACCTGGTGTGGGAAGGTCTGGTTTGCCTGCAGAAAACCGGCAAATGCACCGATGAGCATCGTGCGCTGGTGCGCAAATGGCTGGAAGACCGCAAGCTGCAGGACGTGCAGATGACTGAACTCTTTGACGTTTGGTGGGACTAAGTCGTCACACCGTGTCGGGCTGAGGCCCGATCAGAGGGTTTCAGACCCGATCTTAGGGAGTAGATATGATGCGTAAAGCGCTTCTTGCTGTGCTGCTGGTGGCAGCAACTCAGGCTCAGGCAGCCTATGAATGCAGCGTTAAGCCGCAGGACGATGTGGTCATCAGGCCGCAAAGTGTGCAGGTAGTCGGTGCTAACGGCAATATGGAAATCTCGCCGCAGGGCGACGTACAGTTCAACGGACAGAAGATCACGCTGGATATGGCTGAACGCCAGAAAGCGATCGACTATCAGAACGCGTTGCGTCGCGATCTGCCGTGGATCGACAGCGGGGCGACGTCACGTCTGGAGAAAGGGCGTGCAGCACTGGACCGGGTCATCGTTGAGAAACTGGGCACCGACAGCAACGTGCGTAATCGCCTGACCACGCTGAATGGCCAGCTGAAACAGCAGATGAACCGCATCATTGAACACCGTGAAGATGGGCTGACGTTCCACCATCAGGCGATTGATCAGGTGCGCGCCGAAGGCGAAAGACTGGTTCAGTCAACGCTGGGCGGCGTGATGCAGGATAGCCTGAATGAGATGGGCAGTAAGCAGGGCAGCGGCGGCAGTAATCCGCTGCAGGCGATTATGGGCAATCTGGGCGGTCTGCAACAGTCGATTCAGGATGAGTGGAGCAAGCAGGAGCAGGATTTCCAGAACTTCGGTCACGAGGTATGTAATCGCGTTATTTCGCTGGAAGATCAGCGTAAACAGCTTACCGGCGCACTGAAAAAATAGTTTAACGCCTCAGCCTGCCGGGCTGAGGCGCTTTTTTACTCTTCCGCACTTACTCTTCCGCTAAGAACAGCTCCAGCAGCGAATTCAGGAACAATTTCCCTTTCTCCGTAATCTGCCACTGCTCAGCGGTTTCAGTCACGTAACCGGCGGCAATCGCGGCATCCATCTGCGGACGGATCACCTCTTCTGACAAACCGGTGTAGCGGCTGAACTCTTCGCGCGGCGCGGCTTCCAGCAGGCGAAAGCGGTTCATGAAATATTCAAACGGCTTGTCGCTATCGGCAACGTCATACTGCTTTTCGCGGTAGTTACCCTGCATGAATCCACGCGGATGACGGGTTTTGACCGTGCGGACAATGCGGCCATCCGGCTGAGTCAGCTTGCCATGTGCGCCACAACCAATCCCCAGATAGTCGCCAAAGCGCCAGTAGTTGAGGTTGTGTTCACAGCGATATCCCGGCTTCGCGTAGGCCGAGGTCTCATACTGCTGATAACCGGCGGCCTGCAGCAGCTGATCGCCCTGTTCGAAAATATCCCACAGTGCATCATCATCCGGCAGCACCGGCGGGCGTGAGCCAAACAGGGTGTTGGGTTCGATGGTGAGCTGATACCAGGAGAGGTGCGGCGGATTCAGCGCAATCGCCTGACGCAAATCATCGAGCGCCTCTTCCAGCGACTGATCCGGCAGGCCATGCATCAGGTCGAGATTAAAGCTGCGCAGTGACAGCGACTCCGCCAGTTCAGCGGCGCGGACAGCCTCTTCCGGGCCATGAATGCGGCCAAGACGCTGCAGCTTTTGCGGACTGAAACTCTGTACGCCAATCGAAATACGGTTAATTCCGGCGCGCTGATAGGCACTGAACCGGTCCGCTTCTACGGTGCCTGGATTGGCTTCCATGGTCACTTCCGCATCCGGGGAGAGCGTCAGACGCTCCCGCACACCATCCATCAGCATCTGCATCGCGCTGCTGCTCAGCAGGCTGGGCGTGCCGCCACCAATGAAGATAGTGCGCACTTCCCGGTCACCGATCAGCGGTAAGTCGATCTCCAGATCGCGCAGCAGATGCTGCACGTATTCAACGTGCGGCACCTCATCTTTCAGCGCGTGGGAGTTAAAATCACAGTAGGGACACTTCTGTACGCACCACGGAATATGAATGTAGAGACTCAACGGCGGCAGATTAGGCATTACGCATCGCTTCCAGCAACAGCGTCAATGCTTTACCCCGGTGAGAAACCGCACCTTTTTCCGCTTTGCTCAGCTCGGCCGCGGTTTTACCCAGCGCCGGGACAAAGAAAATCGGGTCGTAACCAAAGCCACCGGCACCAGCGGCCGAGCGGGTGATCTCACCCTGCCAGCTGCCGTGGAATACCAGCGGAGTCGGGTCTTCTGCATGACGCAGATAGACCAGCACGCAGTGGAACTGCGCCTGGCGCTGACCGTCAGGGACATTTTCCAGCGCCTGCAGCAGCTTCTCCAGGTTCTGCTGATCGCTGGCCTCTTCACCGGCGTAGCGCGCCGAGTAGATGCCAGGCGCGCCGCCCAGCGCATCCACGGCCAGGCCGGAGTCATCGGCAATGGCCGGTAATCCGGTGATCTGTGCCGCGTGACGCGCCTTGAGAATCGCGTTCTCAATAAAGGTCAGGCCGGTCTCTTCGGCCGATTCAACCCCAAGGTCAGTCTGTGCGACGATATCCAGACCAAAGGCGGAGAGTAACTCCGCCAGCTCACGCACTTTGCCGGGGTTGCCGGTTGCGAGGACAACTTTTTGCATAACAGTTCCAGTTTGATTCATTTACAGCAGATACCAGAGACCCGGGAACAGGTCCATGCCGAGAAAGTTCAGGGCATACAGCACCAGGATGACGATCATCGCGGAGAAATCGATGCCGCCCATCGCAGGCAGAATACGGCGAATAGGCGCCATCATCGGCTCGGTTAGCTGCACCAGCAGATAATCGACCGGGCCACGGCCCTGGCTGATCCAGCTCATCAGAGAGCGAACGATGATGACCCAGAAGACCAGATAGCCGGCGGATTTCACCAGCGACAGCAGGCCGACCAGCAGGTTAGTCGGATCGACTGAGAACACGCCCACCTGAATCAGCAGTAAAATCGGGTATTTCAGCGTTGTCAGCACAAAGGCCAGCAGCAGCGATGCGGTATCAATCGGCCCCAGAGCCGGCAGTATGCGGCGCAGCGGCTTAACAATGGGCTGGGTAACTTTAACGACAAACTGTGCCACTGGATTGTAAAAATCGCAGCGTGACCACTGCATCCAGATGCGTAACAGCAGCACCATGACGTAGAGATCGATCAGCGTTTTTACTAAAAACGTCAGTGTTAACATGAAGTTCCTCTATTATTGTTGTGAGTTGTGCGCATAATCGCGTGCGCCAAAAATGGCGGTGCCGATACGCACCATCGTACTGCCTGCGGCGATTGCCGCCTCCATGTCATCGCTCATTCCCAGCGAAAGCGTATCAATACCTGCATACTGCTGTTGCAGCTGCCGGAAGGCCTCCGCCATCTGCTGACACACCGCCAGCTGCCGCTGGTAATCACTCTCCGCCGCCGGAATCGCCATCAATCCGCGCAGCCGCAGTTGCGGCAGGGCAGCGATCTGCTCCGCCAGCCCGGAAACGGCCTCCAGCATGATGCCAGATTTGCTGTTCTCGTCACTGATATTTACCTGAATTAACACATTCAGCGGTGGCAGCGACGCGGGCCGCTGATCGTTGAGCCGCTGCGCAATGCGCTGGCGGTCAATGGTGTGACACCAGGCGAAATTCTCTGCCACCAGACGGCTTTTGTTGGACTGCAACGGGCCGATGAAGTGCCACTCCAGCTCAGGATGTGCGGCCAGTGCCTGAACCTTTTCAACCCCTTCCTGAACGTAATTTTCACCAAAGGCAATATGGCCAGCGGCAAAGGCTTCTTCGACCGCGCTCGCAGGTTTGGTTTTGCTGACTGCAAGCAGGGTAATTTCTTCTGGTGCGCGGCCGCAATTCGCGGCAGCGGCGGCGATTCGCTGCCGCATTTGCTGTAGGTTCTGCTGGATTGAGGTCATAGTCAGGAGAAATTATGAATCTGGATGAAATGGTGGGGCTTAGTGTAAAGCATAATGCCGCCGATCTGCACCTTTGCAGCGGACATTTGCCCTACTGGCGGCGGCAGGGAAGGCTGGAAGTGATTCCGCAGCAGGCCAGGCTCTCTGCCGTCTGGATGGAGCAGTTTATGGCCCGCTGGCTCAGTGACCCGCAGCGGCAGGAGCTGGAACGCGCAGGGCAGCTCGATTTCGCCCTGAGTCTGGCAAGCGGTCAGCGTCTGCGTGCGAATCTGTTTATGCAGCGCAACGGGCTGTCACTGGCGCTGCGCATTATCGCCACGACGTGCCCGACGCTGGAGAGCCTGCAACTGCCCGCCATTGTGCCGACGCTGCTGGAACAGCAGGATGGGCTGATTCTGGTGACGGGGGCGACCGGCAGTGGAAAATCGACCACGCTGGCGGCGCTGGTCGATGCGCTGAACCGCCAGCAGGCGCGTCATATCATCACGCTGGAAGACCCGATTGAATTTATTCATCACAGCCAGCAGTCGCTGATTCAGCAGCGTGAAATCGGCCTGCACTGCGGTTCGTTCTCGCTGGGGATAAAGGGGGCACTGCGTGAAGATCCGGATGTAATTCTGCTGGGCGAACTGCGCGACAGCGACACCATTCGTCAGGCGCTGACAGCGGCAGAGACCGGCCATCTGGTGCTGGCGACATTGCACACGCGTGGTGCGGCGCAGGCGGTGGATCGGCTGGTGGATGTCTTTCCGGCGGAGGAGAAACAGCTGGTGCGCACTCAACTGGCGGGGAGCCTGAAAGCGGTGATCGCGCAGCGGCTGGTGCCGTCTGTTGCCGGATCGCGTATCGGACTGTTTGAGGTACTGTTCGCCACACCCGGCATCACGAATCTGATCCGGGAAGGCAAGATGCACCAGATCCCTGCGCTGCTGCAGACCGGCGCGCAGGCTGGTATGCAGACGTTTGAACAGAGCCGGCTGGCGCGGCAGGCAGCCGGACTGATTGAGCAAGCAGATCAGTAATGATTTTCGAACCAGTCCTGCAGAATGATGGCAGCAGATTGTGAATCGACCGATCCTTTGTTAAGCGCGCGATAGCCGCCGCGCTCAAACAGTCCTGCCCGCGCTTCTACCGTGCTGAGTCGTTCATCCTGCAGCTCCACCTGGATGCCGAAGCGACCATGCAGACGATTGGCAAATTTACGCGCGCGATCGGTCAGCGGCTGCTCGGTACCATCCATGTTCAGCGGTAAACCGACGACCACGAAATCGGGCTGCCACTCTTTCAGCAGCTTTTCAATCACCTGCCAGTCCGGGATGCCATCCTGCGCTTTGATGGCGGTCAGCGGACGGGCGCTGCCAGTAAGTTCCTGACCTACGGCGACACCAATACTTTTGGTGCCGAAGTCGAAGCCTAACAGAGTCTGAGTTGACATCAGGCGTGTCCCGCGTCACTGGCCATATTATGAATATCGACGCCAATACTGCGTGCCGCTTCGCGCCAGCGCTCTGAAATCGGCGTCTGGAACAGGATGTTGCTGTTAGCTGGCGTCGTCAGCCAGGCGTTTTCCATCAGCTCGTTTTCCAGCTGATCTTTTTCCCAGGCACAGTAGCCCAGCGCGACCAGCACATTGGCAGGCTGAGATGCGGTGCCAATCGACTCCAGCACGTCCCGGGACGTGGTGATGATCGTGTTATCGGAGACACGAATGCTGGAGGTAAAAGTGCGTTGTGCTGAGTGCAGGATAAAGCCACGATCTTCTGCCAGCGGGCCGCCGGTAAACACCGGTTTATCCAGCTTGATCGAGGGGTCGCGATCGTCAGCAGAGATTTTCAGCTTCTTAAGAATGCCTTCAACCGTCAGGTTTTCCATGGGTTTATTGATGATCAGTCCCATTGCACCCTCTTCGTTATGTTCGCAGAGATAGACCACGGAACGTTTGAAGAAAGGATCCTGCAATGAAGGCATGGCAATCAAAAAGTGATGTTGTAAATTCATTCTCACACGATGTACCAAAAAAATAACCGGCACGCGACGGCCGCACCGGTATTGGGTTGATCACGGAGCCACGCCCCGGCGTCATGCTCAGCCCAGGCGCTTCTCAATGGCATCCATCAACATGCCGGTGATGGAGATCGGGAACGCAGCCTCAATTTCACGAATACAGGTTGGGCTGGTCACGTTAACTTCAGTCAGTTTATCACCGATGATGTCCAGACCGACAAAAATCAGCCCTTTTGCTTTCAAGGTCGGGCCAACACGGCGCGCAATTTCCCAGTCGCTTTCGCTCAGCGGACGCGCTTCACCACGACCACCGGCGGCCAGATTCCCACGCGTTTCACCGCCCTGCGGGATACGCGCCAGGCAGTAAGGCACCGGCTCACCATCCACGACCAGCACGCGTTTGTCACCCTCGGTGATCGCCGCGATGTAGTTCTGCGCCATGCAGAAACGGCTCTCATGTTCGGTCAGGGTTTCAGTAATCACGCCAAAGTTAGGATCGTCTTTCTTCACGCGGAAAATCGACGCGCCGCCCATGCCATCCAGCGGTTTCATGATGATGTCGCCATGCTCCTGCCAGAATTCACGCAGCTGCGCTTTGCTGCGGGTCACCAGGGTGTCAGGCGTGAACTCCGCAAACCAGGCGGTGTAGAGCTTTTCGTTACAGTCACGCAGGCTCTGCGGTTTGTTCACGATCAGCGTACCCAGCTCTTCGGCGCGCTCCAGAATGTAGGTCGCATAGATGAACTCGGTATCGAATGGCGGATCTTTACGCATCAGCACCACGTTCAGATCAGCCAGCGGGATCACCTGCTCGCTGCCGAACTGATACCAGTTCTCAGGGTTCTGCTCAACGGTCAGCAGACGGGTGCGGGCAGACGCCACGCCACCGCGCATGGAGAGATCGTGCATCTCCATGTAGTGAATTTCGTAACCACGGCGCTGTGCTTCCAGCAGCATAGCGAAGCTGGAGTCTTTTTTAATATTGATGGATGAAATAGGGTCCATCACGATGCCAAGTTTAATCATTATTATCTCCTCGGTGAGGCGGTGTTAACCGCCTCGTCTGGTTCGGTCTGCAGTGGGCCGATCGGTCAGGACATTATGCCTGCTCTCTTTCCGCTGAAAGTATCGCTTAACCCAGGTCGCCAAACCTCACCTGAAGTGCCGTAATGGCCGTCAGCGCGGTAGTTTCGGTGCGTAATACCCGTGGGCCAAGCAGAATGTCAGTAAAATCGTGCTGTGCCGTCATCGCAATTTCGTCCGCAGACAAACCGCCTTCAGGGCCAATCAGCAGTCGGACCCGTTCAACAGGCTGTGGCAGCGTGTTGATGCTGTGGCTGGCACGCGGATGCAGGTTAAGCTTCAGACCGCTGTCAGCTTCGGCACACCAGGCTTCCAGCGTCATTGCTTCACGAATCTCCGGCACGCGATTACGGCCGCACTGCTCGCAGGCGGCAATAGCGATTTTCTGCCACTGCTGGATCTTCTTCGCCAGACGCTCAGCATCAAGCTTTACGCCACAGCGCTCGGAAAACAAGGGTGTAATGACATTCACGCCAAGTTCGATCGATTTCTGGATAGTGAATTCCATTTTTTCACCACGCGACATCACCTGACCTAAATGCAGATGTAAAGGCGACTCGCGATCGTCCGGCTGGCTCTCTGTGAGCGATACTTTTACACGCTTTTTATCAACATGCGTGATCTCTGCTGCAAAAGTCAGATTAGTGCCATCAAAGAGTTCCAGACGCTGACCTGCCGTCATCCGGAGTACCCGGCCCACATGATTGGATGCATCTTCATCCAGGGTAATTTCACTGCCGATGTCTAAGGGTTCGGCGTGATAGATGCGAGGTATGCGCATAAGTTTCCTGAGACCGGACGCCGCGCTGCAGCGACGTCATGGGAAAAAGAGCTAGTGTAGGGCAGGGATTTTAGCGCTGGCAAGCCTGCTGCACATAAGGATTGTGATTGCCCTGAACCTTTGCAATGCGCTGGTCGCGTTCACACTCCCATTGGGTGACGGGATAGAGCTTGTCCCAGGCGGTAAACAGCTGCGTCTGCTGGCGCGAAATGCGCAGATTATACTGGTCGCGCATATAGAAATAGGTGCGGGCAATGGCGCCGCGCGCCCGTGCAGGTGGCTCCGCCAGTTTGAGTTTAAAGTCGATCTTCATCTCACACTGGCCGTACTGCTTCTCGCTGCCGTTCCATTGACTGTAGGCGAAGTTGCCACGGTCGCCATTCACTTCACCCACCGCGGGTTCCAGATTGTGCAGGTCACTTTCGATGCGGCGATAGTCAGGATCTTTGCTGCAGTTTTTGCGGCCACCCTCCTGCCAGCACTGGCGCTGATGACCAAACTCCCAGGCCGGCATCACATGTTCCCACTCAATGCGTGCGGCGCGATTCGCGTTTTTGCGCGGCTGATAGCCGCAGCTGTTGAGATCGGGAATGCCTTTTTTTCCCTGCCACTGAATCTTACAGCCACAGTAGAACGAACCTGGTGCATCGGCGTTAATCGCCGCCGCAAAAGTTTTAGCCTGCTGAAAGTTATTTTGATGATAGTTATTCAGATTAAGGGCGTCAGCGGCGGGCGCGAACAGCAGCGCAACCGCCAGACTTATTATGCGAGACATATTCCAGTTTCTACCTGATACGAAAAAGGGCGGCAGGTTAACAGAATGTGGAATAGGGCGGAATGGGGATTGTTCTCAGGAAGCGACAAACTCGCCTGCGATCAGCAGGCTGCCACAGTGCACGCAGCGATATTCACTCTCTTTACGCAGCACCCGATTATGGCGTCGCACCGTCAGCTGATGCTGCTGACACTGACAGCGGTAAGCAAAGGTGTTGCTGCGCACGGAGGCGATCTCAAACTGATGGGTGCGGCGTGCCGGAACGCCCAGTACCTGCTCCATCATCCACTTCCACTCTTTACCATGCGGTGCAACGCGACCGAACTGCTTCCAGACCAGCAGATGCGCCAGCTCGTGCGGCACCACTTCATCGATAAACGCCTGCTGATTTTCCAGCAGCAGCACCGGATTGATGCGGATCTCCCAGGCGGAAAGCCAGGCGGTACCCGCCGCCGTTCCGCGCTGCTGATAGAGCAGTTTCGGTTCCGGATAAGCGGTTTTCAGTGCCTGATTTGCACGCTCAAGCGACTGGCGCAGTGAGCGCATCACGGCCTGCTGCAGGGCAATGGGGAGACGAGGAGTTTTCATGGCGCTCAGGATAATCGCCGCCGCGCAGGAACTCAACGCTGGCAGCGACCGGCGCGGTTCTGGCTGGGGGAAAAATTCTGGTTTAAATATGGTTATGGGCTTTTTTAGAATATCCTATTAATAATGTTCACCGCAGAGTGGATGGATGAGTAGCGAACGGCACAGAGCATGGATAAAGCAATGAAAAATAATGATAACGTCAGGAAACAACGGATTGTGCTGGTGACGGATCTGATGGCCGGTCGGGGTGGTATGGAAAATGTCACCGGTCAGTTGATCACGGCTCTGAATGCGGAACCTGGAACGGAAGCGGGGCTGTTTATTATTAACAGCGGAGAGGAGAGCCAGTCACGCGCCTGGACCGCTAACGCCGTTCTGGCAGAGAGCATCTGCACGCTGCGGAATAAGAAGATAAAAAATCTTATTCATACGCTGAGAATGGCCGCCTTCTTTCGTCGCTATCAGCCCGATCATGTCCTGACGCTCAACACCATTCCCTGTCTGATGACGCGCCGGGCCATTACGCTGTCAGGGCGTAAAATCGTCCTGTCTAGCTGGATGCACCTGCCTCCGCGTGAACGATATCGCCCCCATTATCTGCTGCGGGCCGATCACCATTTTGCCATCAGTAAGCAGATCAAAGAGCAGTTGGTGGAGTTGGGTGCACGCGCTACTAACGTTGACGTTATCTATAACCCGATCAGGCGTAATGACGTCGTTATCGGCAGACCGCTGGGGCTGAAGTTTCTCTATATCGGTCGCGTTCATTTTCAGCGGCAGAAACAGCTTAAAGACCTGTTTGATGCGTTAAAGCATCTGGATGCGCCCTGGACGCTGGATATTGTGGGCGACGGGGAAGATCTGACGCAGTGTCAGCACTACGTGGCGGAACTCGGCATTCAGGATCGCATCACCTGGCATGGCTGGCAGGAGAACGCGTGGGAGTATGTCCGCGAGCATATCAAACAGGTCACCTGTCTGCTTATGACCTCGAACTTCGAAGGCTTCCCGTTGATCCTGCTGGAAGCGATATCGCGTGGCGTTTACTGCGTCTCATCCGACTGCATCAGCGGCCCGTCAGAAATTATTCAGAACGGTCTCAATGGCCAACTCTACCCCACTAATGACAGCATGGCGCTGGCCGCGATTCTCAACGCCATGAGCGGGGATTTCCACTTCCCTGATCATCAGGTTATTAAAGCGAGCATCACCGGTTTTTATGAGGAAAATTATATGAAGCACCTGATGAGTGTGTTTAACCGTCTTACTGAGGTTAAGCATGACGAATAAAATCAGTCGCAATGGATTAACGTTAATAGTTAATTTTTCAGTCATTGCGCTTTGCCTGGCGCTGTCACTGAATATGTTTGTCACCGGCCTGCCGCAAAAAATATTCTATCTGGTCTCCTATCTCTCCGTCGCGTCCGTGCTGTATGGCGTGGTGCGCAGGCGCGTGGATTTTAAAGAGAACGGTTTTTATCTCGCCCTGTTTGCTGTGCTGATTATTTTCGCCCTGCTCCGTCTCTTCTGGGCGATACACGTGAAGGGGATTGAGACCGCGCCCTCACACGATGCCATCACCAATATCGGCAACTATCTGCTGGGGGCGAAGCGGCTGCTGCTGGGGGCCTTTGTGCTGCTCAGTCTGGCTATCTACGGGCATCGGGTCTCTGCAACCACGCTGCGCGTCGGACGAGGCTTAATCCTGGTCGGACTGCTGATCACGCTGGGCTTTGGTATTCATGAGCATCTCTATACCGCGAATATCCGCATCAAGCTCACCACCGAAGCGGCCTCGATGTCCTCTTACATGATTCTGTTTATCTACTGTGCCTGGTTGTGGCTAAGCCGCTTTGAGACGCACTCGTACTGGAAGGTGGCTGATGTCGTTGTGCTGGCGGTGACCTTTGCCTTGCTCTACCTGTGTGGCACCCGCGTGACCCTGATTGCGCTGATTGCTGTGGGCCTGCTGTTCCTGGTGCAGACCTATCGGCTGTCGCTGCTGACTAACTGGCGGATTAGCGCTCTGCTGGTGGGCGTGCTGGCGGTGCTGATCCTGATGACCAGCAACCGCTGGGTGGAAGGGGTGCAGGATATTGAGAACTATGGCTCAAACAGTTCGACCTCGCTGGGCGCACGTGTGGCTATCTGGGGTGGGGCGGTCAACTTTATAGAGCATCATGGCGGCGGCTTTGCGACGCCGGATGCGCGCACCACTGAGGCGCGTCAGTTCATCATGGCGCACTATCCTCTCAACGTTGAAGGCTACACCAACGTTAAATACAACATGCACAACGAGTTTCTCGAAGTCACCTCATTGCAGGGCTGGCTGGGTACTCTGTCGCTGGCGCTGATCTATCTGACGGTGCTTGGCGGCGTGCTGAAGAAGTGCGATTTGCGCGGCGTGGCGCTGCCGGTGCTGGGGCTGTTTATCTCCGGCCTGACCGATTCGGTGCTGCCCTACAATCAGACCGCGACCATTTTCATGATGGCGCTGGCGCTCTGCTGCATACGGCGGCCGCTGCCGGAGACGCGGGTGACGTCTGCGTAGTGCCTGTCTGAACCAATAAAAACGGCGGGGTTTCCAGAGAAACCCCGCCGTTTTTTTTACCGCGTTTTTATCAGGGAATGTTAGTCGCGTGAACCGATGTCGCGCAGTTTCTTACCGGCCATCAGGTTACGTTCAATGTGTTCCAGCGAGACGTTTTTGGTCTCAGGAATCAGCATCACCGTCAGCAGGATGAAGAACAGGTTAAGCAGTCCATAGACCCAGAAGGTGTTCGCGTTGCCCAGCGTATTCAGCATGGTCAGGAAGGTCGCACCTACGATCATGTTCGCGATCCAGTTGGTGGTCGTGGAGACAGTGATACCGAAGTCGCGGCCTTTCAGCGGCTGAATTTCGGAACAGAGTACCCAGATCAACGGACCGGCTGACATGGCAAAACCGATGATGAACATCAGCAGCATACCGACCGCGAAGTACTGTGCGCCCGCAGAGTGAATGCCGAAGTGCAGCATCGTGCCCAGCACGCCCATACCGGCTGCCATCACCATAAAGCCCAGAATCAGGGTAGGTTTACGACCCCAGCGATCCACCAGACCAATAGCAATGAAGGTCGCCAGTACGTTGACCAGACCTACAATCACCGTGCCCCACATCTGCTGGGTGGTGTTGGTGAAGCCTGCGATTTCAAAGATTTTTGGCGCGTAATACATGATGACGTTCATGCCGGTAAACTGCTGCATCACCTGCAACAGGATGCCGAGATAAACCGCGCGACGGAAGTGGCTGCTGCTGGTGAACAGACCCCAGCCAGACTGCTTGACCTTCAGGCTTTCACGAATCTCTTCCAGCTCACGTTTTGCCTGCTCGCTGGTGTCACGCAGACGATCCAGTACGCGTTGTGCATCGCGGAAGTTGCCTCGCGCCGCCAGCCAGCGTGGGCTGTTTGGCAGGAAGAAAACACCGACCAGCAACAGCAGTGCCGGAATAGTGATGATGCCCAGCATCCAGCGCCAGTTGCCGGTAAAGCTGAACGCCGTATCGGTCAGGTAAGCACCCAGAATACCGATGGTGATCATCAGCTGGTAAAGCGAAATCATACTGCCGCGAATTTTTTCCGGAGCGATCTCAGAAAGATAAAGCGGGGCGGTATAAGAGGCGATACCGACAGCCAGTCCCAGCAGAACGCGGGCGCTGATCAGCATTTCCGGGTTTGGCGACATCGCCGACCAGAGTGAACCGATAACGAACAGAATCGCACCCGCCATCAGGCTTTTCTTACGGCCCAGACGGGATGACATCCAGCCGCTGCCGATAGCACCGACCGCCGCACCAAACATCATGGAGCTGACGATCCACTCCTGCTGATGAGGAGTGACGTTAAAGTCCTTTGCGATAAACGGCAGGGCACCGGCAATAACGCCGATATCCAGACCGAACAGCAGTCCCGCAAGGGCCGCCAGAAAGCAGACAAATAAGGTCATCGCCTTATTTGAAGTTCTGCTTTTGTGTGTATTGCCAGGCATTTTAGCCTCCAGGTTTATCCATCATTGTTTTTATCAATGTTAAAAAACCATTTGCGGGAAAAAAGTGAGCCTGATCACATCAGTGTAATCGCTTACACACGCTGAAACCCTGAAATTCAGCATATTTTTCCCGGAAAGATTAATTAACCAGTGAGGTATAGCACTCATTAAGTTTCTGACAATGCTCTATTTAGTGGCTATCAGACGACGCTGAAAATAACGCATTTTCAGCATAATAACTACGTGCGTTAATTCCTAAATATCGGATAAACAAAGCATTTCAATTTGTAATCGCTAACATTTAGTCGTCAGAAAAAGCGAAAGGAATTGTAGTTGAGAATTGAAAATTTGCTGCAGAGTGAAGGAGATGCCGGAAATATTCTGTTTTTCGTCGTCGGGCGCGCTCTGAAAACGGTGCGGTCAGGTCGTTCAGAAGGATGGCGGAAGCAAAAAATCTCCGGTTAGCCGTGGGGCTAAAAAGGCGATAAAAAACCCCGCCGCAGGGGCAGGGTTTTATCAGCAGTCGCTGACCTTACAGGCCAGCGGCTTCACGCAGCAGGGCAGCTTTGTCGGTTTTTTCCCACGGGAAATGTTCACGACCAAAGTGACCGTAAGCGGCGGTCTCTTTATAGATTGGGTGCAGCAGATCCAGCATCTGAATCAGACCATATGGACGCAGGTCGAAGAACTCGCGTACCAGCAGGGTCAGCTGTTCAGTAGAGATTTTCTCGGTGCCGAAGGTTTCCACCATGATGGAAGTCGGTTCCGCTACGCCGATAGCGTAGGAGACCTGGATTTCACAACGGTCAGCCAGACCGGCAGCAACGATGTTTTTCGCCACATAACGCGCCGCATAGGCTGCAGAGCGGTCAACTTTAGAAGGATCTTTACCAGAGAACGCACCGCCACCGTGACGTGCCATACCGCCGTAGGTGTCTACGATGATTTTACGACCGGTCAGACCGCAATCGCCCATCGGGCCGCCGATCACAAAGCGACCGGTCGGGTTGATGTGATATTTGGTTGAGGCGCTCAGCCATTCTGCTGGCAGAACCGGCTTGATGATCTCTTCCATCACGGCTTCCTGCAGATCTTTCTGGCTAATGGATTCCGCGTGCTGAGTAGAGAGCACGACGGCATCGATGCCGACGATTTTGCCATCGTCATACTGGAAAGTGACCTGGCTCTTGGCATCCGGACGCAGCCACGGCAGGGTGCCGTTTTTACGTACTTCAGCCTGACGCTGAACCAGACGGTGCGCATAGGTCACCGGCGCAGGCATCAATACGTCTGTTTCGTTGGTGGCATAGCCGAACATCAGGCCCTGGTCGCCCGCGCCCTGTTCCAGCGGATCGGTGCGGTCAACGCCCTGGTTGATATCCTGAGACTGTTTACCAATCGCGCTTAATACCGCGCAGGAGTTGGCATCAAAGCCCATATCGGAATGAACATAGCCGATTTCACGTACGGTCTGACGGGTGATCTCTTCGATATCGACCCAGGCGCTGGTGGTGATTTCACCGCCAACCAGCACCATACCGGTTTTAACGTAGGTTTCGCAGGCCACGCGCGCTTTAGGATCCTGTTCCAGGATCGCATCCAGCACAGCATCGGAGATCTGGTCGGCGATTTTATCGGGATGTCCTTCTGATACGGACTCGGACGTAAAAAGGTGTTTAGCCATTCTGTTCTTTACCTTAAATATGGTTTGAGTACGACTGCATAGCGCCAGTGAGGTTGTCTGACCTGACGCCCCTTCAGGCAAAGCCGCGAGCAGTGAGGTTGTGTCAGCACAGCAGGCTGACACCGCCTGGATAATAACCTGTTTAGATGGAAAACCATCTGGACGGCTATTTTAGGATAGAGGGGAAACCAATTACCAGCCCTTTTTCTGTTTCGGCGCTTAACCTTTAACCGTTATCGGCATAATTTGCTGACACTCCACGCAATTCCCGGATTATCTTTTTGCTTTTTAGGGCCGTAAACGGTATAAAACGCCGCTGCTTCGATTGCAGCAGTAAGGATGACGCCACGGTTTGCGTCGCGCCTGTCAGACTCTGGTCTGGCTTTCACCCAGGTTGTTTTCCATGTGCCCCTGGCATATGCGGAGGTGATACAAGTAATGAACCACGCTTTTTCTTCTTCCGGTTCTTTGCGCTGTAGCGCGGCACTGGCTCTCTCCTGCCTCCCATCTGTTTCTTTTTCCTGCCGACAATATGTCCGATGCGGTAATTTTACCGACACAGGCGCCGGCTAATCTTTATCTCTGCTCTACCAGTTTTGTCTCTTCTCTGCGTCCGCGCAGCGGAACGACGCAGGTTATCCATGGTCAATACAAAACAGTTAACTGTTCTCTGTTTAAACGGAGATGGCCAGGGTGTTTTACACTTAACTCTCATGCGTGAATCGCGCTGACGGCAACGTCAGGTGAACAGGACAATGCGTTTAATGTGGCAACAGGTTTTCAGATTAGCGGCCATAAAGCCGGTTAATAGTTTTATCTTTCAACGGAAAATTGAGGTTCGCGATGTCTGACGACATGAAGAATATCAAAGGTTCGTCAGCTGGCGAACAGGGTGCACTCCGCTCCATGCAGGAGGTTGCAATGAACGATCAGGATGCGAGCAAAATGTTGCGTACGTACAACATCGCCTGGTGGGGCAACAACTATTACGACGTTAACGAACTGGGCCACATCAGTGTCTGCCCCGATCCGGATCGTCCGGACGTGCGCGTCGACTTAGCCCGCCTGGTTAAAGAGCGCGAAGCACAGGGCCAGCGTCTGCCCGCCTTGTTCTGCTTCCCACAGATTCTGCAGCACCGTCTGCGTTCGATTAATGCCGCCTTTAAACGTGCGCGTGAATCTTACGGTTACAAAGGTGACTACTTCCTGGTTTACCCGATCAAAGTTAACCAGCACAAACGCGTCATCGAATCACTGATCCACTCTGGTGAACCGCTGGGACTGGAAGCGGGCTCGAAAGCAGAGCTGATGGCCGTGCTGGCGCACGCCGGTCAGACCCGCTCAGTGATTGTCTGTAACGGCTATAAAGACCGCGAATATATTCGTCTGGCGCTGATCGGCGAGAAGATGGGCCACAAGGTCTATCTGGTGCTGGAGAAGATGACAGAAGTGCGACTGGTGCTGGAAGAAGCGGAGCGTCTGAATGTGGTGCCGCGTCTCGGTATCCGTGCGCGTCTGGCTTCACAGGGCTCCGGTAAATGGCAGTCGAGCGGCGGCGAAAAGTCGAAGTTTGGCCTGTCTGCAACGCAGGTGCTGAAGCTGGTTGAGATCATGCGCGAAGCGGGTCGCATCGACAGCCTGCAGCTGCTGCATTTCCATCTGGGTTCGCAGATGTCCAACATCCGCGACATCGCTACCGGCGTGCGTGAGTCGGCACGTTTCTACGTCGAACTGGCGAAGCTGGGCGTTAACATCAAATGCTTCGATGTCGGCGGCGGTCTGGGCGTCGATTACGAAGGAACGCGCTCGCAGTCTGACTGCTCGGTCAACTATGGCCTGAATGAGTACGCCAACAACGTGATCTGGGCGATTGGTGCGGCCTGTGATGAGCACGGTCTGGAGCATCCGACGGTGATTACCGAGTCGGGTCGTGCCGTGACCGCGCACCACACGGTGCTGGTCTCCAACATCATTGGTGTAGAGCGCAACGAGTTCAGCGAACCTGAAACGCCGGATGCGGATGCGCCGCGCCCGATCCTCAGCATGTGGGAAACCTGGCAGGAGATGCACGAGCCAAGCACCCGCCGTTCGCTGCGTGAATGGCTGCACGACAGCCAGATGGATCTGTTTGATATCCATACCGGCTACTCGTCCGGTACCTACGATCTTAAACAGCGTTCATGGGCTGAGCAGCTCTATCTGAGCATCTGCCACTATATTCAGCAGCATCTCGATCCCAGCAACCGTGCGCACCGTCCGATCATCGACGAACTGCAGGAGCGGATGGCGGATAAGATCTACGTTAACTTCTCGCTGTTCCAGTCGATGCCGGATGCGTGGGGTATCGATCAGCTGTTCCCGGTACTGCCGCTCGAAGGGCTGAACAAGAAGCCGGAGCGCCGCGCCGTGCTGCTCGACATCACCTGTGACTCCGATGGCACCATCGATCACTACGTGGATGGCGACGGTATCGCGACCACCATGCCGATGCCGGAATATGACCTGGATAACCCGCCAATGCTGGGCTTCTTCATGGTCGGTGCTTATCAGGAAATCCTGGGCAACATGCACAACCTGTTCGGTGACACCGAAGCGGTGGATGTCTACGCACGTGAAAATGGCGATGTGGAAGTCCAGCTCTCCGATGAAGGCGACACCGTGGCGGACATGCTGCGCTACGTGCAGCTTGATCCCAACGAGCTGATGGCGCTGTTCCGCAATCAGGTGCAGGCGTCCGATCTTGACGAAGAGCTGCGCGCGCAGTTCCTGGAAGAGTTTGAGAGCGGCCTCTACGGATACACCTATTTAGAAGATGAATAATCGGCTCTGGCAGCCCGCAATCGTATATTGCAGTTGCCGTTAACTATGTCGATAATCTGACTCACTCAATCCCTTCCTCGTCGGGCCTAACGACGCGGAGGGGATTTTTTTATCTCAGCCTTAATGGTTTGCGGGCCTGGCCCGACTTACGCACATAGAGAGAGCAATTATGTATAACACTCTTGGCAATCAGTACGACAATTCCCTGGTTTCTAACGCCTTTGGCTTCATGCGTTTTCCGCTGAATTTCCAGCCTTACGACAGCGACGCCGAGTGGGTTATCACCGGTGTGCCGTTTGATGCTGCAACCTCGGGTCGTCCGGGCAGCCGCCTGGGCCCTGGCGCCATTCGTCAGATCTCCACCAATCTGGCCTGGGAATGCTGCCGCTGGCCGTGGGATTTCGACCTGCGTCAGCGTCTGAACGTCGTCGACTGCGGCGATCTGGTTTATGCGTTCGGTGACTCGCAGGATCTCTCTGACAAATTACAGGCCCACGCGGAAAAATTGCTGGCCAATGGCAAGCGCATGATGACTTTTGGCGGCGACCACTACGTTACGCTGCCACTGCTGCGCGCCCATGCGAAACATTTCGGCAAGATGGCGCTGGTGCATTTCGATGCGCATACCGACACTTACTCCAATGGCCCGACTTTCGACCACGGCACCATGTTCTTCACCGCGCCGAAAGAAGGCCTTATCGATCCACAGCACTCTGTGCAGATCGGTATCCGTACCGAATTCGACAAGAGCCTGGGCTTTAACGTGCTGGATGCGGCGCAGGTCAACGACCGTAGCGTTGACGATATCCTTGCCGAAGTGAAACGCACCGTCGGCGATCTGCCGATCTATCTGACCTTCGACATTGACTGTCTGGATCCGGCGCATGCGCCTGGCACCGGCACGCCGGTCATTGGCGGCCTGACCACCGATAAAGCGACCAAGCTGATCCGTGGCCTGCAGGGCATGAACATTGTCGGCATGGATCTGGTGGAAGTGGCACCGGGTTACGATCACGCTGATCTGACGGCACTGGCGGCGGCGACGCTGGCGCTGGATATGCTGCATGTTCAGGCTGCGAACAAAGGCTAATCCCGTCCTAAGCCTGCCGGGTCAATCCGGCAGGCTTTGCGCCGCCACCTGAAGCGGCGCAATGCCAGTAACGATCTCCATCCGCTTTCCCCCTCCGGATTTTTCTCCCCTTGTGATAGCGCACGCGCCTCAGGCGTAACCACGCATCAGCAACTAAACTGACTGATATCAATTCTCAACGTGGAGACAATCATGGGCTTTCTTGATGAACTGGCGGGATCGCTGCAGGGCAATCAGAGTGAAGGGCATCTGCCCGGACAGTTGCAGGCAGTCTGGCACTGGGTGCAGGAGCAGGGCGGCATTGAAGTGCTGCTGCAAAAATTCCAGCAGGGCGGGCTGGGCGAGGTGTTTGGTTCGTGGATCGGCACCGGGGCTAATCAGCCGGTAGAACACAGCGACATCCACTCTGCGTTTGGTCAGGCTGAGTTGCAGTCACTGGCAGATAAGCTGGGAACCGACGTTAAGGGCGCAGCGGGCACGCTGGCGGTTATTCTGCCGCAGCTGATCGACAAGATGTCACCTCAGGGGCATATGGATGAAGCATCGCTGCACGAGAACAAACTCGATTTAGGTTCGATGGTGGATCAGATATTCAAACGTTAGGTCTGTGATGCTGAACTGACACGTTTTACAGGCGCATGCACCGCGCATGCGCCTGGGTTATGCGTTACTTCGCGTCAGCTGCGATACGCTCACGGATGTGCGCGGCGCGTGCTTCAGAAGCCGGGTGCGAGTCAAACATTGAGCTCTGACGTCCCTGTTCCAGCTTTGCCAGTTTTTCGAAGCTGGTCACCAGACCCTCTGGATTGATGTTGCGCTTCTTCATCAAATCGTAGGAGTAGTCATCCGCCTGCGATTCCTGCGTCTGGGAGAACTGCGCATTGACCAGCTTTTCACCCATTTCACCCAGCTGCGACTGTGACAGTGAACCGATCACACCGCCCACAGAGGCCGCTGCCGTGCGGGCTGCGGTCGTGGCATATGCCACCTGCATCGCTTTACGCGTATGGCCTAACGCCACGTGGCCCATCTCATGGCCCAGCACGCCTTCCACTTCATTGTCGGTCATCATATCCATCAGGCCGCTGTAAACGCGGATACAGCCGTTTGCCATTGCCCAGGCGTTGACGTCTTTGGTCTGATAAACCTTGTAGTTCGCGGGAACGCCGTTGATGTTGTCGCCCAGCGCGGCGGCAATCTTGTTCAGACGCTGCTGATACTCACTGTTAGCGGGCGCAATCTGATTATCTTTGTCCATCTGCTCACAGGATTTGTCGCTCAGAAGCTTTACCTGATCGTCGCTCAGGGAATAAGCCTGATACGCCTGCGCGCCCGACTGCATCAGCGCATTATTGTCTAAACCCTGACAGCCGCTGAGCAGCGTCGTCAGACCCAGTGCTAACACCATTTTTTTGATTTTCATGCTGTATCCCATCCATAACAAGGTAAGAAAAACAAACACCTGAAACTCAGTCAGGTGAATAAACGATTTGGTTATAGCGTGCCAGTCTGCACTTTGCTAGCAGAGTTGGCCGGAAAAGCCATACGAAGCGGTTACATTTAGCGTTTTACAACATGTACTTTTGACCCGATTTTCATGTACATTGATTGGCAACTTTTTCCTTGTTTTGCCCGGTAACTCATTAATAACAATAAGTTAAGGTGCGAAGCATTAATCCGACCTGGAGTAGAAAATGCCCTCTCGTAAAGAGCTTGCCAACGCCATTCGTGCGTTAAGTATGGATGCAGTACAGAAAGCGAAATCGGGACATCCGGGTGCCCCTATGGGCATGGCGGACATCGCTGAAGTACTCTGGCGCGGCTACCTGAACCACAACCCAACCAACCCGCTGTGGGCCGACCGCGACCGTTTCGTGCTTTCTAACGGTCACGGCTCCATGCTGATCTACAGCCTGCTGCACCTGACCGGCTACGATCTGCCAATGAGCGAACTGGAAAACTTCCGCCAGCTGCACTCTAAAACTCCAGGTCACCCTGAATATGGTTACACCGTGGGCGTTGAAACCACTACTGGTCCGCTGGGGCAGGGCATCGCGAACGCCGTCGGCTTCGCCATTGCTGAGCGCACGCTGGCTGCACAGTTCAACCGTCCGGGTCATGACATCGTAGACCACAACACCTATGTCTTCATGGGTGATGGCTGCATGATGGAAGGTATCTCGCACGAAGTCTGCTCTCTGGCGGGTACGCTGAAGCTGGGCAAACTGGTTGCGTTCTATGATGACAACGGTATCTCTATCGACGGTCACATCGATGGCTGGTTCACCGATGACACCGCTAAGCGCTTTGAAGCGTACGGCTGGCACGTGGTGCGCGGCGTGGATGGTCACGATGCAGATGCCATTTCTAAAGCGATCGACGAAGCGAAGAGCGTCAGCGACAAGCCTTCACTGCTGATGTGCAAAACCGTTATCGGCTTCGGTTCACCCAACAAAGCGGGCACCCATGATTCACACGGCGCACCGCTGGGTGATGACGAAGTGGCACTGACCCGCAAACAGCTGGGCTGGAACTACGCACCGTTCGTTATTCCTTCTGACATCTACGCTGAGTGGGACGCGAAAGAAGCAGGCAAGGCGAAAGAAGCAGCATGGGATGAGAAATTCGCTGCCTATGCGCAGGCACATCCTGAACTGGCTGCGGAATTCAAACGTCGCGTGAGCAACGAACTGCCTGCTAACTGGCATGAAGAGTCTCAGAAATTCGTTGAGCAGCTGCAGGCGAACCCGGCGAAGATCGCCAGCCGTAAAGCCTCTCAGAATGCTATCGAAGCCTTTGGTAAAATCCTGCCGGAATATCTGGGCGGCTCAGCCGACCTGGCACCGAGCAACCTGACTATCTGGTCTGGCTCTAAGCCAATCAACGAAGATGCGGCAGGCAACTACATCCATTACGGCGTGCGCGAGTTCGGTATGACCGCCATCGCCAATGGTCTGGCGCTGCACGGCGGCTTCCTGCCTTACACCGCCACCTTCCTGATGTTCGTTGAATATGCGCGTAACGCAGCGCGCATGGCGGCACTGATGAAGATCCGTCAGATCATGGTCTACACCCACGACTCTATCGGTCTGGGCGAAGATGGCCCGACGCATCAGCCTGTTGAGCAGATGGCGAGCCTGCGCACCACACCAAACATGAGCCTGTGGCGTCCATGTGACCAGGTTGAATCCGCCGTTGCGTGGAAATATGCCATCGAACGTCAGGATGGCCCGACGGCGCTGATCTTCTCCCGTCAGAACCTGGCGCAGCAGGAACGTGACACCACGCAGCTGGCTAATGTGACGCGCGGTGGTTACGTGCTGAAAGATTGCAATGGTACGCCTGAGCTGATCCTGATCGCGACCGGTTCAGAAGTTGAACTGGCTGTGGGTGCCTGGGACAAACTCACCAGCGAAGGCCGCAAAGTACGCGTGGTCTCTATGCCGTCAACAGATGCATTCGACAAGCAGAGCGATGAGTACCGTGAATCTGTGCTGCCAAAAGCGGTCAGCGCGCGCGTGGCTATCGAAGCGGGCATTGCTGATTACTGGTTCAAATACACCGGCCTGAACGGCGCTATCGTGGGTATGACCAGCTTCGGTGAATCTGCTCCTGCGGATCAGCTGTTCGAGCTGTTTGGCTTTACCGTCGACAACGTGGTCGCAAAAGCGAAAGCGCTGCTGGCGTAAAAACCGGCCAGGCGGGTCTGCTCCCGTCTGGCAGTGAAATTAAAGGGACGAGCCATTCGTCCCTTTTGCTTTTTTATTCCTGCAGTAATAAACGTTTCAGGCTTATTTTTGTGACGCAGATCCAAATTTAAGCAGTCAGATTGATCGCAATCATTCCTGTTATTCCTTCCTTCTATTATTCTGGCTGAACCGTTTCAGTCGCCGGACAAACCGCCCTGATTTCGGACAATGCCGGGTAAGAATCTCCTGTACAAAGTGCAGTGAAACGCTCAGGCTAACGGCACGTTTTTTTCAGTCTGACGTGGCAGGAGAGAAATGACGGTACGGGTAGCGATAAATGGTTTTGGCCGGATTGGACGCAACGTCCTGCGCGCGCTCTATGAGACGGGCCGACGAGCAGAGATCACCGTGGTCGCGATTAACGAGCTGGCAGAAGCCACCGGTATGGCGCACCTGCTGAAATACGATACCAGCCATGGCCGCTTTGCTTTCGATGTCCGCCAGGAGCGCGATGTCATGTGGGTAGGGGGCGATACCCTGCGCATTCTGCACCGTGCAGACATAGCCGATTTGCCGTGGCGTGAACTCGACGTGGATGTGGTGCTGGACTGCACCGGCGTCTATGGCTCGCGGGCTGATGGCGAAGCCCATCTGCAGGCGGGTGCTAAAAAAGTTCTGTTCTCCCATCCCGGCGGAAACGATCTCGACGCCACCGTTGTGTACGGCGTTAACGAGCAGTATCTGACCGCCAGCGACCGCATCGTTTCCAACGCTTCCTGTACCACGAACTGCATTATCCCGGTCATTAAATTGCTGGATGATGAGTTTGGTATCGAATCCGGCACCGTCACCACGATCCACTCGGCGATGCACGATCAGCAGGTGATCGACGCCTATCACAGCGATCTGCGCCGCACCCGCGCCGCCAGTCAGTCGATCATCCCGGTGGATACCCGTCTGGCGGCAGGCATTACCCGTATTTTTCCGAAATTCAACGATCGCTTTGAGGCGATAGCCGTTCGCGTCCCGACGATTAACGTGACGGCCATTGATCTCAGCGTTTCTGTGCATAACGCGGTAACGGCGGGTGACGTTAACACCTTGTTGCGAAGCGCGGCAGAAGGGGCATTTCGTGGTATAGTTGACTACACGGAATTACCGTTAGTCTCAGTAGATTTTAACCATGATCCGCACAGTGCCATTGTGGACGGAACACAAACGCGGGTCAGCGGTCAACACCTTATCAAGACACTGGTCTGGTGTGACAATGAATGGGGCTTTGCTAACCGAATGCTCGACACGACGTTAGCGATGGCCGCAAGCGGTTTCAGGTAAGACGCGGTTTGCGTCTGGCAAAACTTATGAGAATCAACGAGAGGATTCACCATGTCTGTAATTAAGATGACCGATCTGGATCTGGCTGGTAAACGCGTTCTGATCCGTTCCGATCTGAACGTACCAGTTAAAGAAGGTAAAGTGACGTCTGATGCACGTATCCGTGCTTCTCTGCCAACCATTGAAGCGGCGTTGAAACAGGGCGCGAAAGTAATGGTTACCTCTCACCTGGGTCGTCCGACCGAAGGTGAATACAATGAAGAGTTCTCGCTGCTGCCGGTAGTTAATTACCTGAAAGACAAGCTGAGCGGCACCAAAGTGACCCTGGCAAAAGATTACCTCGACGGCGTTGAAGTTGGCGCTGGCGAACTGGTAGTGCTGGAAAACGTTCGCTTTAACAAAGGCGAAAAGAAAGATGACGAAGCACTGTCTAAAAAATACGCTGCCCTGTGCGACGTATTCGTGATGGACGCGTTTGGTACTGCGCACCGTGCGCAGGCTTCTACTCACGGCGTTGGCAAATTTTCTCCTATCGCCTGTGCCGGTCCGCTGCTCTCTGCAGAACTGGAAGCGCTGGGTAAAGTCATGAGCAACCCTGAGCGTCCACTGGTGGCTGTGGTCGGCGGTTCTAAAGTCTCTACCAAATTTGACGTGCTGCAGTCTCTGGTCAAAATCGCGGACACCGTGATTGTGGGCGGCGGCATCGCGAACACCTTCGTGGCTATCGACAACAATGTCGGTAAATCACTCTATGAACCAGACTTCGTTGAAGCGGCTAAAGGCCTGCGCGATCAGCACGGTATCCCGGTTCCAACTGACTCACGTGTCGGCACAGAATTCTCTGAAACTGCGCCAGCGACCGTGAAAAAGGTTTCGGAAGTGGCGGATAACGAAGAGATTATGGACTTCGGCGATGAAACCGCTCAGGCCATGGCTGCTATCCTGAAGGATGCTAAAACCATCCTGTGGAACGGCCCGGTAGGCGTGTTTGAATTCCCTAACTTCCGTAAAGGCACCGAGATCGTGGCTAACGCCATTGCAGACAGCGATGCCTTCTCTGTTGCAGGCGGCGGCGATACCTTAGCGGCTATCGACCTGTTCGGCATCGAAGACAAAATTTCCTACATCTCTACCGGCGGCGGCGCGTTCCTTGAGTTCGTGGAAGGTAAAACACTGCCTGCAGTTGCCATGCTGGAAGAGCGTGCGAAGCAGTAATCCTTTGGGGGCGATGCCACACGGCATCGCCTGAAGTCTTGCCCGTCAGGGCGTTTAAATCGACGTTCCTCAAGGGGAACAACGGTCACGAAACAGGACACAATCATGTCTAAAATTTTTGATTTCGTAAAACCCGGCGTTGTCACTGGTGATGACGTACAGAAGATCTTCAAAGTTGCGAAAGAGAACAAATTCGCACTGCCAGCCGTAAACTGCGTCGGCACCGACTCTATCAATGCGGCACTGGAAGCAGCGGCGAAAGTAAAAGCGCCAATCATCATCCAGTTCTCTAACGGTGGTGCGGCATTTATCGCGGGTAAAGGCTTCAAGACTGACAAACCACAGGGCGCGGCAATCTTCGGCGCTATCGCCGGTGCACACCATGTTCACCTGATGGCAGAGCAGTATGGCGTGCCGGTTATCCTGCACACTGACCACTGCGCTAAGAAACTGCTGCCGTGGATCGACGGTCTGCTGGACGCGGGTGAAGAGTACTTCCAGAAAAACGGTAAGCCACTCTTCTCTTCTCACATGATCGACCTGTCAGAAGAGTCACTGGAAGAGAACATCGAAATCAGCAGCAAGTACCTGGCGCGCATGGCGAAACTCGACATGACACTGGAAATCGAACTGGGCTGCACCGGTGGTGAAGAAGATGGCGTTGATAACAGCCATATGGACGCCTCTGCGCTTTACACCCAGCCAGAAGATGTGAACTATGCCTACGAAAAACTGAATGCTATCAGCCCGCGCTTCACCATTGCGGCTTCATTCGGTAACGTACACGGCGTGTACAAGCCAGGTAACGTGAAACTGACCCCAACCATTCTGCGTGATTCGCAGAAATTCGTGTGTGAAAAACATGGTCTGCCGCATAACGCGCTGGACTTCGTTTTCCACGGCGGTTCAGGTTCTTCTGCTGCAGAAATCGAAGAGTCTATCAGCTACGGCGTGATCAAGATGAACATCGATACCGATACCCAATGGGCAACCTGGGACGGCATCCTGCAGTACTACAAAAAGAACGAAGGCTATCTGCAGTCGCAGCTGGGTAACCCGGAAGGCGACGACAAGCCAAACAAGAAATACTACGACCCACGCGTCTGGCTGCGTTCTGCCCAGGCCTCTATGGTCGTGCGTCTGGAGCAGGCTTTCAAAGAGCTTAACGCTGTCGACGTTCTGTAACTGACATTCTATGTATAAATAGTTTTCAGTACAAAAAAGGCCCGGAAGGGCCTTTTTTTATACCTCATTTCTGGAAAACAGAGCATAAATGCCGTGTCGTTTGGCACTCTGACTGATAATTGTTTACCCTTGGTAGCAGGGTGTCGGATGTCATCTGGCAGTTTTTTCATTCCCGGTGGGAATCTAACAACAGGGCTTATTAATGGAAGATTTACACGTCGTCGACGGATTAAATAACGCAGGTAACTGGCTGGTTCGCAATCAGGCGCTGATTATCAGCTATGCCGTGAATATCGTTGCGGCTATTGCCATCATTATCATCGGGATGATCATCGCCCGTATCATCTCCAATGCCGTGAATCGCCTGCTGCGCGCCCGTCACATCGACGCGACCGTGGCAGACTTCCTCTCTGCGCTGGTGCGCTACGGGGTTATCGCCTTCACCATTATCGCCGCACTGGGACGCATTGGCGTACAGACGGCCTCGGTAATTGCCGTACTGGGTGCCGCCGGTCTGGCCGTGGGTCTTGCCTTACAGGGTTCGCTCTCAAACCTGGCCGCAGGCGTCCTGCTGGTGACTTTCCGTCCATTCCGCACCGGCGAGTTCGTTGACCTGGGCGGCGTGATGGGAACCGTGCTGCATGTGCAGATTTTTTCTACCACACTGAGAACGGCTGACGGCAAAATCGTCGTCGTGCCTAACGGCAAGATTATCAGCGGAAACATCGTCAACTTCTCGCGAGAGCCGGTTCGCCGCAATGAATTTATCATTGGTGTGGCTTATGAAGCAGATGTGGATGAAGTGATCGCTCTACTGAAGCAGGTTGTTGAAGCCGATAGCCGCGTTCTGAAAGAGAAGGGCATCCAGATCGGTCTTAATGAACTGGCCGCGTCTTCAATGAACTTCGTGGTGCGTTGCTGGAGCAACAGTGGAGACCTGCAGGACGTCTACTGGGATCTGCTGAAGAACTTCAAGCGTGCGCTGGATGGCAAAGGAATCGGTATTCCTTATCCGCAGATGGATGTGCATTTGCATCAGAAATCCGCGCCTGAAACCACAGAAACTCAGGTACAGCCGCAGTAACCCTTTACTGGGCGGCTTCTGTCGCCCATTAATTTTGCTAATCACAGATTAATTCTTTCAATTTCCGCTAATCATCTCCTCTCATTATACTTCCCCACATCTGACCATGTGAGGACGTAATCCTGTGTTATCTCTCTACTTACAAGGGCTTGCCCTCGGTGCTGCGCTGATCCTGCCACTGGGGCCGCAAAATGCATTTGTGATGAATCAGGGCGTTAAGCGTCAATACCATCTGATGACGGCGGCACTCTGTTCGCTAAGCGATATTCTGCTGATATGCGGCGGCATCTTTGGCGGCAGCGCCTTGCTGAGCCAGTCTCCGCTGCTGCTGATGATCATCACCTGGGCGGGCGTGGCGTTTCTGTTGTGGTATGGCTGGGGTGCGCTGCGAAGCGCCTTTCGTGGCGATGCCGATCTGGCGAATGGCGAGCCGTTAAAGCAGAGCAGGGGACGCATTATCGCGACGCTGCTGGCGGTAACCTGGCTCAATCCACACGTCTATCTCGACACCTTTGTGGTGCTGGGTAGTCTTGGCGGTCAGTTGCCGACCACCACGGCGCGTCAGTGGTTTGCCCTGGGCACCATCAGCGCGTCGATCCTCTGGTTCTTCGGCCTGGCTCTGCTGGCCGCATGGCTCTCACCGCGCCTGCGAACTGCGAAAGCACAGCGCATTATTAACCTGCTGGTGGGGGCTGTGATGTGGTTTATTGCTTTGCAACTGGCGCGCCAGGGGATTGCCGGATTTTGATCTCTGCCCCGATCCAGGGCGGTAATTGCCGCGCTGAGGGCGAACTTTTGCCATAATGACCACTCAAAGCATGGCGCATACCGATGCGCTTTTGGGCTTCGCCGGTTGGAAGCCGTCATAGTGACCTTTTCAAGGAGGACTTTCATGAAACTGAAAGCATTGGCTCTGGCCGCAATCATGAGCGTCGGGGCATTGCCTGGCGTATACGCTGATGAGTTACCGAACGGACCGCACGTGGTGACCTCAGGCAAGGCAACGGTCGATGCCCGTCCCGATATCGCGACGCTCTCTATCGTAGTGAATGTGTCGTCAAAAGATGCCGCAGATGCGAAGAAGCAGGCAGATAGCCGGGTTGCACAATATTTCGATTTTCTGCAGAAAAACGGCATTGAGAAGAAAGATATCGATGCGGCCAACCTGAGCACGCAGCCAGAGTACGATTACACCAAAGAGGGTAAATCGGTACTGAAAGGCTACCGTGCGGTGCGTCAGGTGCAGGTCACGCTGCGTCAGCTGGACAAGCTGAATGATCTGCTGGACGGAGCACTGAAGTCCGGTCTGAATGAGGTGCGCAGCGTTGAGTTAGGCGTGGCAAATCCGGAAAGCTACAAAGAGCAGGCGCGTAAAGCAGCGATTAAAAACGCGACTCAGCAGGCATCAGAACTGGCTGAAGGCTTTAACGCGAAGCTGGGATCGATCTACAGCATTCGTTATCAGGTTGCCAACTATCAGCCGATGCCAATGAACCGCATGTATAAAGCGGCTGCAGCGGCAGATACCACGGCGCAGGAGACCTACGATCAGCAGAGCATCAACTTTGACGATCAGGTTGATGTGGTGTTTGAGATTAAGCCCAACACGCCATAATGCAAAACGGGGCTTTCGCCCCGTTTTTGTTTTCAGGCTGCCACGTCATCCTGACGCAGCACCCGATGTCCATGCGCAATCAGCGCATCGGTCACCCGACGCATTAACCGGCTTTCCGGCGCAAACCGATGCCAGTAGAGCATCCGCCGCTGATACAGACCCGGCGTCAAATCGATTAACTCACCGCTCGCCAGCTCACGCTCAATCTGCAGATGCGGGATCATACAGCAGGTTGAACCCTGCCGCGCCATCTGCACAAAGGCTTCAGAGGAGTTCACGATGTGGCAGGGTACGCTGCCCGGTGAAAGATCAAAGTTCTGCTGCAGGAAAGCCTGATGCATATCATCAAGATGATCAAACGCCACCGCAGGCGCTTTCAGCAGGGCTGAGCGGGTGACGCCGTTCGGGAAGAAGCGATCGGCAAAGTCGCGTGACGCCACAAACAGGTAGTCGAGCGCGCCGAGCTGATCCACCAGGCAACTGGGCAGCGGCTGCGGCTGAATACTCACCGCACCCACCACTTCACCCCGACGCAGACGCTCCTGGGTGCGGGTTTCATCTTCGACCTGCAGATTCAGGCGGACGGGGGAGTCTGCCAGCACATCTTTCAGCGCAGGCAGCAGCCAGGTCGCCAGACTGTCGGCGTTGACCGCCAGCGACAGCAGCAGCGGCGTGGTGCCACTGTTCTCATCGCCCAGCCACTCCTCTTCCAGCAGCTCAACCTGATGCAGCAAAGCCAGCAGTTTCTGACCCTGTTCGGTCGGACGCGGCGGCACGGTACGCACCAGCAGCGGCTGCCCAAACAGGTTCTCCAGCTGCTTGATACGCTGTGAAACTGCCGACTGGGTGATACACAATTTTTGTGCGGCACGTTCAAATCCGCGTTCGCGGATCACTGAATCCAGCGCCTGAAGCGTTCGATAATCCGGGCGTTTCATTATTCTTCTCTCTCCTTCAGGGTGGACGTCACTATGCCACAAAAGTGTCACCTGTGATGGCTCTCTTGTTTTTTGTGGGCTGGCTTCCAAAGCGATAAATCCACGTCGGTCAGCCGAGCATTTTCAGCAAGCCTTGTTTTATACTACGCGCACTTCGTTGTCGCACAGGTTTTAAACATACCATGACCCAGGATGAACTGAAAAAAGCCGTTGGCTGGGCTGCACTTGAGTACGTGCAGCCGGGCACCATTGTTGGCGTAGGCACAGGATCCACCGCTGCTCACTTTATCGATGCGCTTGCCACGGTCAGGCATCAGATCGACGGTGCCGTCTCCAGCTCAGATGCCTCCACCCAGAAGCTGAAAAGCCTGGGCATTCAGGTGTTCGACCTGAACGAGATTGACGTGCTGTCGGTGTACGTTGATGGCGCGGATGAGATCAACCCGCAGATGCAAATGATCAAAGGCGGCGGTGCAGCGCTGACGCGTGAAAAGATCGTGGCTGCAGTGGCTGAGACCTTTATCTGTATCGCTGACGCCTCAAAAGAGGTGGATGTGCTGGGCCGTTTCCCGCTGCCGGTTGAAGTGATTCCGATGGCGCGCAGCTATGTAGCGCGCCAACTGGTGAAAATGGGCGGCTTACCTGAGTATCGTCAGAACGTGGTCACGGATAACGGCAACATTATTCTCGATGTGCATAATCTCCGCATTCTCGATCCGATTGAGCTGGAAAAAACCATCAACGCCTTGCCTGGCGTAGTCACCGTCGGACTTTTTGCCGCGCGTGGAGCCGATATCGCACTGATTGGTGGGCCTGATGGTGTGAAAACCATCAAAAAATGATCTGTCTGGCGCTGTAACGGCGCCGGTTATTTCTGCCTGCAAATCATCTTTTCTCACACCGGTGAAATTTGGTGACTTATGTCACATAAGCGTCATCGGCAGTGGGTTCGTTCTCTCATCTTCGCCGACCTCATGATTTTGTCCGGCAATGTGCGGCTGTCAGCCGTTGCCGTGCTGGCTGCCGGGCAATCGTTTGTATTGCCGGACGCGATTTTTTTGATATTTTGACAGAAGGCTGGCTTATGGTAGTCCTCATTGAATGCTGAATAGGATCGGGAAATGGCAAAGGTATCACTGGAAAAAGATAAGATTAAGTTCCTGCTGGTGGAAGGTGTGCATCAGAGCGCGCTGGAAAACCTGCGGGCTGCAGGCTATACCAACATCGAATTCCACAAGGGCGCGCTGGACTCTGACGCGTTAAAAGCATCAATCCGCGATGCGCACTTCATTGGTATCCGTTCCCGCTCCCAGCTTACTGAAGAGATTTTTGCGGCGGCTGAAAAGCTGGTCGCTGTTGGCTGTTTCTGTATCGGCACCAACCAGGTTGATCTGCAGGCCGCTGCCAGCCGGGGGATTCCGGTATTCAATGCGCCGTTCTCGAATACCCGCTCCGTTGCGGAGCTGGTGATTGGTGAGATGCTGCTGATGCTGCGTGGCATCCCCGAAGCGAATGCGAAAGCGCACCGTGGTATCTGGAATAAGATTGCCAAAGGCTCATTTGAAGCGCGTGGTAAAAAGCTGGGTATCATCGGTTACGGTCATATCGGGATGCAGCTGGGCGTGCTGGCAGAAAGCCTGGGTATGCATGTTTTCTTTTACGACATTGAAAACAAGCTGCCGCTGGGTAATGCCACGCAGGTACGCCATCTGGCAGACCTGCTCAACATGAGCGACGTTGTTAGCCTGCACGTGCCGGAAACCGCTTCTACACAGGATATGATCGGTGCAGAGCAGCTGGCGCAGATGAAGCCAGGTGCACTGCTGATTAACGCCTCACGTGGTACCGTGGTCGATATCCCGGCGCTGTGCGATGCGCTGGCCAGCAAGCATGTGGGTGGCGCAGCCATCGACGTCTTCCCGACCGAGCCAGCCACCAACAGCGAGCCGTTTATCTCTCCACTGAGTGAGTTCGACAACGTGATCCTGACGCCGCACATTGGCGGATCGACGGAAGAAGCGCAGGAGAATATCGGGATTGAAGTGGCGGGCAAGCTGGCGAAATATTCCGATAACGGCTCGACTCTCTCGGCGGTTAACTTCCCGGAAGTATCACTGCCGATTCACGGTATCAGCGCCAGTCGTCTGCTGCATATCCATGAGAACCGTCCAGGCGTGCTGACGGCCATCAACCAGATTTTCGCAGAGCAGGGCATCAACATCGCCGCACAGTATCTGCAAACCTCGCCGTTTATGGGTTATGTGGTTATCGATATTGATGCAGAGCCAGAAGTGACAGAGAACGCACTGCAGCTGATGAAGGCGATTCCGGGCACTATCCGCGCTCGTTTGCTTTACTAAGGGGATCTTTACAGCCTGTAGCGTTTAGTGGCGCTACAGGCTATTGAGAAACCTGAGTCTGGTAAATATGACCGTGTTTCCTGCGCTGGCTCGATCTCACCGCTAACAGGGCAGAATTGCCAGCAATCTCAGGCGATTCACTACGCTTGTTTCTTAACAATTCTACTCCCACTGCCAGAGCTTTGACGGGGTCATCACTGCCGGTAAAGGCACATCCCATTCCGCAACCGGCAAGCGATCGACCTGCTGACAATCGTGTGCCAGACCGACCGGCAAAAAACCGTGCTGTCGCCAGTTCTGCAGGGTGCGATCGTAGAAGCCACCACCCATCCCCAGTCGCTGCCCATGCTGATCAAACGCCACCAGCGGCACTATCATCAGATCCAGCTGATCAAGCGTGATCAACTGCCGGATATCCAGCGGCGGTTCAGGAATACGTAGTTTATTGGTGTGCAATGGGGTATCGGGCGAGTAGCGCAGAAACAGTAAATTACCGGGCGAAAAGGGGTGCAAAACCGGCAGATAGACGGCTTTCTTCATATGCCAGAGCCTGGCAATCAGCGGACGGGTATTCAGCTCACCATCAACCGACAAAAAGAGTGCAATATTGCGCGCGGCAGTAATCGGAGCGTAGTTAAGGGCGAGTTCAGCGAGTTGCTCGGCCGCCTGGGCCTGCTGGTCATCAGTCATCGCACGACGCAAATGGCGTACCTGCTGACGGATAACCTGACGCTGTATCATTGAAGGATGTTCAGACATAATTTCCCCGCCGGATAAGTCGCTGAACAGCGACTATAACATGTCGGTATGGGGAAGAAAGCAGGACTACAGGAAGAGAGATCTCCGAGATGCCGCCGTAGGCTGTAACCCTTGAACCCTTGGTTCAAGGTGAACATGCCGTCATAACCATCAGGCTTCTCGGACGAACCGAGCATGCACACAGGTTACGAGCGTCACATTCTGTTTTTTCGAAATATCGGCTCAGGGGACTGGCCCACATGCAAACATCTCAGAGAAAATTTACCTCACCGTTACTTTGAGTATAGCAACCATGAAGTTTTATTCGAACTTCGCACCCTCACGATCAGAGATACGACCCTGCTCAACTAATGCCTGTTCAATCGTCTGCTGCAACATACGGATACGCTGTTCCATATTAGCAGCATAATCGCGCGTTTTCACTTTCTCTTGCGCCAGCTCGTGGCAGACGTTTAACGCGGCGATGAACACCAGTTGTTCTGTATTGGTGACTCTAGTGCGAACTTTTAGATCTTGCAACCGTTGATTGAGATCTTCAGCCGCGCTATTGAGCGCATCTTGCTGCTCTGGCGGACAATTCACTCTCAACGAACGACCAAAAATTTGTAAATCTACCGGTTGTGCAGACATGCCACCTTCCTGACTGATTACTTCGCACGCAACTCCCTTAGCAGTCAATGGCTTGGGAGGCGGGCAACTATATAGACCCACGAAATAAGATACAACCCCTTTTCTGGAAACCTTGAGGCAGCTAGTGGTAGCATAACACGAACTTATTCTGCCAACGACGATGAAAACTTATGTCCTTACAGAACGCAACCCCCGATTACAACGCGCTTGCGGCGGTGCTCTCACAGCAGGGCGTTGGAATGACGCCCGCTGAAATGCACGGCCTGCTGAGCGGGATCCTCTGCGGCGGTAACCAGGACACCAGCTGGAAGACGCTGGTTCACGATCTGGCTAACGAAGGCATGGCGTTTTCACACACTCTTGCCGTGCCGCTGGCGGCGCTGCACGAGCACACGGCGATCACACTGGAAGATGACGGCTTCCTGTTTCAGCTAATGCTGCCTGAGGATGACGACATCACCGTCTTTGACCGTGCAGATGCGCTGGCCGGATGGGTTAACCATTTTCTGCTCGGCCTGGGCGTAACACAGCCTAAACTGGATAAAGTCACTGGCGAAACCGGCGAAGCAATCGATGATCTGCGCACCATCGCACAGCTCGGTTATGAAGAAGATGAAGACCAGGAAGAGCTGGAGCAGTCGCTGGAAGAGGTGATCGAGTATGTGCGCGTCGCGGCACTGCTGTGCCACGATACGTTCACCCGTCCACAGCCCACCGCGCCAGAAGTGCAAAAACCGACGCTACACTAATTTCAGGTCAACGAGTTTAACCGGTCAGTTTACAGGGAGTGCAGAGATGATTTCACTGGAACGATACCTGCAGCGTCGTCAGGCGCTGCTGGCGAAGATGGTGCCAGGCAGCGCAGCGCTGATTTTTGCTGCGCCTGAAGTGACGCGCAGTAATGACACGGAATATCCGTTCCGCCAGAGCAGCGACTTCAGCTATTTCACCAGCTTTAATGAGCCGCAGGCGCTGCTGGTGCTGATCAAAAGCGATGAAAATCACAACCACAGCGTGCTGTTTAACCGCGTGCGTGACCCTGCAGCGGAAGTCTGGTCTGGCCGTCGGCTGGGCCAGGAGGCGGCTCCCGATAAACTGGGCGTGGATCGCGCGTTACCCTGGAACGATATCGGTGAACAGCTGCATCTGCTGCTGAATGGCCTGGATGTGATTTACCATGCGCAGGGCGAATATGCCCATTCGGACACCCTGGTGTTCAGCGCGCTGGATAAACTGCGTCGCGGTTTTCGCCAGAATCTCAGCGCGCCTGCCACTGTCACTGACTGGCGTCCGTGGGTGCATGAGATGCGCCTGTTTAAAGATGCGGACGAAATTGAGCTGTTACGTCGCGCCGGTAAAATCAGTGCACTAGCGCATACCCGCGCGATGCTAACCTGCCAGCCAGGCATGTTTGAGTATCAGCTCGAAGGGGAAATTCTTCACGAGTTTACCCGCCACGGCGCGCGTTACCCCTCCTATAACACCATTGTCGGTGCTGGTGAGAACGGCTGTATTCTGCACTACACCGAAAACGAAAGTGAGATGCGTGACGGCGATCTGGTGCTGATCGATGCAGGCTGTGAGTTCCACGGCTATGCAGGTGATATCACTCGTACCTTCCCGGTTAACGGCAGATTCAGCCCGGCGCAGCGCGCCATTTATGACATCGTGCTGGCTTCGCTGAAGCGATCGCTTGAGATGTTCCGGCCTGGCGTCAGCATCCGTGAAGTGAATGATGAAGTGGTGCGCATCATGATCACCGGTCTGGTGGAGCTGGGCATTCTGGAGGGCGACGTCGATACCCTGATCGCCGAGGAAGTGCATCGCCAGTTCTATATGCATGGCCTGGGCCACTGGCTGGGACTGGATGTTCACGATGTCGGCCACTACGGTACGCCGAGCCGCGACCGGATTCTGGAACCGGGCATGGTGTTAACCGTCGAACCGGGTCTTTATATCGGACCGGATGCGGATGTGCCTGCGCAGTATCGCGGCATCGGTATCCGGATCGAAGATGACATTGTGATTACGGAAGATGGCATTGAGAATCTCACCGACAGCGTCGTGAAAGAGGCCGATGAGATTGAAGCACTGATGGCGGCGGCAAAACAGGCATGACGATTCTGATTGCCGGTGGCGGCATGACCGGGGCGACGCTGGCGCTGGCGATCTCCCATCTGACCCAGGGCACTCTGCCGGTAACGCTGATTGAAAGCAGCGAGCCTGGCAGCCGGGCACATCCCGGTTTCGACGGCCGCGCTATTGCGCTCTCTGCCGGAACCTGCCAGCAGCTGGCGGACATCAACCTGTGGCAGCAGATCGCCCGTTGTGCCACGCCGATTACCGATATCCATGTCTCCGATCGCGGTCACGCCGGCTTTGTGTCGATGGCGGCGTCAGATTACGCTATTCCGGCGCTGGGACAGGTGGTCGAGCTGTTTGACGTCGGTCAGCGGCTGTTTGCTGAACTGAAAAAAGCGCCGGGCGTGACGCTGCGCTGTCCGGCGCGCGTCACCCAGGCCCACCGTAGTGAACAGCAGGTTGAGGTGACGCTGGACAGTGGTGAGCAACTCAGCGGCAAACTGCTGGTGGCGGCGGATGGCACGCGCTCTGCGCTGGCCGCCTCGTGCGGTATTCAGTGGCAACGGGATGACTATCAGCAGCTCGCCGTGATTGCCAATGTCTCCACCGCGCTGCCCCATCAGGGCCGTGCGTTTGAGCGCTTCACAGAACATGGCCCGCTGGCGCTGCTGCCGATGTCCGGCAACCGTCTCTCGCTGGTCTGGTGTCATCCGCTTTCGCAGCGTGAACGTATTGAGCAGTGGAGCGAGGCCGAATTCCTGAGCCAGCTTCAGCGTGCCTTTGGCTGGCGGCTGGGCAAATTCACCCACACCGGCCAGCGCGAGTATTACCCGCTGGCGCTGCACCGGGCGATGTCGCCAGTGACGCATCGCGTAGCGGTGGTGGGCAATGCGGCGCAGACGCTGCATCCGATTGCCGGACAGGGCTTCAACCTGGGCCTGCGCGATGTGATGTCGCTGGCTGAAACGCTGGCAGCCGCCCATCGTCAACAGCAGGATCCCGGCAGTTATGCGGTGCTGCATCATTACCAGCAGCGTCGTCAGCCCGATCGCGCCGCCACTATCGGCATTACCGACGGACTGGTTCGCGTTTTTGCGAATCGCTATGGTCCGATGGTGGCCGGTCGTAACCTGGGCCTGCTGGCGATGGATCATCTGCCGTGGCTACGAAATCAACTGGCTGAGCGTACGCTTGGCTGGGTTAAGCGTTAATAAAGAGGCTCAGATGCAAACTTTTGATGTGGTGATTGCCGGTGGCGGTATGGTGGGACTGGCGGTGGCCTGCGGCTTGCAGGGCAGCGGACTGCGCATCGCCGTGCTGGAAAAATCGCCGGAGCCACCGCTGGCGCTGAGTGCGTCTCCGTCCATCCGCGTGTCGGCGATCAACGCCGCCAGCGAACGGCTGCTGCAGAAGCTGGATGTCTGGTCGACTATTCTCTCGCTGCGCTGCCGCGCGTATCACGGCATGGAAGTGTGGGATAAGGACAGCTTCGGCTCCATCGCCTTTGATGATGAGCAGCAGGGCTTGTCGCATCTGGGTCATATCATCGAAAACCCGGTGATCCACAATGCACTCTGGCAGCGTGCCAGCGCCTGCAGCGACGTGACGATAATGGCGCCCTCGCAGTTACAGCAGGTGGCGTTTGGTGACAACGAAGCCTTTGTGACCCTGCAGGATGGCAGCATGTTAAGCGCGCGATTAATGATTGCCGCTGACGGGGCGAACTCCTGGCTGCGCAACAAAGCCGACATTCCGCTGACCTTCTGGGATTACGATCACCATGCGTTAGTCGCTAACGTCCGCACTGAGAAGCCACACGACGCGGTGGCGCGGCAGGTGTTCCACGGCGACGGTATTCTGGCTTTCCTGCCAATGCAGGATCCGCATATGAGCTCTATCGTCTGGTCGCTCTCGCCACAGGAAGCGAGCCGTCTGGAAACCATGCCGGAAGCGCTGTTCAATCAGCAGCTCTCGGTGGCGTTTGATATGCGGCTCGGCCTGTGCCAGCTCGAAAGCGAGCGTAAATCGTTCCCGCTGGTGGCGCGCTATGCCCGCAACTTTGCGGCACACCGTCTGGCGCTGGTGGGCGATGCGGCTCACACCATTCATCCGCTGGCGGGTCAGGGCGTTAACCTTGGCTTTATGGATGCCGCCGAGTTGATTGGTGAGATTCGCCGTCTGCATCAGCAGGGTAAAGATATTGGTCAGCACCTCTATCTGCGTCGCTACGAGCGCAGTCGTAAACACAGCGCCGCGATGATGCTGGCAGGAATGCAGGGCTTCCGTGAAATGTTTGCCGGTAATCATCCGGCGAAAAAACTGCTGCGCGATGTCGGTCTGAAGCTGGCAGATCGCCTGCCTGGGGTAAAACCCATGATGCTTAAGCAGGCGATGGGCCTGAATGATTTGCCCGCCTGGCTACGCTAATTCCACGCCTCCTGATAAGCCAGCATCTGCTGGCTTTTTTTATGCCTGAACCCTTCTGCACCACCAAAAGGCAACGCTGCACCAGCAGGGATCTTCGTTTGATTTATTCTAATTTTGCGAGTTAATTCGCATTACTTTTTCTCATTCATCGCCTCGCGGGCTGCGGGATTTTTTTAACATCCTGAACGCCATCCCGCATAAATTTGCTGCGTATATTTAAAAGCCCTGCATTTATTGCGCGATTAATCACAAAATTGTAGTTTTTTATCCTGTTAGCAGCGGTTCCTGGTTAGGCTGTGCCTCTGCTTTCGACCCCGGTTTTCTTATGGTTAATCGTCAGATTCGGTGGTAACGTCAGCCGTAAGAGAACGTTTGCGTCGGCACTGAATTCCGGCGCAGTTTTGCACTCACTCGCTTCTGCACAGGATGGTTATGACTCAGCAAACACCTCTGTTTGAACAGCATCAGGCCTGCGGTGCCCGCATGGTGGATTTTCATGGCTGGATGATGCCGCTGCACTATGGCTCCCAGATGGATGAACATCATGTGGTGCGAACCGACGCCGGGATGTTTGATGTTTCTCACATGACCATCGTCGACCTGACAGGTCCGCGTACCCGCGAATTTCTGCGCTACCTGCTGGCGAATGATGTGGCAAAACTGACGCAGCCAGGCAAAGCGCTCTACACCGGCATGCTGAATGCTTCGGGTGGCGTCATTGACGATTTGATTGTTTACTTTATGAGCGAAGAGTTCTTCCGGCTGGTGGTGAACTCCGCGACCCGTGAAAACGACCTCGCCTGGATCACGCAACATGCGCAGGGCTATGGCATTACGCTGACGGAACGCGATGACCTGGCGCTGATTGCTGTGCAGGGCCCGCAGGCGCAGCAGAAAGCGCAGACGCTGTTCAGCGAGGAGCAGCGTCAGGCTGTTGCTGGCATGAAACCGTTTTTTGGTGTGCAGTCAGGTGAGCTGTTTATTGCGACTACCGGCTACACCGGCGAAGCGGGCTATGAAATTGCGATGCCTGCAAGTGAGGCGGCCGATTTCTGGCAGCGTCTGCTGGCCGCTGGCGTAAAACCGGCTGGCCTTGGCGCACGCGATACGCTGCGTCTGGAAGCGGGTATGAATCTTTATGGTCAGGAGATGGACGAAGGCGTTTCACCGCTGGCTGCCAACATGGGCTGGACGGTGTGCTGGGAACCCGCTGACCGCGATTTCATCGGCCGGGAAGCGCTGGAACTGCAGCGTGAACGCGGCACCGAAAAACTGGTGGGGCTGATCCTCACAGAAAAAGGGGTGCTGCGTAACGGCCAGCCGGTGCGTTTCACCGATGACCAGGGGCAGCCGCAGGAGGGGATCATCACCAGTGGTTCTTTCTCACCGACACTGGGTTGCAGTATCGCCCTGGCGCGCGTACCGGCCTCCGTCGGCAGCACCGCCATCGTTGAGATTCGTAACCGCCAGATGCCTGTCCAGGTTACCCGCCCCGTTTTTGTCCGCGCCGGTAAACCGGTCGCCCAGTAAATTTTATTCAGGAGAAATGGCCAATGAGCAATGTGCCGAATACGTTGAAGTACCGCGACAGCCACGAATGGGTGCGCAAAGAAGCCGATGGCAGCTACACGGTGGGTATCACTGAACATGCGCAGGAGTTACTGGGCGACATGGTATTTGTCGATCTGCCGGAAGTGGGCGCGACGTTTGCTGCCGGAGAAGAGTGCGCGGTTGCAGAATCCGTTAAAGCGGCTTCAGATATCTATGCACCCATCAGCGGTGAGATTGTGGCGGTTAACGAAGCACTAACTGACTCACCGGAGCAGGTCAACAGCGAGCCTTATGACGGTGGCTGGTTATTCAAAATCAAAGCCAGCGACGCGTCTGAAATCGACTCGCTGCTGGACGCGGATGCTTATAAAGCTTCCATCGACGAGTAGTCGTCAGGCGGCCTCATGCAGAGGCCGCTGATTTCTGTTTGCTCTCCGGTTCCCCCAGCCCGATTCAGGATTTACTGCTAATGACTCAGACTCTCAGCCAGCTTGAACACAACGGTGCATTCATTGAGCGCCATATCGGTCCTTCACCTGAGCAGCAGGCGCAGATGCTTGACGCGATTGGTGCCCGTTCGCTGGACGCGTTAATCAGCACCATTGTGCCGGCAGATATTCAGTTGCCGGGTCCGCCCGCCGTTGGCGAAGCCGCCACTGAACAGCAGGCGCTGGCCGAACTGAAAGCCATTGCCAGCCAGAATCTGCGTTACAAATCCTGGATCGGAATGGGATACAGCGCGGTCATCACCCCGCCGGTTATCCTGCGTAACATGCTGGAGAATCCGGGCTGGTACACCGCCTATACGCCGTATCAGCCTGAAGTTTCACAGGGCCGTCTGGAAGCGCTGCTGAACTTCCAGCAGCTGACGCTGGATCTCACCGGGATGGATATCGCGTCCGCCTCGCTGCTGGATGAAGCCACTGCCGCTGCCGAAGCGATGGCGATGGCAAAACGCGTCAGTAAGTTCAAAAACGCCAATAAATTCTTCATTGCCAATGATATTCATCCGCAGACGCTGGATGTGGTCCGTACCCGTGCGGAGACGTTCGGCTTCGAATTGATCATTGATAGCGCCGACAAGGCATCCGATCACGACGATCTGTTTGGTGTACTGCTGCAACAGGTAGGCACCACCGGTGAAGCGCACGATTACAGCGCGCTGATTGCCGGGCTGAAAGCACGCAAAGTCGTGGTCAGCATGGCGGCGGACTTTATGTCGCTGGTGTTACTGGAAGCGCCAGGCAAGCAGGGCGCAGACATCGTCTTTGGTTCCGCTCAGCGCTTCGGCGTGCCGATGGGTTACGGCGGCCCTCACGCGGCCTTCTTCGCCAGCCGCGACGAGCATAAACGCTCTATGCCTGGCCGCATCATCGGTGTGTCACGTGATGCCGCGGGCAACACGGCGCTGCGTATGGCGATGCAGACCCGTGAACAACATATCCGCCGTGAAAAGGCCAACTCCAACATCTGTACTTCTCAGGTGCTGCTGGCCAACATGGCCGGTCTCTACGCGGTGTTCCACGGTCCGGCTGGTCTGAAACGCATTGCCTCACGCATCCATCGCTTCACGAATATTCTGGCAGCCGGACTGCAGCAGGGCGGCCTGAAGCTGCGCCATCAGCATTGGTTCGATACGCTGACGGTAGAAGTGGCGGATAAAGCCGCCGTGCTGAACCGCGCCCTGAGCTTTGGCGTTAACCTCCGCAGCGACATCCATAACGCTGTTGGTATCACGCTGGATGAAACCACCTGTCGCGAAGATATTCTGGCGCTGTTCGCCATTCTGCTGGGTGATGAGCACGGCCAGGATCTGGAAAAACTCGACAGTGAAGTCGCCAGCGAAAGCCACGCGATTCCTGCTGGCCTGCAACGCCACAGCGAAATCCTGACCCATCCGGTGTTCAACCGTCATCACAGCGAAACTGAGATGATGCGTTACATGCACAGCCTGGAGAAAAAGGATCTGGCGCTGAATCAGGCGATGATCCCGCTGGGCTCCTGCACCATGAAGCTGAATGCCGCCGCCGAGATGATCCCGATCACCTGGCCGGAATTTGCGGAACTGCATCCGTTCTGTCCGGCTGAACAGGCTACCGGCTATCTGCAGATGATCGGCCAGCTGTCGCAGTGGCTGGTGCAGCTCACCGGCTATGATGCACTCTGTATGCAGCCAAACTCCGGCGCGCAGGGTGAATATGCCGGGCTGCTGGCGATCCGCCGCTATCACGAAAGCCGCGGCGAGGGCGATCGTCATCTCTGCCTGATCCCGAGCTCGGCGCACGGCACGAACCCGGCCTCAGCCCAGATGGCGGGCATGGACGTCGTGGTGGTGGCCTGTGATAAACAGGGCAACATCGACCTCGGCGACCTGCGTGAAAAGGCAGCTCAGGCGGGCGACAAGCTCTCCTGCATCATGGTGACTTATCCTTCTACTCACGGCGTCTATGAAGAGACCATCCGTGAAGTGTGCCAGATCGTGCATCAGTACGGCGGTCAGGTTTATCTGGATGGCGCGAACATGAATGCACAGGTCGGCATCACCACGCCAGGCTACATCGGCGCAGATGTCTCGCACCTCAATTTGCACAAAACCTTCTGCATTCCGCACGGCGGTGGCGGTCCGGGTATGGGACCGATTGGCGTGAAAGCGCACCTGGCGCCGTTTGTTCCGGGACACAGCGTGGTACAGATCGACGGTGTACTGACGCAGCAGGGCGCGGTCTCCGCAGCGCCGTTTGGCAGCGCCTCTATTCTGCCGATCAGCTGGATGTATATTCGCATGATGGGTGCTGAAGGGCTGAAACAGGCCAGCTCGGTCGCGATTCTGAATGCCAACTATATCGCCAGCCGCCTGCAGTCGGCCTATCCGGTGCTCTACACGGGCCGTGACGGCCGCGTGGCGCACGAATGTATTCTCGATATCCGTCCGCTGAAAGAGCAGACCGGTATCAGTGAGCTGGATATCGCTAAGCGCCTGATCGATTACGGATTCCACGCGCCGACCATGTCCTTCCCGGTGGCGGGTACGCTGATGGTGGAGCCGACCGAGTCAGAGAGCAAAATCGAACTGGATCGCTTTATCGACGCGATGCTGGCGATCCGCATGGAGATTGACCGGGTAGCGGGTGGCGAATGGCCGCTGGACGACAACCCACTGGTTAATGCGCCGCACACCCAGCTGGAAATCGTCAGTGAGTGGTCACATCCTTACAGCCGTGAACTGGCGGTCTTCCCGGCGGGCAGCTATAACAAATACTGGCCGACGGTAAAACGTCTGGATGATGTATTTGGCGACCGTAATCTGTTCTGCTCCTGCGTGCCGATGAGCGACTATCAGTAAGCTTGCCGCAGGTAAGCATTAACCATCAGGGGCCGATTCGTCGGCCCTTTTTTACTGGAGAATCAGTATGAAAATGGCACTGGTTACGGGTGGCAGCCGCGGTATCGGACGGGCCACGTCGCTGTTACTGGCAGCCCGGGGATATCGGGTTGCGGTGAACTATCGTCAGCGCGAGGCCGAAGCGCAACAGCTGGTGGCACAGATCCAGCTGCAGGGCGGTGAAGCCTTTGCGGTTCAGGCGGATATCAGTGATGAAGCCCAGGTGATGGCGATGTTTGCGCAGCTCGACCAGCAGTCTGTGCCGCTGGCGTTGCTGGTGAACAACGCCGGGATTCTGTTTCAGCAGTGCCGCACCGAGCAACTGGATGCGGCTCGCCTGCACAAGGTTTTTGCCACCAACGTCATCGGATCTTTTCTCTGCTGTCGTGAGGCGGTTAAGCGGATGGGCACGCATCACGGCGGTCAGGGCGGCGCGATTGTAAACGTCTCGTCGGCCGCGTCGCGTACCGGTTCGCCTGGCGAATATGTTGATTATGCCGCGTCAAAAGGGGCGATGGATACGCTGACCAAAGGCTTGTCGCTGGAAGTGGCGCAGCAGGGGATTCGGGTTAATGGCGTGCGTCCGGGATTCATCTACACAGAGATGCATGCCGATGGCGGAGAGCCGGGAAGGGTTGACAGGCTGGCCAGCATAATCCCGATGGGACGTGGCGGTGAGGCAGAAGAGGTGGCGGAAGCGATCGTCTGGCTGGCCAGCGACGCGGCCTCTTACATCACCGGCAGCATCATTGACGCTGCCGGTGGGCGTTAACGAGTCGCCGCTTATGCAGCGTGAATAATCAGAGGTTTTCGCCGTTGCTGGCGATAACCTGCTGATACCAGCCAAAGCTCTTCTTCTTCGAACGAGAAAAATCGCCGCTGCCATCATCGTTTTTATTCACATGAATAAAGCCGTAGCGCTTGTCGTACTGGCCGGTGGTAAACGAAACGCAATCCAGACAGCCCCACGGCGTATAGCCCATTAAATCCACACCATCATACGCCACGGCTTTCTTCATCTCTTCGATGTGCGCACGCAGATAGTCGATGCGGTAATCATCTTCAATCAGTCCGTCAGCATTGGGCTTATCGATCGCCCCAAAGCCGTTTTCCACAATGAACAGCGGCTTCTGATAACGCTCGTACATCTCGTTCATGGCATAGCGCAGGCCAACCGGATCGATCTGCCAGCCCCAGTCGGAGGCTTTCACATGCGGGTTTTTCACCACGCCTTCAAAGCCGGTGATCGGGTCGTCAACGCCGCTGGCATCGGTCTTCACGGCGTTGCTCATGTAGTAGCTAAAACCGACATAGTCTGCGCAGCCCTGACGCAACGTCTCGGCATCGTCCGCTTCCATCTGAATATCGTAGCCTTTGCGCGCCCACTCTTTCAGGGTGTAGGCCGGGTAGTAGCCGCGCATCTGCACGTCACTGAACACATAGCGCTGATGCATCGATTCCTGCGCCAGCACCACATCGTCCGGGTGGCAGGAGAATGGATAGATCGGCACCATGGCGATCATGCAGCCAATCTGTAAGTCAGGATTGATGTCGTGGCCGAGTTTCACCACTTTGGCGCTGGCAACAAACTGGTGGTGCATGACCTGATACATCGCCTGTTCAGGTTTCTCATGCTCAGTAAAGATCACGCCTGAGCAGCAGTAACCAAACAGCGGATACTGCCAGTTACGCTGGTTGTTGATCTCGTTAAAGGTCATCCAGTATTTCACTTTGTTTTTATAGCGATTCAGCACCACTTCGCTGAAGCGCACAAAGAAGTCGACCACTTTGCGGTTGTGCCAGCCGCCATACTCTTTGACCAGGTGATAAGGCATTTCGAAGTGCGAAAGGGTGATGACCGGTTCAATGCCATATTTCAGCAGTTCATCAAACAGATCGTCATAGAATTGCAGGCCCGCTTCGTTCGGCTGCTGCTCATCCCCGTTGGGAAAGATGCGGGTCCAGGCAATGGAGGTGCGGAAGCATTTGAAGCCCATCTCGGCAAACAGCGCGACATCCTGTTTATAGTGGGAGTAAAACTCCACGCCTTTGTGGTTCGGGTAGAAGTGGCCAGGCTGCACGCCGTCGGTGATGACACGGTCAACGCCGTGTGAACCGCCGGTCATCACGTCAGCGATGCTGACGCCTTTGCCGCCCTGATCCCAGCCGCCTTCAACCTGATGCGCTGCGACCGCTCCGCCCCAAAGAAAGCCTTTTGGTAACTGCAATTCTGCACTCATGCTTCACCCCATTACGGATATTGAAATTGAGGTGAGTGTAGCAAGGCAATATTGAAAGTCACGATATAACAGCACGCGAATAATTGCGTTTGTTACATGCAAAAAACAGGCTGTTTTATTTTCCCAGCTGGCGACCAATCGCTTCAATAATATAGGTCACCGGCACCTGAGTCGTAATGTCAGTATTGTCCGCCATGCGGATAATCGGCACATGGTAGCAGAGGTTGAAATCACCAATTTTCGCCAGCGAGCAGCTTTCCGTATTGGTTATCGCAATGATTTTGCACTTATTCAGGCTGAACTGGCTGGCAATGCGCAGGATCTCTTCAGTTTCGCCGGAGACCGATAAAATAATGGCGACGGCATTTTCATAGAGATCGGGACTGACCGGATAATAGGGGTCATCAATCGCATGGCTGAATTTTCCGAGGTTTGAGAAAAAACGCGCGCCATATTTTGCCAGGCTGCCGGATGTGCCGACGCCAATAAAGAAAACCTGCTCTGCCTGATTAATTTTTTGTGCAGCCTGCGTGATGAGCTGTTCAAACTCCGGGTTATTAATACTTTTAAAAAAGCTCAGCATCTCGCTGACACCCGCCGTATTGAGCAGCGGCGCGCTCTGTTGTTCGCTTAAGCGCAGGCGGATGCGGAATTCTGACCAGCCTTCGCAATCCATCTTGCGGCAAAAACGCAGCACGGTGGTGGTGGAGACACCAGCCTGCTCAGCCAGCTCGCGGATCGTCATGTAGCTGACGCCTTCGCGGTGCTTAATGATGAACTGATAGACCTGCATTTCCAGATCGTTAAGACGAGCGAGATCGCGATGCGAAAACATGGATGACTCATTGAACAGTTGACCGGCGGTCAGTTTACCAGATTCATCACCCGGTTTAACGGAGAGTGAATTTCAGCAAATAATTTTAGCGTACACGTGTACACTGAAAAAATTATTGGCTACGCTGGGTAACAGTTATTACTGCTATGGAGCTGTTCAGGAACCTGATATGACCACCACACTCTCTCAAAAACACCGGCCCGCTGCGGGCTATTCAGTTGCTGAAGAAATTGCCAACAGTATCAGTCACGGCCTCGGCTGCCTGTTTGGTATCGTCGGGCTGATACTGATGCTCAATCAGGCCACTGAGAGGCAGGCTGACACCATTACTTTTATCAGTTACAGCCTCTATGGCGGCAGCATGATCCTGCTGTTTCTGGCCTCAACGCTCTATCACGCTATCCCGGATGGACCGGCCAGGCCCTGGCTGAAAAAGCTGGATCACTGCGCCATCTATCTGCTGATTGCGGGCACCTATACGCCGTTTCTGCTGGTCGGGCTGAGGACGCCGCTGGCCTATGGATTAATGGCGGTGATCTGGGGGCTGGCGCTGGCGGGTATCGTGTTCAAGCTCACGATTGCGCATCGCTTTAAAGCGCTGTCGCTGGTGACCTATCTCTGTATGGGGTGGCTGTCGCTGGTCGTGGTTTATCAGCTGGCGATGATCCTGCCGCCGCGCTGCATCTGGCTGCTGGCCGCAGGAGGAATTATCTATTCGCTGGGGGTGATTTTCTATGTGGCGCGCCGCATTCCCTTCAATCACGCCATCTGGCATTTGTTCGTACTGGGCGGCAGTCTCTGCCACTTCTGCGCCATCTATTTTTATGTGCGCTGAGTAGATTGCGGCATGGCCCTTCCGTTAATGAGAGGGCCATGCGGTGATATCACTCTTCAGCCAGCGAGTAGGGCAGCGGCTGAATGGTCAGATGCCCACCTTCGTCACCTTCAACCCGCAGCACGCTATCCGGCTCCAGATCGTTATTCAGCACCACCTGAATCCAGCTGATGCCATCATCTAACTGCACCGCAGCCAGCACGCTGCCGGTACGACGCCAGCGTTCACCCATCTGCAACTCCAGCGGGGCATTGGCTTCGGGCAGATGACTGGCCTGACCCGCCAGCCAGTAAAGTGCGCGTTTATTGGCACCGCGATATTTCGCCCGGGCGACCATCTCCTGACCGGCATAGCAGCCCTTTTTAAAGCTGATGGCATCCAGCGCCTGCAGGTTAGTGGCCTGCGGAATAAACTGCACGCTGGTGGCCGGATCGATCACCGGAATTCCCGCTTCAATATCCAGCGCCAGCCACTGCTGACTGTCATTGAACTGCGCATCATCATTAAGCTTCTGCTTCAGGGTTTCTGCCATAGCCTGCGAGGTAACAATCAGAAAACGCTCGGCCGGATGGGCAAACCACAGCAGCGTAGTTTCTCCCTGCTGCACAACCGGTTTCTCGCTGTCGGGCAGGCTTTCAAACAGATTCGCCAGCGCGGCGCGCGCCTGAAAACCGGCTACGCCCAGCAACACGGACTCGTCGTCAGCCGCCATCGTCACTTTCGAAAATACCGCGTATTTCTTTAACTCGGTCAGCTGGGTGTCGCGCAGTTCACGGCGAATCAGATAGGCATAGCCTTCACCGCGATGGAACAGGCGCATATTGCTCCACATTTTGCCTTTGGCATCGCAGTGTGCGGCGGGCGAATGGTGGTCTGCATCCAGTGCCGCGACATCCAGCGTTAACTGACCCTGCAGGTAAGAGGTGCTGTCGGCACCGGTAATGGAAACCAGCGCCCATTTATCCAGTGACATCAGGGTTAACGGCAGACGAGACGACGCGGCAGGCTGACGCGGCGGTAAAGTAAAAGTGGGCATGGAGATATCCTGTATTAGAAGGTTCATCCGGAACATTGTCTTCAATGTTAAAAGAGCCGACTGGCAATGCAACCTGTTTACGGAAAACGGCGCACAAAAGGCGTGATAACCCTGCAAAAGTGCGATCTGAAATGTGGCAGGTTGCACAGCCTGCGATGCTGCGCCTGCGAGCCGCATTAAACCAGGTTACACTAGCGGCCACGTTGTGAATTGTGGAAATTGATGCATGGATATTAATGATAAATCACGTATTCAGTGGGCCTGCCGTCGCGGCATGCTGGAGCTGGATGTGGCGATTATGCCGTTCTTCAAATTTGAGTATGACACGCTGAACGACACCGATAAGCAGGTCTTTGTTGATCTGCTGAAGAGTGACGATCCCGATCTGTTCAACTGGCTGATGAATCACGGTGAGCCACAGGATCCGGAGCTTAAGCGGATGGTGAATCTAATCCAGCAGCGTAACCATGATCGCGGCCCGGTGGCAATGTAAACTGCGCCCCTCTCGCCTGGCGTGCGCCATACTGTGCGCCTGGCTGGTGGCTGCAGTAACGGGCGTAGTAATGATGACGCTGCCGGTGGGCGGCTGGCTGATTAAAGCGCCGATTATTCTGCTGTTGCTGGCTGAAAGCTGGCGCAGCTATCGGCGATTGCGTCAGAGGCACGGCGGGTTACAGCGGGAAGGGGGTCATTGCTGGATCTGGCAGGGAAAACGCTGGCGACCGACCCAGCCGCTGCGCTGGTTACCGATTGGCGTGCTGCTGGTGGCCCGGAGTGAAAAGGGTGCCACGCTGCGCTGGTGGCTGATGCGGGACAATATGCAGCCTGGCGAATGGCGTGCGTTACGCGCCTGCTGTTTCAGCAAGGCGCGGCATTAACGTCAGTGGGGCAGGCAAGGCCGGTCAGAGCAGCGCAGCGGTTTCGGTCAGCACCTGTTCGCACCACTGCTCAACGCGCTCGTCGGTAATCTCGAACTGATTTACATCATCCAGCGCCAGACCCACAAACTGCGAACCATCGGCACTCAGCGGTTTAGGACTGGTAAACTCATAGCCCTCAAGCGGCCAGTAGCCGACAAAACGCACGCCCATCGGCTGCAGCAAATCGTGCAGCATGCCGAGCGCATCTAAAAACCACTCGCCATAGCCAATCTGATCGCCCATGCCATACAGCGCGACAAGCTTGTTTTGCAGATTCAGCGCGGGCAACTGCGTCCAGATCGCCTCCCAGTCCTCCTGCAACTCACCGAAATCCCAGGTCGGGATGCCCATGATCAGCAAGTCGTACTGCTCCATCAGGCGTGGGTCGTCATCTTTGACGTTATGCAGCGTCACTAACTCTTCGCCAATAAAATCGCGAATTTTCTCCGCTACGATTTCGGTGTAACAGGTACTGGAACCGTAAAAAAGACCGATTTTCATGCAGATAACACTCTGTAAATACTGACTTTGGCGCAATTGTACCAGAAGCGCTGCTGAATCAGGCATAATGAGCATGATTTTACACCAGACGGCGGAGACAACGTGCAGGACAGCGATCTGACAGAACAGTTTCTTGATGCGCTCTGGATTGAACGCAATCTGGCGCAGAACACTCTCTCCTCTTATCGTCAGGATCTTCAGACGCTGACCGGCTGGCTGGCGCATCACCAGCTGACGCTGCTCAGCGTGACGCCGCTGGATCTGCAGCAGTTCCTGGCTGAACGGCTGGAGGGCGGCTACAAGGCGACCAGCTCAGCGCGGCTGCTCAGCGCGATGCGTCGCCTGTTCCAGTATCTTTATCGCGAAAAGCTGCGCACGGACGATCCCAGCGCGCTGCTGTCTGCGCCAAAACTGCCGCAGCGTTTGCCGAAAGATCTCAGTGAAGCGCAGGTCGAGCGGCTGTTGCAGGCACCGAATATCGATATCCCGCTGGAGCTGCGCGACAAGGCGATGCTGGAGCTGCTTTATGCCACCGGCCTGCGCGTCTCCGAACTGATTGGGCTGACCCTCAGCGACATCAGCCTGCGCCAGGGCGTTGTCCGGGTTATCGGTAAAGGGGATAAAGAGCGGCTTGTGCCTTTAGGTGAAGAAGCGGTTTACTGGCTGGAGCAATATATGGAACATGGTCGTCCGTGGCTGCTCAACGGGCAGACGCTGGACGTGATGTTTCCCAGCAACCGGGCGCAGCAGATGACGCGCCAGACTTTCTGGCATCGCATTAAGCACTACGCCACGCTGGCGGGCATCGACAGCGAAAAGTTATCGCCGCATGTCATGCGCCATGCCTTTGCGACCCATCTGCTGAACCACGGCGCGGATCTGCGTGTCGTACAGATGCTGCTGGGACACAGCGATCTCTCCACCACCCAAATTTATACGCACGTCGCCACTGAGCGCCTGCGTCAGTTGCATCAACAACACCATCCGCGAGCGTGATTCGCGGCCATAAGGATAAAAATGAACAAGCATTTTGCCATGCTGGCCCTGTTAGCCAGCGCATTTTCCGGTCTCGCACAGGCCGATGACAGCGCCATTCAGCAATCACTTAAAAAGCTTGGTCTGAACCAGACGGAGATCAGCCCGTCACCGCTGCCGGGCGTTAAAACCGTGCTGTCGGAAAGCGGCGTGCTCTATGTGACCGATGACGGTAAACATATGATCCAGGGTCCGCTCTATGACGTCAGCGGCAAACAGCCGGTCAACGTTACCAACCAGCTGCTGGACAAAAAAGTCGAGGCGCTGGTGCCGGAGATGATCGTCTATAAAGCGCCGAAAGAGCAGCACGTGATCACGGTCTTCACCGACATCACCTGTGGCTACTGTCACAAGCTGCATGAGCAGATGGCCGACTACAATGCGCTGGGCATCACCGTGCGCTACCTGGCGTTCCCGCGTGAAGGGCTGAATGGTCAGATCGAACCGGCGATGAAGGCGATCTGGTGCAGCGCTGACCGCAATAAAGCGTTTGATGAGGCGATGAAAGGCAATGCGCCGAAGATGGCCGCACCCGACAGCTGCAAAATCGATATTTCTCAGCACTACAAACTCGGCGTGCTGTTCGGCATTCAGGGCACCCCTGCGATGCTGACTGACACCGGCATGATGATCCCCGGTTATCAGTCGCCGCAGGAACTGAAGCAGGTGCTGGACAATCAGAAGCGTGGTGGTTAATCGGTGGTAAAACAGGAAGTGGAACTGCGTCGCCGTGAGGTGACGGTTGACGATGCGTTACCGGCCTCGCTGCCGCCGTTGCTGAAACGGCTCTATCTGCAACGCGGCGTGCGTGACGCCGCAGAGCTGGAGCGCGGTGCGAAAAATCTGCTGCCGTATCAGTCCTTAAGCGGGATTGAGAGTGCAGTGGAACTGCTGCATCAGGCGCTGCTGGATGGGCGTCGTATTATGGTGGTGGGCGACTTTGATGCCGATGGCGCGACCAGTACCGCTCTGACGGTGATGGCGCTGCGCAGCATGGGCGGCGGCAACGTGCAGTATCTGGTGCCTAACCGCTTTGAAGATGGTTATGGCCTCAGCCCGGAAGTGGTTGAGCAGGCGCGGGCGCGCGGTGCCGCGATGATTCTGACCGTCGATAACGGCATCTCCTCCCACGCTGGCGTTGATTTTGCCCACCAGCACGGGATTCCGGTGCTGATTACCGACCACCATCTGCCGGGCGAGACCTTACCGGCCGCTGAGGCGATCGTGAATCCCAATCTGCCGGACTGCAACTTCCCCTCACGCGCGCTGGCGGGTGTTGGCGTGGCGTTTTATCTGATGCTGGCGCTGCGCGCCCATCTGCGCACCCAGGGATGGTTTGGCACCACCCGCACGGAACCGAATCTGGCGGAGATGCTGGATCTGGTGGCGCTTGGCACGGTTGCTGATGTGGTGCCGCTCGACGTCAATAACCGCATTCTGGTGTGGCAGGGACTTAGCCGTATCCGGGCCGGAAAATGCCGGCCCGGCATCCGGGCGCTGCTGGAAATTGCTAATCGCGATGCCCGTCAGCTGGCGGCCAGCGATCTCGGTTTTGCGCTGGGGCCACGGCTCAACGCCGCAGGCCGCCTCGACGATATGTCGGTGGGTGTGGCGATGTTAATGACTGACGATCTTAGCCAGGCGCGGATGTTAGCCAGCGAACTGGATGCGCTGAACCAGACGCGCAAAGAGATAGAGCAGGGCATGCAGAGCGAAGCGCTGGCGCTGTGTCAGGCGCTGGAGCGTGAGCAGAGCGATCTGCCGCTGGGACTGGCCTTTTATCATCCCGAATGGCATCAGGGCGTGGTGGGCATTCTCGCCTCTCGCCTGAAAGAGCGCTTCCATCGTCCGGTGATTGCCTTCGCCCCGGCGGGCGACGGCACGCTGAAAGGCTCGGGCCGTTCGATTGCCGGTCTGCATCTTCGCGATGCGCTGGAGCGTCTGGATACGCTGAATCCGGGTCTGATGATGAAGTTTGGCGGTCACGCTATGGCGGCCGGTTTATCGCTGGAGACCGCGCGCTACGAGGAGTTTCGTCAGCGCTTTGCCGACCTGGTCGGTGAGTGGCTGGATGGCGAATCGCTGCAGGGCATCATCTGGTCAGATGGCGCGTTACAGCCGCAGGAGTTTTCCCTGCAGACCGCTGAGATGCTGCGTGAAGCCGGTCCCTGGGGCCAGGCGTTCCCGGAACCCGCGTTTGACGGCAAATTTAAGCTGCTGCAACAGCGGCTGGTGGGCGAGCGGCATCTGAAAGTGATGGTGGAGCCGCTGGACGGTGGGCCGCTGATCGACGGTATTGCCTTTAATGTCGATACCACGCTGTGGCCCGACAGCAGCATTCGTCAGGTCGAACTGGCCTACAAGCTGGATATCAATGAGTATCGCGGTAACCGCTCAGTGCAGCTGATCATTGATCATATCTGGCCGCTGAACTGAGTGAAACAGGGCGCGCGCGTCTCCGGCCACGGCAGAGGCGCGTCCGCCTGATTATCCCCGGCGTTAACCTGCCGCGCGCGAGGATGCCACGTAAATGCGACCCCTCACGCAACCCCGGCAACAGCTCCCTGTCTCAGCGCTACAATCTGCCGCCAGTTTCGGGTAAACTTGTGCGTTAAATTTCCTGTCCCATCGAACATAAGAAAGACGCTAAAGCCATGTTTGAAATCAACCCGGTCAAAAACCGTATTCAGGACCTCAGTGAGCGCAGCGACGTTCTTCGGGGGTATCTTTGACTACGATGCCAAGAAAGAACGCCTCGAAGAAGTAAACGCCGAGCTGGAACAGCCCGATGTCTGGAACGAACCTGAGCGTGCTCAGGCGCTGGGCAAAGAGCGCTCCTCACTGGAAGCCATCGTGCAGACGCTGGATCAGATGTCGCAGGGCCTGGAAGATGTGCAGGGTCTGCTTGAACTGGCAGTTGAAGCGGAAGACGAAGAGACTTTCAACGAAGCGGTTGCCGAGCTGGATGTCCTTGAGGGCAAGCTGGGCGAACTGGAATTCCGCCGCATGTTCTCTGGCGAGTATGACAGTGCTGACTGCTATATCGATCTGCAGGCGGGTTCCGGCGGCACCGAAGCACAGGACTGGGCCAGCATGCTGATGCGTATGTATCTGCGTTGGGCCGAAGCGAAAGGCTTCAAAACCGAAATTATCGAAGAGTCTGAAGGTGAAGTTGCGGGCATCAAGTCTGTAACCATTCGCGTATCAGGCGACTATGCCTTTGGCTGGTTGCGCACCGAAACCGGCGTGCATCGCCTGGTGCGTAAGAGCCCGTTTGACTCCGGCGGCCGTCGTCACACCTCATTCAGCTCTGCCTTTATCTACCCGGAAGTGGATGACGATATTGATATCGACATCAACCCAGCCGATCTGCGCATTGACGTTTATCGTGCGTCGGGTGCGGGCGGTCAGCACGTTAACCGGACAGAATCTGCGGTGCGTATTACCCATATTCCAACCGGTACCGTCACCCAGTGTCAGAATGACCGTTCTCAGCACAAGAACAAAGATCAGGCGATGAAGCAGATGAAAGCGAAGCTGTACGAGCTTGAGATGCAAAAGAAAAATGCTGAGAAACAGGCGCTGGAGGACAACAAGTCCGACATTGGCTGGGGCAGTCAGATCCGTTCTTACGTTCTCGATGATGCACGCATCAAAGATCTGCGCACCGGCGTAGAGACGCGTAACACCCAGGCGGTGCTGGACGGCGATCTGGATCGATTCATTGAAGCTAGTTTAAAAGCAGGGTTATAGACATGTCTGAACAACAACCGCAGAGCGCTGATGCCGCCGTTGAGTTAAATAACGAACTGAAAACGCGCCGCGAAAAGCTGAGCGCGCTGCGTGCCAACGGTCTGGCATTTCCCAACGATTTCCGTCGTGATAGCCTTTCAAACCAGCTGCTGGAAAGCTATGGCGAGAAGAGCAACGAAGAGCTGGAAGAGTTAGGTATCGAAGTCAGCGTTGCCGGACGCATGATGACCCGTCGTATCATGGGTAAAGCCTCTTTCGTCACCCTGCAGGATGTGGGCGGCCGGATTCAGCTTTACGTCTCACGTGACGATCTGGCTGAAGGCATCTACAACGAGCAGTTCAAGAAATGGGACCTCGGCGATATCCTGGGTGCGCGTGGCAAACTGTTCAGAACCAAGACCGGCGAACTGTCGATTCACTGTTCAGAACTGCGTCTGCTGACCAAAGCACTGCGTCCGCTGCCGGATAAATTCCACGGCCTGGCCGATCAGGAAACCCGTTACCGTCAGCGTTACCTTGATCTGATCGCCAACGAAGAGTCACGCAACACCTTCAAAATTCGTTCGCAGATTATGGCCGGCATTCGCCAGTTCATGGTAGGCCGCGACTTTATGGAAGTGGAAACTCCGATGATGCAGGTGATCCCGGGCGGCGCCTCTGCGCGTCCGTTCATCACCCATCACAATGCGCTGGATATCGACATGTATCTGCGTATTGCGCCAGAGCTTTATCTGAAGCGTCTGGTGGTGGGCGGCTTCGACCGCGTGTTCGAGATCAACCGTAACTTCCGTAACGAAGGTATTTCGCCACGTCATAACCCAGAGTTCACCATGATGGAACTCTATATGGCCTATGCGGATTACAAAGATCTGATCGAGCTGACCGAAAGCCTGTTCCGTACGCTGGCGCAGGATGTGCTGGGCAGCACGGTCGTGCCTTACGGCGAGCAGGAGTTTGATTTCGGCAAGCCGTTTGAAAAACTGACCATGCGTGAAGCGATCAAGAAATACCGTCCGGAAACGGATCTGGCCGATCTGGAAGACTTTGATAAAGCGGTGGCGATTGCACAATCCCTGCATATCAAAGTGGAGAAGAGCTGGGGTCTGGGCCGCGTCGTGACCGAGATCTTCGAGGAGACGGCAGAAGCGCATCTGATTCAGCCAACCTTCATCACCGAATATCCGGCTGAAGTCTCTCCGCTGGCCCGTCGTAACGACGAGAACCCGGAAATCACCGATCGCTTTGAGTTCTTCATTGGTGGTCGTGAAATCGGAAACGGCTTCTCCGAGCTGAACGATGCAGAAGATCAGGCTGAGCGTTTCCTGCAGCAGGTGAATGCCAAAGATGCCGGTGACGACGAAGCGATGTTCTATGACGAAGACTACGTCACCGCGCTGGAACATGGTCTGCCGCCAACCGCCGGTCTGGGTATCGGTATTGACCGTATGGTGATGCTGTTTACCAACAGCCACACTATCCGCGATGTGATTCTGTTCCCGGCACTGCGTCCAGGCAGCAAGTAAATCTGACTGTTCTCAGAAAAGGCCGGGTATCCCGGCCTTTTTTATGTCTGCTGACAGAGTATGGCCCGGTTCGCTATGAGATCGAGCCTGCTCAGGGAACACGGTCAGATCGGAAAGACGCAAAAGCCGTCATCCCTGACCGCTCGGCCCACGCCATCCCTGGCGCGGGACGCTTTCCTTTTCTGACCGTGTTCCCTGGGCGCTTACTTTATCAGTTGCTGTCAGATGCACTCTGATTCGGCGTTGTCAGCACGCAAAAGGGCCGGAATTTCCGGCCTTTTTTACATCTGTTCGTTAGCCGATATCAGGATTTAATCGCCTGATCCAGCCAGGTCTGAAACCGCGAATAGGGCACATAGAGCGCAACGTTCTTATAGAGTGTCTTACCGCTGACATTGTCATTGATGTTATTGCTGTAGCCAATAATCACACCCGCCAGCGTATCATCAGAGGCGTTATAGACCGCGCCGCCTGACATCCCTTTCACCACACCTGCATTCGCCGCTACCACGACGCAGTCCGGCTTATTCCAGCTGTTCGCCAGCGTGGTATTAATCAAATTCTGTCCGCTGGAGCTGACCGGCATGGCCGAAATAAAACTGTAGCCGTAGAGATTTACCTGGTCGCCGATATGACTGTTGCGGAAGCTGGGTGGCAGATTCATTTCGCTGTTTTTGTGATAGACCACCGCCAGATCGCATTCCGGATGCCAGGCTTTGACCCGGTAAAGGGAGAACTTCGCCACGTGTGCGGCGGTCAGGCTGTACTCTGGCGTCAGCGGGATGGTGGTCCCAAGCGTGCCCAAACCCAGTATGGTAGGAATGCCGGTCACGGTCATATCAACCCGCTTTTCAGCCTCTTTACTGTACTCATAATGACCCACCGAGCAGCCGGTTAAGCCAAAAACCATTAAGGCTATGAGTCGTTGCATTCTCTCTCCCTGCGTCAGAAGTTGATTACATCACCTGGCAATTCATTAGGGATATATCGGCAACGTTAAAGATTTATTAATTAAATACGCATTAAAAAGCGTAACCGGTTAACGGGAAATGACAACCTGACCCCGGGTAGCCAGGGCCTTGCGGGTATGGCTCGCAGGCAGAAAGAGAAAGATTTATCCAGGCAAAGCGGCAGGATTGTTGCGGCAGAGGCAATAATCCTTTGCTGCACACAGGCTATGTGGCGCATCAGCGCTGTGCTGTAATACTCAACGTGACGCAGATCAAATTTTAATGAGCGTCGAGGGGCTGCGCGTCTGTGCGGTTCACCTGCAAATGAAACCGGGAGAGTGTTATGCCTGTAGCATTAATGGCGCTGGCGTTGAGTGCGTTCGCCATCGGAACCACGGAGTTTGTCATTATGGGGTTGCTGCCGGAGGTGGCGCGTGACCTTCAGGTGTCGATTCCATCGGCGGGCTGGCTGATCAGCGGCTATGCGCTGGGAGTGGCGATTGGTGCGCCGATTATGGCGCTGCTCACCGCCAGGCTACCGCGCAAAAAAACGCTGATTCTTCTGATGGTGATCTTTATCGTCGGTAATCTGCTGTGTGCGCTGGCTTACAACTATAACCTGCTGATGCTGGCCCGAATCGTTACCGCGCTCTGTCACGGTGCCTTCTTTGGTATTGGTGCAGTGGTTGCCGCCAGTCTGGTGCCTGCTGGTCGTCAGGCTTCCGCTGTCGCACTGATGTTTACCGGACTCACTTTAGCCAACGTGCTGGGCGTCCCGCTGGGAACCAGCTTCGGACAGATGTTTGGCTGGCGGGCGACCTTCTGGGGCGTGGCAGTCATCGGCGTGCTGGCGTTTATCGCCCTGATCGTCAGTCTGCCCAACAATAAAGAGGAAAAACCGGTTCATCTGGCGAGTGAAATTGGCGCACTGGCCAACGGGAAACTGTGGCTGTCACTGCTGATGACGGTATGTTTCGCGGCGGCGATGTTTGCGCTGTTCAGCTATATTGCGCCGCTGCTGCTAGAGGTGACGGGCATCAGCGATCGCGGCGTCAGCTGGACGCTGTTCCTGATTGGCGCGGGCCTGACGGTCGGTAACATCCTTGGCGGAAAACTGGCCGACTGGAAAGTCTCCTTCAGCCTGATCCTCAGCTTCTCACTGATTGCCATCTTCTCGCTGCTCTTCAGCTGGACCAGCCATGCGCTGTGGCTGGCGGAGATCACCCTGTTCCTGTGGGCGATGGCGACCTTTGCGACGGTACCGGGTCTGCAGATCAATGTGGTGCGTCACGGCAAAGAGGCACCGAACCTGGTCTCAACCCTGAACATTTCGGCGTTTAATGTGGGCAATGCGCTGGGTGCCTGGGTGGGTGGCGCGGTGATTGGCCGCGGTTTTGGCCTGACGGCGGTGCCGGTTGCTGCGGCTGCGCTGGCCGCCATCGGTCTGCTGGTCTGTCTGATCACCTTCCGTAAATCGGGCGGCGCGACCGCCAGGGTCCGCGCTTAAGCCAGGCGGGCGGCGATGCGTGCCGGAAAGTCAGCCACCTGCTGTTGCAGATGGTTGACAAAGGCATCGACCAGCGCTGACGCGGGTCGGTGCTGCGGCCTGACCAGGCTGACGGTAAACGGTACCGCCACGCTGAACCTCCGCATTACCACACCGCTGTCGGCGTAATCCAGCGCCGTCAGCGGATTCACAATCGAAATTCCCACCCCCGCCCTGACCATCGCGCACACTGAAGCGGCGCTGTGCGTCTCCATCACCAGTCGCCGTTCAACTCCCTGTTCCTGAAACAGCGCATCCAGCAGCTGACGATAGCTGTCACTGCGCGACAGGCTCACATACTTTTCGCCCGCAAAATCGTGCGGCGTCAGCTCTTCACGCTGACTCAGGCGATGATTCTGTGGCAACACGCACACTTCATCGCAGGTCAGCAGGGCGAGGCGGTCAGTGCCGGCCGGGGCGTGCTGGGTTTCGGTTAAGCCGATATCGTAGCGCTGCGCTGACAGCCACTCCTCCAGCAGCGGCGACTCCTGCGGTATCACATTCAGGCTCACATCCGGGTAGCGCTGTAAAAAGGGCTGACACAGCGGCGGCAGCAGCGACTGCGAAAAAACCGGCAGGCATGCTATAGACAGCTCGCCCTGACGGAACTGGCGCAGGCCTTCCGCCGCTTCCATGATGCGGTCCAGGCCATACCAGGAGCGCTGCACCTCTTCGAACAGACGCAATCCCTGCACTGTCGGCTGCAGGCGACCGCGTACCCGTCCGAACAGCGCTAATCCCAGTTGCTGCTCCAGACGCGCCAGCTCCCGGCTGACGGTAGGCTGTGACGTGTGCAGCAGCGTGGCGGCCTGCGTCAGATTGCCGCTGGTCATCACCGCATGAAAAATCTCAATATGCCGCCAGTTAATGTTCGCCATGCCGTTTACCTATATCCATTCTGCATAGATGCTATTAAAACAGATATTTTTCGCTATGACACGATTCTGGCTTAATGCGGTTATCGCCACAGGAGAATTGCTATGCCACGTTCATTACAGAGTACCGAAACCGCACTTAATGCCGCTAACCTGCTGCCGCTGGCACAACGTTATGCTGGCCCATTCTGGGCCTACGACGCGCAGATTATTCAGGCGCGTATTGCTCAGCTGCAGGCTTTTGATGTGGTGCGCTTTGCGCAGAAAGCCTGCTCGAATACGCATATCCTGCGCCTGATGCGCGCGGCAGGCGTGAAGGTGGACTCGGTCTCGCTGGGTGAAATCGAACGTGCGCTGGCCGCCGGTTATCAGCCTGGCGGTGACGAGATCGTCTTTACCGCGGATCTGTTCGATCAGCCCACGCTGGAGCGGGTAACGGCGTTAAAGGTGCCGGTGAATGCGGGTTCGATCGATATGCTGCATCAGCTCGGCGCAGTGTCACCGGGACACGCGGTGTGGCTGCGGGTCAACCCTGGCTTTGGTCACGGCCACAGTCAGAAAACCAATACCGGCGGCGAAAACAGCAAGCACGGTATCTGGCACGGTGACTTAGTCGAGGCGCTGGCGGCCATTGAGCTGCACGGCCTGAAACTGGTGGGCATTCACATGCATATTGGTTCCGGCGTCGATTATGCGCATCTGCAGCAGGTCTGTGATGCGATGGTCGAACTGGTGATGGCGTCGGGTCAGGATCTGACGGCGATCTCTGCGGGCGGTGGCCTTTCGATTCCTTATCGCTACGGCGAAGAGGCGATTGATACTGAGCACTACTTCGGCCTGTGGGACGCAGCGCGTCAGCGCATTGCTCAGCATCTGGGTCATGCGGTCAAACTGGAGATCGAACCCGGCCGTTTCCTGGTGGCCGAGGCGGGCGTGCTGGTGTCGCAGGTCCGGGCGGTGAAGTCGATGGGAAGCCGTCACTTCGTGCTGGTCGATGCCGGTTTCAGTGACCTGATGCGCCCCTCAATGTATGGCAGCTATCACCATATCTCGCTGATGGCGGGCGATGGGCGGGCGATTGATGAACAGCAGACATTCGACACGGTGGTCGCCGGGCCGCTGTGCGAATCGGGTGATGTCTTCACCCAGCTCGAGGGCGGCATGGTCGAACCGCGCGCGATTCCGGCGGCGAAAGTGGGCGATTATCTGGTGTTCCACGACACCGGCGCTTATGGCGCCTCCATGTCTTCTAACTACAACAGCCGTCCACTGATCCCGGAAGTGCTGTTTGAGCAGGGCCAGCCGCGCGAAATCCGTCGCGCGCAGACGATTGAGTCGTTACTGGCGCTGGAAAACGATTAACCCATGAAAATCGTCTCGCTCAGCGATGCGCCACAGTTTGCCGATCAGGTCATCGACTGGCAGTGGCGCGCATTTGGTGAAGCCAGTAGCCGCGACTTTTTCGCCAGTGTGGTGAACAGCAGCCTGAATGGTGCTGATTTCCCTGTCACCTTTGTCGCCGTTGAGACAGGCAGGGCGGTCGGCACGGTGGGATTCTGGCGCTGCGACCTCATCAGCCGTCAGGATCTTTTCCCGTGGCTGGCGGCGCTCTATGTTGATGAGTCGGCGCGCGGCAAAGGCGTCAGTGAGGCGCTGCAGCAGCATGTCATTGCTTATGCACAGGCGCGTGGCTATCCACGGTTGTGGTTATGGTCAACGTTTGAAGGTTACTACGAACGGTCTGGCTGGCTGCCGCAGGGGGAAGCGCTGGAGTATCCCGATAAGCCGGTAAAACTCTATTATCGCGAACTGTAAGAGAGGCCAGCCGCCATAATGGCAGCTGGCAAAGAAGAGCTTAGGGTGCCGGATAGGTATAACGACGGTGGATCGCCTCAATGCCTTCCAGAATTTCTGCATTTAAGGTGAGATTGAAACTGTCGATATTGACCTGCAGCTGCTCAAGCGTGGTGGCTCCCAGCAGCGTACTGGCGACAAACGGCTGCTGACGCACATAGGCGAGCGCCATCTGCGACGGGTCGATCTGATGCTGATGAGCCAGCGCCACATATTCGGCAATCGCCTTTTGTGACTGCTCGCCGCTGTAGCGGGTAAAGCGGCTGAACAGCGTGTTGCGTGCACCCGCAGGCTGCGCGCCATTCAGGTATTTGCCGCTCAGCGTACCAAACGCCAGGCTGGAATACGCCAGCAGCTCTACGCCTTCATGCTGGCTGATTTCGGCCAGACCCACTTCAAAGCTGCGGTTCAGCAGGCTGTAGGGATTCTGGATGCTGACGATGCGCGGCAGTTCATGTTTCTCAGCGAGCTGCAGATAGCGCATCACGCCCCACGCAGTTTCGTTCGATACCCCGATATAGCGAATCTTACCGGCGCGCACCTGTTCGGCCAGCGCTTCCAGCGTCTCCAGCAGCGTTACCTGCGCGGTGGTCTCGCTGTACTGATAGCCCAGCTTGCCAAAATAGTTGGTCTGACGCTGCGGCCAGTGCAGCTGATAGAGGTCAAGGTAGTCGGTATTCAGGCGTTTCAGGCTGGCATCCAGTGCCGCGCGGATGTTTTTACGGTCCAGCGCCATATCCGGGCGGATCGACGCATCATTGCCGCGCGAAGGTCCGGCGACTTTACTGGCCAGAATGATTTTATCGCGGCTGCCGCGCTGCTTGAGCCAGCTGCCAATATAGTGTTCGGTCAGACCCTGGGTTTCCGGGCGCGGGGGCACCGGATACATCTCGGCGGTATCAATAAAGTTGATGCCGGAACGGAGTGCTAAATCCAGTTGAGCATGGGCGTCGGCTTCGCTGTTCTGTTCGCCAAACGTCATGGTGCCCAATCCCAGCTGACTCACTTCCAGCGTGCTGTGAGGAATACGATGATAGTGCATTGCCAGCTTCCTTTTCTTTATGGAATGGAATGTTGTGTTCTCAGGGACTATAGCGCGAGCAATGGCGGGGAAGGAAGGGGGAAAAGTCGGGGAAATCACCTGCCAGCGGGGAATCGGCGGCAGGTGATTAAATCGGGCAATTAACGTTCAATGATCGTTGAGACCTCATCGCTGTTAATCTGCACCATATGGCCCGTCTGGTCGGTGTACTCCACCAGGCCGGTCTCTTTATCAATGCTCGGCTTGCCTTCGGTCATGATCATCCGGCCATCTTTGGTCGCCATAACATAATCAGAACTGCATCCACTTAAGAATGCGGCGGTTACCATCACCAGTGCTACTCCTGCCAACCCTTTCATCACGCCTTATCCTCACAAATGGTCAAGTGCAAACAGTGTAGTAATAAATGGTTTTGCCGGCAGGGTTAATCGCAGAAATCTGAAAGTAACCGGGCGAGCAGGCTCGCCCTTGACTTTATCAGGCGTGCTTTTTCTTACTGCGCATCAGGTTAAGGCACTCAACCGCCATCGAGAAGAACATCGCGAAATAAATGTAACCTTTTGGTACATGGACCGCAAAACTCTCCAGAATCAGGGTAAAACCGACCAGAATCAGGAAAGAGAGCGCCAGCATTTTCACCGACGGATGGCGTTCAACAAATTCACCAATGGCACGTGCGGCGAACATCATCATCAGTACCGCAATCACGACGGCCGCCATCATAATAAACAGATGATCGGAGAGGCCGATCGCGGTTATCACGGAGTCCAGGCTGAAAATAATGTCCAGCATCATGATCTGCACAATCGCGCCGAGGAACGAATGGACGCGGGTGTTGTGTTCGCCTTCGCTGCCTTCGATCGTTTCATGGATCTCCATGCTCGATTTCCATAGCAGGAACAGGCCACCAGACAGCAGAATCAGATCGCGCGCCGAGAAGGCATGATCCATCAGCGTAAACAGCGGGTTAGTCAGACGGGCAACCCACGCGATAGAGGCCAGCAGGCCAAGACGCATCAGCATCGCGCCCATCAGACCAATGCGGCGTGCGCTGGCTTGCTGGTGCTTTGGCAGTTTAGCGACCACCAGCGACAGGAAAATGATGTTATCAATACCCAGCACCACCTCAAGGATGGTCAGGGTGCCCAGCGCCAGCCAGGCGTTGGGATCAGAAATCCACTCAAACATACCGACATTCAATCCTAAACGAAAAGTAAACGGCGATTATACGCATTCAATTCACCGATCTCCCACATAATTGCGACATCTCAGCGCGAGAGGCGCGGTTCAGAGGAGAAAATGCCGCGCCAGCAGTGGCCCGGTGAAGCTCTTTTTGAGGTAGAAGCCGCGCGGCAGCGTCATGATGGGCTGGCCCTGATCGCCAATCCCCTCTGTCAGCGCCTTACTGTTGGCAGCTTTAGGACGGATCTGCAGCCAGGCACCATGTCGTGCGGTAATCTGCTCAACACGTCCCAGCACAATCATGTCCATCAGCTCTTCCCAGTCCTGTCGCAGCATCTCATCTTCTTCCGCATCCGGACTCCATAACAGCGGCGCGCCCACACGACGTTCCCGTAGCAGAATCTCACGCTCGCCTTCAACCGGGATCCACAACACCCGCGCCAGCTTGTGACGCACATGGCTGGTAAGCCAGGTGACGCCGCTGTTGCCGGTCAGCGGTGCAACGCAGACAAAGGTGGTTTCCAGCGGTTTTCCCTGCGCATCAATCGGGATCGTTTTCAGTTCAATACCCAGATGGGCAAAGTCCTGTTCCGCCTTACTGCCCGCGCTGGCACCAAGATGCCACTCCAGCAGCATGCCGACCCAGCCTTTATCGCGTTTAAGATCCGCAGGCATGGACAGACCGGCGCGGGCGGCCAGCGTTTCCAGCGTTAATCCGGCTAAATCCTGCGCGCGTGCCAGCAGGCTGGCCTCATCTTCGGGTGGTCCTGGCAGATAACTCATGATGATGACTCGCAATGATTAAAATTTGTACAGTGACGGCCGGGTATATCTTTTCGCTAAAATAAACCACGTCAGGGATCGATAATAACATGATAGATCATGCTTTTTTTAGTGGATCTCACGCTCCCCATCAGCGGGCACTCAGGGTTATCCCAGCTTACGCGCAACAATGAACAGGATCTCCAGCCCGGTTATCCACAGAAAAATGGGATAACCCCCGTTTCTGTGCGGTACTGGTTCCATTTACAGCCTTGACTTTTCCCGATCTGAGCATAATTTCGCCTCTCTGGCCTAACCCTGAGCGATTAACTGTGGATAAAAAGCAGTGTGCTTATATTTTAAGCAATTGTCAGTTGCCGCGAAAATATCCGCGTTTTATGAAAGTTTTATGGCTGGCAGGATCGATTTAATTTTATTAAAAATCATAGTGATGAGCTGTTAACTCTTTTAGGCTCGCGTGTGACCTCAGAAAAGGTTATTCAGTTAACTCCCGCGTTCTGCACAAAGCTATCCACAGAAAAGGTGAATAAGATCGATCTTTTCCGCGGTCTTTGTTTATAACTTTGCCATTTTCTGTGAGTTATCCCTGTGCCGGTGGCTTAACCCCCCATGAATCCAGTGGTTTACCGCCTGTAAGGAGTGTGAAACAATCAGCGCATTCAAATTTTGCTTTGAGGTAGTCCGGTGATCGATGATGATGGCTACCGCCCGAATGTTGGTATCGTAATCTGTAACCGGCAGGGACAAGTGTTATGGGCCAGGCGCTTTGGACAGCACTCCTGGCAATTTCCTCAGGGAGGCATCAATCCCGGTGAAACCGCAGAACAGGCGATGTATCGCGAACTGTTCGAAGAGGTCGGCTTACACCGGAAAGATGTTCGAATACTTGCCTCTACCCGCAACTGGTTGCGTTACAAGTTGCCAAAACGTTTGGTGCGTTGGGACACAAAGCCGGTATGTATCGGCCAGAAACAAAAGTGGTTTCTTCTGCAGTTAATGTGTAATGACGCGGATATCAATGTGCAGCACAGCAGCACGCCGGAGTTTGACGGCTGGCGCTGGGTCAGTTTCTGGTATCCGGTGCGTCAGGTTGTCTCCTTTAAGCGCGACGTTTATCGTCGGGTCATGAAGGAATTCGCTGGCGTGGTGATGTCTATGCAGGAGAGTGCGGGGCAGCGAAATAATCCTGCCCATCGACGTAAGAGAGGATAGGCCACGCCCTTTATGCTCACTCAGTTGCGCGAAATTGTAGAAAAAGTGGCGAGTGCGCCGCGTCTCAATGAAGCACTCGACATCCTGGTCAATGAGATCTGTCTGGCGATGGATACGGAAGTCTGTTCCGTTTACCTCGCCGACCAGGACCGTCGCTGCTATTACCTGATGGCGACGCGCGGACTCAAAAAACCGCGTGGACGAACCGTAACGCTGGCGTTTGACGAAGGTATCGTCGGTTTAGTGGGCCGTCTGGCCGAACCGATCAACCTTGCTGACGCCCAGAGTCACCCCAGCTTTAAATATATCCCCGCAGTAAAAGAGGAGCGCTATCGCTCCTTCCTCGGCGTGCCTGTGATCAGCCGTCGCCAGCTTCTTGGCGTGCTGGTCGTGCAGCAGCGTGAACACCGTCAGTTTGATGAAAGCGAAGAGTCATTCCTGGTCACGCTGGCTACCCAGATGGCGGCGCTGCTGTCGCAATCTCAGATGGGCCAGCTGTTTGGCCAGTTCCGCCAGACGCGGGTGCGCGCGATTGCAGCAGCACCAGGTGTCGCGGTGGCGCCAGGCTGGGTCGATGAAACGCAGCCTCTGCTCGATCAGGTATCGGCCGCTTCAACGCTGGATGTTCAGCGTGAACGTGAGCGTCTGTCGCTCGCCATGAGCGAAGCAACCAATGAATTTCGCCGTTTCAGCAAACGTTTCAGCGCCAGCGCACAGAAAGAGAGCGCGGCCATTTTCGATCTCTACTCTCACCTGTTAACCGATGCCCGCCTGAAGAAAGATCTGTTCGATGAGATCGAGCGCGGATCCGTCGCCGAATGGGCGGTAAAACAGGTGATCGAGAAGTTTGCTGAACAGTTCGCGAGCCTGACGGACAACTACCTGCGAGAACGTGCAGGCGATTTGCGGGTACTGGGCCAGCGTCTGCTGTTCCACCTCGATGACACGCTGGTTGGCACTAATGCCTGGCCGGAACGCTTCGTGCTGGTGGCCGATGAGCTGACCGCCACCACCCTGGCTGAACTGCCGCAGGAGCGGCTGGCTGGCGTGGTGGTGCGTGACGGCGCAGCCAACTCCCACGCGGCGATCCTGACCCGTGCCATGGGGATCCCGACGGTCATGGGCGCTGACATCCAGCCTCATCAGCTCAACAAACGGCTGCTGATCGTCGATGGTTATCGCGGTGAGCTGTTGATCGATCCTGAGCCGGTGCTGGTGCAGGAGTATCAGCGGCTGATCAGCGAAGAGAACGCGCTGAGCAAAATGGCGGAAGGCGTGGTCGATCAGCCGGGTGAGCTGAAAAGTGGCGAACGCGTGCAGGTGATGCTGAATGCTGGCTTAAGCCCGGAACATGAGCAGACGGTGGGCGACTGGGTGGATGGCATCGGCCTCTACCGCACCGAAATCCCGTTTATGCTGCAGAATGGCTTCCCCTCCGAAGAGGAGCAGGTAGCCCAGTATCAGGGCATGTTGCAGCTGTTTCGCAACAAGCCGGTGACGCTGCGAACGCTGGATGTGGGTGCCGATAAACAGCTGCCTTACATGCCGATCAGCGAAGAGAATCCCTGCCTGGGCTGGCGCGGCATTCGCCTGACGCTGGATCAGCCGGAAATCTTCCTGGTGCAGGTTCGTGCGATGCTGCGTGCCAACGCCGCCTCCGGCAACCTCAGTATTCTGCTGCCGATGATCAGTCATATCGACGAGATCGACGATGCAAAAGAGCTGATCGATCGCGCCGGACGCGAAGTGGAAGAGATGCTGGGCTTCCCGATTCCCAGGCCGCGTATCGGTATCATGATCGAAGTGCCGTCGATGCTGTTTATGATCCCACATCTGGCGTCACGGGTCGATTTTGTCTCGGTCGGCACCAACGACCTGACGCAGTATCTGCTGGCGGTGGACCGCAACAACACCCGCGTTGCAAACCTTTATGACTCGCTGCATCCGGCGATGCTGCGCGCGCTGAATGCGATTGCGCAGGAAGCCCGCCTGGCCAATCTGGAATTGTGCCTGTGTGGTGAAATGGCGGGCGATCCGATGTGCGTCGCACTGCTGGTCGGCCTGGGGTATCACCATCTCAGCATGAACGGTAAAAACGTACCGCGCGTGAAGTACCTGCTGCGTCATCTGGATCACGAAGAAGCGCAGAAGCTCAGTGAGCAGGGGATGAATGCCCACACCGCCACGGAAGTGCGCCATCTGGTATCTACCTTTATGGAGCGGCGGGGGTTAGGTGGTTTGATTCGCGGTGGTCGCTAACTACGAGGCTCGGCGGATTATTCGCGTTTACATTTGCAAGACAATTCAGAAAACCGGCTGTGCTATTATGCGCAGCCTTAATTTATGTGCCTGACAATGCCCCTTTTCAGGGTTGAAAAATAGACGGTGAATGATGAATAACGGCTATATTGCATTTCCGCAGTTCGATCCGGTGATCTTCTCGATCGGACCGGTTTCGCTTCACTGGTACGGTCTGATGTATCTGGTGGGCTTTGTTTTCGCCATGTGGCTGGCTGTACGCCGCGCCAATCAGCCTGGCAGCGGCTGGAAAAAAGAGGAAGTTGAGAACCTGCTTTACGCCGGTTTCCTGGGGGTCTTCCTGGGCGGACGTATCGGCTATGTCCTGTTCTACAACTTACCGCTGTTCCTGGAAAATCCCCTCTATCTGTTCAAAGTCTGGGATGGCGGCATGTCATTCCACGGCGGCCTGATCGGGGTGATTGTGGTGATGCTGGTCTTTGCCCGCCGCACTAAGCGTCATTTCTTCCAGGTCGCTGATTTCATTGCGCCGCTGATCCCGTTTGGTCTGGGTGCCGGTCGTCTTGGTAACTTCATTAACGGCGAACTCTGGGGCCGTGTCGATCCGGGCTTCCGCTATGCCATGCTGTTCCCCGGTTCACGCAGCGAAGATGTCGCGCTGGCCGCCACCAATCCGCAATATCAGGAACTGCTCAACACCTACGGTGTGCTGCCGCGTCATCCTTCACAGCTGTATGAACTGGCGCTGGAAGGCGTGGTGCTGTTCATCATCCTGAACCTGTTTATTCGCAAGCCACGCCCGATGGGCAGCGTCTCTGGTCTGTTCCTGATTGGCTACGGCGCGTTCCGTATTATCGTTGAGTTCTTCCGCCAGCCGGATGCGCAGCTTGGCCTGTTTGAAGGCGGAATCAGTATGGGACAGATCCTCTCTGTGCCGATGATTGTTGCCGGTATTATTATGATGATCTGGGCGTATCGTCGTCGCCCGCAACCACAATTTCGCGAGGAAAAATGAAACAGTATCTGGATTTAATGCAACATGTGCTGCACGAAGGCACACCAAAAGCTGACCGTACCGGAACCGGTACGCTTTCAATTTTTGGTCACCAGATGCGTTTCAATCTGCAGGATGGTTTTCCGCTGGTCACCACGAAGAAATGCCATATCCGCTCCATCATTCATGAGCTGCTGTGGTTCCTGAAAGGGGACACCAACATCGGTTATCTCAGGGAAAACAACGTCTCAATCTGGAATGAGTGGGCAGATGAGAATGGCGATCTTGGCCCGGTGTATGGCAAGCAGTGGCGCAGCTGGGGAACGGCCAGCGGTCAGGAAATTGACCAGTTAAGCCAAGTGATGGAACAGCTGAAGCGCGATCCTGACTCTCGCCGGATTATCGTTTCTGCGTGGAACGTCGGTGAACTCAGCGAGATGGCACTGGCTCCTTGCCACGCGTTCTTCCAGTTCTATGTGGCAGACGGCAAGCTCTCATGCCAGCTTTATCAGCGCTCGTGCGACATCTTCCTGGGTCTGCCGTTTAACATCGCCAGCTACGCGTTGCTGGTGCATATGGTGGCGCAGCAGTGCGATCTGCAGGTGGGCGACTTCGTCTGGACCGGCGGTGATACGCACCTCTACAGCAACCATCTGGAGCAGGCGCGCTTGCAGCTGACTCGCGAACCGCGTCCGTTGCCAAAGCTGGTGATCAAACGCAAACCGGCGTCACTGTTTGACTATCAGTTCGACGATTTCGAAATTGAAGGCTACGATCCGCACCCCGCGATCAAAGCTCCTGTCGCTATCTGATTCGCGATAAAAGATAACGCCCTGGCAACGTTGCCGGGGCTTTTTTTTTGTCCACACACCGCTAAATCTGCGGCATCGCTCGCACGCTTCTGACACTGCCTGTGTGTGGCGAAGATTCTCTGCGGCACGCTTTCCAGCCTGAGATCGCTCACCTTGTTTCGCCTGTCCTTAGTCCGCACTCTGACGCCATGAAAACAGCACACTTACGTGGTTTTACCCTGCCGGAGCTGCTGCTGGTGATGGTGATTGCCGGCCTGATGAGTCTGGCTGCGCTGCACGGCTGGCAGCGCTGGCAACAGCGGCAGCAACTACGCGACAGCGCTCAGCAATTGCAGGGATTCCTGCTGCGGCTGCGCGCCCAGGCTAACCGGCAAAATAGCGACCTGGTTTTATGGTCACAGCCTGGCGATCCCTGGTGCATTGGTGCCGGAAGCCGCCCCGTTGCGGGTTGTGATCACGGGAGACGGCTGCATTTCCTGGCGCCGCACCCGGGTGTTGAGCTCTATGGCATCCGGGGGGAACCAGGCTTCTATGGCCGCCGCAATGTCGCTAAAGCGGGCAGTATTGAACTGGGGAATAGCGCCGGACGTATACGGCTGATTATCTCGGCCAGAGCCCGTATTCGCCTCTGCATGACCGATGAGGAGACGTGCCGTTGAAAAGCGCCGGATTCAGCCTGCTGGAGATGCTGATCGCCATGGCAATCAGCGCCGTCGTGATGCTCAGTGTGGGCCGTTTTCTGCCGTTGCTGCTGGCGGAAAACGCGGCCGTGCTGCAACGGGCGCAGCTGCGGCAGGAGCTACAGCAGATAATGGCGACGCTGGAAAAGGCGGTGCGACGGGCCGGTTATTGTCACGGCGAGTGTGGCAGTGGCGCACTGAAAATCAGTGAGAACTGTCTGCTGCTGCGCTGGGACGAGAACAGCAACGGCAAATGGGAGGCGGTAAGCCATGCAGAGAGTGACTACTACGGTTATCGCCTGCGGCAGCAGCAGCTTGAGATGCAGCGTGGTGTTGACCAGTGCCAGTCAGCAGGCTGGGAGCGGCTCTCCGATCCCGCGTTCATGACGCTGGAGCAGTTCAGTGTCAGCCAGCAGCGCATTCAGGTCAGGATAGTGCTGCAGGGGCGGGCCGGTCGCTGGCTTGAAACCGTGGAGAGCTGGGTTGAGGGAGAGAACCTGTGAAGCAGCGAGGCAGCAGCGCGCTGGGCATGGTGTTGATGATTATGGTCATCGGCAGCTTTACGCTGCACGCCAGCCGAAAGATGTCAGAGCAGGGAATGCGACTGCTGGCCGATGAACAGCAGTTTGTGCAGGATTTCTGGCGGGCGCAGTCGGCGCTACAGTGGGGCTTATCCCTGAGCTGGCCAGCCAGTGAGGCGGCCCGCTGTCAGGAGGATGATCGCCAGGGCTGGCGCAGCTGTTTATTACGAGGTGAAGAGGATGAAGGTCTGCTTAAAGGTGAGGCGAGCAGCAGTGGTATGGCGGTCTGGCATTGGGTCCGGTTACAGGGGAATCAGGTTACTGCACTGCCGCACGGCTGGATTGACTATTGCCCGCTCACGCCGCCGGCAACCTGCCTGTAAGTGCGGTGGATTCAGCTTGCCGGAAGTGTTGTTTGCTCTGCTGTTAATGGCATTAAGCAGTAGCACCCTGTTGCACTATCATCGCGCACTGGCACTGGGATTCAGCCAGCAGTGGTATCAGCGTGAGGCATGGCGGGTTGCTGAACAACGTCTGGCAGGGCATGAAGTGGCAGGCTGGAAATCCACGCTGCAACAACAGAGCGGCCCCTCGGGCTGCACTCTGGAGCGGGCTGAAGTCACGGGGCCTTATCAGCGCAGTGCCACCCTGACACGACTGCGCTGTTAAACGTCGCGGGTCGCCCTTTTAATGGGTTTCAACCGCGATACGCGGTAAAGTGACAGAGCCGCAATACCGCAGTCATGTTCTGAGTTATCACAGGAGTTTTCATGTTTCACGTTTATCACTCAAATCAGCTTGATGTGCTGAAGATTCTGGCGGCTGCGGTGATTAAACATGATCCTCTTGATGATCCGTTCGCCTCAGAAATGGTGCTGGTGCAGAGCCCGGGTATGGCGCAGTGGCTGCAAATGGAGCTGGCGCAAACCTTTGGTATTGCGGCCAATATCGAATTTCCGTTGCCCGCCAGTTTTATCTGGGAGATGTTCGTCCGCGTACTGCCCGATATCCCGGTAGAAAGTGCCTTCAGTAAGGCCAGCATGGGCTGGAAGCTGATGCACCGTCTGCCGGTGATGCTGGAGCATGAAGAGTTCACCTCTTTACGCCACTATCTCCATGACGACGGCGACAAGCGAAAACTGTTTCAGCTCAGCTCCCGCGTGGCCGATCTGTTCGACCAGTATCTGGTCTATCGTGCCGACTGGCTCAACAGCTGGGAGCGCGGCGAAACCATTGAGGGGCTGGGCGATGCGCAGCGCTGGCAGGCCGCACTCTGGCGCGATCTGGTGAGTTATACCCAGGCGCTGCGTCAGCCTGAATGGCACCGTGCCAACCTCTATTCGCGATTTATCCAGACGCTGGAGCAGGCGAAAAGCACGCCGGAAAATCTGCCTAAGCGGGTCTTCATCTGTGGCATCTCTGCGCTGCCGCCGGTCTATCTGCAGGCGTTGCAGGCGCTGGGACGTCACATCGACATCCATCTGCTGTTCACCAATCCCTGCCGCGATTACTGGGGCGATATTCAGGACTATGCGTTTCTGGCGAAACTGCAAAGCCGTCAGCGCCGACGTCATGGTGCCGATGAATCTCGCGGACTCTTCAGGGATGCAGAGCAGGCACCGGCGCTGTTTAACGATGCTGGCGAACAGCAGCTGACCAACCCGTTGCTCGCCTCCTGGGGCAAGCTGGGCCGCGATAACCTGTTTCTGCTCAGTCAGATGGAGTCGAACGACGACATTGATGCATTTGTAGATGTGGAGCCGGACAACCTGCTGCACTGTATGCAACACGATCTTCTCAACCTGCAGGATAACGCCGTCATCGGACTGAATGCGGCAGAACTGGCGCACAGCGATCAGAAGCGCTGCCTTGATCCGGCGGATCGCTCAATTGCGGTGCAGGTCTGTCACAGCGCCCAGCGTGAAGTCGAAGTACTGCAGGATCATCTGCTGGCGATGATGGAGGCCGACCCGACGCTGAAAGCCCGCGACATCATCGTCATGGTGGCGGATATCGACGCCTACGCGCCTTTTATTCAGGCCGTGTTCGCCAACGCACCTGCCGATCGTTATCTGCCTTTTGCGATTTCAGATCGCCGCGCCAGTCAGGCTCATCCGGCCATTGTGGCATTTCTGCATCTGCTGGCGCTGCCGGACAGCCGTTTTGTCTCGGAGGATGTGCTGGCACTGCTGGATGTCCCGGCGCTGGCTTCGCACTTCTCCATTGATGAAAGCGGCCTGCGCTTACTGCGGCGCTGGGTCAGTGAGTCGGGTATTCGCTGGGGGCTGGATGATGCCAGCGTCGAAGCCCTGTCACTCCCGATTACCGGCCAGCACACCTGGCGCTTTGGCCTGCAGCGTATGCTGCTGGGCTATGCGATGGAGAGCCATAACGGTGACTGGGAAGGGATTCTGCCTTATGACGAGTCGAGTGGTCTGGTGGGGGAACTGGCTGGCCATCTGGCAGAGCTGCTCTCCCGGCTTAATAACTGGCGACAGCTGCTGGCTGAACCCCGGCCACTGACGGCCTGGCTGCCCCTGTGCCGGGAACTGCTGAACGCCTTTTTCAGCCCCGATGCAGAAACCGAGGCCGCCTTGTTACTGGTGGAAGAGCAGTGGCAGCAATTGATTGAATATGGCATGGATGCCCGGTTTGAAGAGGCGATTCCGGTGGCGCTGTTACGCGATGATCTGCGCAGCCGCCTTGATCAGCAGCGTATCAGCCAGCGATTCCTCGCGGGTCAGATTAACTTCTGTACCCTGATGCCGATGCGCTCCATTCCTTTTCAGCTGGTCTGTCTGCTGGGCATGAACGACGGCGTCTATCCGCGCACCTTAGCGCCGTTAGGCTTTGATCTGATGCAGCAGCAGTCCCGTAAAGGCGACCGCAGCCGCCGTGATGATGACCGCTATTTGTTCCTTGAAGCGATGATCTCGGCACAGCAGCAGCTCTACATTAGTTATATCGGCCGGGCGATTCAGGACAATACGGAACGCTACCCTTCGGTGCTGGTCACAGAACTGCTGGATTACATCGGACAGAGTTTTTATCTGGAGGGTGATGGTCATCTGGAGCTGGATGAGAGTGCCGGGCGGGTGCGGATGCACCTGCAGCACCTGCACAGCCGTATGCCGTTTGCTGCGGAGAATTTCCAGCCAGCGGCCAGACTACAGAGTTTTGCTCGTGAGTGGCTGCCTGCCGCGCAGGGAGCGGGGCAGCCCCAGCCCGATTTTGTTCAGCCGCTGGAAGCGCCACTCATTGATGCGCTGACTCTGGAGGCGTTTCTGCGCTTCTGGCGACATCCGGTGCGTGCCTGGTTCCATCAGCGGCTTGGCGTGAGTTTCTGGCTGGAGGAGAACGAATTGCCCGACAGCGAGCCGTTTGCCCTCGACAACCTGGAGCGTTATCAGATCAACGCGCAGTTGCTGAATGCCCTGGTCGAAGGCGAGGATACCCAGCGGCTCTATGCGCACCATCGTGCGGCCGGAAATCTGCCCTACGGCGCATTCGGTGAGCTGTTCTGGCAGGCGCAGCACGATGAGATGCAGGAAGTGGCGGCAGAAGTGGTGACGCAGCGCAGCGACGGCGAGAGCTGGGAAGTAAATCTGCAGCTGGAGCAGGTCAGCTTAACCGGCTGGCTGACGCAGGTGCAGGATGATGGATTGCTGCGCTGGCGGCCTGGCGTGCTCAACATGAACGATGGACTGTTGCTCTGGCTGGAGCACCTGGTTTACTGCGCGCTGGGTGGCACCGGCAGCAGCCGGATGTTTGGCCGGCAGCAAAGCCGCTGGTGTTTCCTTGCCGTACCACAGACAGAGGCGATCGCTGCACTGAATGAGTATGTTGCTGGCTATCTCGCCGGTATGCGTCAGCCGCTGATGCTGCTTAACAAGAGCGGCGGCGCGTGGCTCACCGCCAGTTTCGACAAAAAAAGTCAGCAATTACTGACCGATGAGGCCACCCAGCTCAAGGCGCGCAATCGCCTGCTGACGGCCTGGTCAGGCAACTATCAGGTTGAGGGTGAAGGCAGCGATCCCTATCTGCAACGTCTTTGCCGGGTCCTGGATGAAGCACAACTACAGCAGATAACTGAGGCGGCACAGCGCTGGTATTTACCGGTGCTGGCTGCACATCAGGATGATGAATAGCCGATCAGAAGGCATTTTGCTTTCTGACTCATAACACAGAAATTTTGCTCTGCTTTGAGCCGCCGGGTACGACATTGGCGGTTTATCGGGAAACGAGAGGGGTTTACATGCGGGTACACGCACGCTGGATAGCGGCGCTAATGTTAAGCCTGGCGGCTTGCACAGCACAGGCGCAGGCATCTTCAGGCTGGCAGCCAGTTAACGACACCATTCGCAAAAGTGAACAGGATCCTCGTCACTATCAGGCGATCCGGCTGGATAACGGGATGACGGTATTACTGGTTTCCGATCCTGTGGCACCGAAATCGCTGGCGGCGCTGACGCTGCCGATAGGATCGCTGGACGATCCCGATCAGCAGGCGGGCCTGGCGCACTATCTTGAGCATATGGTGCTGATGGGGTCAAAGCGCTACCCGCAGCCGGACAACCTTGCTGAGTTTCTGAAAAAGCATGGCGGCAGCCACAACGCCAGCACGGCCTCTTATCGCACCGCCTTTTATCTGGAAGTCGAAAACGATTCGCTGGAACCGGCGGTTGATCGCCTGGCGGATGCGGTGGCTGAGCCCCTGCTGGATCCGATTAATGCCGATCGCGAGCGGCACGCGGTAAATGCCGAGCTGACCATGGCACGCTCGCGTGATGGCCTGCGTATGGCTCAGGTCGGGGCTGAAACCCTGAACCCTTCGCATCCGGCGTCACGTTTCTCGGGCGGCAATCTTGAAACCCTGAAAGATAAGCCGGGCAGCAAACTGCACCAGGCGCTGCTGGATTTCTATCATACCCATTACTCCGCCAACCTGATGAAGGCGGTGATCTACAGTAACAAGCCGCTGACGGATATGGCGTCGATTGCGGCTAAAACCTTTGGCCGGGTGCAAAACCATGACGCCAGCGTGCCGGAGATTACGGTGCCGGTGGTGACCGATGCACAGCAGGGCATCATCATTCATTACGTTCCGGCGCAGCCGCGCAAGCAGCTCAAAATTGAATTCCGCATTGCGAATAACAGCGATCGCTTCCGCAGCAAAACTGACACGCTGATCAGCTACTTAATCAGTAACCGCAGCAAAAATACTCTGACCGACTGGCTGCAAAAACAGGGGCTGGCCGACGGGGTGAATGCGGGCGCGGACCCGATGACCGAGCGTAACAGCGGCGTGTTTGCGATTACCGCTTCCCTCACGGACAAGGGTCTGGCACAGCGTGACGAAGTGGTGGCGGCGATATTCAGCTACATCAATCTGCTGCGTCAGCAGGCCGATGATAAGCGCTATTTCGATGAAGTTTCACACGTGCTGGCCCTCGACTTCCGCTATCCCTCCATCACCCGCGATATGGATTACATCGAATGGCTGGTCGACACCATGCTGCGCGTGCCGGTTGAACATACGCTGGATGCGCCTTATCTGGCGGATCAGTACGATGCCGCCGCGATTAAAGCCCGGCTGGATGAGATGACCCCGCAGCATGCGCGCATCTGGTACATCAGCCCGCAGGAGCCGCACAACAAAACAGCCTATTTTGTGGATGCCCCTTATCAGGTTGAGAAGATCACGCCGCAAACCTTTGCCGACTGGCAGCAGCGCGCCAGCCAGATTACGCTGTCGATGCCCGTGCTGAATCCGTATATCCCGGATGATTTCACGCTTTTGCCATCAGACGGTAAAACGTATCCGCATCCGGTGAAGCTGGATAACGAAGACGGTATGCGCATTTACTGGATGCCAAGCCGTTATTACGCCAGTGAGCCAAAAGCAGCAATCACCCTGGCGTTACGCAATAAAAATGCCATCAGCGACGCCCGTCAGCAGGTGTTGTTTGGCCTGAATGATTACCTCTCCAGCCTGGCTCTGGACGAGCTTAACTCGCAGGCTTCGGTGGGCGGCATCAGCTTCTCAACCGGTGAAGATGACGGACTGGTGTTCAGCGCCAGTGGCTTCACTCAGCGGCTGCCCGTGCTGCTGAAGAAACTGGTGGAAGGTTATGCCACCTTCCAGCCGACAGAACAGCAGCTGGAGCAGGCCAAATCCTGGTATCTGGAGCGGCTGGACGCGGCGGAAAAAGGCAAGGCGTTTGAGCAGGCGATTCAGCCGATGCAGCTGTTGTCGCAACTGCCTTATACTCAGCGAGAAACCCGCCGCAAGCTGGTCAGCACTATCTCACTCAAGGATGTGACGACCTATCGCGATACGCTGTTCCGCGATGCCACGCCAGAGATGCTGGTGGTGGGTAACCTCAGTGCTGACAGCGTGAAGCAGCTGGGGCATGAGCTTAAGCAGCAGATGCAGAGTAATGCGACCCGCGACTGGCACAGCCAGTATGTGACCATTAAAAAACCGCTGAAAGCTAACCTGCAGCAGCAGGGCAGCAGCACCGACTCCGCCCTTGCCGCGCTCTATGTGCCACTGGGATACGGTGAATATCAGAGCATGGCGCACAGCTCCATGCTGAGCCAGATTGTGCAGCCCTGGTTCTACAATCAGCTGCGAACCAAAGAGCAGCTCGGCTACGCGGTATTTGCCTTCCAGATGCCAGTCGGTCGCCAGTGGGGTATTGGTTTCCTGTTGCAAAGTAACAGCAAACAACCGGGCTGGCTGTTGCAGCGCTATCAGGCCTTCTATCCGCAGGCGGAAAAACGGCTGCGCAGCATGAGCCAGGCAGACTTTGCCCAGTATCAGCAGGCGATGATTAATGATTTACAGCAGCGTCCTCAGACGCTCTTTGAGGAAGCGGATCGCTATAGCCGCGACTTTGATCGGCAGAATGATCAGTTTGATACCCGGCAAAAAATGGCAGAGCAGGTTCAGCGGTTAACCCCGGCCAGCCTGGCCGACTTTTTCCGGCAGGCGGTGATCGAACACAAGGGCATGGTGATGACCTCGCAGATTGCCGGCACCGGCAATGGCAAAGTTGAATTTGCCCGCCAGCCTGGCTGGAAAACCTGGAATGAAGTGGCGCAACTGCAGCAGTCGCTGCCGGTAAAGAGTGAGACCCAATGACGCAGTTACCTCCCGTATCGCTGAATCCTTTAACGCTGCCGCTCAGAGGCGAGCGTCTGATTGAGGCGTCAGCGGGCACCGGAAAAACCTTTACCATTGGTCTGCTCTATCTGCGCCTGCTGCTGGGACTGGGGGGTGAAAACGCGTATAGCCGACCACTCTCGGTAGAAGAAATTTTAGTGGTGACTTTCACCGAGGCCGCCACCGCTGAGTTGCGCGGGCGCATCCGCGAGAATATTCATCAGCTGCGTCTGGCCTGTATTCGCGGCAAAAGCAGCAATCCGATGCACCAGTTACTGCTGGAGCAGATGCCGGATCTAAGTCAGGCCGCCGCGCAGTTGCTGGCGGCTGAACGGCAGATGGATGAAGCCGCCATCTTCACCATTCACGGCTTCTGTCAGCGGATGCTCAATCTCAACGCCTTTGAATCGGGCATGCTGTTTGAGCAGGAGTTGATCGAAGATGAGCAGGCGCTGCTGAAGCAGTCTACCGCCGATTTCTGGCGTCGTCAGTGCTACCCACTGACGCTTGATGTGGCACGCATTATCGCCGCAGAGTGGAGCGGGCCGGACAGCCTGCTGACGACGCTGCGTCCCTGGCTACAGGGTGAATCGCCGGGCCTGAAACGTCCGCCCGCCGCCGGTGAGACGCTGGAGTCACGCCACGCGAGTAATCTGGCACGCATCGAGGCTATCAAGCAGCAGTGGCAGGCGCTCAGCGCCGATGTTGAGGGAATGATCAGCGCATCCGGCGTGGATAAGCGCAGCTACAGCAGCAAACATCTGCCCAACTGGGTCGCCCGCGTCACGCAGTGGGCCAGCAGCGAAACGCTGGATTATCAGTTGCCCAAAGAGTTGGAGCGATTTGGTCAGCAGGTGCTGGATGAGAAAACAAAAAAAGGCGAAGCGCCACGTCATTCACTGTTTGAGGCGATCGATCAGTTCCTGGCCGAACCGCTGTCGCTGCGGGATGTGATCATTGCTCAGGCGCTGACCGATGTGCGCGCCACGGTACAGCGAGAGAAACGGTTACGTGCGCTGTTAGGCTTCGACGATCTGCTCAGTAAGCTGGATGAGGCGCTGCAGCAGCCCGGTGGTGTTTTGCTGGCAGAAACCATCCGGGCACGCTTCCCGGTAGCCCTGATCGATGAATTTCAGGACACCGATCCGCAGCAGTATCGTATCTTCCGCACGCTCTATATTAATCAGCCGGAACAGGCGCTGTTTCTGATTGGCGATCCCAAGCAGGCGATCTATGCGTTTCGCGGCGCGGATATCTTTACCTATCTGCGGGCCAGAAACGAAATCAGTGCTCACTACACACTGGATACCAACTGGCGTTCTTCACCGGAAATGGTAGAGAGCGTCAACCGCCTCTTTTCTCAGCTCGATTCGCCTTTCCTGTTCTCGGCGATTCCCTTTCAGCCGGTTATGCCCGCTGCGCCCAATCAGTCGCTGCGGCTGATTTTTGACGAGCAGCAGCAACCGGCGTTACGGTTCTGGTTGCAGCCTGGCGAGGGCGTCGGTAACAGCGATTACCAGCAGTTTATGGCGCAGCAGTGTGCGGCCGATATCAGCCGCTGGCTGGTGGCCGGACAGCAGGGGCGTGCCTGCCTGGGCAAAGGCGAAGCGCTGCAGCCGGTGCGGGCTTCCGATATTACCGTGCTGGTGCGCAGCCGCAACGAGGCCGGTTTAATTCGCGACGCGCTGAATGCGCTGTCGATTCCTTCGGTCTATCTCTCCAGTCGGGACAGTGTCTATACCACGCCGGAAGCGCGCGAACTGCTCTGGTTACTGCAGGCGATACAGGCACCGGAGCAGGAACGGCTTCTGCGCAGCGCGCTGGCGACTTCTATTTTTGCCATTGACGCGGCAACGCTGGACGAGCTGACACAGAATGAACGGGAGTGGGACGCGCTGGTGGAGCAGTTTGCCGTCTGGCAGCAGCTGTGGCATCAGCGCGGCGTGTTACCGATGCTGCGTGATGTGATGATCAAGCGGCAGCTGGCGGAGAATATGCTGGCCTCGGAGAACGGTGAACGTCGGCTGACAGACCTGATGCATCTGGGTGAACTGCTGCAGGAAGCCTCAGTGCAGCTGGAGAGCCCGCACGCGCTGGTGCGCTTCCTGGCGCAGCAGATTGCCCGGCCAAACAGCCAGGCCTCCAGCCAGCAACTGCGTCTGGAAAGCGACCGCCATCTGGTGCAAATCATCACCATCCATAAATCAAAAGGGCTGCAGTATCCGCTGGTCTGGCTGCCGTTTGCCGCAGGGTTCCGCGAGGCTGCCAGCGCGCTCTATCACGATCGCGAGAATTTCACGGCATTGCTCGATGTGCAGGGCGATGCACAGAGTCTGGCGCTGGCCGAAGAGGAGCGTCTGGCGGAGGATCTGCGTCTGCTCTACGTGGCGCTGACTCGTTCGGTTTATCACTGCAGCGTCGGCATTTCACCGCTGATTAAAGGCACCCGCAAGAAAGAGGGCGAAAGTGATCTGCATAAGAGTGCGCTGGGCTACCTGGTGCAGCAGGGCCAGGCAGCCGATGCGCAGCAGCTCAGCCAGCGACTCAATGCATTAACCGGTGAAGGCATTGCGCTGGTCGAAGAGGATCTGATTCCGGGTGAAATATGGCAGGACGCTGAGCAGGGTGATGAGGCGTTAAGCAGCCGCGACGTGACCCGCGCGCTGGCGGATGTCTGGCGGGTAACGAGTTACTCCGGTCTGCAACAGCATCACAGCTCGCCGCTGCTGGATGCACTTCCGAATTTCGATATCGATGCGGCGGGCGAAGAAGAGAGTGGTGAAGAGGCGGCATTGACGCCGCACCACTTTCCACGTGGTGCGGCACCCGGCACCTTCCTGCACGGCCTGTTCGAGTCGATCGACTTTACTGAGCCGCCGGATCGCATCTGGCTGGAAGATCAGCTGCAGCATAATGGCTATCCACTGAGCTGGTTACCGGTCATTGAACAGTGGATTGATCGGGTGTTACATACGCCGCTCAACGCAGAGGGGCTGACGCTGTCGGCGATCAAAAGCAGCGATCGGCTGATCGAGATGGAGTTTTATCTGCCGATCAACAATCTGCTGACGGCGACCGATCTTGACGATCTGCTGCGGCGGCATGACAGCCTTTCACAGCAGGCTGCTGCTCTGGATTTTCGTCAGGTGCGAGGCATGCTGAAGGGCTTTATCGATCTGGTCTTCCGCTGGCAGGGAAAATATTATCTGCTGGATTACAAATCGAACTGGCTGGGTGATAGTCACGCCGCTTACACCCCAGAGGCGATGGCGCAGGCGATGATTGGTCACCGCTACGATTTACAGTATCAGCTCTATACGCTGGCGCTGCATCGCTATCTGCAGCATCGCCTGCCAGACTACGACTATCGGCGTCACTTTGGTGGCGTGTTTTATCTGTTTTTGCGCGGGATGGATGGCAGCTCACCGGACAACGGTATTTTTGCCACCCGACCGGACGAAGCCTTTGTGGAAGAGATCGATGCACTGTTTGGTGAAACCGGGGAGATGTTATGAGTGACATGCTGAGCCTGTTGCTGCAGGCGGTAGAGAAGCGTCTCCTGCGGCCGCTGGATATTCAGTTTGCCCAGCTGGTGGCGCCGGAATCGCAGCCTGCGCTGCTGCTGGCGGCCGCCTGCGTCAGCGCTGAGGCGGGTGAAGGGCATGTCTGTTTACCACTGAGCAATCTCAGTGAAGCGAACCTCTTTGCCGGGCGTCAGCCTGCGCTGGCTCAGGCCATCTGGCAGGCGGCTGGCGCGCCGGATGACTGGCCAGCACGCTTTGCGGACTGGCCGGCTGTCAGTGACGGCAGCCGGGTGACGCCGCTGGTGCTCAGTAAACAGCGTTTATATCTGCATCGGCTGTGGCAAAGCGAAGGTCGGGTCGCCGACTTCTTTGCGGCACAGGAAGTGAAAACCGCCTTTGATATCAGCGCCGCGGGCGAAATACTTAACACCCTGTTTGGTGACCAGCCGGAGAACTGGCAGAAAATTGCGGCGGCCGTGGCGCTGACCCGCAAGACGGCGGTGATTTCCGGCGGGCCGGGTACCGGCAAAACCACCACGGTAGCGAAACTGCTCGCCGCTCTGATTCGCCTGAATCCTGGCGCGCTGCGTATTCAGCTGGCGGCACCGACCGGTAAAGCCGCCGCGCGGCTGACCGAGTCTCTGGGCCGGGCGCTGCAGGATCTGGCGGTCAGCGATGAAGAGCGGCGGCGTTTTCCCGCCGAAGCCACCACGCTGCATCGCCTGCTGGGCGCGCAGCCCGATACCCAGCGGCTGCGCTATCATGCGGGTAACCCACTGCATCTTGATGTGCTGGTGGTGGATGAAGCGTCGATGGTCGATCTCTCCATGATGGCAAAACTGATCGCCGCGCTGCCTGCGCATGCCCGCGTGGTGTTTCTGGGCGATCGCGATCAGCTGGCCTCTGTTGAAGCCGGGGCGGTGCTGGGTGATATCTGCCGTTGCACAGAAAGCGGCTACAGCCTGGCGCGGGCAGAGCAGCTCGCTCTGCTGACCGGCTGCACTTTGCAGGGCAGTGATGATGCGCAGGCTCCGGCAGTGCGCGACAGCATCTGTCTACTGCAAAAAAGTTATCGTTTTGATGCCTCATCCGGCATCGGCCTGCTGGCCAAAGCAATCAATCAGGGCGATGCAGAGCAGGTCAGGGCAGTGTTTGCTGCGGCTCATGAAGATGTCAGTTACCAGCCGCTGGACAGCGCTGAAACGTATCAGGCGATGCTCGATGAGGTCGCACAGGGCTATCAGCCCTTCCTGCAGCTCATCAGACAGCAGGCACCGCCCGCTGAGGTGATAGCTGCGTTTGGTCGTTATCAGCTGCTTTGTGCGCTTCGTGACGGGCCGTTTGGCGTGCAGGGACTTAACCAGCGCATTGAGCAGCGACTGATGCAGCTGCAGCGCATCCGGCGTCCTGGTATGGGCAGCCGCTGGTATGAAGGACGTCCGGTGATGATTACCCGAAATGACAGCGCGCTCGGCCTGTTTAATGGCGATATCGGCATTACGCTGCGGGATGAAGAGGGCAATCTGAAGGTCTTTTTCCCGCTACCGGATGGGTCGATCAAGGCGATTCAGCCGAGCCGGTTACCTTCACATGAAACCGCCTGGGTGATGACGGTGCACAAATCGCAGGGATCGGAGTTTGAACACACCGCGCTGGTGATGCCGACGCAGTTTCTGCCGGTGCTGACCCGTGAACTGGTCTATACCGCGATTACCCGTGCGCGCAGACAACTGACCATTTACAGCGAACCGGGCGTGTTTCAGCGTGCCGTGCAGCTGCAAACGCAGCGACGCAGCGGTCTGGTGGAGCGACTGGGTGAAACCGGTTAAGAAGAGAGGGGACAGACCATGAGGCGGGCTGTCCCTTCGGGATTAAATCAGGTGAGATCGGCCATCAGCACTTTTGAGCGGCGCTGATAGTTGTACATCTCTTTTTTACTCTCAGGCAGTGACTCGATATCGACCGGCGTAAAGCCGCGTTCCTGGAACCAGTGGATGCTGCGGGTGGTTAACACAAACAGCTTTTCCAGCCCCATTTGCTTCGCCTGCAACGCCACGCGCTGCAACAGCATCTCTCCGCGTGAGGAGCTGCGATAGTCAGGATGAACCGCCACACAGGCCATCTCACCAATCTTCTCATCCATAAACGGATAGAGTGCGGCACAGGCGATGGTCAGATTGTCGCGCTGAATAATCGTGAACTTATCGATCTCCATTTCCAGCTGCTCGCGTGAGCGACGCACCAGAATGCCCTGCTGCTCCAGCGGACGAATCAGTTCGAGAATGCCGCCGATATCGTTGATATTGGCGCGACGGATCTGCTCGGCCGACTCCATCACGATCTGCGTACCGATACCGTCGCGCGAGAAGAGCTCCTGCAACAGCGCGCCATCTTCCTGATAGCTGATTAAATGGCTGCGGCGCACGCCACTGCGACAGGCTTTTACGGCACCACGCAGGAAGCGGACCGTCCCGGAAAGATAGTCGCCTTCCTTTTCAATCTCGTCGATACGGGCCTGCGCGTCATTCGGGAACAGCTCGGAGATGATTTCACCTTCGCTGTTCAGTACACCTTGCTCAGAGCAGAAGCCGATCATTTTTTCCGCTTTAAGCTTAATCGCCAGCTGGGTGGCCACTTCTTCCGAGGTCAGATTAAAGCTTTCGCCGGTCACAGAAACTGCCACCGGCCCCATCAGCACAATGGCATCGTTATCCAGCTGGCGATGAATAGCCTCTTCATCAATACGACGGATACGTCCGCTGTGACAGTAGTCCACGCCATCATCCACACCCAGCGGCTGCGAAATAATGAAGTTGCCGCTGACCACATTGATATGCGCGCCCTGCAGTGGGGTGTTGTTGAGACTCATTGAGAGGCGGGCAGTGATATCTAACTGCAACCGGCCGGCAGCCTGCTTCACTAACTCCAGCGATTGTGCGTCGGTCACCCGAGTAAATTTATGATAAACCGGCTCCAGCTGCTGCTGAGCGAGGCTGGCATCAATCTGCGGCCGGGCGCCATAAACCACGACCAGGCGGATGCCCAGGCTGTGCAGCAGGCCGATATCATTAACGATGCCGGAGAAGTTCTCATGCTCAATCGCTTCGCCACCGAGCATGATGACAAAGGTTTTACCCCGGTGGGCATTGATATAGGGAACGGTATGGCGAAAACCCTGAACCAGTTCGGTACTACGTTCCTTCACGGCCAACCCTCAGTGAATGTTTATTCGTATTTTTTGTATTTTTATGCTTTTACGCCCGATTTTGCAAGTCTTAATCCTGACGAAAATTTACGTTTTTATGGGTGTCAAAGCCGCTAACAGCCTGCATTATTTAGGGTTTCCGGAGTGACATCATGCTGCGGATTGGATAAAGTTTTCGCCGCCATTTGATTAACTGGCGATTTTTTAGACATCACACAGCAGCTGGAGCGGCATGTCAGACGGTAATTCCCAATTTTCACGCAGACGATTTTTACAGGGGACAGGCGCCTTACTGCTGTTAAGCGTCAGCCGCACAGGACTGGCGGCGAAGAACCACATTGTGGCGGTGCGAATCTGGCCCTCATCCACCTACTCGCGTATGACGCTGGAGTCCAATGTCGCGCTGAAGTATAAGCAGTTTGCGCTGAGCAATCCCGAACGTCTCGTCATAGATATTCAGGGCCTGCATCTCAATTCGGCCCTGAAAGGGGTGGATAAGCAGGTACGGGTAGACGATCCCTTTATTAAAAATGCCCGTGTCGGCCAGTTCGACAGCAACACGGTGCGCGTCGTCCTGGAGTTGAAGCGCAACGTCGCGCCGAAGATCTTCAATCTCTCGCCGGTCGCCGGGATCAATCACCGGCTGGTAGTCGATCTCTATCCGAGCCAGAACCCGATAGAAGAGGATCCGTTGCTGGCCCTGCTGAAAGATTATAACCAGGGCGATCTGGAGAAAGATGAGGGCGTGCAGGCCCCGTTGCCGGGCAAAGCGGGGCGTGATCGTCCGATCATCATCATGATCGATCCCGGTCACGGTGGGGAAGATCCGGGCGCGCACGGTAAATATAAAACCCGCGAAAAAGATATTGTGCTGAAGATCGGACGGCGGCTCAAAGCGCTGATCGATAAACAGCCCAACATGAAAGCCTATATGACGCGCAATGAAGATGTTTTTATTCCGCTGCGCGTCAGGGTCGCTAAAGCTCGTAAACAGCGCGCCGATCTCTTTGTTTCTATTCATGCGGATGCCTTTACCAGTCGCGCGGCGCGAGGCTCTTCGGTGTTTGCCTTATCGACCAGCGGTGCCACTTCCGCAGCCGCCCGTTTCCTGGCGCAGACGCAGAATGAATCCGACCTGATTGGCGGCGTCAGCAAAAGCGGTGACCGCTATCTGGATCACACCATGTTCGATATGGTGCAGCGCCAGACGATTCATGACAGCCTGAAGTTTGGCAAAGAGGTACTGCATCGCATGGGGCGCATCAACCATCTCCACAAACGCACCGTGGACCAGGCTGGATTTGCGGTGCTGAAAGCCCCGGATATCCCGTCCATCCTGGTCGAGACCGCGTTTATCAGTAATGTGGAAGAGGAGCGCAAGTTGCGAACCACCCGCTATCAGCATCAGGTTGCGGAGGCGATTCTGGAGGGTATTAAGGCTTATGTGAAGAGTGGGGCGGCATTAGCCCATCGGTGATGGAGAGTGCGGGTAGCCCGGCTATCCGCACGCTTTTAAGGGCAGAGAGGGGCTAAAGAGGTGTTTTGGGAACGTCAGAAACAAAAAAACACCCTTTCAGGTGTTTAAATGATTGGTTGCGGGGGCCGGATTTGAACCGACGACCTTCGGGTTATGAGCCCGACGAGCTACCAGGCTGCTCCACCCCGCGTCCGTATCATACTTTTTTCACATTGTGACTTCTGTAAAACTACTGCAGAAGTATTGGTTGCGGGGGCCGGATTTGAACCGACGACCTTCGGGTTATGAGCCCGACGAGCTACCAGGCTGCTCCACCCCGCGTCCGTATTGCTTCTTACTTTTACTTCTCACATTGCGACTTCTGTAAAACTGCTGCAGAAGTATTGGTTGCGGGGGCCGGATTTGAACCGACGACCTTCGGGTTATGAGCCCGACGAGCTACCAGGCTGCTCCACCCCGCGTCCGTGGAAGCGCACTATACTCTCCGCGCTAATTCATGCAACCCCTTTTTAAAGATAAACGCCAAATTAACAGCCAGTTGCTGAAGGATTCAACCATCTGGTTAATTATTGAACTGATATGCGCCAGGTCAAAGCGGATGCATTTCATTCTGTCGGGGGCTTTGCTATCGTCGCGGGGCGAACAGTTATAAAAAGAGAAGATAATGAAATCACATTGGGTGAAGTATGCACTTACTGGCGCGTTAATCACGCTGCTGGCGGCCTGTAGCTCTAAACCGACCGATCGCGGTCAGCAATATAAAGATGGAAAACTGGAACAGCCGCTGGCGCTGGTAAATCAGCCCAACGCGAAAGGCGCGCCGGTTAATGGCAAAGACTTTGGCGATCAGGTTCGCCAGATTCAGTCCGCCTCATCCGCCCTTTATAGTCGTCAGAACGGCACCTACAGTGCAATTGAAAGCTGGCTGATGGCGGGAGCCGATACCCGGCAGCTTCGTCAGTATGGCCTGAACGCCTGGCAGATGGAGGGCACGGATAACTACGGTAACGTGCAGTTCACGGGTTACTACACGCCGGTCATCGAAGCGCGTTACACCCGTCAGGGTGAGTTCCAGTATCCGATCTACCGCATGCCGCCGCGCAAACGCGGTGAAAAATTACCAAGCCGCGCCTCTATCTATAGTGGCGGACTGGATGACCGCTACGTCATTGCCTACAGCAACTCGCTGATTGATAACTTCATGATGGATGTGCAGGGCAGTGGTTATGTCGACTTTGGCGATGGCCGCCCGATGACCTTCTTTGGTTACGCCGGTAAAAATGGCTGGGGTTATCACAGTATTGGTAAAGAGCTGATCGATCGCGGCGAAGTGAAGCGCGAAGATATGTCGATGCAGGCGATTCGCCAGTGGGCGCAGGAGCACTCACCGCAGGAAGTGCGTTCGCTGCTGGAAACCAACCCATCATTCGTTTTCTTTAAAGCTGAGCCGTTTACGCCAGTACGCGGTGCCAGCGCCGTTCCGCTGGTAGCGAAAGCTTCCGTTGCTTCTGACCGCTCAATTATTCCGGCGGGCACCGTACTGCTGGCAGAAGTGCCGCAGTTGAATGAGAAGGGCAAATTCAACGGCAAATATGAGATGCGCCTGATGGTGGCGCTCGACGTGGGCGGCGCAATTAAAGGGCAGCACTTTGATATCTATCAGGGTATCGGCCCTGACGCCGCACATCTGGCGGGCTTCTATAATCACTACGGACGCGTCTGGGTGATCAAAGCCGCACCGGGGGCCGGACAGCCGCTGTTCTCCAGCCCGCAAAACGGTAATAATGGTTCACTGCTTCTCGGCTCTAATTAAATTCTTCTCTGCGGGTCCCCGGGCCCGCACGACGTAACAGGTTCAACTATGAAAGTGTTAAATGACGCCTGGCATCAGCGCTTTGGCGGCACGGCGCGTCTCTATGGCCAGGATGCGCTGCAACGTTTTGCTGACGCACACTTCTGCGTCATTGGTATTGGCGGCGTCGGATCCTGGGCGGCGGAAGCACTTGTGCGCACCGGGATTGGTAAAATCACCCTGATAGATATGGATGATGTCTGTATTACTAACACCAACCGACAGCTTCATGCGCTGCAGGGCAACGTTGGCAAAGCCAAAACGGACGTGATGGCGGATCGGCTGCGTGCGATTAATCCCGACTGCGAAGTGATCTGCATTGATGACTTTATTACGCCTGAAAACACCGCCGAACTGATGGCTGCCGGTTTTGACTACGTGATCGATGCTATCGACAGCGTGCGGCCTAAAGCGGCGCTGATCGCCTGGTGTCGCCGGAATAAGATCCCGCTGATCACCACCGGTGGCGCGGGCGGGCAGATTGATCCAACCCAGATCCAGGTCACCGATCTGGCAAAAACCATTCAGGATCCGCTGGCGGCGAAGCTGCGCGAACGGCTGAAAAGTCTGGGCGTGGTGAAAAACAGCAAAGGCAAACTCGGCATCGACTGCGTTTTTTCCACCGAAGCGCTGGTCTATCCGCAGGCAGATGGCAGTGTCTGTGCTTCACGCAGCACGGCAGAGGGTCCGAAGAGAATGGATTGCACATCTGGCTTTGGCGCGGCAACCATGGTTACCGCGACCTTCGGCTTTGTTGCCGTTTCGCATGCGCTGAAGAAGTTTCTGGCGCGCGCGGCGCGTCAGGACGCCGTCAGTGCCTGACGAGCCGCGTGTTCAACTGCGGTGGCCAGTGCCTGCAGGCCGCTGCTGCGGGAGGCGCTGAGCTGGGCGCGCAGGCCGAGTTCATCAAACAGGGTTAAGGGATCGGTGGCCAGCAATTGCTGCGGCGTCTGGCCCTCAACGGCGGTCAGCAGCACGGCCAGCAGGCCGCGCACAATCCGTCCTTCACTGTCACCATAGAAGTGCAGTGAGCCATCTTCAGTTAACTGGCTGCCCAGCCAGACCCGGTTTTCACACCCGCTCAGTTCAATTTCCGCTGTTTTCAGTTCCTCCGGCAAGGCAGGCAACTGGCGGCTCAGCTGGATCAGCTGGCGATAACGATCCTCCCACTGATGAAAGCGGCCGAAACTCTCTTTCAGGCTGGCAACGGTAATCTGTTCGCCAAACGGGTGTGGCGCTAACAGCGATGAACGCATAATCAAAACTCCGATAACAGCGAGATGGCGCTTTTCATGGCGCGCACCAGCGTATCAACATCCTGCAGATTATTATAGGGTGCAAAAGAGGCCCGCAGCGTGCCGCTGACGCCCAGTGCCGTCAGCAACGGCTGCGCACAGTGCTGGCCAGCGCGCAGGGCGATTCCCTGCTCAGCCAGCAGCGTCACCAGATCGCTGTGATGCAGGTCAGCAATTTCAAAAGCCAGCAGGCTGGCGTTGCCACAGCGGAAGCTGCGAAAGCCGGGCAGTTCTGCCAGCTGCTCTTCCGCCAGCGAGGCAAGCTGCTGACTCCAGCACTCGGCTTCGGGCAGATCGTACTGCGCCAGCCAGCTCAGTGCGGCACTCAGACCCACCACGCCCGCCACATTCGGGGTACCGGCCTCAAAACGCCACGGCACCGGCTGCGGCGTGAAACCATTGAAATCGACATCCGTAATCATCTTACCGCCGCCCTGCCAGGGCTCCATCGCCTCCAGCAGTTCCGCTTTGCCATATAACGCGCCAATGCCCATCGGGCCGTAAATCTTATGGCCGGAAAAAGCGTAAAAGTCGATATCCAGCGCCCGTACGTCTGGCGGGCAGTGCACCACGCCCTGCGCGCCATCGACCATCACTTTCGCGCCCACGGCGTGCGCCAGCGGAATCGCCCTGGCGAGATCGGGACACCCGCCGGTGACGTTCGACATCTGGCCGACAGCCAGCAGGCGGGTGCGGCTGTTGAGCAGGGCAGGTAACAGGCTGATATCCGGCAGACGGTCTGGCCCCAACGGCCATTTTACGACGCGGGCGCCGCACGCCTGGGCGGCCATCAGCCAGGGCACCAGGTTGGCGTGATGTTCAGCCTCGCTGACCACAATCTCATCACCGGGCTGCAGGCGAGGCCGCAGCCAGCTGTTCGCCACCAGGTTTATTGCTTCAGTGGTGCCGCGCGTCCAGACAATCTCACGATCGTCAGCGGCGTTAAGCCAGCGGGCAACCTGATGACGCGCCTGTTCATAGCGATGAGTTAAAGCCTGGGCGGCGGCAAACTGGCTGCGATGAACTGTACCCGCGCTCAGGCTGTAAAACTGCTGCGTGCTGTCAATGACGGCCTGCGGCTTCAGCGTGGTTGCGGCGCTGTCGAGATAAACGCCGGCGTCGGCGAGTGCGGGAAACTGCTGGCGGAATGCGGTGGGATTGAATGCGGTCATGCCTGGTCCATGATAAGAAAAATTAGGACCAAACTGAAAGAATGGTCTGCGTCTGGCAAAGCTGGAAAAGCGCGTTATGCTAAATATTGCAAGGTTTGAACCAAACCCGCATAACTACGGGACGTTTACTAGTCGAACTCACTTATCGGCTGCCTCGGGTTAGCGTAACGCGGGTGGTTTGATGCAATCAATCTACAAGGAGATAGCAGATGAAAAAAATTACCGCAGTACTGGCCATGTGTACGCTGGCTTTCACCCTGACTGCCTGTTCAAGCAATTACGTGATGCATACCAATGATGGACGCACCATTGTCGCTGCCGGCAAGCCTAAAGTCGATAACGATACCGGCATGATCAGCTATAAAGATGCGAATGGCAACGAGCAGCAAATCAACCGCTCTGATGTCAAAGAAATGGTCGAGTCTGGCAAGTAATAAGCAAAAAAAAAGCACCGCAATTAGCGGTGCTATTTAAAAATCACTATGGACAGACAGGGTAAATCTACAGGAATTAAGCGCTTGATCCGCAATCGTCGGATCAAAAATTGCAAACACAACATCACGACCACAAGCCAAAAGCTTTCAGAAAATCTGCGAACTCACTCACAATTCTAAAAACTTTTCGTTCCGGCTCAGGAAGTGCGGCAACTATAGGTATTTGCTGGAGGTTCCTCAACGGACAAATTATAATGCCTCGGATTAAAAATTCTAATACGTAAACGCTTTGTATAAGCCTGCGTATTTTTCGCCGATCCGGATACGGAAAACCATGTCGAAACGCCTTCCTCCTCTCAACGCACTGCGTGTTTTTGATGCCGCTGCGCGCCATTTAAGCTTTACCAAAGCCGCTGAAGAGCTGTTTGTCACCCAGGCTGCTGTAAGCCATCAGATTAAATCTCTGGAAGATTTTCTGGGGTTAAAGCTGTTTCGCCGGAGGAATCGTTCGCTTTTGCTGACCGAAGAAGGACAAAGCTACTATCTCGACATCAAAGAGATTTTCCAGGCGATCAATGAAGCGACCCGCAAACTGCAGGCGCGCAGTGCCAAGGGTGCGCTGACGGTCAGTTTACTGCCGAGCTTTGCCATTCAGTGGCTGGTTCCCCGCCTCTCCAGCTTTAATATGGCTTATCCGGGAATCGACGTGCGTATTCAGGCGGTTGACCGCGACGAAGAGAAACTGGCCGACGATGTTGATGTGGCGATTTTTTACGGTCGGGGCAACTGGCCCGGACTGCGCGTTGAAAAACTCTATGCCGAATATCTGCTGCCGGTCTGTTCGCCGTCACTGATGACCGGAGAGAATCCGCTGAAAACGCCGATGGATCTCTCGCGCTTTACCCTGCTGCATGATGCCTCCCGCCGGGAGTGGCAATCGTATATTCGCCAGCTGGGCCTGCAGCATATCAATGTTCAGCAGGGACCGATCTTCAGCCACAGCGCCATGGTTTTGCAGGCGGCGATTCATGGTCAGGGCGTGGCGCTGGCGAATAATGTGATGGCGCAGAGTGAAATCGAAGCCGGACGGTTAATCTGCCCGTTTAATGACGTATTAGTGAGTAAAAACGCTTTTTATCTGGTTTGTCATGACAGTCAGGCAGAACTGGGTAAAATAGCCGCCTTCCGACAGTGGATCCTGGAAAAAGCTGCAACCGAACAAGAAAAATTCCGCTTCCGCTATCAACAGTAACAGTTTGATTTGTTTGCATTCAGATGCAAAAAGCACCCAGAGGATCGGTTAATGTCCAGTCGTGCCATGTTTGTTTTTGCGGCTATCAGCGGATTTCTGCTGGTGGCTTTTGGCGCATTTGGTGCCCACGTTTTGAGTCAGTCGCTTGGTGCGGCTGAAATGGCCTGGATTCATACCGGGCTGGAATATCAGGCTTATCACACCTTAGCGGTGATGGGACTGGGTGCCGCGATGTTACGCCGCGCCAATATCTGGTTTTACTGGAGCAGTGCGCTGATGGCGCTTGGCACCGTGTTATTTAGTGGCAGCCTATATTGTCTGGCGCTGTCACATCTGAAGTTTTGGGTTTTTATCACACCAGTGGGCGGGATCTGTTTCCTCGCCGGTTGGGTATTGATGTTGATTGGCGCTCTGCGTCTTAAACGAAAGGCAGAACGCCATGAATAAAGTTTTACTCTATTGTCGTCCCGGTTTTGAAAAAGAGTGTGCGGCAGAAATCAGTGCTAAAGCAGCGGAACGTGAAATCTACGGTTTTCCACGGGTTAAAGATGACTCCGGCTACGTGCTGTTTGAGTGCTATCAGTTTGAAGATGCTGAGCGTCTGGCGCGTGAACTGCCGTTTGACGAGCTGATCTTTGCCCGTCAGATGCTGGTCGTCGGTGAAATGCTGCGTGACCTGCCGCAGGAAGATCGCATTACCCCAATTGTCGGCATGCTGACCGGCGTGGTGGAAAAGGGTGGTGAACTGCGTGTTGAAGTCCCTGACACCAACGAAGCCAAAGAGCTGACCAAATTCTGCCGCAAGTTCACCGTGCCACTGCGTTCAGCACTGCGTGAAAGCAAAATTCTGCTGAACTATGAAAGTCCGAAACGCCCGGTAGTGCATGTGTTTTTCATCGCACCTGGCACCTGTTATGTCGGCTACTCCATCCGGGAAAACAGCTCGCCGTTTTACATGGGTATTCCACGCCTTAAATTTCCTTCCGATGCGCCAAGTCGTTCCACGCTTAAGCTGGAAGAGGCGTTCCACGTCTTTATCCCTGCGGATGAGTGGGATGAGCGTTTAGCCAGCGGCATGTACGCCGTGGATCTCGGAGCCTGTCCGGGCGGCTGGACTTATCAGCTTGTCCAGCGCAGCATGATGGTTTATGCGGTGGACAACGGACCGATGGCCCCGAGCCTGATGGATACCGGACAGGTGATGCACGAGAAAGCCGATGGATTTAAATTCCGGCCGCCACGCACCAACATCAGCTGGCTGGTGTGTGACATGGTGGAGAAGCCGGTTCGGGTGGCTAACCTGATGACCGACTGGCTGGTCAACGGCTGGTGCCGTGAAGCGATCTTCAACCTTAAATTGCCGATGAAAAAGCGCTATGAAGAGGTGACGCAGAATCTGGCAATGATGCAGGAGCGCTTTGATGAGAACGGCATAAACGTGCAGATTCGCGCCCGTCAGCTCTATCATGACCGCGAAGAGGTGACGGTTCATGTGCGCCGTATGTGGGCAGCGACCGGTGGCCGTCGCGACGAACGTTAATCACCCTCACCCGGCTGAGTGCAGCTGCACTCAGCCGGTATAACGCAGCGTATTCAGATTTCCCTGCAACACCAGATCCCGTTTCAGCGTGGCTACCTGACGGCTGATCTCAGCCATCTGCTGACCTTCCGCGAGCTTTTCCTGCCATTTGGCGGGCACCTTATCCAGTTGCTGATAGATCCCTTCAAGCGTGTGAAACTCTGTCAGCAGCTGTTTCGCGCTTTTCGGACCGATGCCGGTGATGCCCGGAATTTTACTGCTGCTGATGCCGCACAATCCCCAGTAATCGGGCAGAAGCTGTGGCGCCACGCCAAACTCAGCTTCGATAAAGGGCAGATCGAGCCAGCGTTTCTGGAAGTAGTCACGGATGCGAATCTCGGGTGCCAGTAGCTGACAGTAACCTTTGTCAGTGGAAACAATAGTGGCCTGATGTCCGGCCTGAGCCATTTTCACCGCCAGGGTCGCCGCTAAATCATCCGCCTCATCCTCGCCCGCTATCCAGCAGCTGACGCCTGCGGCACGAAACGCCTCCTGTAACGCCGGCATCTCTGCCTGTAAATCGTCTGGCATCGGCGGGCGACCGCTTTTGTAATCGGGTAGCAGCTGATGTCGCCAGCCCTGATGACGCGCTTCGCCATCAAATACCGCTACGGCGTGAGTCGGATGGGCGTGACCCAGTACCTGGCGCAGTGCGGCTACGCAGCCTTCGACACAGGGTGAGCCTTGTACCGCATGCAGACGGCGAATCAGATTCAACGCGTCAACAATAACAAGATGAAGAGCCATGAGAGTATGGGCAGCCCGGGGGCTGCCTCCTGATTTATTTGATAATTTCGTAGCAGGGGATGTAGGCGGTGCCTGGCAGTTTCATGCGTTGCTGGGCAACGAATCCCTGCAGCAGTTCATCCATGCGGTGCATGATGTCGGGGTCGCCATGCAGTTTAAAGCGGCCCTTCTCACGGATTTCGCGGATACCTATCTCTTTAACGTTACCCGCGACGATGCCTGAGAAAGCGCGGCGCAGGTCAGCAGCCAGCTTCTCAGGAGGCTGGTTGGTGTAGAGATTAAGGTTCGCCATATTTTCATGGGTTGGCAGGAACGGCACCTGCAGATCCGGTTCAATGCGAATCGACCAGTTAAAGCTGTAAGCATCGCCGGTTTCACGACGATTCTCTTTCACCTGCGGCATCGCTTTCTTCATCAGACGAGCGACTTCTGCCGCATCATCAATGATGATCTGATAATGCTTACGTGCCTGCTCACCCAGCGTGTTAACAATGAAATCATCCAGCACGCGGAAGTAATCGGCGCTCTCTTTCGGCCCGGTCAGAATCAGCGGCAGCACCTGATCGCTGTTGTGCGGATTCATCAGGATGCCCAGCAGATAGAGCAGCTCTTCTGCTGTGCCGACACCGCCAGGGAAAATGATGATGCCGTGGGCGATACGCACAAACGCTTCCAGACGTTTTTCAATGTCCGGCATGATGATCAGCTCATTCACCAGCGGATTCGGCGGTTCAGCCGCGATGATTGAGGGTTCGGTCAGGCCGATAAAGCGGCTGTCACGATAGCGCTGCTGAGCATGGCCAACGGCGGCCCCTTTCATCGGCGCTTCCATTACGCCCGGCCCGCAGCCGGTACAGATGTTCAGTTCACGCAGCCCAAGCTGTGTTCCGACGTTGCGGCAATACTGGTACTCAACGGCATTGATAGAGTGACCGCCCCAGCACACTACGGTGTTGGGATACTCGCCGATGTGCAGTGCCCGCGCATTACGCAGAATGGAAAACACGGTGTTGGTGATCGTGGCGGAATCGTTCTCTTCGGCTGCCGTGAAACGGCCCGGCATGTTGAGCTGACCGCTGACAAACAGGATGTCACGCAGCACCGCAAACAGGTTAGCCTGTAGTGATCGGATGATGCGGCCATCCACGAACGCCTCTTCCGGCGGATTGATCAGTTCCAGTTTGACGCCGCGCTCACGGCGCAGCACGTTGATATCGAAGTTCTCAAAGCGGGAAAGCAGTTCGTGGCTGCTGTCAGTCTGGCTGCCGGAGTTAAGTACGGCCAGAGAGCAATTGCGAAACAGCTGGTAGAGGTCACTGCTGGCTGTGCGCTTCAGCATATCCACTTCCAGCTGCGAGAGCAGATCCATTGAGCCAAGTGGGCTGATATGGGTAATCAAATGAACTCCTTTGCACCCGCCTGGGTGCGTGTTGGCACTGCAACGGCAGTGACGAAAATCCCTGGTCGGCAACCCGCAGGTTACCGCCATCACCAGAGTAGCCTTGTCGGCCCGCACAGCTCAAGCGGAACTGCGCTTCCTGCACGCAGCCTGCGAGAAGTCTCGCAAACTACTGACGAACCAGTCGTGAAAAACCGGGTGAGAAGGGCACATTGGTGCGCCACGGGTTGATATCCAGCCCGCCACGACGGGTATAGCGCGCATAAACCGTCAGCGCTTCCGGATGGCAGAAACGCATCACATCATTAAAGATGCGCTCGACGCACTGCTCGTGAAATTCGTTGTGCTGGCGGAATGAGACCAGGTAGCGCAGCAGCGCTTCACGGTCAATCCGCGGGCCTTTGTAGCGGATCATTACCGAACCCCAGTCAGGCTGATTGGTAATCAGGCAGTTTGACTTGAGCAGGTGGCTGACCAGCGTCTCCTCAACGATTTCGCTGCCGGTGGCATCCGCCAGATAATCAGCATTGAAGCGGTAATCCTCGATGGCGATATCCTGCTCATCAATGCAGCTCCCCTCAAAATGACCGATGGGCTGACCTTCTATCTCATTAAGGCGGAACAGCGCGACCCGCGCTTCACCTTCGGCACAGGCACTCAGATCCCGCTCCAGCGTCTGCCGGACCTCGCCCCAGTCAGCAAAGCGGGTCTGGTTGAAGCTGTTCAGGTAGAGCTTGAAGCTTTTCGACTCGATAAGATTGCGGCTCTGCGCATCCAGCACCACTTCGCCGACGGCAACCTGAGGCAGACCTTTGCTGTTGAGCCACGAGAGTTCATACAGGGTCCAGATATCGCTGCCGGTAAAAGGCAGGCTGTCGGGAAACAGGCCAAGCGGTTCACGGTTCAGGCTGCGTGGCACCGACTGCAGTAAGCTGTTGTCATACCGATCGTGATAGGCTGTGGGTTTGCCCAGCGTCAGGTTACTGAGTGCCTGATCCTGTTCGTGAGTAGTCATTGCGGTTACCACCAAAATTAATCAAAGTGGCTAAGTGTAACCCATCAGAAGTGAGAATATGAATGATGCAGCAAACTGCCGCCGCGTTGCGCGACTTTACCACCCGATACTGCCAGCACTGGCTTCAGCAGGCGGGACATGGGCCGGCCAGCAGCGATCTTTATGGCGTCCCGTCGCCCTGTGTTTTGGAGGATCGCGACCAGCGGGTCATCTGGCAGCCGCAGCCGTTTAGTCTGCCAACGACGCTGGATGCGATTGAGCGGGCGATCGACATCCAGCTCCAGCCGCCGATCACAGATTTCTACACCACGCAGTTTGCCGGGGATATGCAGGCCCGTTTTGGTGAGAATCAGCTGACGCTGTTGCAGGTATGGAGTGAAGAAGATTTCCTGCGGTTACAGGAGAATCTGATTGGGCATCTGGTGATGCAGCGCCGCCTGAAACAGTCGCCGACGCTGTTTATTGCCACCACCGATTCAGAGGAGGAGATCATCTCTCTGTCTAATCTTAGTGGCGAAGTCATTCTGGAGCAGCCTGGCCGTAAACAGCGTGTCGTCTTAGCAGAAAGTCTTGAGATATTTCTTAAGTCATTACAACCGGTTATCATCTGATTTGCAGTGATTTGCCGCTCGGCTTGTGAGACATCTCTTACATCTGCTGTAAGAGATCGCCATATAACAGTTGAGACATCCGGAAGGCCAGGATGTAAAAATATTGTGAATCATCAACTTAATGGCGTTTATCCTAATTTGTACCGCACATTTCGTAAAGTTCCGCTGTGAGTACCTTGTGCGCGTAACGAGTTCTGTCAAAATGTTTCGCACTGCAGGACGCTCAGGAAACAGATATCGTCAGGATGATGATAAGCCATGAGGCAGGAACGTAACGGAGCTTACGGCACACGGAAGGTTTCAGGACGAAACAGGATCGCTCAGGATTGAGTAAGGGACACCTCCAGGATGGAGAATGAGAACCCCTCAGAAGAGGTGGTGGGCCAGGACGCTAAGGATACATCAGGACGATGCGCGACAGGAGTTCGCACTGGACAAGTTGTCATGGAAGAGCAGGGAGCATAAACGTAGCAGGATGGCTGCAAACGAACCGGGAGCACTGTTTATACAGTGCTCCCTTTTTTTGTGCCTGTGCCAACAAGTGATATGCTTGCCGCCCATTTTTGACTGCTCGCTGGAGGTGGCGCATGACGCCCGAACAATTGATTACGCAACGGCTGGAGCAACTGGAAGCGGTGATGCGTGAGCACCATCTCTGGCAGAGTACGCCGCCAGCCGGGGGCGCGCTTGAAAGCCAGGAACCTTTTTGCCTGGATACGCTGGAGCCGCTGCAGTGGCTCCAGTGGGTCTTAGTCCCGCGCATGCATGCCCTGATTGCCGCCCGGCATCCGTTACCGCAAAACTTTGCCGTTGCCCCCTACTATGAGATGACGCTGGTGCCTGATCAGCCCGGTATTGCACCGCTGCTGCTGACCCTGCGTCAGCTGGATGCGATGATCAAGGATGCTGCCCACTAATGCTGGAGATACTTTATCAGGATGAGTGGCTGGTTGCCGTCAACAAGCCCAGCGGCTGGCTGGTGCATCGCAGCTGGCTGGATCGCCATGAAACGGTGTTTGTGATGCAGACCGTTCGTGACCAAATCGGACAGCATGTCTTTACCGCGCACCGTCTGGACAAGCCGACGTCAGGCGTGCTGCTGATGGGGCTTTCGAGTGAAGTCGGACGTCTGCTTTCCCTGCAGTTTGAACAGCACCAGATGCAGAAAACCTATCACGCCGTGGTACGCGGCTGGCTGGAGAGCAGCGGGACGCTCGACTATCCGCTGGTGGAAGAGCTGGATAAAATTGCTGACAAACATGCCACTGAAGCGCGTACCGCCCAGCCCGCCGTCACCGATTATCAGTCACTGGCCACCGTTGAGATGCCGGTCGGCATTGGTCGTTATCCCACGTCGCGATACAGCCTGGTTGAAATGGCCCCTAAAACCGGTCGCAAGCATCAACTGCGTCGCCATATGTCACACCTGCGTCATCCGATTATCGGTGATTCGGCGCACGGTGATCTGCGTCAGAACCGGGGGGCCGCCGAACATTTTGGCGCTAACCGACTGATGCTGCACGCCAGCAGCCTGGCATTGACCCATCCGGTGACCGGTGAACCTTTGCTGATTCGCGCCGGACTGGATGGCGTCTGGCAGAATCTGATGAATCAGTTTGGCTGGCAGGATCAGATTCCTGAGGTGCCGCGGGTTGAGTTTAACGCAGCGCCAGGACAGGATAACGTTTCAGAATAAGGGAGAAAGCAGATGGCAAAGATTGGCATTTTTGTGGGTACGGTTTACGGCAACGCGCTGATGGTGGCGGAAGAAGCGGAGCCGTTACTGCAGCAGCAGGGTCACAGCGTCACCGTGTTTGACGATCCGACGCTGGCAGACTGGCAGAACTATGCCAGCGATGTGGCGTTAGTTGTCACCTCAACTACCGGACAGGGCGATTTCCCCGACACGATTTCAGGCCTGTTCCATGCGATTAAAGATAAGCTTGGCCATCAGCCTGCGCTGCGCTATGGCGTGATTGCGCTGGGTGACAGCAGTTATGACCATTTTTGTGGCGCGGGCAAAACCTTTGATGCGCTGCTGCAGGAGCAGGGCGCGCAGCGGGTTGGAGAGGTGTTACTGGTTGATGCCTCTGAAAACCCTGAGCCGGAAGCGGTTACCTCTCCGTGGGTTGAAGCCTGGGGCGCGCAGCTCTGATGGCAATGCCAGGCTTATCTCTGCCTTAGCTGCATAAAGATAAGCCTGGCGTGCGATATCAGGTGATGGGTGCCGGGTTAAACACCGCCAGCTGATTACGGATGCCCCAGCGATCGGACCAGGTCTGCTTCCTGCCACTGGCAATGTCCAGAATCAACTCAAACAGTCTCCAGCCTACCTGTTCAATACTCTCTTCACCGGTCGCAATCGTCCCGGCATTGATGTCCATCAGATCGTGCCAGCGCTCGGCCAGGGCATTACGCGTCGCCATCTTGATCACCGGAATCGCGGCCAGACCATAAGGCGTACCGCGCCCGGTGGTAAACACCTGCAGAGTAATACCCGATGCCAGCTGCTGCGTACCGCAGACAAAATCGCTGGCGGGCGTCGCCGCATAAATCAATCCACGCCGCGTAGGCCGCTGACCGGGTGAGAGCACTTCGACAATGGCGCTGCGTCCCGATTTGGCGATCGACCCAAGGGCTTTCTCCACCACGTTTGCCAGCCCGCCTTTTTTATTGCCCGGCGACGGGTTAGCGCTGCGATCGGTCTGGCCCTGGTCGAGGTAATTGTCATACCAGGCCATCTCCTCCAGTAAGCGCTTACCAACTTCCTGATTAATCACCCGCGGCGTCAGCAGGTGAATCGCATCACGCACTTCAGTCACTTCTGAGAACATCACGGTAGCGCCGCAGCGCACCAGCAGATCAGAGGCGAAGCCCACGGCCGGATTCGCCGTCACGCCCGAGAACGCATCGCTGCCACCACACTGCATACCGACAATCAGTTCTGCCGCAGAGCAGGTTTCGCGCTGGCGCTGATTGAGCCGCTGCAGATGACGCTCCGCTACCTGCAGAATCTCATTCACCATCGCCCCAAAGCCCACCAGCTTTTCATCCTGCAAACGCACGATGTCATGATCGTCCAGCGAAATCGCCTGTACGTCAGGCGTGCCGGTCAGCAGACGTTCCGGCTGTAACTTTTCACAGCCCAGACTGACGATCATCACTTCGCCGCCGAAATTGGCATTCAGCGCCAGATTGTGAATGGTGCGAATCGGCACGACAGCAGCCGGTGCATTGATCGCCACGCCGCAGCCATAGAGGTGGTTCAGGGCGACCACGCCGTCGACATTCGTATAGCGCGGCAGTAAATCCCGTTCAATGATCTGCACGACATGATCCACCACACCGGCCACGCAGTGGACGCTGGTAGTAATGCCGAGGAGGTTACGTGTACCCACACTGCCATCGGCATTGCGGTAACCCTCAAAGGTGTAGCCCTCCAGCGGCGGCAATTCAGGCGGAACCTGCGTGGCTAACGGCAGACTCTCCAGCGGAGGGGCTGCCGGCAGCGCCACCAGCGACTCATCAATCCAGCTACCCTGGGCAATATCCCGCAATGCATAGCCAATGACTTCGCCATAACGCACGATCTCTGCACCCTGGTTAATCGCGCTCAGCGCCACTTTGTGGCCCTGCGGCACATGCTCTGTGAGTGTCAGGCCATCCGCAAACTGCGTGCCGGCTGGCAGACCCAGGCTGTTAACCACAATCGCTACATTGTCATGCTCATGGACTTTGATATAGAGCGGTTGTTCATCTGTGTTGGGGTTCATCGCTCACCTTCCTGTCTGTCGTACCGTACTTGTGCGGCACGCTGTAATGTTCTGACCTGTCACACGCTTGTTTGCCAGCTTCAGTATAGGGAGGCGGCTCAAGGGGCGCATTGTGCAAATGACCACCATTAAGTTCATTCACCTCACTGTTTTGAGTCGATTATCCAAAAGCAAGTGAAGAGCCTCACAAACAGCGGGCAGAAGCGTTATCAATGGCAGATTTCGACCCGGTTTTTGCCACTTTCGTGAGCCACACCGCAGGGTTTTGTGCATCCGCCAGACATTCAGTTCTACAACGCGGTTATTCCAGGGCGATGCGCCAATGTCATCGCCACAGCCTGTTCTTATACTGAGTTCCGTTAGCCAAAGTCAGGTTATCTGTCACGACGTATTACTCATCCGTAAAGGCTGAAGAGGCGCATCACTGCCGCTTCCGCCTGCAGCCGGATGAATAAATAAAGGTTTGCCAAAACAACAAGATCGCCGTGTTTAACCCAACTTCTCTCTGATACCCAACGCGATGTGTATGCAGTCAGAGCGAATGTAGCTCACGCTATATTTCAGGAGTGCATCATGAATAGTTTTAGCCAGACAGCGGAAACGGTGCAGAAACGCACCAATGCCCGTTACTGGATTGTGGTGATGTTATTTATCGTCACCTCATTCAACTACGGTGACCGCGCAACCATTTCGATTGCCGGTTCGGCGATGTCCAAAGATATCGGCCTCGATTCGGTCGGACTGGGCTATATCTTCTCTGCCTTCTCATGGGCGTACGTTATTGGTCAGATTCCGGGCGGCTGGCTGCTCGATCGCTTCGGCTCAAAACGCGTCTACTTCTGGAGCATCTTTACCTGGTCGCTGTTTACCTTCCTGCAAGGGTTCGTCGATATCTTCAGCGGTTTCGGCATCATCATGTCGCTGTTTATTCTGCGTTTCCTGGTCGGTCTGGCGGAAGCGCCTTCCTTCCCGGGCAACAGCCGCATTGTGGCCGCCTGGTTCCCTGCGCAGGAGCGCGGCACGGCGGTAGCGATCTTCAACTCGGCGCAATACTTCGCCACCGTGATCTTCGCACCCATCATGGGCTGGCTGGTCTCTGAAGTGGGCTGGGCGCACGTGTTCTGGTTCATGGGCGGCCTGGGCATCATCCTCAGCTTTATCTGGCTGAAAGTGATCCACGATCCTACCGATCACCCCGGCGTGAACAAGGCTGAACTGGAGTACATGGAGCAGGGCGGCGCGCTAATCAACATGGATGTCAAAAAGGATAGCCGCAAAGTGAGCTGGAGCGAGAAGTGGTTCCAGATCAAGCAGCTGCTGACGTCACGCATGATGCTGGGCGTCTACCTGGGTCAATATTGTGTTAACGCCCTAACCTACTTCTTTATTACCTGGTTCCCGGTCTATCTGGTGCAGGCGCGCGGCATGTCGATTCTCAAAGCGGGCTTTATTGCTTCGATTCCGGCGGTGTGCGGCTTCCTCGGCGGGGTACTGGGCGGGGTGATTTCTGACTGGCTGATGCGTAAAACCGGCTCGCTGAATATCGCGCGTAAAACGCCAATCGTGCTCGGCATGCTGCTCTCTATTTCGATGGTGATGTGTAACTACACCGATACCGAATGGATGGTGGTGTTCTTTATGGCACTGGCGTTCTTTGGTAAAGGCATCGGTGCGCTGGGCTGGGCGGTAATGGCGGATACCGCGCCAAAGGAGATCAGCGGTCTGAGCGGCGGCCTGTTCAACATGTTCGGTAATATCTCCGGCATCGTTACCCCTATCGCCATCGGTTACATCATTGCGACCAGCGGATCCTTTGAGGGCGCGCTGATCTATGTCGGCATTCATGCCTTTGTCGCGGCCTTCAGCTTCCTGGTGATTGCCGGAAATATCAAACGTGTCGAACTGAAATCCTGGCCCGGTAAGGACGCATCATGAATACGCAAAGTTCACCGGTGATAACTGAGATGCAGGTTATCCCGGTCGCCGGTTACGACAGCATGCTGCTCAACATTGGCGGTGCGCACAACGCCTGTTTTACCCGCAACATCGTGGTGCTCACTGATAGCGCCGGTCACACCGGCGTCGGTGAAGCGCCAGGCGGCGACACCATCTATCAGACGCTGGTGGAGGCGATTCCGCAGGTGAAAGGCCAGCAGATTGCCCGAATGAACCGTCTGGTGCAGCAGGTGCACAAGGGCAATCAGTCGGCTGACTTCAGCACCTTTGGCAACGGTGCCTGGACCTTTGAACTGCGTGTCAATGCGGTAGCTGCGCTGGAAGCCGCGCTGCTCGATCTGCTGGGACAGTGTCTGGGCGTTCCGGTGGCTGAACTGCTGGGGCCGGGCAAGCAGCGTGATGAAGTTACGGTGCTGGGCTATCTGTTCTATCTCGGCGACCGCCGCAAAACCGATCTGCCCTATCTGAGTGGTGAGCAGGCCAGCCACGACTGGTATCACCTGCGTCATCAGGAAGCGCTGACCAGCGATGCCGTAGTGCGGCTGGCTGAGGCGGCACAGGATAAGTACGGCTTTAAAGATTTCAAGCTTAAAGGTGGCGTGCTGCCGGGCGAGCAGGAGATCGCTACGGCCGCAGCGCTCAAGCAGCGCTTTCCCGACGCCCGCATTACGGTCGATCCCAATGGGGCCTGGCTGCTGGATGAGGCGATAGCGCTGTGTAAAGGGATGCAGGATGTACTGAGCTACGCCGAAGATCCGTGCGGCGCGGAGCAGGGCTATTCGGGACGTGAAGTCATGGCCGAGTTCCGGCGCGCCACCGGCTTGCCGGTCGCCACCAATATGATCGCCACCAACTGGCGTGAAATGAACCACGCGGTGATGGTCAACGCGGTCGATATTCCGCTGGCGGATCCTCACTTCTGGACGCTGAGCGGGGCCGTGCGGGTCGCGCAGCTGTGCGATGAGTGGGGCCTCACCTGGGGCTGCCACTCCAATAACCACTTCGATATTTCACTGGCGATGTTCACCCATGTTGGTGCAGCCGCGCCAGGCAATCCTACCGCGATTGACACCCACTGGATCTGGCAGGAGGGCGATCAGCGCCTGACTAAAAATCCGCTGCAAATCCGTAACGGGAAAATTGCTGTGCCGGATGCGCCTGGTCTGGGCGTTGAGCTCGACTGGGAGCAGGTCAACAAAGCCCATCAGCTTTATCAGTCACTGCCCGCCGGTGCACGTAACGACGCCACGGCGATGCAGTATCTGGTCCCCGGCTGGACTTTTGATCGCAAGCGTCCGGCATTTGGCCGGGCAACAGCATAAGGAGCAGGAGATGAGTTCAACACCGAAAGTGACCGCCATGCAGGTTATCCCGGTCGCAGGCTACGACAGCATGCTGCTGAACCTCAGCGGCGCTCACTCGCCATTCTTTACCCGCAATATTGTGATTATCAAAGACAACGCCGGACACACCGGCGTCGGCGAAATTCCGGGCGGCGAGAAAATCCGCCAGACACTGGAAGATGCCGCCTCGCTGGTGATCGGCAAAACTCTGGGTGAGTACAAAAATACCCTCAGCCTGGTGCGCACCACCTTTGCTGACCGCGATGCGAACGGGCGCGGCAACCAGACGTTTGATCTGCGCACCACGATCCATGTGGTAACCGGCATTGAAGCGGCGCTGCTTGATCTGCTGGGCCAGCACCTGGGCGTTAACGTCGCCTCGCTGCTGGGCGACGGGCAGCAGCGCGACCGCGTTGAGATGCTCGGCTACCTGTTCTACATCGGCGACCGCAATAAAACGTCGCTCTCTTATCAGCACCAGCAAAGTGATCCGTGCGACTGGTATCGCCTGCGCCACGAAGAGGCGCTCACCCCGGATGCGGTGGTGCGTCTGGCGGAAGCGGCCTATGAGAAATATGGCTTCAACGACTTCAAACTAAAAGGCGGCGTGCTGCGCGGCGGTGAAGAGGCTGAAGCGGTTACCGCGCTGGCAAAACGTTTTCCTGAAGCCCGTATCACCCTCGATCCCAATGGGGCCTGGTCGCTCAATGAGGCGATCATGCTCGGCAAACAGCTCAAAGATGTGCTGGCCTACGCAGAAGATCCCTGTGGAGCCGAGCAGGGCTACTCCGGCCGCGAAGTGATGGCCGAGTTCCGCCGCGCCACAGGCATGCCAACCGCTACCAACATGATCGCCACCGACTGGCGGCAGATGGGACATACCCTGTCGCTGCAGTCGGTAGACATTCCGCTGGCTGACCCGCACTTCTGGACCATGCAGGGTTCGGTGCGCGTGGCGCAGATGTGTCACGACTTCGGTCTGACCTGGGGTTCGCACTCCAATAACCACTTCGACATTTCGCTGGCGATGTTCACCCACGTTGCCGCTGCCGCGCCGGGCGCGATTACTGCGATTGATACCCACTGGATCTGGCAGGAGGGCAATCAGCGCCTGACCAAAGAGCCGTTCCAGATCAAGGGCGGTATGGTGCAGGTGCCGCAAAAACCGGGCCTCGGCGTAGAGCTGGATATGGATCAGGTGATGCAGGCCAATGCGCTCTATCAGAAGCAGGGGCTGGGCGCGCGTGACGATGCCGAAGCGATGCAGTTTTTAGTGCCGGGATGGACTTTCGACAATAAACGTCCGTGCCTGGTGCGTTAACCTTTTCGGCTCCCCGTGCGGAGCCATCGTCACAGGAGTTCAACCATGAGTAATGCAGCCTGGCCGAATGGATTTCGTCGTCGCCTGTTAGCGGGCAACACCCTGATTGGCAGCTGGTGCGCGCTGGCCAGTCCGATCTCAACTGAAATCCTGGGGCTGGCCGGTTTTGACTGGCTGGTCCTGGATGGAGAGCACGCGCCCAACGATATCACGACGTTTGTGCCGCAACTGATGGCGCTGAAAGGCAGCCACAGTGCGCCTGTGGTGCGTCCGCCCTGCAACGAGCCGGTGATCATTAAGCGTCTGCTGGATATCGGGTTTAACAACTTCCTGGTGCCGTTTGTCGAGACTGAAGAGGAAGCCCTGCGGGCGGTCGCCTCAACCCGCTATCCGCCAGCCGGGATTCGCGGTGTTTCGGTGTCGCACCGCAGCAACATGTACGGCACGCTGCCGGATTACAACCAGCTCATTAATGACAACATCACGGTGCTGGTGCAGATCGAAACTCAGCAGGCGGTCGACAACATTGACGCGATTGCAGCCGTGGACGGCGTCGACGGAATTTTTGTCGGGCCGGGCGATCTTTCCGCTGCACTAGGCTATCTCGGCCAGCCTGCGCATCCCGAAGTGCTGAAAGTGATTAAGCACATTTTTGAACGTGCCAAAGCCGCTGGAAAGCCGAGCGGCATTCTGGCACCGGTGGAAGCGGACGCGCGTCGCTACCTGGAGTGGGGCGCCACCTTTGTGGCCGTCGGCAGCGATGTCGGGATGTTCCGCAACGCCTCGCAGGCGTTATGCGACAAATTTAAGCGCTAATCAATCAAGGGGAAACGCAATGAAAATTGGATTCATCGGCCTGGGCATCATGGGTAAACCCATGAGTAAAAATCTGGTGAAAGCCGGTTATTCACTGGTGGTACGCGACAACAACACCGAAAACGAAGCGGAACTGGCTAAACTGGGCGCGACCGTGGCGAAAACGCCTAAAGAGGTGGCGGAGCAGTGCGATGTGGTGATTACCATGGTGCCGAACTCGCCGCAGGTTATCGACGTCTGCCTGGGGAAAAACGGCATCATAGAAGGGGCGAAGCCGGGTCTGGTCGTCATCGACATGAGCTCGATTGCACCGCTGGCGAGCCGTGAAGTGCATGATGCGCTGGCAGAAAAGCAGATAAAAATGCTCGATGCGCCGGTCAGTGGCGGCGAGCCAAAAGCGATTGAAGGCACGCTCTCCGTAATGGTCGGCGGTGATAAAGCCGTGTTCGATGCCTGCTACGACATTATGAAATCGATGGCGGGTTCGGTGGTGCATACCGGCGACATCGGCGCAGGTAACGTGACCAAGCTGGCTAATCAGGTGATTGTGGCGCTGAACATTGCGGCGATGTCTGAGGCATTATCGCTGGCGACCAAAGCGGGTGTGAATCCGGATCTGGTTTATCAGGCCATTCGTGGCGGCCTGGCTGGCAGCACGGTGCTGGATGCTAAAGCGCCGATGGTGATGGATCGCAACTTCAAGCCGGGCTTCCGTATTGACCTGCATATCAAGGATCTGGCGAATGCGCTGGATACCTCGCACAGCATCGGCGCGCATCTGCCGCTGACGGCGGCGGTGATGGAGATGATGCAGGCACTGCGCAACGATGGACAGGGTAACGCCGACCACAGCGCGCTGGCCTGCTATTATGAGAAGTTAGCGAAGGTTGAAATCGCCCGCTAAAACCCGGTGCCGGTCTCCCGAAACCGGACTGGTTCAGAGCCGTTTCAATAAATTAACTGCGCTCGGATTGCCTATGAAAATCGTAATCGCACCGGATTCATATAAAGAGAGTTTATCCGCCCTGGATGTGGCATCGGCGATTGAAGCGGGCTTCCGTGACATCTTCCCCGATGCGCATTACGTGAAAATACCGGTCGCCGACGGTGGCGAAGGCACGGTAGAAGCGATGGTGGCGGCGACGAAGGGAAAAATCGTCAGGCTGAAGGTGACCGGGCCGCTGGGTACGCAGGTCGACGCCTTTTATGGCCTGTCCGGCGATGAGTCTACTGCCTATATCGAAATGGCAGCGGCCAGCGGACTGGAGCGGGTGCCAGCGTCCCAGCGTGACCCGCTGATCACGACCTCATTCGGCACCGGCGAGTTGATCAGGCATGCGCTGGATAAGGGCGTCGGCCACATCATCATTGGTATCGGCGGCAGCGCCACCAATGATGGCGGTGCCGGGATGATGCAGGCATTGGGTGCGCGGCTGCTGGACGCTCAGGGCAACGAGATTGGGCACGGTGGCGGCGCGCTTTCTGACCTCACCAGCATTGATATTGACGCGCTGGATGCCCGCATTCATCAGTGCCGCATTGAAGTGGCCTGTGACGTCACCAATCCGCTGACCGGCAAAGAGGGCGCATCGGCCATTTTCGGTCCGCAGAAAGGGGCGACTCCGGCGCTGGTGCAGCAGCTTGATCAGGCGCTGGCCCATTACGCTGCGATTATTCACCGCGATCTCGATATCGATGTGCTGCACATTTCAGGCGGCGGCGCTGCGGGCGGCATGGGTGCAGCCTTGCACGCCTTCTGTCATGCGGAACTGCGGCGCGGCATTGAGATTGTTACAGAGGCGCTGGGGCTGGCGGAAGAAGTGAAAGATGCGGATCTGGTGATTACCGGTGAAGGTCGCATCGACAGCCAGAGTATTAATGGCAAGGTGCCGATTGGGGTCGCCAGCGTGGCAAAGCGTTTTAACAAGCCGGTAATCGGCATTGCCGGAAGCCTGACGGCGGATGTCGGCGTGGTGCATCAGCACGGAATCGATGCGGTATTCAGCGTGCTCTACAGCATCTGTTCACTGGATGAGGCGCTCGCCAGTGCCGGAAAAAATGTTGAGATGACGGCGCGTAATGTGGCCGCCACGCTGAAACTGGCCGGATTTAAATAATCGCCAGTCTCACAGGGCCGCAGGCAGTGAGCGCTGACGCGCGGCCCGGTGAGTTTCTGCGCTGGCGACAGAAGCGCAGAAGCCTTACACCATTCCTAATAGCTGCCTGGCTTCTCTGGCGACGTTCTCCATCTCATCCTGCAGCTCCAGCAGTTCCGGCTCCAGCGCGGCGATATCGCTGGCTTCCAGCAGCTCCCGCTCAAGCTGATGACAGAGTTGCTTCATGCGCGGCACACCGCTGTAGCTGGCGCTGCCGTGCAGCTTATGAATAATCTCACGCAGGGCGTTGACCTCATTGGTCGCCATAAACTGCGCCATCTTCGTATGTACTTCCGGTAAAAACTCCAGCAGCATCCGCAGCAGATCGCGCGCCAGTTCGGGTTTGTTCGCCGCCTGTCGCAGCGCCAGTTGCCAGTCCAGCGTCGGTAATATCGGCAGCAGTTCGGGCACAGAGACCACCGGAGGCGGCGTGTAGCGCGCCAGCAGCTGTCTTAACTTGCTCTCATCAATCGGCTTGGCAAGGTAGTCATTCATGCCCGCCTTGATTAACTGCTCACGCTCGCCATCAATCGCATGAGCAGTCACCGCCACAATCGGCGTGCTGGCGTGATGCGCCATACTGCGGATAATTTCGCTGGCGCGAATACCATCAATCTCAGGCATCTGAATATCCATCAGAATCACATCCAGCGACTGCTGGCGCGCCTCGCGAATGGCGTGTTCTGCACTACTGCACAACAGGATGTTCTGCACCTGCTCCTCCAGCAGCGCACCAATCAGCTTGAGGTTGGCGGGATTATCATCCACCGCCATCACCGTCAGCGGCAGACGCGGTGAAAGCGGCAGTTCACTGATCTGCCGGGTATGGAGATCCAGTAACATCGGCAGGAGCCGCGTCAGGGAGATCGGTTTAGCGATACAGCCGTCAATGCCGCGCACCTTCAGCTCATCAGCCAGTAACATCATCGGGCTGGGAAGCGCCATCAGCACGTTGTCTGCCCGATCCAGCAGTCCATTAATCAGACGCTCATTGAGCAGTTCGGGCTGGCTGATATCGACCGGCATCGCCATCAGCAGCAGCGGATAGTGAGACTCTTTTAATCCCTCCAGCGTTTCGCTGTAATCGATCTGCAGCGGAGTAGCGCTCAGCATCTCCAGCGCCGGGCTGGCAACGTTAGCATCCGCTTCCACGTAGGCAATGCGCGCATTGGAGAGTGCCTCCAGCACGCGCGGCATGCCTGGCGCATTGGGATTGAGATCCAGCTGCACGCGAATCACAAAGACAGAGCCCTGATCTGGCTGGCTGCTGAAGGTGATTTCACCGCCCATCTCCCGCACCAGTTTCTGGGTGATGACCAGCCCCAGCCCGGTGCCGCCATGACGGCGTGTAATGCTGGCGTCAGCCTGACGGAACGCCTGGAACAGCTGTGTCTGTTGCTGCTCAGAGATGCCGATGCCGGTGTCCTCAACCTGAATCTCCAGCTCAACGCGCGACTGCGTAATCACCCGCTGTCCGACGCGCAGGCCGATGTATCCTTTCTCAGTAAACTTGATGGCGTTACCGATCAGGTTGATCAGAATCTGTTGCAGGCGCAGCGCATCGCCAATCACGTTGTCCGGCACGCTGCTGTCACACACCACCGTCAGCTCCAGCCCTTTGTCATGCGCCGACGGAGCCAGCAGCACCAGCGTTTCATCCAGCGTGGCGCGCAGCGGGAAGGGGATCGCTTCCAGCATCAGCTTGCCCGCTTCCAGCTTCGAGAAATCCAGCACGTCATTGATGATGCTGAGCAGGTTGTTAGCGGAACGCTCGATGGTCTGCATATAGTCGCGCTGCGTAGTGCGCAGCTGGGTTTTCAGCATCTGCCGGGTAAAGCCCAGCACGCCATTCAGCGGCGTTCGCAGCTCATGGGACATATTGGCCAGAAACTCAGATTTAATACGCGCCGCTTCCTGGGCGCGTTTCTTCGCCAGATCCAGCTCAACGTTCTGAATCTCCAGCTGTTCCAGCGTCTCCCGCAGGTCGTAGGTTGCCTGGTCGATATTGTGCTGCATCTCTTCGTGATAGGCGGTCAGCGACATCGCCATCGCGTTAATCCCGTTTTTCAGAATGCTGAGTTCACCCAGCATGTAGCCCTCAACGCGGCTGTCGAGCTGGCCGCGACGGATGCGGTCAACGGTGGTGACCATGTTGCGAATCGGGCCGGTGACATCGCGCATCAGACGATAGGCAAACAGCATGGCGAGACAGAGGCAGAAGAGCAGCATCAGCGTGGCGACAAACACCTCTTTGTACTGCTGCAGCCGCACCGACTGCAAATCCAGTTCTATCGCCACGTAGCCCAGCGGATTACCCGACGGCTTGGCATCTTCATCCGGTAATTCATCCACATCGTAACGCTCGCTGGTAATCGGCGTACGCAGAATCAGTATGCTGCCGTGACGCTCCATTGAGACATCGTCGGGCAGACCCCGGATATCATCCTGCTGCAGCAGACTGAGGTTTTGCTTGTGGTTGGAGGTGACATAGAGCTGGTTGTGGTTATCAAACACCGAGATCGCCCGGACGATGCCGGAATGGCGGCGGTGCAGCAGGCTGACCAGTTCACGCATGGCATCACGGTTGTGCCAGGTCATGCTGTATTCGCTGGAGATCGCCAGCGGTTCGATGATGTTGGCCCCGGCATCGATCACCTGGCGCTGCAGTTCATTGTAGCGATGCACCACAAAAAATGAGCTGAGCAGCAGGCCAACCATCAGCGTGGGTGCCAGAATTAAAATCATCATTCGCGCCCGCAGGCTGTATTTGGTCATAATAGTCGCCTGGCTACTCCGGCATTAACGTCCCTGTGCATGCTGTCGACAAAAACTATGCAGGTCGTTTTCGATAAAGAGAATTAATAACACTATGGCGCAATTCTACGTTGCAAAACAGCGCGTGACGACGCAACAACGGATCACCGTCACCATTGAAGAGCTTGATCCGTTTGGACAGGGGGTGGCGCGCCACAAGGGCAAAACCCTTTTTGTCACAGGTGCTCTGCCGGGTGAACAGGCGGAGGTCGTGCTGACAGAGGATAAACGTCAATTTGCCCGGGCGAAAGTGACACGCCTGATTAGCCGCAGTCCGGCACGCGTTACGCCGCGCTGCCCACACTATGATCGCTGTGGTGGCTGCCAGCAGCAGCATGCCGATGTGGCGTTGCAACAGCAGAGCAAAGCCCAGGCGCTGAGCCGGATGCTGAGCCAGGCCGCGGCACAAGACGTGGCGGTAGATGAGGTGATCGCCGGACAGCCCTGGGGCTATCGCCGTCGCGCCCGTCTGGGTCTGCAATGGCAAAATAAAGCGCAGCGACTGCTGATGGGATTCCGCCAGGAAGCCAGCAACGATCTGGTCGATATTCAGCACTGCCCCGTTTTAGTGCCCGAACTTGAGGCACTACTGGTTCCGCTGCACCAGTGTCTCAGCGACTTACGCGCCGTCAGGCGTCTCGGGCATGTGGAACTGGTACTGGCCGACAACGGCCCGCTGATGATTCTGCGCCATCTTGATGCGCTGCATGCCGATGACCGTGAAAAACTGGAACAGTTTTCGCATAAGCATCAGCTGATGCTGTTCCTGGATGCCGGTGATGAAGCATTGACCGCGTTAAGTACGTCGATGCCGTTTTATCAATCTCACCAGCTTAAGCTAACCTTCAGCCCACAGGATTTTATTCAGGTTAACGATGGCGTTAATCAGCAGATGGTGGCGAAGGCGATCGCCTGGCTCGATCTGCAGCCGGAAGACCGGGTGCTGGATCTGTTTTGCGGCATGGGAAACTTCACACTTCCTATAGGAATCTTCGTACATAATGTGGTTGGTGTGGAGGGGATTGCAGCATTAGTGCGGCAGGCAGCGTATAATGCTGATTTGAATAATCTTAAAAATGTAAGTTTCTTTCAGCATAATCTGGAAGAAGAGGTGTCGCGCCAGCCGTGGGCGGCACAGGGTTTTAACAAGGTATTACTCGATCCGGCACGCGCCGGGGCTGCGGGCGTAATGGCGCATGTGGTTAAACTTGCACCAGAACGCGTGGTCTATGTTTCGTGTAATCCCACAACACTCGCCCGCGACAGTCAGACATTGCTGTCGGCAGGCTACCAATTGGAAAGGGTCGCGATGCTGGATATGTTCCCACATACCCGTCATCTCGAATCCATGGTGCTGTTCAGAAAAACATAAGCGATGTAAGTCGTTGTGCAGGAGAGGTTATGGTTGCGGTCAGAAGTGCGCATTTAAATACTGAGGGGGATTTCGCCCTCGACCAGTGGATCGCCAGTCTCGGTATTGCCAACCCGCAATCATGTCAACGTGTTGCCGAGACCTGGCGCTACTGCGAAGCGCAGACGCAGGGCCATCCCGATCAGTCGCTGCTGCTGTGGCGCGGTATCGAGATGGTGGAAATCCTCTCAATGCTCAGCATGGATATCGAAAGCCTGTGTGCGGCGCTGATTTTCCCGCTGGCTAACGGTGAAGTGGTGAGCGAAGAGGAGCTGGAAACCGCTGTCGGCAAAGGCATCGTCTCGCTGGTACACGGCGTGCGCGACATGGACGCCATCCGCCAGCTGAAAGCGATTCACAACGACTCCATGGCCTCTGAACAGGTCGATAATGTCCGCCGTATGCTGCTGGCGATGGTGGAGGATTTCCGCTGCGTGGTGCTCAAGCTGGCCGAACGCATCATGAACCTGCGCGAAATGAAAGATGCGCCGGAAGATGAGCGCGTGCTGGCTGCCAAAGAGAGCACCAACATCTATGCGCCACTGGCCAACCGTCTGGGTATTGGTCAGCTTAAATGGGAGCTGGAAGATTACTGCTTCCGCTATCTGCATCCCGACGAATATAAGCGCATCGCCAAATTACTGCATGAGCGAAGAATCGACCGTGAGCAGTACATCGATAACTTCGTCAGCAATCTGCGTAAAGAGATGGCCAAAGAGGGCGTGCGCGCCGAAGTCTACGGCCGTCCGAAACATATCTACAGCATCTGGCGCAAGATGCAGAAAAAGTCGCTGGCCTTTGATGAGCTGTTTGACGTGCGTGCGGTGCGCATCGTGGCCGATCGTCTGCAGGATTGCTACGGCGCGCTGGGTACGGTGCATACGCTCTATCGCCATCTGCCCAGCGAGTTTGATGACTACGTCGCTAACCCTAAACCCAACGGCTACCAGTCAATTCATACGGTGGTTTTAGGGCCGCAGGGCAAAACGGTGGAGATCCAGATCCGAACCCGCCAGATGCATGAAGATGCCGAGCTGGGCGTGGCGGCGCACTGGAAGTATAAAGAGGGTCCTTCCTCCAGCAGCGCGCGCGGCGCGGCCGGACACGAAGAGCGTATCGCCTGGCTGCGTAAGCTGATCAGCTGGCAGGAAGAGATGGCAGACTCCGGCGAGCTGCTGGAAGAAGTACGAAGCCAGGTGTTCGATGACCGGGTTTACGTCTTTACCCCGAAAGGCGATGTGGTGGATCTGCCCGCCGGATCGACGCCGCTCGACTTTGCCTACCATATTCACAGTGATATCGGTCACCGCTGCATCGGCGCGAAAATTGGTGGCCGCATCGTGCCGTTCACCTACCAGTTGCAGATGGGCGATCAGGTTGAAGTCATCACCCAGAAGCAGCCGAACCCGAGCCGTGACTGGCTTAACCCGAATCTGGGCTACATCACCACAAGCCGTGGACGCTCGAAGATCCATAACTGGTTCCGCAAACAGGATCGCGACAAGAACATTATCGCCGGACGCCAGATTCTGGATAACGAACTGAATCAATTCGATATCAGCCTGCGTGAAGCGGAAAAACTGCTGCTGCCGCGCTATAACGTGACCTCGCTTGAAGAGCTGCTGGCGGCCATTGGCGGCGGCGATATTCGTCTTAACCAGATGGTCAACTTCCTGCAGGCGAAGCTCAACAAGCCGAGTGCCGAAGAGGAAGACCGCGAAGCGCTGCGTCAGCTGACCCAGAAATCCTATACCCCCTCTGCCCGTAAAGAGAGTGGGCGCGTGGTGGTGGAGGGCGTCGGCAATCTGATGCACCACATTGCCCGCTGCTGCCAGCCGATTCCTGGGGATGATATTGTCGGCTTCATCACGCAGGGGCGCGGCATCTCGATCCACCGCGCCGACTGCGACCAGCTGGCTGAACTTACGTCGCATGCGCCGGAACGTATCGTCGATGCGGTGTGGGGTGAAAGCTACTCCAGCGGTTACTCGCTGGTGGTGCGCGTCACCGCCAATGATCGCAGCGGCTTACTGCGCGACATCACCACCATTCTCGCCAACGAGAAAGTGAATGTACTGGGCGTTTCAAGCCGCAGCGACACCAAAAAGCAGCTGGCGACCATCGACATGGATATCGAGATCTATAACCATCAGGTACTGGGACGTGTCCTGGCGCGCCTGAACCAGGTCTCTGATATTATTGACGCCCGCCGCCTGCACTGATATTCAGTCAGGCACTGCGGCAACCGGCAACAAGAGCCTGCGCGGGCGTTTTCTGCACCACAACACACTGGCGGAGGCTGTTCACCGCATCCGCCAGTGTTGCCGCCTTGCCTCTTCGCCCGTTACCTGTCACCTGACTACTCAAGGACCCTCTGAATGAACGCGATTGAGCGCCTGCTTGGCATAATGAAAACCCTGCGCGATCCCCAACATGGCTGCCCGTGGGATCGTGAACAGACCTTCGCCACCATCGCGCCCTATACGCTGGAAGAGACCTACGAAGTGCTGGATGCCATTCAGCGCGAAGATTTTGACGACCTGCGCGGCGAGCTGGGCGATCTGCTGTTTCAGGTGGTGTTCTATGCGCAGATGGCCAGCGAACAGGAGCGCTTCAATTTCGAGGATATCTGTAACGCGATTAGCGACAAGCTGGAGCGCCGTCATCCGCATATTTTTGGCGATGCCACGGCAGAAACCAGCAGCGAAGTGCTGAAAAACTGGGAAGCGATTAAAACTGCCGAGCGGGCTGACAAAGCCCAGCATTCCGCGCTGGACGATATCCCCAAAGCCCTGCCTGCGCTGATGCGCGCCCACAAGATTCAGAAGCGCTGTCACAATGTCGGCTTCGACTGGACCACGCTGGGGCCGGTGGTGGCGAAAGTGCATGAAGAGATTGATGAAGTGATGCACGAGGCACAGCAGAGCGTGGTAGATAGCGAGAAGCTGGAAGAGGAGATTGGCGACCTGCTGTTTGCCACGGTTAATCTGTCGCGCCATCTCGGCAGCAAAGCTGAAACTGCGCTGCAAAAGGCCAATGACAAGTTTGAGCGCCGGTTCCGCGAAGTGGAAGCGATCATCGCTGCACAGGGGCTGAGTATGCCGGGTGCGACGCTGGAGCAGATGGAAGCGGCCTGGCAGCAGGTTAAACAGGGCGAGAAGCGCTGATTATTCCAGCGCTGTGCATTAAGTCGCCGTTTTCGCTTACTCGATTCAGCGCGGCGGCAACTTTGTGACGCACATCAACATTTCATCGGCGGCTATCCGCTATGTTAAGGCGCAGCAATGCGTTGGAGGATGGCTGTGATTCATCAATTGTGGCTGATAGCGGTTTCCAGTATACTGTTTTCCCGTCCTGGTTATTCCACCGTCTTTAAACCTAAACTCTCAGGTTCAGCATGACAACGAATTATATTTTTGTGACCGGCGGGGTCGTTTCCTCTCTGGGTAAAGGCATTGCCGCAGCCTCCCTCGCAGCCATTCTCGAAGCCCGTGGTCTGAACGTGACCATCATGAAGCTGGACCCGTATATCAACGTGGATCCAGGCACCATGAGCCCGACGCAGCACGGTGAAGTTTTCGTCACTGATGACGGCGCTGAAACCGATCTGGATTTGGGTCACTACGAGCGCTTCATCCGTACCAAAATGTCGCGTCGTAACAACTTTACCACTGGCCGTATCTACTCAGAAGTCCTGCGCAAAGAGCGCCGTGGCGACTATCTGGGCGCAACCATTCAGGTTATCCCGCATATCACCAACGCCATCAAAGAACGCATTATTGAAGGCGGTGAAGGTCATGATGTGGTGCTGGTCGAAATCGGCGGCACGGTCGGAGATATCGAATCTCTGCCGTTCCTGGAAGCGATTCGCCAGATGGCCGTGGATGTGGGCCGCGAACACACGATGTATATGCACCTGACGCTGGTGCCTTACATGGCGGCGGCCGGTGAAGTGAAAACCAAACCGACTCAGCACTCCGTAAAAGAGCTGCTGTCGATTGGTATCCAGCCAGACGTGCTGATTTGCCGTTCTGACCGTGCCGTACCGGCCAACGAACGCGCCAAAATCGCCCTGTTCTGTAACGTCCCTGAAAAAGCGGTTATCTCGCTGAAAGACGTTGATTCCATCTACAAGATTCCTGGCATGCTGAAATCGCAGGGCCTGGATGACTATATCTGCAAGCGCTTCAACCTGAATGCACCGGAAGCCAACCTGGCCGAGTGGGAGCAGGTAATCTACGAAGAAGCCAATCCGGGTGGTGAAGTCACCATCGGTATGGTGGGCAAGTATGTTGAGTTGCCGGATGCCTATAAGTCCGTCATCGAAGCGCTGAAACATGGCGGCCTGAAAAATCGCGTTACTGTGAACATCAAACTGATCGATTCGCAGGACGTTGAATCACGCGGTGTCGAATTACTGAAAGATCTGGATGCGATTCTGATTCCAGGTGGTTTCGGTTACCGTGGCGTGGAAGGCAAGCTGATGACCGCGCAGTACGCACGTGAAAACAACGTGCCTTACCTCGGCATCTGCCTGGGTATGCAGGTCGCTCTGATGGAGTTTGCCCGCAATGTCGCTGGCATGCCTGGCGCCAACTCCACTGAATTTGTGCCAGACTGTAAATACCCGGTGGTGGCATTAATCACCGAATGGCGTGACGAAGAGGGCAACGTCGAAGTCCGCAGCGAGCAGAGCGATCTGGGCGGCACCATGCGTCTGGGCAGCCAGCAGTGTCAGTTAACGCCGGGCAGCCAGGTTCGCCAGCTCTACGGCTCTGACACCATCGTTGAGCGCCATCGCCACCGCTACGAAGTGAACAATATGCTGTTAAAGCAGATTGAAGCAGCCGGTCTGCGCGTAGCAGGTCGCTCTGGTGATGATCAACTGGTTGAGATTATCGAGATCCCGAACCATCCGTGGTTTGTGGCTTGCCAGTTCCACCCGGAGTTTACCTCGACCCCACGCGACGGCCATCCGTTGTTTGCCGGTTTTGTTAAAGCCGCGCATGAGCATCAGAAGCGTTTAGCGAAGTAAGTTTCACAGGCAGCGCGCGAACTTTTCGCGCGTTGCTTGTCTTAGGATTGACTAACTTGTACTGAGGAAAATCGTAATGTCCAAAATCGTAAAAGTCATCGGTCGCGAAATTATCGACTCACGTGGTAACCCGACTGTTGAAGCTGAAGTGCATCTGGAAGGCGGTTTCGTAGGCCTGGCCGCTGCGCCATCAGGTGCCTCTACCGGTTCACGCGAAGCGCTGGAACTGCGTGACGGTGACAAATCACGTTATCTGGGCAAAGGCGTAACTAAAGCCGTTGCTGCAGTAAACGGTCCGATTGCTGAAGCGGTAAAAGGCAAAGACGCGAAAGATCAGGCGAACATCGATAAGATCATGATCGACCTGGACGGTACTGAGAACAAATCTAAATTCGGTGCTAACGCCATTCTGGCCGTTTCACTGGCAGCGGCTAAAGCTGCTGCAGCCTCTAAAGGTCAGCCGCTGTATGAGCACATCGCTGAACTGAACGGCACCCCAGGCAAATACTCTATGCCACTGCCAATGATGAACATCATCAATGGCGGCGAACATGCCGACAACAACGTCGACATCCAGGAATTCATGATTCAGCCGGTTGGCGCTGCAAACCTGAAAGAAGCCATCCGTATGGGTTCTGAAGTTTTCCACAACCTGGCAAAAGTTCTGAAAAGCAAAGGCATGAGCACTGCAGTCGGTGACGAAGGCGGCTATGCACCAAACCTGGGTTCCAACGCCGAAGCACTGGCTGTTATCGCTGAAGCGGTAAAAGCATCAGGCTACGAGCTGGGCAAAGACATCACCCTGGCAATGGACTGTGCGGCATCTGAGTTCTACAAAGATGGCAAATACGTTCTGGCCGGTGAAGGCGGTAAAGCGTTCACATCAGAAGAGTTCACCCACTTCCTGGAAGATCTGACTAAACAGTATCCGATCGTTTCAATCGAAGATGGCCTGGACGAATCTGACTGGGATGGCTTCGCTTACCAGACCAAAGTTTTGGGCGACAAAATCCAGCTGGTGGGTGACGACCTATTCGTAACCAACACCAAAATCCTGAAAGAAGGTATCGATAAAGGTATCGCTAACTCCATTCTGATCAAATTCAACCAGATCGGTTCTCTGACCGAAACTCTGGCTGCGATCAAAATGGCGAAAGACGCGGGCTACACTGCCGTGATCTCTCACCGTTCAGGCGAAACCGAAGATGCAACCATCGCTGACCTGGCGGTAGGTACTGCAGCGGGCCAGATCAAAACCGGTTCTATGAGCCGTTCTGACCGTGTTGCTAAGTACAACCAGCTGATCCGTATCGAAGAAGCGCTGGGTTCTAAAGCGCCATTCAACGGTCTGAAAGAAGTTAAAGGTCAGTAATGACCCTGTGCTGATGTCGCGTTAAGCGGTATCGCATACTCTGAAAGCCCCGCCTTGTGCGGGGCTTTTGCTTTTTCGTGTCGCGCAGCTGTTGTTGTGTGGCACACGCTGGCATAATCAGCGCCCCGATTTATCCAGGCGAGTAAAAAATGTTCTACCCGATTAACGAAATGTTCCAGACACTGCAGGGCGAAGGTTATTACACCGGCGTGCCTGCTATTTTCATTCGCCTGCAGGGCTGCCCGGTGGGCTGTAGCTGGTGCGATACCAAACACACCTGGGAAAAGCGGACAGATCGGGAAACATCGCTGGGCGATATTTTGATCAAGACAGTGGAAAGCGACGCCTGGGGTGATGCCGACGCGGCAACCCTGGTGAATGCCATTGCGCAACAGGGCTGGACAGCGCGTCACGTGGTGATTACCGGCGGCGAACCGGCGATTTACGACCTGCGTCCATTAACGACTGCGCTGGAGCAGCACGGTTTCCAGTGTCAGATTGAAACCAGCGGAACCCATGAGATTCACTGCTCCGGACAGACCTGGGTGACCGTTTCCCCGAAGGTCAATATGCGCGGCGGCTACGATGTTCTGCCCCAGGCGCTGAGCCGGGCCGATGAGATCAAACATCCGGTGGCGCGCGAGCGCGATGTCGAAGCGCTGGATCTGCTGCTGGCCAGCATTAATGACACCAAAGCCCGGATCATCGCGTTACAGCCGATCAGCCGCAAAGATGATGCCACCCGACTCTGCATTGAAACCTGCATTGCACGCAACTGGCGTCTGTCGATGCAGACCCATAAATATCTCAATATCGCCTGATAATGCGTGTTGAGGGGTTAACCGCAGGGAAGAGGGGGAATTCAGATGCGAAACGGAGAGGGGAAGAGCGTCGGATCGAAGGGTTCGATCCGACAGGCTTAGCCGCGGTAAACGCAGCCTGCAGTGCAGGTTTCTTTGATCATGACCGCGCTCAACAGCGGCAGTTGTGGCTTCATCTGATCCCAGATCCATTTCGCCAGCACTTCGCTGGTGGGATTTTCCAGGCCAGGAATATCATTCAGATAGTAGTGATCCAGCCGATTATAGAGGGGCTTAAATGCCGCCTTCAGTTCAGCAAAATCCATAACCCAGCCGGTATGCGCATCCACTTCGCCGGTAATCTCCAGACGAACCAGGAACGAATGACCGTGCAGACGGCCACATTTGTGTCCGGCCGGCACATTCGGAAGATGGTGCGCGGCTTCGAACTGGAACTCTTTAAACAAGGTGGTAGACATAGTGGTTCTCAGACATTAAAAAACCGCTGAATTCTACCTGATTACCGTTTTTTTCGCACCCGCACCGCACAAAGCGATACTTTTCCTGCCTGATTGCACACGGGCGACCAGTTAATTAACTGATATACCACCGCTTTACTTACCACTTTTAACGATTACGACTACCTGGAAAACCATTTAGTCATTTTGGTTATTTGATATGTCGAAGGTGTATTTAATCGTTAATATACGGACCGGTAACCTACGCACTCTTCCGCCACTTTACGGTCCGGACTTCTGATACTGGAATTTTTAACGCGATGACGACTCAGGCACCTGGTTCACTGCTTCCGCTCTCCCCGGAACAACTCGCTCGCTTACAGGCGGCGACGACAGATTATTCCCCGACTCAACTGGCGTGGCTGTCAGGCTATTTCTGGGGCCGGGTAGAACAGACGCCGGCCGTCGCCAGCACGGCATCCGCGCCCGCTCCGGCTGAAGTGCCCGCCATCACTTTGCTTTCCGCCTCTCAGACCGGCAACGCCCGTCGTCTGGCTGAGCAACTGCGTGACGACCTGCTGGCCGCAAAGCTGAACGTAAACCTGGTGAATGCCGGTGATTACAAGTTCAAGCAGATTGGTCAGGAAAAAATGCTGGTGGTGGTGACCTCCACCCAGGGTGAAGGTGAGCCGCCGGAAGAGGCGGTGGCACTGCATAAATTCCTGATGTCGAAAAAGGCACCGAAAATGGAGGGGGCAGCCTTTGCGGTATTTGGCCTGGGCGACACTTCCTATGAATTCTTCAGTCAGGCGGGCAAAGATTTTGACAGCCGTCTGGCCGAACTGGGCGGCGAGCGTCTGCTGGATCGCGTCGATGCGGATGTTGAGTATGCAGAGCAGGCTACCGCCTGGCGCAGTGCGCTGACAGAAATTCTGAAAAAGCGTGTGCCGACCGAATCCCCGGCGCAGGCTGCGGCGACAGCGGCAGGCAGCGTCAACGAAGTTACCACCAGTCCCTACAGCAAAGAGTCTCCGCTCAGCGCCAGTCTGGCGGTGAATCAGAAAATTACCGGACGTGACTCTGACAAAGATGTGCGCCATATCGAAATCGATCTGGGCGACTCCGGTCTGCGCTATCAGCCTGGCGATGCGCTGGGTGTCTGGTATGAAAACGATGCAGCGCTGGTCAGCGAACTGCTGGAGCTGGTCTGGCTGAAGGGCGATGAGCTGGTAGAGGTTCAGGGCAAAACCCTGCCGCTGGCTGAGGCGTTGCAGAAGCATTTCGAGCTGACGGTGAATACCGCGCAGATCGTGGCGCAGTACGCTCAGCTGTCCCGTAACGCCGAGCTGCTGTCGCTGGTGGATGATAAAGCCAGGCTGCAGCAGTATGCGCAGCACTATCCGATTGTAGATATGGTGCGTCTGGCCCCGGCTGAACTCACAGCAGTTCAGCTGACCGGCCTGCTGCGACCGCTGACGCCGCGACTCTACTCTATCGCCTCTTCGCAGGCCGAAACCGATACCGAAGTGCACATCACCGTGGGTGCCGTGCGCTTTGATATTGAGGGTCGCCAGCGCGGCGGCGGTGCATCGACCTGGCTGGCCGATCGCATCGAAGAAGAGGGCGAAGTCCGCGTCTTCATCGAGCACAACGACAATTTCCGCCTGCCGGCTAACCCGGACGCGCCGGTGATCATGATTGGCCCGGGCACTGGCATCGCGCCGTTCCGCGCCTTTATGCAGCAGCGCGACAACGACGGTGCCAGCGGCAAAAACTGGCTATTCTTTGGTAATCCGCACTTCACCGATGACTTCCTCTATCAGGTGGAGTGGCAGAAATATGTGAAGGATGGCCTGCTGACGAATATCGACCTTGCCTGGTCACGCGATCAGGCAGAGAAGATTTACGTACAGGATAAGATCCGCGCGAAAGGGGCCGAAGTCTGGCGCTGGATTGAAGAGGGCGCGCATCTTTATGTCTGTGGCGACGCGAATCGAATGGCAAAAGACGTCGAGCAGGCATTGCTGGATGTGGTGGTCGAACACGGTGGAATGGATCGTGAAACGGCCGACGAATTTTTAAGTGAGCTGCGCATTGAGCGCCGTTATCAGCGAGACGTTTACTAATGAGTGATAAACACCCTGGCCCGCTGGTTGTAGAAGGCAAATTAACGGACGCTGAGCGTCTGAAGAAGCAGAGCAACTATCTGCGCGGCACCATCAAAGAAGATCTGGAAGAGGGTCTGACCGGCGGCTTTACCGGCGACAACTTCCTGCTGATCCGTTTTCACGGCATGTACCAGCAGGACGATCGCGACATTCGTGCCGAACGTGCCGAGCAGAAGCTGGAACCGCGCCATGCGATGATGCTGCGCTGCCGACTGCCGGGCGGCATCATTACGCCGACCCAGTGGCTGGCCATCGACAAATTTGCTACCGATAAAACCATTTATGGCAGCATCCGTCTGACCAACCGTCAGACCTTCCAGTTTCACGGCATTCTGAAGAAGAACGTCAAGCCGACCCATCAGATGCTGCATGAAGTGGGCCTGGATGCGCTGGCGACCGCCAATGACGTGAACCGTAATGTGCTCTGTACCTCGAACCCGGTGGAGTCGGAGCTGCATCAGGAAGCGTATGAGTGGGCGAAGAAGCTCTCTGAGCATCTGCTGCCGCGCACCCGTGCCTATGCAGAGATCTGGTGGGATAAAGAAAAAGTCGCGACTACTGACGAAGAGCCGATTCTCGGTGAAACCTATTTGCCGCGTAAATTCAAAACCACCGTGGTGATCCCGCCGCATAACGATGTGGATCTGCACGCCAACGATCTGAACTTTGTCGCTGTCGCTGAGAATGGCAAGCTGGTGGGCTTCAACCTGCTGGTGGGCGGCGGCCTGTCGATTGAACACGGTAACAAAGCGACTTACGCGCGCACCGCCAGCGAGTTTGGTTACTTCCCGGTTGAGAAGATCCTTGATGTGGCCGAGGCGGTCGTCACCACTCAGCGCGACTGGGGTAACCGTACCGACCGTAAAAACGCCAAAACCAAGTACACCCTGGAACGCGTCGGCGTTGAGACCTTTAAAGCAGAAGTTGAAAAACGCGCTGGCCTGACGTTTGAGCCGATCCGTCCGTATGAGTTCACCACCCGTGGCGATCGCATTGGCTGGATCAAAGGCATCGACAACAAATGGCACCTCACGCTGTTTATTGAAAATGGCCGCCTGCTCGACTATCCGGGCCGACCGCTGAAAAGCGGCATCGCTGAAATTGCGAAAATCCATCAGGGCGATTTCCGCCTGACCGCCAACCAGAACCTGATTGTGGCGGGCGTGCCGGAAAGTGATAAAGCGCAGATCGAAGCGATCGCCCGTGAACATGGTCTGATGGATCACGTTACGCCACAGCGCGAAAACTCGATGGCCTGCGTCGCGTTCCCGACCTGTCCGCTGGCGATGGCAGAAGCTGAACGTTTCCTGCCAGCGTTCGTGACCAAAGTCGAAGGGATCATGCACGCGCATGGCGTCGGTGATGAGCACATAGTGTTACGCGTTACCGGTTGTCCGAACGGTTGCGGCCGTGCCATGCTGGCTGAGCTGGGTCTGGTGGGTAAAGCGCCAGGCCGCTACAACCTGCATCTGGGTGGAAACCGCAGCGGAACGCGTATTCCCCGTATGTATCGTGAAAACATTAACGAAAGCGAAATTCTCGCCACCATTGATGAGCTGGTGGGACGCTGGGCCACCGAGCGCCAGGCCGCAGAAGGCTTTGGTGACTTCACCATCCGCGCGGGCATTGTAGCGCCGGTGCTGGACCCGGCACGCGATTTTTGGGAGGAAGCAAAATGAGTCAGCCCGACCTCGCAGCACTGAATGAGATGTCCAAAGTCCAGCGCGCCATGGCGCTGGCGGCGACCAATGCGCAGCTGGAGAAGTCATCAGCGGAAGAGCGTGTCAGCTGGGCGCTGGAGAATCTGCCGGGTGCTTATGTGCTCTCCTCCAGTTTCGGTATTCAGGCCGCGGTGTCGCTGCATCTGGTGACGCGTCAGCAGCCCGATATTCCGGTGATCCTGACCGACACCGGCTATCTGTTCCCGGAGACCTATCGTTTTATTGATGAGCTAGCGGACCAGCTCAATCTCAACCTCAAAGTGTTCCGTGCCGAAACCTCACCGGCCTGGCAGGAAGCGCGCTACGGCAAACTGTGGGAGCAGGGCGTCGAGGGGATTGAGAAATATAACGAAATCAACAAAGTCGAGCCGATGAACCGCGCTATCGAAACGCTGGGCGCGCAGACCTGGTTTGCCGGCCTGCGCCGCGACCAGTCCGGCAGCCGGGCGAATCTGCCGGTGCTGGGCGTGCAGCGTGGCGTCTTCAAGCTGCTGCCGATTATCGACTGGGATAACCGCCAGATTCACCAGTATCTGGAGCAACACAAGCTGAAGTACCATCCGCTGTGGGATGAAGGTTATCTTTCAGTGGGCGATACCCACACCACCCGCAAGTGGGAGCCGGGTATGGCAGAAGAAGAGACACGCTTCTTCGGTCTCAAGCGTGAGTGTGGTCTGCACGAAGGCTGATGCCGTGCTTCTCTCCCTGAAATCAGGGAGAGAAGTGCTTCGTGACGGTCTGGCGGGAAGCTAAACGCCTTTTAATCCGGCAAATGCCTCCGCTGCACGCGTCACATTCACTTTTGTCACTTCATACTCTGCCACCGCGACAAACGGATCTTCCGCTAAGATCGCATCCAGCTCTTCACGTTCCATCTCCCTGACCAGCAACATGCCGCCCGTGCGCGGATCTTTTCGCCCTGCGGCAATAAAACTGCCCGCCTCAAAATAGCGATCGAGCCAGTCGATATGGCCTGCCAGCAGCGCTTCAACCTCTTCTATCGGACGAACGTAATTCAGAAAGACCACGTACATGTCAGATCCTTATACTTTGGGATTGGTCAGTTCGCTGATCAGCGGCAGCAGCACGCGCACGCTGTCGCGGGTTCGCAGGGCAATCTGGCCCGGCAGCCAGCGGTCGAGATAGCTGAGATTATCCAGGTCAGTCTGATGACGGGTTACGCCATCAGGAAAGTGGTGGCTGCGATGACGCTGCAGTGCGCCATCTTTGTTCCCCAGCATCCAGTTGCTGGCGGTGACATCCAGCAGCGGAAAACCTGCCTTGTCGAAGGCATTCAGACCGTTGAAGTCGTTGCGATTCAGCTGATGACTGGCAGCGGGAATGCCCTGCTGACGTGCCAGTAGCAGAGCGCGATCGCTGGTCTGCTTGCGCACCGCCCGGGGCGTGTTCATGCCGCTGTTGAAATAGAGATGATCGCCGGTGATCAGGCTGTTCAGATCGATGACCAGCAGCGTGTTCTTCTTCTCGCGCGTGCTCATCCGCTCAACATAGTTATCCATGCCATGCAGGTCCGCTTCTCCGGCGCTCAGCGCCACAAAGCGAATGCCATAGTGCAGCGGCTTGCGACTCAGCTGCTGCGCCAGCTCCAGCATCACGCCAAGACCTGACGCATTGTCATCGACGCCCTGCAGGCGTAAGCCGCCCAGATTGTGATGGGCCTGGCTGCTGTTTTGCGGCGTCCAGGTATCCAGATGCGCCACGATCAGAATCTCCTGCGGCACGCTGCCTGCGCGCGCGGCAATGACCGAGGTGGCCGTGAGTTTATGCCAGCGCTGTGTGCCGTCATTTTCCTGCCACTTATAGCCAGTGTTGAACTGGCGGGTATCGGTTTTATAACCCAGCGCGGTAAATTGCTGCTGCAGGTAGTCAGCGGCCATTAGCTCCGCCGGACTGCCGCTCATGCGGCCAGGGAAATAAGTGGCAATGTGCCGGACCTGCTGTTCGGCAAACTGGCCAGTCGGCGTGGCCAGAGCCAGCGGGGAAATGAGTGCGCTAAACAAAACTGTCGCTACCCTCAAGCGGAGGGAACAAAACATAATGCATCCTTTTTTTCATTATCCGGGAGGCGTTCTGCATACCGGCCAGGGCCAGTTATGCCGCGCGTATTATACCCTTTTTGTTCTGCGACCTGGTTAGCGGAATCGGGCGCTGCTTTAACAGAAAGAAGCAACGCGCACTTATCACTGGCACTTATCTGCTTTTACAGGTGCAGGCTCGGGCACGAATCTGTGAACCGGTTCACGAAAAAAACATTAAATTTCATCTGCTAAGACCAAATTGTTCTGTGCTTTGCGGAGTCGTTATTCCATTCGGTAACTACTCATTCCAATTCGTAATTTCATCTGGATAAACCCAGCGACGTATAGTCGCGTTAATACAAAGTTAAAACATCAGGGTTAACGTGGACTATTTGCCTCTTTTTGCCGATCTCTCTGGCCGCCCGGTTCTGGTTGTCGGCGGTGGAGATATTGCGTCGCGAAAAATTGAACTGCTGCGTCGTGCGCGTGCGCGCGTTCTGATCGCCTCTCGTGAACTCTGCCCTGAACTTCAGGAACTGCTGGAAAGCCAGGATCTGGAGTGGCTGGCGACCGAATTTGATCCGTCCCAGCTGGATGGCGTTTTCCTGGTGATTGCCGCCACCGACGATAACCATCTCAACACCCAGGTTTTTGAAGCCGCTAACGCGCGGCATAAGCTGGTTAACGTGGTCGACGACCAGCCAAAGTGCACCTTTATCTTCCCTTCGATTGTTGACCGCTCACCGCTGGTGGTGGCGATCTCCTCCAGCGGCACCGCACCGGTGCTGGCCCGCATGCTGCGCGAAAAAATCGAAACGCTGCTGCCCGCCAGTCTCGGTCAGATGGCGGAAGTGGCTGGACTCTGGCGCGATAAAGTTAAACAGCGCTTCAGCCGCATGTCTGATCGTCGACGCTTCTGGGAGCGGGCTTTTAATGGCCGGTTCGCCAGTGAGATGTCAGCCGGTAACGTTGAAGAGGCGAAACGCACGCTGGACCGTGAACTGCAGGAAGAGCCGACCCGTCAGGGTGAAATCTTCCTGGTGGGCGCCGGGCCGGGCGACAGCGGCCTGCTGACGCTGCGGGGCCTGCAGGTGATGCAGTTAGCCGATGTGGTGCTCTATGATCACCTGGTCAGCGAAGAGGTGCTGGATCTGGTGCGCCGCGATGCCGATCGCATCTGCGTCGGCAAACGGGCCAGCGCGCACACGTTGCCGCAGGAAGAGATCAATCAGTTGCTGGTTTCACTGGCGCTGAAAGGCAAGCGCGTCGTGCGCCTTAAGGGCGGCGATCCCTTTATCTTTGGCCGTGGCGGCGAAGAGCTGCAGGCGGCGCAGCAGGCGGGTATTCCGTTCCAGGTGGTGCCAGGCGTTACCGCAGCTGCCGGTGCGACAGCCTATGCCGGTATTCCGCTGACTCACCGCGACTACGCGCAAAGCGTGATGTTTATTACCGGTCACTGCCGTCCCGATGGGGATGACATTGACTGGCCTTCGCTGGCGCGTGCGCGTCAGACGCTGGCGATCTACATGGGAACGGTTAAAGCGGCGGCTATCAGTGCGGCGCTGATTCAGCACGGTCGCGCACCATCAACGCCGGTGGCGGTGATCAGTCGCGGCACCCGTCAGGATCAGCAGGTGCTGACCGGCACCTTAGAACAACTTGAGGCGCTGGCCGCCTCGGCACCTACCCCGGCGCTGCTGGTGATCGGAGAGGTGGTTAATCTGCACGGGCAACTCGCCTGGTTTAAACATTCAGCACAGCAGGGGGCTCGCGAGTCCGCCGTTGTCAATCTGGCTTGAGGGAAAATCATGGACCAAAAACGACTCACTCATCTGCGTCAGCTGGAGGCAGAGAGTATCCACATCATTCGCGAAGTCGCGGCGGAGTTCAGCAACCCGGTGATGATGTACTCCATCGGTAAAGACTCCTCAGTGATGCTGCATCTGGCGCGTAAAGCCTTTTACCCGGGCACGCTGCCGTTCCCGTTGCTGCATGTGGATACCGGCTGGAAATTCCGTGAAATGTACGAGTTTCGCGACCGCACCGTGAAAGCGATGGGCGCAGAGTTGCTGGTTCACCGCAACCCGGAAGGCGTGGCGATGGGGATTAACCCGTTTGTCCACGGCAGTGCCAAACACACTGACATCATGAAGACCGAAGGGCTGAAGCAGGCGCTGAACAAATATGGTTTTGATGCAGCCTTTGGTGGCGCACGTCGCGATGAAGAGAAGTCACGCGCTAAAGAGCGTATCTACTCCTTCCGTGACCGTTTCCATCGCTGGGACCCGAAAAACCAGCGTCCTGAGCTGTGGCACAACTACAACGGCCAGATCAATAAGGGCGAGAGCATCCGCGTCTTCCCGCTGTCGAACTGGACCGAACTGGATATCTGGCAGTACATCTTCCTGGAAAACATCGAGATCGTGCCGCTCTATCTCGCCGCGCCACGTCCGGTGCTGGAGCGTGATGGCATGCTGATGATGATCGATGACGATCGCATCAACCTGCAGCCGGGTGAAGAGATCACCCAGCGGATGGTCCGTTTCCGTACGCTCGGCTGCTGGCCGCTGACCGGCGCGGTTGAGTCCGAAGCGCAGACGCTGCCGGAGATCATCGAAGAGATGCTGGTTTCCACCACCAGCGAGCGTCAGGGCCGCATGATCGATCGCGATCAGTCCGGTTCGATGGAACTGAAAAAACGTCAGGGTTATTTCTAAGGAGACGCCAGATGAATACCGTAATTGCACAACAGATTGCCGACCAGGGCGGCGTTGAAGCCTGGCTGACCACTCAACAGCATAAGAGCCTGCTGCGTTTTCTGACCTGCGGCAGCGTCGACGATGGAAAAAGTACCCTGATTGGGCGTCTGCTGCACGACACCCGTCAGATCTATGAAGATCAGCTTTCCTCGCTGCACAACGACAGCAAACGTCACGGCACCCAAGGCGAGAAACTCGATCTGGCACTGCTGGTGGATGGCCTGCAGGCTGAACGTGAGCAGGGCATCACCATTGATGTGGCCTACCGCTATTTCTCGACTGAAAAGCGTAAATTTATTATCGCCGACACGCCGGGACATGAGCAGTACACCCGCAACATGGCAACCGGTGCATCAACCTGCGATCTGGCGATCCTGCTGATCGATGCGCGTAAAGGCGTACTGGATCAGACCCGCCGCCACAGCTTTATCTCGACGCTGCTGGGAATCAAACACCTGGTGGTGGCGATCAATAAGATGGATCTGGTGGAGTACGATCAGGCGCGCTACGAGCAGATCAAACAGGATTACCTGGATTTTGCTGCCCAGTTGCCGGACGACCTCGATATTCGCTTTGTGCCGATGTCGGCGCTGGAAGGGGATAACGTGGCTTCCGCCAGTCAGACCATGCCGTGGTACAGCGGCCCGACGCTGCTGGATGTGCTGGAGACCGTGGAGCTGAAGCGCGTCGTCGATCATCAGCCGATGCGTTTCCCGGTGCAGTATGTCAACCGTCCGAACCTGGATTTCCGTGGCTATGCCGGTACTCTGGCGTCAGGCAGCGTGCAGGTCGGTCAGCGCGTTAAAGTGCTGCCGTCTGGCGTCGAGTCGACCATTGCCCGGATTGTGACCTTTGATGGCGATCTGCAGGAAGCGGGTGCAGGCGAAGCGATTACGCTGGTGCTGCAGGATGAGATTGATATCAGCCGTGGCGATCTGCTGGTCGATGCCAGCGAATATCTGGCAGCGGTTCAGTCGGCCAGTGTTGACGTGGTCTGGATGGCAGAACAGCCGCTGCAGGCCGGTCAGAGCTATGACCTGAAAATCGCCGGTAAGAAAACCCGTGGCCGGATAGAGAAGGTGCTGCATCAGGTCGAGATCAACTCGCTGGAGACGCGTCAGGTCGATGCGCTGCCGCTGAACGGTATTGGTCGCATTGAGTTAACCTTTGACGAACCGATGGTGCTCGACAGCTATCAGCAGAATCCGGTGACCGGCGGCATGATCTTTATCGATCGCCTGACCAACGTCACCGTGGGTGCTGGCATGATCCATCAGCCAAACCATGATGCCCCGGTTAATACCGGTGAGTTCAGCGCGTTTGAGCTGGAACTGAATGCGCTGGTGCGTCGTCACTTCCCGCACTGGAACGCGCGCGACCTGCTGGGCGGTCAGTAATGGCTCAGCACGATGATAACGTGGTGTGGCATGACCATTCGGTAACACGCGCCTCACGCGAACAGCAGCACGGCCATCAGGGCGTGGTGCTGTGGTTCACCGGGCTTTCGGGTTCGGGGAAATCGACAGTCGCAGGTGCGCTGGAGCAGGCGCTTCACCGCATCGGCGTCAGCACCTATCTGCTGGATGGTGACAATGTGCGTCACGGTCTCTGTCGCGACCTCGGCTTCAGTGACGATGACCGCAAGGAGAACATCCGTCGGGTCGGCGAAGTGGCGAAACTGATGGTGGATGCCGGACTCGTGGTGCTCACTGCCTTTATTTCGCCGCATCGCGCCGAGCGTCAGATGGTGCGCGACCTGCTGGAGCCCGGGCAGTTTATCGAAGTGTTTGTCGATACGCCGTTAGCGGTGTGTGAAGCGCGCGATCCGAAGGGCTTGTACCGCAAAGCGCGCGCCGGAGAATTGCGTAATTTCACCGGTATCGACAGCGTCTATGAGGCGCCCGAAAGCCCGGAAATCCAGCTGGATGGCGAACAATTGGTTACAAAACTCGCCGCCCAATTGTTAGACGTGCTGCGCGACCGCGATATCATCAGATCCTGAAGAGACAGCGGCAAATCGCTTCGGGTTTGCCGCCCTCGCAACAACAGGATGCCTATGCAGAACATCACCCCCATGCTCGCTCGTAAAGATGACTCCTCCCAGGATGAGCCACGCTCATTGCTGCCGGGCGGCGTTATCGGCTTACTCGCTTACTGGTGTGCACTGGCGCTGCCTTTCCTGCTGTTCGGCTCTAACACGCTGTTCTTCTTTCTCTATACCTGGCCATTCTTTCTGGCGCTGCTGCCGGTTGCCGTGGTCACGGGCATCGCATTGACTACGCTGCTGAGCGGACACTGGATCTGGGCCGCCCTCGCCACGGTCATTATGGTGGTCACTCTCTTCTGGTTAATGTTCTCCTTTCTCTCCGGCTGGTGAGCCTTAACGGCGTCCGCGCTGATGTGCAAACGCATCGGCAGGTTACAAATCTTTTCCCGTCCGAATCGGTACTGATTGTGCAGACGTGCAGCAAAGCGCGCCATTTTCGCCGCTGGTGTGGAGTCCTGCGCAAAGTTATGGGATGATTGGGCCGTTTTTAGGGGGCGGGATGGGAAAACTGACGTTACTGTTATTGGTGCTGCTTGGCTGGCTGCAATATTCGTTGTGGCTGGGGAAAAATGGCATCCATGACTATACGCGCGTCAATGATGATGTCGCGGTGCAACAGGCAAACAATGCCAAACTTAAATCGCGAAACGATCAGCTGTTTGCCGAAATTGACGATCTCAATGGCGGCTCGGAAGCGATCGAGGAGCGCGCACGCAATGAACTGGGCATGATTAAGCCCGGTGAGACTTTCTATCGTCTGGTGCCTGACCAGAACAAACGTAACGCGCAACAATCAGCGCAAAACCTACAACGATAAAACATGAACACTCTGGCCTCCCTTGCGGATGTGATTGCCGTGGTGCCCGCTGCCGGGATCGGCAGTCGCATGCAGGCAACCTGTCCGAAGCAGTATCTGACGATTGGTCAGCACACCCTTCTGGAACACAGCATTGCGCGTCTGTTTTCCCATCCTGCCATCAAACAGGTGATTGTCGCCCTCAGCCCCGATGACCAGCACTTTGCTTCACTGCCGCTGGCACGCGATCCGCGTGTGCTCAGGGTCACAGGCGGAGAGACCCGTGCTGAATCAGTGCTGGCCGGATTACAGGCCGCGCAGGGTTCCGCCTGGGTGCTGGTCCATGACGCTGCGCGTCCCTGTCTTCATCCCGACGATCTCCAGAAACTGCTTAACGTGCGTGGGCAGAGCCACGTAGGTGGGATTCTGGCTGCGCCCGTGCGTGACACCATGAAACGGGGCGAGCCGGGCAAAGCCGCGGTGGCCCATACGGTGGAACGCGACGATCTCTGGCACGCCTTAACGCCGCAATTTTTCCCTCATGCGCTGCTCACTGCCTGCCTGACGCGGGCGCTGACAGAAGGCGCAACCATCACCGATGAAGCATCGGCGCTGGAGTATTGCGGCTACCATCCGCTGCTGGTCAGCGGACGCAGTGATAACATTAAAGTCACCCGGCCAGAAGATCTGGCGCTGGCGGCTTTTTATCTGAGTCAGATTCAATTAAAGGAGAGCGCATGATGCGTATCGGTCACGGTTTTGACGTTCACGCCTTTGGCGGAGAGGGTCCGTTAGTGATTGGCGGTGTGCGGATCCCGTTTGAACACGGTTTTATCGCCCATTCGGATGGCGATGTGGCGCTACATGCGCTGACTGATGCGCTGCTGGGCGCAGTGGCGATGGGCGATATCGGCAAGCTGTTCCCCGACACCGATCCGGCCTTCAAAGGGGCGGACAGCCGCGGCCTGCTGCGTGAGGCCTGGCGTCGTATCGAAGCCAAAGGCTATCGCATCGGTAATGTCGACGTCACGATTATTGCTCAGGCACCGAAAATGCTGCCGCACGTGCCGCAGATGCGCATCAACATCGCAGAAGATCTGGGTTGCCATATGGATGCGGTCAACGTTAAAGCGACCACCACCGAGAAGCTCGGCTTTACCGGGCGCGGTGAAGGCATCGCCTGTGAAGCGGTCGCGTTAGTCCTGAAAGCTGACAGCCAATGATTCTGAATTACCTGCACGGCACACCTGTGGCCTCTGGCGTGATCAAAGCCAATCCGGAAGACTTCGTGGTGGTTGAAGATCTTGGCTATGGCGCGGATGGTGAAGGTGAGCACCTGCTGGTGCGCATCCGTAAAGTCGGGGCTAATACCCGCTTTGTGGCGGAGGCACTGGCGAAGTATCTCGGTATTCATCAGCGCGACATGAGCTATGCCGGGATGAAAGACCGTCATGCGGTGACAGAGCAGACTCTCTGTTTTCGTCTGCCAGGCAATGCGATGCCCGATCTGCGTGGTTTTACGCTGGAAGGGGTCGAGATTCTGCAGGCGGTGCGCCACAAGCGTAAACTGCGCATCGGCGCACTGGCAGGGAATGCGTTCCGGCTGGTCATCCGCCAGATCAGCGATCGTGATGCGGTTGAAACCCGTCTGGCGCAGATTCGCGATGCAGGCGCGCCCAACTATTTTGGTGAACAGCGCTTTGGGCGTGGCGGCAACAACCTGGTGATGGCGGAGAAGTGGGCGCGCAATGAAATTATCATTCGCGACCGCAACAAGCGCAGCATGATGCTTTCTGCCGCGCGCAGTGTGCTGTTTAATCAGGTGACCAGCGGGCGTCTGCAACAGCAGGGCGGCCTGACTCAGGTGCTGAACGGCGATGCTCTGCAGCTGAACGGACGCGGCAGCTGGTTTGTCGTCCAGCCTGATGAGCTGGAAGAATCACAGCGTCGTGTTGATCAGCATGAGCTGCGCATTACCGGACCTCTGCCGGGACGCGGCGAGCCGGGCCCGCAGGCTGACGCGCTGGCTTTTGAACAGCAGGCGCTGGCGGATGACACGCTGCTGCTCGGACTGATTGAACGCGAGAAGGTCGATGCAGCCCGCCGCGCCATGTTAGTGGTGCCGCGCGATATGCAGTGGAGCTGGTGGGATGACGTCACGCTGGAGCTGTCATTCTGGCTGCCCGCAGGCAGCTTTGCCACCAGTGTGGTCCGTGAGTTGCTGACCCCCGCGGACTCGCCTGACCAGATTGATGAGTAATCTTCGCCGCAACCTGACCCGCAGTGTGGGTAATGTTGCGGCAAACCCCCTCCATCGTGTGATTTACGCCTACCACTTCCTTGCGCGCCTCGCTAGAATGCAAAAATCGCTGTCCATTCCCTGCCTGTTGCCATGCCGTTAAAACAGGTTCAGTCACGGCGACCAGTCGAATAAAAAAAGGTCAGAACGAAATGCGGATATTGCTCAGCAACGATGACGGCATTCATGCGCCAGGTATTCAGACTCTGGCGAAAGCCCTGCGGCAGATTGCTGACGTGCAGGTTGTTGCCCCCGATCGTAACCGAAGCGGTGCCTCGAACTCCTTAACGCTTGAAACGCCTCTGCGTACGTTCACCCATGAAAACGGCGATATCGCGGTTCAGATGGGGACGCCGACCGACTGCGTCTATCTGGGGGTGAATGCGCTGATGCAGCCGCGTCCCGACATTGTGGTGTCAGGCATCAATGCCGGTCCCAATCTGGGTGACGATGTGATCTATTCCGGCACGGTGGCGGCGGCGATGGAAGGGCGACATCTGGGCTTACCGGCAATCGCGGTTTCGCTCAATGGCCATCAGCACTACGACACCGCAGCGGCGGTGACCTGCGCTATTCTGCGGGCGCTGACGCATGAACCGTTGCGCACCGGCCGCATTCTCAACATCAACATCCCCGATCTGCCGCTGTCCGAGCTTAAAGGTATTCGCGTGACGCGCTGTGGCAGCCGACATCCTGCAGATCAGGTGATTGCGCAGCAGGATCCGCGCGGCAATACCCTCTACTGGATTGGACCGCCGGGCGAAAAGCTCGATGCGGGCCCGGATACAGATTTTGCTGCCGTGGATCAGGGCTATGTGTCTGTCACCGCGTTGCATGTCGACTTAACGGCGCACGGTGCGCAGGACGTGCTCTGTGACTGGCTGGCAAAAGCTGAGGTGAACCTGGCATGGTGAACCGGCGTATTGAGACACTGCTGTCACAACTGCGTCAGCAGAGCATTGATGATGAAATCCTGCTGAAAGCCATTAGCGAGGTGCCGCGCGAACGTTTTATCGACGAGGCGTTCGAGCATAAAGCCTGGGACAATGTTGCCTTGCCTATCGGCTCCGGCCAGACGATATCCCAGCCTTATATGGTCGCGCGGATGACTGCACTGCTGGAACTTAATCCGCATTCACGCGTACTGGAGATTGGTACGGGTTCCGGTTACCAGACGGCGATCCTTGCCCATCTGGTGGACCATGTCTATTCAGTGGAACGCATCAAAGGGCTGCAGTGGCAGGCTAAGCGCCGCCTGAAACAGCTGGATCTGCATAATGTCTCGACCCGTCATGGCGATGGCTGGCAGGGCTGGCCGTCACGAGGTCCGTTCGATGCCATCATTGTCACCGCCGCACCACCGGAAATTCCGATTGCGCTGATAGCACAACTGGCAGAAGGCGGCATTATGGTGCTGCCGGTCGGCGAAGAGCAGCAGGTACTGAAACGCCTGCGTCGTCAGGGCGAAGAGGTCACGGAAGAGATCATTGAGCCGGTGCGTTTTGTTCCGCTGGTGCAGGGCGATCTCGCCTGACACTCTTCGTATTTCTTCACAAGTGTTTCATGGCACCACGTACCTGATGTTGTTACTATCCGGTTTATTCAACAAAAATGCAGATTTTATCACGCCGCGCAGAGCATTCTGCTGGCAGGTACAGTGAAACAGATAGATCAGAGTTGCCATCACGGGGGATTAATGAGCACGGGAAGCACACTTTTTCAGTTACGCCGTCTGGCGGCGCTTTCACTGGTAGGTTTTTGGCTGGCAGGCTGCAGCTCCAGCGACAATTCACAGGCACCCATCAGTCGCGTTGGCGATGATGGCGGCATGACAAACAGCCAGGCTGGAGCCGACACGGTTTCAGGTGGCGTTCCTGTCGCGCCATCCCAGGGACAAATGTTAAGTAAAAATTCAGCATCTGTTCCCAGCAGCGGTGGAATGATTAGTACCAATAGTAATGTTGAGACGCAGAATGGCCGGATAGTGTACAACCGCAGTTACCAGAATATTCCTAAGGGTAGCTACTCCGGTGAAACCTACACCGTTAAGCGTGGGGACACCTTGTTTTATATTGCCTGGATTACCGGCAATGATTTCCGTGATTTAGCCCAGCGTAATAACGTTCCTGCGCCATACGGCCTGAATGTTGGTCAGACTTTACAGATTGGAAATGGGTCGGGCCAGCCGATTACCGGCGGCAATCCCATTACCGTTGCTGATGCAACGCAGGGAGGGGTTCCGGCGGCGCCGCAAATTAAAGCGCCTCCTGTTGCACAGCAACCTGTTATTACGTATTCTGATGATTCGGGTAATTCGGGTGGCAGCAAATTGTTGCCTTCGAAAGGAGCAAATGTTGCAACGACAACAGCTCCATTAGTTACCGCACCCCCAACGGTTAGCAGTACAACCAACAGTTCAACGCCGGTCGGAAGCTGGCGCTGGCCGACTGACGGGAAGATTATCGATAACTTCTCTGCCGCCGAAGGTGGCAATAAAGGCATCGATATCGCCGGGACGCGCGGACAATCTGTGGTCGCCACTGCTTCAGGACGAGTGGTTTACGCAGGTAACGCACTCCGGGGTTACGGTAATTTAATCATCATTAAACACAATGATGATTACCTGAGCGCCTACGCCCACAACGATACAATGCTGGTTCGGGAACAACAGGAAGTTAAGGCGGGGCAGAAGATCGCTACCATGGGTAGCACCGGAACCAGTTCAGTCAGATTACACTTTGAAATTCGTTACAAGGGGAAATCCGTAAACCCGTTGCGTTATTTACCGCAGCGATAATCCGGCAGAACAAAACTGTTTTATGTTCTGCCCTGGAATCACGGGTAGGAGCCGCTTATGAGCCAGAATACGCTGAAAGTAAACGAGTTACATGAGAACGCGGAATTCGATGAGAACGGAGCTGAAATTTTTGACGAGAAGGCACTCGTTGAAAACGAAGCCAGTGATAGCGACGTAGCGGAAGAAGAGTTGCTATCACAGGGTGCGACGCAGCGTGTATTAGATGCGACGCAGCTCTATCTCGGGGAGATTGGCTATTCTCCGTTGTTAACGGCAGAGGAAGAAGTTTTCTTCGCTCGCCGTGCATTGCGGGGTGATATCCCTTCCCGTCGCCGCATGATCGAAAGTAACTTACGCCTGGTGGTAAAAATCGCCCGTCGTTACAGCAATCGTGGTTTAGCTCTGCTGGACCTGATTGAAGAAGGTAACCTCGGCCTGATTCGCGCCGTAGAGAAATTTGACCCGGAGCGCGGGTTCCGTTTCTCAACGTACGCCACCTGGTGGATTCGTCAGACTATTGAACGGGCGATTATGAATCAAACCCGTACCATTCGTCTGCCGATTCACATTGTGAAAGAACTGAATGTTTATCTGCGTACTGCGCGTGAACTTTCCCACAAGCTCGACCATGAGCCGAGTGCGGAAGAGATCGCCGAACAGCTGGATAAACCGGTTGATGACGTAAGCCGCATGTTACGTCTTAACGAACGCATTACCTCGGTTGATACGCCATTAGGCGGTGATTCTGAAAAAGCGCTGCTGGACATTCTGGCCGATGAGAAAGACAACGGCCCGGAAGACACCACGCAGGACGATGATATGAAACAAAGCATCGTCAAATGGCTGTTCGAACTGAACGCCAAGCAGCGTGAAGTGCTGGCTCGTCGTTTCGGCCTGTTGGGCTATGAAGCGGCAACGCTTGAGGATGTAGGTCGTGAAATCGGCTTAACCCGCGAGCGTGTACGCCAGATTCAGGTTGAAGGTTTGCGCCGTCTGCGCGAAATCCTGCAGGCGCAGGGCCTCAGCATTGAAGCACTGTTTCGTGAATAATCGTTTATAAGACGATCTGAGTACGAATGCGAAAAGCGATGGTGAAAACCATCGCTTTTTTTATGTCTGCAGAAAAGTGATTTGGAGCGAATAGCACCGCACCACGCATTAACGCGATGCGGTGAGCTATCAGACCAGCGATTTAAGACGATAAATCCAGTCGAGCGCCTGACGCGGTGTCAGCGTATCCGGATCCAGTGCCTCAAGTGCCTCCACGGCTGGTGAAGTCTCTTCAACCAGCAGCGGCAGCTGAGAACCATCGACCGTCGATGACGCGGAGTGGTTTGAAACGTTTTCCAGCTCCTTCAGCTTGTTGCGTGCCCGCTTAATCACCTCTTTAGGCACGCCAGCCAGCGCCGCCACCGCCAGACCATAACTCTTACTCGCAGCCCCTTCCTGCACGCTGTGCATAAAGGCGATGGTATCACCGTGCTCGACTGCATCCAGATGGACGTTGACCACGCCTTCCATTTTCTCCGGCAAGGTGGTCAGTTCGAAGTAATGGGTGGCAAACAGCGTCATCGCCTTGATGCGGTTCGCCAGGTTTTCGGCGCAGGCCCAGGCCAGCGACAAACCGTCATAGGTGGAGGTTCCGCGTCCAATCTCATCCATCAGCACCAGGCTGTTTTCGGTGGCGTTGTGCAGGATGTTGGCGGTTTCGGTCATCTCAACCATAAAGGTCGAGCGCCCGGAGGCGAGATCATCCGCGGCACCGACGCGGGTAAAGATGCGATCCAGCGGACCAATCAGCGTCTCATCGGCCGGAACAAAACTGCCAATCCATGCCATCAGCGCAATCAGTGCGGCCTGGCGCATATAGGTACTCTTACCGCCCATGTTGGGGCCGGTAATGATCAGCATTCTGCGCTGGGGTGCCAGTGACAGCGGGTTGGCAATAAACGGCTCTTTCAGGACCTGTTCAACCACCGGATGGCGACCGCCGCTGATTTTAATCCCGGCTTTATCCTGCAATACCGGGCGGCAATAGTTCAGTGACCAGGCGCGTTCCGCCAGGTTGCTCAACACATCCAGCTCGGCCAGCGCGGCAGCACTGAGCTGCAACGCTTCAAGATGCGGCAGCAGCTGATCGAACAGTGCCTCATACAGGCTTTTCTCCAGCGACAGCGCTTTGCCCTTAGAGGTGAGGACTTTGTCTTCGTACTCTTTCAGTTCCGGGATGATGTAGCGCTCAGCATTTTTCAGCGTCTGACGACGGACATAGTGCATCGGAACCTGATGACTCTGTCCGCGGCTGACCTGGATGTAATAGCCATGCACACCGTTAAAGCCGACTTTAAGGGTATCCAGTCCCAGCTTTTCGCGTTCGCGAATCTCCAGCCGGTCAAGATAGTCGGTTGCGCCATCGGCCAGTGCCCGCCATTCATCCAGCTCCGCGTTGTAGCCTGGCGCAATCACTCCGCCGTCACGGATCAGTACAGGTGGTGACTCAATCACCGCCTGCTCCAGCAGCTCACGTAACGCGGTGAACTCGCCCATCTGCGCGCGCAGTTTCTGTAACTGCGGTGCTTCGACATCGGCCAGCAGCTGGTTCAGTTCCGGCAGTTGCTGGAACGCATGACGCATACGGGCCAGATCGCGTGGACGTGCAGTGCGCAACGCCAGGCGGGCCAGGATGCGCTCCAGATCACCGACCTGACGCAGCACCGGCTGCAGCACGTCGCTAAGATTTTGCAGCTCGGCAATCGACTCCTGACGCTGGTTAATGATGCGCACATCGCGCAGCGGCATATGCAGCCAGCGCTTCAGCATCCGGCTACCCATCGGCGTGACGGTTTTATCCAGCACGGCCGCTAAGGTGTTGTCCGTGCCGCCTGCCAGGTTCTGGGTGATCTCCAGATTACGGCGTGTGGCGGCATCCATGATGATGCTGTCCTGCTGCCGCTCCATGCTCAGCGAGCGGATGTGGGGCAGCGTGGTGCGCTGGGTATCTTTGACATATTGCAGCAGGCAGCCCGCCGCACTCAGTCCGAGGTGCGCGTTCTCCACGCCAAAGCCATTGAGGTCGCGGGTGCCAAACTGCAGGTTCAGCTGCTGGCGCGCGGTGTCGATCTCAAACTCCCACAGCGGACGGCGGCGCAGGCCCCGTCGCTGATCGATCAGCGACATCGCCTGAAAATCTTCGGGGTAGAGCAGCTCAGCCGGATTGGTACGCTGCAGCTCTGCCGCCATGGTTTCTGCATCGGCAGGTTCGCTCAGACGAAAACGGCCTGAGCTTATATCCAGCGTGGCGTAACCAAAACCGCGCGGGCTTTGCACGATTGCCGCCAGCAGATTGTCGTGCCGCTCCTGCAATAGCGCCTCATCACTGATAGTGCCTGGCGTGACGATGCGCACCACTTTGCGCTCGACCGGACCTTTACTCAGCGCCGGATCGCCTATCTGCTCGCAGATGGCAACGGACTCGCCCAGTTGCACCAGCTTTGCCAGATAGCCTTCAACCGCATGATAGGGCACCCCGGCCATCGGGATCGGTTCGCCCGCTGACGCACCGCGTTTGGTGAGTGAAATCTCCAGCAGCTGCGAGGCGCGCTTTGCGTCGTCATAAAACAGCTCGTAGAAGTCACCCATCCGGTAAAACAGCAGAATGTCAGGATGCTCTGCCTTGAGGCGCAGGTACTGCTGCATCATGGGTGTGTGAGAAGGAAAGTCCTTTTCGGTTGGCTCTTGCATAAGGTTTTAACTCATCTTCAATGCGGTAAATTTCTGGCGGTCAACGCCCATTCCAGGCGCGCAGGATAGTCAGATGATAACGAATAGGGAAGGGCATATGCCAGCCTGATGCATTGCCCCGATCCTGACCGGGTGTAACCTTACAGGCATCCTGGCAAATGTGGCGGCAGCTGGCGACAGAAAAGTGCCTGTTCTCATGACTCTGACTCCGGGCTGCGAGGCGGCTCGCGATTTCTGCGACAGTTGACGGCAGGCAGGGCGGCAACACGCCGCATCGGGGAGCGGAGTGGATCAGTGCAGCCCGTTCTGCAGTGCCCAGACGGCAGCTTCGAGCCGGGATTTGAGGTTCATCTTCTTCAGCAGATATTTGACGTGGACCTTGACTGTGCTTTCACTGATGTCCAGTTTGCGGGCAATAGCTTTGTTGGTCATCCCGTCGCTGATCAATTGCAGGATGTCGCGTTCACGGCGGGTCAGCTGATTGATATCGCGCGTCTGAGCAGGCTGCGCTTCGCGTAACCGGGCAACCAGAATCGGGGTCAACGCTTCGCTCAGCACGATCTGTCCGGCCGCCGCCTGATGCAGGGCCTTCAACAAGGCTTCCGGTTCCATATCTTTCAGCAGATAACCATCTGCGCCGCGCTTCAGCGCGCTGACCACATCCTCTTCATTATCTGAAACGCTGAACACGACCACCCGACCAGAGAGAGCGATTTCACGCAGCCGGGTCAGGGTATCCAGTCCGTTCAGCCCCGGCATATTGAGATCAAGCAGGATCAGGTCGGGATCGTGCTGCTGTGCCAGCGCCATGCCATCGATGCCATTACCTGCTTCGGCAATCACCTGCAGACGCACATCCAGCGCAATCAGCTGCTTCAGCCCGTTACGCAGCATGGGATGGTCGTCGATCAATAAGAGCGTAAATTTCCCGGCCGTCACAATGGCTCCTGTCTGTCGCGTATGCCAGCCCTGAACGGGCACAGAAGCCTATCTTACCGGTGAAGCGGGGTCGCTATATACCCCCAATGGACTACTCCTTTATTTCCATTCGGGCACCCTTTTGCTGATGGCGTTTTTGGCTGCCATTAAACCGCATGATTTATAAGGATTATCCGCGTTCAGTCAACTACTTAACCGGGATGGTCAGGGAGTGCCGCGCCTTTGTAACCTGCCTTGCCGTTGATTTGTATCAAGCAAGCCGCCAGGCCGGATGCGCAGGATATGCACAATTATTATTCTGCTGATGAGAGATTTATGACCCAATCCGCCCCTTTGCAAACCCCGACGCGCGGCGCGTTAATTCAGGACTGGCAACCGGAAAACGATGCGTTCTGGCAGTCACGCGGTAAACGTATCGCCAGCCGTAACCTGTGGATTTCTGTTTTCTGCCTGCTGCTGGGCTTCTGCGTCTGGATGCTGTTCAGCACCGTCGCGGTTAACCTGAATAAAGTGGGTTTTAACTTCAGCACTGAGCAGCTCTTTTTACTGACCGCGCTGCCATCGGTGTCCGGTGCGCTGCTGCGTGTGCCTTACTCTTTTGTTATTCCGATCTTTGGCGGACGCCGCTGGACCGCCTTCAGCACCGGCATCCTGATCATCCCGTGCCTGTGGCTCGGCTTTGCCGTGCAGGACAGCCAGACGTCATTCGCGACCTTCATGGTGATTTCCCTGTTGTGCGGTTTTGGCGGCGCTAACTTCGCGTCGAGCATGGGCAACATCAGCTTCTTCTTTCCCAAAGCCCGTCAGGGCGGTGCGCTGGGCATCAACGGCGGCCTCGGTAATCTTGGCGTCAGCGTGATGCAGTTCGTCGCCCCGCTGGCAATCTCCTGCGCCATCTTTGGTTTTGCCGATGTGGGTCATACCACCGTCACCGGCGACAGCCTCTGGCTGGAGAATGCTTCCTGGATCTGGGTGCCGTTCCTGGCGATCGGCACGCTGGCAGCCTGGTTCGGCATGAACGACCTGGCCGCGGCGAAATCCTCGTTGCGTGAGCAGTTGCCGGTGCTGAAACGTCCCCACCTGTGGGTCATGGCGCTGCTCTATCTGGCGACCTTTGGTTCCTTTATCGGCTTCTCTGCCGGTTTCGCCATGCTGACGAAGACGCAATTTCCTGATGTCGTGATCATGCATTACGCCTTTTTCGGTCCGTTGATTGGCGCGCTGGCCCGTTCCGCAGGCGGCATTATTTCTGACCGTCTCGGCGGAACCCGCGTCACGCTGGTCAACTACATCCTGATGGCGCTGTTTGCTGCGCTGCTGTTCCTCACCCTGCCGGGTGACGGACATGACGGCTCGTTCGTCGCCTTCTTCGCCGTGTTTATGGGCCTGTTCCTGACCTCCGGTCTGGGTAGCGGCTCCACCTATCAGATGATTGCGGTGCTCTTCCGCAAGCTGACGCTGGAACGTATCAAAGCCGAAGGCGGCGACGATGCGCATGCGCAGCGTGAAGCGGGAACGGAAACCTCGGCTGCGCTCGGCTTTATCTCCGCGATTGGCGCGCTGGGCGGCTTCTTCATTCCCCAGACCTTTGGTCTGTCGCTCGCCATGACCGGTTCACCCGCTGGCGCAATGAAAATCTTCCTGGTCTTTTACCTCTGCTGTATCGCGGTGACCTGGGTGGTTTACGGACGAAAAGCACGCGCCTGATAACAACAAAGCCGGTGTGGCGCACCGGCAAAATTTTCCTTTCTGTGTCGCGACAGATGCAGAGTCAGCAATGTCATACAAAGCCTTCAGGAGTATTCCGGATGAGCAAGTTTCTTGATCGATTTCGTTATTTTAAGCAGATGGCCGAGCCGTTTTCCGGCCAGCACGGCCAGACCTTAAACAGCAACCGCGACTGGGAAGATGGCTATCGCAGCCGCTGGCAGCACGATAAAATCGTGCGCTCCACCCACGGTGTTAACTGTACCGGCTCATGCAGCTGGAAAATCTATGTGAAAAACGGTCTGGTCACCTGGGAAACCCAGCAAACCGACTATCCGCGTACCCGTCCCGATCTGCCCAACCATGAGCCGCGCGGTTGTCCACGCGGTGCCAGCTACTCCTGGTATCTCTACAGTGCTAACCGCCTGAAATATCCGCTGATGCGCAAGAAGCTGATTCAGCTGTGGCGCGACGCGAAAGCGCAGCACAGCGATCCGGTGGATGCCTGGGCATCCATCATCAGCAATCCTGAAAAGGCCAAAAGCTACAAGCAGGCGCGGGGACGCGGTGGCTTCGTGCGTTCAAGCTGGCAGGAAGTGAATGAGATGATCGCGGCCGCGAACATCTGCACCGCGAAGACCTACGGCCCTGACCGCATTATGGGATTCTCGCCGATTCCGGCGATGTCGATGGTCTCTTACGCTGCGGGCGCACGTTACCTGTCACTGATTGGCGGCACCTGCCTGAGCTTTTACGACTGGTATTGCGATCTGCCGCCAGCGTCACCGATGACGTGGGGCGAGCAGACCGACGTACCGGAATCGGCTGACTGGTATAACTCCTCTTATATCATTGCCTGGGGCTCGAACGTGCCGCAGACCCGTACCCCGGATGCGCACTTCTTCACGGAAGTCCGCTATAAAGGGACGAAAACCGTGGCGATCACCCCGGACTATGCCGAAGTTGCCAAGCTGTGCGACCAGTGGCTGAGTCCGAAGCAGGGCACCGACAGCGCGATGGCGCTGGCGATGGGCCATGTGATGCTGAAAGAGTTTCACCTTGATCGCGAAGTCGGCTATTTCCGCGACTACGTGCGCCGTTACACCGATATGCCGATGCTGGTCATGCTGGAACCGCGTGAGGGCGGTTACTACGCGGCGGGCCGCCAGCTGCGTGCCAGCGATCTGGTGGATGGCCTGGGTCAGGAAAATAACCCGGAATGGAAAACCGTAGCGCTGGATCAGGCGACCGGTGAACTGGTTGCGCCGCAGGGCTCTATCGGCTTCCGCTGGGGCGAAAAAGGCAAATGGAACCTGGAGCAGCGCGACGGCCTGTCACAAAAAGAAGTGGAGCTGCAGCTCAGCCTGCTTGGCAGTCACGATGAGGTAGTTGAGGTCGGTTTCCCTTACTTTGGTGGCATCACCAGCGAGCATTTCAACAGCGTCGCGCTGGATGAGATCCTGCTGCACAAGCTGCCGGTGAAACGCCTGCAACTGGCGGATGGCAGTGAAGTACTTGTCACCAGCGTCTACGATCTGACCCTGGCGAACTACGGTCTGGATCGCGGTCTGGATGATGCCAACTGCGCGCAAAACTACGACGAGATCAAAGCCTACAGCCCGGCCTGGGCAGAGCAGATTACGGGTGTTTCCCGTCAGAACATCATCCGCATTGCCCGCGAGTTTGCCGAAAACGCTGAGAAAACCCGTGGCCGTTCAATGATCATCGTCGGTGCCGGTATGAACCACTGGTATCACATGGATATGAACTACCGTGGCCTGATGAACATGCTGATTTTCTGCGGCTGTGTGGGTCAGAGCGGCGGTGGCTGGGCGCACTATGTCGGTCAGGAGAAACTCCGTCCGCAGACCGGCTGGGCTCCGCTGGCCTTTGGCCTCGACTGGCAGCGTCCGCCACGTCAGATGAACAGCACCTCCTTCTTCTACAACCACTCCAGTCAGTGGCGCTATGAAACCCTGGCCACCAGCGAACTGTTGTCACCGCTGGCGGACAAAAGCCGCTACAGCGGCAGCCTGATCGACCTTAACGTCCGTTCCGAACGCATGGGCTGGCTGCCTTCCGCACCTCAGCTTAACGTCAACCCGCTGCACATCGCGGCGCAGGCGAAAGCCGCCGGTCAGTCACCGCTGGACTACACCGTGGAGAGCCTGAAACAGGGCACTATGCGGTTTGCCGCTGAACAGCCGGATGACCCGCAGAACTTCCCACGCAACCTGTTTGTCTGGCGTTCCAACCTGCTCGGTTCCTCAGGCAAAGGGCATGAGTACATGCTGAAGTACCTGCTGGGCACCGAAAACGGCATTCAGGGTAAAGATTTAGGTCAGCAGGGTCGCGTAAAACCCGAAGAAGTGGAATGGCTGGATCAGGGCGCCGAAGGCAAGCTGGATCTGGTGGTGACACTCGACTTCCGTATGTCGAGCACCTGTCTCTACTCCGACGTCGTGCTACCAACCGCCACCTGGTATGAAAAAGATGATATGAATACCTCGGATATGCATCCGTTTATTCATCCGCTCTCGGCAGCTGTTGATCCGGCCTGGGATTCAAAAAGCGACTGGGAGATCTACAAAGGCATAGCCAAAGCCTTCTCCGATCTCTGCCCTGGTCATTTAGGCGTTGAAACGGATGTGGTTACGCTGCCGGTGCTGCATGACTCACCAGCCGAACTGGCGCAGCCGTTTGAGGCGAAAGACTGGAAAAAAGGCGAGTGCGACCTGATTCCTGGCAAAACCGCGCCACACATTATGGTGGTGGAACGCGACTATCCGGCGACCTGGGAACGCTTTACCTCGCTGGGACCGTTGCTGGAGACCCAGGGTAACGGCGGCAAAGGCATCAGCTGGAACACCAGCAAAGAGGTCGATTTCCTCAAACAGCTGAACTACGTCAAAGCCGATGGCCCGGCAGCGGGACGGCCAAATATCGACACGGCGATCGATGCAGCAGAAGTGATCCTGGCGCTGGCACCGGAAACTAATGGTCAGGTAGCGGTGAAAGCCTGGCAGGCGCTGGGCGCGATTACCGGTCGTGACCACACGCATCTGGCGCTGAATAAAGAAGACGAGAAGATCCGCTTCCGCGATATTCAGGCGCAGCCGCGCAAAATTATCTCCAGCCCGACCTGGTCAGGTCTGGAAGATGAGCATGTCTCTTACAACGCCTGTTACACCAACGTTCATGAGCTGATCCCGTGGCGTACCCTGAGCGGCCGTCAGCAGCTCTATCAGGATCATGAGTGGATGCGCGCCTTCGGCGAGAGCCTGATGGTCTATCGTCCGCCAATCGATACCCGCGCGGCGAAGCCGTTGCTGAACAGCAAGCCCAACGGTAACCCGGAGAAGGCGCTGAACTTCCTGACGCCACATCAGAAGTGGGGCATTCACTCTACCTACAGCGACAACCTGCTGATGCTGACGCTGTCACGCGGCGGACCGATTGTCTGGATGAGTGAAGATGACGCCCGCGAGCTAGGCATTGTGGATAACGACTGGATCGAGGCGTTTAACGCCAACGGTGCGCTGACTGCGCGCGCGGTCGTGAGCCAGCGCATCCCGGCCGGTATGACCATGATGTACCACGCGCAGGAACGCATCGTGAATATTCCCGGCTCGGAGATCACCAGCCAGCGTGGCGGCATCCATAACTCCGTGACGCGAACCTGCCCGAAACCGACCCATATGATCGGCGGTTATGCCCAGCTCTCCTGGGGCTTTAACTACTACGGTACCGTCGGCTCTAACCGCGATGAGTTCGTGGTGGTGAGAAAAATGAACAACGTTAACTGGTTAGACGGGGAAGGCAACGATGCCTGCCAGGGCAGCCAGCAGGAGGTAAAACCATGAAAATTCGTTCACAGGTCGGCATGGTGCTGAACCTCGACAAATGTATCGGCTGCCACACCTGCTCGGTAACCTGTAAAAACGTCTGGACCAGCCGCGAGGGCATGGAATACGCCTGGTTTAATAACGTCGAAAGCAAACCTGGCGTCGGTTATCCGCACGCCTGGGAAGATCAGCAGAAGTGGAAGGGCGGCTGGATCCGCAAGATCAACGGCAAGCTGGAGCCACGCATGGGCAGTCGCGTCGGCCTGCTGTCGAAGATCTTCGCTAACCCGGATGTGCCTGCGCTGGATGATTATTATGAGCCGTTCGATTTTGATTATCAGCATCTGCACAATGCGCCAGCCGGTAAACATCAGCCGATCGCACGTCCGCGTTCGCTGATCACCGGTCAGCGGATGAAAAAGATCGAAAACGGCCCGAACTGGGAAGAGATCCTCGGCGGCGAATTTGCCAAACGCTCACAGGATAAGAACTTCGATAACATCCAGAAGGAAATTTACGGCCAGTTTGAGCACACCTTCATGATGTACCTGCCGCGCCTGTGTGAGCATTGCCTCAACCCGGCATGTGTGGCGACCTGTCCAAGCGGTGCAATCTATAAGCGCGGCGAAGATGGCATTGTGCTGATCGACCAGGATAAATGTCGCGGCTGGCGGATGTGCCTCACCGGCTGCCCGTACAAGAAGATCTACTTCAACTGGAAAAGCGGCAAGTCAGAAAAATGTATTTTCTGTTATCCACGTATCGAAGCGGGCCAGCCAACCGTCTGCTCAGAAACCTGTGTCGGCCGTATCCGCTATCTCGGCGTGCTGCTCTATGACGCTGACCGCATTGAACAGGCGGCCGCAGCGGAAAACGAGAAAGATCTCTATCAGAGCCAGCTGGATATCTTCCTTGATCCCAACGATCCGGCGGTGATCGCCCAGGCACTGAAAGATGGCGTCGCACAGAGCGTGATCGACGCGGCGCAACGCTCTCCGGTCTACAAAATGGCGATGGAGTGGAAGCTGGCGCTGCCGCTTCACCCTGAATACCGCACGCTGCCGATGGTCTGGTATGTGCCGCCGTTGTCACCGATTCAGTCGGCGGTGGATGGCGGAGCACTGGCGCACACCGGCGTACTGCCGGATGTGGAAAGTCTGCGTATTCCGGTTGAGTATCTGGCGAACCTGCTGACCGCAGGCGATACCGCGCCGGTGCTGCTGGCACTGAAACGTATGCTGGCGATGCGCCATTACAAACGCGCAGAAAGTGTGGACGGTGAGCACGATATCCGAGCGCTGGAGCAGGTCGGTCTGACCGAAGCCCAGGCGAAAGAGATGTACCGCTATCTGGCGATCGCGAACTATGAGGATCGCTTTGTGGTGCCTTCCAGTCATCGCGAACTGGCGCGTGAAGCCTTCCCGGAAAGCAAAGGCTGCGGCTTCAGCTTTGGCGATGGCTGCCACGGCAGTGACAGCAAATTCAACCTGTTCAACAGTCGTCGCATTGATGCCATCGACGTCAGTAAGAAAACTACGCGTCCGGAGGATGCCTCATGATGACGCTGCGTGTGCTGTCGCGCCTGCTGGACTACCCGGACGAGGCGCTGTTTACCCACTATCCCGACCTGATCGCGGCGCTGGATGATGCCAGCGAACTCAAGCTGCAGCAGAGCGCACGGCTGGTGGGCTTTATCAATCAGCTTTGCACTCGGCCAATGCTGGATGTGCAGGCTGACTACTGCGAACTGTTTGATCGCGGCCGCGCCACCTCGCTGCTGCTGTTTGAACATGTGCACGGTGAATCCCGCGATCGCGGTCAGGCGATGGTCGATCTGCTCGAACAGTACCGGGCCGACGGTCTGGAGCTGGACAGCAAAGAGTTGCCCGATTATCTGCCGCTCTACCTGGAATATCTCGCCTGTAAAAGCGATGAGGCGGCGCGTCAGGGGCTGGACGACATCGTGCCGATCCTGGCGTTGCTGGCCGCGCGACTGGAAGAGCGTCAGAGTCCTTATGCTGACCTGTTCACGGTGTTACTGACGCTGTCCGGCAGCGCGGTCGATCCTGCGGCCCTCAAGCCCCAGGTGGCGCAGGAAGCGCGCGATGATACCCCGGCAGCACTCGATGCGGTCTGGGAAGAGGAGCAGATTAAATTTCTCGGCGAACAGGGCTGCGCCTCGGCGCAGCAGGCGATGCATCAGCGTCGCTTCGCCGATGCGGTGGCGCCGCAGTATCTGGATATCGCCGCGGCGACGGCGCGCACCACAGGAGAATCAGCATGAATTTTATTAACATTTTCTTCTTCGATATTTACCCTTACCTGGCCGGAACGGTTTTTCTGGTCGGGAGCTGGCTGCGCTATGACTACGGGCAGTACAGCTGGCGAGCTGGTTCCAGCCAGATGCTGGACAAAAAAGGAATGCGGCTTGCCTCTAACCTGTTCCACATCGGCATCATCGGTATCTTCTTCGGCCATATCGTCGGGATGCTGACGCCGCACTGGATGTATGAATCGTTCCTGCCAATCGACGTGAAGCAGAAGCTGGCGATGATTGCCGGTGGCCTGTTCGGTGCATTGACGCTGGCGGGCGGTGCGCTGCTGCTGAAGCGCCGTCTGACCAATCCACGGGTGCGGGCGACGAGTAGCGTCGGCGACATTTTGATCCTGACGCTGCTGGTGGCTCAGGCCACGCTGGGCCTGCTGACCATTCCTTTCTCCGCCCAGCATATGGACGGTAGTGAGATGATGAAGTTGGTGGGCTGGGCACAGGCGGTGGTGACCTTCCACGGTGGCGCGTCGCAGCATCTCGAAGGCGTCGCATTTATCTACCGCGTGCACATGGTGCTGGGCATGACGCTGTTCCTGCTGTTCCCGTTCTGCCGACTGGTGCATATCTGGAGCGCGCCGGTTGAGTATCTGACCCGTCGTTATCAGCTGGTGAGAAACCGCCGCTAAACGCAGGAGGGTTGCGGGGGAGAGACCGCCCCGCAGCCCTTTTTAACCCACCGCTGCGTTGACGTTTTTTTAAGATTATGGACTGTATGTCACCGCGCTGAACGACTACTATTACCGCATCTGAATTTACCCCTCGTTTATGGATAACCGATGCGTCTCAAGTTAGCCCTCCTTGCGTTCATCCCGCTTCTGGCCTCCTGCAGCAGCAAACCTGAAGTTCCGACCCAGCAGAAGATGCTGGCTGCGCCACAGGGCGGTTTTTTACTGCAGCCGTCGCACAGCGGACAGGCGATGTTTGGTGACTTCGCCGGTAATCCGGCAGCAGAGCAATTTATCGATAAAATGGTGGAGAAGCATGACTTCGATCGTGAGCAGCTGCACAACATCATCGGTCAGGCTAAGCGACTGGATTATGTGCTGCGGCTGATGGATCGTCAGGCGCCGAGCTACACGCCCGCGCCGGGACCTAACGGGGCCTGGATCCGCTATCGCAACAAGTTCATCACGCCGGATAACGTGCAAAACGGTGTGGCGTTCTGGAACCAGTATCAGGATGCGCTGCAACGCGCGCAGCAGGTCTATGGCGTGCCGCCGGAAATTATTGTCGGCATTATTGGCGTGGAAACCCGCTGGGGTCGTGTGATGGGAAAAACGCGGATTCTGGATGCGCTGGCGACCTTATCGTTTAACTATCCGCGCCGTGCCGAGTATTTCAGCAGCGAGCTGGAAACCTTCCTGCTGATGTCGCGTAAAGAGCAGGATGACCCGCTGGCGCTGAAAGGCTCTTTCGCCGGGGCGATGGGTTATGGTCAGTTTATGCCTTCCTCTTACAATGATTACGCGGTTGATTTCAACGGCGACGGCCATGCAAACCTGTGGGATCCAGTGGATGCTATCGGCAGCGTGGCGCACTACTTCCAGAAGCATGGCTGGCGCAGCGGTGAAAATGTTGCCGTTCCGGCCAGCGGTCAGGCACCGATGCTGGAAGATGGCTTCAAAACCAGTTACAGCGTGAGCATGCTGGCGGCGTCAGGCCTGTCACCACAGGGTTCGCTGGACGGTAACGATAAGGTCAGTCTGCTGCGCCTTGATCTGGGCACCAGCTACCAGTACTGGTACGGCTTACCGAATTTCTATGTCATTACCCGCTACAACCACAGTACGCATTATGCGATGGCGGTGTGGCAACTGGGTGAGGCGGTGAGCAAGGCACGGCAGGGCGGCCTGTTATAAAGGCTATCCTTGTTAACTGTAAGGTTATATGATGACGCCCTTTTTCAGGCCACACAGCCACTGATATCTCTGGAGTCGTTATGTCTTTACCTGCCTGCCCAGCTTGTCACGCCGATTACACCTGGCAAGATGGCGAGAACCTAAACTGCCCCTCCTGCGGCCATATCTGGACCGAAGGAGAGGGTGACAGCAGTAACGGATCGCTGGAAGTGCGTGATGCCAATGGCAATCTGCTGGCAGATGGCGACAGCGTCACGGTGATCAAAGATCTCAAGGTGAAGGGCAGCTCCTCATCGCTGAAGATCGGCACCAAAGTGAAAAGCATTCGTCTGGTGGAAGGGGACCACAACATCGATTGTAAAATCGACGGTTTTGGCCCGATGAAATTAAAATCTGAGTTCGTGAAAAAGAACTGAGATCCGGGGCGCAGGGACGCGCCCACCTCTCTTTTTAGCTGAACAGTCGATCAATTGCGGCGCACTGTTCAGCATTCAGCGTGCCACCGTAGTTACGCGAGTTACTGCCCATCGAGTCATAACGTCGCGCTACGGCCGTTTTAATCGTCGTCACAAAATCATCGCCGATAGTGTAAATCGCCATTAGCCTGCCGATCTGCTGTTGCAGACGTGTCAGCTCAGGAAGATTGCCCGTCCGCCATGCCGCCATCATCTCTGCAAAGTACTCCGGCACAATATTATTCAGGCCTGAAATCACCCCGGCGCCCCCTGCCAGCAGATTGGGAAGCAGGTATTCGTCATACCCCGACAGCACGGCAAAATCAGGGCGCACCTTGCGGGTCTCTTCGATCATCGCCCGGTTATGCGACAGACAATCCACCGTATCTTTAATGCCGATAAAGTTGGGCAGCTTTGCCGCCAGAGCGGCAATCAGCGCTGGCGTCAGATCGCAGCCGGTACGTGCCGGGAAGTTGTAAGCAAACCATTTACCGCCTAGTTGCGCATCAAGGGCTTCGAAGTAATGCATCAGCTGCTGTTGCGTCTGACCGTAATAGTAGGGCGGCAGCACCATCACCGCGTCAAAGTCATTTTTCCAGGCGGCTTCAGCCAGCGCCAGCATGTCCGGGATACAGGTCGCCGAGACGTTCGCTACCATCTTCAGCGGTGACAAAGGTCTGGCTTCCTGAATCAGCAATAAACGCTCCTGCTGCGTCAGTGAGGCGAACTCGCCAATGCTGCCCATTAAAAGCAGCGTGTCGATACCGGAGTCATTGAGGCGGGAAAAGTGTCGCCCGAGCGCATCGATATCGACGGCACCCTGCGCACTGAACGGGGTGACGGTAGGGCACCAGACACCGGCAAAGGCCGATTTTTCACTCATGGCTGACTCCTGAATCGGGTGTTAAAAAAATGAAACGGCGTTTTAACTTAATTATTCCCACTGGTCTCTGCCAGCGCATGATTCAAAAGTGAGCAACGGGTCGCACTTTTTCGTCTTTCGTCCGTCTCAGTAAGCGGATGCATCTGATAACTGAGCGAGAGGTCATGATGAAAGAGTGGGATCCCGTGCTGTATCGCAAATTTGAAGCGGAACGAACCCGTCCGGCCCGTGAACTGCTGGCGCGCATCAGCCTGGAACAGGTTGAGCAGGTAACCGATCTGGGATGCGGGCCCGGCAACAGTACCGAGCTGCTCGCCGATGCCTGGCCGCTGGCGCAGGTCACCGGACTCGACAGTTCAGCGGCGATGTTATCTCAGGCCAGTGAACGCCTGCCGCACTGCCGTTTTGTCCAGGCGGATATCCGCACCTGGCAGGCAGATGCGCCGCAGCAGGTGGTTTACGCCAACGCGTCGCTGCAATGGCTGGATAATCACGTCTCGCTGTTTCCTCATCTGGTCAGCCAGCTTGCGGCCGGAGGGGTGCTGGCGATCCAGATGCCTGATAACCTTAACGAACCGTCGCACCAGCTGATGCGCGAGGTGGCGGCATCGGAACGCTGGCGTTCACGCATCAATGCCGCTGCCGCTGAACGTACACAGCTGCTTTCCACGGGCGAGTACTACAATCTGCTGGCGCAGGTCGGTTGTGAGGTGGATATCTGGCGCACCACCTATTATCACGTGATGGCCGATGCGCAGGCGATTATCAGCTGGCTGCAGGCGACCGGCTTACGGCCTTTCCTGGCGACGCTGGATGCCTCTGAACAGACGGCTTTTCTGTCTGATTATCATCAGCGTCTGCTCACCGCCTATCCTGCTCAGGCCGATGGTCAGGTTCTGCTCGCCTTCCCGCGTCTCTTCATGGTTGCGGTGAAAAAAGGCTAAGCGTGGTGGAAAGCCGGTCGCAAAAACAGTGCATCAGATGTGAGTGCTCTTGAAAAAGCGGCTTTTCTGCACCACCTTCAACCCATAGCCCAGGGAGAAGACGTAATGGATGATCAGCAGTTGCAGGCGCTTAGTGCGCAGATAGGTGAGCAGCTGAAGCAGCGCAATGCCACCGTAACCTGTGCGGAATCCTGCACGGGGGGATGGATTGCTAAAGTCTTTACCGATATCAGTGGCAGTTCCGCCTGGTTCGAACGCGGTTTTGTGACCTACAGTAATGAGGCCAAACAGCAGCTGGTGGATGTTCAGGCTGACTCGCTGGCGCAGTATGGCGCGGTCAGCGAAGCGGTAGTCCGTGAGATGGCGCTGGGTGCCCGTAAGGCGGCTCATGCTGACTATGCGATCTCCGTCAGCGGCATAGCCGGTCCGGATGGCGGCACTGAAGAAAAACCGGTGGGTACGGTGTGGTTTGGTTTTGCCGGGCCGCACGATAACGTTTTGACTTTTAAGCAGCATTTTAACGGCGATCGTGATGCCGTTCGCCGCCAGTCGGTGGCATGGGCCTTGCAGAAACTGTATGGCGAATTTCTGACAAATTAAACTTGATACTGTATGACTATACAGTATAATTGTCGGCAACAGAAAGAGTACAGGCACCCTGAGTGCGTGTTTACCCGGCTTGATAGGAGTTGAAATGGCGATTGATGAAAACAAACAGAAGGCTTTAGCTGCCGCGCTTGGCCAGATTGAAAAACAATTTGGTAAAGGCTCCATCATGCGCTTGGGTGAAGACCGCTCAATGGATGTGGAAACGATTTCTACCGGCTCGCTGTCGCTGGATATCGCATTAGGCGCAGGTGGTCTGCCAATGGGCCGTATCGTTGAGATCTACGGACCAGAGTCTTCCGGTAAAACCACGCTGACCCTGCAGGTTATCGCATCTGCACAGCGTAAAGGCAAAACCTGTGCCTTTATCGATGCTGAGCATGCACTGGATCCGGTTTACGCCAAGAAGCTGGGCGTAGATATCGATAACCTGCTCTGCTCTCAGCCCGATACGGGCGAGCAGGCGCTGGAAATCTGTGATGCGCTGGCACGCTCTGGTGCCGTTGACGTCATCATCGTCGACTCCGTTGCCGCTCTGACGCCTAAAGCGGAAATCGAAGGTGAAATCGGTGACTCACACATGGGCCTCGCGGCACGTATGATGAGCCAGGCGATGCGTAAACTGGCCGGTAACCTGAAGCAGTCCAATACCCTGCTGATTTTCATCAACCAGATCCGTATGAAAATTGGTGTGATGTTTGGTAACCCGGAAACCACCACTGGTGGTAACGCGCTGAAGTTCTACGCTTCTGTCCGTCTTGATATCCGCCGTATCGGTGCAATCAAAGAGGGCGATAACGTGGTCGGCAGTGAGACCCGCGTTAAAGTGGTGAAAAACAAAATCGCCGCGCCATTCAAACAGGCTGAGTTCCAGATCATGTACGGCGAAGGTATTAATACCTTTGGCGAGCTGGTCGACCTGGGCGTGAAGCACAAGCTGATTGAAAAAGCGGGTGCATGGTACAGCTACAATGGCGACAAGATTGGTCAGGGTAAATCGAATGCCGGCAACTTCCTGAAAGAGAATGCTGCTGTGGCAAACGAAATTGATCTGAAGTTGCGTGAGATGTTGCTCAACGGCGCGGATGAAAAACTCGCAGCTGCCGACAAGGCTGCTGCGAAAGAAGACGCGGCAAGTGAAGCGAACGAAGACTTCTAATCTCTGATGCGGGAGGGGCGAAAGCCTCTCCCGTAGTTTTTTACCTCCTCTATTACCTTTCCTGCCTTCCCTCTGTCCTGTTCTGTCGCCATAATCTCCCTCTGTTTGTACAAGGTGCGCAGTATGACTGAACCCTCTCAGCCCCAACCAAATGTTGTCTCTTATTCTCGTCTGCTTGATCGTGCGATGCGTATCCTGGGTCAGCGCGATCACAGCCGTGCAGAATTAGCCCGCAAGCTGCAACAGTCAGCTCAGCGTGCTGCATGGGCACAGAAAAAAGAGCCCGAAATTATTACCGACGAGCTGCTGGAACAGGTGCTGGACTGGTGCCAGGATAGCGGCTGGTTAAATGATGAACGCTTCACTGAGCGGTTTATTCAGAGCCGAAGCCGTAAAGGCTTTGGGTCGCAGCGCGTGCGCCTTGAACTTGCCCAGAAAGGTATCGACCGTGAAGCCATTGATATTGCGATGGAAGAGACGGAAGTCGACTGGGCGGCCTGCGCAGCTCAGCTGGCTGAAAGAAAATTCGGACATCCGTTGCCCACAGAGTGGAAAGAGAAAGCGAAAGTACTACGCTATCTGCAGTCAAAGGGCTTTCAGACCGACGATATCCAGTCCATTTTCAGAAATTTTGATGACTAAAAGCCGATGTAATTTTACTTCCCACCGAAGAAAATTTATCTTATTCCCACTTTTTGTTCCGCTAATCAGGCACCACGAGAATGTGGCCGCGCCGATCAGAGGGAACGTTCGTTAGCGTGATTCCAGGACATATATGAGCAAGAGCACTGCTGAGATCCGTCAAGCGTTTCTCGACTTTTTTCATAGCAAGGGACATGAGGTTGTAACCAGCAGCTCCCTCGTACCGAATAACGATCCAACCTTGTTGTTTACTAACGCCGGGATGAACCAGTTTAAAGATGTGTTCCTCGGACAGGACAAACGTGATTACACACGTGCGACCACGTCACAGCGCTGCGTACGCGCAGGCGGTAAACACAACGATCTTGAAAACGTCGGTTACACCGCACGTCACCACACCTTCTTTGAAATGCTGGGTAACTTCAGCTTTGGTGACTACTTCAAGAGAGAGGCGATTGGTTTTGCCTGGGAACTGCTGACGAGCGAGCAGTGGTTCAGCCTGCCAAAAGAGCGTCTGTGGGTGACGGTCTATGAAACCGACGATGAAGCCTTTGACATCTGGGCGAATGAAATCGGTGTGCCACGCGAGCGCATTATTCGCATCGGCGACAACAAGGGCAGCGCGTACGCGTCAGATAACTTCTGGCAGATGGGCGATACCGGTCCTTGCGGTCCCTGCAGCGAGATTTTCTACGATCACGGCGATCACATCTGGGGTGGCCCGCCGGGTAGCCCGGAAGAAGATGGTGACCGTTACATTGAGATCTGGAACATCGTCTTTATGCAGTTCAATCGTCAGGCTGATGGCACCATGCTGCCGCTGCCAAAACCGTCGGTTGATACCGGAATGGGCCTTGAGCGTATTTCTGCCGTTCTGCAACACGTCAACTCCAACTATGAAATCGACCTGTTCCAGAAACTGATTCAGGCTGTGGCTCAGGTTACCGGTGCGACCGATCTCAGTAACAAATCGCTGCGCGTTATTGCTGACCATATTCGTTCCTGTGCTTTCCTGATTGCCGATGGCGTGATTCCGTCGAATGAGAACCGCGGCTACGTGCTGCGTCGTATCATTCGTCGTGCCGTGCGTCATGGCAACATGCTGGGCGCCAAAGAAGCCTTCTTCTATAAGCTGGTTGCGCCGCTGGTTGAAGTTATGGGGGCGGCAGGCGAAGAGTTACAGCGTCAGCAGGCTCAGGTTGAGCAGGTGCTGAAAAGCGAAGAAGATCAGTTTGCCAGAACGCTGGAGCGCGGACTGGCGCTGCTGGACGAAGAGCTGGAAAAACTGCAGGGCGACACGCTGGATGGCGAAATCGTCTTCCGTCTTTACGATACCTTTGGCTTCCCGGCTGATTTAACGGCTGACGTCTGCCGCGAACGCAATCTGAAAATCGACGAAGCGGGCTTTGAGCAGGCGATGGAGCAGCAGCGTCAGCGCGCACGTGAAGCGAGTGGCTTCGGTGCTGACTACAGCAATGTTATTCGCATCGATGCCGCTTCATCCTTTAAAGGCTACGACCAGCTCGATTTAGCTGCCACAGTCAAAGCGCTTTACGTTGCGGGCGAGGCGGTTGATGAAGTGACGGCAGGCCAGGATGCCGTGGTCGTGCTGGATGAAACGCCATTCTATGGCGAATCGGGTGGTCAGGTAGGCGATACCGGTCTGCTGAAAGGGAAGAATGCTGAATTTAGCGTCCAGGATACACAAAAATATGGTCAGGCAATCGGTCATGTCGGTAAGCTGACCGCAGGGCAGTTGCGTATCGGTGATCGTCTTGAGGCGCAGGTTGATGCGGCACGCCGTGCGCGCATCCGTCTTAACCACTCTGCGACCCACTTACTGCATGCCGCATTGCGTCAGGTTTTAGGTGAGCATGTGGCGCAGAAAGGCTCGCTGGTTAACGACAAATACCTGCGTTTCGACTTCTCGCATTTCGAAGCGATGAAACCTCAGGAGATTCGTCAGGTCGAAGATATCGTCAATGCGCAGATTCGTCGCAACCTGCCGGTAGAAACGGAAGTGATGGATCTGGAGGCGGCGAAGTCTAAAGGTGCAATGGCACTGTTTGGCGAGAAATATGATCAGCGCGTGCGCGTCCTGACCATGGGTGATTTCTCGGTTGAGCTGTGCGGTGGTACCCATGCTGCGCGCACCGGAGATATCGGCCTGTTCCGTATTCAGGCTGAGTCAGGGACTGCAGCGGGTATCCGTCGTATCGAAGCCATTACCGGTGAAGGCGCGCTGGCGCAGGTCAATGCGCAGAGCAGCCAGCTGCAGGATCTGGCGCAGTTGGTCAAAGCGAACAGCAGCAACCTCAACGAGAAAGTGCGTGGTCTGGTTGATCATGTGCGGGCTCTGGAGAAAGAGTTGCAGCAACTGCGCGATCAGCAAGCCGCGCAGGAGAGCGCTTCTCTGAGCAGCAATGCCATCGACGTGAAGGGAGTGAAACTGCTGGTCAGTGAACTCAACAATGTCGAACCTAAAATGCTGCGTACCATGGTTGATGATCTTAAGAATCAACTGGGGTCGGCGATTATCGTGCTGGCGACGGTTGCTGAAGGTAAGGTGTCGCTGATTGCGGGTGTGACCAAAGATCTGACTGACCGCGTTAAAGCGGGTGAGTTGATTGCCGGTCTGGCACAGCAGGTTGGCGGGAAGGGCGGTGGCCGTCCTGATATGGCACAAGCTGGTGGTACTGATGCTGAAGCGCTGAAAGGCGCTCTGGCAGGAGTTGAGAGCTGGGTTAACAGCCGCCTGTAAGACATACAACAAAGCATTGTAAAAAGCGTCAGAACCCCGGTTCCGGCGCTTTTTAATACGATGCTAAAGCAGCAAATGACAAAGTCAGGTTGATGTAGTGTATTTCGGCTAAACTAACTATCAGCAGAATGTATTGGCGCATCGATGTGCATTGGTGTATTTCTCATAGTCAATGTGCAGCGTTAAATGATGGATAATGCCGGGAGCCTGTACTAGCCCGACTCTTTTAATCTTTCAAGGAGCAAAGAATGCTTATTCTAACTCGTCGAGTTGGTGAAACCCTCATGATCGGTGATGAGGTAACTGTAACGGTGCTGGGTGTTAAGGGTAACCAGGTTCGTATTGGGGTTAACGCGCCGAAAGAAGTGTCTGTGCATCGCGAAGAGATCTATCAACGCATCCAGGCTGAAAAAACGCAACAAACCAGCGTTTAACGGATTCAGCGTCTCGCACAAGTGCGAGGCGCTACCGCTTTGTCTAATAATCCTCTCTTTTCTTTTCTTCCGCTTCTCTCCTGTTTTGTTAACGTCATCATCTTTCATTGTTGATAATTCACTCTTTTTGTCGCCATTTTATCCCAATTGTGTGTGATTTGCTCAATCAAACAAAGTTTCGGAAAAATTGTTTGACTTAAAAGTCCGGGAAAGTAATATGTGCGCCACGCAGTGCCGATGAGCAGAAACAACGTTCAGACGCACAGTTCGAAAGAAAGCGTATGGTGAGGTGGCCGAGAGGCTGAAGGCGCTCCCCTGCTAAGGGAGTATACGGTCAAAAGCTGTATCGAGGGTTCGAATCCCTCCCTCACCGCCATTTTCGATGCATCCATAGCTCAGCTGGATAGAGTACTCGGCTACGAACCGAGCGGTCGGAGGTTCGAATCCTCCTGGATGCACCATCGAAAAAAAAGAAATAAAGCGAATTAGCAATTCCTTTCATGGTGAGTAGTTAGCACCCTGCGCTGTACAAGAATTAGATTTATGCATCCATAGCTCAGCTGGATAGAGTACTCGGCTACGAACCGAGCGGTCGGAGGTTCGAATCCTCCTGGATGCACCATTCTTTGTAACATCCTCAGGTTGGTTTCTGTAAGTCCATAAAAATTTTTACCTCAAAAGATAGACCCCAAAAGATAGATCCCAATGCATCCATAGCTCAGCTGGATAGAGTACTCGGCTACGAACCGAGCGGTCGGAGGTTCGAATCCTCCTGGATGCACCATCTTCTTCAGTTTCAAAAAATCCCTCAGTCTGTTATATCGTAAAAATCGTTCAGCGCTTGCATGTAGATATCACGTTATATCATCTCCATTGAGCGAAGCCCGAATTGAATCATTATCCAGAACTCTCCCCTGCAGTTACCCTCTGGCTTTACCCGTACTGTTTTCCTGTTTAACCTGCCTCACTGATTCATCATCCTGACTTAAGCGACTCACAGCGCCTGTTTCACGCGTCAGCGCTCTCCATTTTGCTGCCCACGCCCGTCCGCCGCCGCTTGTCCGTCAGAATAATGTTAAAAATTCGCTTAAAATTCGTACGGTTATCACTGGCCGCGCACGATCACCTTTATCTGAAAACAAAAATTGCTAATGCTTTCAAAGCATTTGCTGTTCATCCCCCCTGGCGACAACCTGTCCACATTAGGCTAAAGTAATGTCTCATTTGGTGAATGTCCGGAGTGACAATGTACGATCAATATGACGCCCTGATTTTCGATATGGACGGCACGATTCTTGATACTGAGCCGACACATCGAAAAGCGTGGCGTCAGGTACTGGCGCGTTACGGATTAACGCTGGATGAAGAACGCATTATCGACTTCAATGGCGCACCCGCCTGGCGGCTTGCGCAGTTCATCATTGAATCCAATCAGTCGTCACTCGACCCTCATCTTCTTGCTGCAGAAAAAACCGCTGCTGTGAAAACGATGCTGCTGGAAAACGTTAAACCACTGCCTTTAATGGACGTGGTGAAAGCGTACCATGGGCGTCGTCCGATGGCGGTGGGTACCGGAAGCGAACATAGCATGGCAGAGGCGTTAATGACGCAGCTGGGCGTGCGTGAGCTCTTTGCGGCAGTCGTCGGCGCTGACGATGTACAGCGTCACAAACCCGAGCCTGAAACCTTCTTACGCTGCGCTGAGCTGATGGGTGTGGCTCCGGCACGTTGTGTGGTGTTTGAAGATGCAGACTTTGGTATTCAGGCCGCGAAGGCGGCAGGCATGGCTGTGGTGGATGTCCGCTTACTGTGAGTGACGTTCTTGCCTATGCCTCAATGTTCGGGAGCAGTTTTCTGAGTGCGACGCTCCTGCCGGGAAGTTCTGAAGCATTGCTGATAGCACTATTAATCGCAAAAAAGACATCAGTTTACGGGTTGCTTTTAGCCGCATCACTGGGAAACACCTTGGGCGGTTTAACCAACATTCTTATTGGTCGCTTGCTGCCGCTAAAACGTCAGGGGCGATGGCATGACACAGCAATGACGTGGTTGCACCGACTGGGACCTGCAGCACTGTTATTCAGTTGGCTGCCGGTGATAGGTGATCTGCTCTGTGTTCTCGCAGGCTGGTTACGTTTCGCCTGGCTACCCGCGATGCTGTTTCTCGCTATCGGCAAAACACTGCGTTATATCGTTATCGCGACTGCCACATTACAGGGTATGCAATGGTGGCATTGATTCGCACAGATTCGAGGCTACGGTTAACATTATGCTGAACAAAAATAAATTATTATCACAGCGGGGGGGTAATGTGATCCCGGACGTATCTAAAGCGCTTTCCTGGCTGGAAGCGCATCCCAATGCCCTTAAAGGGATTGGCCGTGGCATCGAACGTGAAACGCTGCGTGTACAGGAAAATGGCGATCTGGCAAAAAGCGGCCACCCCGAATCACTGGGCTCGGCGCTGAAGCATGACTGGATCACTACTGATTTTGCCGAAACGTTACTGGAATTCATCACGCCAGTGGATCACAGCATTGATCATATGCTGGCATTCCTGCGCGATATCCACCGTCACGTTGCCCGTGAACTGGGTGATGAACGCATGTGGCCATTCAGTATGCCCTGCGAGATTGACGACGCGGACAATATCGAGCTGGCACAATATGGCACATCCAATATCGGTAAGATGAAGACGCTCTACCGCGAGGGCCTGAAAAACCGCTACGGCGCGTTGATGCAGACCATCTCCGGCATTCACTATAATTTCTCGCTGCCGCTTTCATTCTGGCAGGAGTGGGCTGACGTAAAAGATCAGGAAAGCGGAAAAGAGACCATCTCAGCGGGCTATCTGCGGCTGATCCGCAACTACTATCGCTTCGGCTGGGTGATCCCGTATCTGTTTGGTGCATCGCCCGCTATCAGCTCCAGCTTCCTGCAGGGCCGTGAGAGCGCGCTGCCGTTCGAAACCAATGACAAAGACACGATGTGGCTGCCGTACGCCACCTCGCTGCGTCTGAGCGATTTAGGCTATACCAATAAATCACAGAGCTCTCTGGGCATCACGTTTAACTCGCTGGAAGGCTATGTCACTGCGCTGAAGAAGGCGATCAAGACGCCGTCAGAAGAGTATGCGGCGATGGGTACCAAAGATGCTGACGGTAACTGGCTGCAGCTCAACACCAACGTGCTGCAGATTGAAAACGAACTCTATGCGCCAATCCGGCCTAAGCGTGTGACACGTTCGGGTGAAGCGCCTTCTGATGCGCTGCTGCGGGGTGGCATTGAATACATTGAAGTGCGTTCGCTGGATATCAACCCGTTCTCTGCCATCGGCGTCGATGAGAATCAGGTTCGCTTCCTCGACCTGTTCCTGATCTGGTGTACCCTGGCCGATGCGCCGGAAATGAGTGCAGATGAGTTGCAATGCACCCGCAAAAACTGGAATCGGGTGGTGCTGGAAGGGCGTAAACCGGATCAGAAAATTGCTGTGGGCTGTGGGGAAGCGGAACATTCGCTGGTTGAAGTGGGCAAAACTCTGTTTGCCGATCTGCGTCGGGTTGCTGAAGTCTTAGACAGTCACAATCAGGACAGCACGGAATATCAGCAGGTTTGCGATCAACTGGTAGCATCGTTCGACGATCCTGAGCTAACCTACTCGGCGCGCATCCTTCAGGCAATGAAGGAGAATGGTGTAACCGGAACCGGCGTGGCGCTGGCTGAACAGTACCGCCATCTGCTCTGTGAAGAGCCGCTGGAAGTGCTGACAGAAGAAGATTTCACGCGTCAGGCGCAGGAATCTGTTGCTGCACAGCAACAGCTGGAAGCGAATGATAAGCTGGATTTTGAAGCGTATCTGGCGAGCCGGGAAGGGTAGAAAAGAAAAAGGCCACATCAATGTGGCCAAATTAACATCTCTGTTGTCAGGGATGATGATGATAACAAATGCGCGTCTTTCATATATTCAGACGTTGGGCGAACAGAAAAGTTTCATCGTTTTAAAAAAATTCTCAGAACAGGAGGTGACGTATGCCACTACTGGACAGTTTTACCGTTGATCACACCATCATGGGCGCACCGGCAGTACGCGTTGCGAAAACCATGAAGACTCCGCATGGCGATACGATTACCGTTTTTGACCTGCGTTTTTGCCGCCCGAACATTGATATTCTCACTGAGCGTGGCATTCATACGCTGGAGCATCTCTTTGCCGGATTCATGCGCGATCACCTGAATGGTGACGGTGTGGAAATCGTCGATATCTCGCCAATGGGCTGCCGTACCGGCTTCTACATGAGCCTGATTGGTACGCCAGACGAGCAGCGCGTTGCGAAAGCGTGGAAAGGGGCGATGGAAGATGTTCTGAAAGTGAAAGATCAGAACCAGATCCCTGAGCTGAATGAATACCAGTGTGGCAGCTACAAGCTGCACTCACTGGATGAAGCGCAGCAGATTGCCCGCAATGTGCTGGCACATGAGATCGGCGTTAACCGCAACGAAGATCTGAAACTGCCTGCTGAAAAGCTGAAAGAACTGCACATCTAGTCAGGGCTTCTCTGCTGAAAAAAAACGCCGCATCATGTCGATTGCGGCGTTTTTTTATGGCTTCAGGAACCGACCGATTTTTTCAGCGGCGTCTTCGGCGTGATGCGCACCTGTTTAATCATGTTGTCCTGAACGTCCAGGATATCGACGTTGTAGTGGCCGATCTGAACACGGGTAGCGATGGCAGGGATCTCTTCCAGCGCCTCCAGCAGCATGCCGTTGATGGTGCGGGCTTCCTGCTCTGGCAGATGCCAGTTAAACGCCTTGTTGATTTCACGCACGCTGGCACTGCCTTCAATCAGTACTGAGCCATCATTCTGCGGCATCACTTCTTCGGCCAGCGACGGTGACATGGAGGTAGTGAAGTCACCGACAATCTCCTCCAGAATATCCTCTATTGTCACCAGTCCTTTGATGTCGCCATATTCATCCACTACCACGCCCGCTTTCTCTTTGTTGCGCTGGAACTTCACCAGTTGGGTGTTCAGCGGCGTTCCTTCGGGGATGTAGTAGATCTCATCGGCTGCACGCAGCAGCATCTCTTTGGTGAACTCTTTTTTCTCCGTCATCATGCGCCAGGCTTCACGCACTCGCAGCATGCCGACGCAGTCATCCAGTGAGTCCCGGTACAGCACAATGCGGCCGTGCGGCGAGTGGCTCAGCTGGCGCACGACTGACTTCCAGTCATCGTTGATGTTGATACCGACAATCTCATTGCGCGGCACCATGATGTCGTCAACGCTGACTTTCTCCAGGTCGAGCACAGAGAGCAGCATGTCCTGGTTACGGCGTGACATCAGGCTACGTGACTCATAGACGATGGTGCGTAACTCCTCTTTGCTTAGCGCGGAGTTAATAGCACCGTCAGCGCGGATGCCCACCATCTTCATCAGCAGACGGGTAATGGTGTTGAGCAGCCAGACCAGTGGCAGCATGATGTATTGCAGCGGCACCAGCAGCAGGCTGCTGGGAAAGGCGACGCGTTCTGGATAGAGAGCCGCCACGGTTTTCGGCAGAACTTCAGCAAACACCAGCACCACAAAAGTCAGGATACCGGTCGCGATCGCAACCCCTTCGTCACCGTGAATACGCATGCCCACGATGGTGGCGAGTGCAGAGGCCAGAATATTAACCAGGTTGTTGCCGATTAAGACCAGGCTGAGCAAACGGTCGGGACGACGCAGCAGCTTCTCTACCCGGCGTGCGGGGCGACTGCCGTTTTTGGCCTGATGGCGCAGCTTATAGCGGTTAAGCGTCATCATTCCGGTTTCCGACCCGGCAAACCAGGCGGAAACCAGGACCATGACGCAGAGAATAATAATCAGCGTGGTGGTTGAAACATTCTCCAACGCAGAACTTCCTTTTTAACGAGAGGTAGGGACAAGCAGATGCTGCAGGATGCGACTGCCGAAGTAAGCCATGGTTAACAGCACCGCACCGCTGCAGTTAAACCAGACGACGCGGCGACCACGCCAGCCTTCATGATAGTGCCCCCACAGCAAAACGATATAAACAAACCACGCGATGATCGAGAGCACGGCTTTATCGACGTTTTCTGCGCTGAAGAGATCCTGCATATAAAACAGACCGGTGCAAAGCACCAGCGTTAACAGCACAACGCCAACCTGAGTGATGTGAAACATCTTACGTTCGATGGTCAGCAGCGGCGGCATATCCTGCGTAAAAGCCAGTCGCTTGTTTTTCAACTGGTAATCGATCCACGCCAGCTGCAGCGCATAGAGCGCGGCAATGATCAGGGTTGCGTAGGCGAACAGCGACAGGCCGATATGAATCATCATGCCTGGCGTAGTTTCCAGATGGGTGATGAACGCGTTCGGAACAAAGGTGGCGAAAGCCAGATTGATCAGCGCGAAGCTGTACACAATCGGCAGCAGCAGCCAGCCACGATTGCGTGCCGCCACAATGGTCATGATGGCGCAGATCAACAGGCTGACCAGCGAGCCTATGTTGAGCAGGCTTAAATTCTGTCCGCTATCAACAGCAAATATGCGTTGCTGCAGGGCCACCGCGTGTGTCACCAGCGCCACACAGGCAGAGAGCATCGCCATTCGCCGCCAGCCGCCGTTACGTTTCAACAGGCTGGGAATGATCAGGGCAAGACTTAAGGAGTAGGCGAATAGCGCCACTATCGCGAAAACGAACATAGATCCTTTCAGGTTCAGTCAGATAAGGAAAAAGGCAGTATAGCGCCAGCCGAAGCAGGCTCCAAACGATCTGAGGGGCAATTGCAGAGATCGCCGAGGCTTCGTGTTATAATCCGCCGCATTCTGCCGATCAGGCGCCTCGCGATCTTTTTTTTAGTGAGAGACCATGTTTGATAATTTAACCGATCGTTTGTCGCAAACCCTGCGAAATATCAGCGGCCGCGGAAGGCTGACTGAAGAGAACATCAAAGAGACCCTGCGTGAAGTGCGCATGGCACTGCTTGAAGCTGACGTTGCGCTGCCAGTGGTGCGTGACTTCATCAACCGTGTGAAAGAGAGCGCGGTCGGTCATGATGTAAATAAAAGCCTGACACCGGGTCAGGAGTTTATCAAAATCGTCCGTAACGAACTGGTTGCGGCGATGGGTGCAGAGAACAACGCACTCGACCTGGCCGCTCAGCCGCCAGCCGTCGTACTGATGGCAGGTCTGCAGGGTGCCGGTAAAACCACCAGCGTCGCTAAGCTGGGCAAGTTCCTGCGCGAAAAGCATAAAAAGAAAGTTTTAGTGGTTTCTGCCGACGTCTATCGTCCGGCGGCAATCAAACAGCTGGAAACTCTGGCACAGCAGGTTGGCGTGGATTTCTGCCCATCCGATCTCAGCCAGAAGCCGGTCGATATCGTCAACAATGCGCTGCGTGAAGCTCGCCTGAAGTTCTATGATGTGCTGCTGGTAGATACCGCCGGTCGTCTGCACGTTGACGAAGCGATGATGGACGAAATCAAACAGGTTCATGCCGCGATTAAGCCGGTAGAAACGCTGTTTGTGGTCGATGCCATGACCGGTCAGGATGCGGCAAATACGGCTAAAGCCTTTAATGAAGCGCTGCCGTTGACCGGTGTTATTCTGACCAAAGTTGACGGTGATGCACGCGGTGGTGCGGCGCTGTCAATTCGCCATATCACCGGCAAACCGATTAAATTCATGGGTGTCGGCGAAAAGACCGAAGCCCTTGAGCCGTTCTATCCTGAGCGTATCGCTTCGCGTATCCTCGGTATGGGTGACGTACTGTCCCTGATCGAAGATATCGAAAGCAAGGTTGACCGCGATCAGGCAGAGAAGCTGGCTAAAAAGCTGAAAACCGGCGACGGTTTTGATCTCAACGACTTCCTTGAGCAGCTGAAGCAGATGCGCAACATGGGCGGCATGGCCAGCCTGATGGGGAAACTGCCGGGTATGGGCCAGCTGCCTGACAATGTTAAGTCGCAGATGGATGACAAAGTCCTGGTTCGCATGGAAGCTATCATCAACTCGATGACACGCAAAGAGCGTGAGAAACCAGAAATCATCAAAGGCTCGCGCAAGCGCCGCATTGCTACCGGCTCCGGTATGCAGGTGCAGGACGTTAACCGCTTATTGAAGCAGTTCGACGACATGCAGCGTATGATGAAGAAAATGAAGAAGGGCGGTATGGCGAAAATGATGCGCGGCATGAAGGGTATGATGCCGCCAGGTTTCCCTGGCCGCTAAAGCGTTCCACAAAAAAGCCCGAAAAGGTACGGTTTAGGTTGCTTTTTTCGCCAAAATGATTAAAATTTTCGGGCTTTTTATACAGCACCCGGACCCCGTTCCTCGATGGGGGCCGGGTGTTTTATTAACTGAAGAGGATGTTATGGTAACAATTCGTTTGGCACGTCACGGCGCTAAAAAGCGTCCGTTCTATCAGGTCGTCGTCACTGACAGCCGCAATGCACGCAACGGTCGTTTCATCGAGCGCGTTGGTTTCTTCAACCCGATCGCATCTGGTCAGGCTGAAGGTCTGCGTCTTGATCTGGATCGTATCGAGCACTGGGTTGGCCAGGGCGCAACGCTTTCTGATCGCGTTAACGCGCTGGTCAAAGAAGCTAAGAAAGCAGCTTAATCTGTCACGGTGGTGAGCATGAGCAGACAACTTGCCGCACAGCCTCCTGTTAACCCGATTGTATTGGGTAAGATGGGAGCCGCCTACGGTATTCGCGGCTGGCTCAAAGTGTTTTCCTCCACTGAAGACGCTGAAAGCATCTTCAACTACCAACCCTGGTTCATCCAGCGCGCCGGTAAATGGCAGCAGGTCGAACTTGAAGGTTGGAAGCACCACAATCAGGACCTGATCATCAAAGTCAAAGGCATTGAAGATCGGGATGCGGCGGCTCAGTTAACCAATTGCGAAATTCAGGTTGACTCGACGCAGTTGCCATCGCTGGAAGAGGGCGACTATTACTGGAAAGACCTTATGGGCTGCCAGGTGGTTAACCTCGAAGGCTACGAGATGGGTAAAGTCATCGATATGATGGAAACCGGCTCGAACGACGTTCTCGTCGTTAAGGCAAACCTGAAGGATGCGTTCGGTGCTCAGGAGCGGTTAATTCCGTTTCTTGATGAACAGGTTATCAGGAAAGTCGATCTCTCTACTGGCGTCATTGAGGTAGATTGGGATCCTGGTTTTTGATCTCCGAATCGAACGGTAACGTAACGGCGAATACAATGTGGATTGGTGTTATTAGCCTGTTTCCAGAAATGTTTCGCGCTATTACCGATTACGGGGTAACTGGCCGGGCTGTAAAAAACGGTCTGCTCAGCATTCAGAGCTGGAGTCCTCGTGACTTCACTCACGACCGGCACCGTACCGTGGATGATCGTCCTTACGGCGGCGGACCGGGAATGCTGATGATGGTACAACCCTTACGGGATGCCATCTCCGCAGCGAAAGCAGCGGCAGGTGATGGGGCCAGGGTGATATATCTTTCACCTCAGGGGCGCAAACTGGACCAACAGGGCGTTTGCGAACTGGCGGCACGGGACAAGTTAATTCTGGTCTGTGGCCGTTATGAAGGGATTGATGAGCGCGTAATCCAGACCGAAATTGATGAAGAATGGTCAATCGGTGATTACGTTCTCAGTGGCGGGGAACTGCCAGCCATGACGATGATTGACGCGGTCGCCCGGTTTATTCCCGGCGTACTCGGCAAGCAGGCGTCAGCCGATGAGGATTCGTTCTCTGATGGCTTGCTGGATTGTCCGCACTATACCCGACCTGAAGTGTTAGACGGCGTGGAAGTCCCGGCAGTATTACTGTCAGGTAACCATGCTGATATTCGCCGCTGGCGTCTGAAGCAGTCGCTAGGCCGTACCTGGCTGAGAAGACCTGAACTTCTGGAAAACCTGGCTCTGACTGAAGAGCAAGCAAGGTTGCTGAATGAGTTCCAGCGGGAGTCTCAGCAGCAACAAAACGATGATGTGGAAGAGTGATCTTCCCCGACTATCAGTTTACCCAGGATATGAGATTTAATTATGAGCAACATTATCAAGCAAATTGAACAAGAGCAGATGAAACAGGACGTACCTTCCTTCCGCCCGGGTGATTCCGTGGAAGTGAAAGTATGGGTCGTTGAAGGTTCTAAAAAACGTCTGCAGGCATTCGAGGGCGTGGTTATCGCTATTCGTAACCGCGGTCTGCACTCTGCATTCACTGTTCGCAAAATTTCTAACGGCGAAGGCGTTGAGCGTGTATTCCAGACTCATTCACCTGTAATTGACAGCATCGCTGTTAAACGTCGTGGCGCTGTGCGTAAAGCCAAACTGTACTACCTGCGTGAGCGTACTGGTAAGTCTGCTCGTATTAAAGAGCGTCTTAACTAAGGTATCGCTAACGCGACATCTAAAAGTTAATAGCAAACAAGGGGTTGGCATCTGCCAGCCCCTTTTTTTGTGTCGGTGCCTGCCAATTGGCCACAGTTAACCGGCATCCGGCCGTTGAAAATGATAAATCGCCGTATTAACCGGCCCCGCCTCTAATACGATCAGGCCATAACGACAGCCAATAAACTGCCCACCGCACTTCTCAGCTACTCTCCGGCTGGCCAGGTTATCCTCAGCCGCCAGAATTTCAATCACTCTGGTTTCCGGGCGTGAAAACCCCAGCGGTAACAGCTTTGCCACCGCGCGGCTGGCGATACCCTGACACTGGGCGTCACTGCGAACCCAGTAGCCAATTGCGCTGGTGTCCCCTGAATGACGGGCAAAGCGTATGCCTGCGCCCCCCAGCAGCTGGTCATGCTGATCAACGATCGCAAACTCTTCCGCTTCTTCTTTCATCCTCTGCCAGTGGGTAAAGCGGATCCAGCTTTCAGCGTCATGAGGCTGATAATCATGATGCGCCCAGACCATCCACGGGATCAGGCTGTCCAGCGAGGTGTTAACCGCAACGGTAAATGCGGGGACGTCGCTAAGCTCAAAGGGTCGCAGATGGATGTTAAGTGGGGAGGCGTGCATGATGGACTCAGCTTTAAAATAAACAATATCCTCATTTTGCCTGCAGCAGACAGAAACGCAATAAAGTTACTTGTAAACTTAAGTGTACATTTATGCGTGGTTCTCCTGGTGCGGATATATTTTTAAATTAATGATATATATAGTATTAGTTAAAAAATTGCTTGCTAGTTCTGACCTGTGGTAATAAAAGTGTACATATAATATTGCGCTATGTATTGTCTGTGATACAGTATTTGCATTCCTCAATGAGGAGCCCCTATCCGCTAATACGAGCCAAAGGATCGCCATCATGCAAAAAGACGCGCTGAACAATGTGCATATCGCCGGTGAACAGGTATTAATCACGCCTGAAGAGCTGAAAGCGAAGTTTCCACTGACCACTGAACAGCAGGATCAGGTCGCGGCGTCCCGCCAGACCATCTCTGACATTATTGCCGGCCGCGATCCGCGTCTGCTGGTGGTATGCGGACCCTGCTCGATTCACGATACCGAAGTGGCGCTGGAATATGCTCGACGTCTGCAAACCCTTTCTGAACAGCTGAAAGATCAGCTCTATATCGTGATGCGCGTCTATTTTGAAAAGCCTCGTACTACTGTCGGCTGGAAAGGACTGATCAACGATCCTTACATGGATAACTCGTTTGATATGGAAGCGGGTCTTCACATTGCGCGTCAGCTGCTGGTGAACCTGGTGGAAATGGGTCTGCCGCTGGCGACTGAAGCGCTGGATCCTAACAGCCCGCAATACCTGGGCGACCTGTTCAGCTGGTCTGCGATTGGCGCACGGACGACAGAATCTCAGACGCACCGTGAAATGGCTTCGGGCCTGTCGATGCCGGTCGGCTTTAAAAACGGCACCGATGGCAGCCTGGGAACGGCAATCAACGCCATGCGTGCCGCCGCAATGCCGCACCGCTTTGTCGGCATTAATCAGGCCGGTCAGGTCTGCCTGCTGCAGACTCAGGGCAACCCGGATGGTCACGTGATTCTGCGTGGTGGCAAGGCGCCGAACTACGGTCCTGAAGATGTCGCGCAGTGTGAAAAAGAGATGCTCAAGGCGGGACTGCGTCCAGCCTTAATGATAGATTGCAGCCATGGCAATTCGAACAAAGACTACAGCCGTCAGCCTGGCGTAGCGGAATCCGCTATTGCGCAGATCAAAGACGGAAACCGTTCAATCATTGGTTTGATGCTGGAAAGCCATATCAATGAAGGTAACCAGTCTTCTGAGCAGCCACGCAGCGAAATGAAGTATGGCGTTTCCGTAACCGATGCCTGCATCAACTGGGAAGTGACCGAAACGTTGCTGCGTGAGATGCATCAGGATCTGCAGGGAGTGCTGTCGGCGCGTCTGACACAAGAGGTGTAAGAGAAATGGTGGCTGAACTGACCGCGTTACGCGATCAAATTGACAGTGTTGATAAGGCGCTGCTGGATCTGCTGGCTAAACGGCTGGAGCTGGTAGCGGAGGTAGGGGAGGTTAAGAGCCGTTACGGTCTGCCTATCTACGTGCCTGAACGTGAAGCGTCGATGCTGGCTTCCCGTCGCAAAGAGGCTGAAGCGCTCGGCGTACCTCCGGATTTGATTGAAGATATACTGCGCCGCGTGATGCGCGAGTCCTATACCAGCGAGAATGACAAAGGCTTTAAAACCCTCTGTCCTGAACTGCGCCCGGTGGTGATCGTCGGGGGTAAAGGCCAGATGGGCCGGCTGTTTGAAAAAATGCTCGGGCTTTCAGGCTATTCGGTTAAAACGCTGGATAAAGAGGACTGGCCTCAGGCTGAAACGCTGCTCAGCGATGCCGGCATGGTGATCATCAGTGTACCGATTCACCTGACCGAGGAGGTTATTGCCAGGCTGCCACCACTGCCGGAAGATTGTATTCTGGTAGATCTGGCATCTGTGAAAAACCGGCCTCTGCAGGCGATGCTGGCTGCCCATAGCGGTCCGGTGCTGGGTCTGCATCCGATGTTTGGCCCGGACAGCGGGAGCCTGGCAAAACAGGTAGTGGTCTGGTGTGATGGAAGACAGCCGGAAGCGTATCAGTGGTTCCTGGAGCAGATTCAGGTCTGGGGTGCGCGCCTGCATCGTATCAGCGCGGTTGAGCATGACCAGAACATGGCCTTTATTCAGGCGCTGCGTCACTTTGCCACTTTTGCCTATGGCCTGCATTTAGCCGAAGAGAACGTCAATCTCGATCAGTTGCTGGCGCTATCATCGCCGATTTACCGGCTGGAGCTGGCGATGGTGGGGCGGTTGTTCGCTCAGGATCCGCAGCTCTATGCGGATATCATCATGTCGTCTGAGAGTAATCTGGCGCTGATCAAACGCTATTACCAGCGGTTTGGTGAAGCGATTGCGCTGCTGGAGCAGGGCGACAAACAGGCATTTATTGCCAGCTTTAACCGGGTTGAACAGTGGTTTGGCGATCACGCGAAACGCTTCCTGGTGGAAAGCCGGAGTCTGTTACGCTCGGCCAATGACAGTCGGCCATAAATGAAAAAGGCATCCTTGCGGATGCCTTTTTACTATTCGGCCGTTTCATCGCCAGGTTCAGCGGGCACCACATTCTCGCTGGGGTAGCAGCCCAGCACCTTCAGAGAGCGGGTCATGGTCTGTAGTTCCTGAAGAGCCTGCTGCATCCGCTCAGATTGCAGGTTGCCCTGCACATCAATGTAAAACATCTCTTCCCATGGATTGCCATTAATCGGGCGCGACTCCAGCTTGCTCATAATCAGGTTATGCTGACGCAGCACCAGCAGCGCGTCGACCAGCGCACCCGCCTGCTGGCCAGTTGCCATAATCAGAGTAGTTTTGGCTGGGACCTGATCTGAAACCTCAATGGCTTTGCGGGCCAGCACGATAAAGCGGGTGTGGTTCTGCTGCTGATTTGCCAGATTACGTTCCAGCACCTGTAACTGATAGAGCTCGCCACCGGCTTCACTGCCCAGCGCCGCCACCTTAGGTGAGTTGAGCGCAGCCACTTTCTCCATCGCTGCCGCGGTACTCTCGGTATATTCGATCTTCCAGTGCGGGAAACGGTTAATGAACTGACTGCACTGCTGGAAGGGCTGAGGATGGCTGTACACCGTCTCAATCTGCTGCAGATCGGTAGGGCCATTCACCAGCACGCAGTGGTCGATAGGTAAGGTCAGCTCGCCCACGATAGAGAGACTGGTCTGTTGCAGCAGATCGTAGACATCGTTGATCGAGCCCGAACTGGTGTTCTCAATCGGCATCACGGCGTAATCAGCTACGCCATTTTCGACCTGCTTGATGATGTCGTGAAACTTCAGGCAGCCACACTCCACCATGCTGTCGAAATGACGTGACGCGTAGTTGCGTGCGGCAAGGTGCGAGTATGAGCCTTTCGGGCCGAGAAATGCGATACGGGCGGCATGCGCATGAGGATGGTTAAGGTTTTTCTGCAGTAACGCCTGCTGAGTCAGCACGGAATCTTCGATGACCAGCTGGAACAGGCGGGTGATGTAGTGGGCATCCAGCTTGTGCGCTTTACCCAGCACAATCAGATTCTCCAGCAGTGCGCGTTCACGCTCAACATCCCGAATCGGGCGATGCGTTGCCAGTTTTGCCTGTGCGACTTCCACTGCCAGCAGACGACGCTCGGCCAGCAGCGTCAGAAGTTTTTTATCCACTGCGCTAATCTTATCGCGTAGCGCCAGCAATGGATTGTCGGGATTCATAGGGCTCACCTGTATGCTATCCAATAAAAAAGCCTCCCGGTTGGGAGGCTTCGTTGTTCGTCTTCGCTTTCATTTTCACACGACGAATGGCCTCCCGTTCAGGGGAAGGTAAAAAAGAAAGCGAAGAAAAACAGATCAGATTTCATGATAACGTCCGAAAAAAGAGTGACCTGAGAGTAACCGTACTGCTTAAAAGCTGTCAATAAAAAACGCGCCCGGAGGCGCGTTATGGCAATCAGGACTCTTCGTCGGCGGGGATAATGTCTTTTACGCTGGCACTGGCGCGGCGCGCTTCAGACTTGTGCTGAACTTTATTCAGCTGACGCTCGAGCTTCGCAATCAAATCATTGATGGCGGTATACATATCGTCATGTTTGGCACTGGCCACCAGAGTCCCGTTCGGTGTGTTAATAGTGGCATCAGCCACGAATTCTTTGGGCTCTTTAGACAGGACAATATGCGGATTAATCAGGTCGGTTTGCCATTTTTCGAGCTTGGCGAGACGGTCTTCAACATGGCTTCGGATTGCCGGGGTGATGTCCATTTGTTTACTGGTAATGTTCAGAATCATCGTTCTTACCTCTCTGTCATTTCCGTCTTGGTCTTCTCAGCATAGCGCGAAAAAGCGTTAAATGTGAGATTTCGATCACGAAAAAATGTCACTTTTTGTCAGTCACAACAATCTGTGAGAAAGGCAGAGAAACTGGCTGAAATGGCTTGAAGCGAAACGATTAACACGGCATGCTTGATGAGTTAGCTCGCTGGCATCAGATCCACTTCTGACTGTTCTTTGAGCAAAAAAAAGCAGCCATTGCAGGCTGCTTTTTTTGTGGCTGAAATCAGGGCTATCAGCTTTTGTTCGCTGCAATGATTTTCGCCACTTTATCGGCTTCAGCATTCAGCTGCAGATTGCGGTAAGCATTTTCCATCAGCGGCAGGGCATCGTGTGTCGCCTGCGTATCCGGATAATCGCGCATCATACCTTCGACACGGTTAACAACCGCGACATAAGCCTCACGCTTAGTATAGAATTGCGCCACTGATAGCTCATATTTAGCCAGACGGTCTTTCAGATAGACCAGACGTTTCTGAGCATCAGCCGCATACTGGCTGTTCGGGTAATTACGCAGCAGCTGGGAGAAGTCGCGGAAAGCATCACGAGCGTGCGTCGGATCGCGGTCAGAACGATCGATACCAAAGAAGCCCTGCAGCGCGGAGTCATCCAGCGCCATGTCCGTCAGACCTTTCATATAGATGACATAGTCAATGTTCGGATGCGTGGGGTTCAGACGCATAAAGCGAGCAATGGCAGCCTGCGCCAGGGGCAGATCGGCATTTTTATAGTACGCGTAGATTAAATCCAGCTGCACCTGCTGCGAATAAGGACCGAACGGATAACGATTATCCAGCGCTTCCAGTTGCTTAATCGCGGCTTTAAAGTTACCGTCCTGCAGCTTTTGCTGCGCTGTAGCATAGATTTCAGAAGGCGGGTTGTCCGGTACCGCGTCATTTGAGCCGGAACAACCAACAAGTGCCAGGCTCAGTGTGGCAGCAGCCACCAGATGTTTCATACGCGTCATGACGAAGTGATTATCCTCAAATGTTATGGCGGAAGCTGTCCGTATAGCTCCCGGTAATGACCAGGTACGATAGCACATTATATTAAACGGCATCGCCGTGAAAACCCAACGTTAACGAAGAAGCTGTATATGGCACAACAAGTTCAACTCACCGCAACGGTATCCGAATCACAACTCGGACAACGCTTAGATCAGACTTTGGCGGAATTGTTCCCTGATTATTCACGTTCTCGCATAAAAGAGTGGATCCTTGACCGTCGCGTTACTGTAAATGGCGTCATGGTCGATACACCCAAAGAAAAAGTGCTGGGCGGCGAGCTGGTCGCGATTGACGCTGAGATCGAAGAGGCACAGCGCTGGGAACCGCAGGATCTGCCACTCGACATCGTTTATGAAGATGAAGACATTATTGTCATCAACAAACCACGCGACTTCGTGGTACACCCTGGCGCCGGTAATCCGGACGGCACGGTATTAAACGCCTTACTTCATCACTTTCCTGCGATTATGGATGTGCCACGCGCGGGCATCGTACACCGCCTGGATAAAGACACCACCGGTTTAATGGTGGTCGCGAAAACTGTTCCGGCTCAGACGCATCTGGTGGACTCGCTGCAACGTCGCGAAATCACCCGTGAATATGAAGCGGTCGCAATTGGCAATATGACCGCGGGCGGTACTGTTGAGCAGCCTATCAGCCGTCACTCAACCAAACGCACCCACATGGCGGTTCACCCAATGGGTAAACCTGCGGTGACGCATTACCGCATCATGGAGCATTTCCGGGCTCATACTCGCCTGCGTCTGCGTCTGGAAACCGGTCGTACTCACCAGATCCGTGTGCATATGTCTCATATCAGCCATCCGCTGGTAGGCGATCCGCTTTACGGTGGCCGTCCGCGTCCGCCAAAAGGGGCATCCGAGGCATTTATTACTACGCTGCGCGGTTTCGACCGTCAGGCCCTGCACGCCACAATGTTGCGCCTGTATCACCCAATCAGCGGTATTGAGATGGAATTCCATGCTGCGCTTCCGCAGGATATGGTTGATCTGATCGCGGCGTTAAAAGCAGATACTGAAGAATTTAAAGACCAGATGAATTGGTGATGAATCTGGTTACTCCTCAATGGCCTGCTCCTTCACGTGTTCGGGCCTGCTCGACGCAGCGACAGGGTGGCATCAGCACATCGCCCTGGGATGCGCTGAATCTCGGCGGGCACGTAGGGGATAATCCGGATGCAGTGGCGCGTAACCGGCAGTTGCTGGTGGACGAGGCGGGCCTGCCTGCAATGCCGCAGTGGCTGGAACAGGTTCACGGTACAGAGGTTGTGCGTCTGACAGCAGGAGAAAGTACGCCATTACGTGCCGATGCCTGCATCACCGATCAGCCTGGCGTCGTCTGCGCCATCATGACCGCTGACTGTCTGCCGGTTCTGTTTTGTTCGCAGGATGGGACGGAAGTAGCGGCGGCTCATACAGGCTGGCGTGGACTGTGTGCGGGTATACTGGAAAATACGCTGGCGCAGTTTCGCTCGCCGCCTGAGCAGGTTCATGTTTGGCTGGGACCGGCGATTGGACCGGATGCGTTTGAGGTTGGTGCAGAAGTGCGTCAGGCCTTTATGGCTCATGATCCCCTCGCGGTGCAGGCTTTCCGCCCTTCAGGCGACCGTTTTTACGCTGATATCTGGTTGCTGGCGCGTATGCGACTGCAGGCAGCGGGCGTGAATTCAATCAGCGCCGACAGCCGTTGTACCTTTACGCAGCGCGACGATTTCTTCTCCTTCCGCCGCGATGGGAACACCGGGCGTATGGCAACTTTGATCTGGCTGTTATAACCTTACGCCATAAGACGGTCCAGTTAGCGTATTTTTTACTCAAATCTCAGGTCATTAACCTTGAAATTTTTGAGGGATGACCTCATTTAATCTCCAGTAGCATTTTGACCTGTAATGGGAGGAATTATGCGTCTGGATCGTCTTACTAACAAATTTCAGCTGGCTCTCGCCGACGCGCAGTCCCTGGCTCTGGGACACGACAACCAATTCATTGAACCTCTGCACCTGATGAGCGCGTTGCTCAAACAGGAGGGCGGATCGGTTTCACCTTTACTGACTTCGGCCGGTGTCGACGTTACGCCTTTTCGCGCTCAGGTTGAGCAAGCCATCGATCGCCTGCCACAAGTTGAAGGCAGCGAAGGGGATGTACAACCTTCATCTGACCTCGTCCGGGTATTAAACCTGTGCGACAAGCTGGCTCAGAAGCGCAACGATAACTTCATTTCATCAGAATTATTTGTTCTGGCCGCCCTGGAATCTCGTGGCTCACTGGCCGATCTGCTTAAAGCAGCGGGCGCAACGCGCGAAAAAATCACCAGTGCGATTGAACAGATGCGGGGAGGAGATAACGTGAACGATCAGGGGGCTGAAGATCAGCGTCAGGCATTGAAGAAATACACCATCGATCTGACCGAGCGTGCCGAGAAGGGCAAACTCGATCCGGTGATCGGCCGTGACGAAGAGATTCGCCGCACTATTCAGGTTCTGCAGCGTCGTACTAAAAACAACCCGGTGCTGATTGGTGAACCTGGCGTGGGTAAAACCGCGATTGTTGAAGGGCTGGCGCAGCGCATCATTAACGGTGAAGTCCCTGAGGGACTGAAAGGTCGTCGGGTACTGGCGCTGGATATGGGTGCGCTGGTGGCCGGGGCGAAATATCGTGGTGAGTTCGAAGAGCGTCTGAAAGGCGTGCTGAGTGACCTGTCGAAACAGGAAGGCAACGTCATTCTGTTTATCGACGAACTGCACACTATGGTCGGCGCCGGTAAAGCGGACGGTGCGATGGATGCCGGTAACATGCTCAAGCCTGCGTTGGCTCGTGGTGAACTGCACTGCGTGGGTGCCACTACGCTTGATGAGTACCGTCAGTACATTGAAAAAGATGCCGCGCTGGAGCGTCGTTTTCAGAAAGTCTTTGTGGCTGAGCCGAGTGTGGAAGACACCATCGCTATTCTGCGCGGCCTGAAAGAGCGTTACGAATTGCATCACCATGTGCAGATCACTGACCCGGCCATTGTGGCGGCGGCGACTCTGTCACATCGTTATATTGCTGACCGCCAGCTGCCGGATAAAGCCATTGACCTGATTGATGAGGCGGCATCCAGCATTCGTATGCAGATGGACTCGAAGCCGGAGTCACTGGATCGCCTGGAGCGCCGTATCATTCAGCTGAAGCTGGAGCAGCAGGCGCTGAAGAAGGAGGCGGACGATGCCAGTATCAAGCGTCTGGAGATGCTGGAAACTGAGCTGAACCAGAAAGAGCGTGAATACGCTGAGCTGGAAGATGAGTGGAAGACAGAGAAAGCTTCGCTGTCCGGCACGCAGAACATTAAAGCTGAACTGGAGCAGGCGCGTCTGAATTTAGAGCAGGCCCGTCGCCAGGGTGATCTCGCTCAGATGTCAGAGCTGCAGTACGGTAAAATTCCGGCACTGGAAAAACAGCTAGCCGCGGCGACACAAGCGGAAGGCAAAACCATGAAGTTACTGCGCAACCGCGTAACGGATGTGGAGATTGCCGATGTGCTGGCTCGCTGGACCGGTATCCCGGTGGCAAGAATGATGGAAGGTGAGCGCGATAAGTTGCTGCGCATGGAGCAGGATCTGCATGGTCGTGTCATCGGCCAGGATGAAGCGGTTGAAGCGGTATCGAATGCTATCCGCCGTAGTCGTGCGGGGCTCTCTGATCCCAACCGCCCAATCGGTTCCTTCCTGTTCCTGGGCCCTACCGGGGTAGGTAAAACCGAACTGTGTAAGTCGCTGGCTAACTTCCTGTTCGACAGTGACGATGCGATGGTTCGTATCGACATGTCCGAATTTATGGAAAAACATTCAGTGTCGCGGCTGGTGGGCGCACCTCCGGGCTATGTCGGCTATGAAGAGGGCGGTTATCTGACCGAAGCTGTACGTCGTCGTCCTTATTCGGTAATCCTGCTGGATGAAGTCGAGAAGGCGCATCCTGATGTCTTCAACATTCTGCTGCAGGTGCTGGATGATGGGCGTCTGACGGATGGGCAGGGTCGTACGGTCGATTTCCGTAACAGCGTGGTGATCATGACCTCTAACCTGGGATCGGATTTAATCCAGGAACGGTTCGGCAATCTCAGCTATCCGGAAATGAAAGACATTGTGATGGGTGTGGTCGGACAGCATTTCCGTCCTGAATTCGTCAACCGTATCGATGAGGTGGTGGTGTTCCATCCGCTGGCTGAGAAACACATTGCTTCGATTGCGCAGATTCAGCTGCAGCGGTTGTACAAACGTCTGGATGAACGTGGCTATCAGTTGCACATCTCCGATGAGGCGATCAAACTGCTGGCGGAGAACGGGTATGACCCGGTCTATGGTGCGCGTCCGCTGAAACGGGCGATACAGCAGCAGATCGAGAACCCGCTGGCTCAGCAGATCCTTGCAGGTTCGCTAGTGCCGGGTAAAACCATCGAAATGGATGTCGTAAACGACGTCATAACTGCACATCAATAATGGTGCGAGTTGAAAAACGGGCCTCTGGCCCGTTTTTTTTGCCCTTTTGAGGGGTTTTTGCTTATTTATTGCCCTGTTTGGGCGTAAATTGAACGGTCGGCAAAAAAGTTGTGATTTGCACTTGCGCTATCTCAGCCGTTCCCTATAATGCGCCTCCACTGACACGGCAAACCGGCAACGGGAAAACGGGTCAGGAGGCACAGGAGACTGAGCCGCCGGAGAAAAACTTCTGAGAAAGAGGTTGACTCTGCAGGAGGAAAGCGTAATATACGCCACCTCGCGACAGGACGCTAACGCACTGTTCGCACTGCTCTTTAACAATTTATCAGACAATCTGTGTGGGCACTCGCAGGATTGATATCA
>NZ_JBLYEF010000005.1:0-266538 GCF_048515925.1 Pantoea sp. R13S299
AGGAACAGACTGTAATCAGCCAGTTGCTGAGAGCGGTGAAAGAATCGGTGGAGCGGTAGTTCAGTTGGTTAGAATACCTGCCTGTCACGCAGGGGGTCGCGGGTTCGAGCCCCGTCCGTTCCGCCACCCTATTAGGGGCGTAGTTCAATTGGTAGAGCACCGGTCTCCAAAACCGGGTGTTGGGGGTTCGAGTCCCTCCGCCCCTGCCAGAAAACGATCCTTTGCTTCGGCAAAGGATTTTTTTTGCCTTTAAAAAAGCAAAAAAGAAAAACCAGCTAACTCTAACTGGCCTCAGATCTTCCCTCTTTGCCTGCAAATTCAGCTGTTTTGCCTGACCAGAATCGGGAATTTAAGCAACTGACGGATATGTGCCTGCTGATCGCTGTTCTGCAACCAGACAGCATAGAGCGGACGAACGGCGATGGGCGTATCCGGAATCATCATCAACTCACTATAAATACTCTCCCAGAAGTCCGGCAGGAACGCGCACGCTCCGGTGGTATGCAGCAGTTCACGGGTGACATGCGCCGACGTCGTTGACAGTACCGGCACATCATCAGCCCCGGAGAGGTAGCTCTGATGCTGATGAAAATCTGCACCCCATTCCAGCTTAATGTAATCATATTTTTCGCGCTTTTCGCTCTGCCGGGCGCAAAACAGCGCCAGCGAAATATGACCAATCTGCTGACTGGTTAATTCATCCATCTTAGGCGCTTCAGTGGTGATCAACAGATCAAGCTGGCGCTCATGCAGTTGCTTAACCAGCAGATGCCGCTGTGCCACGCGTGCTTCTAAATGCAGACTCTCCCGATTCTCATACAACGTCTGTAGCCATGGCGTCAGATAGGCCTCCCACAGGGATGCACTGGCACCTATCGAAAGCTCATGGTGCTGCTGAGTGTGCGAAACCTCCTTCTTCGCCATCATCCAGGTGCTCATCAGGCTCTCAGCATACGGAAGCAGTCGCTCTCCGGCCGCCGTCAGACGTATGTTATTGCGATGCCGTGTAAAAAGGTTAACGCCAAGCTGGTTCTCTAACTGACGGATGCGAAAACTGACAGCAGATTGCGTGAGGTAAAGGGCTTCTGCAGCACGCCCGAAATGGCGTGTTCTGCTCACTTCCAGGAAAGTTTTCAGTAATTCCGTATCCACAGCGTTCTCCCAAAAATTGTTTGTCGTATAGATTTAAATGTTTTGTTTTACACTCTGTCAAGCCTATCTAATACTCCGCGCCATTAACAGCACGGCATTAGAAAATCAGGAGCGTGTAACATGGCGGAAAGCTTCTCAACAGAGAATCGTTTCTTTGATAACAAACATTACCCGCGTGGTTTCTCACGTCACGGTGACTTTACTATTAAAGAAGCTCAGCTTCTTGAACGCCACGGTTTCGCTTTCAATGAGCTGGATTTATCAAAGCGTGAGCCTGCAACCGAAGAAGAACGTTTGTTTATTGAAGTGTGTCGTGGTGTGCGTGAGCCGCAAACGGAAGCTGAACGTGTATGGTCTAAGTATATGACCCGTATCAAGCGTCCTAAGCGTTTTCATACGCTGTCTGGCGGTAAACCGCAGATGGACACCGTTGAAGACTTTACCGACAGCGACGATTAACAGAAAAGGGGCGAAAGCCCCTTTTTTATTGCAGGCTGTTATGCAGATGAATCATCAATCGATCAATTGTGCGATAACTGACTGCTTCCTGCAGATGATACCGGCTAATGTCTTTATCCCCCGCCAGATCGGCCACGGTGCGCGCCACTTTCAAAATCCGCTGCCATGCCCGTACCGATAAACCCAGCTTCTCCAGCACCGACTCCAGCCACTCCGCATCCTCTTGAGCAGGCTGACACCAGCGCATAATCTCCGCATTGTTTAAATGCGCATTTATTTTGCCTGCACGAGCCAGCTGGATCTCACGTGCAGCAACCACCCGATGACGAACCTGATCAGACGCTTCCGCCTTAGCGCGCTGACCGCTGAGCATGCCACTCGGAAGTAGCGGTACCTCCAGCGAAAGATCAAAACGATCAAGAAAGGGGCCGGACAGCTTACTGAGATAACGCAGCACCTGCTGGGGTGAACAGCGGTTATGCTGACCCTGATAATGCCCGGTTGGACTGGGATTCATCGCAGCAATCAGCTGAAACCGTGCCGGGTAAGTGACTTTAGCGCGGGTACGAGAAATGGCGATGATGCCCGACTCTAACGGCTCGCGCAGGGAGTCCAGCACCTTGCGATCAAATTCCGGCAGTTCATCCAGAAACAGCACGCCGTTATGCGCCAGGGAGATCTCACCGGGCCGTGGCAGCGATCCGCCTCCAATCAAAGCATAGAGAGATGCACTATGATGAGGTGACCTGAAAGGCCGGGTGCGCCACTGACGGTGTAGGGTCGTGTTGTTCACCAGGCTGGCGATTGCTGCGCACTCCAGTGCTTCCTGATCGCTCAGAGCAGGCATGATGCCAGGCAGTCGGGTTGCGAGCATGGTTTTACCCGTGCCAGGTGGCCCAATCAGCAACAGGTTATGCCCGCCAGCCGCAGTGATCTCCAGTGCTCTCCGCCCCTGTTCCTGACCAATAATATCCGCGAGATCTTCAGCAGGCGCATCGCCCTGATGCTCAGGATATTGCGCTGCTGGTAACGTGAGATCATTGCGCAGAAAGGCGCAGACTTCGCTGAGGTGAGAGGCGATTAGCGATGTACCCTGACGGATGAGTCCGGCATCACCCTGATTTTCAGCGGAGAGAACCAGCTGCCGCCCAGCCCGAATGGCCACCATGGCCGCAGGAATCGCGCCCTGTACACCGCACAGTGCGCCGTCGAGTGCGAGTTCACCCAGAAACTCATAGTGCGTCAGCTTGTCGGCAGGAAGCTGCTCAGAGGCGACCAGAATGGCGATCGCCATGGGTAAGTCATACCGCCCGCCCTCTTTGGGTAAATCCGCCGGTGCCAGATTGATGGTGACGCGCTTTGCCGGAAAGGTAAAACCGCTGTTGATGATGGCGCTGCGTACCCGTTCACGCGCCTCTTTCACCGTGGTTTCAGGCAGACCCACCAGTGTTAATGCAGGCAGGCCGTTACTGATGTGCGCCTCTATGGTCACCAGCGGGGCTTCCACTCCCAGTGCTGCCCGGGTCAGAACTTTTGACAATGACATACTCGCTCCTTGTTGCTGCCAGTCTGGTGACAGCGTCAAAGGAAAGCGAGAGCATGATCCGCACTGTTCGGGGTATCGCACAGCCCATCAGTGGTTTTTTCATGGCGTATTAAAACGTTGTGTGACTGCGCGCAAATTCACCAAAACATTATTACGTCACTAAAGTGATGAATAATTATCACCATGTAATTATTTCTTTTATTACAGATTGATAGGAGGTGATTTCGCGACACGCGCTAAAAAAAGTCTGTAAAAAAAGTTGTGCCATGCCCCCTGACTATGATAACTCTGTAGGCATTACTTCGAACACGAAAAAGAATTCAACAACACATGAAAGCCCTTCTACAAGTGATTAGCCTGGTCGTGATTAGCGTGGTGGTGGTTATTAACCTACCGTGCGGGGCAATGCTTGGAGAAAGAAAGGCTTAAAAATCAAGCCTCGAATCCGAAAAAACCCCCGCACCGAAAGGTCCGGGGGTTTTTTTTCGACCCGAGGAAATATCAGTAAATCCACAAGGAACAAACAATGAACAGTAGCATAAAATTCTGTTTTTCCGGTCAGGACACAGGAGAATAGCGATGACAGGTGCACAGTGGGTAGTTCAGGCTTTACGCGCGCAGGGTGTTGATACCGTATTTGGTTATCCTGGCGGCGCAATCATGCCGGTATACGACGCGCTCTACGACGGCGGCGTGGAACACCTACTGTGTCGTCATGAGCAGGGCGCTGTAATGGCGGCAATTGGCTATGCCCGCTCAACTGGCAAAACCGGCGTCTGTATCGCCACTTCCGGTCCTGGCGCGACTAACCTGATAACCGGTCTGGCGGATGCCATGATGGATTCGGTTCCGGTTGTTGCCGTAACGGGTCAGGTCTCCTCTGCCTTCATCGGCACCGATGCCTTCCAGGAGATCGACGTACTGGGACTCTCGCTGGCCTGCACCAAACATAGCTTCCTGGTCGAGTCGCTGGACGAGTTGCCCGCTATCATGGCGGAAGCTTTTGCGCTGGCTCAGTCGGGTCGTCCTGGTCCGGTACTGGTTGATATCCCGAAAGATATTCAGATTGCGCAGGGTGAGCCTGCACCACATCTGGTCCCGGTAGAAGAGGGAAGTGCGCTGCCGCATCAGGCGATTCACGAAGCACGCGCACTGATGGCGCAGGCCAGAAAACCCATGCTCTACATTGGCGGCGGTGTTGGCCTGGCACAGGCTGTTCCGGCACTGCGTGCGCTGGCAGAAGAGACCGGCATTCCGGCAGTGGCTACCCTGAAAGGTTTAGGCAGCGTGGACCCACAGAGCGATGTCTATCTGGGCATGCTGGGAATGCACGGCACCAAAGCCGCCAACCTGGCCGTACAGGCGTGTGACCTGCTTATCGCGGTCGGTGCCCGTTTCGACGACCGCGTGACCGGCAAGCTGGATACCTTCGCACCGCACGCCAGCGTAATTCATCTCGACATCGATCCCGCTGAGTTAAACAAATTACGTCGCGCGCATGTCTCTCTGCAGGGCGATCTCAACGAGCTGCTGCCGGCCCTGAGCCAGCCTCTGCATATTGACGCCTGGCGTGATGAGGTGAAAGCGCTTAAAGCCAGTCACCCATGGCGCTATGACCATCCAGGCGAGGCGATCTACGCACCGCTGTTACTGAAGCAACTTTCCGATCGCAAACCGGCGAATACCGTGGTCACCACCGACGTCGGTCAGCATCAGATGTGGACGGCGCAACACATGGCATTCAGCGCACCGGAGAATTTCATCACCTCCAGCGGCTTAGGCACCATGGGCTTTGGCTTACCGGCTGCCATTGGCGCGCAGGTTGCACGCCCGGACGATACGGTTATCTGTGTCTCGGGTGATGGCTCCATCATGATGAACATCCAGGAACTGGGTACCATCAAGCGCGGCAAGCTGCCGGTCAAAATCGTACTGATGGATAACCAGCGTCTGGGCATGGTGCGCCAGTGGCAGCAGCTTTTCTTCGACGGTCGCTACAGTGAAACCAACCTGTCCGACAATCCCGACTTCCTCACGCTGGCCAGCGCATTCAACATCCCTGGCCAGCGCATTACCCGTAAAGATCAGGTCGACGCCGCCCTTGATGCTCTGCTGAACAGCGAAGGTCCTTACTTCCTGCATGTTGCAATAGATGAGCATGAAAACGTCTGGCCACTGGTACCGCCGGGTGCCAGCAATGCAAACATGATGGAGAAAACCGTATGAACCAGCATCAATTGTCTATCGAAGCCCGTTTCCGCCCTGAAATATTAGAGCGCATTTTACGCGTCGTGCGTCACCGCGGTTTTCAGGTCTGTTCTATGAACATGGCCTCAGTCGCCAACGCAGAAAACATTAATATTGAAATGACCGTTGCCAGCCAGCGCTCCGTCGATTTACTGTCTTCGCAGTTAAGTAAATTGATCGACGTTGCATGCGTTCAGATTCAACAACAGACAACACAACAAATCCGCGCGTAGCCGCGAGAGGGAATAACAATGAGCACGAAGAAAGCAGACTTTATTTGGTTCAATGGCGAGATGGTTAAGTGGGAAGATGCGAAGGTCAGCGTCATGTCCCACGCGTTGCACTACGGTACGTCGGTATTTGAAGGCGTGCGCTGCTACGACTCTCACAAAGGACCGGTTGTGTTCCGTCATCGCGAACACATGCAACGTCTGCACGACTCCGCAAAAATCTATCGCTTCCCGATTAAAAGCAGCGTTGATGAGCTGATGGAAGCGTGCCGCGAAGTCATCCGCGTGAACAAACTGAAAAGTGCTTATATCCGTCCTCTGGCCTTTGTCGGCGATGTGGGCCTGGGCGTGAACCCGCCAGATGGTTTCACTACCGACGTGATCATTGCTGCGTTCCCGTGGGGTGCATACCTGGGCGCTGAAGCGCTGGAGAACGGCATTGATGCCATGGTCTCTTCATGGAACCGTGTTGCGCCAAACACCCTGCCAACCGCCGCTAAAGCGGGTGGTAACTACCTCTCCTCACTGCTGGTGGGCAGCGAAGCCCGTCGTCATGGCTATCAGGAAGGGATTGCGCTGGATACCAATGGCCTGATCTCCGAAGGTGCAGGCGAAAACCTGTTTGAAGTTAAAGATGGTGTGCTCTATACCCCGCCATTTACCTCTTCGGCACTGCCGGGCATCACCCGCGATGCCATCATCACGCTGGCGCGTGATATGGGCATTGAAGTGCGTGAGCAGACCCTGTCGCGTGAATCTCTCTACCTGGCTGACGAAGTCTTTATGTCTGGTACCGCCGCAGAAATCACTCCGGTGCGCAGCGTTGACCGCATTCAGGTTGGCGAAGGCAAGCGTGGTCCGGTGACCAAACGCATCCAGGAGGCCTTCTTTGGTCTCTTCACTGGCGAAACAGAAGACAAATGGGGCTGGTTAGATCCGGTTAACCCATAATCAGATACAGCGCGGGCGTCATCTGACGTCCGCGAGCTTATTCTTACTGGAGTAAATAGAGCATGCCTAAGTACCGTTCCGCCACTACCACCCACGGCCGCAACATGGCGGGTGCCCGTGCCTTATGGCGCGCGACAGGAATGACCGACGACGATTTCGGCAAGCCGATTATCGCTGTGGTTAACTCATTCACCCAATTTGTCCCTGGCCACGTTCACCTCCGCGACCTGGGTAAACTCGTCGCTGAGCAGATTGAAGCGGCGGGTGGTGTGGCTAAAGAGTTCAACACCATCGCGGTGGATGACGGTATTGCCATGGGTCATGGCGGCATGCTGTATTCACTGCCTTCGCGCGAGCTGATTGCTGACTCGGTCGAGTACATGGTCAACGCGCACTGCGCCGACGCCATGGTCTGCATCTCCAACTGCGACAAAATCACCCCAGGAATGCTGATGGCGTCACTGCGCCTCAATATCCCGGTGATCTTCGTTTCTGGCGGACCGATGGAAGCGGGTAAAACCAAGCTTTCTGACAAGATCATCAAGCTGGATCTGGTCGATGCGATGATTCAGGGTGCCAACCCGAACGTCAGCGATGCCGACAGCGATCAGATCGAACGCTCTGCCTGTCCGACCTGCGGCTCCTGCTCCGGCATGTTCACCGCCAACTCGATGAACTGCCTGACTGAAGCACTCGGCCTGTCGCAGCCTGGCAACGGTTCACTGCTGGCCACGCACGCCGATCGCAAAGAGCTGTTCATCAATGCCGGTAAGCGCATCGTCAGTCTGACCAAGCGCTATTACGAGCAGGATGACGTCAACATGCTGCCGCGTAACATCGCAAACAAGGCTGCTTTCGAGAACGCCATGATGCTGGATATCGCCATGGGCGGTTCCACCAACACCGTACTGCACCTGCTGGCGGCGGCACAGGAAGGCGACATCGACTTCAATATCTCCGACATCGATCGCCTGTCCCGTAAAGTGCCTCAGCTTTGTAAAGTCGCGCCAAGTACCCCGAAATATCACATGGAAGATGTGCATCGCGCAGGTGGCGTTTTCGCGATTCTGGGCGAGCTGGATCGCGCAGGCCTCTTCGACAGCAGCGCCCGTAATATCCTGCAGCAGACGATGCGTGAAACGCTGGATCAGTACGACATCATGCTGACCAAAGATCAGGCGGTAAAAGATATGTTCCGCGCGGGTCCGGCGGGGATCCGCACCACCCAGGCATTCTCGCAGAACTGCCGCTGGGACACACTGGATGATGACCGTGCCGAAGGCTGTATCCGCACCCGAGAAAACGCTTATTCGCAGGATGGCGGCCTGGCCGTGCTGTACGGCAACATCGCCGAAGATGGCTGTATCGTTAAAACGGCGGGCGTAGACAAAGAGATCCTGACCTTCACCGGTCCGGCCAAAGTCTATGAAAGCCAGGATGACGCGGTAGAAGCGATTCTGGGCGGCAAAGTCGTGGCAGGCGACGTGGTCGTCATCCGCTACGAAGGACCAAAAGGCGGACCGGGCATGCAGGAAATGCTCTATCCGACCACCTATCTGAAATCGATGGGCCTGGGCAAAAGCTGCGCACTGATCACCGATGGTCGTTTCTCCGGCGGGACGTCGGGCCTCTCTATCGGCCACGCTTCGCCTGAAGCGGCCAACGGCGGCACCATTGCGCTGGTTAAAGATGGCGATACCATCGAAATCGATATCCCTAACCGCGGCATTAAACTCGCCGTACCGGATAACGAACTGCATGCGCGCCGTGAAGAGCAGCAGGCACGTGGCGATGCGGCGTATACGCCGGTCAATCGCCAGCGTGAAGTCTCCTTTGCGCTGCGCGCTTACGCATTACTCGCGACCAGTGCTGATAAAGGCGCCGTCCGCGATAAGAGCAAGCTGGGAGGCTAAAAATGGCCGAGTCTCAACCGCTACCTGACGCGCCTGGCGGCGCCGAATATTTGCGCGCAGTACTGCGTTCACCGGTGTATGAAGTGGCACAGGTGACGCCGCTGCAGGTTATGGAAAAAATTTCAGCGCGTCTCGGCAACACCATTCTGGTGAAGCGGGAAGATCGCCAGCCTGTGCACAGTTTCAAGGTGCGCGGTGCTTACGCGATGATTGCCGGTCTGAACGAAGAGCAGAAAGCGCGCGGCGTGGTGACGGCGTCAGCCGGTAATCACGCGCAGGGCGTGGCGCTCTCCGCGACTAAGCTCGGCATCAAGTCACTGATTGTGATGCCGCTGGCGACCGCAGACATCAAGGTTGATGCAGTGCGCGCATTTGGCGGTGAGGCTTTCCTGTTTGGCGCCAACTTTGACGAGGCGAAAGCCAAAGCGATAGAACTCGCTGAACAGCGCGGCTACACCTTCGTGCCGCCGTTTGACCATCCGGCTGTGATTGCCGGACAGGGCACGCTGGCGATGGAGTTGTTACAGCAGGATGCGCACCTCGATCGGGTCTTTGTCCCGGTGGGTGGCGGCGGTCTGGCGGCTGGCGTTGCAGTGCTGATCAAGCAGCTGATGCCGCAAATCAAAGTGATTGCAGTGGAGTCAGAAGATTCAGCCTGCCTGAAAGCTGCACTGGAAGCGGGTCATCCGGTCGATCTGCCACGCGTCGGGCTGTTTGCCGAAGGCGTCGCGGTTAAACGAATTGGCAGCGAAACCTTCCGGCTCTGTCAGGCCTACATTGATGACATCATCACCGTCGACAGCGATGCGATTTGCGCTGCGATGAAAGATCTGTTCGAAGATGTTCGTGCCGTGGCGGAACCGTCTGGTGCGCTGGCGCTGGCGGGCATGAAGAAGTATATCCAGCAGCACGAGATTAAAGGCGAGCGTCTGGCGCATGTCTTATCCGGCGCTAACGTCAACTTCCACGGTCTGCGTTACGTCTCTGAGCGTTGCGAGCTGGGCGAACAGCGTGAAGCACTGCTGGCCGTCACCATCCCGGAACAGCAGGGCAGTTTTCTGCGTTTCTGTCAGACACTGGGCGGACGTTCCATCACTGAGTTCAACTACCGCTATGCGGATGCGGACAAAGCCTGCATCTTTGTTGGCGTGCGTCTGACCCGTGGCGTGGAAGAGCGCAGCGAGATCATCAGCGAGCTCACCAGCGGCGGTTATCAGGTGGTCGATCTCTCAGATGATGAGATGGCGAAACTGCACGTGCGTTACATGGTGGGCGGACGTCCCTCCAAGCCGCTGCGTGAACGGCTCTTCAGCTTCGAATTCCCGGAGGCACCAGGCGCGTTGCTGAAGTTCCTGCAGACGCTGGGCACCCACTGGAATATCTCGCTGTTTCACTACCGCAGCCACGGTACCGACTACGGTCGCGTACTGGCGGCTTTTGAACTGGGCAGCGATGAGCCACGTTTCGAGGAGCATCTCACCGATCTGGGTTACGACTTTCACGACGAAAGCCAGAACCCAGCGTTCCGCTTCTTCCTGTCAGGCCACTGATTACAGCTGGCTCCAGAAAGCACTGATCAGCGGCTCTCCGAGCCGCTTTTTTTGCACGCAGATGCCGAGTTCGAACGGCGCAACCGAGTCAATATTCTCCAGTAACAGCACGCGGTTCCGCACCGGGTCAGGGCTGTTCTCCAGCACCACATCCGGCAGCAGAGCAATACCGCAACCCAGCGCCACCATCGAAACAATCGCTTCATGCCCCGATACCGTGGCGTAAATCACCGGATTCGGGATGCGCTGGCGGCGAAACCAGAGATCGATACGCCGCCGTGCCGGTCCCTGCACCGGCAGAATAAAGGGGATTTTTGACCAGTCGGGCTGTGGCTGTGTGGCCTGGGTACGAACGGCACAGGGCAGTGCGGGCGCAATCAGCACCAGCGGGATCAGCCCCAGTGGCATAAAATCGATGCTGGCAGGCAGGGTTTCAGGCCGTCCCGCAATCGCCAGATCGGCATCGCCGGAGTGCACTTTTTCCACCGCATCTGCTGCATCGCCGGTATCCAGTTTGATTTCGACCTGCGGATGTTCCGCGCGAAAGCGATCGAGAATCGGCGGCAGATGACTGTAGGCCGCTGTCACAGAACAGAACAGTCGCAGTTCGCCGCTGAGTGACGGGCCGTTAAGATCCATCACATGGCGCAGTTGCTGATACTGCAACAGCGTCTGCTGGGCAAACTGGCGCAGGCGTTCGCCCGCTTCCGTCAGCGTCACGGTGCGGTTATCACGCAGAAACAGCGCATGGCCGACATCTTCTTCGAGCCGCTGGATCTGGCGTGACAGCGTGGAAGGGCTGACGTGCATCGCACGCGCAGTGCGCCCGAAGTGGCAGCTTTCTGCCAGATGAAGAAACAGTTTCAGATCCCGTAAATCCATGTGCGCGTCGCCTCTGGGTGGTGTTGCATTTATTGCAATGTGACGTTGTTAATATATCAATTTAAGCAACAGAATTCCTGTCATATGATGGGGTCATTCGCGGCGCTGCATGATTCGCCGTTCCTGAACAAAAAAAAGCAAACACAACCTTACCGGAGTACCCATGGCTAACTATTTCAACACATTGAACCTGCGCAACCAGCTGGCGCAATTAGGCAAATGCCGTTTCATGGCGCGTGATGAATTCGCGGATGGTGCCAGTTTCCTGAAAGGCAAAAAAGTCGTTATCGTTGGCTGTGGTGCGCAGGGCCTGAACCAGGGTCTGAACATGCGTGATTCCGGTCTGGATGTTGCTTATGCACTGCGTGCCGAAGCGATTGCGGAGAAACGCCCTTCATGGCGCAAAGCGACCGATAACGGTTTCAAAGTGGGTACTTACGAAGATCTGATCCCGCAGGCTGACCTGGTGGTTAACCTGACGCCAGACAAGCAGCACTCCGCTGTGGTCCAGGCTGTTCAGCCGCTGATGAAAGATGGCGCTGCGCTGGGCTACTCACACGGTTTCAACATCGTTGAAGTGGGCGAGAGCATCCGTAAAGACATCACTGTTGTGATGGTGGCACCGAAGTGCCCGGGTACTGAAGTGCGTGAAGAGTACAAGCGTGGCTTTGGTGTTCCAACGCTGATCGCGGTTCATCCGGAAAACGATCCAAAAGGCGAAGGCATGGCGATTGCTAAAGCCTGGGCAGCAGCGACCGGCGGCGATCGTGCTGGCGTGCTGGAATCCTCCTTCGTTGCAGAAGTGAAATCTGACCTGATGGGTGAGCAGACCATTCTGTGTGGCATGTTGCAGGCGGGTTCACTGCTCTGCTTCGACAAGCTGGTCGCTGAAGGTACTGACCCGGCTTACGCAGAAAAACTGATTCAGTTCGGCTGGGAAACCATCACCGAGTCACTGAAGTTTGGTGGCATCACTCTGATGATGGATCGTCTCTCTAACCCGGCGAAACTGCGCGCTTATGCGCTGTCAGAGCAGCTGAAAACCATCATGGCGCCGCTGTTCCAGAAGCACATGGATGACATCATCTCCGGTGAATTCTCTTCCGGCATGATGGCTGACTGGGCGAATGATGATAAAAATCTGCTGACCTGGCGTGAAGAGACCGGCCAGACCGCATTCGAAACTGCCTCACAGTATGAAGGCAAAATAGAAGAGCAGGAGTACTACGATAAAGGTGTTGTGATGGTTGCGATGGTTAAAGCGGGCGTTGAGCTGGCGTTTGAAACCATGGTAGACGCCGGCATCATTGAAGAGTCTGCTTACTACGAATCACTGCATGAGCTGCCGCTGATCGCGAACACCATCGCACGTAAGCGTCTGTATGAAATGAACGTGGTTATCTCTGATACCGCTGAATATGGTAACTACCTGTTCTCCTTCGCGGCGGTGCCGCTGCTGAAAGAGTTCATGACCACGCTGCAGCCAGGCGATCTGGGTAAAGCGGTTGAAGGCACGCAGGTCGACAACGCGCAGCTGCGTGACGTCAACGAAGCCGTTCGCCAGCACCCAATTGAAACCGTTGGCCGCAAACTGCGTGGCTACATGACCGACATGAAGCGTATCGCTGTCGCGGGCTAATAACCGGCAACACAGTTTTCAGCAAAACAAACCCCGGCTTGCCGGGGTTTTTTGTTTGGGGACTGTGACTGCATTACCTGCATTGCTGTAAGACCGTGCCTGCACAGGGAACACGGTCAGATCGGAAAGACGCAAAATCCGCCATCCCTGGCATGCTCTGCCCGCGCCGTCCCTGGCGCGGGACGCTTTCCTCTTCTGCCCATGTTACCTGTGCCATCAGGCTTCTTAGTTGCTGTAAGAATTACCCCGCCTCAGGTTTTATACATTTAAACGCGAGTCAGCATTTCCGAACAGACAACTAATGCACTTAAAGCGATGGGAGCATACGCCTGTAGCAAAGCATCGCGCCGCCCGGATAAAAACGCCGGGAGCGTTTTTGAACAACGCAAAGCGTTGGCCCGTTTACGGGCGCACCTCAGGGTTGAGGTGCGTAATCGCCCGCGCTGAGCCTGCCATGGATGGCGTCTTTTGCGTCTTTGCGAAAGGCGTATGCTCCCTGAGCCTGTCGGCTAACTCTCAAGGCGACACTTTAAACCCTGCGGAGTAGATGTATGCTCCCTGAACCGCCCTTTATTTACTAAACTCAACCTATAAAAAAACCCGGCGGCTGCCGGGTTTCACTGACCTTCATCCAACAGGATTAAACGTCATACAGCGTCTGGTGGCGCGTCTCTTTACAGGCCAGCAACGCTATCAGCGTCAGCACTGCCATCGACGCCAGATAAAGTCCCACCGCCTGCAGACCGTAATGCGCATTCAGCCAGGTCGCGATATAAGGCGCAACTGAGGCACCCAGAATCGAGGAAAGATTATAAGAGAACGATGCGCCGGTATAACGCACTTCGGTCGGGAACAGCTCCGGCAGCAGCGCGCCCATCGGACCAAACGTCAGCCCCATAATGCTCAGACCCAGCAGCAGAAACGCCATCACCAGCGCCTGTGAACCCGAACCGAGCATCGCCGGGAACAGGAACGAAAACGCGATAATCATCAGCGTAATGGTAATCATCGTCTTGCGACGACCAAAACGGTCAGCCAGCAAACCGGCAATCGGCACCATCACCCCAAAACCAATCACCGCCAGCATCAGCATCCACAACATACTATTACGCGGAATGCCCAGACCGGCCGGCGCTGCCGTGGTGCCGTAGCTCATCGAATAGACAGTCATGATATAGAACAGCGTATAGGTCGCCAGCATGATAAAAGTGCCGAGAATCGTGGCGGTCAGATGCTTGCTCAGCAGCGCCGCAATCGGCACCCGAACCTGCTTCTTCTCTTTCTGCACTTTGGCAAATACCGGACTCTCATGCAGCGAAACGCGCACATACAGACCAATCAGCACCAGCACGGCAGAGAGAATAAACGGCACGCGCCAGCCCCACTGCATAAACTGCTCGTCGGTCAGCAGCCACGAAAGCAGCAGAAAAGTCCCGTTAGCGAAGAAAAAGCCAATTGGCGCACCCAGCTGAGGGAACGAACCGTAAAGCGCACGCTTCTTCGCCGGAGCATTTTCCGTTGCCAGCAGCGCCGCGCCACCCCATTCACCACCCAGCCCAAGTCCCTGACCAAAACGCGCCAGCGCCAGCAGCAGCGGTGCCATCACGCCAATGGTCTCATAGCTGGGTAGCAGGCCAATCACTACGGTGGAAATACCCATGGTCAGCAGCGAGGCAACCAGCGTGGCTTTGCGACCGACGCGATCGCCAAAGTGACCAAACACAGCAGAGCCAATCGGACGCGCGATAAAGGCGATAGCGAAAGTGGCCAGCGACTGTAGCGTCGCGACGGTAGCATCACCCTGCGGGAAGAAAATGTGCGGGAAAACGATGACCGCAGCCGTGGCATAAATATAAAAGTCGAAGAACTCGATGGCCGTGCCGACCAGCGAGGCAATCACCACTTTACTGCGTGAGTTAACCGGCGTGGGATCCTGCTGTTTGTCGAGTGTGTCTGTGAGGGAGGCTTGCATAACTGTTTCTTATTTGTAAATACAGACAAAGAATCTTACGCATCTGCCAGGGCGCATTCAATGATGAAAACCCGCGCCCCGTCTGGCTTCAGAGGGCAAAAAGAGGATAATTTCTGTGGTGAGACGAATGCCGGGTGATACCGGGGTAAACCGGACGATATCTGGCGGGATACTCTAAGAAAGGGCTAAATAAAAGTGACCCCTCAGCTATTCATCCTGTTATATGGTTAAAAAATAGCCGAGGGGTAATATTTTCCGCTGTTGTTAACGGATTACGATGATTTGTGTCGTGACGCGCTGCCCGCTTCAGGCATCTGCGGGTCGTCTTTATATTTGGCGGTGGCGATCCACGCTGCACAGAACAGCGTCAGACGGGCGAAGAAGTAGAAGAACGCCATCAGTCCGAGCACAGAACCAAAGGCCGCACCGGAAGGTGAGGTCGCCATCTTCGGTAGTGTCAGCGTCATCACAAACTTAATCACCTCAAATCCGATTGCCGCCAGCAGGGTGCCGCGAAACAACGCTTTCTTACGCGGCTTATGACGCGGCAGGATCCAGAAAATCCACAGGAACAACAGATAGTTCGCCATCACGGAAATTGAGGTGGCGATAATGGTCAGGGCAGGTCGTAACCAGTCGATGCCATCCAGCCCCAGTGCACTCACGATAGAGGCCTGCGCAGAACCGGCTACTGAGGTCAGCGACAGCGTAATTACCAGCGCCAGCATCAGACCGATCAGCGACAGCAGATCGCGGATATAACGCTTCCAGATCTTCTCTTTGTCATCCGGTTTCCGTTCCCACACATCGCGCGACTGGGCGCGAATCGCTTCACGCAGGTTACCCATCCAGTTAAGACCGGAGTAGAGCGCCAGCAGTAAACCGGTAATCCCCACGGTGGCGCGCTGCTGAATAGCGGTATTCACCGTATTCTTCAGCGTCGTCGCCAGCGTCGGGTCGCTGATGCTGCTGACGATTTTGTTGATGATATCGGTCAGCAGATCCGGATTCGATGCCAGCACAAAACCCACGGCGGCAAACGACACCATCAGAATGGGGATCAGTGATAAAAATGAGAAATAAGTAATGGCCGCGCCAAACTGGCTGCCGAGCCGATCGTTAAAGCGGTCAAGGGCGCGTATAAAATGCGCCACCGCCGGAATAGCCTGAAACCAGGTGGCGAAACGCGACACGCGAACAATAGATTCATCCACGGTGTGATTGCCGGTTTTAATGTCGATAAGCGGCTTTTGTGGCTGCAAATCCTGCGGGTTTTCCTGCTTGTCTGTCATAGACCTTCACTGTCCTGTTTATCATGAAAATCAAAGTATAGCCGCTCAGGTGACGTACTCCTGTAACACCTGACTCAGCCACTCCATAAATACCCGCACGCGACGTGCCACATTGCGCCGGTGTGGGTAGAGCAGATGGATAGGCATCGGTCTGGCGGGGAAGCGATGCAGCACTTCCACCAGCTCGCCCCTTTCCAGCAATGTCTGAATCCCGGCGGCAGGCACCTGAATAATGCCTAATCCTGCCAGACAGGCGGCGCGATAGGTTTCGGTGCTGTTCACCGTCACCACGCCGCCGGTATGAACGTAATGGCACTGCCTGCCATCAAAATATTCAAACCCGGGTGATGCCTGACCAAGCTGCTGGCTGTAATGCACCATCGCATGCTGCGACAACTCTTCCAGGCGGGTCGGCATGCCGAACCGCGAAAGGTAGCCAGGACTGGCGCAGTTGATCAAGGTATGGGTACCAATTTTTCGTGCAATCAGACCCGAATCCTTGAGTTCGCCGACCCGAAGTACACAGTCAAACCCTTCACGGATCACATCCACCTGGCGGTCACTGCTGCTCAGCTCAATCTCTACGCCGGGGTAATGCTGCAAAAATTCTGGCAGCCTTGGCAGGACAAAACCGGTGGCCATCGCCACCGACATATCCACCCGCAGTTTACCGCTGAGCGAGGCCGGCTCGTGCTGGAACAGGCTGTCCATATCATCAATCATCGACAGTAAATCGAGACAGCGATCGTAATAGACTAACCCATCCTGGGTTAGTTGCACCCGGCGCGTGGTGCGATGCAGCAAACGCGTTGCCATTTGGTTCTCCAGCGCCTGAATCTGTCGCGATACGCTGCCTTTGGGTATGCCTAAACTCTCTGCCGCGCGGGTAAAACTGCCCATTTCGGCCACCCGCACAAACACCTGCATTGCGTGAATTTTATCCATGTTGTTCACCGATTGTTGTTTTTATTGAAACAGTGATGCGCGTTTAACCCTGTTTATAGATCAATAATTCGCGAATATCCTTAACCCGTGTTCAATTTTTCAACAGGTGTGAGCGATGAACCATAAAGTGGCGTTAATTACCGGTGCAAACCGTGGTTTAGGCCGGAATGGAGCCTTAAAACTGGCTGCCAGAGGCACAGATATCATTCTTACGTACCGCAGCCATGCCGATGAGGCGGAGGCTGTTGTAAAGGAAATTGAGGCGCTGGGACGACGCGCAGTGGCGCTGGCACTGGATGTTGGCGAAACCGGCCAGTTCGATCGCTTTGTCGGCGAAGTGAAACAGGTACTGCAGCAGCAGTGGCAACGGGAGCGATTTGACTATTTAGTGAACAATGCCGGTCACGGACACTACAAGCCGTTTACCGACACCACCGAGGCGGAATTTGATGCGCTGGTGAACGTGCATTTCAAAGGGCCTTACTTCCTGACCCAGAAGCTGCTGCCGCTGATCAACGATGGTGGCCGCATCCTGAACATCTCCAGCGGTCTGACCCGTCTGGTCTATCCTGGCTCCTCGACCTATGCATCGATGAAAGGGGCGATGGAAGTGTTGACGCGCTATCAGGCGAAAGAGCTGGGCGAACGACGTATTCGCGTCAATATCCTCGCACCAGGTGCGATAGAGACCGATTTTGGCGGTGGCCGGGTTCGCGATACCCGCGAGATTAACGATCAGATTGCCGGGCTGACGGCGCTGGGCCGGGTCGGATTGCCGGATGATATCGGCGATGCCATCAGCGCGATCCTCAGTGACGAAACCGGCTGGATCACCGCGCAGCGGATTGAAGCGTCAGGCGGGCAGGGAATTTAACCGCTGGCGGCGTCGCGGAAAACACGACGCCGCCGCATTTTACAGCGTAATCGTGCCGTCAATGACGGTAACGGTATTGCCGCCAATCCAGATGGTCTCACCGGCATAGGTCACGTTCAGCCGCCCCGCGCGCTGCAGGGCCGTTCCCTGACGAACGCGATAGGAGGTGGTATGGCCTGCGGCTGCGAAGTAACGCGCCAGACAGGCGTTGGCGCTGCCGGTCACCGGATCTTCCGTCAGGCTGCCATTCTCTACCAGCAGGCCACGCACTTCATACTGCTCTGGCTCTCTCTCAGGCAAGCGGCCAAACGGCATCACGCCAGAGACACCCGCATGTTTAATCAGACGCTGCAAATCGCTGACATTGGGCTGCAACGCCAACACGGCTTCGGCGCTGACCATTGGCACCAGCAGCCAGCGAATCCCCATATCCACTACCGTCGGGCTTTGTGTCAGATCGAACGCATCGCTGTTAAAGGCGTTCGCCATCAGCGCATCCTGCCACGGCATCAGGGTGGCAGCCGGTGCCGCAAACGCCAGCTCACCCGCCTCACCCATCTTCACCGTCACGTTACCGACGCCGCACTCCTGCACGATTTCACCCGGCGTACGGGTCGGCCAGCCCGCCTCCAGCAGCGCGTGCGCCGTGCCCAGCGTCGGATGACCGGCAAAGGGCAGCTCGCCTTCCACGGTAAAAATCCGCACCCGGTAGTCCGCCTCTTCATGCTGTGGCGGCAGGACAAAAGTGGTCTCCGACAGATTGGTCCAGCGGGCAATCGCCGCCAGCTGGCTGTCGCTTAACCCCTGAGCATCCATGATCACCGCCAGCGGATTGCCATTAAAGGCGGATGAGGTAAATACATCAACTTGCTTAAACGCGACCTTCATTGTGACTCCTTGCTCTGGGTTCAGTGTGGCCTTTTCTCTGCCGGATGATTGCTTATAACAGCTAACAGCGTTATCAATAAGTTAAAGATTTTACCGGAGACTCTGAATGCTAACGATCCTGGGACGCGCCTCCTCAATCAACGTGCGCAAAGTATTATGGCTGTGTGACGAGCTTGACCTTGAGTTTGAGCGCGAAGAGTGGGGCGACGGCTTCCGCTCAACCCATCTGCCGGAATTCATGGCACTGAATCCGAATGCGATGGTGCCGGTTCTGAAAGATGATGACTTTGTGTTGTGGGAGTCCAATTCCATTCTGCGCTATCTGGCGAACGCCTATGGCGGCGAGTGGCTCTATCCAAACCATCCGCAGACGCGTGCGCCTGTCGATCAGTGGATAGACTGGCAAGCCACCGAACTCAACACCTCATGGCGCTATGCATTTATGTCGCTGGTGCGAAACTCCCCGGCGCATCAGGATCCGCGTCTGCTGGCCGCGGCCAGCAAAGGCTGGGCGCACACCATGAGCATTCTCAATCAGCAGCTGGAAAAAACCGGTCGCTACGTTGCCGGGCGTAATTTCACGCTGGCAGACATACCGATCGGTCTGGCAGTAAACCGCTGGTTTGAAACGCCGCTCGAACACCCCGACTATCCGGCTGTGCGCAATTATTACGAGCGCCTGACTGAACGTCGCGGCTATACCGTCTGGGGCCGCAACGGCACACCCTGAGGCTCGCCGCACGTCAGACCTGCCAGTTCACAGGCGATTTCACCCGCGCGCTGAATCGCCCGGGTGTAGCGCGCATCAAACGGATAGCAGCAGGAGAGACGCAGCGCATGGTTGTAGCGCTCACTCAGTGAATAGAGCGCGCCAGGCGTGACGCAAATCTGCTCCTGCAGCAGCCGATCAAACATCTCGGTCGTATTCACGCCGCCCGGTAGTTCGACCCAGAAAACGAAGCCACCGCGCGGCAGCGTTGCGCGCGTGCCCTCCGGAAAGTAGCGGGCGATAAGACCCCGCGCCTCATCCAGATTAGCCGCATAGCGACGGCGCAGCGTGCGCAGATGGTGGTCGTAACCGCCGGAAGCGAGAAACTCTGCCAGCGTTTCGGAGAGCAGGGCGGATTCGGCCATCGACGAGACCGCTTTCAGTCGGGCAATCGCATCATGAAAACGACCCGCGGCGGTCCAGCCAATACGGAAATCGGGTGCCACGGTTTTGGTGAAGCTGGTGCAGTAAATCACCCAGCCATCGCGATCAAAGGCTTTCACGGCGGGCGAGAGCGGCCAGTCGAACTGCAGTTCATCATACAGCCCATCTTCTATCAGCGGAACGTGGTAAGTATTCACTAACTTCGCCAGCCGCTTCTTATTCTCCAGCGACATGCCGCAGCCCAGCGGATTCTGCGCGCTGGGCATCGCAATCAGTGCCTTAATACGCTGCTCCTGCAGCAGCATCTCCAGCGCATCCAGCGACAGCCCATGCTGCGGGTCGGTGGGGATTTCCAGCGCCTTCAGGCCGAGCGAGGCCAGCAGCGGGAAGAGGAAGAAGTAGGTTGGCGACTCCAGCCCGACGCAGTCGCCGGGCTGCGTGACGGCACGAAGCGCCAGCTGAAGCGCCTCCATGCAGCCGTGGGTCAGGGTGATCTCATCGGCGGTGAGCGTCTGTCCGGCGTGCAGCGCCCGTCGCGCTATCTCCTCCCGTAAGCGCTCACTACCGGGCGGAAGCGCATAGCGCCCGATCATGTTGGGATGACGACGCAACAGTGAGGCGGTAATCCGGGCGATGCGCGCCGCCGGAAACAGCTCGCTGTCCTGCGGGCAGGCCAGCGAGATATTGGTGTAGTCCGGATGATTCTGCGCCGCAAACACCTTATCGATCAGGTCGAGCTTACCGCTGCTCGGGTCGCGGACCCGGGCCTTATGCTGACCGTGACGGGTGACGGCGGGCAACACGCCGCGCACGTAGTAGCCCGACTGGGGACGCGCCTCTATCAGCCCGCGATCTTCCAGCATCTGCCAGGCGTTCAGCACCGTATTGACGCTTACCTGATGTGACTGAGCAACGCGGCGGATTGCTGGCAGGCGTTTACCGGGTTTCAGCGTGCCCTGATGGATGGCCTCAGCGAAGCTGTCTGCCAGCTGCTGATAGAGCGGCTGATCGGAAGTGGGAGCAAGGGACACAGTAGCCTCCGGATTGGATGGGTACAATTGCTGTTAACAATAACTGTAACCATAACAATAGTGATTTTGTGTCACTGTTACCATCTCTTTCCCCGCCGTAGCATAGAACTCTGTCCACTTTCAGGAGAGCCACGATGCTCGATCCCTCTTTCTTCAGCTACGTTACCGTGATGTCGATTACGCCAGGCCCGAACAACCTGTTGCTGGCGACCTCCGGGGTCAATTTTGGCATGCGGCGCACCCTGCCGATGGTGTTCGGCATTCTGGTGGGCTGTGCGTTACAGACGGTGATTGCCGGGATGGCGCTAGAGGTGTTGCTGCACTGGATGGCGGCGATTCGCCTGCCGCTGACGCTGGCAGGCTGTACCTATCTGATGTGGTTATCCTGGAAAATCTTTCGCGCCGCCGCACCCGAAGCACGAACCCGTCCACAGCCGATGACGATGGTGGGGGGTGCCTGCTTCCAGGCGATCAATCCCAAGGCCTGGCTGATGGCCACCAATGTCGCGTTGCTTTATAGCGGCAGCAGCGGCGTGCTGACGGTGATGATCGGCTTTATGCTGCTCAATCTGCCCTGCATCCTGATCTGGGCTGCGCTGGGCGATCGCCTGCGCAGCCATCTGCAGATTGCCTGGAAGCGCCAGCTGTTTAACAGCCTGATGGCGCTGTCGCTGGTGGCGACCACCGTCTGGATGCTGACCGACGCGTTGCTGGCTGCTTAATCGGGCGCACCCGGTGCGGTGGCCGATGGCCATTTCCAGTTCTGCACCTCCGGCAAGTCTTCGCCATGCTCACGGACATAGCGATGATGTTCCGCAAGACGCTGCTGTAAATCCTCCAGCAGTTCCGGATGTGCATCGGCCAGCCCCGGTACGCGCAGAATCGCCTCCTGCGCCAGATGATAGCGGTCAAGCTCGTTCAGCACCGTCATATCAAATGGCGTGGTGGTGGTTCCCTCTTCATTGAAGCCGCGCACATGGAAGTTGCGGTGATTGGTACGGGAATAGGTCAGGCGATGTATCAGCGTCGGATAACCGTGGAAGGCAAAAATCACCGGTTTATCCTGGGTAAACAGCGCATCGAATTCCGTATCAGATTTGCCATGCGGATGCTTATCTTCCGGCTGCAGCGCCAGCAAATCGACCACGTTCACCACGCGGATGCGCAGTTCTGGCAGCATCTCGCGCAGCAGATCCACTGCCGCCATCGTCTCCATGGTCGGCACATCACCGGCACAGGCCATCACGACATCCGGCTGTTCATGCTCCGGCGTGGTGCCCGCCCAGCGCCACTCGCCCATACCCGCCTCACAATGTGTCACGGCGCTGGCCATATCCAGCCACTGCGGCGCAGGCTGTTTACCCGCCACAATCACATTGATCCGATCCCAGGTGCGCAGGCAGTGATCGCCCACCCACAGCAGCGTATTGGCATCGGGTGGCAGGTAGATGCGCACGATGTCCGCTTTCTTGTTGGCGACGTGATCGATAAAGCCCGGATCCTGATGGCTGTAGCCATTGTGGTCCTGCCGCCAGACGTGGGAAGAGAGCAGATAGTTCAGCGACGAGATCGGTTTACGCCAGCCCAGTTTACGCGACACTTTCAGCCACTTGGCGTGCTGGTTAAACATCGAATCGACGATGTGGATAAAAGCTTCATAGCAGTTGAACAGTCCGTGGCGGCCGGTCAGCAGATAGCCTTCAAGCCAGCCCTGACACTGATGCTCACTGAGGATTTCCATCACCCTGCCATCCCGCGCCAGCTGCTCATCATACGGCTCGATCCGTTCCAGCCAGGTGCGGCTGGTCACGTCGAAGACCGGCGTCAGGCGGTTAGAGGCGGTTTCATCCGGGCCAAATACGCGGAAATTATCGCGGTTACGCTGGAACAGCACGCTGAGATAGCGGCCAAGATGCTCGGTGGCCTGCGCCATCTCCGTACCTGGCTCGCTGACATCGCAGGCAAACTCCGCAGCCGCAGGCGTATCCAGCTCACGGCGCAGCAGGCCGCCATTGGCATAAGGTGAAGCGCCCATGCGTTTGTCGCCTTCCGGTGCCAGCGCCTGCAGTTCCGGCTTCAGCCGACCCTGTTCATCAAACAGGTCGTCAGGCTGATAGCTGCGCATCCATGTCTCAAGGATCTGGCGATGACCTTCATCTTCACGACAGGCTGCGACCGGCACCTGATGCGCCCGCCAGAAATCCTCCACTTTCTTGCCGTCAACCGTTTTGGGGCCGGTCCAGCCTTTGGGGCTGCGCAGGATAATCATCGGCCAGCGCGGCACGTCGGTGCTGGCGTTGCCGCTGCGTGCTTCGTGCTGATACTTAGCGATCTTACTGAAGGCGTTATCCAGTGCCTCCGCCATCAGCGGATGCATTTTTTCCGGTTCATGCCCGCAGACGAATATCGGCTCATAGCCGTAGCCGCTGAACAGCTGGTGGAGATCCTCATCGCTGCTGCGGCCCAGCAGCGTCGGGTTGGCAATCTTATAGCCATTCAGATGCAGAATCGGCAGCACCGCACCGTCACGTTCAGGGTTGAGGAATTTGATGCCGTGCCAGCTGGAGGCCAGCGGCCCGGTCTCCGCTTCACCGTCGCCAATCACGCATGGCACCACCAGATCGGGATTATCGAAGGCCGCACCAAAAGCATGGGAGAGCGAATAACCCAGCTCTCCGCCTTCATTAATTGAGCCGGGCGTTTCCGGTGCCGCGTGGCTGGGAATGCCGCCAGGAAACGAGAACTGTTTAAACAGGCGCTGCATGCCCGCCGCATCCTGAGAGATATGCGGATAAATTTCGCTGTAGCTGCCCTCCAGCCAGGTATTCGCCACCATGCCGGGTCCGCCGTGGCCTGGCCCGCAGATGTAAATCATATCCAGGTTCTGTTTGCGGATAACGCGGTTGAGGTGGGCGTAGATAAAATTCAGTCCGGGTGTGGTGCCCCAGTGACCCAGCAGACGCGGTTTGATGTGTTCTGGCTTGAGTGGCTCGCGCAACAGCGGGTTATCCATCAGGTAAATCTGTCCGACGGAGAGGTAGTTCGCTGCCCGCCAGTAGCGGTCGAGCAGGGTAAATTCGGGTGACGCAGGGGAGTAAGACATGCGGGTTCCTCCTGATCGTTCAGCTAAAAGATGCCTTAACCCTAATAGAGAATCCCCGGTACGACCAGGCAACCAGCCAATAAAAAAGGCCCCGTAACCGGATTGGCCGCCAAAGCTGTGCCCCCCGCAGAGTCATCTTTGAACCTATCCATTTATAAAAGCGAACCGACAAGCCTGAAAACGAAAAACCTGAGTCCAGTTGAATACCGAACTCAGGCCCTGAAGGCTCATTAATATAAGCTGTCCAATTTTATAGCGTTAGTCGATTAAGTAAGGATTCTTTAAGATAATATTTTAATTTCACAAGTAGCAATTTTATTTAACATATAGCTTGTAATTTATCAGGCCTATTAGTACTCCGGTTATCACTATTTTGATTGAGTCTTTTATCGTGGGTAAACCATCAATAAAATAGTCAATTAAAAATAATGCTAAAATCATTAGCAGCGTATTTAAAAAAACTTTGTGTACCGGTTTCATTACCACCAGCAGGTTAGTCCGTAAGTGAAAGCCGCGCCTGTCGCACCCGTAGCTGCTCCGGCAATCCATCCTGGCACCAGTCCGATTCCAGGAACGATTACGGCACCGCTCATCGAGCCCAGCACTCCTGAGGCTATTGCAGATTGAAACATATCTGTAGTTAAATCTTTTACATTACATTGATTAAACTTCGCAGTCATAATCTTAGCAATCTCCAGATTAACAGCTAATCTATAAGATTCTGCTCCGGCACCTGAGACATATTTTACTTCTAAAGTATTTAATCCTTTCATGGAAAATCCTTTTTTAAATAATGAGCCTGGAGAAAATAACAAAAGGACATATTCCTTAATGTGATGTAAAGCTCATATTTTTATCGTAATTTTACGATTAGCAGACAGGAAATTTAAAGCGCATGGAGTAATGCAAAGTATATTGCGAATATGATTCTGCACGGAAATTATTATTCAGGGACACAGCATCTGCACGCGGGACTCGGCGTGTTTATACCGCGATCAGTTTAACTGAATTGATAAGGTGAAGCGGGCGATCTGCGAATAGGTTCATGATGAAATAATGAGCGGATAAGCCTGAAACTGAAAGGCCTGAGTCCGGCTAAGTACCGGGCTCAGGCCCTGAAAGCGGCTTAATATAAACTGCCCGGATTGCTGGGGCAGTTCAGATGCAAAGCCTTCTGTTCTTCAGTGGCAAATTACTTGCCGACGACGAACGCGGTTTCCCGTCCTTCATCGTTGGCCGCCATCGGTGTGACCGGCGAATAGTCGAGCTGCAGAACACGGCTGGTTTCGGCTAACACTTTCTCTGTCAGCGCCACGTCGCCATTCAGCTTACGACCCCAGGATGGGACCACCGCACGGATTTTATTCTGCCATTCCGGCGAAGCCATCTGCTCAGGACAGACTTTGTGCAGCAGCTCCAGCATGATCGGTGCGGCCGTAGACGCGCCCGGCGAGGCACCCAGCAGCGCTGAAATCGTGCCATCCTGTGAAGCGACCACTTCGGTGCCCAGACGCAATACCGCGCCCTCTTTCTCATCTTTCTTGATGATCTGAACACGCTGACCGGCAGTCACTAAACGCCAGTCCTCCTGCTTCGCCTGCGGCACATAAGCACGCAGCGCGTCCATCCGGTCGCGATCGCTTTGCAGCACCTGATCCATCAGGTATTTCACCAGATCAAAACTTTTCAGGCCCACTTTGACCATCGGCAGCATATTGCTGCTGTTCAGCGAGGTGAACATATCCATCAGCGAACCCTGCTTCAGGAACTTAGTCGAGAAGGTGGCGAACGGGCCAAACAGCAGCACCTGCTTACCATCCAGCACGCGGGTATCGACGTGCGGCACGGACATCGGCGGCGCGCCGACGCTGGCTTTGCCGTAGACCTTGGCCATGTGCTGCGCAACGACCTGCGGGTTTTCCGTGACGAGGAATGAACCGCCCACCGGGAAACCGGCGTAACCGTTGGCTTCCGGAATGCCGGCCTTCTGCAGCAGCGGTAACGCCGCGCCGCCAGCACCGATGAAGATTTTGCCTGCGGTCAGCGTGCGACGGGTGCCGCTGTTCAGACACTGCAACGTCACCTGCCAGCGACCATCGGCCAGCTGTTTCAGCTCACGGACTTCCTGACGCAAACGCAGCTGGAAATTCGCTTTCTTCTCTAACGCGGCGATCAGCTGACGGGTGATTTCACCGAAGTTCACATCGGTGCCCATCTCTGTCCAGGTTGCGGCCACTTTCTGGCTACGGTCACGGCCATTCATCACCAGCGGGATCCAGCGGGCAATCTGCTGCGGATCTTCGGAGTAGGCCATGCCACGGAACAGAGTACTTTTCTGCAGTGCCGTGAAGCGCTTGCGCAGGAAGTCGACATTGTCGTCACCCCAGACAAAGCTCATGTGCGGCGTACTGTGAATAAAGCTTTTCGGGTTGCGCAGGTTGCCTTTCTGGACCTGATAAGCCCAGAACTGGCGGGAAATCTGGAACGATTCGTTGATCGTTACCGCTTTGGAGATGTCGATGCTGCCATCCGCCTGCTGAGGCGTATAGTTCAGCTCCGCCAGCGCCGCATGACCGGTGCCCGCGTTATTCCAGCCGTTGGATGACTCTTCGGCCACGCTATCGAGCCGCTCCACCATTTCGATGGACCAGTCTGGCTCTAAGTCCTGCAGCCATGCACCGAGGGTAGCGCTCATCACACCCGCACCAATCAGCAGCACATCAACGTCTTTGCGCTCCTGCGCGGTAGTAGTGGTGTCCTTTGCCATGGCACTCATCGCGAGCGCAAGGTTTACAGCTGAATTGCTCATGAGGCGACATCTCCTCTTCTGTTGACCTGAAGCCCAACAGTTTCGCAGGCGAAATAGTCACGCTTCTTACGAGCGCGTTGCGCTATTTCTCAAAGGTTAAGTCTCAGGTATAGGGTTAAGCGGTGATAACGCGTTAACTGAACGTTATGCTTAGTCATCCGAATATAACATTCTCGCATCTGAATTAAACATTAGTTTATTTTTTAAATGCAGAAATGATTCAGCATAAGAATTAATCATCACGATGCGTGGCGTATTAGCGGTTTTTTTGAGTGAAGTCAGTAAGTTAAGTAAATATGAATGTTGCGGAAAAGCCCCATGCTGGTGCAGGGTCGGAAAGGATGTGAACAGTGCGGAATTATTTAATTAGCTGAAATTTAGCGATTTATTATGCAGTAAGGAATAACAGGAATCGGAGTAAACGAGCCTGAACAGCCGCTTGTGTAAAAATAATGTTACATTTTTGTGAGTCTGAAAATGCGTGCGCACCGGCGCACGCATCGGATTCACTTATGACTGATTCGCGCTGGCAGGCAGCTTTTTCAGACTTATCGCTATGCGGTTATAGGTGTTCATCAGACCAATCGCGATGTTCAGATCGACAATCTCCTTTTCACTAAAGTGGGCTGTCAGTGCGTTATAGCAGTCGTCTGGCGCGCCCTGCTGAGCAATCAGCGTCAGGCATTCAGCCCAATGAAGAGCCGCCTTCTCTTTATCACTGAACAGCGTGTCGGATTCATGCCAGACCTGGGTCAGTACGATCTTATCCCAGCCCATGCCCGCTTTATTCAGCGCTTTGGTATGCATATCAATGCAGTAGGCACAGCCGTTAATCTGCGATATGCGCAGGAACAGCAGTTCCAGTAAAGTGAGCGGCAGATCGGTTTGTGCCAGATAACTGTAAACGCCGCCCAGCGCTTTCATGCCTGCCGGTGCTGCACTGTGAAAATCGATACGTTCGCTCATCTTATTGCCTCATTCAGGGTTGATAAGGCGATTTTCGGCCTTTCAATGGAGCAGATAAAGTGCCAAAAAATGAGAGTCTGACTGGTCCATCGCCGCTTTCTGTGCTGACACTGCAGCGCGGAACGTCCCGCGGTCTTAGCGAACAGCTGCGGCAGCTGATTGAACAGGCGATTGGTGAAGGACGCTTACAGCCCGGCTCGCGTCTGCCCTCCTGCCGCGATCTGGCGGCGCAGCTCGGCGTGGCGCGTGGCACCGTTCGTGCCAGCTATGACATGCTGGTGGATAGTCAGTTTCTACAGGCCAGAGGCGCGGCGGGCACCTTCGTCAGCTCATTGCCGCCGTTAAAACCCGCCAGCGCCAGTGCTGAACGTCTGCTGCTGGAGGGTATAGAGGAGTATGACGCGCCACCGCTAACCTTTCAGATGGGCATTCCGGCCAGCGATGCGTTCCCGGCTAAAGTCTGGCTGCGCATCCTCCAGCGTCAGGCGCGCATGCAGGTCAGCAGACCGGCCAGCTATCCCGATCCGCGCGGTAGCTTAGCGCTGCGTCAGGCGCTGGTGGCCTACCTGGCGGTGGCGCGTGGCCTGCGCTGTCAGGCCGACCAGATCATTATTACCAGCGGCTATGCGGGCGCGATGGGACTGATTAAGCTGGCGATGGATTTTCAGGGCAAAAAGGCCTGGCTGGAAGATCCCGGATTCTGGGTGGCACGTCGCGCGGTTGAAGCACTACGCGTCACGCCGGTTGCCGTGCCGGTTGATGCCGAAGGATTGCAGGTGGAGGCCGGAATTGCCCGCGCGCCGGAGGCCGCTTTCGCGCTGGTTACACCGGGACAGCAGGCACCGCTTGGCATGACGATGAGCCTCGCACGCCGCCATGAATTGCTGAACTGGGCCAGCCGCGAGCAGCGCTGGATTATTGAAGATGACTATCTCGGCGAGCTTCAGCCCGGCAATCGTGCGGCTCCGGCACTGGCAGCACTCGACAGCGAAGGGCGGGTATTGCACATCGGCACCTTCAGTAAGACGCTGACGCCGCAACTTCGGCTCGGATTTATGGTGGTTCCACCCGCGCTGACGGCGCGCTTCGGGGAGGTCTGCGCGTTACTTTCGCCAGCGTCCTCAGGATTGCTGCACAACACGGTGGCGGAGTTTCTGCGGGAAGGTCACTTTATGCGGCATCTGCGGCGCATGAAGCGCGTCTATCATGAGCGACTGGAACAGATGATCGCGGCGCTCCATCCTCACTTTCCCGACCTGCAACGCGCCGGGCTGGCGGTGATTGTCCGCTTACCTGCCGGTTCTCCGGATGAGCTGATTGCGCAGCAGGCGGTGGAGTGGGGCATGGCGCCGTCGCCGCTGTCGATCTGGTATCAGCAGGCCGATCAGCGCGGTGCGGGTCTGGTGCTGGGGGCGGCACATCTGCCGCGTGAAGGTTATGCGCGCAGCGCCGAACGACTAAAAGCGCTGGTCGATGCGCAGTCGGTCAGCCCCTGAACCAGCGACGCCAGACAAAGCGGATAACAAAAAACTCCAGTGTGCCTAGCAGCAAAAACCAGACGCAAAATACCACCGTGTAGAGCTGATTCAGATCCTGCAAATGGAACATCTGCAACAGATGCTGCGCCACGGTCACGCTAAAGGCGGGCGCGGGCAGCAGCAGCGCCGAGAGAAAACCCAGCAGCAAAATGCCGCCAGGCACAATCAACGTCTCAAAAGGGTTATTCATAACCGGTATCCTTTATTTATCAGCCCGGCATTTTCCGGTAATCGGCGACCCGGTTCAATGGCGGCGTGCGGCAATACGCACATCAGGCGTGCTGCAGGGCAAACTAAAGGGTCAGAAAACGCTTTAACACCATCGACTTAGCGTGTTTCATAGCGAATGATAAGAGTTATAGCCTTTGCTATACTTAAAGCCCTGATTTTACTGTCTTTTTATCTTTGCCTTTGCGTGGTAGACTGCGCCCACTTTTTCATAACTGAACACTTTGTGTGGTGGATTCAGCGTGAATTGTCGCTTTTTCGCCCCAGGTGAATAAATCATGACCTTTATTGCCACTTTAATTCTTGCGCTGGGTATGTCGATGGACGCGTTTGCTGCTGCGCTGGGCAAAGGTGCCACATTGCATCGTCCTGGTTTTAAAGAAGCGCTGCGTACCGGTCTGATCTTCGGCTCTATTGAAGCACTGACCCCACTGATTGGCTGGGCACTTGGCCTGGCTGCCAGCCGTTACATCATGGCGTGGGATCACTGGGTTGCCTTCACCCTGCTGGCGTTTCTGGGTGGCCGTATGATGATGGAAGGTTTCCGTCAGACAGCCGTCGCAGAGCCCTGCGAGGCTCCGCAAAGTCATGGCTTTATGGTGCTGGCGACCACCGCCGTTGCGACAAGTCTGGATGCGCTGGCGGTCGGTGTCGGTCTGGCTTTCCTGCAGGTGAATATCATCACCACCGCGCTGACCATTGGTGCCGCCACCACGGTGATGGCGACGACCGGCGTATTAGTCGGGCGCTTTATCGGTCCGGTTTTGGGCAAATGGGCAGAAGTGCTGGGTGGCGTGGTTTTAATCGCCGTCGGCTCCACCATTCTGTTGCAGCATCTCGGCTATACCGCCTAGGGCTTTTGCACATAAAAGCGGCATTTTTGTGATCTGGTTCAAATTTATTTGCTGTTAAAACGCACAGAGGCTATACTTTTTCGGTATATCTTCAACTAAATTTGAATCAGGTATTCCATGAAACGCATTCTTAAATACGTGTTCCGCGCTTACGTAGAGACGTTCAAACACGTACCGCCGGGTGCCATGTACTAAGCACCCCGCAGGAAACCCTCGATAATCGCGGTCAGGGATCGACCTGTGATTATCACCTTCTCTGTTTTGCTGCTTTTGCTTCTGCTGATTTAAACCCGCGTTTTGGCACTTCTGGTGCATCTTTTTTGCTCCTCCTCCTCTCCTTCTGATTTTCCCGCTATGCGCCACTTTGTACCAGAAACAGGAGTTGCTGCAGTGATCTAATTTGCCTGGGAGATTTCCGGATGCCAGACAAAATGGCGGCATACTTTAAACCGGGAATAAGTACTTTCAATGCGCCACGGGATTGCCTGTGCTGAAGCTAAGATTCACGGTTAACCCTGATAATTCTTCCTGAATATTTCAATCTCCGGGTATAAAACCTGAAATTCGCTTAATAGTGGGATCAGGATACTGTGCGCCAGCATTATTCATGAGGACAGCGCAGTTAAAGCGCCTGACAGCATTAAAGATGAAGAAGCCTCTACACTTCCCATCGCTGCACTTACGGTATGGTACTCGCTAATGGATATCGGCAATCTGCAGCCCGGTCAGACCGTGCTCGCACAGGGAACCGGTGGTGTATCGGTTCTCGCTGCTCAGATAGTGCGGACAATTTTCGCCCGGCAAAAACGCTCCTGTCTTAAATCGCATCTGTCAAAAATTCAATAAATGTCCGCACTTTCGAATTCAGTGCCGAACGTTCGGTGACACAGGCATAGATAGTCATTGGCAGGGACTCAATGGTGCTCTCGCCACTGTGACCTGACCAGGACAAAGGCCTTAGCAGACCACTGTCTATCAGTGGCTGAGCAACAAAGCTTGCCAGACGGGCAATGCCGCCGCCGTTTACGGCTATCTTTGCAATAATATCAATATCATCGCTGATAAAACTGGGATTAAGTTTTGCATTAACAGGCTGTCCGTTGACCATAAACGTCCATGGCAGAAACCGTCTGTCGGTGGGATAGCGGAAAACCAGACAGGCGTGCTGGCTAAGTTCTCCAGGAGTCTGAGGAGTGCCCGCGCGATCAAGGTAAGCGGGAGCCGCACAAAATATAAAGGGTAACGATGCGATTTTTCTGGCGATCAGTTGATCATTCAGCTGTGCTTCGATGCGGATACTGACATCGACGCCTTCCAGGCGATGATCGACATTGCGATCGGTACTGATCAGTTCAATATCTATATCGGGAAAAGACGCTTTGAAAGCGGGCATAAGGGGAGCCAGAACGTATCGGCCAAACGCGGCTGTTGTGGCGATACAAAGTGGCCCCTGTGGTTTGGTTTCATTGGCAGCAGCCTGCGAGGCGAGTTCGATATCATGTGGGATGTGACGGACTTTCTCGAAATAGCGTTTACCGTTTTCCGTTAAGGTCATGCTGCGGGTGGTGCGCGATAGCAGTCTCACGCCCAGATGCGCTTCAAGACGGGAAAGACTCTGGCTGACTGCTGCCGGACTCATACCTTTAGTGCGTGCCGCTGCTGCAATACTGCCGTTTTCCACCACGCGGATAAAAGTGCTAATCAGCCCTAAAATGTCCATCTTGTCCTCAACCGTTAATTCGTCACTTTTACTTAATAATGATTAAAGCATAACCGCTCTACAACCCCCCTCGTAAGCTTGTTAAGTTAGCCGCTGTTTTATCTACTTTTGTTAAACAGGATATTCAGATGACTGATGCTACAACAAAAAAAACCTTGGTAAACCGACTGCCGGTGCGCTCGGCACCTTACATATTTGCACTTTATATGGCGATCATCATGGCGTTCCTGATGAGTCTGGTCATCACATTATCCGAATTCGGAATAGGGCCTCATTACATGACAAATGTGATGAATGCTTACCAGGTCGCCATGCCAGCGGCTTTCTTTTGCATACTGGTTGTCCGCCCTGTTGTTATCCGGCTCGTGGGATTGACCGTTCACGGTCACTGAGACAGTCAGCATTCCCATTATGGGTGCCCGGGTAAGGTGTAGCCCGCTTCTCGCTCATCCAACAGGCGGCTTCTGCGCCAGAATGGTGGCGGGTGGCAAACCTCCAGCATTTCAGATGCAGGGTGAGGGCGGGCTGATCGTTCAGATACTGACCTGTATCAGGATGAAGATACCGAAGAGCCGGGCGTTCGACATGCAACAGATAAAGCTCACAGATGAAGAGAGCGAGGAAACCCCTTGGCTGGCCGTGCGGAAATTTTTACGCGATGTCACATTACTGGCTCTGTTTATTGTTAAGCATCAACGTTAAATCGGCACCATTGTTATGACGGGATTAGCCTGCTGTTCCTCTTCGCACACCGCGTAGCTGAAGCGCTCCCTGAGCAGTCAAAATATAATGGCCATTCAGCCATCTGAGCGTTTAAATGGTTAAAATAAATAAACACATGCCTTGCTAAATTATTATCGCTATGTCTTAATGCGTCATCGGTTTGGAACACAGACCTTATGAAAGCAGTTTTAGTAAAGTAGTCTTCAGTTCAAGTGTTATCCACAGATATCCTTCTTCGAAAGCCTCCTCCTAAGTGCCCAATAAGTAAATCTCGAACTACAGGCCATCTTCGCCGCTCTTAGTGGCTAATCGATTAAGGAAATATCTATGTCTAACAAAATGACTGGTTTAGTAAAATGGTTTAATTCAGATAAAGGTTTTGGCTTTATCACTCCCGATGATGGCAGCAAAGATGTATTCGTGCATTTCTCTGCTATCCAGGGTGATAACTACAAAACGCTTGATGAAGGTCAGAAAGTCTCCTTCACCATTGAAAATGGCGCTAAAGGCCCTGCAGCTGGCAACGTCACAGCGCTGTAAGCCGCGCTCATTATCAGCGACGCTTACAATAGCGATGAAGACATAAGTCTGAGCAGATAAGTTCTGCTGATAATAAAATAAACCCGCCCGGTGCGGGTTTTTTATTGCCTGAAATTCGTATTGTCTCTTGCCCTCCCGCTTACACCAGACAGATTCCCCGCCAGAGTTCATCACCCGCAACGCCCGCTTCTTGTTATGCGAAACCCCATACTTTTTCACACCATCACGCGGATAACCCGCCTCCTGTCCGATCCCGTCCTACACTGAATTATTCTCCCCAAACCAGGAGCAGCGGATGATCCAGAAGCATCGACGAAAACAGGCAGCGATTGTGGCAGGCGTGGGATTAGGCGTAGCGGCTACGCTTTGGGGTATGAAACGCTGGCAGGAACTGAAGCAGACGCCACCGGTGTCACCGCGCAGTCATCATGCCGGTCTTGCCGGTTACTTCCAGCAGGTGGGCGACTGGCGCATGTTTACCCGCGTCACGCCCAATGAGGATCAGGGACTGCCAGTGGTGCTGGTTCACGGTCTGGTGATGTCGGGCCGGGCGATGGAGCCATTGGCACTGGCGCTGGGGCGCGACTATCACGTGCTGGTGCCGGATCTGCCCGGTTTTGGTGCCAGCACACTGCCACCTTCCGCACCCATCATGACGGTCGATCAGCAGGCGGACGCGCTCTGGCTGTGGCTGCAGCACAACGGTTTTCAGCGTGCCATCTGGGTGGGCAACGCTTTTGGCTGCCAGATTCTGGCCGCGCTGGCGGTAAAATATCCGCAGGCGGTGGCGGGGCTGGTGCTGCAGGGACCGACGGTGGATCGCCATGCGCGCAGCCTGACACGGCAGCTGTGGCGTAACTGGCGCAACACCGGACTGGAGGCGCATCGTTCGCCGGGTTCGCTGGCGCGCATCGACTATGCCAAAGCGGGGCTGTGGCGCGCGTTTGGTACGCTGCGCGTCATGATGCGCGACCACATTGAGCATCGCCTCACTTACATCAACGCACCGACGTTACTGCTGCGTGGCTCGCGCGATCCGATCTGCCCGGCGCGCTGGCTGGATGAGCTTGCCGCATTGATGCCGCGCAGCGAACGCCTGACCCTGCGCGACGGCACCCATACGCTGCACTACGTCTATCCGTGGAGTTTCTGCAACGCCATCCGCCCCTTCCTGGCGCGCATTCAGCAGGAGAATCAGCATGAGTAAACCGCCCAAGGGCATCGCCCGTTTTGACTCTGCCGCCGCCATGCTCCTGGCGCTGGCGAATGCGCTGCACGATCGCCCCTTTGCCAGTCCGAGCCAGTCCCCGACGCTCGACCGGCTGCTGCCCTCGCTGAATCGTCTGCCGACCGGGCTGCGTGAGTGGGGCTACGCGCTGGGCGGCATGGCCGAGGGCATCAGCCTGCGCCAGGCGGGAGAGCTGGATATAGAAGGCATCGCGGAATGGATGGTGAGTGAGTATCCACAGCAGGATTATCCGGCGGCCTTTATCGGCTCATCGAACGGCGCGCTGGTGCATCTGGCGTCAGCGATGAACGTGCCATGGTTGCCGCAAACCTTCCTTTGTCCGGTACGCGCCGCCAGCAACGATCCCGATGATGCCGAGGCGAGTTTTGAACAGGGCAAAGAGGTGGCCGCCGCGCTGCTGGCCGCCTGGCCACGGCTGGCGGTTCACCATATGCACGACCCGAATCAGGATCGCCTGATGCTCGATCAGATGAGTTATTTCCGGCTGAAACTGCGCGAACTGCCGCTGGCCTTTAACGAATTTCTGATGGGGAGCCTGCCCGCGGGTTCTACACTGTTTATCAACCACTGTACCCAGCAGTGGCCGGTGACGCGCACCAGCGATCGCTCGTTCTTTCAGTTCGGCGCGCCGGGCGGGGCCAGCGAAAAAGAGTTTATGCAGGGCGGTCCTCGCGTGGCGGAATATCTGGCGCGCTATGGCGTTGATCGGGAGCGCTGGACACCGCCAGCCATCACCGATCGCGTGCCGGAAGCGGAGTGGGGACTGGATGGCTATCTGATCGCGCCACTGAAAAAGCTGGCCGAAGCGCAGAACTGGAAGCTGATGGAGATTCGCTATGAAGACCCGGAAGCGATGAGTTATGTGGTAGCGGAGATCTACCGCGACTGGTATCTGGCGGCAGGGATTTTACCGACCCGGTTAACGGTGGACAGCTTCCTGCTGATGGATCCATGGTGCACGCAGCAGCAGCAGTCGATTCCGTTCTGGCTAAGCTTCAGCAGTGAATCCTCGGCTTTAGCGCTGCAACGCTTCCTCGAAAAACAGCCACCGTTCCGCAACATCGACATGATGCTCTTTTCTCACGGCACCGACAGTATCGGGCTGGCGGAGATTGATCGCTGGCGGGGACTGTTGTCCCATGCGCGTGATGAGGGGGTCTTAATCGGCGTAGATGAAGAGCGATACCCGCGTGACTTTGCGACGTTTGCCCGCTTCGACTCGGCGCTGCGTGAACGGGCACCGCTGTTGCCACCGCCACCCGCGCTGAGCGCGGAGAAGGTGATGACGGGTATTCAGCGTTACGGTGCGAAACATGGGGTCACTCTGACGACGCTGACGTAAACGCCGCGCCGTCAGCCGTGATTATTCGCCGTCGGTGATTGGCTGGCGCACCAGCAGCAGGTAGGCGAGTGCGCCAACCAGTGTCACGCAGGCACAAATCATCAGCGCCAGGCTGAACGATTTGGTGGTGTCGAGCACCCAGCCGGTGATGACTGGCGCGAACGAGGCGAAGATAAAGCTGGCGAAGTTCTGGATGCTGCCGACAGAGGCGGTCATGCGGGCAGTCACGTTGGCGTGAATCAGTCCCCAGCACGACGTGCCAGCAAAGTGGATACAGAACAGCGCCATGCCAATCAGCGTCACGGCGCTGGTGGTATCGGTCGCGCGGGTCACCACGGCGGTGAATCCGGCGGACAGCAGCATCCCGCTGACGATGCACACTTTGCGGGTTTTCACCGCGTTAAAGCCACGACGCACCAGCGAGTCGACCACATAGCCATTCAGCAGCATACCCGCCGCACCAAACAGGAACGGAATCGCCGCCAGCAGGCCGGTGCTTTTCAGATCGAGGTGATAGGTGGACTGCAGGTAGCCCGGCAGCCAGGCGATGTAGAGCCAGGCGGTATAGTTAATGCCGCTGAAGCCAATCATCATGCCCCACATGGTGCGCTGCTTAAACAGGCCGCGCCACTCTTTGAAGCTGATCGGCTCTTTACGCGACGCCACGCTGCCCGCCTGCAGATAGTGGATCTCTTCGGCGCTCAGGGTGTTGTTGTCGCGGTCGCGGTAAATCATATACCAGCCGATAGCGAGGAACATCCCGAGGATACCGATGGTGACAAACATGCCACGCCAGCCCATCACCAGCATCATCGCGGCCAGAATCGGCGGCGCTACCGACAGCCCAATCATCGAAGCCGCATTGAACATTCCCATCGGCATGCCGCGATCTTTAATGTTGAACCAGTCGTTGATGACTTTCACGCCGCACGGGTTCATCGGCGCTTCACCAATCCCGAGGCCGATGCGCACCAGGATGAACTGGGTGAAGTTATGCACCAGACCAGAAGCGGCCTGGAACAGCGACCAGATGAACATGCCGATACCGAGCATAATGCGCGGCCCTTTGCGATCCAGCAGCGCGCCGCACGGCAGCTGCGCCAGACCGTATGCCAGCGAAAAGGCGGAGAGCAGGAAGCCGATTTCGGTGGCGTTCAGCCCCATCTCATCGCGGATGGTCATATTCGCGACCGACAGCGAGCTGCGATCCAGATAGTTGATGATGGCCGCAAACAGCAACAGCAGCATCGCCGTAATCTGCACCTTGCGGATGCGCGGTGAACGTACCACGTCGCTGCGCATTGGCACGAAATCCTGGTCTGGTGGCGTGTCGCCGGTCACGCTGTCGCGGCCGGTTACTGAGGTCTTTTCCATTGCACTCTCCCGAAACTGGGTACTTATCGTTATGGTGAGAAGGGGTCTGCGCGCAGCGGCAAAAGGCCGCCGTGACGTTGCAGTCGAGACTAAGAGCAAAGGGTTAAGGATGTTGCAAAGATGTTTCTGAATCGTGCGGGAGCTAATGCTTTGTGGTTTTTAATCGGTTTTTAATTGTACTGACCGATTGAGCGTACCATCGAGGTTTTGGCGGTCGCCAGATGGTTATGTAATGCACAGAGCGCGTCGATGTCCTGACGGCCAATCAGAGCGGTCAGAATCGCCATGTGCTCCTCCAGCGCCACGATATTGCGCTGCTTGAGATCGCTTTCATCCCACTGATAATGCGAGTGAAAGATCACCGAGATAATCTCCAGCGACTGATTGAAAAAGGGATTGTTGGCGGCGGATAAAATTAGCGAATGCATCTGGCGGTCCAGCGCAGCAAAGTGGCGATAGTTGCTGGCGATGGTGTCGCGCATCGATCGGTGACGATCCAGCAGATCCCGCGCCTGAACCCAGCGCTCATCGCTGCCGGGCAGATTCAGGAAGCGGCTCAGGGCGTGGGTTTCCAGCATCTCGCGCAGTTCAAACAGCTTTTCGGCGTAGTCCTGCGTAAATTTTTTCATGCGCCACTGGCCGCGTTTCACCGGCTCCAGCAGGTCATAGCGCATAAAGCGCAGCAGAAATTCGCGCACTACCACCGGACTGACTTTCACCTGCTGCGCCAGTTGCAGCTCGCTGAAGGTATCGCCAGGCACCAGCTGCCGCTGGTTAATCATATTAAAAAACATCTGCTCGAAGTGGCTGGCCTGCTGCTCAATCGGCGGCGTTAAGGCGCTAAAACTGTCATCTTCGCGGGGATCGCGCACGATAACGTAGGTTTGATCGACTTTATCCAGTACGCCGCACTGATGCAGATAGTGCAGGGTATGGCGCACCGTGGTGCGGCTGATATTGAACATCTCGGCCAGTGCAGCCTGCGGGGGAAGGGGCGAACGAATGTGACGCTGAGCAATACTCTCCAGCATCTGGTTGATGACGTTCTGACGCAAATTCTGGCTGCGGCTCATCGGACTCTCCGGTTTTTTATGCATTAAAAACCATTCAAAGCCCAAAAAAATCGCCGTGCTTCACAGTTCCCGCAAACGAACGCCGCGCAGCGAGCAGGATTCGCCATAACTGCCTGCAGGACAACCGGAGAATCACCATGACAACAATGAAAGCACTGGTCATCGCTGAACCACGTAAGATGGTCTGGGCCACCCGCGACACACCCGAGCCTGCCGCTGGCGAGGCGCTGATTAAAATTCTTACCGCCGGGATCTGCGGCACTGACATTCACGCCTGGTCCGGCAATCAGCCGTTCTTCAGCTATCCACGGGTGCTGGGCCATGAAATCTGTGCCGAAGTGGTGGCGCTGGGCAGTGGCGCAAAGGGCTTTCAGCCAGGCCAGCGGGTCGCATTAATGCCCTACATCTCCTGCCTGCGCTGCGACGCCTGCCAGAGCGGCAAGACCAACTGCTGTGAGCAGATCTCGGTGATTGGCGTGCATCAGGATGGCGGTTTCTGCGACTACTTAAGCGTACCGGTCAGCACGCTGCTGGCGGTGGATGACGTCGCACCGGAAGCAGCCGCGCTGATTGAGCCGTTTGCCATCAGCGCCCATGCGGTGCGTCGTGCCGGAATTGTGGCGGATGAGCAGGTGCTGGTGGTGGGTGCCGGACCGATTGGACTGGGTGTTGCCGCTATTGCCGCCGCCAGCGGCGCACAGGTGGTGGTGGCAGATACCAGTGAATTCCGTCGCCAGCATGTCGCTGACCAGCTCGGGCTGGCGGCACTGAATCCGGCTGATGAGGCATTTTACAGCGCGCTGCGTGAGCAGTTTGGTGGCCGTCTGGCGCTGAAAGTGATCGATGCCACCGGCAGCCCGGCGGCGATGAACAATGCGGTCAACCTGATGCGGCACGGCGGCACGATTGTCTATGTCGGCCTGCATAAAGGCGATCTGGTCATCCCGGACAGTGAATTCCACAAAAAAGAGACCACGCTGATGGGCAGCCGTAACGCCACCCGCGAAGATTTCGACCGGGTGAGTGCGCTGATGGCCAGCGGCAAGCTGCGCGCCGAAATGATGCTGAATCACCATCTGGCTTTCTCCACGCTGGATGAAACCTTCGAGGCGCAAATCATCAACAACCGCGAGCTGATCAAAGGCGTAATTCACTTCGACCAGTAACGCGGTCAGCCAGCGCTTCAGGGCGCGGTGAGGGTCTCAAAGAAGTGTGCCCGCACCGCGTCGGCATCCACGCCGAGCGCGATACGCTGGGCGGGCAGACCGGCAAACGGATCGGCTCGTGATGCCAGCGCACTCAGTTTACGCACCGTCTGACCGCAGGCGATGCCCTCTGTAATCACCCGCAGCGGGCTTTCAGTGAGGGTAAAGGCCTGCGGCAGCGTCAGCCACGCCACCGCAAGGGTGTCGTGCAGCGCCATACCGTTGAATCCCTCTTTCTCCAGGCTGTAAGCCAGGTAAGGGCGACAGATAGCGCTCAGCACCGGCTGGTTCAGACGCTGAACCTCTTCGCCGCTGATCAGCACCTTGTGCGTGACATCCAGCGGGATCACCACCACGTTGAGCGCCGAGGCGAGCACCTGATCGGCGGCGTGCGGATCTTTCCAGATATTAAATTCGCTGAAGGGCGTCACGTTGCCGCTGTGGCCGTCGGTGCCAAACGCGCCGCCCATCATCACCAGCTCTTTCACCAGCGGAATAATATCCGGCGCCTGATTAATGGCCGTCGCGATATTGGTCAGCGGGCCAATCGCCACCAGGGTGATCTGATGCGGCTGCGCCCGCACGCTGTCGATAATAAACTGCACCGCGCCCGGTGCCTCATCGCTAAAAGTATTATCAAACGCATCGCCCAGGCCATCTTCACCGTGCAGCCTGGCGGGCGCAGAGGGTGCCAGCGCCAGCGGCCGTGAACAGCCGCGCCAGACCGCCGCGTTAATCGCTATTTTGTCGCAAAACAGCCGGGCATTTTTCACCGCCTGACCCACCGCCACGTTGCCAAATACGGTGGTAATCCCCAGCAGATGCTGCGTCCGCGCCGCATAAGCCAGCGCAAAGGCATCATCCACGCCGATATCAGTATCAAAAATCAGGGTACGCATAGGGTCTCCGCAACAGGCTGTAAACCATCAGCATTACCCCGCCAGCGGGCAGGGCGTCAAGCGATTCAGCCGCTACGAGCACACGCTTGCCAGCCTGAAACGGGCGTCGTATTATCACCCGCTCAAGGTGATGGCGTGCCACCTTTCCCAACCGCCGGTGGGCTTAACACCGGCTGATGACGCCTGACACTCAATCCTTTCGCGGGAGCTGAGGTGTCAGGCGCAATTTATCTCTGCCTCTCCCCTCAGCCCGGCATTACTCTGTAATCAGGAGCAAGACATGTTTAAACCGTTACTGGCTGTGGTGATCGGCGGCTCTGCTGGCTGTGTTCTGCGCTGGCTGTTCGCGATGCGCTTTAATGCGCTCTTTCCCAACCTGCCGCCTGGCACGCTGCTGGTGAATCTGATCGGCGGTCTGGTGATCGGCGGCGCGATGGCCTGGTTTGTCCGCCATCCGGAGATCGACCCAATCTGGAAACTGCTGATCGTCACCGGACTCTGCGGCGGGCTGACTACGTTCTCCTCGTTCACCGCGGAATTAATGGGACTGCTGCAGGCAGGGAAATATCTCTGGGGAATGGCGATCGTGCTGGTGCATGTGATCGGCTCGCTGCTGATGGCGTTTGCCGGTTTCGCGCTGGTCACGCTGCTGGGCTGACCCGGCGAATCGGCGCTTGTCATAACGCTTAAGAGGTAGATACTGTTTCAGGTTTTACGCCCGCGTTTCAGGGCGTAATGCTGAACGTCACCGATTATTCCGGACGATTAAGGAGCCGAGCAATGCGAACCAATCCTACCTTCCTTAACCTGGTGTTGTTAAACGGTGAACCCGGCCAGAAATTACAGGCGGCGCGTGACGCCGGTTTTGATCAGGTCGAGATCTGGCGCGAGGATGTCGACGCAAGTGAGGGCGGCGCTGCGGCCCTGGCGGAGATCGCCGGCTTAAAGGGACCTGGCTTTACCAATCTGCAGGTGCTGCGCGATTTTACCGGCGCACCCGGTGCGCTGCGATGTCAGAAGCGTGAAGAGCTGCGTCAGTTTATCCGGATCGCTCAGGCGCTGGGCTGCGACACCATTCAGGCACCGGCCAGCACCCGCGAGGATTGCTGCGCCGATCAGATTGATGATGACCTGCGCTGGATGGCCTCTGAAGCTGCACGCTACAACATGCGCATCATGTATGAACCGATGGCCTGGTGCAGCGTGGACAACACGCTGCCGCTGGCGTGGCAGCGACTGCAGCGGCTCGACCAGCCCAATATCGGGCTGGTGGTTGATCTGTTCCACATCTGCGCGCTGGGCGGCGACGCCTCGCAACTGGACGGCATTCCCGCCGACCGCATTTATGAAGTGCAGCTGTGTGATATGGCGGCCGTTCCCGCCCAGGATAAGCAGAGCCTGATGGCGATGGCAAAGCATCAGCGTCTGCTGCCCGGCGATGGCATTATCGATGTTGAACGCTTTGTCGATAAGCTCAAAAGTGCGGGCTATCAGGGGCCGGTGGGAATCGAAGTCTTTAATGATGCGCTGAAACGCCTGCCGCCCGACGTGGCTGCGCGTCATGCCTGGCAGGCGTTAACGCGCTGCTGGGGTTAATCCTGCAGGCACTGCCCGATAAACGCGGCGGCGTGCAGGGCACCCTGGGCTGAGATGGTGTGGCCGGTGGCGGGTTCAAAGCGCGCATCGACCGGCACCGCTGCTGCACGAAGTCTTGCTGCGGCAGATTCGCTCTCCTGCCACGGGATCACGTCATCGGCCTGACCGTGAATCAGCAGCGCGGGCACATGAGCCTGCGGCGTTAATTCACCGTCAACCGCCAGACGACCCGAGAAGGCGACCACGCCCGCCAGCGGATAACGGCCGGAAGCCAGTGCATCCAGCGCCATGATCGACCCCTGAGAGAAGCCCACCAGCACCACATCCTGCCAGCGATCGGCGAAGCCATGCTGCGCAACAATCTCATTGAGTGTTGCATCAAACGCCGCCCGCGCGGCCCGAACCCGTCCCGGCCGGTTCTCTGGCGTCACGTCCGCCAGACTGAACCACTGCCAGCCAAAACCGGCGGGAAAACGTTCGGGCGCATTGGGGGAGGCAAAAATCACATCCGGCAACAGCGTCGCCCAGTGACGGCCAATCGGAGCCAGATCGTCGCCGTTACTGCCTACGCCATGCAGAAAAATCACCAGTGCTTTTGCCATCATTGCTCCTTTAGCTTGCGCCCTTATAAATTGTATTCACTCATATCCGGGCCAGCCGGAACGATCCCGTTCGGATTCAGCGCCTTGATTGAGTAGTAACCCTGTTTGATGTGATCGATATTGACCGTCTCACGCACCCCGGAGACCGATAACATGCTCTTAAGATAGCGATTCAGCAGAGTGTAGTCGCGTATCCGGCGCAGGTTGCATTTGAACAGGCCATGATAGGCGACGTCAAAGCGAATCAGGGTCACGAACAGGCGAATATCGGCTTCCGTCAGCCGTTCACCCAGCAGGAAAGTGCGGCCATCGCCGAGCAGGGCTTCCAGTTCGTCGAGCTGGCTGAAGACGTCGTTAAATGCCTGCTGATAACTGATTGCGGTCGTCGCGAACCCGGCACGATAGACACCGTTATTCAGACGCGGATAGAGGCTCTCATTCAGCGCATCAATCTCGGCGCGCAGCGCGGCGGGATAGAGGTCGATGTGGTTATCGGCCAGATCGCCAAAGCCGCTGTTGAACATGCGCACGATGTCAGCGGACTCGTTGTTAACGATGGTGCCGGTTTTCTTGTCCCACAGCACCGGCACGGTGGCGCGGCCGGTGTAATCGGGCATGACGCGGGTATAGATTTCATGCAGATATTGCGCGTTGTTCAGCGGGTCTGGCTGCGCACCGGGGAAATTGCCAAAGCGCCAGCCCTGGGCACCGAGCTGCGGCTCCACCACCGTCACGCTAATCAGCGACTCAAGCCCTTTGAGTTTGCGGGCCATCAGGGTGCGGGACGCCCACGGACAGATCAGCCCGACATAGAGATGGTAACGGTCGGGTTCGGCCGCGAACTCTGTGGAGCCATCGCTGCTGATAAAGTGCCGGAAGCCGGACGTCTGACGGACGAAGCCGCCCTGTTTATCGGTAGCCTGCACCGGATGCCAGTCACTACTCCATTTGCCTTCTGTTAACATCGTGCGACTCCTCTGTGATGAGAGAAGCAGCTTAACTGATGCCGAAATGGCTGATAATCCGCTGGTGAAGACAATCATTTATTCCATTATGGAAGAAATCACGCCAGTGGAAAGTGGGTGAAGTGCGTCACCAGAAAGTCGATCAACAGGCGCGCCCGGTGTGCCAGATAACGGGCAGGCGGATAGACTGCAAACAGGCCCAGCGGCGGCGTGTCGAAGTTCTCCAGCAGCCTGACAATCTCACCCCGTTGCAGCGCCGGGGCCGCAATAAAACCGGGCAGTCGTGCAATGCCCAGACCAGCGACGGCGGCCTGCAGGCAGGCTTCGGTATTGGCGAAGCGCAGACGCCCGCGCACCGGTACGGTGACCATCTCGTTGCTGCTGTCGCCGCGGGTAAACGGCCAGTGCCAGGGATCGCGAAAATTGGTGTCGATGATGCACTGGTGCTGGTCCATGTCACGCCAGTGCTGCGGCGTGCCGAACTGCTCCAGATAGACCGGTGAGGCGGCGATGCGCACATGCACTTCACCCAGCTTGCGCGCCACCAGGCTGCTGTCGCTCAGGGTGCCGATACGGATCGCCATATCAAAGCCTTCATCGACGATGTTCACGGCCCGATCTGAAAAGCTCACATCCAGTTCAATCTGCGGATAGCGCCGGGCAAACGCCACCAGCACCTGGGAGAGTATCGCGGTACCGAAGGAGTCGGGCGCGCTGATCTGGAGTCTGCCGGTCGGCGCGGTCGCGCTTTCCCGCACGCTGGCATCCAGCGCCTCGAAGGCATCCAGCAGGTTCTTTACCCGCTCATAATAGCTGCGCCCGACATCGGTGGGCGACAGGGCGCGCGTGCTGCGCTTGAACAGCTGGACGCCGAGCTGCTGCTCCAGCTTTGAAACCAGCTTGGACGCCTGACTGCTACTGGTGCCCAGACGTAACGCCGCCGCCGAAAAGCTGCCGGTTTCCAGCACCGTGACAAACATCCGGTCACAATCGAGTCGATCCATGGCGATGTCCTGTGGAGGTAAAGTGGCAGTATAGGGGCTGCGGCCAGGCGTTGCAGCCTTCACTTTGCGTGCCTTAACCCTTTCGCTGGCGGGGAAAACCTGCTTGACTGACTCTCTGCCCGACGTTCTCTGGAGTATTTCATGTCGCTGATTCACCTGACGTCACTGGCGGAGATCCCGGCCGCCGAGTGGGATGCGCTGTTGCCTGATGACCAGCCGTTTTTGCGCCACGCCTTTCTGCTTACGTTAGAAGAGAGTGGCAGCGTGCGGCCCGAATCCGGCTGGCAGCCTGATCACCTGCTGTGGCGGGAAAATGGCGTGACCCGTGCCGCGCTGCCGGGCTACCGCAAACGCCACTCGCAGGGCGAATATGTCTTTGATCACGCCTGGGCGGATGCCAGCCAGCGCGCCGGGATCCGTTACTACCCGAAATGGCTGGGAGCGATTCCCTTTAGCCCGGTTAGCGGCGCGCGTCTGCTGGGTGACACATCCGCCGCGGCACAGCTGCTGTCGGCGCTGCCGGAGAGCCTGTTGCAGCAGGGCTTAAGCGGCGCACACATCAACTTTACCGATGCGCAGGCTAACCAGCTGCTGGCCGATCAGCCCGACTGGCTGTCCCGGCTCGGTTGTCAGTATCACTGGCACAACCGTGGTTACCGCGATTTTCAGGACTTCCTGGACACGCTGATGTCGCGCAAGCGCAAACAGCTGCGTAAAGAGCGGGAGCAGGTGCAGCAGAGCGGCTTTGAGTTTGACCGCTATCTGGGCTGTCAGCTGCGCGAAGATCAGTGGGATTTTGTCTATACCTGTTACGCCAACACCTATGCGGTGCGCGGTCAGCGACCCTATCTGACGCGCGACTTCTTCAGCCTGCTGGCGGAGCGGATGCCGCAGAATATTGTGGTGGTGATCGCCCGCTTACAGCAGCAACCGGCGGCAATGGCTTTCTATCTGCGGGACAGCCACTCGCTCTATGGCCGCTACTGGGGCTGTCTGGCGGAGTTTGACCGGCTGCACTTCGAAACCTGTTTCTATCAGGGGATGGATTTAGCCCTTGATGAAGGGCTGACGCGCTTTGATGCGGGCGCACAGGGCGAGCACAAACTGGTGCGTGGCTTTGAGCCGAAGATCACCCACTCCTGGCACTATCTGCTGCATCCCGGCCTGCGCGATGCCGTGGCAGATTTTCTGGTGCAGGAGCGGGAAGGCGTGCGCGGCTGGGCGGAAGAAGCACGCGACGCCTTACCCTATCGACGCGGCGATTAATCGATGCCGACAAAACCGCCGGTCTGATGCTGCCACAGACGGGCATAAAGACCGTTCTGTGCCAGCAGCTCGTGATGGCTGCCCATCTCGGCAATGCCGCCTTTATCCAGCACCACCAGTCGATCCATCTTCGCGATGGTCGACAGGCGGTGCGCAATCGCGATCACGGTTTTACCCTGCATCAGTGACTCCAGGCTCTCCTGAATCGCCGCTTCCACTTCGGAGTCGAGCGCAGAAGTGGCCTCATCCATGATCAGAACCGGCGCATCCTTCAGCAGCACGCGGGCAATTGCCACACGCTGACGCTGACCACCCGACAGTTTCACGCCGCGCTCGCCCACGTGCGCGTCCAGCCCGGTGCGGCCCAGTGAATCGGAGAGCAGTGGAATAAACTCATCGGCGCGGGCGCGGTGAATCGCCAGCTGTAATTCCTCCTCGCTGGCGTCAGGACGACCATAGAGCAGGTTTTCCCGGATTGAGCGGTGCAGCAGCGAGGTGTCCTGCGTAATCATGCCAATCTGGCTGCGCAGGCTCTCCTGCGTCACGGCGGCGATATCCTGATCGTCGATCACAATCCGCCCGCCGTTCAGGTCATAAAGACGCAGCAGCAGGTTCACCAGCGTCGATTTACCGGCGCCCGAAGGGCCAATCAGGCCAATCTTCTCACCGGGTCTGATGTTGAGGTTAAAACCGTTAATCACCTGACGACCACCGCCATAATCGAAGCACACATCCTCAAAACGGATGTTGCCACGCGTCACCTTCAGCTGCTTCGCCTGCGGCGCATCCTGCACACTCAGCGGCTGCGCAATGGTTTTCAGGCCATCCTGTACCGTGCCGATATTCTCGAAGATGCCGTTAACCACCCACATGATCCAGCCGGACATATTCACCAGACGGATCACCAGACCGGTCGACAGCGCAATCGCCCCGACGCTGATCAGCGACTGGCTCCATAACCAGAGTGCCAGCCCGGAGGTCGAGACAATCAGCAGGCCGTTCAGCGCCGACAGCGTCAGATCCATGCTGGTGACCATGCGACCGGCATGCTGGGTTTTTTCCGTCTGCTCCTGAATCGCCTCACGCGCATACTGACGTTCCAGATCGCTGTGCGCGAACAGTTTGATGGTGGCGATGTTGGTGTAGCCATCAACAATGGTGCCCATCAGCTTAGATCGCGATTCCGAGGAGACCACCGAACGTGCTTTAACACGCGGCACAAAGAAACGCAGCGAGGCGCTGTAGGCCACCATCCAGATAATCAGCGGGATCATCAGCCGCCAGTCGGCACCGGCAAACAGCACCAGCGAAGTCACGGCGTAGATCAGCACGTGCCAGATGGCGTCTACCAGCTGCACCGCAGAATCACGCAGGGAACTGCCGGTCAGCATGATGCGCTGGGCAATACGGCCGGCGAAATCGCTCTGGAAGAAATTGAGGCTCTGGCGCAGCACGTAGTTGTGATTCTGCCAGCGGATCATGCTGGTCATGCTCGGGCTGATGCTCTGATGCACCAGCATGTCGTGCAGGGCGATAAAAATCGGCCGCAGAATCAGCGCCACCGCACCCATCCACAGCAGTACCGGCCAGTTATCCTGAAACAGGCTGGCGGGCGTGGAGTGATTGACCATATCGATAATGCGGCTCAGATAGCTGAACAATGACACTTCGATCAGCGCTGCTGCCAGCCCAACCACCAGCAGTGCGGCAAAACTCGGCCAGACCTGACGCAGATAGTAGAGGTAAAACGACCAGACCGTTGAGGGCGGCGAATCGGTGGGCGCGTCATGAAAAATATTGATAAAACGCTCAAAACGACGATACAACATAGCGGTACTCTTTCCGTCCGGTAAAGAGCTACAGCTTAGTGCATGATCCCCGTTCGGCTAACAGGAGAAAATATGGAAATCGTCATTCGGGCACGGGAACCGCACGATGCAGCCGCCTATCAGCGACTCTACAGTCATCCCGATGTTTATCCCTGGACACTGCAGCTGCCGTTTCCCAGCGTCGCCACCTGGGAGAAAAAAATCGCCAGAATGGATGCCGAGGGGTTTATCGCTTTTGTCGCCGAGATCGATGGCGTGCTGGCCGGTGAGCTGACGCTGTTTGTGGATAACAAGCCGCGTACCCGCCACTGCATCAGCTTTGGGCTGGGCGTGCATCCCGACTTTGGCGGTCGTGGCGTCGGTGAGCGCCTGATCCGCACCGCGATGGACTATTCACGCAACTGGCTGGGTATTACCCGTATGGAGCTGGAGGTGTTCCATGACAACGATCGGGCGCTGCGGCTCTATGAGCGTCTGGGCTTTGAGCGGGAAGGGGTGATGCGTGAAGCCGCCCTGCGCGACGGTCAGTTGCGCGATGTGGTAATGATGGCGAAGCTGCTGCACGACAAGTAATAACCGGAGCGGCATCACTGCCGCTCCGTGCTGCGTTACGGATTTTTATTGCTGTAATGCTGCATGTTCTGCTGCGTGACCAGCTCAAACGGAATCCACTGGTGGGAGTCGACCTTCTGGCCTTTGATCATCTGCTGCGCCACCTCAACCGACTTTTTACCCTGGCCCACGGCATCCTGGAACACCGTCACCGCCAGTCTGCCGCTCGCCAGCGCTTTCAAACCATCCGGTGTGGCATCAATGCCGCCGACCAGAATGGTTTTCTTCGGTTTCGCCTGAGCAATCGCCATCGTCGCGCCAATCGCCATTTCGTCGTTGTTGGCGGCGACAATATCAATCTCTTCGCCGTTCGACAGCCAGTTGAGCATTAAATCCATGCCCTCATTGCGCGCATAGTTGGCGGTCTGCTTCAGCACCACTTTCATGTCGGGATACTTTGCCACCACCTGTTCCACATCTTTGGTGCGCTGCAGCGCGCCCGCATCGCTGAGGTTGCCGATCATGATGGCGACTTTGCCACGGTAACCGGCCTGCTTCGCCAGCGCCTCCATCTGTAATGTGCCCGATTCGCGTTCGTCAGAGCCGACAAACACCACGCCCGGCGGCAGGGTTTTATCGCCCGGAGAGCGGTTAACGTAGACCAGCGGAATGTGCGCCTGCTGCGCCAGTTTCGTCAGTGCTGGGGTGCTGGCCGAGTCGACCGGATCGACAATAATCGCGTCTACGCCAGCGCTGATAAAGCTCTGAACCTGGTCGGTCTGACGACCCACGTCGCCGCGGGCATCTTCGAACTGCGCATCAAGCTGACGCACTTTGGCCTCTTTCTCAATCGACTGGCGAATAATGGTCAGGAAGTTCTGGTCGAAATAAGCCATTGAGACGCCGACCTTCTCAGCCAGCGCCGACGTGGACAGAGAGAGCAGACAGAGTATGGCCCATGCACGTTTATTCATTGGGGACTCCAGAGGTTGCCAGGTGGAATGGATTTTTCATTTATTATAAAAATGGAAAAGTAGGATCATTTGCAGCTTAAGAACTGCCGTCCGCTTTGACAACCGGCCCTTTTCACACTTGTTAGCGCCGACACACTTTGCCGTGAAATCGCCGCGTCATAGCTGCCCGCGCCGGTGAAATCCCCGACCTGGCGCACACTCTGCGGCAGAAAGCCGGGACTCTTCACGCTTTTGTGCAGCGCCGCACGGGCAGTTGTGGCGGTTGTCAGAAAACCTCTTAATCGTGCCAGACGATCCCGACATCTGCACAATGACCGATAGTTAGCCTCCTACCTATATTTCCTGAAGCGGGAAATCTCAGCGTTATTCCTGAAAAAAACCTCGTGGCGCAACCCGCCGCTTTTTAAGGAATTCAGCTCATGCTTAACGACCAACTGCCTCAACGGACAACCCATGTCCGCATCGGGATCCTCTGCCTGATCCTGTTTCTGTCGGTGGTGGCATACGCCGACCGCTCGATCCTGTCGATCTCCGGATCGGCGATCAAAGAGGAGTTCAGGCTGTCGGCGATCCAGCTCGGATTGATCCTCTCTGCCTTCAGCTGGGCCTATGTCATCGGTCAGATCCCCGGCGGACTGTTGCTTGACCGCTTCGGAGCCAAAAAAGTCTATGGCGTCACGCTGGCGCTCTGGTCTGTCTCCACGCTGGCGATGGGATTCGTGGGTGAGTTCTCCAGCGGGATGACCGGCGCACTGATGCTGATGTTTGGTCTGCGCTTTATGCTGGGATTAATTGAAGCGCCCAGCTTTCCCGCCAATGCGCGCGTAGTGATTATGTGGTTCCCCGGCGCAGAGCGGGGACGGGCTTCCTCGCTGTTCAGCTCGGCGCAATATTTTGCCGTCGCTATCTTCTCGCCGCTTTCAGGCTGGCTGGTGTCGCGCTTTGGCTGGGAATGGCCCTTCTTTGTGCTGGGCGGCATCGGGCTGGTGGCGGTATTTGTCTGGGCGGCCTGGATGCGCGAGCCGCGCAATCATCCCGGCGTATCGGAAAGTGAACTACGCCACATCGTCGAGGGTGGCGCGCTGGTGGATATCGATGCGGCCCAGACGCTGAAAGCGCAGCCACCGATCAGCAAAGCGATGTTCAGAAAGCTGCTTACCAATCGCATGCTCTGGTGCGCTTATCTCGGGCAGTACTGCATCATCGCGCTCAGCTACTTCTTTATCACCTGGTTCCCGATCTATCTGGTGCAGGCGCGCGGCATGAACATCATGGAAGCGGGATTCGCCACTATTGCTCCGGCGCTGTTTGGTTTTCTTGGCGGGATCAGCGGCGGTTACCTGTCAGACAAATTAATCGCCCGTGGCTGGAGCGTCTCCTGGGCGCGTAAAACACCCTATATCGTCGGCATGCTGATGGCGTCCAGCCTGGTGCTGGCGGCGATCATTCCCGGTAACGGCGGCATCATCGCCATTATGTCCTTCGCCTTTTTCGGCAAAGGCATCGCGGCCGGAGCCGGCACCTGGACGGTGATCAGCGATACCGCCCCCAAAGAGGCAGTAGGTCTGGCGGGTTCGATATTTAACGGCATTGGCAATATCGCCGGTTTCACCACGCCGCTGCTGTTCGGCATCATCGTCGGGCTGACCGGCAGCTACAGCATCGGACTGGCGTTTGTGGCGGCACACTGCGTGGTAGCGGCTCTGCTGTTCCTGCTGGTGATGGGACCGATTGAACGCGTCGGAGAAGAGACCGATCGCCCGGCATCCTATAATAATCAGGAGAAAGAAGATGGCATTAAAGCAATGTAAGGTGCTGATCAAAGGGAAATTCCTGCCACCACAGCTAATAGAGAATATCGAAACGTCGTTTACCGCCTTCCGGTTGTGGGAGGTGGACGATGAGGCGGCGTTTCTGGCTGAGCAGGGGGCAGATATTGACATGCTGGTCACCAGCGGCAATGCGGTCATGGGCGCACCCGCCGCGCTGATTGCCGCGTTGCCCAACCTGAAAGCGATCTGCAGTAATGGCGTCGGGTATGACAGCATTGATATGGAAGCTGCCCGGTCGCGCGGCATTGTGGTGACCAACACGCCAGAGGTGCTGAATGATTGCGTCGCGGATCTGGGGATGGCGCTGCTGCTGGATGTGGCGCGCCGCATCAGTGAGGCCGATCGTTTCACCCGAGCCGGTCACTGGTCGCAGGGGCGCTTTTCGCTGAGCAGCAAAATCGGCGGCAAGGTATGCGGCATCGTCGGGCTGGGCAATATCGGTCAGGCGGTAGCCAGGCGCGCGCAGGCATTTAATATGCAGATTCATTATTACAATCCGCGTTCACGCCCTGATGTGCCCTATACCCGGCATGAGAGCCTGGTCGCGCTGGCGCAGCAGGCCGATTTTCTGGTGCTGACGCTGCCAGGCGGTGCCACGACGCGCCATATTATCAACGCGGAAGTCCTGCAGGCGCTGGGACCGCAGGGCTATCTGATTAACATTGCGCGCGGCAGCGTGGTGGATCAGCAGGCGCTGGTAGAGGCACTGGAAACCCGGCAGATCGCCGGGGCCGGGCTGGATGTATTCGAACAGGAGCCGCAGGTGCCCGACGCCCTGCGCCAGCGCGACAATGTGGTGATTACGCCGCATATCGCCAGCAGCACCCGTGAAACCATGGCAGCGATGGCCGACCTGGTGTTTGAGAACATGCTGGCCTTTGCCCGTGGTGAGCCGGTGCTGACCCGGGTAGTGTAATCATACCAATGACGTAACCCTGCTGAAACAGGGGTGAGGCAGGACGCCTCTCCTCTGACCACTCTCCCAACTCCCGCCTTCGCACAAAACAGCCTGAAGAAAATTTGTCCAGCTGCCGATATCACCTTACCCCCCCGCCAGTGTTAAGGAGTGATAGCGTGATAAAGCTGATTACCATTGATGAATTGCGTCCAGGGATGTTTATCCACAAGCTGGAGGTCTGGTGGATAAAAGACCAGCGCATTCATAATCAGATGCTGATCACCGACCCACGTCAAATCGCCACGCTACGCAGTGAAGGGATCCGCCAGCTCTGGATCGACCTTGATCGTTCGGTGCAGATGCCGATCGCCTCTCCGGTCGCAAAGAGAACCATCGGGCGCACCCCGTTTTTTCAGGAACTGGATCAGGCACAGCTGATCTTCCAGCAGGGCAAACCGAAAGTGCTGGCGATGTTCAACGAAGCGCGGCTGGGTAACGGCCTGAAGCTCGATTATATGATGGACCTGGTGGATGAAATCGCCGGATCGATCACGCGTGAACCCTCTGCCATGCTGAGCGTGGCGCGGCTAAAAAATCATGATGACTACACCTATCTGCACTCCATGGCGGTCTGCGGGCTGATGATTGCGCTGGGTAAAAAACTTGGGCTGGATGAGCAGCAGCTGCGTCGGGTGGGCATGGGCGGTTTACTGCATGATGTCGGCAAAGCGGCCGTGCCGCTGGCGATCCTCAACAAAGAGGGCAAGCTGACCGAAGAAGAGTTCAGGGTGATGCGTGAGCATCCGGTGGTCGGCACGCAGATGCTGATAGAGGCCAATGCCGACGACGATCTGCTCGATATCGCCCTGCATCATCATGAAAAATATGATGGCAGCGGCTATCCTCACCGCCTGAAAGGCGAGGCGATCTCGTTCTACGCCCGTATGGCGGCGGTGTGTGATGTCTATGATGCCGTGACCTCAACCCGCTCCTATCGCAACGGCTGGACACCTGCTGAGGCGATGCACCAGATGCTGAGCTGGCGCGGCCATTTCGATCCTGGCTTGCTGCACACCTTCGTACGAACCATCGGCATCTACCCGGTGGGATCGCTGGTGCGTCTGGCCTCTGGTCGGGTGGCGCTGGTGGTGAAAGCGGGCGAAAAATCGCTGATGCGTCCCTGCGTGCATGTTTTCTGGTCGCTGCACGCCCAGCGTGAAGTGAAGCCGGAAGAGCTGGACCTCGGCGACAGCTTCTGCACCGACAGCATTGTGGGTGCAGAAGACAGTAAGCTCTGGGGCAACGTCGATCTCAATCGTATCTGGGCGCTGGAAGTCGCCTGATTTTTCGCCATTTTTACACTATTTTTACGCCCGCCCGCTGCATTTTAACCCCTTCTTTATACGCCTCCGCGCAAGCTAAGCCATAAATCCAATCCTCTGGAGGTTCCTGTGAGCGTGGGCGTAATAACTGGCATTGTGCTGGTGGTGTTGTTGCTGGGCTATCTGATCTATGCCCTGTTAAATGCGGAGGCCTTCTGATGGCGGCCAATGCTTTTTTACTCATCGCATTTTATCTGGTGCTGCTGATGGTGCTGGCGCAGCCGCTTGGACGGGGTCTGGCCTCGTTAGTAGCTGACAAGCCGGTATTTGCCCGCCTGGAAGCGCCGCTGTGGCGAATGCTGGGTGCGCAGGAATCGGATATGCGCTGGCCTCACTACCTGCTGGCGATTCTGCTGTTCAATGCGCTGGGCTTCGTGGTGCTGCTGGCGATGTTGCTGTTGCAGGGCTCGCTGCCGCTGAATCCTCAGCAACTGCCTGGCCTGAGCTGGCATCTGGCGCTCAACACCGCCGTGAGCTTCGTGACCAACACCAACTGGCAGTCCTACAGCGGCGAAAGCACCCTGAGCTATTTCAGTCAGATGGTGGGCCTGACGGTGCAGAACTTCCTCTCTGCCGCGACCGGTATCGCCGTCGCCTTTGCGCTGATCCGTGGCTTCGCCAATCGCAGCTCTGCGACCCTGGGTAACGCCTGGCGCGATCTGACGCGCATCACGCTCTACGTCTTACTGCCAATCAGCCTGCTGATGGCGCTGTTCTTTGTCAGCCAGGGCAGCATTCAGAACTTCGCGCCTTATCACAGCTTCTCCACGCTGGAAGGCGTGCAGCAGACACTGTCGATGGGACCGGTGGCGTCGCAGGAAGCGATCAAAATGCTGGGCACCAACGGTGGCGGCTTCTTTAACGCCAACTCCGCTCATCCGTTTGAAAACCCGACGGTGCTGACGAACCTGGTGCAGATGCTGAGCATCTTCCTGATCCCGGCTGCGCTCTGCTTCGCGTTTGGCGAAAGCGTGCGTGACCGTCGTCAGGGCCACATGCTGCTGTGGGCGATGACGCTGATGTTTGTCGCGGCAGTTGCCGTCGTGATGTGGGCCGAACTGCAGGGCAACCCGCACTTCCTCCAGCTGGGGGCCGACAGTGCCGTCAATATGGAAGGCAAAGAGACGCGCTTTGGCATTCTCAACAGCAGCCTGTTTGCGGTCATCACCACCGCGGCTTCCTGCGGTGCGGTCAATGCCATGCACGACTCCTTTACCGCGCTGGGCGGCATGGTGCCGATGTGGCTGATGCAGCTGGGTGAAGTGATCTTTGGCGGCGTCGGTGCCGGTCTCTACGGCATGCTGCTGTTTGTACTGCTGGCGGTGTTTATCGCCGGACTGATGATTGGCCGTACTCCGGAGTTCCTGGGTAAAAAAGTCGATGTGTGGGAAATGAAAATGACCGCGCTGGCGATTCTGGTCACCCCGGCGCTGGTGCTGATCGGCACCGCCCTGGCGATGATGACCGACGCCGGACGCAGCGCAATGGCCAACCCGGGCATTCACGGCTTCAGCGAAGTGCTTTACGCGGTCTCCTCGGCGGCCAACAACAACGGCAGCGCCTTTGCCGGACTGAGTGCTAACACGCCGTTCTGGAACCTGTTACTGGCTGTCTGCATGCTGCTGGGTCGCTTCGGCATCATCATTCCGGTGATGGCGATTGCCGGAGCGATGGCGGTGAAAAAAGTGCAGCCGGTGGGTAACGGCACGCTGCCAACCCACGGTCCGCTGTTTATTGCACTGCTGATCGGTACGGTGCTGCTGGTGGGTGCACTGACCTTTATTCCTGCTCTGGCGCTGGGCCCGGTGGCTGAGCATCTGCAACTTGTTCAGGGACAATCCTCATGAGTCGTCAACAACAGGCGTTATTTGACGCAGCCCTGCTGCGTACCTCGGCCTGGGATGCGGTGAAAAAGCTCGATCCTCGGGTGCAGTTCCGTAACCCGGTGATGTTTGTGGTCTACCTCGGCAGCATTCTGACCTCGCTGCTGGCGGTGGCCATGCTGACCGGGCGCATCAGCGGCAGCGCCAGCTTTACCGGATCGATTGCGGTCTGGCTCTGGTTCACCGTGCTGTTCGCCAACCTGGCGGAGGCGCTGGCAGAAGGGCGCAGTAAGGCCCAGGCCAGCAGCCTGAAAGGGGTGAAAAAAACCAGCTTTGCCAAAAAACTGGCATCAGCGCGCTATGGTGCCGAATGGCATCAGGTCAGTGCCGATGAGCTGCGCAAAGGCGATGCGGTGCTGGTAGAAGCGGGCGACATCATTCCCTGTGACGGTGAAGTGATGGAGGGTGGTGCCTCAGTGGATGAGAGCGCCATTACCGGTGAATCTGCTCCGGTCATCCGTGAGTCAGGCGGTGACTTCGCCTCTGTGACGGGCGGTACCCGTATTCTCTCTGACTGGCTGGTGATCACCTGTAGCGCCAACCCGGGTGAAACCTTCCTTGACCGGATGATCGCCATGGTTGAAGGCGCAAAACGCCGCAAAACCCCGAATGAGATCGCTCTGACCATCCTGCTGGTCTCACTGACCATCGTGTTCCTGCTGGCGACCGTGACGCTCTGGCCGTTCTCCGCATGGGGCGGAACGCCGGTCAGCATCACCGTGCTGGTGGCGCTGCTGGTCTGTCTGATCCCGACCACTATCGGCGGCCTGCTGTCGGCGATTGGGGTGGCGGGGATGAGCCGCATGCTGGGTGCAAACGTCATTGCGACCAGTGGACGTGCGGTAGAAGCCGCCGGGGATGTGGATGTGCTGATGCTGGACAAAACCGGCACCATCACGCTGGGTAACCGCCAGGCGACCCAGTTCATGCCCGCGCCAGGCGTCAGCGAAGAGCAACTGGCCGATGCCGCGCAGCTCGCCTCGCTGGCCGATGAGACGCCGGAAGGCCGCAGTATCGTGGTGCTGGCGAAGCAGCGATTTAATCTGCGTGAGCGCGATCTCAGCAGCATGGGCGCCAGCTTTATTCCGTTCTCAGCCCAGACCCGCATGAGTGGCGTGAACGTGCAGGACCGGTTAATCCGCAAAGGCGCGGTCGATGCCGTTCGTCGCCATATCGAAGCGAACCATGGCCGTTTCCCTGCCGAGGTCAATGCGCAGGTGGAAGAGGTGGCACGCGGTGGCGGCACGCCGCTGGTGGTGTCAGAGGGCGCGAACGTGCTGGGCGTGGTGGCGCTGAAAGATATCGTAAAAGGCGGCATCAAAGAGCGTTTTGCCGAGCTGCGCAAAATGGGCATCAAAACGGTGATGATCACCGGCGATAACCCGCTAACCGCCGCGGCGATTGCTGCAGAAGCGGGCGTGGATGACTTCCTGTCGGAGGCCACACCCGAAGCCAAACTGGCACTAATCCGCCAGTATCAGGCAGAAGGACGTTTAGTGGCGATGACCGGCGACGGCACCAACGATGCGCCTGCCCTGGCGCAGGCGGATGTGGCGGTAGCGATGAACTCCGGTACGCAGGCGGCGAAAGAGGCGGGCAACATGGTCGATCTCGACTCGAACCCGACCAAGCTGCTGGAAGTGGTGCACATCGGTAAACAGATGCTGATGACGCGCGGGTCGCTGACCACTTTCAGTATCGCCAACGACGTGGCGAAATATTTCGCCATTATTCCGGCGGCGTTTGCGGCGACCTATCCGCAGCTCAACATGCTCAACGTGATGCATCTGCACTCGCCCGCCAGCGCGATTCTGTCAGCGGTTATTTTTAATGCCCTGGTGATTGTGTTCCTGATCCCGCTGGCCCTGAAAGGCGTCAGCTACCGCCCACTGAGTGCTGCTGCGCTGCTGCGCCGTAACCTGCTGATTTACGGTCTGGGTGGCCTGCTGGTGCCGTTTATCGGCATCAAAGCGATCGATCTGCTGTTAGTGCTTTCAGGCATGGCCTGAGGAGAAAAAAATGAGTCAGTTACGTCCGGCAATTTTACTGTTGTTGCTGCTTACGCTTGTCACCGGCGTGGTTTATCCTTTGCTCACCACCGGTCTGGCACAGTGGCTGTTTCCATCACAGTCCAGCGGCTCGCTGCTGGAGGAAGATGGCGTGGCGCGCGGGTCAGCACTGATTGGCCAGAACTTTACCCAGCCCAACTATTTCTGGGGCCGTCCTTCAGCCACCGGTGATAAACCCTATAACCCGCTCTCCTCAGGCGGCAGCAACCTGGCCGCCAGCAACCCGACGCTGGATAAAGCGGTAGCCGACCGCGTCGCTGCGCTGCGGGCCGCGAACCCGCAGGCACCGGCAGCCGTACCGGTTGAGCTGGTCACTGCTTCTGCCAGCGGGCTGGACCCGGATATTTCGCCACAGGCGGCTCTCTGGCAGGCTCCCCGTGTCGCCGCCAGCCGCAAGGTGCCGGTGGAGCAGGTCGAGGCGCTGATTGAGAAGATGACGCATCGTCCACTGATGCCATTCCTCGGCACACCGACCGTCAACGTGTTGCAGCTGAATATGGAGCTCAACGAACTGTAATGGTGTTAAGAGCCTATCCCATTAGGCTATTTTATTTGTCAGTCTGAACCTGGGCAGTGCTCACAATCCTCACGTACTACGTGTACGCTCCGGTTGTTCCGCGCTGTCCGTGTCCAGACTGTCTGCAACAATTACGCCTACTGGCATAGGCTCTAAGGAAGCGATGAACCACGACGAACCCCAGCGTCCCGATCCCGACGCGCTGCTGCAGGCTAACCGCGAAACGCATCGCGGGCAGCTGAAAATTTACTTTGGTGCCTGTGCCGGCGTGGGCAAAACCTACGCCATGCTGCAGGAGGCACAGCGGCTGCGTGCGCAGGGTCTGGATGTGCTGATCGGCGTGGTAGAGACCCATGAACGGCCGGAAACCGCTCAGCTACTGACAGGATTAACCCTGCTGCCGCGTCGCGCGACCGGCCGTTCGCGTCATGCGGAGTTTGATCTCGATGCCGCGCTGGCCCGCCATCCGGCGGTGATCCTGATGGATGAGCTGGCGCACACCAACGTCAAAGGCTCGCGCCATCCCAAGCGCTGGCAGGATATCGAGGAGCTGCTGGAAGCGGGCATCGACGTCCTGACCACCGTCAACGTACAGCACCTTGAGAGCCTCAACGATGTGGTCGGCGGCGTCACCGGCATTCAGGTGCGCGAAACCGTGCCCGATCCCTTTTTCGACAGCGCCGACGAAGTGGTGCTGGTCGATCTGCCACCCGACGATCTGCGGCAGCGGCTGAAAGAGGGCAAAGTCTATATTGGTGACCGCGCTGAGCGCGCCATCGAAAACTTTTTCCGCAAAGGTAACCTGTTCGCCCTGCGCGAGCTGGCCCTGCGCCGCACTGCTGACCGGGTCGATGATCAGATGCGCGCCTGGCGCGATCAGCAGGGACGGGAACGCGTCTGGCACACCCGCGACGCCATTCTGCTCTGCATTGGCGACGACAGCGGCAGTGAAAAACTGGTGCGCACCGCCGCCCGGCTGGCAGCGCGACTCGGCAGTGAATGGCACGCGGTCTATGTCGAAACGCCCCGGCTCAACCGGCTGCCGGAAGCGCGGCGACGGGCAATCCTGCGCACGTTACAGCTGGCGCAGGAGCTGGGCGCGGAAACCGCCACCCTCTCTGAACCGGATGAAGCGGAAGCGGTACTGGGCTACGCCCGCGAACACAATCTGGGCAAAATCGTCACCGGTCGCCGCCCGCTGCGGCGCTGGCGGCGTGACAGTTTTGCCGAACGACTGGGTCAGCTGGGCCCGGATCTCGATCTGCTGGTCGTCGCACTGGATGAGCCGCTGAAGGATGCGCCGCATCCGCTGCCGGATGGCCGCGTCAACAGCGAGAAATGGCGTATTCAGCTGCGCGGCGTAATGATGGCGCTGGTGCTCTGTATCCTTGTGACCGCCGCCGGACAGTCTGTGCTGATCGGTTTCGATCCCGCCAACTGCGTGATGATCTACCTGCTGGCAGTGGTGATCGTGGCGCTGCGCTACGGGCGCTGGCCGTCGGTGATCGCCACGGTGATGAACATCATCGCCTTCGACCTCTTCTTTGTGGCCCCTACGGGCACGGTGGCCGTCTCCGACCTGCAATACCTGGTGACCTTTGGCGTGATGCTGGCGGTCGGCGTGATCGTCGGCAATCTCACGGCAGGCGTGCGTTATCAGGCACGGGTGGCGCGCTACCGCGAGCAGCGGGCGCGCCAGCTCTATGAGATGGCGAAATCGCTGGGCAGCGCGTTGACGCCGCAGGATATCGCCGCCACCAGCCAGCGGGTGCTCGACGCCACCTTACAGGCACGCTGCCTGCTGCTGCTGCCGGATGATCAGGGCGAGCTGAAGCCGGTGGGCGATGCGCTACCGGCCAGCGAGCCGGATCGCGCGATTGCGAAATGGAGTTACAGCAAAGGCCAGCCGGCGGGTGCGGGCACCGATACCTTACCCGCGGTGCCTTATCAGATCCTGCCGCTGAAAAGCGGGGCTCACTGCCGGGGATTGCTGGTGGTGGAGCCGCAGAACCTGCGTCAGCTGATGATCCCCGAACAGCAGCGGCTGGTAGAAACCTTTACCGTGCTGATCGCCAACGCCCTGGAGCGGATGGCGCTGTCGCACAGCGAGGCGGCCTCCCGTCTCTCGGCTGAGCGTGAACAGCTGCGCAATGCGCTGCTGTCGGCGCTGTCTCACGACCTTCGCACCCCGCTGACCGTGCTGTTTGGTCAGGCGGAAATGCTGATGCTCGACCTGGCCAGCGACAACTCAAAATATGTGCCGCAGGCCAGCCAGATCCGCGAGCAGACGCTGAGCACCATCCGGCTGGTGAGCAACATGCTGGATATGGCGCGCATTCAGTCGGGTGGCCTTAATCTGCGGGAAGAGTGGCTGGCGCTGGAAGAGGTGATTGGCGGCGCGCTGAGCAGCATGGCACCGTCGCTGAAAGGGCATGAGGTCCAGCTCGATCTGCCGGACGACATCGTGCTGATCAAAGGCGACAGCACGCTGCTGGAGCGGGTCTTCACTAACCTGATCGAGAACAGCCTGAAGTATGCCGGTAACAGCGCCCCTCGCGGCATCCGCGCCTGGCGGGCAGCGACACGGCTGGAGATTGCGGTCTGGGACAGCGGACCGGGGATTGCGGAAGAGGATTTAACCCGGATATTCGATAAGTTCTGGCGCGGCAATAAAGAGTCGGCGGTGCCGGGCGTCGGGCTGGGTCTGGCGATCTGTAAAACCATTGTCGAGAGCCACGGCGGTCAGATCTGGGCCGAAAACCGGCCCGAAGGTGGCGCGGCATTTCGTCTCTCGCTGCCGCTGCCGCCCGCCCCTGAAATTTCTGACGAAGGGCTGAAATAACTTCACAGTTGATCGGTTATACTCCCGGACCTGTTTGATTATTCGTGGGATTGTATGGAACGTTTTACCGAAAACCTGATGTATGCATCGCGCTGGTTGCTGGCCCCGGTTTACATTGGACTTTCGCTGGGATTGCTGGCGCTGACCATTAAATTTTTCCAGGAAATTTTCCACCTGCTGCCCAACATTTTCAGCATTGCGGAAAACGATCTGATCCTGCTGCTGCTGTCGCTGGTCGACATGACACTGGTGGGCGGTCTGCTGGTGATGGTGATGCTGTCGGGTTATGAGAACTTCATCTCTAAACTCGATATCGACGAAGACAAAGAGAAGCTGAGCTGGCTGGGCAAGATGGACTCCGGCTCGCTGAAAAACAAAGTCGCTGCCTCCATCGTCGCCATCTCCTCGATTCACCTGCTGCGGGTGTTTATGGAAGCGCGCAACGTCGAAAACGACAAGTTGATGTGGTACGTGATTATCCACCTGACCTTTGTGCTTTCCGCCTTTGTGATGGGCTGGCTGGATCAGATGTCGCGCGGCGACAAAAAACTGAAGTAACCCCTCTGGCGGCCCGCTGACGCGGGCGCCTGCTTTATCCTTTCCGCTCTGTTCCCCCTGAACGACCGGCTGGCTGCGAGGCCGGGCGCGTGCCCGCCAGTTGCGGCATCACCTCTTTGATCATCGCAAAAAAATGCTGCAGCCTGGCCGGGTAGTAACTCGCCCAGGGATAGGTCAGCCACACCGGCAGCGGTGGTGCCTGCCACGCGGGCATCAGCTGAACCAGACCGCCATCCGCTAAATCTTCCTGCACCGCCCATGATGAGACAATCGCCGCGCCCATACCGGCCAGCGCCGCTTTGCGCACCGCATATAAGCTGTCGCTGCTCAGCCGGGGCGTAATCGCCAGATTCACCGGCTGGCCGTCGTCAATCTTCTGCAACGCCACTTCGTTACGGTAAAAGCTGGTCAGCGCCAGCCACGGCAGATCGCGCAGCTGTTCAATCTGTTCTATCGGCGAATGCTGCGCCAGCAGGTGCGGTGCCGCCACCACAATCCGCGGCACTTCTGCCAGCAGAACCGCTACCACCGAGGGATCGGTTGGCGCGCCGACCTGAATGGCGCAGTCTACGTTCTCCGCCATAAAGTCGGGCGTGCGGTCATTCAGCATCCACTCGATATTGAGCCGGGGATAGCGGTGCAGATAATCCACCAGCGGGGCGATCAGCTGATCCTGACCAAAGGCGTGCGGGGCGCGCACCCGCAGCGTACCAACCGGGTCGGCACTGGCCCCGGTCAGCTCATCTTCCAGCGCATGCCAGGTCGCCAGCAGCTGCCGTGCCTGGGCATAGCAGCGTTCGCCATCATCGGTAAGCTTCAGCGCATGGGTGGTGCGCAGGATCAGCTTTAGCCCCAGCCGCTGCTCCAGGGTCTGCAGCCGACGGCTGACGGTGGGCTGTGTCGTACCGAGCTGGGCGGCGGCGGCGGATAAGCTGCCGCTCTCGACGATACGGATAAAGGTCTGCATCAGGTCGATGCGATCGCTGCTGTTAGGATTGTTCATACGTACCACGCATAACGGTTTTGCCTGTTGTCAGTCTACCGCGTATAACCGCGATGCGCTTTAATGGTGGTACGAAATGATGAGGATTACAGCATGTCAGCCATACAAACCCAGACTCAAAATGAATCGCTCTCTACGCCGCTGGTGTTTACCCTGGCCGCCGGTGCCGGACTCAGCGTTGCGTCGATTTACTACAGCCAGCCGATGCTGGATATCATCAGCAGGCAGTTTAACGCTGGCATTGGCGCAGTCGGCATGGTGCCGATGCTGACCCAGGCGGGCTATGCGCTGGGTATTCTGCTGCTGGCCCCGCTGGGCGATCGCCACGACCGCCGCACCATTATCTTTATCAAAGGTTTACTGCTGGTCGCGGCGCTGCTGCTGTGTGGTTTTTCCGGCGGACTCAGCGCGCTGCTGGTTGCCAGTTTTATCACCGGCCTGACTGCCACCGTGGCGCAGGATATTGTGCCCGCCTCGGCGGCGCTGGCCCCGGAACGCAGCCGGGGTAAAATCGTCGGCACGGTGATGACCGGGCTGCTGGTAGGCATCCTCTTGTCACGGGTAGTCAGTGGGGTGGTGGCGGAGTATTTCGGCTGGCGCACCATGTATATGATCGCCGCGCTGGCGGTGCTGCTGATTACGCTGACGCTGTGGCGGGTGCTGCCGCGCTTTGCACCCGGCACCTCGGTGAGCTATCCGCGCCTGTTGCTGTCTCTGGTGCATCTGTGGCGTCACCATCAGACGCTGCGCCGCGCCGCGCTGGCCCAGGGTCTGCTCTCCGTCGCTTTCAGCGCCTTCTGGTCAACGCTGGCGTTGATGCTCAGCGACCGCTTTCATCTCGACAGTGCGGTGGCTGGTGCCTTTGGCTTAGCCGGGGCAGCAGGCGCGATGGCGGCACCGCTGGCGGGCAGTTTTTCTGACCGCATCGGTCCGGCAAGAGTGACGCAGGCCGGTGCCGCGCTGGTGACGATCTCTTTTGCGCTGATGTTCCTGCTGCCGCTGCTGCCCATGCCGGCGCAGCTGGCGCTGATAGTCCTCTGTACCATCGGCTTTGATTTAGGGGTGCAGGCCACGCTGGTGGCACATCAGACGCTGGTCTACGGTCTGGCACCGGAAGCACGTAGTCGCCTGAATGCACTGCTGTTTACCGTGGTGTTTATCGGTATGGCGACCGGTGCGGCGTTGGGCAGTCTGGCGCTGGCTCACTGGGGCTGGAATGGCGTGGTTGCGCTCGCCACTTTAGCCGGTGCCGCGGCTCTCGCGGTCCGCTTCGCCAGTCGCCACCTGAAAAACTGACACCTCGCCCGTCAAAAAATGTGCCAGGCTTATTCATAAACCCGAAATATTGTGGAGTGTTATGAACTTTTTAGCCTGGACAGCAGCGACGGGCGGCCTTCTGCTGCTGATGTCGCTGGCTTCCGGTTGGATTCACCGGGGGCCAGTCACCTCATTTGGTCTGTTCCTGATCGCGGGCATGCTGTGCGGCCCGTGGGGATTTGATGTTATCCATCTCGATATCGTCACCCATTCCGAAGCCGTGGCCCATATCACTGAAATCACCATGGCGGCCTCGCTGTTTATCACCGGTCTCAAGCTGCGTCAGCCGCTGCAGAACAACTGCTGGCACACCGGGCTGAAACTGGCTTTTCCCGCCATGCTGCTCACCGTCGGCGCGATGACCCTGCTGGCGCACTTCCTGGTAGGATTAGACTGGCCGGTTGCGCTGGCGTTTGGGGCCATTGTCGCGCCCACCGATCCGGTGCTGGCGAGCTTAATCTCGGTCAACGATGCGCAGGATGATGACTCGCTGCGGGTGGCGATCTCCAGTGAAGCGGGCATGAACGATGGCTCCGCATTACCCCTGCTGATGCTGGCGCTGCTGCTGTTTAATGGCGAGAGCCTGAGTGGCGCGATGCTGGCGCACTGGGGCGCGGTCGAAGTGCTCTGGGCGATTGGCGGCGGTCTGATCATTGGCTTTGTTCTGGGGCAATTGATCGGCATGCTGGCGACCCGGCTGCGCAATGCGAATGGCGACGTTGCGCCCAATGATTTCCTGGCGCTGGCGCTGATTGCGCTGAGTTATTCGCTGGTGGAGTACCTGGGTGCCTCCGGCTTCCTGGCCGCCTTTGCCGCCGGACTGGGGTTACGCCGTGCCGAGCTGGGCGTGTTCCGTCGCCATCAGCCTGACGATCTCTCTGACGACGAGCGCGTGTTGCCCTCTGAGGCGCTGGTGAACCCTAACAAACGTCTGGCGCATCAGGGCGACAACAATATGGTGAAGTCGATTGGGTTTGTAGTAGGCGATGCCCTCTCTTTTGGCGATACTATTGAACGTTTACTGGCGGCTGGCATGATGGTGGTGCTGGGCGTCACACTGGCGCAGCACTGGAACATCTATGGCGTGCTGATTGGCCTGGTGCTGTTTGCGGTGGTGCGACCGCTGGCCGTCTGGCTGGTGACCGTGCGCGCCGGACTGCCACTGGGGCAGCGTCTGCTGATTGGCTGGCTGGGCATCCGGGGAATTGGCAGCCTGAACTACATCGCCTATGCCTGGACGCACGGCATGCAAGGCCCGCAGATGGAAATTATGACGAATATAGCGTTAACGCTGGTGGTCTGCAGCGTGGTGGTTCACGGCACCACCGTGACGCCGCTGCTGAACTGGCGTCAGAAGCGCCTCGAAGCCCGTCAGCGCAAGGTTTAACCCGAACGAACAGGAGTTAATAATGAAAGTGACTCAGATAGTGCTGCTGAGCATCCTCGCCACCGGCAGCGCGCTGGCAGCGGACGACACTGATACTGAGCAGAATGTTTATGCCAGTCAGTTGTGCCACATTGTCAGTGGCGAGAAAAAGGTCGCGAGTGCGGATCAATATGTTGAACAGATGAAATCTTCAGTGGCGAGCAGTCAGTCGTCATCGGCGATGAATCAGCCCGAATTCGATGAAGAGTCTGCGCGTGAAGTCGCCAGTGCCTGGCTGCAACTGGGTGACGATGAGCGTGCCAAACTGCGCGTTAACGAACAGCAGTGTGAGCAGGCCGTGATGGCGCAGTTCCAGCAGGAAGATTAACCACACGGAATGAAATAAAAACGCGCCTGCCGGGCGCGTTTTTTTATGGCTTTCCTGGGTCCATTGCGTACATAATCGCCAGCCATGGCACCAGACTTGCATTTGTTCATACTTCTTTAGCCTACCGCAACGGTTTGCTGACACTTCAGGCATCACACAACAGGCATTATGATTACGCGTCGACGCTTTATTCTCGGCACGGGAGCGCTCGGGCTCTCCATGACCACCGGCAAATTATTTGCCCGCGATGATATTATTCCCCTCTGGCCGGATGATCCGCCCGGCGGTGGCGGCCCATCCGGCCAGTTGCATATTAACAGCACCGGTTCCTGGTCAAATATCGTCAGCCCGGCAATTCAGCGCTTTAAACCGGAAAATCCGAATGGCGAAGCGGTATTAATTGCGGCGGGTGGCGGTTATCGCTGGATCGGCATGGGACGCGAAGCCTGGCCGGTGGCGCGCTGGCTCAATGCCAGTGGCTATACCGCCTATGTGCTCAGCTACCGGTTGCCGCATGAGAAGTGGCAGGCGGGTCGGCTGGCACCGCTACAGGATGCGCAGCGCGCCATCCGACTGGTGCGCTCTTTTGAGCGCAAGGTGCATGTGCTGGGCTTCTCGGCAGGTGGACATCTGCTGGGGCTGGCAGCGGCGCGGCCGGATTTTGAATCTTATCCGGCCATCGATCCGCTGGATGAAGTGGTGCCGAAAGTCGACAGCGTCGGCCTGATCTATCCGGTTATTACGCTGGAAGCGCCTTATCAGCATACCAACACACATCTGATGATGGTGGGCAAAAATGCCACCCCGCAGGATGAGGCGAACTGGTCAGTGCAGAACTTCGTGACCCGGCAATATCCGCCGACATTTCTGGCGCAGGCCGAGGACGATCACACCTCCAATCCCTTTAACACCGAGCTGATGCGTGACACCTGTCGCCGCAACCGCGTGCCGGTTGAGCTGATTCAGATTAGCAAAGGCGGGCATGGCTTTGGTCTTGGCAAGGCGGGAACGCCCGCGGCGCTATGGGATCAGGCGTATGTTCGCTGGCTGGATCGGGTTAGCTGAGTTGCACTGGCACGGTGCGTCACTGCACGTTACGGCCTGAAAACGGTTGTGAATACGGCAAAAAAACAGGCGACCTGAGTCGCCTGTCTTGTTTCTGAAGTCTGGTGCGGATTAACGCATTGTCACAAACTCTTCCGCTGCGGTCGGGTGGATCGCCACGGTGTTATCGAAGTCTTTCTTGGTGGCACCCATTTTCAGCGCCACGGCGAAGCCCTGCAGCATCTCATCCATACCGAATCCGATTCCATGAATGCCGACAATCTTCTCATCAGCGCCCACACAGACCAGCTTCATGCGGCACGGCTGACGATGCTGGGTGACCGCGGTGTACATGGCGGTAAACGACGATTTATAGACCTTCACCTGATCGTCGCCATACTGTTCGCGCGCCTGCGGCTCGGTCAGTCCCACGGTGCCAATCGGCGGATGGCTGAACACCACGGTCGGCACATTGCTGTAATCCAGATGCTCGTCCGGCTTGTTATTAAACAGACGCTCAGAGAGACGACGGCCTGCAGCAACCGCCACCGGCGTAAGCTCAACCGCACCGGTGTTGTCGCCCACGGCATAGACGCCTGACACGCTGGTGTTCTGGAATTTATCGACTTTGATATAGCCTTTGTCGTTCAGCGCCACGCCCGCGGCCTGAATATTGAGATTATCCGTTTCTGGCTCACGGCCAATCGCCCAGACCAGACAGTCGACGGTATAGTCATTGCCGTTTTCCAGCTGCAGCGTCAGGCTGCCATCGCTGTTTTTAATCACAGCTTTTGGAACAGATTCGGTGTGCAGCGCCGGGCCTTCGGTGTTCATCACTTCGACCAGCGTCTCGGTGAGCAGCGGATCGAAGCTGCGCAGCGGCGCATGTTTACGCACGAACAGGAGGGTTTCTGAACCCAGCGCATTTACCACGCCCGCCAGTTCGACCGCAATGTAGCCTGCGCCGATCACGGCGGTGCGTTTTGGCAGGGCATCCAGCTCGAAGAAGCCATCGGAATCAATACCGTACTCCGCACCCGGAATGTTGGGGTGAACCGGACGACCGCCGGTGGCGATCAGAATATGGTTAGCCGTGATAATCTCGCCGTTAACTTCAACGCTGTGCGCATCGACAAAGCGGGCAAAGCCTTTGATCACTTCGACTTTGTTTTTACCCAGCACGTTGTCGTAAGAGTTGTGGATGCGATCGATGTAGGCGCTGCGGTTTTTCACGAGCGTGGCCCAGTCGAAGCAGTTCACGGTGGTGTCGAAGCCATAGTCCGGCCCGTAGAGATGGATAGCTTCGGCGATTTGCGCGGCGTGCCACATGATTTTTTTCGGCACGCAACCCACGTTCACGCAGGTGCCGCCCAGCTCTTTCGCTTCAATCAGGGCACATTTCTGGCCATACATAGCTGCACGGTTAATCGAGGCGATGCCGCCGCTGCCGCCGCCAATGGCGAGATAGTCGAAATGTCGGGTCATTGAAGTATCCATCCGGTTGCATAAAAAATTGGGGTTGAGTGTAACGCTGCGGGTCGAAATGACGCAAAGTTTGCGCCTATGATTGTAATAGGGTTCTGTTTTTTATTCGCTTACAGGGAAGCATACCATGCACCTTACTTTTCTCGGCACCGGCGGCGGTGCTCCCAGCCTGCAACGTAACGTGACGTCCATTGCTTTTACCCGCGCGCTGAGTGGTGAAACCTGGCTGTTCGACTGCGGGGAAGGCACGCAATTACAGTTTATGCGCTCCAGCCTGAAACCAGGCAAGCTGGATAAGATTTTTATCACCCATCTGCATGGCGATCATATTTTCGGGCTGCCGGGATTACTCACCAGCCGGTCGATGGCCGGACTGGCCTCACCGATGACGGTTTATGGCCCCAAAGGATTAAAAACCTTTGTTGAGACGGCGCTGTCGATCAGCGGCTCCTACACCGACTATCCGCTGACCATTGTTGAGATTGAGGCGGGCTGGACGCTGGATGATGGTGAGTTTCGTATCAGTGCCTGGCCGCTGAGCCATCCGGTGGAGTGCTTTGGCTATCGCATTGAACAGCACGACAAACCCGGCCTGCTGAATGCCGCGCGGCTGAAAGCGGAAGGGGTACCACGCGGTCCGTGGTTCCAGCAGCTGAAGCAGGGGGAATGTGTGACGCTGGAGGATGGACGGGTCGTTAACGGTGCTGACTATCTTGGCCCGGCGACGCCCGGCAAAAAGCTGGCTATCTTTGGCGATACGGCACCCACGGAGGTCGCGCTGAAACTGGCGGCGGATGTTGACCTGATGGTGCATGAAACCACGCTGGAGGCGGCGATGATGGAAAAAGCCAACGGACGCGGGCACTCCACAACGCTGCAGGCAGCGGAAGTGGCAAAGCGCGCCGGGGCAAAACGGCTGATCGCCACCCATTTCAGCTCCCGCTATCTGGCAAAGGACATGAGCCGCCTGCTGGCAGAGTGCCAGACCATTTTCCCCTGCACCGAACTGGCCTCGGACCTGGCCGTATTCACTGTTTAGTGATGCAGTGCCGGATAAGTAAACAGCAACAGATGGGTGATATTCAGGGCAAAGTGCAGGGCGGTCGCCAGCCATAACCGGCCGCTCCAGTGCCACGCCAGACCGTAAAGCAGGCCAGCCAGGGAGGCGAACACCACCAGCAGCACGCCACCCTGGACATGGGCCAGTCCAAACAGCAGCGCGCTAATCAGCAGCGCGGGCATGCCGCCCAGCACCGCTCTCAGCCGCTGTTGCAGATAGCCCCGGAACAGCGCCTCTTCGGCCAGCGAGACAAAGAACAGATTCGCCAGCATAAACGCGGGCAGCCATGGTGGATTGTGAGGCTCAAAAGCCAGGCCACCCAGCAGCACCGCGCTACCCAGCAGCAGCGGCACGGCGGCGATTAACGCCAGCGCGGCGATCCACGGATAACGCGGCGGGCAGGCACGGGCGCGGAACAGCGTCGGCAGGCAGGCCAGCAGCACAAAGGGGATCAGCGCTTTATCGAAGTTGAAGGAAAAACTGAACGGCACGCTCTGCGCGCCAGCCTTCACCTCATCGACCTGCAGGGAGCTGTTAAAGCCGGGAAAGAGATGGAGAAACAATCCCAGCGAAATCAGCACCAGCAGTGCTTCGCTCAGTATTTGCTTTCGGGAATGAATCGGGTCAAAGCGGCGCAGTGCGACCAGTGCGGCGATCCCCGCCAGCAGGGGTAACACCGGCCACGTCAGGACCTGATGATAAAATCCCAGCAGCGCGGCGAGCGCTAACAGCAGTAGCGCCAGCCGCCGGGCGGGTTGCAGCGCGCCGAGCGCGCCTGCCAGCAGAATCCACATGGTGGTTTATTCAGGAACGATCTGGTTCACCACGAAGTGACCGGTACCGGCCGGAACCAGTTTTTTGTGCAGCCAAGGCAGCAGGGTATTCATCTGCTGGGCCAGCTTCCACGGCGGGTTAATCACGATCATGCCGGAGGCGGTCATGCCGCGCTGATCGCTGTCCGGACGGGCCGCCAGTTCGATCTGCAGAATATTTCGGATGCCAGTCGCTTCCAGGTCGCGCAACATATGTTTGATCTGCTGGCGTAACACCACCGGATACCACAGCGCAAAGACGCCGGTGCCAAAACGCTTATGGCCTTCCTGAATGCCTTTCACTACCGCCTGGTAGTCGCTTTTCATCTCATACGGCGGATCGATCAGCACCAGACCGCGACGCGACGGAGGTGGCAGTTTCGATTTTAACTGCTGATAGCCGTCGGCACGATCGACGCGCGCGCGGTCATCTTTGCTGAATTCGTTACGCAGCAGCGGGTAGTCGCTGGAGTGCAGCTCAGTGAGTTGCAGTCTGTCATCTTCACGCAGCAGATGACGGGCAATCAGTGGCGAGCCGGGATAGTAGCGCAGCGTGCCGCTACGGTTCAGCGTACGAATCGCATCAAAATAGGGTTGCAGCAATTCCGGCGCATCGGGCTGCTGCCAGATACGTGAGATGCCTTCCAGATATTCACCGGTACGCTCGGCGTGCTCGCCACTCAGCTGGTAGCGGCCTGCGCCCGCATGGGTATCCAGGTAGAAAAACGGTTTCTCTTTCTCTTTCAGCGCCGTGATGATCAGGCTCAGAACGGTGTGCTTCAGCACGTCGGCGTGGTTGCCAGCATGGAAGCTATGGCGATAACTCAGCATTGTTTATCCTGTTGAATGTATAAGGTTTTAATTGATGGAAAATCAATTTATACCAATTATTACCCCACGTATTACCCACAGAACGACGCACAGCAACCGACGCAGGAAAAGCATGAGAATCCGCGATTATATCAGGGATGACCCGCTGATGGGCCAGAAGCGTGATAACAAATCGGGATTGCAGGGCGGGGAGTTTAGTTTGTGGTTTTCTGGCGCGAAAAGCAGCCGCAAAACCTGCCCGGTGCACCAGCCAGATTTCGGGCATCAGACAAAAGCAGGCATCTTCCGTGCGGTGATCCGCGCGTTTCTTCCCCACCTCATCCTGGCTGCCATTGATTTTCGCTACACTAAGCCGCATGTTACTTAGATTGCGTTGCGCGACCCGCTGCGCCCCATACATCGATAAAGGACTGCGCTATGACCAATCCGCTACTGACATCTTTTACGCTACCCCCTTTTTCTGCCATTAAGCCTGAACATGCGGTGCCTGCCGTGACGGAAGTGCTGAGCCACTGTCGCGCTGAAGTCGAAAAAGTCGTGGCGCAGGGTGCGCCGTACACCTGGGATAATCTGGTTCAGCCGCTGGCGGAAACCGACGATCGCCTGAGCCGTATTTTCTCACCGGTCAGCCATCTTAACGCGGTAAAAAACAGCCCGGAACTGCGTGAAGCCTATGAGCAGACGCTGCCGCTGCTCTCTGAATACAGCACCTGGGTCGGTCAGCATGAAGGCCTCTATCAGGCGTATCGCAACCTCAAAGAGGGTGAACAGTACGCGGCTCTGGATCTGGCGCAGAAGAAAGCGGTCGATAACGCCCTGCGTGATTTCGAACTCTCCGGTATCGGCCTGCCAAAAGATAAACAGCAGCGCTTTGGCGAAATTGCCGCGCGCCTCTCTGAGCTGGGTTCGGCTTACAGCAACAACGTGCTCGATGCGACCATGGGCTGGAGCAAGCTGATCACCGATGAAAGCGAGCTGGCCGGTATGCCGGAAAGCGCGATGGCGGCGGCGAAAGCTCAGGCTGAGGCCAAAGAGCAGGAAGGCTGGTTGCTGACGCTGGATATCCCAAGCTATCTGCCGGTCATGACCTACTGCGACAACGCCGCGCTGCGCGAAGAGATGTATCGCGCCTATGCGACGCGCGCTTCCGATCAGGGCCCGAATGCCGGTAAGTGGGATAACGGTCCGATCATGGCGGAAGAGCTGGCGCTGCGTCATGAGCTGGCACAGCTGCTGGGCTTCGACACCTACGCCGATAAATCGCTGGCGACTAAGATGGCGCAAAGCCCGTCTCAGGTCATCGACTTCCTGAATGACCTGGCTGAGCGCGCCCGTCCGCAGGGTGAAAAAGAGCTGGAGCAGCTGCGCGCCTTTGCGCAGAAAGAACATGGCGTTGAGCAGCTTAATCCGTGGGATCTCACTTATTACGGTGAAAAGCAGAAGCAGCATCTTTATACCATCAGCGATGAGCAGCTGCGTCCTTACTTCCCGGAAGAACGTGCGGTCGCCGGTCTGTTTGAAGTGGTAAAACGCATTTACGGTATCACTGCGAAGCAGCGTACCGATGTCGAGGTTTACCATCCTGATGTGAAGTTCTTCGATCTGTTCGACGAAACCGGCGAACTGCGCGGCAGCTTCTATCTCGACCTCTATGCCCGCGAGCACAAACGTGGCGGTGCGTGGATGGATGACTGCGTTGGGCAGATGCGTAAAGCCGATGGCAGCCTGCAGAAGCCTGTTGCCTACCTGACCTGTAACTTTAACCGTCCGGTGAAAGGCAAACCTGCGCTGTTCACCCATGACGAAGTGATCACCCTGTTCCATGAGTTTGGTCATGGCCTGCACCACATGCTGACCCGCATCGAAGCGCCTGGCGTTTCCGGTATCAGCGGTGTGCCATGGGATGCGGTCGAACTGCCAAGCCAGTTTATGGAAAACTGGTGCTGGGAACCGGATGCGCTGGCATTTATCTCGGGTCACTTTGAAACTGGCGAACCCCTGCCGAAAGCGTTGCTGGATAAAATGCTGGCCGCCAAGAACTATCAGGCCGCGCTGTTTATCCTTCGTCAGCTGGAGTTCGGCCTGTTCGATTTCCGTCTGCACACCGAGTTTAACCCGGAGAAAGGCGCTCAGATTCTGGAAACCCTGCGCGAAGTGAAAAGCCGCGTGGCAGTCGTTCCGAGTCCGGAATGGGGCCGTTTCCCGCACGCTTTCAGCCACATCTTTGCCGGTGGCTATGCGGCGGGTTACTACAGCTATCTCTGGGCAGACGTGCTGGCGGCAGATGCTTACTCCCGCTTCGAAGAGGAGGGCATCTTCAACCGCGAAACCGGTCAGTCCTTCCTGGATAACATCCTGACGCGTGGCGGTTCTGAAGAACCGATGGAGCTGTTCAAACGCTTCCGTGGGCGTGAGCCGCAGCTCGATGCGATGCTGGAACATTACGGCATTCAGGGATAAGTCAGTTTGTGAAAATCTGTTTACTCGATGAATCAGGCGCCGGAGACGGCGCCTTATCACTTTTAGCGCAGCGCTGGCAGCTGGAGCACGATGAAGAGTCGCTGCTGGCGCTGGTGCAGACCCCAACGCACCTTGAACTGCGCAAGCGTGATGAGCCTAAGCTGGGCGGTATTTTTGTTGATTTCGTCACTGGCGCGATGGCACATCGCCGTCGCTTCGGTGGTGGACGCGGTGAGGCCGTCGCCAAAGCGGTTGGCATTAAAGGCGGTTATCTGCCGGATGTGGTTGATGCGACTGCGGGACTGGGCCGTGATGCGTTTGTGCTGGCGGCGCTCGGCTGCCGGGTGCGGATGCTCGAGCGTCATCCGGTGGTGGCAGCGCTACTGGAAGATGGTTTGCAGCGTGGTTATCAGGATGCGGAAATTGGCCCCTGGCTGCGTGATCGCCTGACGCTGATTCATGCGGCCAGCGCGCAGGCGCTGGGGGATATCACGCCGCAGCCGGATGTGGTTTATCTCGATCCGATGTATCCCCATCGCCAGAAAAGTGCGCTGGTGAAAAAGGAGATGCGGGTATTCCAGTCGCTGGTCGGGCCGGATGAAGATGCAGATGCATTACTGGAACCAGCGCGTCGGCTGGCGAAGAAACGGATTGTGGTAAAACGTCCAGACTATGCTCCGCCGCTTGCGGGTGTGGTAACGCAGGCGGCCGTGGTCACGAAAAGTCATCGCTTCGATATTTATCCCCCGCTGGTCGGTTCGGTTTAAGCGAATGATAATCTGAAGCGGTTGCTTCAGATCATAATATCTGGCCTGGATATTCACGGGTACGTGATCTGAAAGCGAACGGTTTATACTATTACGCTAAAACTATTGCGCTAAATAAAAAGCCTGCCTGAAAGAGTATCAGGCAGGCTTTAATTAACCGCATTTAAAATAATACGGTGACGCTGATTCTATCAGGCAGCTAATTTAGTCAGGAAACCTGAAAATGCGCTCAGGAAGCCTTTGGCAAAATTCAGGCCAATCGCTTTGTAAGTCAGACCCAGAGTCTGGCCCAGATCAGTGCTTTCCTTGATTGATGCGAAGGTGCTGTCGTATAAACCTGAAACCTCAGTCAGTGCAGTATTAACTTCACCCAGGAATTCAGTCAGGCCCGCGCCGCTAACTGCAGCAATTTCTGTCTGGTTGATTTCTCTCATTTTTAATATCCTTATTGGTTTTTTAAAATAATGGGGATCATTATTCTGCTTTATCTGTTGCCTGCGCAGCAGATAAGCCAGTGAAAGATAACGGATGCATTAACCTTTTCCTATAGTAAAGTTTTGATAAATCCCGCATTGCTATTAATAAAATTTTTCTCATTAGCGACTGGATGAATCAGCAATGTAACGATTGCTTTGGATTTATGTAGAGGGTTGTAAGTCAAAGCGCTAAAGGGAGAGGGTGTTAATGTATTTCAGGAATTAAAAATAAGTGTGTTCTTAGTTTTATTTTAATTCAGGCGGAGCTGATCAGGAATTAAAAGTTTAAATAGCGGATGTGAGAAAAGCGTAAATCTATTCAGGCCGATAAAAAAGCCGGCTTGCACCGGCTTTAATAACAGCGATTACTCGTCGTCTTCATCGCGCAGCGGCACGATCAGCATGTCGATGTGCACGGTGTTGATCAACTGACGGGCTGAGGACATCAGCTTGCTCCAGAAATCCTGATGATAACCACACACCACCAGGTCAACGTCATATTTCTTGATCGCATCAACCAGAACCTGGCCGAGGTCGCCACTGCCGCTCAGCGTTTCACTGATCGGATAGCCCGCCGCATCTGATAACCCTTTCAGCGCCGCATGCGTCTCTTCAGAGATGCGCTTCTGCATATCCCCTAAGTTGACATCAATCAGACCGGTGTAGAGGTCGGAGTAATTCACATCAACGTGAATCAGGGAAATTCTGGCATCGTACGGACGAGCCAGTGAGACGGCCTTATCCACCAGCAACTGGCTTTCGGGAGAAAGGTCGACTGCAATCAGGATGTGTTTATAAGCCATGATAAAACTCCTTTCACGAGATTAAGGATGGCATCCGGTGTTCCTGCCGCGTCACAGCTTAGCGAAATCCTTTGCGCGAGCGGGCGATGAGCGCCACCAAAGTGTTTACCTGCGATACAGGTGATGATGTTGTTATGTCCTGAGTATAGCCTTCTCTGACTGCAAATGCTGCCGTTGCCGCCTGGCTTATGAATAAGATCAAGGCTATGCCGGATTTACTCGCGCTGAACGAAAATCATCGTTGGAAAAAATGTAAAGAAATCTCCTACACTGAAAAAAGGCGGACCGGTTCACAGCCGCTCAGGGGGTCGAAAACTTTCGCAGTCCGGTGATTCAGTGGCTGGTTTTTTCTGCAGGCGGGCACAGTGTCTGACGCTGAGTCTGTTGCTGCGATGCCAGCCGGGAGGGGAGAATATGATCAGCACTATTGCGCTTTTTTGGGCTCTTTGTGTGGTGTGTATCGTGAATATGGCGCGCTATTTTTCGTCTCTGCGCGCGCTGCTGGCGGTATTACGGGGTTGTGATCCACTGCTGTATCAGTATGTCGATGGGGCAGGTTTTTTCACCTCTCACGGTCAGCCGAGCAAGCAGGTGCGTCTGGTGACCTATATCTGGGCAAAACGCTATCTTGATCATCACGACGATGAGTTTATCCGGCGCTGCGAGCGGGTGCGGGGGCAGTTTGTTCTGACCAGTGCGCTGTGTGGACTGGTGGTCATCAGTCTGGTCGCGCTGGCGATCTGGCATTAAAAAAGGGCGACTTGCGTCGCCCTCTGTTTTGCTGGCATCACACCAGTTTTAAAGCAATCCAGTAGAGCGAACCTGACAGCAGAATACAAACCGGCAGGGTGAAGATCCACGCCATGGCGATGTTCTTGATGGTCCGGCTCTGCAATCCGCCACCGTCAACCAGCATAGTACCGGCTACCGATGAAGAGAGGATGTGCGTGGTGGAAACAGGCATGCCGGTATAGCTGGCAACGCCAATCGACAGCGCTGCGGTTACCTGTGCTGACATTCCCTGTGCATAGGTCATGCCTTTTTTACCAATCTTCTCACCGATGGTGGTGGCAACACGACGCCAGCCAATCATGGTGCCGATGCCCAGCGCCAGTGCCACGGCCACAATAATCCAGATCGGCGCATACTCGATGGTGCCAAGCAGGTCGCTTTTCAGCTTATTGAGGAAGCGTTTGTCATCTGGCGAGGTCTCTTCCAGACGGGCTGCTTTATCGGCGGTATCGGAGATACACAGCAGCAGACGACGCATCTGACCGCGCTGATCAACCGTCAGCTGATCGTAGCTCTGCAGGTTATTCAGCAACACCTGCGCACCCTGTACCGCCTGCAATGCGCGCGCGCTGTCACAGTGGAACTCTTTCGGGCTGGTCGCTGGCACTTCTTCCGGCGTTGGCAGCTTAGGTGGTGCCATCTGGATGATGTGGTTCAGCGAGGCGTTGTGCTGCTGATAATACTGCTCCAGGTGATTGACCGCATCGCGGGTACGCGTGATGTCATAACCGGAGGCATTCATATTCACCACGAAACCGGCCGGTGCCACGCCGATCAGGACCAGCATGATCAGGCCAATGCCTTTCTGACCGTCATTCGCACCGTGCGAATAGCTCACGCCAATTGCCGAAACAATCAGGGCAATCCGGGTCCAGAACGGCGGCTTTTTCTTGCCGTCGATCTTCTCGCGGTCAGCAGGCGTCATATGAATACGCGCACGCTTTTTGGTATTGCTCCAGTAGCGACGCAGAATAAAGATTAAGCCGCCCGCCATCACCAGGCCGACAATTGGCGACAGGATCAGAGAAAGGAAGATGTTCAGGACTTTCGGGATGTTGAGCGCATCAACCACCGAGGTTCCGCTCATCAGGGCGTTGGTCAGACCGATACCAATAATGGCGCCGATCAGGGTATGGGAGCTGGAGGCCGGCAGACCGAGATACCAGGTGCCGAGGTTCCAGATAATCGCCGCCAGCAGCATAGAAAACACCATGGCGAGACCGTGAGCCGATCCAACATTTAACAACAGATCGGTGGGAAGCATATGAACAATAGCGTAAGCGACACTCAATCCACCGAGCAGCACGCCAAGGAAGTTGAATACACCCGCCATCACCACAGCAAGCTGGGCACGCATGGCACGCGTATAGATGACCGTCGCAACTGCGTTGGCCGTGTCGTGGAAACCGTTGATTGCTTCGTAAAACAATACAAACAGCAGGGCAAGAACCAATAACAGGCTAGTACTGAGGTCTAGACCAGCAAACAGATGTAGCATAAACGTTACGCCATTTTTGGAGGACATGAACGCGGCGCATTATCCGCGACAACGTGCTGTATGGGAAAGGAAAATATAGCGCTAATTTAACCTTTCGTCGTAAGGCTTAAGGGTAACTCAGCGAAAAAGGGTTAGATATTAGACAGATACAATATGACACATTTACGGCAATTTTTTGACGCTGGCGTCTCAGTGAGCAGATCACTACAATCTGCGCCTTTCCAGTTAAGTGAGTGAACCGCAGTGGAACAGTTTGACGTTATCATCATTGGTGCCGGAGCCGCAGGGCTGTTCTGTGCCGCGCAGGCCGGACAGCGCGGGCGCCGCGTGTTACTGCTGGATAACGGCAAAAAGCCAGGACGCAAGATTCTGATGTCTGGCGGTGGCCGCTGCAACTTCACCAACCTCTATACCGAACCGGCGGCGTATCTGTCGCACAATCCGCATTTCTGTAAATCGGCGCTGGCGCGTTATACCCAGTGGGATTTTATCGATCTGGTTAATCGCCACGGTATCGCCTGGCATGAGAAAACCCTGGGCCAGCTTTTCTGTGACGACTCTGCCCAGCAGATGGTCGATCTGCTGCTGGCCGAATGTGACAAAGGCAATGTCACCCTGCGACTGCGCAGTGAAGTGCTCAGCGTGGCGCGCGATGAAAGCGGTTATACCCTCCAGCTCAACGGCAGCACGGTTCAGGCAGAGAAGCTGGTCATCGCCAGTGGCGGTCTGTCGATGCCTGGCCTGGGCGCTTCGCCGTTTGGTTACAAAATTGCGGAGCAGTTCGGACTAAGCGTCTTTCCGACGCGGGCGGCGCTGGTACCCTTTACTCTGCACAAGCCGCTGCTGGAGCAGTTGCAGACGCTGTCAGGCGTCGCGCTGGAAACCACGATCGATGCGCAGGATGGCACCCGCTTCAAAGAGGCGATGCTCTTTACCCACCGTGGTCTCTCCGGCCCGGCGGTATTGCAGATTTCCAGCTACTGGCTGCCGGGTGAGTTCGTCACCATCGATCTCTCGCCCGCCACGCCACTTGAGGCGTTTCTGGCGGCGCAGCGTGAAGCACATCCGAATCTCAGCCTGAAAAACAGCCTGGCGAAAATCCTGCCGAAGCGTCTGGTGGAAGTTCTGCAGGCGCTGAATGTGGTGCCGGATATCACCCTGAAGCAGCTCAACAGCAAACAGCAAACCGAGCTGGTGCAGACGCTGCACGCCTGGCGTATCCAGCCAAATGGCACCGAGGGATATCGGACTGCGGAAGTGACGCTGGGCGGTGTGGATACCACGCAGCTCTCCTCGAAAACGATGGAGGCGCGCGCGGTGCCGGGGCTTTACTTTATTGGTGAGGTGGCCGATGTCACCGGCTGGCTGGGGGGATATAACTTCCAGTGGGCGTGGAGTTCCGCCTGGGCCTGCGCCCAGGCGTTGTAACGCGCAATTACCAGCGCTGATGGACGTGAGGCGCGATCTTCTCCTGATAGATCTGCTTCAGCGCCGCCATCGACTCTGCAGACAGCGCATCGACGTCGCTGGCGCGGGCATTGGCTTCAGCCTGTTCACGGTTTTTCGCGCCAGGAATGACCACGCTGACATCCTCGTTCATCAGGATCCAGCGCAGCGCAAACATTGCCATGGTAGTGTCGCCGGTGACAAAGCGGCGAATCTCCTCGACCGCTTCCAGCGCCACCTCATAAGGCACGCCGGAAAAGGTCTCGCCTTTATCGAACGCTTCGCCATTACGGTTAAAGGTGCGATGGTCGTCAGCGGCAAACACGCTGTCGGCGCGCATTTTGCCGGTCAGCAGGCCAGATGCCAGCGGTACACGGGCGATGATCGCCACATCACGGCGTTTCGCTTCACGCAGCAGCAGTTCCGCCGGACGCTGACGGAAAATGTTGTAGATCAGCTGAATCGACGAGACGTTGGGAAATTCCAGCGCCTTGAGACCTTCCTCGACTTTCTCAACGGAAACGCCGTAGTGACGGATTTTTCCGGCAGCGACCATCTCATCCATCACGGCAAACACATCCGGGTTGTAGTAGACCTCGGTCGGCGGGCAATGCAGCTGCACCAGATCCAGCGTTTCGGTCTGCAGATTTTCCCGTGAGCGTTCGATAAACGCGTTGAGGTTTTCGGCGTTGTAGCCCTCCGCGACGTGCGGAGAAAGACGACGCCCCAGTTTGGTCGCCACAAACGGGCGTTCCCCGCCGCGCTGATTCAGCACCTCTGCGATGATCTTTTCGGAGCGGCCATCGCCATAAACATCGGCGGTATCAATAAAGGTGATGCCTGCATCCAGCGCGGCGTTCAGCGCGGCTTTGGCATCCTCCATGCTCACTTCTCCCCAGGTTCCGCCAATAGCCCATGCGCCAAAGCCAATTTCAGAGACGCGCTGACCGGTACGGCCCAGTGTTCGTAGTTTCATGCAAACATTCCTCGATGCGTTTCAGACAGGGTGACAGAAAGCGGCTAACCATTGAGCTTAGCGCTTCCTGGCGGAGAGGCGATTTCACGTCGACGCAGGCCTGCACGGTAAAAATGCGATGCCGCGACGCCAGGCTGCTGGTTACGTTGAAGATTTCAGCGAGAAACGGCTGCGGCTATGTGGCTACCGCTTCGCTAATCAATTGATTTTAAGATATTTCACCCGAAATTAAACAGGCGAGAGTGTCGATTCGGTCACATACTTCAATTTTCAGGCCAACAATGGGATCGCTATGTTCAAATTTGTTAAGTCGGTCTTTGCCAGTCCCGAGAAATTCCTGCAGATCATGACCCGTCAGGATATCAACGACTCAATCGCTGAGGGTGAGCGCATCATTATTGATGAAAACGGCAATATCTCGGTCAACACGCTGAGCGAGGAAGTCCACGAAGATTTTGCCCGGCATGTGAATATGTTAAAGGGAGTGTGAGGTGGGTACCGCAATATTTATGGTGCTGATGGTCAGTGGTTACTGGTACACCAGCCGCGATTTAAACAGCCGCTTTAAAATCCGCCGCTCGTCGGGCTGGGATGTCTATTTCCTGGTCGCGCTCTACGGCTGTATTTTCGTTCTGCAGGGTGTATTCGCGACCGGCATCATCTGGTTGCTGCTGCTCTGCATCTCCGGCATCGCCAATGCCGTCCAGATGATCCCTGGTGTTCATCTGAAGTGGCAGGTCGAGTTTATGAACTGGAGCTTCCTGGGCATTCAGGCGCCGGTTGTGATCATGCTCTTCTTTGCCATTCTGCTCTGCCTCTATCGCTCAAACTGGGCAGGCAGCGCACGACTCAACGTCTCCGGTCGTAAAGACCTCTATCAGCAGCTGTCGCGCTCCAATGGCGTGGAGCAACTGCTGTTTCAGTGCATGGAAGAGGGCGAGCTGGCGTGGATTACCCTGAAGTCGCGCCGTATTTACATCGGCATGGTGCATGCCTCGACCTTTGAATATGAGAGCACCAAAAATATCGTGCTGATCCCGATGCTGAGCGGCTACCGCGACAGCAAGACGCTGAAGCTGGCGGTGGAACATAACTACAGCAAGTGGTACGCAGAGCATGGCATTACGCTCGACTCTAAACCCAAAGATGCGATGTCGTTCCGTAAAGTGATCATGGTTGACCAGATTGAGAGTCTGTCACTGTTCGATCCGGCCAGCGCCACGGCGCTTTCGATGGGGCATCCGCAGGAAGTGGAGAAGAGTCAGGGCAAAGACGATGGTGACAGCCCGGACGATAAAAGCCGGGACGAGCAGGATTAAAAAGCCTGATCGGTTTCCCCTGATGATGTGACTTCATCAGGGGAAACCGATCCCCCCTCACACCATATTTTCCGCCGTAAACAGCCGAAACGCGACTTTACCCGCCTGATACACATCCGGTTCATAGCCGGTTTCCAGATGCCTCAGTATCAGATCAATCGCCAGCCGGGCATGCTGTTGAGCATGCTGATCCAGCGTAAACGCTACTTCATCGTTCAGTAGCAGCTGGCGGGTCACATCATAAAGCTCATGGGTAATGTAAGTGCATTTACCCAGCAGTTGATGGGCGCGCAGGGTGTCGCTGACATCGGTATTACCCATGCCGGTGTTATAGACGCCCGCAATCGCCTGCGACGATTTCAGGTTGCGGGCCAGCACGCTGCGAATCGTTTCCCGCTGGTCCTGACCCGACAGCACCTCACGCAGATGACGCTGCGGCGCGCGCTGCTCCATCGCCTCACGGAAACCGGCAATACGCTGACGGTGGGCGCGATAATCAAAGCGACCGCTGACCATTAGTATGTCGCCAGGCTGATTTACTGTTTTGCTCATCAGCAGTCCCGCCGTGCGGCCCGCCTGATACTGGTCAATGCCGACATGACAAAGGCGGTCGGCATCGGGCAGATCGGTGACGATAGTAATCACCGGCACATTGCGGCTGCGGCACAGCGCCAGTGCGCGATAAATGGGCGGCGAGTCGTGTGCAAACACAATGATGCCGTCACGGTTACTGCTGCGGGCGATAATGCTTTGCGCCAGCTGCTCAGGCTGCGCTTCGGCCACCAGAGTTTTGTGCAGTTTCAGGCGGCGATAGCCAAGCTGACTGGCGACCTCGCTGAAATGGGTGGTGAGCTGCTGAAAAAAGGATGAGCCGTTATTGCTGAGGAACACCTCGATTTGCCACGGATGCTGGTACTCCTCTGGCAGCAGACGCTTCAATCCCACTTCGCGCGCGGCTTTCAGGACTTTGCGGCTGGTCTCCAGCGACACGCCACCGCGCTCATTCAGCACCCGATCGACCGTCGCAATCCCGACGCCCGCCATTTTTGCCACCACTTCTAAGGTGAGCTTCTTCATTCCGACTCCACGCGAAAAATGGCGATTAGCTGCTGCCTGCCCGACTGTTTATCTCTTCTAACCGGTTAAAAGTAAAAGATAAAGCGATTTATTGATGGAAAACCATCAACAACGCTGTGCCGCCATGTTTTTACCGACAGTGCGGTCGTCAGGCTAAAAAGCACAGCGGGCCGCTGTCCTGGCGGAATAGCCGTTAAGCTTGTAGCGAGACAATTAACGAGGAATGAATATGGCTCAGCAAAAAGAGGTTCTGATTATTGGTGCTTCGCGCGGTATCGGTCTGGCGGTGGCACAGGCGTTTGCCGGTGAGGGCTGGCAGGTCACGGCTACGCATCGCAGTGGCATCCCGGAGCAGGGCAAACAGCCAGATATTCACTGGCATGCGCTGGATATGACCCACGCATCCGCGGTTCAGCAGCTTGCCAGCCAGCTCAGTGGCAAAACGTTCGATGCGATTCTTATCAACGCCGGGATTTCCGGGCCTTCACATCAGAAGGTGTCGCAGAGTGACGATCAGGAACTGGCACAGCTATTCCTGACCAATGCGATAGCGCCGGTTCGCAGCGCAGAGATTTTGCTGCCGCTGCTGAAGCCGGAAGGTGTGCTGGCGCTGACTTCATCCCAGCTCGGCAGCCTGAATGAAAATCCGGACGCGCAGATGCCAATTTACTCGGCCAGTAAAGCCGCACTGAACATGCTGAGCCGCACGCTGACCCCGGCAGTAGACGCGCAGAGCGGGACGCTGCTGACGCTGCATCCCGGCTGGGTGAAAACGGATATGGGCGGTGAGAGTGCGCCCCTGACGGCTGAAGAGAGTGCGGCCGGTATCGTCCAGCAGCTGACCCAGTGGCGCGGACGCGGGGGTCATCACTACGTTGATTACGCCGGCCAGCAGCTGCAATGGTAAGTTGATACGGGGCGGTTACGCCCCGATGTCACGCAGTGCCTTACCCTTCATCAGGTTGCGTTCAATGTGCTCCAGCGTCACGTGTTTGGTCTCAGGCACCAGCATCATCGTCAGCACGATAAACACCAGATTGAGCGCACCGTAGAACCAGAAGGTGTTGGCATTCCCCAGTTGATCCAGCATCGTCAGGAAGGTCGCACCCACAATCATATTGCCGACCCAGTTGGTGGTGGTAGAGGCCGTAATCCCAAAGTCACGCCCTTTCAGCGGCTGGATCTCTGAACAGAGCAGCCAGATCACCGGTCCGGCCGCCATCGCAAAGCCGACGATAAACATCAGCAGCATCGCGACAGCAAAGTATTTGCGGAAATCTGTTTCAACGCCCATGTGCAGCAGCGTGCCCAGCACGCCCATTCCTACCGCCATCACCAGAAAACTGGTGGTGAGCATAGGTTTGCGACCCCAGCGATCGACAAAGAAAATCGCAATCAGCGTGGCCAGCATGTTGACCAGCCCGACAATCACCGTGCCCCACATCTGCTCACTGGTGCTGGAGAAGCCGGCAATATTGAAGATTTTCGGGGCGTAATACATCACCACGTTCATGCCGGTAAACTGCTGCATCACCTGTAGCAGCATCCCCAGCCAGACCGCGCGGCGGAAATTACTGTTAGAACGGAACAGTGACCAGCCGCGCTGTTTCACCTGCAGGCTCTCACGGATCTCTTCCAGCTCCTCACGCGCCTGCTCGCTGCTGTTACGCAGCCGATCCAGCACCCGCTGCGCCTCGTTAAAACGTCCGTGCGCCGCCAGCCAGCGCGGACTGTTGGGCAGAAACAGCACGCCGATAAACAGGATCACCGCCGGAATGGCGATAACGCCCAGCATCCCGCGCCAGTTACCGCTGTAGCTAAACGCGGTGTCAGAGAGATACGCCACCACAATGCCGGTGGTCAGCATCAGCTGATACATCGAAATCATTGAGCCACGAACGCGTTCCGGCGCAATCTCCGCCAGATAGAGTGGCGCAGTGTAAGAGGCGATTCCCACCGCCAGACCCAGCATTACGCGGGCGCAGACCAGCGACTCCACATCGGGTGAAAAAGCTGACCACAGCGAGCCAATCACAAACAGCGTCGCGCCCGCCAGCATACTTTTCTTACGTCCCAGCTTCGATGACATCCAGCCCGCCGCCAGCGCGCCCAGCGCTGCACCAAACATCATCGAACTCACTACCCACTCCTGCTGATGGTTAGTGATCTGCAGATCCTTCGCCAGAAACGGCAAGGCGCCTGCAATGACGCCGATATCCAGACCAAACAGCAGGCCGGAGAGCGCCGCCATAAAACAGACGAACCAGGTAAAACGGTTCTGTTGATTTCCCGATTTTTTTGCCGCAGCCATGCCGGTCTCCTTGCAGTGATTCAATGTCAATATTGTTAATGTTATGTAAACATAGACGATACCAGTGTGGGGCCGATCACACTTCCGGCCATCGCCGGCGTCACACAGCTTTACCGCGAGAAGAAAGCATTGGAGATCAGGGGAGTGGCGCAGCGGGGAGAAACCACGGCAGAGGCACGAATACGCAAAGCAGGGCGATTCGGGGCAGATTTTGCAACTGTCCGCCTGCGGCATTACACTGCCGCTTTTCTGCCATTGATTGAAGGTGCTTATGTCTGAACCTTTCCAGCGTCAGCCGCTGCCCTTGCCGGGCGGCCATAAAAAAGTCCTGCTGCACTCCTGTTGCGCGCCCTGTTCGGGTGAAGTGATGGAAGCGATGCTGGCATCCGGCATTGAATACACCATCTATTTCTACAACCCGAATATTCATCCGCTCAAAGAGTATGAGCTGCGCAAAGAGGAGAATATTCGCTTTGCCGAAAAATATGGCGTGCCGTTTGTTGATGCGGATTACGACCGGGATAACTGGTTTGAGCGGGCGCGCGGGCTGGAGTGGTCACCGGAACGGGGTGAACGCTGCACCATGTGTTTTGATATGCGTTTTGAGCGCACGGCACTCTATGCCCATGAAAATGGCTTCCCGGTGATGACCAGTTGCCTGGGTATTTCACGCTGGAAAGATATGAAGCAGATTAACGGCTGTGGTGTTCGCGCAGCGGCGGCGTATCCGGATCTGATGTACTGGGATTTTAACTGGCGTAAAGGCGGCGGGTCGTCGCGTATGATTGAAATCAGCAAGCGCGAGAGTTTCTATCAGCAGGAATATTGTGGCTGTGTCTATTCACTGCGCGACACCAATCGTCATCGCGTCACCCAGGGACGTGAGCGTATTCAGATTGGTGTGCAATATTATCAGCCGGATGAATCCTGATTAACTGAAATCGCGGAAAGCCTCTGCCTGCGCATATCCGCGCACTGAGGGCGTAACAGGCCGGACTGTTACGCCACAGCTCGAATTTATGCTTCCTGGCCGTGCGTAACTGCATAGCGCACAGGGATCATCAACCCCGGACATCTGCTGCTTCGCCTCGTCATTCATCAGACGTTTGCGACAGGCGCTCGGCGTGCAGCCCAAAATCTGCTTAAAAGAGCGGGTAAAAGACTGCTGGCTTTCAAAATGGTATTTCAGCGCCAGGCTGATAATAGGCGTGCGGCTGTTTTTTAAATCATTCACACTGGCGTTAAGCTTTTTCTTGCGAATATATCGCGCCAGCGTTTCATTATGGTAACGGGCAAAGAGTTTCTGTAAGTACCATTTTGAGTAACCCGCCTTTTCTGCAATATCATCAACGCTTAAACGCTGATCCAGATTATTATTAATCCACTCAGTGATAGAGACGATCACGCTTTCGTTATATTTATTTTCGTTCATAGATACCCCCCGTTCAATTTAGGAGGATTCTAATTAATTTATCTTAATGTGCTTATTCTTTGCGTAAAGTTTTTTCAGTATTTGAATCGTTATCTCTGATGATATTCATTTGAAGGGTGGTTATTAATAAATAAGATGAATTGTGATTAATCTGTTGTTAATTATAGGTGAATAGATAATTGATGCAGGCAGAGAATAATTAAAGCGAGGTGTTATTCTGCCGCCCGCCTCCGGGTTAAGCCTGCCAGCGCCAGTGTAATCAACACGATAGCACAGCTCATCAATAGATTTTTCGCGGTGACCTGCCAGGCTTACGACTTACCTTTAAACTGGAGACCCCGGATGAGCCCGACATCTGCGCTGAAAAAACCGCTTGCCGCCTTGCTCACCTCGCTGGCTTTATTTGCGCATGTATCGGCCAGCGCCGCGCCTGTTTATGGCGAGCAGCTGGAAGGATTTCACTATCCTTATCCTCTGCAGCATTTCGATTTTCAATCCCAGCAGCAGTCGCTGAGCATGGGCTATATGGATGTGAAACCGGCGCAACGGGCCAACGGCAAAACCGTGGTGCTGATGCACGGTAAAAACTTCTGTGGTGCGACCTGGGAAGAGACTATTCGTGCACTGAGTCAGCAGGGATATCGCGTGATTGCGCCCGACCAGATTGGCTTCTGCAGCTCGACCAAGCCCGCCAGCTATCAATACACCTTCCAGCAGCTGGCGGAGAACACCCATCTGCTGCTTGTCCGGCTGGGTGTGGAGAAGGCGGTAATTGTCGGTCACTCTACGGGCGGGATGCTGGCAACGCGTTATGCGCTAATGTACCCGGAACAGACGCAGAAGCTGGTGCTGGTCAACCCGATTGGGCTGGAGGACTGGAAAGCCAAAGGCGCGCCGTGGCGTTCGGTGGATCAGTGGTATCAGCGTGAACTCAAACTCCACGCAGCAGGCATTAAGAAGTATGAGCAGCAGACTTACTATGTCGGGCGCTGGAAACCGGAATATGACAAGTGGGTCGATATGCTGGCCGGACTCAACAGCGGACCGGGTCATCAGAAGGTAGCGTGGAACTCCGCTTTAATCTACGACATGATTTTCGCGCAGCCGGTATTTTATGAATTCGCCGATCTGAAAGTGCCGACCACGCTGATGATCGGCACCTCAGACACCACGGCCATCGGCAGTGATATTGCCTCTGCGGAGGTGAAAGCCCGGCTGGGTGATTACGCGGTACTAGGGAAAGAGACGGCAAAACGTATTCCGGGCGCGCGCTTAATTGAGTTCCCCGGCATGGGGCACGCGCCGCAGATGGAAGAACCGGCAAAGTTTAATCAGACGCTGCTCGACGATCTGGCCCGGCCCTGATCCGTCAGGCGCTGCGGCGCCTGATCTTACACCGCGATGCGTTTCTGATTTTTACTGAGGTACATCTGCTCATCGCTGTCGTGCAGCAGCTGTTCCAGCGTCTGCGGATTCGCCGCGTCAAACTCCACCACGCCGGAAGAGAATTGCAGACGGTAACGACGGTTCAGGCTGATGGACTGCTGCAGCAGATAATGGTCGAACTGCATGAGCAGCGCTTCACTCTGCTGCTGCTGCAGGCCATTAAACAGCACCACAAACTCATCACCGCCCAGACGGGCAAACAGATCGGAGTGCTTAAACACCACTTTCATCGCATCGGCGAAGTCCATCAGCGCGCGGTCGCCTTCGCGATGGCCCAGCGTGTCATTAATCTGCTTAAACTTGTCGAGATCGAGGAAGGTCAGGCAGGCGGGGCGATTTTTCATCCGGCACTCATTCAGCACCATCTGGCCCAGCGTCATAAAGCCACGGCGATTGGTAATCTGCGTCAGTTCATCACAGGTGGCGGTCTGAAAGGCGACCAGTTCCGCTTCGGCCATCGCGGCCAGGTCGCGCATTGTGGCCTGGTCTTCTTCGTTAAACTGACGCGGCTCACGACCAATAATGCAGAGCGTACCCATTTTGGCACCGCCCGGCGCCCGCAGCGGACAACCGGCATAAAAGCGAATATGCGGATCGCCGGTCACCAGCGGATTATCATGAAAACGTTCATCTTTTAACGCATCTTCAACGATCATGATCTCATCCTGCAGGATGGCATGACCGCAAAAGGAGATATTCCGGGGCGATCCCTTGGGTTCATAACCCTGTGCGGATTTAAACCATTGATGGTCTGCTTCCAGCAGGCTGACTAAAGCGATCGGAACGTCATACAGGCGGCGCGCCAGGCGGGTTAAGCGATCAAAACGCTCTTCCGCTGGGGTATTCATTATGTTCAGCGCACGCAACTGCGATAAACGTTGTGCCTCGTCGGCAGCGATTTCAGGTGCTTTCATCACAGAGCCCTTTGTTTTTTTAGCTTAAGCCAGGTTCTGGTGTTTGCCTTACGGCGAAGAAGAAGAGCGTGACATAGCGTTCACGCTCTTTATGAGGAGGGGATCAGAGCACTTTTTGTTCTGCGAGATCAAGGGCGAAATAGCTGAAAATGAGGTCTGCACCGGCGCGTTTAATCGCTCCGAGACTCTCCAGCACGACATTGCGCTCATCAATAGCACCGGCCTGTGCGGCAAATTTGATCATCGCGTATTCGCCGCTCACCTGATAAGCCGCCAGCGGCAGTTCGGTGCGTTCGCGGATGTCGCGCAGGATGTCCAGATAAGCGCCTGCCGGTTTCACCATCAGTGAATCCGCACCCTGCGCCGCATCGAGCAGCGATTCACGGATCGCTTCACGACGGTTCATCGGGTTCATCTGGTAGGTTTTACGGTCGCCTTTCAGCGCTGTTCCTGCCGCTTCACGGAACGGACCGTAGAACGATGAAGCGAATTTAGTGGAGTAGGACATGATGGCAGTCTGGGTAAAACCCGCGGCGTCCAGTGCCCGGCGAATCGCCTCGACCTGACCATCCATTGCCGCTGATGGAGCGATGAAATCCGCACCGGCTGCGGCGGCAACCACGGCCTGCTTGCCCAGGTTTGCCAGAGTGGCATCGTTATCGACGCCGTGATCACAGAGCACGCCACAGTGGCCGTGGCTGGTGTATTCACAGAAGCAGGTGTCAGACATCACGATCATTTCCGGCACGGTATCTTTGCAGATGCGCGACATACGCGCCACCAGACCGTTTTCGTTCCAGGCATCGCTGCCGGTGGCGTCGGTATGGTGCGAAATACCAAAGGTCATCACTGAGCGGATACCTGCTTTGGCGATACGCTCAATCTCAAACGCGAGACGTTTTTCCGGAATACGCATCACGCCAGGCATCGCCTGAATCGCTTTGTAATCGTCGACTTCTTCTTCAACAAAGATAGGCAGAGCCAGATCGTTCAGGCTCAGTGAAGACTCCTGGAACATTTCACGCATTGAGGCGCTGGCGCGCAATCTTCTTGGGCGCTGGATAAGGGAATAATCAGACATTTTCATTCTTACGCAGGTGAAAAAAGTAACAACAGTTTACTCCCTTTGACCGCGAGGGATGAAGGTTTGTGTGCGGTAAGAGAGGGGGAAAAGGACTCTCCCGCCGGGCGGCGGGAGAGCAGAACGATTACTCGTTGATATCCGGATGCTGCTGCACCAGGTTTTTACGTTTCGCTTCCAGACGGGAGATCTCTTCGTCGATATCTTCGATTTTGTGCTCGATGTTATCGTGATGCTCCTGCAGGATTTCGCGCGCTTCTTCCATGTCAGAAGCCGCCGGTGTCGCGCCTTTCAGCGGCTTATTGGCCGTTTCTTTCATGTACAGACCGGTAATCAGACCAATGACCGCCACCACCATCAGATAGTAGGCTGGCATGTAGAGGTTATTGGTCGTTTCTACCAGCCAGGCGGCCAGCGTTGGCGTCAGACCGGCAACCAGTACCGAGATGTTAAACGCACTCGCCAGCGCACTGTAGCGGATGTGGGTCGGGAACATCGCAGGCAGTGACGATGCCATTACGCCGGTAAAGGCGTTGAGGATCACCGCCAGCAGCAGCAGACCACCAAAAATCAGTCCCAGCACGCCACTGTTGATCATCATAAAGGCGGGAATCGCGAAGATCATCAGGGCGATACTGCCGATGATGACAAACGGACGACGGCCAAAACGGTCACTCATCATGCCGATCATTGGCTGTACAAACAGCATACCGATCATGATGGCGATGATAATCATCACGCCGTGATCTTCGCTGTAGTGCAGGTTGTGCGACAGGTAGCTCGGCATGTACGTCAGCAACATGTAGTAGGTGACGTTCGTGGCGATAACCAGACCGACACAGGAGAGCAGGCTGCGCCAGTGTTTGGTCGCGATCTCTTTAAATGAAACCTGCGGACCATCCTGCAGACCTTCGCGGTCGCCCTGTTCCAGTTTGTCCACGTGCTGCTGGAATGCCGGGGTCTCTTCCAGCGCATGACGCAGATAAAGACCGATAATACCCAGTGGCAGTGCCACGAAGAACGGCAGACGCCAGCCCCACTCAAGGAAGCTCTCTTCCCCGATAATGGAGGAGATCAGCACCACCAGGCCCGCGCCGAGCACGAAGCCCGCGATCGAGCCAAAGTCGAGCCAGCTTCCCATAAAGCCGCGTTTGCGGTCAGGCGAGTATTCGGCCACAAAGATTGAAGCACCAGTATATTCACCGCCCACTGAGAAGCCCTGAGCCATCTTCGCTAACAGCAGCAAGACAGGTGCCCAGATGCCGATGGAGGCATAGGAAGGTATCAGGCCGATACAGAAGGTACTGACTGACATGATGATAATGGTGATGGAGAGGATTTTCTGACGACCATATTTGTCGCCCAGCATCCCGAAGAACAGTCCACCCAGCGGGCGAATCAGGAATGGAACAGAGAAGGTGGCGAGTGCCGCGATCATCTGAACACCCGGCGAAACGTCCGGGAAGAAGACTTTACCCAGCGCATAGGCGACGAAGCCATAAACACCGAAGTCGAACCACTCCATCGCGTTACCCAGAGAGGCCGCGGTGATGGCTTTACGTAAACGGGTATCATCGATGATAGTGACATCATCGATCCCAATTGGTTTTACACGCTTCCTACGCAATTTCATAGAATTACCCTGTAATGGAACACGAAAGTTCTCAACGGCGCGAGCCGCGGTGAGTCATCAGACCGCTGCGTTGAGAAATTTAAGCATAGCCCTAAATAAGCGCTGTTTACGCGCCGGCTGACACAATAATTACTGTTGTGATTATTGAGAACAGCGACAGAGTATACCGTTTTTGTGTGATATCTGTCATGTTTGAGCTAAAAATGGCCTTAAGGCACGCGAGTTTTCGCTTTTTAGCTCCGCAAAAAAATTATCACTCTGCGTGACGACCGCCGTTTTTTTCAGCAAATTTGAGGGCGTGACAGGCTATTAAGGGAAGGGCAGACGCCGCAGGTGGTTATCCGGTGTACAAAGCAGGGCCGCAGGGAAAGCCGGGCAGACCACAAACAGGAGGAAAAGCAGATTGAAGGGCTATTCAGCCGGGAACCTGGCCAGATCAGATTCAGTTCAGACACAGCCCTTCTGCTGAGCATTGAGGAGGTTGTCCTGCTCAACCGGCTGGTCACCCTGATCGGCCAGCCAGGCGATCAGCGCCTCGTTGTCCATCGGGCGGGCATAATAATAGCCCTGGATATAGACCACGCCACGCCGTTGCAGATAGTTGAACTGTAACGCGGTCTCGACGCCTTCCCCCAGCACTTCCAGCTCCAGCTCATTGCTGAGCTGGATAATCGCATCGAGCACCGGGGTTCTGCCTTCCAGGGATTCAATGGCGTTGATAAAGCCGCGATCGATCTTCAGGTAATCCAGGGTGAAAGTCTGTAAATAGCTCAGCGAACAGTGACCGGTTCCAAAATCATCAATCGCGACCTTCATTCCGCAACCGCGAAGCTGCTCCAGCTTGCGTGCCACCTCAGCGCCATCCTTGATCAGGCTGCGTTCGGTCAGCTCCAGGGTAATCAGGAACTGCTTATCTTTGACCCGCTCGGCAAACTGCAGCATATCGTCGACAAAGTCAGGATGCTGCAGATGATCCGCTGCCACGTTAATGGCCAGGTGAAAATGGGGCTCAACCTGCCACTTCTGCACATCCTCCGCGATTAAATCGAGCAGGTGACGGGTCAGCGGCACAATCATGCCTTCCGCTTCTGCCGCGCCGATGAAAATATCGGGCCGCACGCCGTTACCGTCGGGTGTAGTCCAGCGCAGCAGGGCTTCTGCACCGCTGCAGCGTTGCAGCCGGTTGTCATAGACCGGCTGATAGTGCGCCCTGAACTGGTCGCTGGTGATGGCCCGGCGAATCTCATCGCGCCATGAAATACGTCGCTGAAGCCAGGTCGACATCAGCATCATCAGCAGAATAGAGAAAATAGCGGCCATCGGCATGATGATAAACATCACCTGACGCCAGGCGGAGATCAGCTCAGAAGGTGAGGCAATCAGAGTGACAGAGAGCGGATAACGGTTTGAATTGGCCTGATAAATCATCGGTTCAAACCAGCTGGATGCAGCGATTTGCGGATCGCCAAACGAGATCGGCGCGCCGTCGCTGAAGTCCATGCTGAAATGATAGAGGTGGGTGCTGCTGATAGCGCGCATAAAATCGATCAGATACTGGCCATCAATCACTGCCCAGAATCCTTCGCCATCGGGCAGGTCGCGCATAAATATCACTGCCGGACGGTCGGGTACGCCGGATGTTCCGGCAATCGACAGGCTCCACCAGGCTTTTCCGGTGACGGGTGCATCGCGCATGATCATATCTTTCAGAAAGCCTGGCTCCATACCATAAGCCGAAGAGCAGGCGATTCTGTTTTCTTCCATTTTACCGACGCCGCGAAAATAGGGATTCAGTGAGCCGATGCGCTGCAACTGGTTTTGAATCTGACTGCAGGGCTGGTGCTGAAACTGGCGCAGCTCGGTGATCATATCCCAGGCGCTGTCGCTCATTCTCTCAGCCTGAGAAAGCAGGGTATTTGCTGCGCTCACCTGCTGCTGCTGCACGGTGTGGCGCGCATCCAGGGCGGTGAAAAAAATGCCAATAATCAGAGGCAGCACGCCGGAGATAATAATCACCAGCCTGGCGTAGTCGCGTTTTCGTTTCAGTAGCGGCACCGCTGAATCCTCTGAGTATTATTGGTTTTATGCAGGGGCTGATGAGTCGCGCAGCATAGCATTTCTCCGGGCCGGGCAGATTAGCGTTTTTGCGATCAACAGAACTGACTCAGGTCAATTATCGACCAGACATTGCAAATAATGACAGGTTGTTTTGCTTTCATTGGTATTCAGCAAAAGAAATCAGGCGAGAACGGGTGACGGTCGGGAGAGACCCTGGCCCGTCAGCGGGCGGGCGCAGGGTAAACATTAACTTAATCGGCAAAGTAGATCTGTTTCAGCGCCACTTCGACGCCGCGCAACTCAGCAAGTCCTTTCAGACGGCCAATCGCGGAATAACCCGGATTGGTGCGCTTATGCAGGTCATCCAGCATCTGGTGGCCGTGATCGGGGCGCATCGGTATTGCCCGCGGGTTGCCCGCACGACGACGGCGCTGTTCTTCCGCCAGAATGACCCTGATGACGCCGACCATATCGACATCACCCGCCAGATGCGCCGCTTCATGGAAGCTGTTGGGGTTATCCTCACGCTTCGTGGCGCGCAGGTGGATAAAGTTGATGCGGTCAGCATAGGTTTCCGCCATCTCAACCAGCGCATTGTCGGCACGCACGCCATAAGAACCGGTGCAGAAACAGAAACCGTTGTGCAGGCTGTCCACGGTTTCTTTCAGCCACTGCATATCTTCCTGCGTAGAGATAATGCGCGGCAGGCCGAGAATAGGACGTGGTGGATCGTCCGGATGCACCGCCAGTTTAATCCCGACCTCCTCCGCAACCGGCACGATGGCGCGCAGGAAGGTTGCCATATGCTCGCGCAGTTTCGCTTTGTCGATGCCGTCATACTGTGCCAGCTGCGCCTGGAACTGCTCCAGGGTGTAACCCTCTTCGGCACCGGGCAGACCGGCGATAATATTGCGCACCAGGGTGCTTTTCTCTTCTTCGCTCATGGCGGCAAAGCGCGCTGCGGCGGCCTGCTGCTCAGCCGCGCTGTAATCCTGTTCCGCACCAGGACGCTTCAGCAGATACAGCTCGAAGGCGGCGAAAGCGTCGGCGTCAAAGCGCAGGGCTTTTGCGCCGTCCGGCAGCGTCCAGGCGAGGTCGGTGCGCGTCCAGTCCAGCACCGGCATGAAGTTGTAGCAGACAGTATCAATGCCGCAGGCGGCCAGATTGCGTATCGACTGCTGATAACTGGCGATATAGCGAAGGTAGTCACCACGCTGGGTTTTGATCGCCTCATGGACCGGGATGCTCTCCACCACCGACCAGACCAGACCTTTTTCCGCCAGCAGAGCCTGACGCGCTTTAATCTCCTCAACCGGCCACACCTCGCCGTTAGGGATATGGTGCAGGGCCGTCACAATGCCCGTCGCGCCCGCCTGACGCGCATCATCCAGTGAGACCGGGTCATTCGGGCCGTACCATCGCCATGTATGTTCCATTTTTACTCCTTACTGTGATGTGGCCCAGTGGTCAGGCCGCTGGGCCAAGAGTATGATAGTGAACAAATCAGGGCCGTGATCCGGATCGCAGCATGACAAACTGCATTGGTGACGTGAGCGGTTTTAAATGCAATTCAGAGGAGAGGGTGATGACGCTACCTGTCATAAAAACCGAGCGACTGTACCGCCAGATCGCCAACGTCATCATGGCTGGCATCACGCGCGGTGATTTTGTGGCCGGAGGCCTGCTGCCACCGGAGCGCGAGCTGGCGAAACAGCTAGGTGTGAGTCGCTCGTCAGTGCGTGAAGCATTGATTGCGCTGGAGATGACCGGCTGGGTGGATATCCGCACCGGCAACGGCGTCTATGTCGCCCAGCCGCTGCCGCAGGCCGCCGTTCCGCAGGAGAGTGAGACCTGCAGCCTGCAGGATCTGCTTCAGGCGCGTGAAGCCTTTGAGGGGATGCTGGCAGGATTTGCTGCCCGTAACGGCACCGCCGCGCAGCGGGAGGCACTGCTGGCGCTGACCGCTGAACTGCAGCAGTACAATGAAAACGACGCAGCTTTTCTGGAGCAGGACAAGCGCTTCCACCTGCTGATCAGCGAGATGAGCGGCAATGATGTGTTACGCGATCTGCTGGAGCAGTTATGGAACCGGCGTCACAGCCCGCATGTGCAGCGACTGGAACGCCATTATGCCGATAACAGCTTTGCGCAGGAGATGAACGCTGACCATCAGCAGATCGCCGACGCGATTGTGGCGGGCGATGAAGCAGCGGCCCGCCAGGCGATGGAGAGCCATCTGCAGCACGTGCAGCAGCGGCTACTTGGTTAATGCTCGCGCCCGCTTAGGGCGTCCGGTGCCCAGCATAATCGCCAGACGGCTGCCGCCTGGCGTGGTCTCCATCAGGATTTTGGTAATGCTGGTCAGCGGCACTGAGAGCAGCATGCCGACCGGCCCGAGCAGCCAGCCCCAGAACACCAGCGACAGGAACACGACCAGCGTTGATAAGCCCAGACCACGCCCCATCAGGCGGGGTTCCAGCATATTGCCGAACACCATGTGAATCGCGCTAAACAGCGCCGCCACCATCGCGGCATCAAACAGGCTGTTCAGTAATAGCGCCTGCAGAAAAGGCGGGATACCGGCGATAATCGGGCCAATATTGGGAATAAAGTTGAGGATAAATGCCACAACCGCCCACAGCAGCGCGAACTTCACATCCAGCAGATAGAGACTCAGCCAGACGGCGATGCCGGTGATCAGACTGACCAGGGTTTTCAGCGCCAGATAGTGCGTCACGCCTTTCAGCGCCTTATGCAGCCCGGCGATTCGAATTTTGGGGTTCACCAGCGCGTTTCGCATTTTGTAGGGCAGGTGATGGACTTCAAACAGCATAAAGACCACGGTCAGTACCAGCAGCACGGTATTGGTCATCGCGCCGGAAAAGCCGCTCAGCGCCACGCTCGCCAGGTTCATCATGGTGTTCGGGTCGAAGCGCTGAACCAGCGCATCGGTTGAGATATTGAGATGAAAGCCTGCTGCCAGATGCTGCAGCACCGTCATTTTCTGCTCCATGGTGGCGCGCAGTTGCGGGTAGAGATCTGAAAACTCGCTCATCGAGCTGGCAATAATGGCACCCAGCAGCAGGATACCGCAGAAGATCACGGTGATGACCAGCCCAATCGCCAGTCCACGGCGGAAGCCGCGACGCATCAGCATCGTCACCAGTGGATTCAGCACAATGGCAAAAAACGCCGCCAGCAGAAGCGGAACCAGAATATCGGACGCTGCCCGAACCCCGGCGAGAATGATGACCAGCATCGCCAATTTTATCAGAATATTTTGTCCAATCTTTTCCCGTTGCAGCTCGCTCATTCTCTCTCTCGTAACGTAATTTGGCTGTTGAAAGTGTAGCTGAAAGAAAATTAACAATCTGATTTATCAGAGAAACGGTAAAGCGCGGCGGCAAAAGGGCGAGGTAATCAGCGCCACGTCACTCAGCTAAAACGGTAGAGCAGCATCCTGCTTTTCCCGCTCTTCCGGCCGCATTCAGCTGCCCGATAACCGTGCCATAGTGATGCGTGGGTGGCAAAAGTGGGTATAGTTAAAGGATAAACCTTATCATTCAGCCAAATACGAGCGCGAGGACTCATGCCTGAACAGCCTGCAGCGGAACAGAACGTCCCATCCGGAAACCTGAATATCTCTCTGCTAATCCTCTCTATCGTGGCCTACAACTTTGCCAGCTATCTCACCATTGGCCTGCCGCTGGCCGTATTGCCAGGCTGGGTGCATGACCAGCTGGGATTCAGCGCATTCTGGGCGGGCCTGGTGATCAGCCTGCAATATGTGGCGACGCTGCTGAGCCGGCCACACGCCGGACGCTATGCCGATATCTGGGGACCAAAGAAAGTGGTGGTGACCGGCCTGGTGGGCTGTCTGATCAGCGGATTATGTATTCTGCTGGCGGCGCTGATTGCATCACCGATGTGGAGCCTGACGCTGCTCTGTGTGGGCCGGTTGATTCTGGGTGTAGGCCAGAGCTTTACCGGCACCGGCACGTCGTTGTGGGGCGTGGCGCGGGTCGGTTCGCTGCACATTGGCCGGGTCATCTCCTGGAACGGCATCGTCACCTATGGCGCGATGGCGATTGGTGCGCCGCTCGGTGTGGTCATCTTCCAGGCAGGTGGCCTGCTGTGGCTGTCTCTGGTGATTGTGGCTATCTGCGTGGTGGGTATCGTCTGCGCCGTACCACGTCCGGCCGTAAAAGCCAGCCGCGCCAGACCGCTGCCGTTTCGGGCGGTGCTGGGGAAAATCGCTGGTTTTGGTACGATTCTGGCGATGGGATCGGCAGGTTTCGGCGTCATTGCCACCTTTATCACGCTGTTCTATCAGGATAAAGGCTGGGAAGGGGCCGCCTTTGCGCTCTCCCTGTTCAGCGTGGCTTTTGTCGGCGCGCGGCTGCTGTTTCCCAATGCGATTAACCGCCACGGCGGCCTGCGGGTCGCCAGCGTTTGTCTGGCAGTTGAGGCTGCCGGACTGTTTATGGTCGCTGCTGCGGGTAATCCCTGGATGGCAAACGCAGGCGCCTTTCTGACCGGTGCCGGGTTCTCGCTGGTGTTTCCGGCGCTGGGCGTGGTGGCGGTTAAAGTGGTGCCACAGCAGAATCAGGGCAGTGCGCTGGCAACCTATACCGCCTTTATGGATCTGTCACTGGGGATAACCGGGCCACTGGCCGGATTCATCATGAATTATGCGGATGTTTCACGTGTCTATCTGCTCACGGCATTGCTGGTCTGTATCGCGTTTTTCTGCACGCTGCGTCTGCAGCGACGTCAGGTATCACTGCCAGCGGCAGACGGTTCTTCAGAATAAAAAAAATGGCCCAGCAGCGGGCCATAACGTCTTTTCAGACACAGATAAACTGATAAATTCTGGGTGCAACAGGCTTCAGGCCTGCAGCAGTTCAATACTGTGGCGGATCTGGTGCTCAATCTCCGCCGGGGTCCAGCTGTTGAGCTGACCAGAGAACGGCTCAAAAGCGTAGATGCCCTTATAGCCGAGCCTTTCCAGCCGTTTAACCTGCGCTACGCTTTTCAGCACATCGTTATCACTCAGCATGATGCGTTCGTCGTCGGTCAGCTCAGCGGTCGGACGTTGATCTTCCACGCCTGAAAGGTGCACCAGTCCAATCTGATCAATATCGATACCCGCCGGAAATTCCTGTTCAGCATTCTCATAGAGATGATGGTGAAAGGTATCCAGCAGCAGCTTAAAGGGCACGCCCGCCTCTGCGATCAATTCCTGCGCCTGCACGATCGAACGCAGTGAGCTGACTGGAAATCCCAGCGGCTCCACCAGCCCCTGAATGCCATAGTGGGCAAAGCGCGGAGCCAGCGCCTGCATCGCCGCCTGAGTCTGCTGAGGCGACACGGTCATCCCCTCATTCAGCGGACACATCACCAGCGCTTTCGCCCCAATCTGTTGTGCTGTCCTTAACAGCGCCTCGGCCCGGCTGAGCAGCGCGTCATCAATGCGGTTAAACGGATAGAGCGCATTAATAGTGACGATATCAATGTGATATCGGTCGGTCAGGACACGCAATTCATCGGGGCTGAGATCGTCAGTAACGCTGCCGCCCGGCATGTCATTACGCAGTTCAACCTTGCTCAGGCCCAGACGCTGAACCAGTTGAAAGAAGGCCTCCAGCGAGAGCCGGGGCGCAATTTTGCGGTTGATACAGAAACGGGTGGGATCAATAGCCATGCGCTGACTCCGGGACAGGAGAGTGTTGCGACTAAAGAAAACATTTATTTCATTAATAGTGAATTATGAAATGCAGATTATTAGATCAGCCTCGCATTAATTTCATATTTCGTTTCACCCATATGCATAATCGCTGGAGGGACTTCGCAGAAATACCCCCGATCCGCATGACGGTGATTCCCCTGCTGTGCTTAGGCTGGACGCTGTTAACAGCCACCTCTCCTCATCAAGCTATCCGTCACTGACGGGCGGGAAAAATGCGATCTGTGCCGCTAAAAGCAAATTTTTCAAAAAGAACTATTTGAAAAATTTATTCCACTGTAATAGCTTCATAGCACGCTTTCAGGTTTGCCTGGTCAGGCAGTGTGGCAGGCCACAGGGTCTGTCTGCAGCGAACTTAACCATCTTAAGAGGCAACATCATGACAATCATAGGTAACTTTATTGGCGGTAAAACCACTTTCAGCGCCAGCAACGAAACCATTCCTGTTTACGATCCGGCAACCGGCAAAGTGGTCCGTGAACTGACGCAAAGTACCGCTGATGAAGTGGCCCAGGCGATTGGTGTCGCGCATGACGCGTTTGCAGCCTGGTCGAAAACCTCGCCGCTGCGTCGCGCTCGCGTTCTGTTTAACTTTAAAGCCCTGATGGAGCAGCACCGTGATGAGCTGGCGGCGCTGATTGTCTCTGAACATGGCAAAGTCTGGTCTGATGCACTGGGTGAACTGACGCGCGGCATTGAAGTGATTGAGTTTGCCTGCGGCATCCCTCATCTGCTCAAAGGCGAATATTCTCCGAACGTCGGCGGCGGCGTTGACAGCTTCTCACTGATGCAGCCAGTTGGCGTCGTGGCGGGCATTACACCGTTTAACTTCCCGGCGATGGTGCCACTGTGGATGTTCCCGATCGCGCTGGCCTGCGGTAACACCTTTGTGCTGAAGCCACCGGCGCTGGATCCTTCAGCGGCCGTGCGTATGGCTGAACTGCTGACTGAAGCGGGCCTGCCGGATGGCGTATTCAACGTGGTGCACAGCTCCAACGAAGATGCTGAACAGCTTTATAAGGATCCGCGTATCGCCGCGGTGAGCTTCGTCGGCTCTTCAGGCGTGGCCGAACATATCTATAAAACCGCCAGCGCCCATGGCAAGCGCGTGCAGGCGTTTGGTGCGGCGAAAAACCACGCCATCGTCATGCCGGATGCCGATCTGGATGCCACCGTTAACGCCATCATGGGCGGTGCGTTTGGCTCTGCTGGTGAGCGCTGCATGGCGCTGCCGGTTGTAGTCGCCGTAGGCGATGACACCGCTGACAAGCTGATTGCCCGTCTGACACCGCTGGTGAAAGCGCTGCGTATCGGCCCGGGAATGAGTCAGGGTGCCGATGAAAATGAGATGGGTCCGGTCGTCTCAGCTGCGCACCAGAAGAAAGTGCTGGGTTATATCGACAAAGGCGAGCAGGAAGGTGCGAAGCTGGTGGTCGATGGCCGTAACGTGCAGGTGGCGGGTCACGCCGAAGGTTACTACGTTGGCGGCACGCTGTTTGATAACGTCACCTCTGAGATGGTGATCTGGCGTGAAGAGATTTTTGGACCGGTGCTGAGCATCATGCGCGCTCCGGACTACGACAGTGCGCTGCAACTGGTTAACAGCCATGAGTTTGGTAACGGCAGCGCGATTTTCACCAGCAACGGTCACACCGCACGTGAGTTTGTGCAGAACGTTGAAGCGGGCATGGTCGGTGTCAACGTGCCGGTTCCGGTGCCGATGGCATTCCACAGCTTCGGCGGCTGGAAACGCTCTGTGTTTGGTGCGCTTAACGTCCACGGGCCGGATGGCGTGCGCTTCTATACGCGCATGAAAACCGCCACCGTGCGCTGGCCGTCCGGTCAGCAGACCGTGTCTGAATTCAGTATGCCAACCTTAGGCTAATTCATTTCAACGCTGATCACGACCGGCAGGATAATCTGCCGGTCGTTTTGTTCGCTGGCATCGCGCCCGCGAAACGACCGCAGCGTCAATCGTGACAGAGAGGAGGATCAGGATGTCTTTACTGTCGAAAGCACAGGCCCCTGACGCACAGGGCCGTATTCAGCATGTCACGCCTGAGCGCGCTGGCTGGCGTTATGTCGGCTTTGATGCCTATATGCTGAAGAAAGGGGAAACCCTGCGCCTCAACAGCGGTGACAAAGAGCTGTGTCTGGTGCTGGTGGCCGGGCTGGCCTCCGTGAAAACCCGCCATGCTGACTTTCCCGGTATCGGTAAGCGCATGTCGCCGTTTGAGCGCGTGCCGCCTTATTCCGTTTATGTACCGCATGATGATGAAGTGGAAGTTTACGCTGACAGCGATCTTGAGCTGGCGGTCTGTAACGCGCCCGGTCAGGGAAATCTGCCTGCACGACTGATTGCGCCATCTGATGTCGGCGTTGAGCAGCGCGGAAAAGGGCGCAACCAGCGGCTGGTACATAACATCCTGCCTGACACTGAACCTGCTGACAGCCTGCTGGTGGTGGAGGTCTATACCAACGAGGGTGATACCAGCTCTTATCCCAGCCACAAGCATGACCAGGAGGAGAGTGAAAACGAAACCTACCTGGAAGAGACTTACTATCACCGTTTCGATCCCGAGCCTGGCTTTGCCATGCAGCGTGTCTACACTGACGACCGCTCACTGGATGTCTGTATGGCACCCTATAATCGCGACGTGGTGATGGTGCCGCGCGGCTATCATCCGGTGGCGACGCTGGCGGGTTACAACAACTACTATCTGAACGTGATGGCAGGGCCGGTGCGGCTATGGAAATTCACCTGGGAGAAAGATCACGCCTGGGTGAACAGCGACAGCTATCCGCGCAAAGCGTAAGTCACCGCGGTTTTATCCGTGTGAGCATAGTGCGGAGAGCATCAAAAAGGGCAGCCGATGAGGCTGCCCTTTTTACTGTGCGAAACGCAGGTTACTGAGCGGAACTATCGGCGTTGTTCAGCGCCAGTGACACCGCCAGCGTCTGCGCCAGACAGAGCGAGGCGACCTGCGAACGGAAACCATCGACCTGCGCTTCACGCACCACAAAGCAGACATCGCTGAAAGCGGCCAGCGGGCTGACCTGGCTGTCGGTAATAGCAATCTGATGCGCGCCACGCTTGGCACCCATTTCGACCACTTCGACCGCTTCACGCGCATAAGGCGAGTAGCTGATCGCAATCACCACATCTTTCGGGTTTACCAGGCTGAGCTGCTCGGTAAACATTCCACCCAGGCCATCAATCAGAAAAGCGCGACGCTCCAGGTGACGCAGCGCGTAGACCAGATAGGAGGCGACGCTGAACGAGCGACGCAGGCCGATGACATAGATGTTTTCAGCCTCATTCAGCAGTTTCACCGCTTTGTTCAGCTGCTCAGGATTAACCTGCATCGCCAGCTGCTGCAGCGCCTGGCTGTTCACCATCGTAAAGACGTTGAGGATTTCCGCCGGACTCTCAGGCGCACTGGCGCTGTCGTCCGTTGAGGTCTGACGAAACAGGCGAGCGCGCTCGGTGTAGTTGACCGTCTCTTCCATCAGGTGCTGGCGAAAAACCTGTTTCATTTCGTTGAAACCGCTGAAGCCAAACGCATTCGCAAAACGGATCAGCGTCGACGGCGGCACATCGGCCTGCTGGGCAATCGAGGCGACGGTATCGAAAGCAATACTGTTACTGTTATCAAGGATGTAGCGCGCAACCTGTTTAAGACGCTTGCTCAGTGTTTCATAACGGCGACGAATATCGTCCTGCAAGAGAGAAAGTTGGGTGGGATTATTGTTCATCACTTCTGCCCGTATAATTAGAATAATGGCTGCATAATGAGCGCTATATTACCAGATGGATGGAAAATTTCATTTCTTTGCGTCAACGATGCGGTTTATTTCATGGCTTTATGAAATGGTTCACAGATTAGCTTTAGCGCCCGAGGTGCCCATCTTCGCGGGCAATGCCAGGGTGAAAATCGGGATGAAATGACAGGAGGAATGGAAGTATGCAGTCTTACACCATTCAGATTGGAATGGCTGCAGATTGCTGAAAAATCGGGTCTGGTAGCAACACATTAGCTAAACGAGCAGGGAACACGGTCAGAAGAGGAAAGCGTCCCGCACCAGGACAAAAACGCCGGGAGCGTTTTTGAACAACGCAAAGCGTTGGCCCGGCTACGGGCGCACCTCAGGGATGAGGTGCGTAATGGTGCGGGCCGAGCGTGCCATGGATGGCGGCTTTTGCGTCTTTCCGATCTGACCGTGTTCCCTGTGACTGCACGGTCTAAAAGCGGCTTTTTGGCAGAGCAGCAAATCACGCGCGGGCAGCGCGCCAGTACTCAATCAGCCGCAGATAGTTGCCTTTTACGGTCTCAATCAGCGCCTGATCGTCCAGTTCACCCTGCAACCACTGGCGCGAAGGCTGACCAAAGATGGTGCGACCCACCGCAAAGCCTTTAACCCATGGCGCTTTGGCCGCCGCCGCGAAGCCCGCTTTAAGCTTCTCTTCGGGCGCATCCAGACCAAGTAACAGAATGCCGCGACAGTGGGGATCCTGCTGCTCAATCAGCGTGCTGATCGCCTGCCAGCTCTCCGCCGACAGCGGTGGCAGTTTCCACCAGTCAGGCTGGATGCCCAGACTGTAGAAATGAGTCAGCATTTCAAGGTAATAGGTTTCGTTCTTATCCGGATTGCTCTCGGGCAGAATCACTTCCAGCAGCAGTTCATGACCGCTTTTATTACAGCCGTTCCAGACATCGAGCACCACATCATCCTGCTCTTTACGCAGTTCAGCACTGTCATGAGGATGATAGAAGACCAGACATTTCACTACGTGTTCAGCGGGCCAGTCGATCAGCTGCGAGCCGATGTTGCCATGCTCCAGGCGCAGCGGACGTGAACTGGGCAGCTCAATCGGACGGCCAATCCACCAGTTCTTACCGGTAATGGCATTCAGCGCCTTCTGACCATACGTGGTATCTGCCAGAATGCCGCTCTTATTCTCTAATCCCGCCTCGCTGGCCGCCTGCTGAGCGGCTTCCAGCAGCAGCAGTTTCAGCTGTGGAATGCGGCTTTCATCCACGCCCGCTTCCTGCGCCATGTCCGCCAGCTGTTTACGGTGGTCAAAGGCGAAAACATTCAGCTCCGGCCACTCTTGCCTGCGGGTGGTTACGCGGTGCAGGTGGTTCAGACGACTGTCGAGATCGGGACGTTTCACCTCTTTGTCGCGGCTCAGGAAATCATCCAGCTCCGCTTTGGTTGGCATGGCAGGGGCACAGCCGTGGCGTGAAACCACCAGCGCTCCGCAGGCGTTGGCGTAACGGCATGCCTGCTCCCAGCCTTCATCATTCAGCCAGCCGCGCAGCAGGCCAGACATAAAGGCATCGCCTGCGCCCAGCACGTTAAGCACTTCGACACGCACGCCGGTGTGCAACTGAGTCTGTTCCCAGCTATCCGGAATATCACCTTCAAACACCACGCAACCCAGCGGGCCGCGTTTGCAGACCAGTGTCGCCTGGCTCGCCTTACGTACGTTCTTCAGGGCGGTCAGAGTATCGGTACTGCCACCGGCAATATGAAACTCCTCTTCGGTGCCGACGATCAAATCGAAATAGTGCACCACTTCCTGCAACTGCTGCGTGACCTGAGACGACTCAATGAAACGCGTTTCACCGTCGCCTAAAGAGGTCAGTCCCCACAACACCGGGCGGTAATCGATATCCAGCGCCGTGCGCAGGCCGTTACGGCGGGCGATATCCAGCGCTTTCAGCACCGCTTCACGGGTCTGTGGATGCGATAAATGCGTCCCGGTTACCGCCACCGCACGGGCAGAAGAAATAAAGGTTTCATCGATATCTTCCGGCACCAGCCCCATATCAGCGCAGTTATCACGGTAGAAAATCAGCGGAAAAGTCTCTTCGTCTTTGATACCGAGGATCACCAGTGCGGTCAGACGCCGCGGATCGGTGATCAGGGCATCGGTATTACAGCCCACGCGCTGTAACGATTCACGCAGAAAGCGACCATTATGCTCATCTCCCACCCGCGCCAGCATCGCCGATTTCAGCCCCTGAATCGCGGTGCCATAGGCGACGTTGCCTGACGATCCCCCCAGATACTTCGCAAACGAAGTGACATCTTCCAGCCGCGCTCCGATTTGCTGGCCATAAAAATCAACGGCGATGCGCCCGATACAAATCACATCAAGCGGCTTCTGTTGTGTACTCATACCTGTGGTTTCCTTCTGTGATTAGCAGAGCTGGCGGGCGAAAAGACCGACACCAGGTGCGCTCTGCTTCCGGGTCTGTGGGTGTCTGACTGGCTATGAGGGGAGTATGAGGAATAAAAATTCCATATTCAACACGAAATGAAATATCCATCGCAATTTTGTGAACCAGGTAAAACTCCTGATTGTCGTCCGCCTGCGCGGTCTCTGCCATCGTGATGTGCGGTGTGTCAGGGTTGTGAAGGGGATCGCAGGAATCCGCACGCCAGTCAGGCAAGCTGCTGCATTGAAATGAATTTTTTCATCATGGTCCACTCTCTGTTAAACGTTCCAGATTTTCCCTCTGTCAGCGCCCGCCAGACCTGTAGTCGCCTTTAAATTTGATCTCACTCGCAAAATGAAATGTTTCTTCTGTAATCGTGTTTTATGAAAAATATATTTGTTTATAATCGCCTCACGTTTCAGTTATTCCGGTCGCCTTTTCCGCCGATGACAACGCCTGGCGCGCTGTCGCGGAAGTCGGGGTCCACCAGCATGTAAGGAAGAATATGAGCACGATCAGACTCACCACGGCACAGGCGCTGGTTAAATTTCTTGATAATCAATTCATTGATGTCGATGGCGTTGAAACGAAGTTCGTCAAAGGCATCTTCGCGATCTTCGGACATGGCAACGTGCTGGGGCTGGGCCAGGCGCTGGAACAGGATAGTGGCGATCTGATTGTCTATCAGGGCCGTAATGAGCAGGGCATGGCCCATGCCGCCACCGGCTTTGCCCGCCAGTCACTGCGTCGCCAGATTATCGCCTGCAGTTCATCCGTGGGGCCGGGTGCGGCCAATATGATCACAGCCGCCGCGACGGCTACCGCTAACCGCATTCCTCTGCTGCTGCTGCCTGGCGACGTCTTCGCCACCCGCCAGCCCGATCCGGTACTGCAACAGATTGAGCAGAGCTACGATCTCAGCATCAGCACCAACGACGCCTTCCGCGCCGTCAGCAAATACTGGGATCGCGTCAGCCGCCCGGAGCAGCTGATGTCCGGCTGTATCAACGCCATGCGCGTACTGACCGATCCGGCAGAAACCGGTGCGGTCACGATCTCTCTTCCGCAGGATGTGCAGGGTGAAGCCTGGGATTACCCGGACTACTTCTTCCAGAAACGCGTGCACCGTCTGGATCGCCGCCTGCCGGTGGCGGCCCAGCTGGCAGATGCCCTGACGCTGATTAACCGTAAGCGCAAGCCGATGATTATCTGCGGCGGCGGCGTGAAATACTCCGAAGCGGGCGAGGCGCTGCGCCAGTTTGCTGAACGCTATCAGATTCCCTTTGCCGAGACGCAGGCGGGCAAAGGCACGCTGGTCTCTGACCATCCGCTGAATGTCGGCGGCGTGGGTGAAACCGGCTGTCTGGCCGCTAACCTGCTGGCAAAAGAGGCCGATTTAGTGATCGGCATCGGCACCCGCTACACCGATTTCACCACCGCATCGAAATGGATTTTCCAGCATCCCGATGTCAGCTTCCTGAACATCAACGTCAGTAACTTCGACAGCTATAAGCTGGATGGCGTGCAGCTGCTGGCCGATGCCCGCGAAGGGCTGACCGCGCTCACCGCTGCACTGGCCTCACAACATTACAGCAACGACTGGGGCGATCAGATTGAGCAGGCGCAGAGTCAGTTGCTGAAAGAGACGCAGCGCGTCTATCAGGTGGAATATCACGATGGCGACTTTGTGCCGGAAATTGCGGACCATCTCGACCGCGAAGCGGTGTTTGCTGAATTCAATCGCCTGACCCAGTCGCTGCTGACGCAAAGCAGTGTGCTCGGCACCTTAAACGAGCAACTGCCGAAAGACGCGGTGGTTGTGGCGGCGGCGGGCAGTCTGCCGGGCGACCTGCAGCGCGTCTGGCGCACCAAAGATTACAACGCCTACCACGTCGAATATGGCTACTCCTGCATGGGCTATGAAGTGAATGCTGCGCTGGGTGCGAAGCTGGCGCAGCCGCAGCGCGAGGTCTATGCGCTGGTCGGTGATGGCTCCTTCATGATGCTGCACTCAGAGCTGGTCACCTCGATTCAGGAAGGGGCAAAGATCAACGTGGTGCTGCTGGATAACATGACCAACGGCTGCATTAACAACCTGCAGATGGAACACGGTATGGACAGCTTCACTACCGAGTTTCGCTTCCGTAATCCGGAAGGCGGCAAGCTGGATGGTGGCTTTATCCCGGTCGATTTCGCCGCGATTGCTGCCGGTTATGGCTGCAAAACCTATCGTGTCACGACGCTGGAGCAGCTCAAAGCGGCGCTGGAAGATGCCCGCACTCAGACGGTTTCTACCCTTATCGACATCAAAGTGCTGCCTAAGACGATGATTCACAAATATTTCAGCTGGTGGCATGTCGGCGTGGCGCAGGCGTCAAAAACCGAACGCGCTCAGGCGGTAGCGGACAAGCTCAACAGCCATCTGGATCAGGCGCGCAAATATTAATTTCCGGGCCGTGCTGCGGCCCGTTTTCCTCTTCTCCGTACGAACCCTACACAGGTGTAATTATGACTTTGAAACTTGGCGTCATCGGTACAGGTGCAATTGGTCAGGAACATATTCGCCGCTGCAGCCATGTGCTGCAGGGTGCCCAGTTAGTCGCCGTCTCTGACATCAATGTCGACGGCGCGCGTGCCGCACTGCAACGCCTGAACATTGAGGCGGAGGTGTTCGAAAATGGCCACGATGTGATTCAGTCACCGAATGTTGATGCGGTGCTGGTTACCTCATGGGATCCGACCCACGAAGAGTTCACCTTAGCGGCCATTGCGGCCGGTAAACCGGTCTTCTGTGAGAAGCCGCTGGCGATGAGCGCCGAGGGTTGCCGTCGGGTGGTGGATGCAGAGATTCAGGCGGGTAAACGCCTGGTGCAGGTTGGTTTTATGCGTCCTTACGATGCGGGCTATCGTGCCCTGAAAAAAGTGATCACCGATGGCGATATCGGTGAGCCGCTGATGCTGCACTGCGCGCACCGTAACCCGACCGTGCCAGAGAACTACACCACGCCGATGGCGATCACCAACACTCTGATCCACGAGCTGGATGTACTGCGCTGGCTGACAAACGACGACTATAAAACGGTGCAGGTGATCTTCCCGCGCGTGACGTCAAAGTCGCACGGTCAGCTGAAAGACCCGCAGATCGTACTGTTCGAAACCCACAAAGGGGTGCGCATCGACGTCGAGATCTTCGTTAACTGCGCTTACGGCTATGACATTCAGTGTGAGGTCGTCGGTGAAGAGGGCATTGCCCGCCTGCCAGAGCCATCTTCAGTGCAGTTGCGCAAAGATGCGCGCCTGTCGAACACCATTCTGGTGGACTGGAAAGATCGCTTTATCGAGGCGTATGACGTTGAGCTGCAGGCGTTTATCAACGACATCAAAGCGGGCCAGCTTACCGGTCCTTCTGCCTGGGATGGTTTCGCCGCCTCCGTGGCCGCCGATGCCTGCATCAAAGCGCAGAACAGTGGTGCGATTGAGCCGGTAGAGATGCCGCCGCGTCCTGCTTTCTATAACTGATTTAGCTCTCTCTGCGGCCTGGCCGCTCTCCGCCTGGGAATAAGAAGATGAACAAAGAGAACGTAAAACTGGCGATCGCGCCGATCGGCTGGACCAACGATGACATGCCGGATCTCGGCAGTGAGAATACCTTCCAGCAAACCGTGAGTGAGATGGCGCTGGCTGGCTTTACCGGCAGCGAAGTGGGCAGCAAATACCCACGCGATCCGGCGATTCTGAAACCGATGCTCGACATTCGCGGCATCGAAATCTGCAATGCCTGGTTCAGCACCTTTTTTGCTAACGGCGACAAAGAGAAAACCATCGAACAGTTCATCGAGCACATGAACTTCCTGCATGCGATGGGCGCGCGGGTGATTGGCTGTTCTGAGCAGAGTAAAAGTATTCAGGGCACCACGCTGGCGGTATTTGAAGAGAAAGCAATTTTCAGCGATGAAGAGTGGCGGTTGACTGCAGAGGGCTATAACGAACTGGCCCGCATCGCAGCGGACAAGGGGATGCGCGTGACGCTGCATCACCACATGGGCACCGGCATTCAGACCACTGAAGAGATCGACCGGTTTATGGCGATGACTGACGAGCAGGTTGGTTTGCTCTATGACACCGGCCACGTCTACTACTCCGAAGGCTCCCAGCAAAAGATGCTGGCGGTGCTGGAAAAATATCTGCCGCGTATCTTCCACGTGCATCTCAAGGATGTGCGTGATGAGGTGGTCGCCGAGGTGCGTGAGAATCATCTCTCGTTCCTGGAAGGCGTCAAAAAGGGCACCTTTACCGTACCGGGCGATGGCGTGATCGACTTCAAACCGGTGTTTAAAATCCTGGATGATTACGGCTACAAAGGCTGGATGGTGGTGGAGGCGGAGCAGGATCCTGCGCTGGCCAATCCATTTGAGTATGCGGTGAAAGCGCGGAAATATATCCGGGAAAATACCGGTTTATAACGTGTTCTGAACAAAGGCTGGCTTCCCTGTGGGAAGCCAGCCTTTTGTTTTACTTCAGCGTAATGCTTTTCACAATGTTGTCAGCATCGCTCTGCGCCTGCTGCTGATTATCGCCTGGCAGCGTAATCTGCAGTGTCACCAGCTTGCCATCCACTTTTGCCAGAACCACGGAAGACCATGAGGTCTGGTTGTTGGCAGAAATCACCGTATCCAGCTGCTGTGCCGGCTGATCTTTCAGCGTCACAGATTTGTTCGACACCACCTGCAGCTGCGGGTCGCGGTTACGCTGCTGCTGTTCCATGCGCTTCGACAGCACATCCAGCCCATCACTGGTCGGGTCGCCAGCAATCACAATAATGGCGCGGGCACCGGTTTCATCCGCGTAAACGTGCATGTTCGTAGTCTGTGAACCCAGTTTACCGCTTTTATCTGACATGCCTGGTGGCAGCGAGAAGCTCAGTTTGCCATCCATCAGCGTGACGGTCTGCGCCGACTGACTGGCGCTGACGCCGTTGTCATTCGCCGCTTCATCTTTCTTCTGGTCACAGGCCGCCAGGCCAAGTACCAGTAAACCCATTCCTACATATTTCACCAGGTTGCGCATCAGAATCCCTTTTTAAGTTTCCAGTCAGGCATTAATACAACAGGAATCAGGTTGCAAACGCAACCTGATGATTGTCAGAAGATCTTAGCGGAAAATAGTGGAAACCGTATGGGCTATTAGAGCCTGGCCAATCAGACTATTTCATTTGTCATTCTGAACCAGGGCAGTGCTCACAATCCTCACGTACTACGTGTACGCTCCGGTTGTTCCGCGCTGTCCGTGTCCAGACTGCCTGCAACAATAACGCCTGATAAACCAGGCTCAGCCGAAATTGACCTGGCGGGCGGTCTGACGTTCAGCCAGACGCTTGAGCGCGGCGTTGAGCAGCACGCCATAGGCAGGCAGGAAGAAGACCATGCAGATCAGCACTTTGAAGCTGTAATCCACCAGGGCGATCTCAACCCAGTGCTGCGCCATAAACGCATCGGGGCTTTTATAAAAGGCGATAAAGAAGAAGGCCAGCGTATCGCTGATATTCCCCAGAAACATCGCGCAGCCCGGTGCTATCCACCACTGCGGCAGACGACGCAGACGGTTAAACACATGAACGTCGAGGATCTGACCGAGCGCATAAGCCATAAAGCTGGCGCAGGCGATACGGGCAACAAACAGATTCATCACTTCCAGTGCCTGCCAGCCCTGCCATTCACCCTGATAAAACAGTGCCGAGACGCCGTAAGAGATAAACAGCGCCGGGATCATCACGGCCAGAATAATGCGTCGGGCCAGCGGTGCGCCAAAAATTCGCACGGTGAGATCGGTCGCCAGGAAGATAAACGGGAAGCTGAACGCACCCCAGGTAGTGTGGAAGCCAAAGACGGAAATTGGCAGCTGAACCAGATAGTTACTAGATGTGATCACCAGCAGGTGAAACAGCGACAACCAGAAAAGCGCATGCATGCGCTGACGTGAAGAAAATGCGAGCATATTCAACCTTTTTAATGTTGGGGTGAGGGAACCCATTGCGGGACGTCGTTCGAGCGGCGTCTGGCAGTTTTATGAGCAAAAAGCGGCGGCATCTTACCGCGTTGTGCTTTTTATGCAATGGTTAATTTTAGCGCAATCGTTATCGCCTTGCTTCACCGCCAGCACGCGCTAGAATGAGCGCCCTTTACCTGAACCGAGTTGATTATGAGCGATGTTTTTTCCTCTGCCGACCATCAGCTGGATGCCCGTGGCCTGCGCTGCCCGGAGCCGGTGATGATGGTGCGCAAGACCGTACGCGGGCTGCAGGATGGCGAGACGTTGCTGATCATCGCCGATGATCCGGCGACGACCCGCGATATTCCCGGCTTCTGCCGCTTTATGGAACACGGCCTGCTGGCGCAGCAGACCGACACGCTGCCCTACCAGTTTCTGATCCGCAAAGGCATGGCGGGTTAGCGACAGCCGTTCGGGCCGTCGTTAACCTCACTCATCGATCAGAAGCCTCACACTCAGGCGCGACGACGCAGTAACCGTAACGCGTTGGCGGTGACCAGCGCGGTCGCACCGGAATCCGCCAGCACCGCCAGCCAGAGTCCGGTCAGACCCAGCAGGGTGGTGACCAGGAAAATTGCCTTCAGACCCAGCGCAATACCGACATTCTGGCGGATGATGCGTCGTGTCCGGCGTGCCAGCGCAATCATCGGGGCCAGATTGCTGAGCTGATTCCGCGTCAGAGCCGCATCGGCTGCTTCCAGCGCCACATCGGTGCCGCTGCCCATCGCAATACCCAGCGTCGCCGCTTTCATCGCCGGAGCGTCGTTAATACCATCTCCGACCATCGCCAGCGGCTGCTGCTGACTCAGTTCACGGATAGCTGCGACTTTATCGGCGGGCAGCAGGCTGGCGCGATAATCAATATCCAGCTGGCGGGCAATCGTTGCTGCGGCGCGCGGGTTATCGCCAGTCAGCATCAGGCTCTCAATACCCAGCTTTTTCAGTGCCTTTAACGCCTCCACGGCATCGTCGCGCAGCTGATCGCGCAGGGCCAGCGCACCCAGCGCCTCGCCATCGCGCATCACCACCACCAGGGTTTCACCTTCGGCTTCCTGCTGAGCAATCTGCTCGCTTTGTTGCGGCGTCAGACCGGGAGTATGGCCGGGCGTCAGCAGCTGAATCTGCTGGCCTGAGACCTGCGCACTGATGCCGCGTCCCGCCTGCACCTGCTGATCCTGCGCTTCAGGAATCACCAGATCACGCGCCTGCGCGGCCGCTACGATAGCGCTGGCCAGCGGATGGGTTGCACCCTGTTCCGCAGCGGCGCTCAGCGCCAGCATCTCTGACTCACTGGCCTCGCCAAACCGCAGGATCTGCGTCAGCTGTGGCTTGCCCAGCGTCAGCGTGCCGGTTTTATCAAACGCTATTCTGCGCAGCGAACTCAGGCGCTCCAGCGCCGCACCGCCTTTAATCAGCGCGCCCTGGCGCGCAGCCGCAGCCAGCCCGGAGGTAATCGCAGCGGGAGTTGAGATCACCAGTGCACAGGGGCAGCCAATCAGCAGCAGCGTCAGACCTTTGTAGATCCACGGCTGCCAGTCGCCTGCGAAGAGCAGGGGTGGCACCACCATCACCAGCAGCGACAGCAGCATGACCAGCGGCGTGTAGATGCGGCTGAACTGATCGATAAAGCGTTCAACCGGCGCACGGTGCGTTTCCGCTTCCTCAATCAGTTGCAGGATACGGTCAATCGCGCTTTCACCTGGCTTCGACACCACTTCCAGCATTACCAGCCGATCCACGCTGGTGGCCCCGGCAAGGATCTTTTCGCCACTGGCTCGCGTGACCGGCAGCGATTCACCGGTCAGCGCGCTCTCATCGAAACTGGCGAGCGGGCTGATTAAACGGCCGTCGACCGGCAGGCGGCTGCCCGCCGCGACTTCAATCACATCGCCGGGTTGCAGCGCCGCCAGCGACACTTCAAGACGTTTGCCCTGTTCAAGGCGAATTGCCGATTCAGGCCGCAACGCCATCAGGCTGGTTACGCCGCTGCGCGCCCTGGAGGCGGCATAGCTTTCCAGCTGTTCGCCCAGCTGAAACAGCACCAGCACCATCGCGGCTTCAGCGTGCGCGCCAATAATCAGCGCACCGGCTGACGCCACGGTCATCAATGTCTCAATGGTAAAAGGCGATCCGCTGCGAATGCGCTGCCATGCCCCGCGCGCTACGGGGATCAGGCCGACCAGCGTGGTCAGCACAAACAGCCGATCGCCCCAGGCGGGCGCGAACTGGCTGAGAATGCTGCTGGCGAGGACCAGCAGTGCCAGCAAAATCAGCATGCGGTTCTGCTGCCAGCCCGGACTGGTGGCCGGGGTGGCTGACGAAGGTGATGGGGAGGCGAGCTGGAAACCGGCTTTTTTCACCGCATGTTCAACGGCGCTTTGCACATCGTTGTCAGCGTTGACGACCAGCTTCTCGCTGCTGAACAGCACGCGGGCGTCTGTCACGCCTTTTACCTGTCGGACGGCGGTTTCAATGGTGCGGGCACAACTCGGGCAATCCATCCCGCTGACCTGCCAGCTATAGGGATAAGTGGAACTTCGCCGGTCGCTTTCCTCAGCGGTGTCGGCGTCATTGCCAGGGCTGCTGTTACTGTCACAGCAACAGCCTGCGGTATCCGCCGTCACCGGCGTCGCAGCATGAATGGAAAGGGAGAGGGGACGGGCCTGACGAACCTGGCACAGCGGTTTTGCTGCGGCGTGGCTGGCACGCGGTTTGCCGCAGCCACAGGCGTGATGTTGATGCATATGACCTCCAGAGTGTAAAAATAGCGGGATGAGCAACGCAGCCCATCCCTTATCCTACACTCTGGAGTGAACTCCAGAGTCAAGACTATTTTCTCAGACGACCCACAATGAGCGCACGATCATGAAGTGACCGGCAAAGTAGCAGGCGGCAACAATCGCGCTGTCAGCGGTGAAGCGACGGCGATAGTGCGAGATAAACCAGACGGCGTTTGCCAGTAGCAGCAGACCGGCACCGACCATGATCGAGAAGCTGTAATCGGTCGGGCGGAAGAAGTACTGCTCGGTCGCTATCCAGGTCATCACCAGCGTCATGCCGATGAAGGTGCAGACAGGCCAGCGCAGATCTTCCAGTCGGCTCCAGATGATGCCAATCAGGGCGGCACCGATGATCAGCAGCGTCAGCGGAATCGGCCAGAAGAAGGTCATGGTCATGCTGGCAGCGAAGCAGAGCGTATAGAGCAGGTGCGACAGGAAGAAAGCCCCGACGGCATAGAGCATCTGCTGACGCGGCAACAGCGTTAACGCATCACCGACCAGCGTCGCGACCAGACCGGCCAGAATCAGGTAGTCCGTGGTTTGCAGTACCGGTGCCTGCCAGGCCAGCCCGACAAGCAGCAGCAGCGTGACCGGTTTAAACAGCCAGCGTTGCCACTGAGGGCCGCGATAGGTGGCATCGACATAGAGCCAGCCGGAGAAAAGTACAGCGAGGAAAGACCAGAGCATTGTTTCTCCCTTTTTTTACTCAAAATGGTGAAAGATCCCAAAATATCACTTCCAGTTTAGGTTAAGCCTCTGAGATGTGACAATCAGGCAACTCTGGTTGTATGCTTTGCCGCCTGATTCATTATCCCCGCAGGCACGAGAGCGTTATGAGTAAACCGCCGCTAATTTTTATCATCGTCCTGGCGATTATCGCCGTGCTGGCGACACGTCAGTTCATCAAGCAACGCCGTGAAGTGGCGGTTAACGACGCGTCACCGGAGCGTTCTTTGCAGGCTGAGGTCAGAACCAAACGTGAATTTCCTTCGCCCAATCGCCGTTCACGGCAGCGCGAAGTGATTGCCGGGGAAGAGATGCGCTATGAGGTGCTGTTTCATCCGCTGAACGGAGCCAGCGACATTAAAGTGCAGCTGAAAGAGGCGGAATATCATCAGCTGGATAAAGGCGCGCGAGGCGAGCTGAAGATGCAGGGCACGCGCTTTATCAGCTTCACGCCCCTGCCGTAACCGGCGGGCATTGCGCCCGCCCGACACTATTTTTTGCGTGGGAAGTTTTTCTTCTGCCAGGCGACCAGCTCAAACACCCCGAACAGAAACACTTTGGCCTGGGTGACGCGGTCAATCGGCGGCGCATCTTTAGTCTGCGTCGTGCGCAGTAATACCAGCTGCAGACCATGCATCAGGATCATGAAAATCAGCGCAACGTTGATAAAATAAGTCAGCGGTTTCGGGTAGGGATGAACCAGGTTAGCCAGTAAAAATCCCCACACGCATAGCATCAACAGACGCCCCAAATTAAGTAACATCCTGCGTCTCCTGTTGACGTTGATACAAACGATAAGCCACTTGTCCGGCTATTTTCTCGCGATAAAGATCCCACTCTGGCGGCACCGGCGGCGCGCCATTTTCCACTTCACTTTCGACGTAAATCAGCGCCTGATCGGCCAGCCAGTGATTCTGCTCCAGCAACTGCAACGTCTGTTCCAGCAATCCCTGACGAAACGGCGGATCGATAAACACCACATCGAACGGTGTGCCCGGCTGTGCCAGCCAGTTTAACGCATTGGTCTGAATCACGGTGCCATTACTGGCGCGCAGCGTCTGCAGATTTTTTGTCAGCTGTTGTGCCACCGGACGCTCCAGCTCCAGCAGCGTGGCCGATCCGGCGTATCGCGACAGCGCTTCCAGTCCTAATGCGCCGCTTCCGGCAAAGCAGTCAAGGCAGCGAGCCTCTGGCAGTACCGGGGCCAGCCAGTTAAACAGCGTCTCACGCACCCGATCGGTGGTCGGGCGCAGTCCGGCACTGTCCGGCACCGGCAATTTGCGTCCGCGCCACTGGCCGCCAATGATGCGAATCTGCCCGGCACCGCCTGTACTGCGGGGGTTTTTATTCATCTTGCTCACAACTCGTCATAATTTGTTGCGTAGTTTAACGGGCGAATCGGTGAGAAGAAACGTTAAAAAAGGGTGCTGTGGTGAGCTGGCTGGAAAGTGTTAGACTACTGAGTTGCTGAAGTCATGCATTATTCTGCGGTTTACGCCGGTCTGGCGCTGACCGACTTTCATTGATTTACCCCTGGAAACCACGCGCGACCGGGACAAAGCCATCGAGGAGTGTCGTCACACAATGGCAAAAGAGAAAAAACGTGGCTTTTTTTCCTGGCTGGGATTTGGCAAAGAGGAAGAGAAACAACCTGTCGCGGAGGAGCAGACACACGAGGTCGCTGAACCCGCACAGCAGCAGACAGAACAGGAAGCCCCGGCTTTAAGCCAGGCTGAAGCGCAAGCGGAAGAGACTGTCGTCATCACCGAAACGGTGGCCGGACAGCAGCGTGAGGCGGAAGTCACCGCGGCAGCGCCGCATGAATCAGCACCCGCAGTGCTCGATGCGGCTGAGCCGATTGAGGCCGATACTGAAGCGTTACTGGAAGTCTCCGCACCTGAACATGACGCGACACCGGTTATCGACGCCGACGACGTGGTTACGCCGATCGCTGAAGAGGCACCTGCAGACGCACCTTTAAGCGAAGAAGAGCTGACCGCGCTGGCGCTGGATGACGCCCCGATCGTTGAAATCCTGGACAGTGAAGCAGACGCGCCATTAAGCGACGAAGAGCTGACCGCGCTGGCGCTGGATGACGTCGGGATCGTTGAAACGCCGCACAGCGAAGCGGAAGTGCCGATAAGTGAAGACGCGCAGACGCTGGATGATGCTCCGATCGTTGAAACGCCGGACAGCGAAGCGGAAGCGCCGCTGACCGAAGAAGAGCTGACCGCGCTGGCATTAGGTGAAGCTGAAGTCACTGACGCGGAACCGGCTGATGCGTTATCCGATACCGTCAGCGATCTTCCGCTGGCCGCCGCGCCACTCATCGTGCAGGAGCAGGAGCGTCCCAGCAAAGAGGGCTTCTTTGCCCGCCTGAAGCGCAGCCTGGTTAAAACCCGTCAGAACCTCGGTTCCGGTTTTATCAGCCTGTTCCGTGGCAAAAAGATTGATGATGAGCTGTTTGAAGAGCTGGAAGAGCAGTTGCTGATTGCAGATGTCGGTGTGGATACCACGCGCCGCATCATTACCCATCTGACCCAGCAGGCAAACCGCAAGCAGCTACGTGACGCGGAAGCGCTCTACGGCCTGCTGAAAGCGGAAATGGCCTCGATTCTGGCGAAAGTGGATGCGCCACTGGAAGTTTCAGGCAAAACGCCGTTTGTCATCCTGATGGTTGGCGTCAATGGCGTGGGTAAAACCACCACCATCGGTAAGCTGGCGCGCCAGTATCAGGCTGAAGGCAAAACGGTGATGTTAGCGGCCGGTGATACTTTCCGTGCAGCGGCGGTTGAGCAGCTACAGGTGTGGGGCCAGCGTAATAACATTCCTGTGATTGCTCAGCATACTGGCGCAGATTCCGCTTCGGTGATCTTCGATGCCATTCAGGCCGCGAAATCGCGTGGCGTTGACGTGCTGATTGCCGATACCGCTGGTCGTCTGCAGAACAAATCGCACCTGATGGAAGAGCTGAAAAAAATCACCCGCGTGATGAAAAAACTGGATGATTCAGCGCCACACGAAGTGATGCTGACGCTGGATGCCAGCACCGGACAGAATGCGGTCAGCCAGGCCCGACTGTTTAACGAAGCGGTTGGCGTGACCGGTATTGCACTCACCAAGCTGGATGGCACCGCCAAAGGCGGCGTGATCTTCTCGGTGGCCGATCAGTTCGGTATTCCGATTCGCTACATCGGCGTCGGTGAAGGCATTGAAGATTTACGGCCGTTTAAGGCGGAAGATTTTATTGAGGCACTGTTTGCCCGAGAGGACTAATTAGGATGATTCGCTTTGAAGAGGTCAGTAAGGCATATCTCGGCGGACGTCAGGCGCTACAGGGGGTAGATTTCCGTCTGCGTCCTGGCGAAATGGCGTTTCTGACCGGCCACTCCGGTGCCGGTAAAAGTACCTTGCTGAAGCTGATTTGTGGCATTGAGCGCCCGAGTGCCGGAAAAATCTGGTTCAGCGGCCATGACATTTCCCGCCTGCGTAACAGCGAGGTGCCTTTCCTGCGTCGTCAGATTGGCATGATCTTCCAGGATCACCACCTGCTGATGGATCGTTCGGTTTATGACAATGTGGCGATCCCACTGATTATTTCCGGTGCCAGCGGCGAAGATATCCGTCGTCGCGTTTCGGCGGCGCTGGATAAAGTGGGCCTGCTCGACAAAGCGAAAAGTTATCCGATTCAGCTTTCGGGCGGTGAACAGCAGCGTGTGGGCATCGCCCGGGCGGTGGTGAACAAGCCGGCCGTTCTGCTGGCCGATGAACCGACCGGTAACCTTGACGACGCGCTGTCAGAAGACATTCTGCGCCTGTTCGAAGAGTTTAACCGCGTCGGCGTCACCGTTCTGATGGCGACGCATGACAGTGGTCTTATCGCCCGACGCAATTACCGGATGATGACACTGAATCAGGGACGTCTGCACGGAGGCCACGATGGTCAATAAACGCATTAAACGTCCGGCTGCGCCGAAACCGAAGCAGCAGTCGAAAAGTAAAGCGCTGAAGGGCGGCTGGCAGGAGCAGTGGCGCTATGCGCTGCGCGGCACGCTTTCTGATATGTGGCGTCAGCCGCTGGCTACCCTGCTGACGGTCATGGTTATCGCTATCTCCCTGACGCTGCCCAGCGTCTGCTACATGGTGTGGAAAAACGTCAGCCAGGCGGCCACGCAGTGGTATCCGGCGCCGCAGTTAACCGTTTATCTCTCCAAAACGCTGGATGATACGGCGGCAGAAAACGTGGTGGCGCAGCTCAAGCAGGTTGAAGGCGTGGATAACGTCAACTACCTGACGCGGGAAGAGGCGCTGAACGAGTTCCGCAACTGGTCTGGCTTTGGCGGCGCAATGGATATGCTGGAGCAGAATCCGCTGCCTGCGGTGGCCATCATCACGCCTAAGCTCAATTTCCAGAACTCAGACACCATGCAGAGCCTGCGCGATCGGGTGAGCAAAGTGCAGGGCGTGGATGAAGTGCGGATGGATGACAGCTGGTTTGCAAGACTGGCGGCGCTGACCGGGCTGGTGGGGCAGATCGCCTCAATGATTGGCGTGCTGATGATTGTGGCGGTGTTCCTGGTGATCGGTAACAGCGTCCGTCTCAGCATCTTTGCCCGCCGCGACACGATTAACGTGCAGAAGCTGATTGGTGCTACTGACGGCTTTATCCTGCGTCCTTTCCTCTACGGCGGGGCGCTGCTGGGATTCAGCGGGGCGGTGCTATCACTGCTGCTGTCAGAAGTGCTGGTGCTGCGTCTGCAATCCGTTGTCGCCAGTGTGGCGACCGTATTTGGTACCACCTTCTCGCTGGAAGGCTTCTCCTGGGATGAGGCGCTGCTGCTGTTACTGATTGCTGCCATCATCGGCTGGGTAGCTGCGTGGCTGGCAACAGTACAACATTTACGTCGATTTACGCCGCAGTAAACGCCTGCAACATTTTTTTGTTATAATGGTCCTCTGCTACCGATGGTGGGTGCAGAGGATTTTTCTCCCTCTTCCCTTCCTGTCATCTGTGTGTAAAATATTCACTGCTACAATTGAACTTGTGGATAACTTTATCACTCTAAGTAGCACAGATTGCTTTCGGATTTCGCGCGACGTTGACTTAATGTATCGTCTGCGCAGGGAAATGTGCGGCAATTCCACTGAATTTGTGAGGGTTTGAATGACCAAAGAAATGCAAACTTTAGCTATTGCTCCTCTTGGCAACCTGGAGTCTTACGTCCGGGCTGCGAATACCTGGCCGATGCTCTCGGCTGAAGAGGAAAAAGCGTTGGCTGAACGGCTGCATTACCAGGGCGATCTGGATGCAGCAAAGACGCTGATCCTGTCTCACCTACGCTTTGTAGTTCATATCGCTCGTAATTACTCCGGCTACGGTCTGCCACAGGCTGACCTGGTCCAGGAAGGCAACATCGGCCTGATGAAAGCGGTGCGTCGCTTCAACCCTGAAGTGGGCGTGCGTCTGGTTTCGTTTGCCGTGCACTGGATTAAAGCGGAGATTCACGAATACGTGCTGCGTAACTGGCGTATCGTGAAAGTCGCGACCACTAAAGCACAGCGTAAGCTGTTCTTTAACCTGCGTAAAACCAAGCAGCGTCTGGGCTGGTTCAATCAGGACGAAGTCGAGATGGTTGCGCGTGAGCTGGGCGTAAGCAGCAAAGATGTGCGTGAAATGGAATCGCGTATGGCCGCGCAGGACATGACCTTTGATATGTCTGCCGACGACGAGAGCAGCGAAGGCCGTTCGATGGCGCCAGTGCTTTATCTCCAGGATAAAACCTCTGACTTTGCCGACGGCATTGAAGAGGATAACTGGGACGCGCACGCCGCTGACAAGCTGAGCTATGCGATGGAAGGTCTGGATGAGCGTAGTCAGCACATCATTCGCGCCCGCTGGCTGGATGAAGACAACAAAACCACGCTGCAGGAGCTGGCCGATCAGTACGGCGTATCAGCCGAACGAGTCCGGCAGCTGGAAAAGAACGCCATGAAGAAACTGCGTATGGCGATCGAAGCGTAATATGACCTCAAGGGGCGACAGATGATGTCGCCCTTTTTGTTTTCTTCGTCTGCCTATTCTACGGCCCGTATCCAGCCATCACTCTGTGCCCTGAAACCACATGCCTGCATAAACGTCGCCCGTACCTGCTGATCGTCACTGCCATCATCGGCTATCCACCAGTCAGATATCGACCCGTTCTGCCTGATTGTCTCCTCCAGCAAATACTGTCCCACGCCGCGTCGCCGGGTGACATCGCGCACCGTCAGCCGGTGAATCTTGCCATGCATCCCCGAGATTTCCAGCTGCAAACCCGCCAGCAGCCGATCATTAAAGCGTGCGGCGTAGAGGCGATGTCGCTCACTCAGACTCTGTTCCAGTTGTTCAATCTCCAGATCCGGCCAGATTTTGCCAAGATCGATGCGGTCCTGCGCGGTCAGCGTGGTTAAACGCTGAATAGTGAGCTTCATAACAAAAACCTCTGTAATAGGGGAAAGTGCAGCGAAAGTATACAACCAGAGTGCTACCACATTTTCATCAATAAAACAGGTCAAAAGATGGCCTGGATGCCAGGATGATAGTTGTAAACAGGGATAGCAGGCGATCAATCCAGCATAACGCGCTGGCAAAGTGGTGAAAAACCGGCCGTTGCCTCCAGTGTATTATGCTGTTTCACTCAGTCAATTCTGAATATGTCAGTTGATTTACAGAAGAAACTTCCTGTTTAATAACCTGAAAAATAAAGCCTTATTACTAAAAAATGCCAGAAAAGTACGCTAACTCCTTCAAGATTAATCAGTTTTCGGCTTTATCTGGCAACGCAAGCACTCACAACATACACGACAAAACAAATGGGGTAGTCAGGATGAAAATGAAAGGTCGCGCATTACTGGCGGGATGTGTAGCACTGGCGATGAGCCATGCGGCGCTGGCTGAAGATATCAAAGTGGCGATTGTTGGCGCAATGTCGGGTCCGGTCGCACAGTACGGTGACATGGAGTTCGCGGGTGCAACGCAGGCGATTGAAGACATCAACGCCAAAGGCGGCGTTAACGGTAACAAGCTGGTTGCGGTGAAATATGATGACGCCTGCGACCCGAAACAGGCGGTTGCGGTAGCGAACAAGGTGATTAACGACGGCATCCATTACGTTATTGGCCACCTCTGCTCTTCCTCCACCCAGCCCGCGTCTGACATCTATGAAGATGAAGGCGTGCTGATGATCACCCCGGCTGCGACCGCACCTGACCTGACTGCCCGTGGCTATAAGCTGATTATGCGCACTACTGGTCTCGACTCTGACCAGGGTCCGACCGCCGCGAAATATGTGATGAGCGAGCTGAAACCTAAGCGCATCGCTGTCGTTCACGACAAACAGCAGTATGGCGAAGGCCTGGCGCGCTCCGTGCAGGAGAGCCTGAAAAAGCAGGGCGCCAATATCGTGATGTTTGAAGGTATCACCGCAGGCGACAAAGATTTCTCTACCCTGGTCGCACGCTTCAAGAAAGAGAACGTCGATTTCGTCTATTTCGGCGGTTACTACCCGGAAATGGGCCAGATCGTGCGTCAGGCACGTGCTGCTGGTCTGAAAACTCAGTTTATGGGACCAGAAGGCGTGGGTAACGCCTCGCTGTCGAACATCGCCGGTGCGGCTTCTGAAGGCATGCTGGTGACTCTGCCGAAACGCTACGACCAGGTTGAAACCAACAAACCGATCGTTGACGCGCTGAAAGCGAAGAAACTGGATCCAACCGGCCCGTTCGTCTGGACCACCTATGCAGCTCTGCAGTCGCTGGCAACCGGTATGGAGCGCAGCAAGAGCGCTGAGCCGGACGCTATCGTGAAAAACCTCAAGGAAGGCGCTGCCGTGCCAACCGTGATGGGCAACCTGAACTGGGATGAGAAGGGCGATCTCAAGGGCTTTGAATTCGGCGTCTTCAAATGGCATGCCGATGGCACCTCGACCGCAGTGAAATAAACCAGGCTGTTTTGTGGTGAGCGGGAAGCCGGGTAACCGGTTTCCCCTGACCAGCGACACGAACGCCTGGTGCTCGTCTGCCAGGCGTTTTTTGTACCCCGATCGCCTGCGATCGGTTAAGTAAGGGTCAAGGTATGTCCGAGCAGTTCCTCTATTTTATTCAGCAGATGTTTAACGGTGTGACCCTGGGTAGCACCTACGCGCTGATCGCCATCGGTTACACCATGGTTTACGGCATTATCGGCATGATCAACTTCGCCCATGGCGAGGTCTACATGATCGGTAGCTATGTTTCCTTTATCGTGATTGCCGCCCTGATGATGATGGGCATCGACACGACCTGGCTGATGATTGCAGCTGGCTTCGTGATGGCGGTGATTATCTCCAGTGCCTACGGCTGGAGCATCGAGCGTGTCGCCTACCGGCCTGTGCGCTCATCCAAGCGCCTGATTGCGCTGATCTCCGCCATCGGAATGTCGATATTCCTGCAAAATTACGTCAGCCTGACGCAGGGTTCACGCGACCTGGCGCTGCCGAGCCTGATTACCGGACAGTGGACGGTCGGTGAGAGCAACGGTTTTGCCGCCACGATTTCTACCATGCAGATTGTGATCTGGGTGGTGACGTTCCTGGCGATGCTGGCGCTGACCACCTTTATCCGCTATTCCCGCATGGGCCGCGCCTGTCGCGCCTGCGCTGAAGACCTGAAAATGGCCAGCCTGCTGGGAATAAACACCGACCGCGTGATCTCGCTGACTTTTGTGATCGGTGCCGCGATGGCGGCAGTCGCAGGTGTGCTGCTGGGCCAGTTCTATGGGTCGATTAACCCTTTCATCGGCTTTATGGCAGGCATGAAAGCCTTCACCGCTGCCGTACTGGGCGGGATTGGCAGTATTCCGGGCGCAATGATTGGCGGCCTGGTGCTGGGCATTGCTGAAGCGCTGACCTCGGCGTATCTCAGCACGGAATATAAAGATGTGGTCTCGTTTGCTCTGCTGATTGTGGTGCTGCTGGTGATGCCAACCGGGATTCTGGGTCGCCCGGAGGTCGAAAAAGTATGAAGTCTTCCTTTATCAACGCCCTGATCTCCTCGGTGATGCTGCTGGTGCTCGCCACCTTCTTTATGGGACTGCGCCTGAATCTGGACGGCACCAATCTGGTGGTGCAGAACGCCGGTAGCGTGCGCTGGAACTGGATCGCCGCAGGCTGTGCGGTGGTGTTTCTGTTCCAGCTGCTGCGTCCGGTCTGGCAAAGCGGCCTGAAGAAAATTTCCGGTCCGGCACTGGTGTTACCCGGCCTGGATGGCTCGACGCCAAAGCAGAAGCTGGTGATGGCGGTGATGATTATCGCGGCGATTGCCTGGCCATTCCTGGTGTCACGCGGCACCGTTGATATCGCCACCATGACGCTGATCTACGTGATGCTCGGTCTGGGCTTAAACGTAGTGGTCGGACTCTCTGGCCTGCTGGTGCTGGGTTATGGCGGCTTCTACGCCATCGGTGCCTACACCTTTGCGCTGCTGAACCACTATTACGGTCTTGGCTTCTGGCAGTGTCTGCCGCTCTCCGGCATGGTTGCTGCGCTGTTTGGTCTGCTGCTGGGATTCCCGGTGCTGCGACTGCGTGGCGACTATCTGGCGATTGTGACGCTGGGCTTCGGTGAGATCGTGCGTATTCTGCTGCTGAACAATACCGCGCTGACCGGCGGCCCGAATGGCATCAGCCAGATCCCGAAACCGACGCTGTTTGGTCTGGAGTTTGGCCGTACGCCACGTGAAGGCGGCTGGGATACCTTCCATAACTTCTTTGGGCTGAAGTACGATCCCAGCGACCGCATTATTTTCCTCTACCTGGTGGCGCTGCTGCTGGTGGTGCTGACACTGTTCGTGATCAACCGGCTGCTGCGGATGCCGCTGGGCCGGGCCTGGGAAGCGCTGCGCGAAGATGAGATTGCCTGCCGTTCACTGGGCCTGAGTCCGACCCGCATCAAGCTGACCGCCTTTACCATCAGTGCCGCGTTTGCGGGCTTTGCTGGCAGTCTGTTCGCGGCGCGTCAGGGCTTTGTCAGTCCGGAATCCTTTACCTTTGTCGAATCCGCCTTTGTGCTGGCGATTGTGGTACTGGGCGGGATGGGCTCGCAGTTTGCGGTGATTCTGGCCGCCATTCTGCTGGTGGTGTCACGTGAGCTGATGCGCGATCTTAATGAGTACAGCATGCTGGTGCTGGGTGGCCTGATGGTGCTGATGATGATCTGGCGTCCGCAGGGATTGTTGCCGATGAAGCGTCCGCATCTGAAGCTCAGAGCCGCTAAAAAAGGAGAGCAGGCATGATTCAGCCTTTATTAGCCGTTGAAGGCCTGATGATGCGCTTCGGCGGTCTGTTAGCCGTGAACAATGTGGCGCTGGAGCTGCGTCCGCAGGAGATCGTTTCACTGATTGGTCCCAACGGTGCCGGTAAAACCACCGTGTTCAACTGCCTGACCGGCTTTTACAAGCCTACCGGTGGCACGATCAAATTGCGTGAGCAGCATCTGGAAGGATTGCCGGGCCAGAAGATTGCGCGGATGGGCATCGTGCGCACTTTCCAGCACGTGCGTCTGTTCCGTGAGATGACGGTCATTGAGAACCTGCTGGTTGCTCAGCATCAGCATCTGAAAAGCGGCGTGTTTTCCGGCCTGCTGAAAACCCCGGCGTTTCGCCGCAGTGAGAGCGAGGCGCTGGATCGTGCGGCGACCTGGCTGGAGCGGGTCGGTCTGCTGGATCTGGCAAACCGTCAGGCGGGCAATCTGGCCTATGGTCAGCAGCGTCGGCTGGAGATTGCGCGCTGCATGGTGACGCGCCCGGAGATCCTGATGCTGGATGAACCGGCGGCGGGTCTTAACCCCAAAGAGACCCACGAGCTGGACGCGCTGATTGCGGAACTGCGTGGCGAACACAAGGTGTCGGTGCTGCTGATTGAACATGATATGAAGCTGGTGATGGGTATTTCTGACCGTATTTACGTGGTTAATCAGGGAACGCCGCTGGCTAACGGAACGCCGGAGGAGATTCGCAATAATCCGGATGTCATTCGTGCCTATTTAGGAGAGGCCTGAGATGGCAAATGCGATGTTAACCATTGAAAACGTCAGCGCCCATTACGGCAAAATTCAGGCGCTGCACAACGTCAGCCTCTATATCAATCAGGGCGAAATCGTCACCCTGATTGGCGCTAACGGAGCCGGAAAGACCACGCTGCTGGGCACGCTGTGCGGCGAGCCGCGCGCGACCCAGGGCACCATTACCTTTGATGGCAAAGCGATTACTGACTGGCAAACGGCGCGCATCATGCGTGAAGCGATCGCCATCGTGCCAGAGGGACGGCGGGTGTTTTCGCGCATGACGGTAGAAGAGAACCTGGCGATGGGCGGCTTTTTTGCCAGCCGGCCGGACTATCTGACGCGGATTAAGCGCGTGTATGAACTCTTCCCGCGTCTGGAAGAGCGCAAAATCCAGCGCGCCGGGACGATGTCAGGCGGCGAGCAGCAGATGCTGGCGATTGGCCGTGCGCTGATGAGCCAGCCGCGCCTGCTGCTGCTGGATGAGCCTTCGCTGGGACTGGCACCGATCATTATTCAGCAGATTTTCGACACCATTGAGCAGCTGCGCAGCGAGGGGATGACAATTTTCCTGGTGGAGCAGAATGCGAATCAGGCGCTGAAGCTGGCGGATCGGGGCTATGTGCTGGAGAACGGGCATGTGGTGCTCGAAGATACCGGTGCAGCTCTCCTATCCAACGAAGCCGTCCGCAGCGCGTACTTAGGTGTCTGATGGGGCACGGCCTGGCTTACTTGCCAGGTTGCGGTTGGGCAGTGCTCGCCATCCTCACGTACTATGAGTACGCTCCGGTGGCTGCGCACTTTGGTGTGCATGGGCCTGGCTTACTTGCCATTTCGACACCGGGCAGTGCTCGTAATCCTCACGTATATTTATACGCTCCGGTTACTGCGCGCTGGCCGGTGCCGAACTGCCTGCGACGCCGACGGCCTTGAGTGTTGGTTTGAGAGGTTCTGAGAATAAAGCCAGGGGCAACTTACCCCCCCTGACCCTGCGCTCTTTTATGTAACTAAAAACTGGCAGCGCGGGCGGTTTGCCGCCGCGCTGCCAGCGTCCTCTTTTCCTCAATAAAGCCTGTCATCCGGCTGTCATCTGGTTGTTATTAATCCGTCATTTCCCCGTGTCATGTTACTTCGCGAAACAGAAATCCGTGATTTCACGCGTATTTACCTGCACAGGAAAATTCTATGTCCGTCGTTACCTTTCGTCGTAGCCTGATGAGCGCGCTGCTCGGTCTGACGCTCAGCAGCCATGCCATGGCCGCCACTGAGATTCCTTTCTGGCACTCCATGGAAGGCGAGCTAGGCAAAGAAGTGGATTCGCTGGCACAGCGTTTTAACCAGACGCATCCCGATTACAAAATTGTTCCGACCTACAAAGGTAACTACGAGCAGAGCCTGGCAGCAGGGATCGCGGCGGTGCGCAGCGGCAAAGCGCCTGCGGTGCTGCAGGTCTATGAAGTCGGTACGGCGACCATGATGGCCTCTAAATCGATTGTGCCGGTGCATCAGGTCTTCAAAGATGCCGGCATTCCCTTCGATGAAAAACAGTTCGTGCCAACGGTGGCGGGCTACTACAGCGACAGCAAAGGCCAGCTGATCTCCCAGCCGTTCAACAGCTCGACGCCGGTGCTCTACTACAACAAAGACGCCTTTAAAAAAGCGGGTCTGAATCCGGACCAGCCACCTAAAACCTGGCAGGAGCTGGCGACGGATGCCGCCGCACTGCGTAAATCGGGCATGAGCTGTGGCTACGCCAGCGGCTGGCAGGGCTGGATCCAGATTGAAAACTTCAGTGCCTGGCATGCTCTGCCGGTAGCGACGGAAAACAACGGATTTGACGGACTGGACGCGGTGCTGGAGTTCAACAAGCCGGTACTGGTTCGTCATATCGAACTGCTGGAAGCGATGAACAAGAAAGGGGACTTCACCTACTTTGGCCGCAAAGATGAGTCCACCGCCAAGTTCTACAACGGCGACTGCGGCATCACCACCGCTTCATCCGGTTCGCTGGCCGATATCCGTCATTACGCCAAATTCAACTTCGGCGTTGGCATGATGCCGTATGACGACACCGTGCCGAATGCGCCGCAGAACGCCTTGATTGGGGGTGCGAGCCTGTGGGTGATGAAAGGCAAAGATGCGGCAACCTACAAAGGCGTGGCCGAATTCATGCAGTTCCTGGCTAAACCGGAAATCGCTGCGGAATGGCATCAGAAAACGGGCTATCTGCCGATTACCACCGCCGCCTATGAGCTGACTAAACAGCAGGGCTTCTACGATAAGAATCCGGGTGCGGATATCGCCACTCGCCAGATGATGAACAAGCCACCATTGCCGTTCACTAAAGGGATGCGTCTGGGCAACATGCCGCAGATTCGTACCGTGATCGACGAAGAGCTGGAAAGCGTCTGGACCGGCAAGCAGTCGCCGCAGGATGCGATGGATAACGCAGTGAAACGCGGCAACGAGCTGCTGCGCCGCTTCCAGCAGCAGGTGAAGTAATCTCCTCTTGCGGGCCAGCCTGGCTGGCCCCTCTTTTCTGACGTCAGGTACGCCATGTCTTCATCTCGTCCGGTCTTTCGCACCAGTCTGTTGCCCTATCTTCTGGTGCTGCCGCAACTGTTGATTACCGCTATCTTCTTTCTCTGGCCTGCCGGTGAAGCGTTGTGGTATTCGCTGCAAAGCCTCGATCCTTTTGGCATCTCCAGCAGCTTTGTCGGGCTGGAAAACTTCAGACGACTGTTTGCCGATCCCTATTATCTCGATTCGTTCTGGACCACCATAAAGTTCAGCGGCATGGTAACGGTGTTCGGCATGGTCTTCTCGCTGCTGCTGGCGGCGCTGGTGGATTATGTGGTGCGACTGCGCCGCCTCTATCAGACCCTGCTGCTGCTGCCCTACGCCGTTGCGCCCGTGGTGGCCGCGGTGCTCTGGATGTTCCTGTTTAATCCCGGTCTGGGCCTGTTCAGTTACCTGCTGAACCACGTCGGCTACAACTGGAACTACGCGCAGAACAGCGGTCAGGCGATGTTCCTGGTGGTGCTGGCATCGATCTGGCAGCAGATGAGCTACAACTTCCTGTTCTTCTTCGCCGCACTCCAGTCTATTCCCAAATCCCTGGTGGAAGCCGCCGCGATTGACGGTGCCGGACCCGTGCGTCGCTTCTTCAACCTCTCACTGCCGCTGATTACGCCGGTCAGCTTCTTCCTGCTGGTGGTGAACCTGATATACGCCTTCTTCGATACCTTCCCGGTGATCGATGCCGCAACCGGCGGCGGGCCAGTGCAGGCGACCACCACGCTGATCTACAAAATCTATCGCGAAGGCTTTACCGGGCTGGATCTCTCCTCGTCCGCGGCACAGTCGGTGGTGCTGATGCTGCTGGTGATCGGGCTGACGGTGCTCCAGTTCCGCTTTGTTGAACGTAAGGTGCAATACCAATGATTGAGAATCGACGCGGACTGGATATCTTCAGCCACATCGTACTGGTGCTGGGCGTGCTCACCATCCTGTTTCCGCTCTATGTCGCCTTTGTGGCGGCGACGCTGGATAACGAGGCGGTCTATCAGGTGCCGATGACGCTGGTGCCCGGTTCGTACCTGTGGGAGAACATTTCGCACATCTGGACGCACGGCGTCAACGGCAGCGGACCGGCGTTTGGCCTGATGCTGCTCAACAGCATGATCATGGCGCTCGGCATCACCTTCGGCAAAATCACGGTGTCGATGCTGTCGGCGTTTGCGCTGGTCTGGTTTCGTTTTCCGCTGCGCACGCTCTTTTTCTGGCTGATCTTCATCACCCTGATGCTGCCGGTGGAGGTACGTATCTTCCCCACGGTGCAGGTGATTGCCGATCTTAACCTGCTCGACAGCTACAGCGGATTAACCCTGCCGCTGATGGCTTCGGCCACCGCCACCTTCCTGTTCCGTCAGTTCTTTATGTCGCTGCCGGATGAGCTGGTGGAAGCAGCGCGCATCGACGGTGCCAGCGCGATGCGCTTCTTCATCGACATTGTGCTGCCGCTGTCGAAAACCAATCTGGCGGCGCTGTTCGTCATCACCTTTATCTACGGCTGGAACCAGTATCTCTGGCCGCTGCTGATCATTAATGACGCCAGCCTCGGCACGGCGGTGGCGGGGATCAAAAGCATGATCTCCACCAGCGGCTCACCGACCCAGTGGAACGAAGTGATGGCGGCAATGTTATTAACCCTGATCCCGCCGCTGGTGGTGGTGTTAGTCATGCAGCGTGCCTTTGTGCGCGGTCTGGTTGAGAGTGAGAAATAAGATGGCAGGCGTAACCCTTCAGGCAGTAACCAAGTCCTACGATGGCAAAAATCAGATCATTCAGCCGCTGAACGTCACCATCAATGACGGCGAGTTTATGGTGATGGTCGGGCCTTCCGGCTGCGGGAAATCGACCCTGCTGCGCATGGTAGCCGGACTGGAGCGCGTCTCCTCTGGCGATATTTATATCGACAACCGGCGTGTCACCCAGGAAGAGCCGAAAGATCGCGGCATTGCGATGGTGTTCCAGAACTACGCGCTCTATCCCCACATGTCAGTGGAGGAGAACATGGCCTATGGCCTGAAAATCCGCGGGATGGGCAAAGAGCAGATCCGCCAGCGGGTGCTCGACGCGGCGCGCAGTCTGGAGCTGGATCACCTGCTGATGCGCCGGCCTCGCGAACTCTCGGGCGGACAGCGCCAGCGCGTGGCGATGGGTCGCGCCATCGTGCGTGAACCGGCAGTGTTTCTGTTCGATGAGCCGCTGTCGAATCTCGATGCCCGCCTGCGGGTGCAGATGCGGCTGGAGCTGCAGCAACTGCATCGCCGCTTACAGACCACCAGCCTCTATGTGACCCACGATCAGGTCGAGGCGATGACGCTGGCGGAGCGGGTAATGGTGATGAACAAAGGCGTGGTCGAACAACTCGGCACGCCGGTTGAAGTGTATGAGCGTCCCGCCAGCCAGTTTGTTGCCTCGTTTATCGGCGCGCCCGCCATGAACCTGCTGCATGGGCAGTTCAGCAGTGACGGCTCGCGCTTCGAGCTTGACGCCTCGCATGCACTGCCGCTCAGCGACACAAAAGCGAAATGGGCTAACCGGCCGGTAGTATTAGGTATCCGGCCAGAGCATATCCAGCTCAGCAGCCGCGAGCAGGGTGGCATCCCACTGCGAGTCGATACGCTGGAGATGCTGGGTGCCGATAATCTGGCACATGGTCGCATCGGTGACACGCCACTGGTGGTACGCTTAGCCCACAGCGAACGGCCGCAGCCTGGCAGTTCGCTGTGGCTGCATCTGCCGTCAGATGCGTTACACTTCTTCGATTCAACCCATGGAAAGCGTCTGGAATGAGCACACAACACTGGCCCTATCCCCGCATCGTTGCCCATCGCGGCGGCGGTAAACTGGCACCGGAAAACACGCTGGCAGCGATCGACACCGGCGCGAAATATGGTCATCAGATGATTGAGTTTGATGCCAAATTATCGGCGGATGCACAGATATTTCTGCTGCATGACGACACGCTGGATCGCACCAGTAATGGCTGGGGCGTGGCGGGTCAGCTGCCGTGGGAGAAGCTGTCGCAGCTCGACGCGGGCAGCTGGTTTGGCAATGCGTTTAGCGGCGAGAAACTGGCGCGGCTGGATGAAGTCGCGGCCCGCTGCCGTCAGCATCAGATGATGGCGAACATCGAAATTAAACCGACCACCGGCAGTGACGCCGAAACCGGACGCGCCGTGGCCCAGGCTGCCGCGATCCTGTGGCAGGGCCAGACCGCACCGTTGCTCTCTTCGTTCTCTTTTGAAGCACTGGAAGCGGCGATGCAGGTCGAGCCGCAGCTGCCGCGTGGCCTGCTGTCGCACAGCTGGGATCCAGAGTGGCAGGAAAAAACGACTGCGCTGGCGTGCGTGTCGATTCATCTCAATCACAAGGTGCTGACTGCGGAGCGGGTCGCCGAACTGAAAGCAGGCGGACTGAAGATTCTGGTTTATACCGTGAACAGCCCGGATCGGGCGCAGGAACTACTGAAGTGGGGCGTCGATGCCATCTGTACCGACAGCATCGACATCATCGGCCCCGATTTTAGTTAGTTCTGGTTCTGGCTTTGATTCTGCTGGCCCGGCTGCGAGGTAATCACCCGCTGCTGGGCGCTGTTCCGCTGTTCCTGCATTTTACGCTGCATGTCCTGCGTCTGACGCTGCTGATCCTGGCGCAGCTTGAGCTGTTGCTGCTGCTGGTCGGTCTGCATCTGCGACTGCATCCGCTGCTGACTCGGGTTATAACCCGGTTTGTTCGGATCGTTGGTGCTGTTCAGCGTATTCGCCTGGCTGGCGAAAGGCAGCAGGGCGGCTAAAACAATCATCCACTTTTTCATCACTCCTCCTTCCTTAACGCGACAGGGTTTTGGGTGCACGACGGCGCACACCGATATCAGGGTCGCACCCATAAGTTTACCCGATATCACAGACCTTACTTTCAGATGTATTCCTGATTTGACTTAACCCCGGTTAATTTGCTGTATTTGTAGACACTTGCAGAAATGATAAAAAAATGTAAATAACAATACGGGATGGTGGCAGGATGAAAATGCAGCAAACAGTGCGTCAGCTTAGCTGGTCGCTGGTGATGAGTTTCACCGTAGTGGCGGGTGCTAACGCTGCTCCTGTTCAGGCTCCGCCGGTCTCCTACGGCGTAGACAGTGATACTTTTCACCCGGTAAAAGCGCAGCATGGCATGGTGGCGTCGGTGGATGCGATGGCAACCCAGGTCGGCGTAGAGATCCTGCGTCAGGGCGGGAATGCGGTGGATGCCGCGGTCGCCGTGGGCTTTGCGCTGGCCGTGACCCATCCGCAGGCGGGCAACCTAGGTGGCGGTGGCTTTATGCTGCTGCGCACCGCCTCGGGTCGCGCTACCGCCATTGATTTCCGTGAAATGGCACCGGGCCACGCATCGCGCGATATGTTCCTGGATAAGCAGGGCAACGCCGACAGTAAGCTGTCGCTGACGTCACATCTGGCCTCTGGTACGCCGGGCACCGTCGCCGGACTGGCGCTGGCCGCGCAAAAATATGGCACTCTACCGCTAAGCACCCTGCTGGCACCGGCGATCAAACTGGCGCGTGACGGTATTCCGGTCAACGATGCGCTGGCGGATGACCTGAAAACCTACGGCAAAGAAGTACTGATCACCCATCCCAACAGTAAAGCGATTTTCTACAAACCTGACGGCACGCCGTGGCAGAAGGGTGATCGGCTGGTGCAGAAGAATCTGGCTCATAGCCTGCAACTGATTGCCCGTCAGGGGCCGGATGCCTTTTACAAAGGTGCAATCGCGGATGAGATCGCCGGAGAGATGGCGCAGCACGGCGGCCTGATCAACAAAGCTGACCTGGCGGCCTATCGTGCGGTCGAGCGTAAGCCAATCAGCGGCACCTACCGTGGCTATGAAGTCTTCTCAATGCCGCCTCCGTCATCCGGTGGTATCCACATCGTGCAGATCCTGAATATTCTGGAGAACTTCGATCTGGCGAAGATGGGCTTTGGCAGCGCTGACGCCATGCAGGTGATGGCGGAAGCGGAAAAATATGCGTATGCGGACCGCTCAGAATATCTCGGCGATCCTGATTTCGTGAAGGTGCCGTGGCAGGCGCTGACCAGTAAAGCCTACGCCAAAACGCTGGCGCAGCAGATCGATGTGGCGAAGGCGCGTCCTTCCAGCGAGATCAAACCTGGCAAGCTCGAACCTTACGAAAGTAATCAGACCACGCATTTCTCGGTGGTGGATAAGCAGGGCAATGCGGTTGCGGTGACCTACACGCTGAACACCTATTTCGGCAGCGGAATTGTGGCGGGTAAAAGCGGCATCCTGATGAATAACGAGATGGATGACTTCTCAGCCAAGCCAGGCACACCCAATGTCTATGGGCTGGTCGGTGGGGAAGCGAATGCGGTGCAGCCAGCGAAACGTCCGTTGTCATCAATGTCGCCGACGATCGTCGCCAAAGGCGGCAAAACCTGGCTGGTGACCGGCAGTCCTGGCGGCAGCCGTATTATCACGACGGTGTTGCAGATGGTGGTTAATAGCATCGATTTCGGGATGAACGTGGCGGAAGCTACCAATGCGCCGCGCTTCCATCATCAGTGGCTGCCGGATCAGCTACGGGTGGAGAAGGGCTTCAGCCCCGATACGCTGCGTCTGCTGGAAGCTAAAGGTCAGCATGTGAAGGTGCTGCCGTCGATGGGCAGTACGCAGAGCATCATGATCGGGCCAGATGGCATGCTGTATGGCGCTTCCGATCCGCGCAGCATTGATGATTTGAGTGCGGGATACTGATATCTGAGAACAAAGTGGCGGCTGGGTCGAGCCTGCTCAGGGAACACGGTCAGAACGGAAAGACGCAAAAGCGTTATCCCTTGTATGTCGCTAATGGGCATACAGGGGATGATGTGCAATTCTTTAAACGAGCCAGAAAGTCAGGCCTATGACCAGAACGGCAAAGACGGCTGTTGAGCTCCATGCAAAGGCTGGCCAGAAGGTGACGGCCAGCATGCCGAATCCGATAATAAGCACTGCCGGGATTAGGGTGGCCGCAAAATAGCGGAACTGCCGGTGCAGCCATTTGATAAAATAATTACTCATCTAAGAACTCGCATGATGGCGTTGGCGATTTCGTCCTCTGAAGACAAAGTAGAAATCAGATGTACATTCTGATTGATTACCGGCTCAATGATGAAATAAAGCATTTCTAACTTTTCAGCGTAAAGCGCGCTGTAATAAATGGGGCTGAGCTGCAACAACCTGTGTGCAGCCTCTGCCGCTTCCTGAACATAACCGTAATAGCTTGCAAGAGTGACTGATACAGCAGAGATTTTGGCAAGTTTGGTATCTACGGATATTTTCATCCCGAAGCTGAAACCCAGAGCAGCGACGATAGCAGAACTAAGCCCCTGATTGGTCAGTGAGGATGACGCGATAGTCGCCCCTTTTTTTATCAGAGCCTGCTGAATTCTGCGTGTGCTTTCAGAGGAGCGATTACTCAGAAGGTGCTCAACGTAGATCTGAAACATTCTTTTGATGACATCATGACGCTTTACTAACTGAACCAGTGCTTCCATAAAACGCACGTCTTCACTTTTCTGCGCTGCACATACGTCCTGATAATTATCGGTAAAACATGAGCTGTAGAAAGCCAGACGTGTGACACTCATGTTGACATGCCGAGCCTGATCCAGAACGGCATCTTTTACGTCGTCCAATGCCTTATCAAGGCGCACTCCCAGCAGACTGTCAGCCTGCATTTTTGTAATAACTGTATAATTATCAATCATAAATAATCATCCTCTTTCACTACCCTGGTTCCGTTTTTTTGTAATCTGCAGCCAGGTCTGCAGTGCCCTCAGATTTCATTACTACTGATCGTTCCAGAACTCTGAGCAAAGCGCTCTATGCTGGTATATAAGTCAGCGCGACTGCGCATCACCTGCATCCGAAATAATTTGCAGCTTATCAGAAACATTCTGCATGACGTCAGCCATAGCAGGTGATCAGTGCGGCGTGATCCTCACAAACATCGCCTGACGGGCGTGCCAGGCGTAGCCGGGCCAACGCATTGCGTTGTTCAAAAAAGCTCCGGGCGTTTTTGTCCCAGGCGCGGGACGCTTTCCTCCTATGCCCGTGTTCCCAGCGCGTTAAGCTAATCAGTTACTTTCAGATTCACCGGACTTTAGATTTGTCATCAATCTGAAGTGCACCTTCGGTGCCCTTTCTGCTTCCACACGTCAGGCTTTAACCCGCGCCATATAATGCGCGTCGATCAGTTCACCGTGACGCAGTGCGAAGCCTTTGGCCGTTCCCTCAATCTTAAAACCGAAACGCTGATAAAGGGCGATGGCCGGGCCATTATCCACGAACACCGTCAGCTCCATGCGGCTCACCTGTAGCCAGTTGTCGCATAAAGAGACCATTTCACGCATGAGTGCGGTACCGACGCCTCGCTGCCGGTAGCGTTCATCCACGCCCATGCCCAGAGAGGCGACGTGACGGCGTCTGGGGCGCGCTTCGACATGCAGCGCACACTGACCGACGACCTCTTCATCGATACAGGCTACCAGCAGATGCGCATCAGGCTGAGGCGCAGCGAGACGGGTTTGCCACATCTGTAGTGAGGAGTGAGGAAGATGCAGTGTGCTGGCCTGGGTATCCGGCTGCCCGTAGATCCTGTGCAGCGCTTCGGCATCATCTGGCATGACGTGGCGGACAACTATTTCACTCATGGTCTCTCCTTTAGTCCAAAAAAACCTTTTAAACATCAAGGTATTCACCACACTAATCAAGGTAAAAAATGTGAAAAGCGCTTTACAGATACGAATGATAATGATTATTATTGTCATGCGGTCCCGGGAGGTCATCGACAGCCCGGGAAAGCACGACATTGCTCACATTGCTTCCAGTATTATTTAGCCAGCTTATCCGCTGGCTTTTTTTTGCCTGCTCTCCATCAATCCTTTTCAGCCACCGGCTCACACTCATTCAATGAATTTGAACAGAGGAGTGAAGTTTTTCAGCTATCAATCAGACCGCCTCAGGGACACACTATAAAAAACATTGAGGAGATTTGAACATGATCTATGTACGCAAAGCTGAAGAACGCGGTCACGCAAACCATGGCTGGCTGGATAGCTGGCACACCTTCTCTTTCGCCAGCTATCACGATGCGAACTTTATGGGTTTCTCCGCGCTGCGGGTCATCAATGAAGATGTGATCGATGGCGGTCAGGGGTTTGGCACCCATCCTCATAAAGATATGGAAATTCTGACCTACGTGCTCTCCGGTACGGTTGAGCATCAGGACAGCATGGGCAACAAAGAGCAGATCCCGGCAGGGGAGTTCCAGATCATGAGCGCCGGCACCGGTGTCCGTCACTCTGAGTACAACGCCAGCGAAAGCGAGCCGCTGCACCTCTATCAGATCTGGATCATTCCTGAGCGTACCGGCATTGAGCCACGCTACGATCAGCGCCGCTTCCCGGATGTACAGGGACGTCAGCTGGTGTTAAGCCCGGATGCCCGTGAAGGGTCGCTGAAAGTTTTTCAGGACATGACCTTATCGCGCTGGGTGCTGGCTGCCGGTGAGCAGGACAACGTCGCGATTAATGCGGGACGTCGTATCTGGATTCAGGTGGTTAAAGGTGATGTGACCGTTAACGGTAACGCGGTTGCCACCAGCGATGCCCTGGCGATCTGGGACGAAAGCGCGCTGACAATTGAAGCCAGCTCGGCTGCAGAAGTCCTGCTGTTTGATCTACCACCGGTCTAAGCAGATAACGGGCGCGACTCGTCGCGCCCAGTTGGCAATTTTGTGACAGAAAAGTGATAGACTCATCGTACTTTAGCTTTCAGGGCGATCCCAGGCGCTACGATGAAGAAGAAAAGACCGGTATTACAGGACGTTGCCGATCGCGTCGGCATTACAAAAATGACCGTCAGCCGTTACCTGCGCAATCCTGAGCAGGTCTCTGTTGCTCTGCGGGACAAGATTGCAGTGGCACTGGATGAGCTGGGTTATATCCCCAATCGCGCCCCCGATATGCTTTCTAACGCCACCAGTCGCGCCATTGGCGTGCTGCTGCCGTCACTCACCAACCAGGTTTTTGCCGACGTCTTGCGCGGCATCGAAGCCGTCACCGACGAAGCTAACTATCAGACGCTGGTCGCCCACTTTGGTTACAACCCGCAAAAAGAGGAGCTGCAACTGCGCTCGCTGCTGGGCTGGAACATTGATGGCGTCATCCTCACCGAACGTACCCATACGCCGGGCACGCTGCGCATGCTGGAAGTGGCCGGTATTCCGGTGATTGAGATGATGGACAGCGTCACGCCCTGCCTGGATATGGCGGTCGGCTTTGATAATGTCGAAGCGGCCCGGCAGATGACGCGGGCGATCCTCAGCAAAGGTCATCGTCACACCGTCTACCTCGGCGCACGTCTTGATGAACGTACGCTGCAGAAGCAGCGCGGTTACGAAATCGCGATGCGTGAAGCGGGGCTGACGCCGCGCAGCGTGATGATGGAAGATGCCTCTTCATTCAGTGCCGGTGGTGATTTGCTGCGTGAGGCGCAACGTCTCTATCCTGAAACGGATAGCCTGTTCTGTACCAATGATGATCTGGCGGTCGGCGCGATGTTTGAGTGCCAGCGCCAGGGATTGCAGGTGCCTACTCAGATGGCGATTGCCGGTTTCCACGGCCATGACATCAGCCAGGTGGTGACGCCACAGCTGGCGACGGTGCTGACGCCGCGCGACCGCATGGGGCGTGAAGCCGCCGCTGTGCTGCTGGCCCGTATCGCTGGTGAAAAGAGTGAAAATGCGCTGCTGGATGTCGGTTTTGAGATCAGTGAAGGCGGCAGCATCTGATTGTGGTGTTTTTATGAGTCAGCTCACACTTTCACGCTTTTCCTGGTAAAAAGGTTGCCAGGCTGTTAACCGGCCAGGAGAATGAGAAACGACATTGTTATCGGTAACATTGGCAAATTCTCACCTGCCGGAGCAGAAAAATGACAACGCAATCCCCGTCACATCACGTCTTTATCCTGATGGGCGTTTCAGGCAGCGGAAAATCTGCCGTCGCCAACCAGGTTTCTCACCAGCTCAATACGGCCTTTCTTGACGGTGATTTTCTCCACCCCCGCGCCAACATCCTGAAGATGGCCGATGGTCATCCGCTGGATGACAACGATCGCCAGCCATGGTTACAGGCACTGAACGACGCCGCGTTTGCCATGCAGCGCACCCAGGCGATTTCCATCATTGTCTGTTCAGCACTGAAGAAAAGTTATCGCGACATCCTGCGTCAGGGAAATGACAACCTGCGTTTCGTCTACCTGAAGGGCGACTTCGACACCATCGAAGCCCGCCTGAAAGCGCGTAAAGGCCACTTCTTCAAGCCGCAGATGCTGGTGACGCAGTTTGCGACGCTGGAAGAGCCAGGGCGGGACGAGTCGGATGTACTGGTGGTGGATATCGCGCATTCACTGGACGATGTGGTGGCGGCTACGGTTGCGACTATCCAGGACGCTATCAGCCAGGGTTAGAGATGAATACCGCAACACTCGTTTTGACCGCAGCGGGCTCCGTCCTGCTGCTGCTTTTCCTGGTGATGAAGGCCCGTATGCACGCCTTCGTCGCATTGATGTTAGTGTCCATCGGTGCCGGGCTGTTCTCCGGCATGCCACTGAATCAAATCGCTGAAACCATGCAGAAGGGGATGGGCGGCACGCTCGGCTTCCTCGCGATTGTGGTCGCGCTGGGCGCGATGTTCGGCAAAATCCTGCATGAAACCGGCGCAGTTGATCAGATCGCCATCCGGATGCTGAAAACCTTTGGTCAGAGCCGTGCCCATTACGCGATGGGCATTGCCGGTCTGATCTGCGCGCTGCCGCTCTTCTTTGAGGTGGCAGTCGTGCTGTTGATCAGTATCGCTTTTGCGGTGGCACGGCGTACCGGCGGCAATCTGGTGAAGCTGGTGATCCCGCTGTTTGCCGGTGTGGCCGCAGCGGCGGCGTTCCTGCTGCCCGGACCGGCCCCGATGCTGCTGGCTTCGCAGATGCACGCAGATTTTGGCTGGATGATCCTGCTGGGTCTCTGTGCAGCGATCCCGGGCATGCTGATTGCCGGGCCACTGTTTGGCAACTTCATTGGCAACCACGTCTCGTTCAGCGCGCCGCCGGAAGATCATCAACCGGATGTCGATGAGAGCAAGCTGCCGTCGTTTGGCTTCAGCCTCTCACTGATTCTGTTTCCGCTGGTGCTGGTTGGCCTGAAAACCATCGGCGCACGCTTCACGACCGAAGGCACCACCCTGTATGAGTGGCTGGAATTTATCGGCCATCCTTTCACCGCAATCCTGCTGGCGCTGCTGGTGGCGATTTATGGCCTGGCTTACCGTCAGGGTATGGATAAAGAGCGGGTAATGCAGGTGTGTGGCAGCGCATTGCAACCGGCCGGGATTATCCTGCTGGTGATTGGCGCGGGCGGCGTGTTTAAGCAGGTGCTGGTGGACTCCGGCGTGGGTCCGGTGCTGGGCAATGCGCTGACCGGCGCAGGACTGCCAATTGCGCTGGCCTGCTTTATCCTGTCGGGTGCGGTGCGGGTGATTCAGGGATCGGCGACGGTCGCCTGTCTGACCACGGTGGGCTTAATCATGCCGGTGATTGAACCGCTGCACTACAGCGGCGCTCAGCTGGCGGCGCTGTCGATCTGCATCGGCGGTGGCTCAATCATTATCAGCCATGTGAACGATGCCGGGTTCTGGCTGTTTGGTCGCTTCACCGGGGCCAGCGAAGCGGAAACGCTGAAGACCTGGACACTGATGGAAACCATTCTCGGCACTACCGGGGCTATCGTAGGTATGATTGCTTTCGAACTGCTTTCCTGACCAACCCGACGGGCTATCGGCCCGTCAGGTTTTTTTCCCGCGAGCGGGGGAAGAGTAAAAAAGGGAACAGCAGATAAGGCGCCACTACCAAAAGAACAATGATGCCGCGTGAATAGCCAGAGTCATTTATTCTCCTCACCCCACAGGAAAAAACAGGCAAAATAAACAGCAGCAGCGCGATTAAGCCTATTTCATGTTGTGGCCCGGTAAACCATTGCAGATAACTGCAGAACCAGACCAGCTGAAACAGCAGGAAAATAAAATAGCTCGTCCTTCCTTCACGCCCCTCATAGTTAAACGTGCTCAGCAGACAGCTTTTGATAATCTGCAGCAGCCTGTTCATGCCCATTTTCTTCTTATCACAGCAAAAACAACCAGCGTAATGGCGGCGGCAAGTAAGTAAACCCAGGCAAAATCAGTGACGTCAACTTGTATCAGCTGCACGTCATTCAATGCCGCTTTCCGGCCCGAGACGGATAATACGGTCAGTCCAGCCAAACAGAGTATATTTGCCAGAAAGAATAGTGCCTGAAAGGCTGTTTCTTTAGCCGCGGACAGAAAGGCAATTTTTCTGAAACCCCACCAGGCTACCAGATAAACCAGCAGCCAGAGCAACGCGCAGAGTAGCGGGGCAACCAGATAACTGCACATATCGGTGATCACTCCTGAATGGCCGCCATTGGCATACTGCAGCACTTCCTGAAGGGAGAAGTAACCTGTTATCAGATAGAGCGCACCGAAAAAAAAGGGTAATAACAACCTCATTGCATTTCCCTCCGGGTTTTCAGACGCTGCATCAGCTGCGGCAGCTCTTTTCCGGGGTCCACCATCACCAGCTGTTTACTTTTTGCATCGTATTTCGCGGCGGCGGTCGGGTCACCTTTACCACCCTCCGCCATCACAAAGCGGGCATCTGAACGGCCATAAAGGCTGACATGCGGAAAGGGATCGCTGCCAAAGGCCAGCACGTTGCGGCCAGGCAGGGTATATTCTCTGGTCAAAAAATCCGGGATTTTTTTTGAATCAATGCCTGAGAAAGGCGTAGTGACAAAGCGGGAACCTGCATAGTCGAGAGAAAAGCAGGTACTGTTATCGGCTGCATTTTTCTGCACCAAATCCGCGCCAAACAGGATTTTTAAACGCTGCCAAACCGTCGCGCTGTCGGGTTCGATCTTCTTGCCTTCCAGATAAACATCTTGCTTATGATAAAGTTGGTAAACCATTTTGTGAATCTGCACCATGGAGGCGCCAACACCGTGCCAGTTCGGCGCATCCCTGCTGTAAAGCCGCTCAACGAAAATAAAGACGCCTGTCCCGGCATAATTTTCGATACTGCCCGCCATAGATATCTCCTTTTTTACAGCATTATATAAATAATATTGTTCATTTCAATGCCGTAACTTTGTGATAAACAGGCTGAATTAATGCGGCTGCCTGCCAGCCTGTCAGGGCAAAAGGACAAAGGTGCGCTTATAACTTCAGATAAGCCCGAATGCCGTCCAGGAACATCTGTGTGGCCAGCATAATCAGTATTAATCCCATCAGCCGCTCCAGCGCATTCACGCCTTTATCACCCAGCAGCCGCAGGAACAGACCTGACATCAGCAGAATACCCACCGTCACGCCCCAGGCGATCAGCAGCGCGCCGACCAGGTGCGACATCTGATGCGGATATTGATGCGACAGCAGCATCAGCGTCGCCAGCAGCGATGGCCCGGCCACCAGTGGGATCGCCAGCGGCACCAGGAAGGGCTCTTCACCCGCCGGTAAACCAGAACTGCTGCTTTCCGCCGACGGGAAAATCATCTTAATGGCGATAAGAAACAGGATGATCCCGCCGGAAATCGACACCGTTTCAGTACGCAGATTCAAAAATGCCAGGATGCGTTCACCGGTAAACAGGAACAGCAGCATGATGATCAGGGCAATCAACATTTCACGGATCAGCACCACTCGCCGCCGTTTCGGCTCCAGATGCTTTAAAACCGACATAAAAATCGGCAGATTGCCCAGCGGATCCATAATTAACAACAATAATATTGTCGCTGAAATCATTTCAGTCATCGGTTTTACGCCATGTTGTTCACGAAAAAGCGGAGTTATTAGTTACGCTGCTGAAAAAGTTAGCGTAATCGAATTAATTCACTTGCTACCCGGCCTGCATTTTGTAGAGTGAAGGGACACAGGTAAATCTTATTATTACGCAGAGCGGCGTGAAAATAGCACGCCGCTCTCTCCTCTGAAATGAAAAGCAGGTGTAACTGCCTTAGACGGACACGACATGAAGAATGTAGGTTTTGTTGGTTGGCGCGGTATGGTCGGCTCCGTGCTGATGTCCCGCATGAGTGAAGAGCGTGATTTTGATGCAATCAATCCGGTCTTCTTCTCGACGTCGCAGCATGGTCAGGCGGCACCCGCATTTGCGGGCAAACAGCAGGGCACACTGCAGGATGCGTTTGATATTGAGGCGCTGCGGGCGCTGGATATCATTATTACCTGCCAGGGTGGCGACTACACCAGTGACGTCTATCCAAAGCTGCGCGCCAGCGGCTGGCAGGGATACTGGATTGATGCGGCCTCCACGCTGCGCATGAAAGATGATGCCATCATCATCCTCGATCCGGTCAACCATGCGGTGATTCGCCAGGGCATCGACAGTGGGATCAAAACCTTTGTCGGCGGTAACTGTACCGTCAGCCTGATGCTGATGTCGCTGGGCGGCCTGTTTGCTCAGGACCTGGTGGAGTGGGCTTCGGTTGCCACCTATCAGGCGGCCTCTGGCGGCGGCGCGCGCCACATGCGTGAACTGCTGACCCAGATGGGCATGCTGCACGATCACGTTGCGCCTGCGCTGCAGAACCCGGCCTCCGCCATCCTCGACATCGAGCGTAGCGTGACCGACTTCACCCGTTCCGGTACCCTGCCGACCGATAACTTCGGCGTGCCGCTGGCGGGCAGCCTGATTCCGTGGATCGACAAACAGCTGGAAAACGGTCAGAGCCGCGAAGAGTGGAAAGGCCAGGCTGAGACCAACAAGATCCTCGCCACCCGTAACGTCATCCCCGTTGATGGATTGTGCGTGCGCGTCGGGGCACTGCGCTGCCACAGCCAGGCCTTTACGCTGAAGCTGAAACGCGACCTGCCGCTGGCTGAAATTGAGCAGCTGCTGGCCTCTCACAATGAGTGGGTCAAAGTGGTGCCGAATGACCGCGAACTGACGATGCGTGAACTGACGCCTGCCGCTGTCACCGGTACGCTGACCACGCCGGTTGGCCGGTTGCGTAAACTGAATATGGGGCCGGAATATCTCTCCGCCTTCACGGTGGGCGACCAGCTGTTATGGGGCGCAGCCGAACCGCTACGTCGCATGCTGCGGTTGTTAACCAGCTAAACAGAAAACATCGCCAAAGGCCGGATTTATCCGGCCTTTTTTGTTTTTGTCGTACACGAAACAATCTGCCGTTTCGCTTACTCAGTGATCAACTTCCCTTTTTTGCCGGTCGGTAAAGATTATTTTGCTTTAGTCCATGGCAAGTGCCGTGACCAAGCTATGATTTAACCATGATGTGCCACAGGTAACTCTTGTGCTTTCCGGATTAAATGGTTGTGGTACACGGCAAAAACACTTTTCCCACGGAATGGCCTGACTTCTTTGTCGTTGTACGTATGGCTCAATGAAGAGCAGCGCAGGTGAACCGCGACAGGCTGTGTCGCGTTCATTTCGGCTGCCAATTATCACAGGAAGAAAGTCATGTCAGAGCTTCCCGATCGCGATGCGATCAATGCCCTGTTTGCGGGTAATTATGCCGACCCTTTTTCGTTACTAGGGATGCACCGAACTCAGCAAGGCCTTGAAGTCAGGGCATTGCTCCCCGAAGCGCTTGAAGTGTGGGTCATTGAAACCTCCACCGGGCGCAAACTGGCTCAGCTGGTGTGTGAAGATGCACGTGGCTTCTTCAGTGGCGTTATTCCACGCCGCAAAAACCCGTTCCGCTATCAGCTGGCGGTGAACTGGCACGGCCAGCAAAACCTGGTAGACGATGCCTATCGCTTTGGTCCGCTGCTGCAGGAGATGGATCTGTGGCTGCTGGCAGAAGGGACGCACCTGCGCCCTTATGAGACGCTGGGCGCGCACGGTGACGTCATCGATGGCGTCTTCGGCACCCGCTTCTGCGTATGGGCACCCAACGCCCGTCGCGTGTCAGTGGTTGGCGATTTCAACTTCTGGGATGGCCGCCGTCATCCGATGCGTCTGCGTCAGGAGCTGGGCATCTGGGAGCTGTTTGTACCGGGCGCGGTCAATGGCCAGCTCTATAAGTATGAAATCATCGACGCCAATGGCGAACTGCGCATCAAAGCGGACCCGTACGCGTTTGAGGCGCAGATGCGTCCGCAGACTGCGTCGATGATCTGTGGTCTGCCGGAGCCGGTTGAGATGAAAGCGGAGCGCAAGGCGGCCAACGCCTTTGACGCGCCGATCTCCATCTATGAAGTGCATCTGGGCTCCTGGCGTCGTCACACCGACAACAACTTCTGGCTGAGCTACAAAGAGCTGGCTGAACAGCTGGTGCCCTACGTCAAAGAGATGGGCTTTACCCATATCGAACTGCTGCCGATCAACGAACATCCGTTTGATGGCAGCTGGGGCTATCAGCCGCTGGGCATGTATGCGCCGACCCGACGTTTTGGTACCCGTGACGAGTTCCGCGCCTTCATTGACGCCGCCCATGAAGCGGGCCTCAACGTGCTGCTCGACTGGGTGCCGGGCCACTTCCCTAGCGACGATTTCGGTCTGGCAAGATACGACGGCACCGAGCTCTATGAGCACAGTGACCCACGTGAAGGCTTTCACCAGGACTGGAATACCCTGATCTACAACTTTGGTCGCCGGGAAGTGAGCAACTACCTGTCGGGCAACGCGCTCTACTGGACGGAGCGCTTTGGCATTGATGGCCTGCGCGTGGATGCGGTGGCGTCGATGATCTACCGCGACTACAGCCGCAGCGAAGGGGAGTGGGTGCCGAATCAGTACGGTGGCCGTGAGAACCTGGAAGCGATTGAGTTTCTGCGTCACACCAACCGTACGCTCGGCACCGTGGCATCCGGTTCGGTGACCATGGCCGAAGAGTCGACAGACTATCCTGGCGTGACGCGTCCCACCGAAGACGGCGGGCTGGGTTTCTGGTTCAAATGGAATCTGGGCTGGATGCACGACACACTCGACTACATGAAGGTCGATCCCATCTACCGTAAGCACCATCACGATCTGATGAGCTTCGGCATGATGTACAACTACACCGAAAACTTTGTGCTGCCGCTGTCGCATGACGAAGTGGTGCACGGTAAGCGCTCGATTCTCGATCGTATGCCGGGCGATGCATGGCAGAAGTTCGCCAACCTGCGTGCTTACTACGGCTGGATGTGGGGCTTCCCCGGCAAGAAACTGCTGTTTATGGGCAACGAATTTGCCCAGGGTCGCGAGTGGAACCACGACGTCAGCCTTGACTGGCATCTGCTGGAAGGGGACGACAACTGGCACCACGGCGTTCACCGTCTGGTGCGCGATCTCAACCACACCTATCAGTACTACACGCCGCTGCATCAGCTCGACTTCGATCCGGCAGGCTTTGAGTGGCTGGTGGTAAACGATGCGGAACACTCCGTCTTCGCCTTTGTCCGTCGTGACCGTGAAGGCAACGAAGTGATCGTGGTCAGTAACTTTACGCCGGTGCCGCGTCCGGGCTATCGCTTTGGCGTTAACCAGCCTGGCTACTGGCGTGAAGTGCTGAATACCGATCAGCATGAGTATCACGGCAGCGACGTGCGCAACCATCGGGTGCATACCGATGAGCAGGAGAGCCACGGGCGACCGCAGTCGCTGAGCCTCAATCTGCCGCCGCTGGCAACGGTATGGCTGGTGCGGGAGGCTGAATGACCATCACTGCCGGAGATCCCGAACCGCTGGGTGCCAGTTACGATGGCAAAGGCGTTAACTTCACCCTGTTCTCACAGCATGCCGGGCGCGTAGAGCTCTGCCTGTTTGATGAGCAGGGCGCAGAACAGCGTCTTGACCTGCCTGGCCGCAGCGGGGATATCTGGCATGGTTATGTTCCGGCGTTAAAACCGGGACAGCGCTACGGCTACCGGGTGCATGGCCCCTGGTCGCCGCAGCAGGGACATCGTTTTAATCCGGCGAAGCTGCTGGTTGACCCGTGCGCCCGCGCGGTTGAAGGCGATGTACCTGATGATCCGCTGTTTCACGGCGGCAAAGCGCAGCCCGACCCGCATGACAACGCGGCGATTGCGCCGAAGTCATGTGTGGTCGCGGAGGATTTTGACTGGCAGGACGACGTCGCACCGGGTATTCCCTGGGGTAACACGGTGATTTACGAAGCCCACGTGCGCGGCCTGACGCAGCAGCATCCGGAAATTCCGGAAACGCTGCGCGGGACTTACGCGGCGCTCGGTCATCCTGTTATGGTGAATTACCTGCGCAGTCTGGGGATTACCACCCTTGAGCTGCTGCCGGTGGCGCACTTCGCCAGCGAGCCGCGACTATTGCAGCTCGGTCTCAGCAACTACTGGGGCTATAACCCCTTTGCGCTCTGGGCGGTGGATCCCCGTTACGCCTCCGGTCAGCCGGGCGTGACGCCGTTGCAGGAGTTTCAGCAGGCGGTCAAAAACCTGCACGCCGCGGGTATCGAGGTGCTGCTGGATGTGGTGTTCAACCACACCGCTGAACTGGATGAGATTGGCCCGACAATCTCCATGCGCGGCATCGACAACGCCAGCTACTACTGGCTCGATGAGCAGGGCGATTATCAGAACTGGACCGGCTGCGGCAACACGCTGAATATCCATCATCCGCAGGTGATGACGTGGGCTTTAGAGGCGCTGCGCTACTGGGTGCGTGTCTGCCACGTCGACGGCTTCCGCTTTGACCTCGCGCCGGTGCTGGGCCGCACACCGGATTACCAGCGTGATGCGCCATTTTTTGAGGCGATACGCGCCTGTCCGCTGCTCTCTCAGGTCAAGCTGATTGCTGAACCCTGGGATATCGGCCCTGACGGCTATCAGGTTGGTCGTTTTCCGCCGCCGTTTGCCGAATGGAACGATCAGTTTCGCGACACCGCGCGTCGTTACTGGCTGCACGGCGACATAAGCAACGGCGAGTTCGTCCGCCGCTTTGCCGCCTCCAGCGATCTCTACCAGCATGATGACCGGTCGCCACACGCCACGGTTAACCTGATCACCGCCCACGACGGCTTTACGCTGTGGGATGTGGTGAGCTTCGAACGTAAACACAACGAAGCGAACGGGGAAGATAACCGTGATGGTCACGGCGATAACTACAGCCACAACCACGGCAAAGAGGGGCTGAACGTCAGCTTCGACGTGATTGAACGTCGCCGTCGCAGCGTGCGGGCACTGCTGACGACGCTGCTGCTGTCACAGGGCACGCCGATGCTGCTGGCAGGCGATGAGCGCGGCCACACCCAGCGTGGCAATAACAACGCTTACTGTCAGGACAACGCCCTGAGCTGGCTTGACTGGCAGGCGGATGAGAAGGGATTAGTCGGATTCACCGCTGCACTGATCGAGCTGCGCCAGCGCATTCCGGCGCTGACGGCAGATCGCTGGTGGCAGGACGGTGACGGCAATGTGCAGTGGCTCAATGCCGGTGGCCAGCCACTGCAACACGATGAATGGGCACAGGGGATGCACAGATTGCAGATCCTGCTGTCCGGCCGCTGGTTAATAACAATAAACGCCACGGATACGGTGAATGACATCGTGTTACCAGACGGAGAATGGCGCGCCCTTCCTCCTTTCGCCGGGGACGACAACCCCATCCTGCTAACTGTCTGGCATGGTCCCGCACACGGTGTGTGCGTGTTCCAAAAGCAATCATAAGGAGTCAGACATGGTTAAGTTAGATAGAACAGATCACCTGATGCTGGCCCGCCAGCTCCCTACACAGACGGTTGCTCTGATCCTCGCCGGCGGACGCGGCACGCGCCTGGTCGATTTAACGGCCAAACGTGCCAAACCGGCGGTGCATTTCGGCGGCAAGTTCCGCATTATCGACTTTGCCCTCTCCAACTGCGTCAACTCCGGTATCCGACGGATTGGCGTGATTACTCAGTATCAGTCTCATACCCTGACTCAGCACATCCAGCGTGGCTGGTCGATCTTCAATGAAGAGATGAATGAGTTTGTCGATTTGCTGCCAGCGCAGCAGCGATTTTCGACCGAACAGTGGTATCGCGGGACGGCCGATGCCGTGACGCAAAACCTTGATGTGATTCGCCGCTATCAGGCGCAGTACATCGTGATCCTTGCCGGGGACCACATTTATAAGATGGATTATTCACGCATGCTGCTGGATCACGTGGTCAACGAGGCGAAATGTACCATCGCCTGTTTACCGGTGCCGGTGCATGAAGCCACTGCGTTTGGCGTGATGGCGGTGGACGAAGAGAACATGGTGATCGACTTCGTGGAGAAACCCGCGAAACCGCCCACCATGCCGGGTGATGACACTCAGGCGCTCGCCAGCATGGGGATCTACGTTTTCAACGCAGACTATCTCTATGAACTGCTGGAAGAGGATCTGCAGACGCCAGGCTCTAACCACGACTTCGGCAAAGATATCCTGCCGAAAATCGTGGCAAGCGGCGAAGGCTATGCGCACTCCTTTGCGCTCTCCTGCGTACAGAACGATGACAATGCGCCGCCTTACTGGCGCGACGTCGGGACGCTGGAAGCCTACTGGCGCGCCAATCTCGACCTGGCATCGGTGATGCCTGAACTCGATATGTATGACGTCACCTGGCCGATTCGTACCCACATGGAGCCGCTGCCGCCGGCCAAATTTGTTCAGGATCGTTCCGGCAGTCACGGGATGACTATGAACTCGCTGGTTTCGGGGGGCTGCATCATCTCCGGTTCAGTGGTGGTCAATTCGGTGCTGTTCCCGCGGGTACGCGTTAACTCTTTTTGCAATATAGATTCAACTGTACTGCTGCCTGATGTGGTAGTGGGCCGATCGTGTCGTCTGCGTCGCTGCGTCATTGATCGTGCCTGCGAGTTACCGGAAGGCATGGTCATTGGCGAAAACCCGGATGAAGACAGTCGCCGGTTTCACCGTTCGGATGAAGGCATCGTACTGGTAACCCGCGCCATGCTGGCCAGGCTGGCCAAAGCGGGGCTGTAAGCGATAAGCGAAACTTACGCAATCGGCACGCGGAGCGTGTCGGATAACTTAATGAGGTCGAGGATGCAGGTTTTACATGTCTGTTCGGAACTTTTCCCGCTGCTAAAAACGGGCGGACTGGCTGATGTAGTCGGGGCATTACCTCAGGCACAAATTGCGGGCGGCACGGATACGCGGGTACTACTGCCCGCTTTTCCCGCATTGCGCAAAGGCATACCTGATCTCCAGGTCGTGACAGAGCGAGAAACATTTGCCGGTCATGTACGTCTGCTATTTGGTGAATTTAACGGTGTGGGCATCTACTTGATTGATGCTCCCGGCCTCTACGATCGTCCGGGTAGTCCCTACCATGACGAATCGCAGTTTGCGTATGTCGACAACTATCTGCGCTTTGCGCTGCTGGGTTGGGTCGGCTGTGAACTGGCGTGCGGCATGGACGCGATGTGGCGTCCCGATATTGTGCATGCCCATGACTGGCATGCAGGCCTGACCTGCGCCTATCTGGAAGCGCGTGGTCGTCCGGCTAAATCGGTCTTCACCGTGCACAACCTGGCGTATCAGGGGCTGTTCATGGCGCACCACATGGAAGAGATTGGCCTGCCATGGTCGTTCTTTAACATGCACGGGCTGGAGTTCTTCGGTCAGATCTCCTTCCTGAAAGCGGGACTTTTTTACGCCGACCATATCACGGCGGTCAGCCCGACTTACGCCCATGAAATTACCTCTGCCGAATATGCTTACGGCATGGAAACCCTGCTGGCACAGCGGATGCGTGAAGGCCGTCTTAGCGGCATTCTCAACGGCGTTGATCCCTCTATCTGGGATCCGGCGCACGATCTGCTGCTCAGCGCGCGTTATAACCGCGACACGCTGGAAGCAAAAGCGGAGAACAAACGCCAGCTGCAGGTGGCGATGGGTCTGAAGGTGGATGATAAAGCGCCGGTGTTCTGCGTGATCAGCCGTCTGACCAAACAGAAAGGGCTGGACCTGGTGCTGGAGGCGCTGCCCGGCTTGCTGGCGCAGGGCGGTCAACTGGTGCTGCTGGGCCAGGGCGATGCTGAACTGCAGCAGGGCTTCCTGGCGGCGGCGGCAGAGCATCCGGGCAGCGTCGGCGTGCAGATCGGCTATCACGAAGCGTTCTCACACCGCATTGTCGGCGGCGCGGACGTGATTGTGGTGCCGAGTCGCTTTGAGCCCTGTGGTCTGACACAACTTTATGGCCTCAAGTATGGTACGTTGCCGTTAGTGCGCCGCACCGGCGGGCTGGCCGATACCGTGAATGACAGCTCACTGGAGAATCTGGCCGACGGCATCGCCAGTGGATTCAGTTTTGAAGATGCCAACGCCTGGTCACTGCTTCGGGCTATCCGGCGCGCGTTTGTGTTGTGGTCCCGTCCTTCGCTCTGGCGCTATGTTCAGCGCCAGGCAATGGCGATGGACTTTAGCTGGCAGGTGGCAGCACAAGCCTACCGTGATCTCTACCAACGTTTGATGTAACGGATTGGGAAAACTGGATATGAATGCACCTTTCACTTACGCCTCACCAACGTTGACGGTTGATGCCTTAAAGCATTCGATTGCCTACAAACTGATGTTTACCATCGGCAAAGATCCCTCTATCGCCAATAAGCATGAGTGGCTTAACGCCTCACTGCTGGCGGTGCGCGACCGGATGGTGGAGCGCTGGCTGCGTTCCAGCCGTGCTCAGCTGTCGCAGGATGTCCGGCAGGTCTATTACCTGTCGATGGAGTTCCTGATGGGCCGCACGCTGGGCAATGCGCTGCTGGCGATGGGGATTTATGACGATCTCAACCAGGCGCTGGATGAGATGGGTCTGGATCTGGCCGAGCTGATGGAAGAGGAGAACGATCCGGGGCTGGGCAACGGTGGTCTGGGTCGCCTGGCGGCCTGTTTCCTCGACTCGCTGGCGACGCTGGGCATGCCGGGCCGTGGCTATGGCATCCGGTATGATTACGGCATGTTCAAACAGAACATTGTGGAAGGTGAGCAGAAAGAGTCGCCGGATTACTGGCTTGAATATGGTAATCCGTGGGAATTCCAGCGTTTCAATACCCGTTACAAAGTGCGCTTTGGTGGCCGCGTCCAGCACGAAGGCGCGAAAGTGCGCTGGCTGGAGACCGAAGAGATCCTGGCGATGGCCTATGACCAGATCATTCCGGGCTTTGATACCGACGCTACCAACACCTTACGGCTGTGGGGCGCGCAGGCCAGCAACGAAATCAACCTCGGCAAGTTCAACCAGGGCGACTACTTTGCGGCAGTGGAAGATAAAAACCACTCCGAGAACGTGTCGCGCGTGCTCTATCCGGATGACTCGACCTACTCAGGCCGTGAACTGCGCCTGCGTCAGGAATATTTCCTGGTCTCCGCGACGGTGCAGGACATTCTGAATCGTCACTGGCGGATGCATCAGACCTGGGACAACCTGGCGGATAAAATCGCTATTCACCTGAATGATACCCATCCGGTGCTGGCGATCCCCGAACTGATGCGCCTGCTGATCGACGATCATAAATTCAGCTGGGACAACGCTTTTGACGTCTGCTGTCAGGTCTTCTCCTACACCAACCATACGCTGATGACCGAAGCGCTGGAAACCTGGCCGGTCGATATGATCGGCAAGATCCTGCCGCGTCACCTCAGCATTATTTTTGAAATTAACGACTTCTTCCTTAAGACCATTCAGGATCACTATCCCGATGACCTGGATCTGCTGTCGCGCATTTCGATCATCGACGAAAACGATGGCCGCCGGATACGCATGGGCTGGCTGGCGGTGGTGGTCAGCCACAAAGTAAACGGCGTTTCGGAGCTGCACTCCAATCTGATGGTACAGTCGCTGTTTGCCGATTTCTCCCGTCTGTTCCCTGGTCGCTTCTGTAACAAAACCAATGGCGTCACTCCGCGTCGCTGGCTGGCGCTGGCGAACCCGGCGCTGTCAGAGGTGCTGGATGAGGAGATTGGCCGCAACTGGCGCACCGATCTCAGCCAGCTGGGCGAGCTGAAGGCGCAGATCGACTATCCGGCGTTTATTGAAAAAGTGGCGGTCGCCAAGTATCAGAACAAGCGTCGGCTGGCCGACTGGGTGGCGAAGAATCTGGACGTGGTGCTCGACCCGAACGCGCTGTTTGATGTGCAGATCAAGCGCATTCACGAGTACAAACGCCAGCTGCTCAACGTGCTGCATGTGATCACCCGATACAACCGTATCAAGGCCGACCCACAGGCGGACTGGGTGCCGCGCGTGAATATCTTTGCCGGTAAAGCGGCATCGGCCTATTACGTCGCCAAGCACATCATTCATCTGATCAACGATGTCGCGAATGTGATCAACAACGATCCGCAGGTGAAGAACAAGCTCAAAGTGGTCTTCATCCCGAACTACAGCGTGAGCCTGGCGCAGATCATCATCCCGGCGGCCGATCTCTCTGAGCAGATCTCGACCGCAGGGACGGAAGCGTCCGGCACCAGTAACATGAAGTTTGCCCTGAATGGCGCGCTGACTATCGGCACGCTGGATGGTGCCAACGTTGAGATGCTGGATCACGTCGGTGAAGAGAACATCTTTATTTTCGGTAATACCACGCCGCAGGTCGAAGCGCTGCGTAAGGGCGGCTATAACCCGCGTGACTATTACGAAAAAGATGAAGAGTTGCATCAGGTGCTGACCCAGATTGCTTCAGGTCTGTTCAGTCCGCAGGATCCGGGCCGCTACCGCAATCTGTTCGATTCTCTGGTTAACTTCGGCGATCACTACCAGTTACTGGCGGATTATCGCAGCTATGTGGATACCCAGGATAAGGTGGATGCGCTCTACCGTAAACCGGATGAGTGGCAGCGCCGCGCAGCGAAAAACATCGCCGGAATGGGCTATTTCTCGTCGGACCGTACCATTCAGGAGTACGCCGATGAGATCTGGAATATCTCGCCGGTAAGACTGTAAGGCACGTGCAGTAAGCTGTTCTGACTCTCTCTGCGGCCGATGGATCGGCCGCACTCTCCACTCCGCACTCCTCCAGAAAATTCAGCCGCTTATCCTCTCTTCGCCCGTAAATGCCCGTTGTGCGAACCAGATCATTACACCCTGGCTGAGAGTCGCTACTATGCGGGAAAGCAAAATGACCCTACAGGCAACAGCAGCAATGAGTGACAACATCAACCAGGAAATTACCTTCCGTAAACTCAGCGTCTTCATGATGTTTATGAGCAAGGGCAATATCGCCCGTACGGCGGAAGCGCTGGCGCTGAGCAGCGTCAGCGTGCATCGCGCACTGCATACGCTGGAAGAGGGCATCGACTGCCCGCTGTTTATCCACAAGGGCCGCAACCTGGTGCCGCTGCCTGCCGCCTGGACACTGCTGGACTATTGCCGCGACGTGACCACGCTGATGGGCAAAGGCATTGAAGAGGCGCGCAAGGTCGCGGGCATCGGCGGAGGCCGCCTGCGGCTTGGCACGCTCTATTCGCTGACGCTTGAGACCATTCCCCGGCTGATCATGGGCATGAAGCTACGTCGCCCCACGCTGGAGCTTGATCTCACCATGGGTTCGAATCAGATGCTGCTGAATATGCTGGAGGATGACGCGCTGGATGCGATTCTGATCGCTACCGATGATGGCGAACTCAGTGACGCGCATTTCGATGTGATTCCGCTGTTTGAAGACGGAATTTTTCTGGCCGCACCGGCAGGGGAAACGCAGAACAAAACCGGTCCGGTGGATCTGCGTGATTATGCCGATCGTGATTTTGTCTCGCTGGCGGAGGGATTTGCCACCTATGCCGGTTCGCAGGAGGCATTTCAGATCGCCGGATTTGAACCGCGCATGGTTACCCAGGTGAATGACATCTTCTCGATGATCAGCCTGGTGCAGGCGGGTGTTGGCCTGGCGCTGATTCCAGGACGGATGAAGAAAGTCTATGAAAACAACATCCAGTTGCTGACGCTCGCGGAGCCATATCAGATGCGTCAGCAGATCTCGATTGTCTACTCACATCACCGCGAACGGGATAATGACCTGCTGGCGCTGGCGGCAGAAGGGCGGATGTACGCCCGCAGCCTTACTGACTCAGCCGTTTAGCCAGATGCAGCGCCACCTCGATGCTGTTGCGTTCCAGACAGATCGCTTCACCCTGCCAGTTCGCCTGTAGCGTCAGGCCGGTCAGCACATTGCCGGGCGGCATCTCAATCGCCAGCCGGGCATCGCGCTGATTAGCGGAAACAATCGCATCATTCCACTGCACTGTGCGCGCCATATTAAAGGCCAGATCGTCGGCAATCTTCTCCGGCTCCCAAATCACCCGAGCGCTTGAGCCACTGAGGTAGGCGCAATCGGGGCGGGATAGGGTGACGGACTCAAACGCGCGAGCCAGTTCGGCGGCGGGCTTATCCAGCAGCGCGCAGTGCGACGGCACGCTCACCGCGAGTTTAATCGCCTTACTGGCACCGGCATCCAGCGCCCTTTGCGCCACTATCGCCATATCCTCATCACGACCAGCAATCACAATCTGCGTTTCCGCATTTAAATTGGCGATGTAGGCATTGCTGCCGGGCAGCAGTTTCTCCAGCTGGCTCAGCGTTAAACCAGTAATCGCGGTCAGGCCATATCCCTGCGGATACGCCTGCTCCATCAGGTCGCCGCGCAGCGCAACCAGCCGCAGGGCGTCGCTGAAATCCAGCGCACCGGCGATTACCGCAGCAGGAAACGCGCCAATCGACAGACCGCTAACAATATCCGGCTTCACTCCACGGCGGATCAGCTCCTGCGCCCAGGCGATACCGGAAATCAGCAGACAAAGCTGCACGGCGCGTGTGTGGCGCAGCGCATCAGCGCTGTCGAGCCGGTCAGTTTCGTCGCCCAGCACCGAACGCACGCGGCTTAATATCGCATCACCCTCAGGCAGATGCTGCAGCATTCCGGCACGCTGGGTGCCCTGGCCAGGAAAGGTAAAGAGTATTTTCATGGATTCTCCCTGCTCCAGGGTGAAGCGGTCAGTATCGGTCCGGTATCGGTTTTTAACAGCACGCGACCCTCGCGCAGCCACTCGTTTAGCGCAAACGCGCCAGAGGGCGTTTCCACCTGGGTATCCACCCGGCAGTTCAGCGCGTCGGTCTCTGTCTGCCACCGTTGCAGCGCGTCATGGGGCAGCGGCTGCGGGGCGCGGATGATTAAATCCAGATCGCTGGCGGCGTGCAGCACAGGGCGCTGCGTCGCCAGCGCATAACCGGTGCTGCCGGTAATGCCCCAGCACCACGGCCAGACGGTCTCGCTAAGCGCTATCGCCGCACTGACCGGCGCATAAGCCGTAAAGGGCGACGCCAGCAGCAGAGTGCGTTCCGCCAGACTCTCTGGCGTCGCCATCCGGATGATATCGTCTGGTGTGATCCAGCCGGCGGCGCGCTGCTCACGACGCTCACCGCGCACGCCAATCGGGATCAGGCCTGATTCACGGTGATCGCGCCGCACCACCACGGGCAGTCCGGGATGCCACAATGGGCTGACCCAGCTCTCTTTGATCGTCGCTAACGCGCTGCTGTTTCGCAGCCAGAGCAGATCGTGGGGGCGCGGCGCACTCATATTACATTCCTGATGTCAGCGTAATGAACAACGGTAAAGATAAAATACACAGAATCGAGCTTAACAGCAGCACGGCTTCAGCATCGGGTGACTGCACGCCAAAGCGGTTGCCAAACACCACGCCAAAGAAACCGGCCGACAGCGCAATCATCAGGATAGCGGTGATGGCCACTGAACCGTTCAGACCCAGCGCCAGCACCAGACCCCAGGCAACCAGGGGCTGAATCAGCAGCTTAGCCACCGTACCCACGCCAACGACAGCGTTAAGTTTCAGCTGACGTGCTGAGAGGATCACGCCGGTCAGGAACAGCGCGGCGGCAGTGGCCGCCAGGCCCAGCGGTTTAATAGCTGAGATGACCAGCTCTGGCATTCTGAAGCCCAGCGCCGACAGCACCACACCCAGCAGCGGACCCAGGACGATCGGCTTCTTGATCGAGCGCCACATCAGTACCGGCAGCATAGTCAGTGTCGAACCCACATTCTCACCGGCAATACGCGCTTTTTCACGCTCCAGAATCAGCAGACAGAATGGCGTCATCAGCACGGAGCCGCAGGCAATCGAGACCGCAACAGACAGTGAGGTTGATGAACCTTCTCCCAGTACGCTGCCCAGAATCGGCAGCCCCAGCGCGGCGTAATTCGGTAAGGCGACAGTCAGCGTTAATACTGCCGCATCCTGAGGCGACTTTTTAAATACGCGGGTCGCCAGGAAATAGATCGCCGCATAGGTAATCCACATCGCGCCGGTTAAGACCACAATCAACGGCGACTGAGCCACGATGCCCGACCAGGGCGTCTGTACCGTGGCACTGAACAGCGCGGCGGGCAGCGCAAAATCCATCACGAATATATTGAGCAGTGAAACATCTTTGTTATTGACCATCCCGGCCTTACCAGCCCAGAAACCTAACAGCATAATGACAAAGATTGGAGCAAGGGCATGAACAATTATGTAAATCATAAATCACCTGTAATTAAGAAAAAATTCTTTAAAAACAGCGATGTTTATAATTCTGAACACGGCCACTGCTCCGGGGCGCAATTAGCGATGCGCCCCGTCAGACCGGTTTCGGCAGGATTATTTTTTTATTTAGTTACCAGGCTGCGCGCATACGTTCGCGAACCAGGGAAGAGCTGTGACGATTGGATGCACCAAGGCGGTTTTTCAGGCTCGGGTCCTGACGTGCGTCGCTGATCGCCTTGTGCAGCGCAATCTCAACCATCGCCACATCGGCGTCAGAGGGCGCATCAGGGCTGGCGACATTCAGCAGATCGGAGAGCAGGCCCAGCGTGGCGAAATTATTCACGTCGTACGCCATCGGTGGAATGGTGGCGGCCAGTTTTTCCAGCGCCTCCACTGAACGCAGCGTAATGCGTGCTGCGGACGCTTTGCCCATGGCATGCACCAGCACGCCCTGATCGTTGAGCGCGATCAGGCGGTTAGCCTGATAACCGTGTGCCAGGAACGCACCGGACATCGCTTTACCGACAATCAGGCCAATCACCGGATGACCATCAAGGCGTGCACCGGCATAGGCTCCTGCTGCGCCCGCCAGCGCCTGGTGAATACCAAACGCTTCTTCGCGGCGGCCATAGGCCTGACTCGGCACGTCAATCACCGCCACAATCGGGCGCTTCACGGCGCTGTTTTTGTCAGCTTCGCGCGTTTCATTCACCACTTTTGCCAGCGTCCAGCCTTCCAGCAGACCGACTTCACCCTGCGCGGCGCGCGGATAGTGGTTCTGTGCATCGGGCACCACAGCGATAAAGCGGACTTTTTCGCCATTGAGCTGGCCGTCAGCCACCTGAACAGAGGCGCACAGGCCATCAAGGCGCTGGGCATTGGGTGCAAGTTTTTCCAGCCAGGTTGCACCGCGGCTGCTTGTCTGCGTCATTATTTCTCCTCCCGGGCGAAAAGCTGTTTAATCTGCGCCGTATCCACCTGCTGGCGGGTATCGAACTGCGTCAGACGTGACAGGAAATCGGCATATTTATCGCTGCGGTTCTGCGCCGGAACGCCTCGGGCAATAAACTCATGCATCGAAGTTTTTACCGCGTTGATGCCGTCATTAACCAGCGCATCGACCAGGCCGCTGGCGTAGCGGATTTCGCCGCCGGTCATGCTCCAGATAAACGGACGATCGCGCGAGTCATACTCTTCAATGCCTGCTTCCTGCTCAATCACCTGCGGGCCGTTCAGTCCCAGACGGGCTTCACGCGTCACGATCAGGTAGCTGCAGAGCGCGGCGGCGATAGACATCCCGCCGAAGCAGCCAACGGTGCCGCTAACGATGCCGATCACCGGGGTGTAGCGACGCAGATCGACAATCGCCGCATGGATATCGGCAATCGCCGCCAGTCCCAGATTCGCTTCCTGTAACCTTACGCCGCCGGTCTCCAGGCAGAGCACCGCCTGAGTCGGAATACCGTTACGGTTGTCTTCTGCCGCCAGCTCCAGCGCCGCCGCCATTTTTGCCCCGGAGACTTCACCCATGCTGCCACCCTGGAAGGTGCCTTCGATGGCGATCACCACCGCAGACTGACCGTTCAGCGTGCCGCGTGCCACGACCATGCCGTCGTCTGACTGAGGTACTACGCCCTGGGGGGCCAGCCATGGCGACATGATGCCCTCAAAGGGATCCAGCAGTTCGCGATAGCTGCCCGCATCCAGCAGCGCATGGGCGCGTTCACGGGCCCGTAATTCAATAAAACTGGCATCGTTACGCATGGCTCACCTCTTCAAAAACCTGTTCAATACGGATACGCGCCACGCCGGGTGTCGCCCCGAAATCGTGAATAATCATCTTTCCGGCGGGCAGGCCGTTGATTAAGTTCAGGCGGTCGAACAGCGCTTTCCAGCGGGCGTCGCTGTTATCCAGTGAGGTGGTGATATCGATGTTCAGTGTCTGGCCTTCAGTTGCGGTGTACAGCACTTCCATATCACCGGAACCAACGACCCCGGCCAGCGCTCTGCCACTGAGCAGGCGGTTAGCAGGTAGAGATAATGTGATGTGTTCCATAATGGCCTCTAAAAATAAGTATGTTCAGGCGAACAGACGCGATCGATAAACAGCGTCGCGGCCAGCAGGTCGGCGGCCCCGCCAGGCGAGGCGTTGAGCGCCAGCATCCGGCGGTCGAGCTGCGCGAGCGCCACCTGACCTGCGGCGGTGCGGCAGCCGCCCGCCAGCAGCACGGCACGTGCTCCCTGCTGCATGGCATCGAGTCCGGTCATGCCGGCACGTGACAGCACGCAGGTATCGCTGAGCGAGGTCATGATCGCCATCAGCGCATCCAGTCGGGCTTCGCATTCACTGGCTCCCACTGCACGGCTGGTCAGCAACTGCGGCAGCGCCAGCTTCATCACGTGAGGAAACGCCTGTTGCGCCTCTTCGCGTGCACCGGGCACCTGATAGCGGTGCGTCGCTTTTAACCCTTTGCTGAAGACTCTGGGGGCGTGGCTGTCGGGCAGGCTCGCCAGCGCGGCAGCGGTGCGGGTCAGATGGTCAGCACTGACTGCACCACCCTGCATCGCTGCGGCACTTACCAGCAATCCCAGCGCCCAGATCGCGCCCCGATGGGTGTTCACGCCGCCGGTTGCCGCCATCATCTGCTGTTCGCCGTCGCGGCCCAGCCGACCCACCGTTTCGCGCAGGGCGATATCGGCGGGACGTAGCCAGCTGTGACGGGCCAGCGCCAGAAAGGTCGGCATCAGGCTGTGAGCGGAACGCTCCATCAGCGCCAGCGTCAGATCCCGATGCGCGCCATTTCCCCGACTGTCAACCAGACCCGGCTTCGGGCTCAGACGTGCTTCATCGATCAGACAATCGCGCGCCATTGTCGCCAGCTGACTGGCCTGCGCCTCGGCATGGGTCTGTGACAGGAGTTTCATTACCAGCTCCGGAATTTAGCAGGCGGGTTGTACAGGCCATCTGACCATTCAACCAGGTCAGCGACGCTGCCCGCTGCCAGCAGTGAACGCGTGGCGTCGGAGCGGCGGATACCCATATCTTCCGGGTAAACCACTTTGCCGCTTTTACGCAGGGCCGTGACGCGCGCGGCATCCACGCCCAGACCGATATCGGTGATCCCGGCGACCGCGGCGACCATGGCGCGACGCTCTTCAAGGCTCTCTGCACGATAGAGATAGGCGATGCCTTCCTCGGTCAGCACGTGCGTGACGTCATCGCCGTAGATCATCACCGGGGCCAGCGGCATACCGGAGGATTTCGCGACTTCAACCGCATCAAGCGTTTCAACGAAGGTCGGTTTGGCACCGGCCTGGAAGGTCTCGACCATCTGCACCACCAGTTTTTTACCGCGCTGCATCGGGTCTGGCTCGGTGATCATATTCAGCCAGGCGGGCGTCGCGTGACGGCGACCATGCGGGTCGTGACCCATATTTGGCGCGCCACCGAAGCCGGAAAGACGACCACGGGTGACGGTAGAGGAGTTCGCCAGCCCATCAACCTGCAGGGTGGCGCCGATAAACATATCGACCGCGTACTGACCCGCCAGCTGGCAGAAGGCGCGGTTAGAGCGCATCGAACCGTCGCTGCCGGTAAAGAAGATGTCGGGACGGGCGCGGATATACTCTTCCATACCCAGCTCGCCGCCGAAGCAGTGCACGCTCTCCACCCAGCCGCTCTCAATCGCCGGGATCAGCGTCGGATGCGGGTTCAGCGCCCAGTGCTTACAGATTTTGCCTTTCAGGCCGAGCTGTTCGCCGTAGGTGGGCAGCAGCAGTTCGATGGCGGCGGTGTTAAAGCCGATACCGTGGTTCAGCGACTGCACCTGATGTTCAGCGTAAATGCCTTTAATCGCCATCATCGCCATCAGGATGTGCTCCTGCTTAATCAGGCGCGGATCGCGGGTAAACAGCGGTTCGATAAAGAAAGGTTTGTCAGCGACTAGGATGTAGTCGATCCAGGAGCCGGGAATATCAACGCGCGGCAGGTCGGTTTCGTCATCGACCAGCTCATTGACCTGGGCTATCACGATACCGTCACGAAACGCGGCGGCTTCGACCAGCGCCGGGGTATCTTCGGTACTCGGGCCGGTATAGAGGTTGCCTTTGCGGTCGGCTTTGTAGCCGGCAATCAGCGCCACATTCGGGCTGAGATCAACGTAGAGACGGGAATAGAGTTCGATATAGGTGTGGATCGCGCCGATTTCCAGCTGGCCATCCTGCAACAGCTGAGACATGCGCAGGCTCTGCGGACCAGAGAAAGAGAAGTCGAGTTTGCGGGCGATGCCTTTTTCAAAAATATCGAGATGTTCGCTGCGGCCGACGCTGGGCATAATCATATGCAGGTCGTGAATCTTTGAAGGATTCACCGCCGCCAGAGTGCGGGATAAAAAGTCCGCCTGTTTCTGGTTATTCCCTTCCAGCACCACGCGGTCGCCCGGCGCAATTAACTGTTCAAATGCTTCAACGGCTCTTTCTGCAGGAATGACTTTGCCATCAAGGGGAAAGGAGGCCATACGACGCGCTTTTTCACTGCGGCGTGTGTTCCACTCCCGGGCAGGCGTTTGGCCTGTGTTCATTTCAACCTCCGGATTTGAATCGCTCTGTTGACGTTTATGCTGAGGGAAGTCTGAGCTTTCTTAAAACGGTGTTCAATTAAGCAAAAAAGCGGAACGTTAGATTTAAGGTAACGATGGAGAAAGGGCGATGAATGCGCGAAGCGTTGAGTTTAGGCTCTGAGAGATGAAGTAAAGGTTACAGCGGTGAATATTTCTGGCCGGGACTAATTATGGAAATAAAAGAGGGGTGAAAGTAAATCTTCAGCTAGCGTTTAACAGGCACAAGGGGCGAATAGCCGGCAAGCAGACAATAAAAAAGCAGGCCGGAGCCTGCTTTCTGATCGGTTACTGCCCGCTTAAGATGCCAGCGACAGGGCCGGTTTCGCTTTCGCGGCCAGCCACTCTGCCACGCGAGCCTGCTGCTCTTTGGTCAGCCACATGCCCTGTTTGGTACGACGCCAGATCGCATCATCCAGTTCACGCACCCACTCATGCTGCACCAGGTAGCGTAACTCCGCCTCATAGAAATCGTGACCGAAGTTCTCACCCAGGTCGTCCAGGCTTTTCGCGCCGCTCAGCAGGGTTTCAGTGCTGCTGCCGTAAGTGCGCGAGAAGTGGCGCGCCATATTCTCGGTAATGAACGGATAGCGACGACGCAGGCTGGCCGCGTAATCATCGCTGGTGCCGTTGATATTCCCGCCCGGTAACACGCAGTTCTTCGTCCAGGCCGGACCGGCGTTCGGATAGTACTTCGCCAGTTTTTCCAGCGCATGTTCTGCCAGCTTACGATAGGTAGTCAGCTTACCGCCAAACACGGAAAGCAGTGGAGCCTGACCGTTATCGTCACGCACATCCAGCGTGTAATCACGGGTAATCGCCTGCGGTGAATCAGATTCGTCATCACACAGCGGACGGACACCCGAGTAAGACCAGACGATATCGTCAGCGGTCAGCTGCTTTTTAAAGTGTCCGTTGAACACTTTCAGCAGGTACTCGGTTTCGCTGTCATCGATATGGACGCTTTTCGGATCGCCTTTGTACTCTACGTCGGTGGTGCCGATGATAGAGAACTCATCCATCCACGGGATGACAAACACGATACGGTTATCTTCGTTCTGCAGGATATAAGCCTGCTTCTCGGTATGGACGCGCGGCACCACGATGTGGCTGCCTTTGATCAGGCGGATACCGTAAGGCGATTTCAGCTTCAGGCTGTCATCGAACAGCTGCTTAACCCACGGGCCAGCGGCGTTGACCAGGCCTTTCGACTGCCAGGTAAAGGTCTTACCGGTATCGACATCTTCCGCTTCAACCTTCCACAGGCCGCCTTCACGCCAGGCGCGGGTCACACGGGTGCGGGTACGCACTTCGCCGCCACGCTTCACCACTTCCTGGGCGTTCAGAACCACCATGCGGGCATCATCGACCCAGCAGTCTGAATATTCGAATCCGCGCGTAATTTCCGGCTTCAGGGCCGAATCCGCGCCAAATCGCAGGCTTTTACTGCCTGGGAGGCTGGTACGCTTGCCCAGATGGTCATACATAAACAGACCGGTGCGGATCATCCACGCCGGACGAAGATGCGGACGGTGCGGCAGACGGAAGCGCATCGGAAATGCCAGATGCGGGGCCATTTTCAGCAGCACTTCACGTTCGGCCAGTGCTTCACTGACCAGACGGAATTCGTAATGTTCAAGGTAGCGCAAGCCGCCGTGAATCAGTTTTGAACTGGCAGAGGAGGTCGCGCAAGCCAGATCCCGCGCCTCCAGCATTAACACCGACAGTCCGCGTCCTGCAGCGTCTGCTGCAATGCCGGCACCGTTGATGCCGCCGCCGATCACGATCAGGTCTTTGGTTTCCACGTCATCTCCTCCGATGTTCGGAATAGTTCATTAATGTTCGTTTTCGAGCATAATCATAATCGCAAACCAACATTGACGCCAGCTTTTAACCGGGTAAAAACATTTTTGCGTGATATAGCTAACATTCTGCCCACCAAAAAAACAGATAGCCGTAACGATTGTCAGGTTATCGGCGTGGATTCTCGGGTTACACTACGCGCTATTGTGACGCTGTTATGAGAGATCCCATGGAAACGTTCGAATGTATTGATGTGCAGCAGGCGCAGGCGCGTCTGGCGCAGGGTGCGCTGCTGGTGGATATCCGCGATCCGCAAAGTTATGCCCTGGGCCATGCGGCGGGCGCGCTGCATCTGACCAACACCAACCTCAGCGAATTTGTCAGCGGTGCCGATCACAGCCTGCCCGTGCTGGTGATGTGCTATCACGGCAACAGCAGCAAAAGCGCGGCACAATATCTGCTGGGACAGGGCTTCAGCGCGGCGTACAGCATCGATGGCGGCTTCGATGCCTGGCGTGCCGCCTTCCCTCAGCAGGTTGCCCTCGGCAGTGAATAGATGGCTGCTCGTCACATGGAGAGTTACTGATGCGCATTACCCAATTTAATCAGCCCCGCATGGCGCAGGCGTTTGTTGACTACATGGCGACGCAGGGCATCACGCTGCGTATTGAGCATGAAAATCACTACGTCATCATGCTGGATGATGAGAGCAAGATTTCAGTGGTCGAAAACGAACTTCAGCAGTTTTTACACGACCCTAATCATCCGCGCTATCAGGCTGCCAGCTGGCACAGCGGCAAGACCGACAGCGGCCTGCGCTATGAGCGCAGCAATATCTGGGCGAATATCCGCGAGCGTGCCGGTCCGCTGACCATGACCCTGATGGTGCTCTGCATCGCGGTCTTTATTCTGATGCAGGTCATGGGCGATCAGGCCGTGATGGCGTGGCTCTCGTGGCCGGATACCGACCAGCATCTTCAGGTCTGGCGCTGGTTCAGCCATGCGCTGCTTCACTTCTCACTGTTGCACATCCTGTTTAATCTGATGTGGTGGTGGTATCTGGGCGGCGTGGTTGAGAAGCGTCTTGGCAGCGGCAAACTGTTCGTCATCATGCTGATTTCGGCGCTGCTCAGCGGCTGGCTGCAGGCGAAGTTCAGCGGCATCTGGTTTGGTGGTCTGTCGGGCGTAGTCTATGCCCTGATGGGTTACTGCTGGCTGCGCGGTGAGCGCGATCCCGACAGCGGCGTCTATCTTGAACGGGGATTGATCGGTTTTGCGGTGGTCTGGCTGGTGATTGGCTGGTTCGGCGTCTTTGGTCTGGCGATTGCCAACGCGGCGCACGTCGCCGGTCTGGTGGTCGGACTGGCGATGGCGCTGGTAGATACGCGTAACGTTACGCGTCGATAGACAGGTATAAGCGGGTTAACAGGAGAGGAACGTGAAGCAGACGCAACGTCATGACGCGATTATCGATTTAGTCCGTCGTCAGGGATATGTCAGTACTGAGGAGCTGGTGGATCATTTTGAGGTCAGCCCGCAAACCATTCGTCGCGATCTCAACGATCTGGCCGATCAGAATAAAATTCAGCGCCACCACGGCGGCGCGGCGCTTCCTTCCAGCTCTGAGAATACCGCCTGGCACGATCGTAAAATGATGTGGTCAGCGGAAAAAGCGCGGATTGCGCAGCGCGTTGCCAGCCAGATCCCGGATGGGGCCACGCTGTTTATCGACATCGGCACCACGCCGGAAGCGGTGGCGCATGCGCTGCTCAACCACAGCGACTTACGCGTGGTGACCAACAACCTCAACGTCGCAATGCTGTTGATGGGCAAGCCCGATTTCCGGGTGATTATCGCAGGCGGTGAAGTGCGGACCCGCGATGGTGCGGTGATGGGGGAAGCGACGCTCGACTTTATTTCCCAGTTCCGGCTCGATTACGGCATTCTGGGGATCAGCGGCATCGACATGGATGGGTCGCTGCTGGAGTTCGATTATCACGAGGTCCGGACCAAGCGCGCCATCATTGAAAATTCACGCTGTGCGATGCTGGTGGTGGATCATTCGAAGTTTGGCCGCAACGCCATGGTTAACCTCGGCAACATGAGTCTGCTGGACTATCTCTACACCGACAAAATGCCGCCAGCCAGCGTGATGAAAGTGATTGAGCAGCATGAGGTTCACCTCGAACTCTGCTGATTCCTGCCACGCCAGCCTCCCGGCTGGCGTTTTTCTTTGATTGTTGTCGCTTTTTCCCCCACTCGCGTCTTAACTTAACGGTTGCTGGCACCCGGTTGCCAGCCCGTGCGCTTTCTATTTTTGCTTCACCTCATTGCGTAACAGAAGGGAGTGATATGCCGCAGCAAAAATTTAATAAAGCCCGTTTTAACGCTGCACTGACCCGCCAGTGGCAACAGTTGAGTCTCGACTCCGCCCAACAGATGACCCCGCATCAGGCGTGGCAGGCGGTCAGCGCGGCACTGGCAGAGCTGCTGGACACCCAACCGGCACCGCGCCCGGCTAAGCAGCAGCGCCACGTAAATTACCTGTCGATGGAGTTTCTGATTGGTCGTCTGACCGGCAACAATCTGCTTAATCTCGGCTGGTATGACGAGGTCAAAGCGGCGCTGGCTGAGCAGCAGCTCGATTTAACGGAACTGCTGGAGCAGGAGGTCGATCCGGCACTCGGCAACGGCGGACTGGGACGACTCGCCGCCTGCTACATGGATTCGATGGCAACGGTGGGACAGTCCGCCACCGGCCACGGCCTGAATTATCAGTACGGCCTGTTCCGCCAGTCTTTCGATGAGGGGAAGCAGATTGAAGCGCCCGATGACTGGCAGCGCGAACGCTATCCCTGGTTCCGCCACAACGCGGCACTGGATGTTGAGGTCGCGATGGGCGGTCGGGTAGAGAAGCTGGAAAACGGCGGCATACGCTGGCTGCCCGATTTTACGCTGCGCGGCGAGGCCTGGGATTTGCCGGTAACCGGCTACCGCAACGGCGTGACATTGCCGCTGCGTCTGTGGCAGGCAGTCAGTGCGCATCCGTTTGATCTCACGGCCTTTAACGACGGCAACTTCCTGCAGGCGGAGCAGCCGGGCATCGAGGCGGCAAAACTCACCAAGGTGCTCTATCCCAATGACAACCATCAGGCCGGCAAGCGGCTGCGCCTGATGCAGCAATATTTTCAGTGCGCCTGTGCCGTGGCCGATATCCTGCGCCGTCACCATCTGGCGGGACGCAGCATTCACACCCTGCCTGACTTCGAAGTGATTCAGCTTAACGATACCCATCCGACCATCGCCATCCCGGAGATGCTGCGCGTGCTGCTGGATGAGCATCAGCTGAGCTGGGATGAGGCGTGGCAAATCACCAGCCGGTTGTTTGCTTACACCAACCACACGCTGATGCCGGAGGCGCTGGAGCGCTGGGATGAGAAGCTGATGCGCAGTCTGCTACCGCGCCACATGTTGATCATCAAAGAGATTAACCAGCGGCTGAAAAAATTGGTGAAGCAGCACTGGCCGGATGACAAAGCGATGTGGCACAAGCTGGCAGTCGTCGCCGACGGTCAGGTGCGGATGGCGAATCTCTGCGTCGTGAGCGGGTTCGCGGTCAACGGCGTGGCGGCACTGCACTCCAGCCTGGTGGTCAGCGATCTCTTCCCCGAATATCACCAGCTCTGGCCGCAAAAATTTCACAACGTCACCAACGGCATTACGCCGCGTCGCTGGCTGAAGCAGTGCAATCCGGCGCTGGCCGGACTGATCGATGAGACGCTGAAAACCGAATGGGCCAATAATCTTGATGTGCTGAGCGGTCTTGAAAGCTACGCCGACGATCAGGCGTTTCGCCAGCGCTATCGCAGCATCAAACAGCAGAACAAAGCGCAGCTCACGGAGTATATCGCCCGCCACACCGGCATCATCGTGAACCCGGCCGCGCTGTTTGATGTGCAGATCAAGCGTCTGCATGAGTACAAGCGTCAGCACCTCAGCCTGCTGCATATTCTCTACTGCTATCAGAAGCTCTGCGATAACCCGGCGGATGTCACCTTCACGCCACGGGTGTTTCTGTTTGGGGCCAAAGCCGCGCCGGGTTACTACCTGGCGAAAAACATCATCTACGCCATTAACAAGGTCGCGGAGGTGGTGAACAACGACCCGCGGGTTGGCGACCGACTCAAAGTGGTGTTTATCCCCGACTACCGCATCACCGTGGCTGAACTGATGATCCCGGCGGCCGACCTCTCCGAGCAGATCTCCACCGCCGGTTATGAAGCCTCCGGCACCGGCAACATGAAGCTGGCGCTGAACGGCGCGCTGACCATCGGCACGCTGGATGGTGCCAATGTCGAGATTGCCGAACAGGTGGGCGAGGAGAATATCTTTATCTTCGGGCACACCGTGGATGAGGTGAAGGCGCTTAAGGCGAAAGGCTACAACCCGAAAAAGGTGCGTAAACAGAACAAGCCGTTGGACGATTTACTGAAATCGCTGGAGAAGGGCAAATTCAGCGACGGGGATAAACATGCGTTTGACCTGATGCTGGAGAGCCTGACGAAACATGGCGATCCCTGGCTGGTACTGGCCGATTTCCAGGCCTATATCGAGGCGCAGCAACGGGTGGAAGCCCTGTGGCGTGACCCGGAAGGCTGGACCCGCGCCGCCATCCTCAATACGGCCCGAACCGGCATGTTCAGTTCGGACCGTTCCATTCGTGACTATCAGCAACGTATCTGGCAGGCACCGCGCTAAGGAGCAGCAATGAAGCAAAATGCACTCGATCAGGCCGCCCGTGCCGCGGGAATTTCACTGGATTACATCAACGTCAACGGCGAGAAAGAGGCGATCAGCGATGAGACCAAACGCGCGCTGCTGGCAGTGATGGACGATCCGCAGGACACTAAAAAATCACCGCTGCCGCCGGTTGCGGTGTTCACCGGCAGTGGCAAGCGGCAGCTGACGCCACAGGGCAGCGGCGTCTACAGCTGGCAGCTGCAGACCGAAAAGGGCAAGCAGCTCAGCGGCGAGTTGACCGCTGGGGAACCTTTTACACTGCCTGGCCCGCTTACGCAGGGTTATCACCAGCTGACGCTCAGCAAAGGGAAGAAAAGCTGGCAGACGCGGATTATCGTCGCGCCGCGCCGCTGCTATCTGCCGCCGGCGCTGGAAGCGGGAGAGAAACGCTGGGGCGCGCTGGTGCAGCTCTACACCGTGCGATCTGAACAGAACTGGGGCATTGGCGACTTCGGCGACCTCGACCAGCTGCTGGTGCAGCTGGCTGAGCGCGGCGGCGATTTCGTCGGGCTGAATCCGCTGCATGCGCTCTATCCCGCCAGCGCCGGTTTCGCCAGCCCGTACAGTCCGTCGTCGCGCCGCTGGCTGAACGTGATTTATATCGACGTCAGTCAGGTGGCCGATTTTCAGCAAAGCGCGGCGGCACAGAAGTGGTGGAAAAGCGCCAAAACCCAGAAGGCGCTGACCAAAGCGCGCGAGGCGGAGCGGGTCGACTACGAGGCCGTAATGGCCCTCAAGCTCGCTGCGCTGCGGCACGCCTGGGCCCACTTCCAGGCGCGTGATAGCCAGAGCGAAGAGCATCAGTCCTGGGCAGCCTTTGTACATGAAGGCGGCGACAGCCTGCGTTATCAGGCTGCCTACGATGGCATCCAGCTGGAGCGGCAGGCGGACAAGACGCAGCAGGGCGGCTGGCCTGCGTGGCCGGAAGCGTGGCGCAATAGCCAGTTGCCGGAGGTACAGCAGTGGTGTGAGCAGCATGAAGAGGAGATCGCCTTCTGGCAGTGGCTGCAATGGCTGGCACAGCAGCAGTTCTCGGCCTGCTGGACGCAGAGTCAGGCACTGGGCATGAGCGTCGGTCTCTATCGTGACCTGGCGGTAGGCGTGGCGGAAGGCAGCGCGGAAACCTGGCACGATCCGCAGCTTTATCGTCTTAAGGCTTCAGTCGGTGCGCCGCCTGACCGTCTGGGTCCGCTGGGACAAAACTGGGGCTTACCGCCGATGGATCCGCATGTGATGCAGGCGCGCGGCTATCAGCCGTTTATTGACATGCTGCGCGCTAACATGCGCGACTGCGGCGCGTTGCGCATCGACCATGTGATGTCGCTGCTGCGTCTGTGGTGGGTACCTGCCGGGGAAACGGCGGATAAAGGCGCCTACGTAGCCTATCCGGTGGACGATCTGCTGGGCATCCTGGCGCTGGAGAGCCACCGTCTGCGCTGCATGGTGATTGGCGAAGACCTTGGCACCGTGCCTCAGGAGATTGTCAGCCTGCTGCGCAAAAGCGGCGTCTTTTCATGGAAGGTGCTGTGGTTTGAGCAGGATAAAGATCAGCGCTATCGCGCGCCGCAGGACTATCCGCGTCAGTCAATCGCCAGCGCCAGTACCCATGATCTGCCGACGCTGACCGGTTTCTGGGAGCAGGGCGATCTGGAACTGGGGGAGAAGCTGGGTCTCTATCCGGGCGATGCGGTGAAAGCGTTACATCAGCAGCGGGCCGCGCAGAAGCAGGCGCTGCTGGATGCGCTGCATCAGGCGGGTGCCTTACCGGCACGCAGCCAGAAGAAGGCGGAGAAGCTGACCATGACGCCTGCGCTGAACCGGGCGATCCATCGCTTCCTGGCGGACACCGACAGTGCGCTGCTTGGCCTGCAGCCTGAGGACTGGCTCGGCATGACCACGCCGGTCAACGTGCCGGGCACGGTGGATCAGTACCCTAACTGGCGACGTAAGCTGAGCAAAACGCTGGAGGAGATCTTTGCGGACAAGGAAGTGAATGCACTGCTGAAGGTGGTCAGCGAGCAACGTCAGTCAGGACAGAAAGGGGAGTAAGAAAGGGCAATAAAATAGCGCGGCAGTCAGGCTGCCGCGCTTTATCATCAGTAGAACGAATGTTCGCCGCGCTGATGCTCGGTAATATCCCGCACGCCTTTCAGTTCAGGGAAGGCAGCCAGCAGCTCTTTCTCAATACCATCTTTCAGGGTCACGTCGATCATCGAACAGCCGTTACAGCCGCCGCCAAACTGCAGAATGGCGTAGCCATCTTCAGTGATCTCCATCAGCGACACGCGACCGCCGTGGCCAGCCAGCTGTGGGTTGATCTGCGCCTGCAGCAGGTACTCAACGCGCTCAACCATTGGCGCATCATCAGAGACTTTACGCATCTTGGCATTCGGCGCTTTCAGCGTCAGCTGAGAACCCAGATTGTCGGTAACAAAGTCGATTTCCGCCTCTTCCAGATAAGGTTTGCTCAGTTCATCAACATACGCTGAGAGCTTCTCGAACTTCAGTTCAGTATCGGTGGCTTCAACGGCATCGGGCGGACAGTAAGAGACGCCACACTCAGCTGTTGGCGTACCCGGGTTAATCACGAATACGCGAATCTGGGTGCCATCTTCTTGTTTGGATAGCAGTTTAGAAAAATGTTCCTGGGCAGAGTCAGTAATTCGGATCATGTCGATTGCTCAATAGTTGACTAATTTAGTTGGTTATAATACGCCCATCAATGACGCTCTACAAGGTACGGCACAGGCACCAGACCTGCACGCTGGCGGCACCCTGCGCCAGTAACAGACGACTGATTTCATCTACGGTACTGCCGGTCGTAATCACGTCATCCAGCAGGGCGATATGGCGTCCTTTAACCGTCATTTCAAGGCGGAAGGCACCACGTAAATTGGTGCGACGCTGCCGGGCGCTGAGTTGATGCTGTAGTGCGCCCCTTCGCTGGCGCGCAAGCCCTTCACGCCACTCACATCCCAGCCAGTGCGCCAGCGGTGCGGCCAGCAATACCGTCTGATTGAAGCCGCGCTGCCAGCGTCGTCGTTGATGCAGCGGAACCGGCAGCAGCAGATCAGGGCGCGGCACCGTGCCACGCCGGTAAACATTCAGCCAGCTTAGCAAAAGCAGCCGCGCCAGCATCACCCTGAGTGCGGTTATGTGAGAAAACTTAAGCTGATTAACCCACTGGCTGAACGGCGCACAATAGTCATTCACGCAGACCAGCGCCTGCCAGGCGGGCGGTTTAAGCTGGCAGCGGCCACAGGCGACCTTTACTGAGCCTGCGGGTAATCCACAGCGCGGACAGAGCAGCGGCAACGGCGGTAATTCGCGCAGGCAGTGGCTGCAGATGCCGTGCCGGGCTATCTGTAACGGCATCCGGCATAGCCAACACAGGGTGGGCATTGCTAGCATAGCGACCTCCTTATCAATTTCGGGATAGTAACTGATGACCTCGCTCTACTGGCACACCTGCGGAGAAGGAAAACGCGATCTTGTGCTGCTGCACGGATGGGGACTGAATGCCGAAGTCTGGCAAAGCATTATTCCGCGACTCAGCCCGCACTATCGCCTGCACCTTGTCGATCTGCCCGGCTATGGCCGCAGTCAGAATTCTGGCGCGCTGACGCTGGAACAGATGGCTGAGCAGATACTGCCTTTGCTGCCACCGCAGGCGATTGTGGTGGGCTGGTCGCTGGGCGGGCTGGTGGCGACGCAGCTGGCGCTGACAGCGCCAGAAAAACTGGCTGCACTGATTACGGTTGCATCGTCACCCTGTTTCACCGCCTCAGAGCGCTGGCCCGGCATTAAACCGGAGACGCTGCAGAACTTTCAGCAGATGCTCAGCAACGATTTTCAGCGCACGGTTGAGCGCTTTCTGGCGCTGCAGACGCTCGGCACCGAAACGGCGCGTGCCGATGCGCGGCAGCTGAAAGAGGTGGTGTTGTCACAACCGATGCCGGAGGTGCCGGTACTGGATGGCGGGCTGGAGATTCTGCGTCAGGTCGATCTGCGCGATGCGTTACCGCAGATTACATTGCCGTTCCTGCGCCTTTACGGGGCATTAGATGGACTGGTGCCGCGCCGGATTGCCGCAGAAATAGATGAAATGTTGCCAGCCTCGCCTTCAGTGGTTATCGAAAAAGCAGCACATGCGCCTTTCATCTCCCATCCTGAGACCTTTTGTCAGCATATTGTTAATTTTATCAGTAATTTACCAGGATAATCATGCTTTGAGTTGGCAAAATCGCAGACAGCAGTAATACTTCTCTCTGTAAGCAAGGCCGCTGCAATTTTATGTGATTAGTCACGGAAATGACTATGCCGTTCCATACTGCCTTACGCGTTTAGCTGCTGCTTACATCTCACAATGGATCATGAATGAGGGTAAACATAATGAAGGTTTTCAAATGGGTTGTGGCTTCAATGATGATGGGCGCGATTTCATTTTCTGCGATGGCAGCGAAAGAAGTCACCAAAGAAGAAGTTAAGACAATGAACCTGCAGAAGATTGGCACCGTTAACACCACAGCGGAAACCACTTCGCCAATGGATGCCAAAAAAGCGCTGTCTAAGCTCGCTGACGAAAAAGGCGGTAAATACTACCTGATCATCGCAGGCCGCGAACACGGTAAATTCAGTGCCGTTGCTGAAGTCTACAAGTAATTAACGTAGCCACATGAACTGCCAGGCATCCAGCTTAACCGGCTGGGTGCCATCAATTTTCTCCCCGCTCACCACATCCTGCAACGTATGCGCCACCGGCAGTTGCGTCTCCACTGACCGTCCACTGAGATTAAACACGCATAGCAACCCCTCGCCGCTTTCCGCCTGATGACGGCTCAGCACCAGCACGGCATTTTCGCTGTCATACAGCGTCATCGGATTATCGGGATGGAATGCAGGCTGGCGACGACGCAGCTGGATCAGCTGGCCGAGCCGGGTATAAATCTGCTGCCGCAGCCAGTCACCGCCCGCCAGCGCCGCCTCAATCTGCTGTAAATCATACTTCTGACGGTTAATTGCCCGGTTGTGTCCGGCGGCCCGTACGCCATCATAATGGTTACGACCGCCCAGAATGCTCTGGATATAGATGGCAGGCACGCCAGGGAAGACCAGCAGAATCGCATGGGCCAGTAAAAAGCGTTTCAGCCGCGTGGCGTCATCGTCGGCTTCACGGTTCAGCGCATCCAGGAAAGTGACGTTGATTTCATAGGGGCTGGTGGTGCCGTCAGGATTGTTTTTATAGGAGACGAGCGCGCCTTCCAGCGCCAGATCGCGCACCAGCGCCACAATTTCCACTTCAGACAAAATGCCGCGTGCCGGATTTAGTCCGATGCCATCGTGTGACGCCAGGAAGTTGAAGAAGGTGGTGTCGTTACTGCTGAGATCCAGCGAACTGGCCCACTGCCGCAACGCGCGCGCCGATCCGGTGTGAATCGCATGCAACACCAGCGGCGGCAGCGAAAACTGATAGACCATCTGCGCCTCATCATGCCCGTTGCCCAGATAGCTGATGTTGTCCTGATGCGGCACGTTGGTCTCGGTGATAATCACCGTGCCGGGCGCGACATGGTCGGCAATGGCGCGAAACAGCTTCACCAGCTGGTGGGTTTTTTCCAGATGAATGCAGCGCGTGCCGGGCGTTTTCCACATATAGCCAACCGCATCGAGGCGCACGTAGTCGGCGCCGCGTATCAGGTAGTCGAGCAACACGTTGACCATGCGCAGCAACACCTCAGGGTTAGCAAAGTTAAGGTCAATCTGGTCGGCGCTGAAGGTGGTCCAGATAAAACGGGTATCGCCATTCGCCATCTTAAACGGCGTCAGCAGCGGCGAGGTGCGTGGGCGCGTCACGGCGCTGAGATCGGTCGCGGGCGGCATGCTGATAAAGAAATCGTCCCAGCCGGGGTCCTGCGCCAGGAAGTGGCTGAACCAGGCGCTCTTTGCCGACATATGGTTGCAGACGAAGTCGAACATCAGGCGGGTTTCCTGATGCAGGCGCGCAATATCCTGCCAGTCCCCGCATACCGGATCGACCTGATGGTAATCAATCACCGAAAAGCCGTCGTCGGACGACCAGGGGAAAAAGGGCAGCAGGTGAACCAGCGGAAAGGTGGATTGCAGGTGCTGCTGGTAGAAGCGGGAGAAGGTGCTGAGCGTCGGTTTACCGGCTTCCCGAAACTGGTCAGCATAGGTGATCAGCACCACATCCTGTTCATCCCAGTGTGCCTTGCGCGGCAGCTTGATCGCCTCGCGGGCTGAAGCGATGTCAGCCTGCAGGCGCGCAAACGTCGCCTCCGGGAATGTGCCAGCATAAATCTTCTCAATCAGATCGGTGATCGTATCCATCGTGAATTGGGTGCCACAGCAGGTGTTGTTTTTATGACAGGCGTCTTTTTAGCGTAGCGCGATGATGGGGATTTTCAACCGGGGAGGAGGACGTGAAGAGGGGGCCAGATGTGGCCCCCTGAAAAGCTTAGCGTTTTTTGCCCAGAGCGGCGGCCAGTGCATCGCTCATCGCACTGTTACCCGCGGATGAGCTGACCGGACGCGGACGGCCTTTACCGGCAGCCGGACGTTTCTCTTCGCGCGGTGCGGCGTTCTTCGCGCCACCCCGGGCATTGCCTTCGCCTGGCTGCTCATCAAGACGCATGGTCAGGGCAATACGTTTGCGCTGGAGATCGACTTCCATCACTTTCACTTTGACGATATCGCCTGCTTTCACCACCTGATGCGGATCTTCCACAAAGCGATCAGAGAGCGAGGAGATATGCACCAGACCATCCTGATGGACGCCGATATCCACAAACGCACCGAAGTTCGTGACGTTGGTGACGGCACCTTCGAGGATCATGCCCGGCGTCAGATCGTTCAGTGTCTCGACGCCTTCCGCGAACTGCGCAGTCTTAAACTCAGGACGCGGATCGCGGCCCGGCTTCTCCAGCTCTTTCATGATGTCGGTGACGGTCGGCAGACCAAAACGTTCATCAATGAAATCACGGGGGCTGAGGTTACGCAGGCTGCCAGCATTACCCATCAGATCGCTCAGGGCCTGCTCGGTGGCAGCCAGAATACGTTCTACTACCGGATAGGCTTCCGGGTGAACGGTCGAGGCATCCAGCGGGTTATCTCCGTGGTTGATGCGCAGGAAGCCCGCACACTGCTCAAAGGCTTTTGGCCCAAGACGGCTGACTTTCAGCAGCTGCTGGCGGTTCTGGAAGCGGCCATTCTCATCACGCCAGCCGACAATGTTCTGCGCCATCATGCGCGTCAGGCCCGCGACGCGGGTCAGCAGCGGCACCGAGGCGGTGTTAAGGTCAACGCCGACGGCGTTCACGCAATCCTCTACTACAGCGTCGAGTTTCTTCGCCAGCTGGCTCTGACTGACGTCATGCTGATACTGACCGACACCGATCGATTTCGGGTCGATTTTCACCAGCTCAGCCAGCGGATCCTGCAGACGGCGGGCAATTGACACCGCGCCACGTATCGAAACATCAAGGTCCGGGAACTCCAGCGCCGCCAGTTCAGAGGCGGAGTAGACGGAGGCGCCGGCTTCACTGACAATCACTTTCTGCGCTGTGACCTGTGGGAACTGCTGCTGCAGATCCAGGAAGAAGCGCTCGGTTTCACGAGAAGCGGTTCCGTTGCCAATCGCCACTAGTTCAACCTGATGCTTAATGCAGAGAGCGGCAACGGCGGCGGCGGCTTTGGCGGTCTGGCCGGTATGCGGATAGACGGTATCGGTCGCCACGACTTTGCCGGTGGCATCGACCACCGCCACTTTGACACCGGTGCGCAGGCCAGGATCCAGACCCATGGTGGCGCGCATTCCCGCAGGAGCCGCCATCAGCAGATCGTTCAGGTTGCGGGCAAAGACGTTGATGGCTTCATCTTCTGCGCGTTCGCGCACCGTGCCCATCAGCTCTGTTTCCAGATGCAGCATCACCTTGATGCGCCACGTCCAGCTGACTACGGCTTTACGCCAGCTGTCGGCCGGTGCGTTGTTCAGGCGCAGGTTCAGGTGCTCCGCAATCAGCGTTTCGCCGTGGCTTTCACGCGGCGCTTCATCAAACTGCGGATCGGCATTCAGCGAGAGTTGCAGCACGCCTTCGTTGCGGCCACGCAGCATCGCCAGCGCACGGTGCGACGGCACGCCGCTCAGGGCTTCGTGGTGATCGAAGTAGTCACGGAACTTCGCGCCCGCTTCCTCTTTGCCTTCCACCACGCGTGACACCAGATGGGCATTTTTCCACAGGTAGTTACGCACTTTCGCCAGCAGCGCGGCATCTTCGGCGAAACGCTCCATCAGAATGTAGCGGGCGCCATCCAGTGCGGCACGGACGTCGGCGACGCCTTTGTCGGCATCGACATACTGTTCAGCAAGCTGCTCGGGGAGGTGGGACGGCTCCTGCCAGAGCGTGTCCGCCAGCGGTTCCAGACCGGCTTCAATCGCGATCTGTCCACGCGTACGGCGTTTCTGTTTGTAGGGCAGGTAGAGGTCTTCAAGCTCGGTTTTGCTGAGGGTGGTGTTGATGGCGCGCGCGAGGTCGTCGGTGAGTTTTCCCTGATCGTCAATCGACTTCAGAATCGACTGGCGTCGCTCTTCAAGTTCACGCAGATAGCTGAGACGGGTTTCCAGCTGGCGCAGTTGGGTATCATCCAGCCCGCCGGTTACCTCTTTACGATAGCGTGCGATAAACGGCACGGTATTCCCTTCATCTAACAGGCGAACGGCGGCGTCAACCTGCTCTGGTCGCGCCTGTAGCTCACTGGCAATTATCTGGCTCAGAACTTTCATCATCAGGACTGTCTTGCTTTCCGGGTTGAGAAATAGCCGACAGTTATACGGATTGATGGTTAAAATTGCCAGAGACGCGGGCGGCTTTCAGCGATAATCTGAATCGTTATTGCGGGTAGTCAATCGCGTTGACATACCACAGCGCCGGACCCAATGGCGTCTCGACGGTGGCGGCATCGCCGACCTCTTTTTTCAGCAGCGCCCGCGCCATTGGCGAGTCGATAGAGATGTAATCTTTGCGGCCAAAAATCTCATCGTAGCCCACGATGCGGAAGCGTTTGAGGTCGCCCTCATCATTTTCAATTTCCACCCAGGCACCAAAGAAGACTTTGCCATCCTGCTGGGGGGAGTAGTCCACGATACGCAATTGTTCGATGCTTTTCGTCAGATAGCGTACGCGGCGGTCGATTTCACGCAGCCGTTTTTTATTGTACTGATAGTCGGCATTTTCACTGCGATCGCCAAGGCTGGCAGCCCAGGTGACTTTTTTTGTCACTTCCGGTCGCTCTTCACGCCACAGATAGTCGAGTTCCGCTTTCAGCTTATCGAAGCCTTCGCGGGTAATGAGTCGGGTTTTCATGCTATACCGGCCAGAGAGATCTAAAGAGCGACAGTGTAAGGCAAAGAGGGCGCGGCAAAAAAGAGTCGGGGAAAGGGTTTTTAAAGACTAAAAACCCCTGTTGTTTTCCCCGGCGGCGAAAGGGTTGGTGCTGTGGTTCAAAATAAAGCCAGTAATCTGAAGCCGGTACAGAGGGTACTAAAACTTATTTTCCGGCGTGGGTCGCCGTGGTGGTCGATGTACCGGTGCTGTGACCGTCACCGCCGCCGCCGCCCATCGTGGCCAGCGCTACGCCCAGCAGGGCTGCGACTGCACCCACACCGATGGCGTTTGAATTACCTTGTGCTGTAGTCGTCGCTGCTGCGCCGGCCGCTTCACCCGTGGCTGTGGCAGCATAACCTGGGCTGACGCTGCTTAATGCCAGCGCGCTCAGCAGTAAAATTGTTTTTTTCATTGTGTGTATTCCCCGTTGAGACATCGAATATTGCCTGTGCAGTCTGGTTTAAAACGGAGAAGGCGAAAAGTTGGCTTTACTGATTGATTTAAAGGACTTTAATTACAACTGGCCTTGCTGATGGCATCGCTGAAACTAATCCGAGAGGAGCGTGGGGTGTTAGGCGGGTTTGCTGGAATATTATGCTGTCTGGCTGCTGTTGAGGTAGATTATCTGGAGCTTATCCACAGTGATGGCTGATCATTAAGTCAAATTGCCTGCTAACTCACTGAATTAATTCACTGATTAAAAACTGGCACACTTCCGACGCCAGCGATTGAGAGAAACCAGGCCGTTTTTTCAGATTTGCCGTATCAGGGGCCGGGCAGGGGTAAAAGCGTTAAAACTGACCCGAAATCGCCTTAATTCAAATATAAGCTCCTGTTTAATATGCTTTGTAACAATTTTGGCTAGAATATAAACCAATAATGACTGTCACTATAAGGCATCTTTTTTTAACAATGTTGGCTCAGGCAATAGCGCCTTTGGGAGTTGAAAATGCAAGAGAACTACAAAATTCTGGTCGTCGATGATGATATGCGTCTGCGTGCACTGCTTGAACGCTATCTCACCGAGCAGGGCTTTCAGGTGCGCAGTGTCGCTAATGCCGAGCAGATGGATCGTCTGTTAACCCGTGAATCCTTTCATCTGATGGTGCTCGACCTGATGTTGCCAGGCGAAGATGGTCTCTCTATCTGCCGTCGTCTGCGCAGTCAGAGCAACCCGATGCCGATTATTATGGTGACCGCCAAGGGCGAAGAAGTGGATCGTATCGTGGGGCTGGAGATCGGCGCTGACGACTATATTCCCAAACCGTTTAACCCGCGTGAGCTGCTGGCGCGTATCCGCGCGGTGCTGCGTCGTCAGGCTAATGAACTGCCAGGCGCACCTTCGCAGGAAGAGGCGATTATCGCCTTCGGTAAATTCAAACTTAACCTCGGCACCCGCGAGATGTTCCGTGAAGATGAGCCAATGCCGCTGACCAGCGGTGAGTTTGCGGTGCTGAAAGCACTGGTGAGCCACCCGCGTGAGCCGCTGTCGCGTGACAAGCTGATGAACCTGGCGCGTGGCCGTGAATACAGCGCCATGGAACGTTCGATTGACGTTCAGATCTCCCGCCTGCGTCGCATGGTGGAAGAGGATCCTGCGCACCCACGTTATATTCAGACCGTCTGGGGTCTGGGCTACGTCTTTGTGCCGGACGGCAGTAAAGCATGAAGCGACTGCGCTTCTCGCCACGGAGTTCGTTTGCCCGCACCCTGCTGCTGATCGTTACCCTGCTGTTTGTCAGCCTGGTCACGACCTATCTGGTGGTGCTGAACTTCGCCATTCTTCCCAGCCTGCAACAGTTCAATAAGGTGCTCGCTTACGAAGTTCGTATGCTGATGACCGACCGGTTGCAGCTGGAGGATGGCACGCAGCTGGAAGTGCCTCCGGCGTTTCGCCGGGAAATCTATCGCGAACTGGGGATCTCGCTCTACACCAATGCAGCAGCAGAGGAGAGCGGATTGCGCTGGGCGCAGCACTATGAATTCCTGAGCGAGCAGATGGGGCAGCAGCTTGGCGGTCCGACCGATGTCCGGGTTGAGGTTAACAAAAACTCGCCGGTGGTCTGGCTGAAAACCTGGCTGTCACCCGATATCTGGGTGCGGGTGCCGCTGACTGAGATTCATCAGGGCGACTTCTCGCCGCTGTTCCGCTACACGCTGGCGATTATGCTGCTGGCGATAGGCGGAGCCTGGCTGTTTATCCGTATCCAGAACCGACCCCTTGTCGATCTGGAGCACGCCGCCCTGCAGGTCGGGCGCGGGATTATTCCGCCGCCGCTGCGCGAGTATGGTGCGTCAGAAGTGCGATCGGTGACCCGCGCCTTTAACCAGATGGCAGCCGGGGTGAAGCAGCTGGCGGATGACCGCACACTGTTAATGGCGGGCGTCAGCCACGATTTGCGAACCCCGCTGACCCGCATTCGTCTCGCCACCGAGATGATGAGCGAGCAGGATGGCTATCTGGCCGAATCGATTAATAAAGATATCGAAGAGTGCAACGCCATCATTGAACAGTTCATCGACTATCTGCGAACCGGTCAGGAGATGCAGACCGAGCGCGCGGATCTCAACAGCGTGCTGGGCGAAGTCGTGGCGGCTGAAAGTGGCTATGAACGTGAAATCGAAAATGCGGTGATGCCGGAAGAGTTAATGCTGGATATCAACCCGCTGTCGATTAAACGGGCACTGGCTAACCTGGTGGTTAACGCTGCGCGATACGGCAATGGCTGGATCAAAGTCAGCAGCGGGCGGGAACTGCATCGCGCCTGGTTCCAGGTGGAAGATGATGGTCCTGGTATCAAGCCGGATCAGCTGGCGCATCTGTTCCAGCCGTTTGTGCGGGGCGACAGCGCCCGCAGCACCAGCGGGACTGGTCTCGGTCTGGCGATTGTGCAGCGTATTATCGATGCCCATCAGGGCTCGCTGGAGATTGGCGAGAGCGAACACGGGGGGTTACGTATTCGTGCCTGGTTGCCGTTAGTAGAAACGATGGCGCTGAGCCACAACACCGGCAGCAACAGCGTGTCTGGCTGATAAAAAAGCGGCGCGGCAGTGTTATTGCCGCGCCGGTTCTTTTAGCGTTGCGGGCCCGCTTTCACCAGCGCAGCACCTGCGGCGTTATCCGTATACTTGTCGAAGTTATCAATAAAGCGCTGTGCCAGACCTTCGGCGGCAGCGGTCCACTTCTCTTCACTTTCCCAGCTACGACGCGGATCAAGCGTGTCACTGTCCAGCTCGCCCAGCGCAACCGGCATCTGCAGATTAAAGATTGGCAGCGTTTCCGTCGGTGCATCATCCAGTTCACCCGCCAGGATCGCATTGATGATGGCGCGGGTATTCTTCAGGGAGATGCGTTTGCCACTGCCGTTCCAGCCGGTATTCACCAGGTATGCCTGCGCACCGGATGCCTCCATCCGCTTCACCAGCACTTCAGCGTATTGCGTCGGGTGCAGCGTCAGGAATGCTGCGCCGAAACAGGCGGAGAAGGTTGGAGTCGGTGCAGTGACGCCACGCTCGGTACCGGCCAGTTTGGCAGTAAAACCTGACAGGAAATGATACTGCGTCTGCTCCGGCGTCAGACGTGAAACCGGTGGCAGCACGCCAAACGCATCGGCGGTCAGGAAAATCACTTTCTTCGCGTGGCCCGCTTTTGAGACCGGCTGCACGATATTGTCGATGTGATTAATCGGATAGGAGACGCGGGTGTTCTCCGTTTTGCTGCCGTCGGCGTAATCAACACTGCCATCTTCACGCACCACCACATTTTCCAGCAGCGCATTGCGGCGAATGGCGCGGTAGATCTCCGGCTCAGCCTGCTCAGAAAGGTTGATGGTTTTAGCGTAACAGCCGCCTTCGAAGTTAAACACGCCATCATCGTCCCAGCCGTGCTCATCATCGCCGATCAGCTGGCGGTCAGGATCGGTGGAAAGGGTGGTTTTGCCGGTGCCAGAGAGGCCAAAGAAGACCGCCACATCACCCGCTTTACCGACGTTAGCTGAACAGTGCATTGAAGCAATGCCTTTCAGCGGCAGCAGGTAGTTCATGATGGCGAACAGACCTTTCTTCATCTCGCCGCCGTACCAGGTTCCGCCAATCAGCTGCATGCGTTCGGTCAGATTGAAGGCGACAAAGTTCTCTGAGTGCAGACCCTGCGCCTGCCAGTCAGGATTGGTGCATTTAGCCCCGTTCATCACCACAAAGTCAGGTTTGAATTCGGCCAGCTCAGCGTCGGTGGGCTGGATGAACATGTTCTTCACGAAGTGAGCCTGCCAGGCAACTTCAGTGACGAAGCGTACGCTCAGACGTGAATCGGCATTGGCACCGCAGAACGCATCGACAACAAACAGACGCTTGCCGGAAAGCTGGCGGGTGACGCAGCTTTTCAGCGCGCTCCAGGTTTCCTGCGACAGAGGCTGATTGTCGTTTTTGCCGGTGCCCTGGTCGTTCCACCACAGGGTATCGCGCGTGGTGTCATCACGCACAATGTACTTATCCTTAGGCGATCGCCCGGTGAAAATCCCGGTGTCTACTGCAATCGCGCCGCTCTGCGTCAGGGTGCCACGAGCAAAACCTTCGAGGTCCGGGCGCGTCTCTTCCTGAAATAGCGTGTCGTAATCAGGGTTGTAAACCACTTCCGTGGTATCCACGATGCCCAAAGCGGCAAGGTCTTGCGAGGTCAGGCCGTTAACGCGCATTTTACTGCTCCTTAAATCGGTGTCTGTTCTGCAAAGCAGAGATAGGTTGGGATCGTGCCAACCGGCTGTTGCATCAGGTGCGGCGAATCACTGACAGTTCACTGCGCTTCGTCACGACAGCCTGCAAAGAGAACCGGACTTTTCAGGGCATTTGCCTCTGGCTTCCGGGCGTTTGCACGATCGCGCGCAGTTTACTCTTCTGCGTTAGGGGAAAAAGGGCAGTGATCTAAAAATGCGACTCAGGGCGCGTTAAGGCTATGTTTCGAACGTTTAAAAGATGTTATGAAAGTAAAAAAAGATAATTTGTCTGGAAAATTATGGGGATAGGACGGGGGAGAGTAGGAGGGGCGGCAGAAGCCGCCCGATCAATTAGTGCAGACGGTCGTTATTCTCAAGGGAGTGGCTGCGGATACCGGCGATATCGACGGCATCAAAGACGTAGTTTGAACCGCAATAGTCACAGTGCATGTCGATTTTGCCATCTTCCGCGATGATCTCATCCACTTCTTCCTGCGGCAGCGTCGTCAGCACTTCGCCACAGCGTTCACGCGAGCAGGTGCATTTGTAGATCACCGGCTGCGGATCGTAAAGGGTGACCTCTTCCTGATGATAGAGACGCCACAGCGCTTCATTCGCAGGCAGATCGATCAGCTCTTCCGTTTTAATGGTTTCGGTCAGCGTCGCCAGATGTTCGAAGACCTCTTTCTCCGTATCCTGCGCGGGCATGACCTGCAGTAGAATACCGGCGGCCCCTTTGTCGCTGGTGCGGATAAACAGACGGGTTGGCAGCTGCTCTGAGCGCATGAAGTAATCTTCCAGGCACTCTGCCAGGGTTTCACCTTCCAGTCCGACCACACCCTGATAACGCTCACCTTTCTCCGGGGAGATGGTGATCACCAGATAGCCATTACCGACCATGCTTTTCAGGGTGCTGTCATCCGGGATGTCGCCTTTGATACGCGCCACGCCACGCAGTTCCTGGTTATTGTTACCGTTGATCACGGCCAGCGACAGCGGACCGTCACCCTGCAGCTGCACGGTAATTTCGCCATCAAACTTCAGCGTGGCGGTCAGCAGGCTGGTCGCGACCAGCATTTCACCCAGCAGCGTTTTAACCGGTGCCGGATAGTCGTGGTTCTTCACGGTTTCACGCCAGGTTTCAGAGACGTTCACCAGCTCGCCGCGCACGGCGGCATTTTCAAACAGATAACGGTGCAGTTGATCCTGGACTGACATATTTTTTTCTCTCACTGGAACGGGGCGATGGTGCGTCAGTAAAGACGGCGTTATTCATCGCCCGATAATTTAAACTTCATCAAATCGCGACGCTCTTTTTTGTCAGGTCGCCGATCGGGATGGGGCATAGTCAGCGCATTCAGTTTGCGCGCCTGCGCCATTTTTTCGCGTTTTTCAATGCTGGCATCGGTTTCGCGATAGAGCTGCTGCGCCTCACTGGCGGGACGGCGCTGCGCGCTGATGTCCGCCACGACCACGGTGCGTTCATCGTTGCCCTGACGCAGTGTCAGTTCCGCATTCAGCTCCACCACTTTACCAGGCTTGCTGCGCTGGCCGTTGTAATGGACTTTGCCGCCTTCAATCATCTCCCGTGCAATCGCCCGGGTTTTGTAGAAGCGCGCGGCCCACAGCCACTTGTCGAGGCGCACCTCTTCGCTGCTTTTTTCTTTCATTGCTGCTCCTGACTCAGATCAGCGTCCGGAAATCGCCGGTGGCGCGGTGACGCTGAAAGATTTGCTCAGGACGACCCGAATCGGGATTTTTTACGCCTAAGCACCAGCCGATGCCCCATAGCTTTGCAGCATCCAGAATCACTTCGCTATCATCGATAAACAGCGTGCGCGGCGCAGAAATGCCGGTGTGCTGTTGTACCGCCTGCCATAAACGTGGGTCTTCTTTCGGATACCCAAAGGTATGGGTGGAAAGTAATAAATCAAGGTGCGGCGCTAAACCTGTCTGCGCCAGTTTGACGTCCAGATTGTAAGGATGCGCGTTGGTCAGCAGGATAGTGGACTTGCCCGCGCGGCGAAGCGCCTGCAAAAAAGGCAGCGTATCGTCACGCAGCGCGATACGGCTGCGCATCGCCAGCGTCATGGCACGGATGTCCAGCGCCAGCGCGTCAGCCCAGTAATCCAGACAATACCAGTTTAGCGTATGGGCGACGGCCTGATACTTTTCTGCGATGAACGCGTCGGCTTCCGCCCGGCTGATGCCGCGTTGCTGGCTGAGCTGTTCAGGCACGTGTTCGAGCCAGAAGTGACGATCAAATGCCAAATCCAGCAGTGTGCCATCCATGTCGAGCAGCACGGTATCAATCTCAGACCAGTTGAGCATCCAGGTTCACCCTGTAAAAAAACCGGGCGACAGGGTAGCACAGAAGGGCAGAGGTCAGAATATCGAGCGCACACCCTGCAAAGTGCCGAGGTTATGGTTGAAGCACTTTTCGTAGTATTGCTGGATATCGATCATGCGCTGGCGATTACGATGCATACGACGCAGCGCCAGTAACCCGTTAATGACAGCGCAGGTGAGCAGTACCAGCAGCAGCAAAACGGTGCCGAGATAGCGCCACTGCGCCATGGCATCCGGTTCATTGTGCAGCATGATATGACGTGTGCCGTTGGCATCCGTTGAAATGCCGGTGATGATGCCGCTGGCGCTGAAGGGCGTATGCAGCAACATGGCGGAGATACGTTGCAGCTCGCGCCACTGAGAAGGCGGGTCGAGATCAAACAGTGACACACCTGGCTGCGGCTGATTCACCAGCTGGCGGCCTTCGTCGCTGACAATCAGGAATCCCCCTGGCGGCGGGCTGTTAAGATTCTCTGCCGCACGACGGGTTTCACGGAAGAAGAAGGTCGAGGTGGCAGTATTGACCAGGTTTTCCAGCGCTTCGGCACTTACCGGGCGCAGCAGCACATTCATGCCGTTTAACTGACCAGAATCTGCGCGGCGCATCAGCGCTTCCCAGTCTTTGGCATTGCCCAGGTTTACCAGCGCATTTTTCAGGCGCATACAGTCCTGTGGCTGATTACAGAGATCCTGCGTTTTCATTACCAGGTCTGAGAAGTCATCCAGCAGAATCATCCCGGATTTCTGAATTGCGGAGGCCAGCTGCGGGTTCAGTTTAGGGTCAGTGTTGGTTTCCGGATGCAGCTGCTTTGTGGTGGTTTCCAGCAGAGCCGCGGCTTTATCAATAATATCCGATTGCGGCTGCGGCAACGGCGTCGCGTTATTCCAGTAGACTGCCGAGCAGTCGAACGGCATATAGGCGTAGCTGCGGTTGCTCTGATAGTTGTCAGGCACGGAACACATGCCGGTCCCGCTCACCTTGAGGTTGTCGCCAATGTTCAGCGCTACGCTGCTGAGTTTATCGACACTGCTGACTTCCAGGCTGTCGGTGCCCCTGGCCCATGCCAGACTGAGTTTGATCGGCATGCTGAGCGGGATCCAGGTGACCAGCATAATCAGCACCATCAGCGAACCACAGGCCAGCACCACGTTTTTTCGCCAGCGCTGAATGGGGAAGTTTTTGACTTCATCCTGCAGCGACAGGAAGCGACCCTGACGCACCACCTGACGGTTGAGGTAGATCTCGACATCGGTTACCTGACCGAGATCGTGCGCGACATAGGGCTGCCAGTGCGGCGGATAGGCGAGGTCGATAATCCCGAGCGTGATGTTGCTCTGCTCCTGGTTCGATTCGCTGAACAGGCCCCAGCGCTTTGGCGCGCCGCGCAGGCAGTGTATGTCACGCAGGCCACGTTCACCGGGAATGCGATAGAGCAGCCACAGGCTGGCACCAATCATGACGGTACCGGTCAGCACCAGCCAGATCATCAGCGAGGTGGGCACTAACAGGCTGAAGAAGAACAGTAAGAAGGCCAGGGAGATCATCACCGCTTCACGCGTGCCGTCAGGCCGTGACAGGCGATACTCTTCCGCGGTCTCTTTGCGCACCTGCAGCAGTTCGACGTTTTCGGTTTCCGCTTTGCGGATAGAGGCGTTAGTCGACACCGGACGCATCAGCGTCGGCAGCGATTGCTGATCCACGGCGTAATCTACCAGCGAGTGGCCATTCAGCGAGATCACCAGAGGAATAGATTGGGTGCGGATTAACTCGACGTAGTTTTCGTCGGTGATGTACTGCTCCCACAGCGGCGGTAGATGAACTTCAACTTCATCAAGATAGTAGCGCCATTTATGGGGATCGTCCGTGGAGAGGCCGTAGCGGGTAATCGCGCGGGTAACCGGATAGACATTGTTGCTCTGCGCCGTCAGCGTCAGACGTTCAGACGCGCTTCGCTTATCAGCAGTCACCGGGGTGCGCAGCTGTTTTTCCAGCGCGGCGACATACTTATCGACAGCCTCTCGCTCCTGCGCAGAAAGTTTACGGCAGGGCGGACTGATGAATGGCAGCGGTTTCGCCAACGGCGGACGATGCCGCATAGCGTACCAGAACCCAATACCTGCCAGGATTGAACAGGTCAGCACTATGGCCAGGATCATCAAGATTGTGCTCATGCTCTGCTCAATTCAGCCAAAATGCTGCCTTCACTTTAAACTTTCGCTTCCGGTTATGCTCACTATAAAAGAGGCATTTCGGAAGATTATATAACCCTGAGGAGTCAGACACCCGATGAAATAGTGCCAGCGTATATCTGATTGGCATTTGTTAAACCCTGCCTTGTCCGAATGGTAACCGGCACAGACTGGATTAAATATCGGTATTATCTGAAACTTATCGCAGCATATTGACTAATGCAAATTTAGTCTTAACTGATAACCAAAGGCTGTTATTCAATCGCTTTAATCTGTGCAACGATAACGTCACTGTCTGACTGTCGCACAATTGCCTGTGGTTAGGTATGCTAATTCGCTACTGATAGCCGGCGCAGAATAATTTGAGGCTGATATGAAAATTCCAAAAAAACCTGACATCCTCAATATCACCGCCGTGGCACGCTCACGGTTATTCACCATTGAATCGGTCGATCTGGCTTTCAGCAATGGTGCGCATCGCGTTTATGAGCGGATGAAGCCCTCAGAGCGTGAAGCGGTGATGATTGTGCCGATTATTGATGACCATCTGATCCTGATTCAGGAATATGCTGTCGGACTGGAAACCTATGAACTCGGTTTCCCGAAAGGGCTGATTGACTCAGGTGAGACCGTGAATGAAGCGGCGGTGCGCGAATTAAAAGAAGAGGTCGGCTTTGGTGCCGACCAGCTGACCACGCTGGGCAAGCTCACCATGGCTCCCTCTTACTTTTCCAGCAAAATGAATATTGTAATAGCGGAAGGTCTTTACGCTGAAAAGCTGGAAGGCGATGAGCCGGAGCCGCTGATTATCCACCGCTGGCCGCTGAGCGATATGCTGTCGCTGCTGGATGAACCCGATTTCCGCGAGGCGCGTAATGTCAGTGCGCTGTTTATGGCGCGGGAATGGCTGGTGAAACAGGGGCGACTGAGTTACTGAACAGGCGATAAAGTAGCAAAGGAACGCGCCTGACTGCAGGCGCGTTTTTGTTTTATCCAGCTATCACTTTTTTCTGTACGGCAGATGTCCGCTTCAACAGTGGTGCTGCCAACAGATACACCACGCATGCGACGAGAATAGAATTAAGCACCGGTACGCCGCGCTCAACCAGCAGACCTGTGGCTGCACCCGCTACGCTGGCGATCAGCGCAGGCCAGCCGATACGCTGAGAGGTCGCCGGCAAGGCATTGCTGCTACGGCTCAGCGCCAGAGCCTGGCGGTCAGTTTGCAGTATGTAGTAGTCAATGATCATCACACCCAGTACCGGCGGGAAGATGACGCCCAGCAGTTCCAGAAAATCGACAAAACGATCCAGAATCCCAAGAATTGAACAGAGTGTGCCAAGCATGCCGAGCAGCAGCGTAATCAAAGGATAACGCGGTTTATAGCCAGTCACGCCCTCAATGGCGTTAGCAATGCCAAGCGTTGACGAATAGAGATTCAGGTCGTTGATGCGCAGGGTAGAAAAGACGACAACCAGCAGACCTAACGAACTGGTGGTTTGGGTAATAATTGCAATGATGTCTGAAGTCTGTAGTTCTCTGGCGATCAGAATTGCCAGACCATTAATCCCATATTCTCCCGCCAGAATGGTCAGCAGCGTAATGGCGAAAACATCTTTGCCGTTGCGTGAGAAACGTGTCAGGTCGGGCGTCATCAGGCTGGCGAGGATCGCCCCGCCAATCACCATGGTAATGGCGGCGCTTACGGTAATGGTTTGGCTGGTGATAACGGGCGGGATGTTCTGGCCAGACTGCCCGTGGAACGCGTGCCAGAAAATCCAGCCGACCAGCGCGATAAAGAGCGGAACCGCGATACGTGCGGTAAAGCGCAGAGCCTTAAAACCAAAGGTGACGAGTAATGTCAGAACGGCTCCCGAGAGCGCAGCTGACTCTGCAAAGCTGAGTTTACCGTTCAGTGCATAGCTTAGCGAGCGGGCGAAAACTGCGTTTTGAATGCCGAACCAGCCCAGCAGGCTGACTGCAACCAGCAGGCCTATCAATACCGAACCGTGGCGACCAAAGCCACACCAGCGAGCCAGCAGACTGCCCGGCAGTCCCTCGCGCATTCCCGCATAGCCGAGTGCAAAAGTCAGCACACCAAACAGCAGGCTGGCCAGGGTGATCGCAGTAAACGCCTCGCCGGGCGTCATACTGTTGCCCAGCACGGCCCCGAGCATAAACTGATCCAGCGCTGTCAGCATGCCCATATGCACAATAGCAACGCTCAGCAGTGAGAGTCTTTTATTTGCAGGGACAGGGCTCAGGGGATAATCGTCAAATTTACTCACAACAGGGTTTCCTTACCGTTTATATATAAATAACGCCTGTGCTGAGAAACCGCTCTGGCAAATAATTCTCCAGTGACTCCGCACGGCAGTAGCTTTCAAATTGTTGTAGCGAATGCACTCCCGCTTTTTGATACAGCGTGGTGATGCGGTTACCGACAGTTTTTACGCTGAGGTTATAGATGCGGGCGATCTCTTTTGCGCTGAAGCGCCGTAGCAGCAGGAAAATGACATCCAGCTCGGCGGGGGTAAACACGGCGTGTTCCAGGTGCGTCGTCAGTACAGAGGATTTTCTGGGATCGATAAAGCTCATTGCCGTCAGGTTATCAACCGGGCGTGCATTCCATATGCAGCCCAGCCACTGATTTCGATTGTCGAAAACAGGGTATTTTTCACTGATAAAAGGGGTGAGATAATTGTTGCCATACCAGTAATGGGTTTCAATCACGGCCACGCAACGGTTATTCATTTTTACCTGTCGATCGTGCTCGCAGAATTCATCGGCGCAGTCACTCCAGCGCGTGGGAAACTCACTGTCTCTTTTACCCTCTAATAAATAGCTTTTTGGCGTAGCAGTATACAATTTTGCAGCTTCATTCATATAAAGATGCTGCGATGCGGCATTCTTAAAACCCCAGGGCGTCGGTAATAAATCCATGGTGGTGGCGTATGCAGAAATGAATTCATCGATACTACGGTATGGGCTGTCCATGGCGCCTCGCTGAAAGCGTTCAGATTATAATCTTTTTGCCAGATAATAACGTGCGTAGCGCTGCGCATAGCCAGCCTGTTCGCCATATACGCGATAACCCAGCTTTTCGTAAAAACCCCGTGCCTGGAAACTTAACGTGTCAACGACGGACATATGGCAGCCTCGATTGCGCGCTTCTTCTTCTGCTGTCTGCATCAGCTGACGTCCGGTGCCATTCAGGCGCCAGGCATCCTCTATCCATAAATAATGAATATCAAGCGTGCCACACCAGGTATGGGCTAACAGGCCGCCCTGAATATTTTTCTGGTCGTCATACAGGATAACATTCAGCGTTTTCATATTGATGTCAGCAAAACGTCCATTATGCTGCCAGAGTCGCTGAATAATATATTCTTCAGTTTTGGGGTCTTGCGTATGGCCCACTTTAATTTCCATATATAAAAATATCCATAGGTGATTAAATCAAAATAGAGGGTTTCGGGCTTTCTATTCTTATCATGGTGATAAGCGATGCGCAAGAGTCAATATCCCTCCTGTTATTGAACGCAATTAATATTAAGCTAGTCATCGTTGTTCATTAGATATACCAGTAATTATGTTTTCTGGCACCAGGGAAGACTACGCTAATCATAGCGATATAATAACAATATTTTTTTCGGTTCAGTTTCTGAATCGCTTCATACACATTGCTTTATATTGTCAGACTGAATTAATGCCGATCGCTCAGGGTGATCGGCATTTTTCTTAGCAACCGATGATGCTCTCTCTTCAGCTTTTACCTTTCTTTTTCCCGCCCCGACTGACTGAGCCGCCCATGTACGAAAAGTATCGCCTGTTTCATCAGGACAAGCGGGCCGAAAAAAAGGCTGATCACTTCAGGTGACCAGCCTCAGATATTTCACATTGTAGTTATTACATCAGAACAGCTCGTGACTCTCGCCGTTATCCATAATGGTGGTGCCCACATCATGCACCGAATATTCGGTTGGCTGGGTGCCATTAATGAAGTATTCCTGACGGGTATTTCCGCCGCCATTTGCCAGCTTGCCGGTGCTGCGATCGATCGTGACCGTCACCACGCCATCCGGCGGTGTTAACGGCTGCACCGGAACACCGTCCAGCGCGCTCTTCATGTACTCATCCCATGCCGGTTGCGCACTCTTCGCACCGCCTTCATAGCCCGAAATCTGATCGGGAATTGCACCGGAAAGCGTGCTGCGGCCCAGATTACGGCGCGCATCATCAAAGCCGATCCAGACTGAGGTCACTACGCCAGGACCGTAACCTGAGAACCAGGCATCTTTCGAGCTGTTGGTGGTACCGGTTTTGCCGCCGATATCATTACGCTTGAGGTCACGCCCGGCACGCCAGCCGGTTCCCATCCAGCCCGGTTCGCCGAAGATGTTACTGTTCAACGCGCTCCTGATGAGGAAGCTGAGCGGGGTGTTGATCACGTGGGGCGCATATTGCTGATCGCCCTGTTGTGCCTGCGCCGGAACCTGCTCCAGTTCAGGCTGAGGAACCGCCTGATTCTGATTGGTATTTGAGGCGGCAACGTTCTCGACGCTCTCTTCATTCAGGGCCAGCGCTTTTTTGGTCTCGCCGTAGATGACCGGCAGATTGCACTGCGGACAGGCGATCTTCGGTTTCTCTTCAAAGATAGTGCCGCCCTGTTCATTCGCAATCTTCGTAATGAAGTAAGGATCGACCAGGAAGCCACCATTCGCCATCACGGAGTAGCCACGCACCACCTGTAATGGGGTGAATGAGGCCGCACCCAGTGCCAGCGACTCAGTGTGAACAATGTTCTGCGCCGGGAAACCAAAGCGCTGCAGATACTCTGCGGCGTAATCCACGCCCATCGCACGCATCGCACGCACCATCACCACGTTTTTCGACTGACCTAATCCCTGACGCAGACGAATCGGACCATCGTAAGTCGGCGGTGAGTTCTTTGGACGCCAGTCTGCACCGGCACCCGCATCCCAGCGTGAAATCGGCACATCGTTCAGGATGGAGGCAAGCGTCAGCCCGCGATCCATGGCGGCGGTATAGAGGAAAGGCTTGATGTTAGAACCGACCTGGCGCAGCGCCTGGGTCGCACGGTTAAACATGCTCTGGTTAAAGGCGAAACCGCCCACCAGCGCACGCACCGCTCCATCATTCGGATCCAGTGAAACCAGCGCCGAGTTCACATCCGGAACCTGACCCAGCCACCAGTCGTCACCAACTTTGCGCACCCAGATCTGCTGACCCGCCTGCAGGACCTGCGTCACGCTTTTCGGTGTCGGGCCCTGTACGGTGTCAGACTTATAAGGACGTGCCCAGCGTACACCGGCTAAAGCCAGCGACACATTGCTGCCATCCTGCATCATCACGGTCGCTTCATCGCTGCGGGCTTCCGTAACGACGGCCGGGTGAAGCGGACCATAGACCGGCAGCACCTTCAGCGCTTTCTCAATCTTCGTCTGATCCCAGGCCGGTTCACCCACTTTCCACAGCACGCTGGTCGGGCCGCGATAGCCATGACGCATATCGTAGGCCATAACGTTATTGCGTACGGAGGTCTGCGCGGCTTCCTGCAGGCGGCGGGTCACCGTGGTGTAGACCTTGTAACCGTCGGTATAGGCATTTTCACCGTAGCGCTTCACCATCTCCTGACGCACCATCTCGCTGAGATAAGGGGCAGAGAAGGCGATTTCCGGACCGTGATACTTCGCCACCAGCGGCGTATTACGCGCCTCGTCATACTGCTGCTGCGTGATGTAATGCTGATCCAGCATACGCGCCAGTACCACGTTGCGGCGCGACAGGGCGCGGCTCGGCGAGTACAGCGGGTTGAAGGTGGATGGTGCTTTTGGCAGACCAGCAATCATCGCCATCTCACTCAGCGACAACTGGTCAACCGGCTTACCAAAATAGACCTGTGAGGCTGCGCCGACGCCATAAGCGCGGTAGCCCAGGTAGATCTTATTCAGGTAGAGCTCAAGGATTTCGTCTTTATTCAGCAACTGCTCAATGCGGATCGCCAGGAACGCTTCCTTTATTTTACGCATCAGGGTGCGTTCCGGGCTCAGGAAGAAGTTTCGGGCCAGCTGCTGAGTGATGGTACTGGCACCCTGCGAGGCATGACCGGAGACCAGCGCAATGCTGGCCGCACGGAAAATACCCACTGGATCCACACCATGGTGCTCATAAAAACGGCTGTCTTCGGTCGCAATAAACGCTTTCACCATCACAGGTGGCACTTGCTGCAGAGTCAAAGGGATACGGCGCATTTCGCCATACTGGGCGATTAAATCGCCATCGGCGCTGTAAACCTGCATAGGGGTTTGCAGACGCACATCTTTCAGCGTGTTCACGTCAGGCAGCTGTGGCTCTATGTATTTGTATAAACCATAAATCGAGCCAGCTCCCAACAGGATGCAACACACTGTAAGGATCAATAGATACTTTACGAACTTCACCTGGAATTTCCCATCTGTTGTCGTTTGAGCAGTTTATAAACAACCGCGCGGTAGTATAAAGGCAAGCCAGACGCTTTGATATGTCCATCTTTCCCGGACGATAAGGAGATCGCGCGCATGGCTTTTCATACCTGGCAAATTGGGCTGGATATTCAGAATAGGCAGATTTGTGCCCTGGCCCTCCAGCCTCGTCGTGATGGCTGGCAGCTACGCCACTGGTGGCAGCAGCGGCTGCCGCAAGATACGTTAAGAAACGGCGTGCTGCAATCTTCGCCTGAATTACTGGCGGCCTTGACGGCCTGGCGTCAGCGGTTGCCACGTCGTTACTCGCTGCGGGTCGCACTGCCCGCCCGGCTGGTGCTGCAGCGCCAGCTTCCCCTGCCAGCGCAGTCGCTGAATGAGCCCGCATTGGGGCACTACGTGCAGGCGGCCGCGCGTCGTCTCTTTCCACTGGAGCCGACGGCGCTTGCGCTGGACTACCGGCCGGATGCACAGAGTGGCCAGCTCTGCGTCACGGCCGCGCGGCTGGAGATTATCGACCAGTGGGCGGCACCGCTTTTGCAGGCCGGATTAAAGCCGCAGGTGTTTGAACTGACCACCGAAGCGCTGAAGCGCTTAGCCCGGCAGGCTGCGTTGCAGGATGGCGCGGTGCTGGTCCTGCAGCAGGATAACCGCTGGCTCTGGAGCGATGCGCGCACCGCAGCTGACAGCGGCGAAGCCGCCACGCTGGAGACCCTGCAACAGCAGGCCTTCCCCGATGCCCGTTCTGTTGCCTGGTGTACAACGGAGGAGGGTGCGCTGCCCACTGACGCCATCCCATTTTCCCCATTTGATCTGTTTCGTTATAAGCAGCCGCCCTTGCCGGAAAATCCAGGTGCCTTTGCGCTGGCGGCCGGTCTGGCGCTGCGCGACGGAGATGCGTAATGGTAGCGGTCAATCTGCTGCCCTGGCGTCAGCGCCGTCGGCAACAGCAGCGGCGGCAGAGCCTGGTGGTGTTGTCACTGATGCTGGCTGCTCTGCTCCTGGTGGTGGCGCAGCAAACCTGGCAGATCCATCAGGCGCGTCAGCAGGTGGCGCAGGCGGGCAGGGTGCAGCAGCAGGCGCTGGAAACTTTGGTAGAGCAGCTAGCTCAGCAGAAGCAGCTACTGGCGCAGCTGGCGGTCGTACAAAAGCAACAAGCGAAGCAGCGGCAGCGGGCGGCACAACTGGCAGCCTGGCAACAGTTCTGGCTCGATTTACCCGCGCTGCTGCCCGACACCGTCTGGCTGACCCGGCTGGAGAAGCGCGACAACCATCTGAACCTGGAGGGCCAGGCGCAGGATATGGCATCGGTGCGGCAGTTTCGCCAGCAGCTAACTACCGTCGCCCTGTTTGGTCAGGTGAAGCAGGGCGGAGTTAAACGTCAGGCGGGTGGCAGCTATCGCTTTTCACTGCGGGCAGAAGTGCAGGAGGTGGCTGATGAATGAGTGGTGTGATCGCTGGTGGCAGATGGACGCACTTCCGCGCTACGGCTTGCTCGTCGCTCTCTCATCCGGTCTGCTGCTGCTCTCCTGGCTTCTGTGGTTACGGCCACAGCAGCAGGTGCTGACCGCTGAAAAACAGGAACTGCACAGGCTGAGCCTCACTCTGCAGCAGCGCCAGCAGCAGTGGCGTCAGAACCCGGATAATGCGCAGTTGCAGGCGCAACTGCAGTCGATGAAGATCGCCAGATCAGCATCGGGCGCATCGGGCCGGGCAGTGGAAGAGATTCTGGCGGCACGGCGTAACCAGCTTGAGGAGTGGCAGCCGGATGCGCCTTCCCGCACGCTGACGCTGCATCTGCAATGGCCGGCGTTCCAGTCGCTTTTTGCCGAGCTTGCCGATGCCTCCGCGCCGTTTCCGGTGCATTTCCAGCTGCTGGCGCAGCCGCAGTTCCTGGTCGCTCAACTCTGGCTGGAACCTGACGATGCGCCATAGCCTGCTGATTTTACTGCTGTGCTGTGGCGGTGTACTGGCGCGTGACCCGTTCCGGCCGGTTGCCGGTTCAGTTTGTGAGGCGTCAGTAGAACCGCTCACCGGCTGGCGTCTGCAGGGGATCATTGGCAGGGAGGCGCATTTCCATGCCTGGCTGCTGGGTCCGCAGGGGGAGAGCGTCATAGCCCGCACCGGCAAGCCATTTCCCGTAAGGCCCTGGCAACTCGCTGAGATGACCCGTCGCAGCATCACCCTGGCGGTGCCGGATAGCTGCACCACACAACAGACTGCATTTTATTTAAAAGGACGTTCGCATGAAAAGGATAGTCACCCTGCTGCTGGTCATCAGTTGCCTGCTGCCGGTTTACGCCGCTGATGAAGAGCCTCTCAGCCTGACATTTGATAACGCGCCGATTGAACGTATTTTGCAGGCGCTGGCAGACTATCAGCAGATCAATCTGATGATTGCGCCAGAGGTTGAAGGTTCGTTATCGCTGCGGCTGGATAATCTGCCGTGGCATCAGGCGCTGGATCTGGTGGCGCGCATGGCAAAGCTGACGCTGATAGAACAGGATAATGTGCTGCTGGTCTATCCTGAGAGCTGGCAACAGGCTCAGCAGCAGGCACGGGAAGCGGAACAGCAGGAGAAGTTGCAGCAGACGCCTTTGCAGCAGCGCGCCGTGATATTGCGCTATGCCAGTGCCAGCGAGGTGCATGCCAGCCTGCTGACTGAACGGCAGTCGCTGATGACTGAGCGCGGCAGCGTGACGGTCGACAAACGCACTAACGCCCTGTTACTGCGCGATACCGCGGCGGCTTTGAAAGAGACAGAACGCTGGATACGGGCGCTGGATCTGCCACTGGAGCAGATTGAGCTGTCGGCACACATCGTCACCATCAGCGAAGAGCATCTGCAGGAGCTGGGCGTGAAATGGGGGTTGCAGGCGGGGGATGCCGCAGTGACGGATATCCTGCATCATCCCCGGCTGGATGTTCCGCTGGCGGTCAGTTCACCCGGCGTCAGCGTGGGTATGGCACTCGCGCGTATCGGCGGTCAGCTTCTGGATCTGGAGTTAAGTGCGCTGGAGCAGGAGAACCAGATCGAAATCATCGCCAGTCCGCGCCTCTTTACCTCACATCAGCAGACTGCGTCGATTAAGCAGGGCACTGAAATCCCCTATGAAGTGTCGGCGGGAAACAGCGGTGCCACCAGCATTGAGTTTAAAGAAGCGGTGCTGGGCATGGAGGTGACACCGACGATTTCGGGCAATGGCCGCATCCAGCTGAAGATCCATATCAGTCAGAATATGCCGGGTCGCAGCATCAGAACCGGCGATAGCGACATATTATCTATTGATAAACAGGAAATTGAGACTCAGGTCACGGTCAGTGACGGGCAAACTCTGGCATTAGGCGGTATCTTTCAGCAGCAGCGAAGTCGTGGCGAAAATAAGGTGCCGCTGCTGGGAAATGTGCCGCTGATTGGCGGGTTGTTTCGGCAGCAATCTGAGCAGCGCAAAAAAAGAGAGCTGGTAATCTTCATTACGCCGCGATTGGTCAGGGAAGCAGCGCTTACGGCTGGATAAAACGGAAAATGCGGCCCATAAGGCCATCTGCGTTGACGCAGGAGACGAATTAGCTTACAAGGTTTAGCGATTTTCAATACGGTGTAACCGTCTATGTTGGGTAAATCCCGGCAAACAGATCAGAAAACTCCTCTGTAAGCAGCGTTGTAAAGACGCAGCGCTGGCGCGTTACAGTTTCGCGAACACAGGCCAATTCAGAAATGGATGTGCTGAAGGCAATATAATCGGTTGCCAAACAGCCTTGAGTGTTGAGATAATTTTTCATCTGACTCTTGCTAACGCTCATGAGGTCTCAGTTCCTGTCCCGCCAGCAAATGCTGAACGCGGGGTATCATTAACGAATTCTTAGTAATACCGACAAAATGGCAGAGAAACGCAATATCTTTCTGGTTGGGCCGATGGGTGCCGGCAAAAGCACTATTGGCCGTCAGTTGGCTCAGCAACTCAACATGGAGTTCTTCGATTCCGATCAGGAAATTGAGCGACGCACCGGAGCGGATGTGGGCTGGGTTTTTGATGTCGAAGGCGAAGCTGGCTTTCGCGATCGCGAAGAAAAAATCATTAACGAACTGACCGAGAAGCAAGGCATCGTCCTGGCGACAGGCGGTGGTTCCGTCAAATCCCGGGAAACGCGTAATCGTCTCTCCGCCCGCGGTGTTGTGGTTTATCTTGAAACCACCATCGAGAAGCAACTGGCGCGCACTCAACGTGACAAAAAACGTCCGTTGCTGCAGGTGGATTCACCGCCGCGCGAAGTGCTCGAAGCGCTGGCTGGCGAACGTAACCCGCTCTACGAAGAGATCGCCGATGTAACCATTCGCACAGATGATCAGAGTGCGAAAGTGGTGGCGAATCAGATTATCCACATGTTGGAAAAAAGTTGATCCAACGTTCGAAGGCTCTTTAACAGGTATCGAGCATCATGGAGAAGATCACCGTCTCACTGGGGGAACGCAGTTACCCCATCACTATCGCCGCCGGACTGTTTAACGATCCGGCTTCTTTTTGGCCGCTAACTGCGGGCGAAAACGCCATGGTGGTGACAAACCAGACGCTGGCTCCGCTCTATCTTGACCCGCTGACAGCGCTGCTGACGGCGGCAGGTGTAAAAGTGGATCAGGTGATCTTACCCGACGGCGAGCAATATAAGACGCTGGCCGTGATGGATCAGGTTTTTACCGCACTCCTGCAAAAGCCGCACGGTCGTGATACGACGCTTATCGCCTTAGGCGGCGGCGTCATTGGCGATCTTACCGGCTTTGCTGCGGCCAGTTATCAGCGTGGCGTACGCTTTATTCAGGTACCAACCACCTTACTGTCGCAGGTTGATTCTTCGGTTGGCGGTAAAACGGCCGTTAACCATCCGCTGGGCAAAAACATGATCGGCGCGTTTTATCAACCTGCGTCGGTGGTGATTGATACAGCCTGTCTGAAGACGCTGCCCGCGCGCGAACTGGCGTCTGGTCTGGCGGAAGTGATTAAGTACGGCATCATCCTCGACGGTGCGTTCTTCGGGTGGCTGGAGCAGAATCTTGATGCTCTGCTGGCACTGGATGAACAGGCGCTGTCGTACTGCATTCGTCGCTGCTGTGAACTGAAAGCTGAGGTTGTAGCGGCCGATGAACGTGAAAACGGTCAGCGGGCCTTGCTTAATCTGGGCCATACTTTTGGTCATGCGATTGAAGCGCACATGGGCTACGGCAACTGGCTGCACGGTGAAGCCATTGCTGCAGGCATGGTGATGGCAGCACGCACGGCTGAACGTCTGGGGCAGTTCCGGGCGGAAGAGACCGACCGCATTATTGCCCTGTTCCGTCGTGCCGGTTTACCGGTGCATGGGCCGCAGGCGATGAGTGCGGAGATGTATCTGCCGCACATGATGCGCGATAAGAAAGTTCTGGCGGGCGAACTGCGGCTGATACTCCCGTTGTCGATTGGCCGCTCTGAAGTGCGTGGTGGCGTGGCACATGATATGGTGCTGGCTGCAATTAACGATTGTCAGCAACCCTGAGATTAAGCAGTTGAGTGGTGACGCGGCGCGCAGGGTGCGCAGTGCGGAATGCCGCTTTACGGAGGAGCCAAAATGGATGAGTTTAAACCGGAAGACGAGTTAAAACCTGACGCCAGCGACCGCCGTCCCTCGCGCCCTCGTAAGTCGTCTACCGCGGCCAAAACACCGGTTTCGCGCCAGCGCATCATTATGGGCGTCGGGATCCTGGTTCTGCTGTTACTGGTACTGGGGATTGGTTCGGCGCTGAATGGCCCGGATGAGAAAAAACCTGCGACTGCGGGCACGACCCCTGCCGCCAATGGCGGTTCCAGTAGCGAGAAGAATATCGACCTGGGCGGCTCCTCTTCCATGTCCGGTGGACAGACTCCTCCTTCAGCCGGGCAGACCACGCCAGCCACCAGCGAAAATAACGCGACGACCAGCGGTGATGCTGCATCTAATCCGCAGCGCGATGTTTCTATGCCGCCTGTGGCATCCACGCCTACGCAGGCCGCGCCGGTTGACGCGCCAGCGAATCAGCAGCGTGTCACGCTGCCGGGCGATCTGAACAGCGCGCTGACGAATCAGCAGCAGCAGGTCGATAATGCCGCGATGGGAACGCAGGGTGGCAGTTCACTGCCGACGGCGCCAGCAACGGTCAGCGGTAATGCCGGAACGGCTGCCAATCCTGTAGCGGCACCTTCACGTCAGACGCCGAACAAATCCAGTGCGTCTGCCCGTCCGGCGCATGATTCATCGCACAAAACGGCCTCTAAGCCTGCAACCCGTGACAGCAAAACGCATACTACGCCAGCGCATACGCCAGCCAGTTCTGCTCCGGCCACGGCGGCCTCAGGCAGCAGTTCAGCCAGCAAATCCGTGCCAGGTGGCAGCTATACGCTGCAGCTGAGCGGTGCATCGAAGGCGGAAAGCCTGAATGCCTGGGCTAAACAACAGAATCTGAGTGGGTATCACGTCTATAAAACCACCCGTAACGGTGAGCCGTGGTACGTGCTGGTAAGCGGCTCCTATGCCACGCCAGCGGATGCCAAACGCGCTGTCGCGTCGCTTCCTGCGGAAGTCCGTGCGAAGAACCCATGGGTTAAACCCGTTAGCCAGGTGAAGAAAGAAGCCAGCCAATAGCGGATGTGGGGCCAGTCTCTGGCCCCGTTTTAAGCGCAGATCTGCTGTCGGTACAGCCACAGCCTCACAATAAGATGTAATAACCACGACAGCATGAAAAAAAATCGCGCTTTCCTGAAATGGGCAGGGGGAAAATTTCCCTTAGTAGAAGAGATCCATCGTCATCTGCCGCAAGGCGACTGTCTGGTCGAGCCCTTTGTTGGCGCAGGCTCGGTGTTTCTGAACACTGAGTTTGATCGCTACCATCTTGCTGATATCAACAGTGACTTAATTAATCTCTACAACATTGTCAAAACGCGCACGGCGGATTTCATCCGTGACGCGCAACTGCTGTTTACACCGGAAGGTAACAACGAACTCTGTTATTACCAGCGTCGCACCGAATTCAACACCAGCACCGACGCCTATCAGCGCGCGCTGCTGTTCCTCTATCTGAACCGTCACTGTTACAACGGCCTCTGCCGCTATAACCTGCGTGGTGAGTTCAACGTGCCGTTTGGCCGCTATCGCAAACCCTACTTTCCGGAAGCAGAACTGTTATGGTTTGCCGAGCGCGCGCAAAAAGCGACGTTTGTCTGTGAATCGTACGATGTTACCCTGACTAATGCCGCCAAAGGCTCAGTGGTCTATTGCGATCCGCCTTATGCGCCGCTGTCGGCAACGGCCAACTTCACGGCTTATCACACCAACAGCTTCAGCATGCGTGAGCAGGAGCATCTGGCGGCGCTGGCAGCACAGCTGGCCTCGTCAGAGAACCGGATTCCGGTACTGATTTCTAACCACGACACTGCACTGACGCGTTTGTGGTATCAGGATGCAGTGTTACATGTGGTCAAAGCCCGGCGTTCTATCAGCCGGAGCATAGCCGGTCGCACCAAGGTCGACGAACTGCTGGCACTTTATTGCTAGTCTGTTTCGTCCGCGACCAACGCATTACGCCAGCCTAAGTGCTGGCGCACAACAGTGGGAGAATCGGATGAAACAATATTTGCTGGCCCCTTCAATCCTTTCGGCGGACTTTGCTCGCCTGGGCGAAGACACAGCCAAAGCGCTGGCGGCCGGAGGTGACGTGGTTCACTTCGACGTGATGGACAACCACTACGTCCCTAATCTGACCATGGGGCCGATGGTGCTGAAAGCACTGCGCGACTATGGCATCACCGCCCCCATCGATGTGCATCTGATGGTAAAACCGGTCGATGCGCTGATCCCGGAGTTCGCCAAAGCCGGTGCCACCTACATCACCTTTCATCCCGAAGCCAGCTTACACGTTGACCGCACCCTGCAACTGATTAAAGAGCACGGCTGTAAAGCGGGTCTGGTGTTTAACCCGGCGACCCCGCTGAGCTATCTCGATTACGTCATGGATAAGCTGGATATCATTCTGCTGATGTCAGTGAACCCAGGTTTCGGCGGTCAGTCATTTATTCCTGGCACCCTGGATAAACTGCGTGAAGCGCGTAAACGTATCGATCAGAGCGGTTACAATATTCGTCTTGAAGTCGATGGCGGCGTGAAGATTGATAACATTGGCCAGATTGCCGCCGCAGGTGCCGACATGTTTGTCGCCGGTTCCGCTATCTTCGGTCACCCTGACTATAAAAAAGTGATCGACGATATGCGCAATGAACTGGAGAAAGCCAATGGCTCGTTTCACTGATATTCGGGCGCTGGCGTTTGATCTGGATGGCACGCTGGTTGATAGCGCGCCAGGTCTGGCTGAGGCAATTGATCGCACGCTGAAAGATCTCGGTCTGCCACAGGCGGGCCTTGAGCGTGTCTCAACCTGGATTGGCAACGGTGCGGATATCATGATGGCTCGTGCGCTGACCTTCGCGCTGGGCCGCGAGCCGCAGCCGGAAGAGCAGCGTGATGCGCGGGCACTGTTTGACCGGCATTACGCCGATACCGTGGATGCGGGCAGTACGCTGTTCCCCCAGGTTAAGCAGACGCTGGACGCATTAAAGGCTTCCGGGCTGCCGATGGCGATTGTGACCAACAAGCCGACGCCGTTTGTGGCACCGCTGCTTCAGTCGCTTGGCATTGCCGATGCGTTTTCGCTGATCATTGGTGGCGATGATGTGCCGGTTAAAAAACCGCACCCTGCGGCGATCTTTATGGTGCTGGGCACCTTCGGCGTATTGCCGAAAGAGTTGCTGTTTGTGGGTGACTCACGCAATGATATCCAGGCGGCGCAGGCGGCGGGTGTTCCCAATGTCGGTATGACCTTTGGCTATAACTATGGCGAGCCGATTGCGACCAGCCAGCCCGATTTAACCCTCGACTCTTTCGACGAACTTTTGCCCACACTGGGGCTGTAAATATCAGGACTTAAGTATGAAACCCATCGTTTTCAGCGGCGCACAGCCGTCCGGCGAACTGACCATTGGCAACTATATGGGAGCGCTGCGTCAGTGGGTGCAGATGCAGGATGATTTCCACTGCATTTACTGCATCGTTGATCTGCACGCGATCACTGTGCGTCAGGATCCTGCTGCACTGCGTAAAGCGACGCTGGACACGCTGGCGCTCTATCTGGCCTGTGGTATCGACCCGCAAAAAAGCACCATCTTCGTTCAGTCGCATGTGCCAGAGCACACGCAGCTGAGCTGGATTCTAAACTGCTACGCCTATTTCGGCGAACTGAGCCGTATGACGCAGTTCAAGGATAAATCAGCCCGTTACGAAGAGAACATTAACGCCGGTCTGTTCGACTACCCGGTGCTGATGGCGGCAGACATTCTGCTTTATCAGACCAATCAGGTGCCGGTGGGTGAAGATCAGAAGCAGCATCTGGAACTGAGCCGCGATATCGCGCATCGCTTCAATGCGATCTATGGCGATATCTTCCGGGTGCCAGAGCCGTTCATTCCGAAGTCTGGCGCGCGCGTGATGTCGCTGCTGGAACCGACCAAAAAGATGTCCAAGTCTGACGATAACCGCAACAACGTCATCGGCCTGCTGGAAGATCCAAAAGCGGTCGTGAAGAAGATCAAACGCGCCGTGACCGATTCTGAAGAGCCGCCAGTGGTGCGCTACGACATCAAAGAGAAAGCGGGCGTCTCTAACCTGCTGGATATTCTGTCGGGCGTGACCGGTAAAACCATCGCCGAGCTGGAGCAGGAGTTCGAAGGCAAGATGTATGGCCACCTGAAAGGCGCAGTAGCCGATGCTGTGTCGGGCATGCTCTCTGAGCTGCAGGAGCGTTATCACAGCTTCCGTAACGACGAAGCCCTGCTGGAGCAGGTCATGCGTGATGGCGCGGCGAAAGCACGCGCACAGGCGCAGGAAACGCTGAAGAAGGTTTATGAGGCGGTAGGCTTTGTCGCGATGCCGTAATGGCTGAGCAGACAAACAGGACGGCGGGCATTGTGCCCGCCGTTTTTATTTGCAGGATTTAAAACCAGCGCAGGCTGTCGCGCAGACTCACCACGCTGCCGATGATCATCAGGCTGGGACTGATCACCTGTCCGGCTAGCGCTTCCAGCTCGTCCAAAGTCCCGGTCACTACCCGCTGACGCGTACTGGTGCCGTTTTCCACCAGCGCCACCGGCATATCGCGGCGCATCCCATGTTTTATCAACTGCTGCTGTATCTCTCCGGCCTGCGCCAGCCCCATATAAAACACCAGCGTCTGCTGTTCCGCCGCCAGCGTCTGCCAGGCGAGCGTCCCCGTTTTCTGCAGATGTCCGGTAACCAGCCTGATGCTCTGCGCATGATCGCGGTGGGTCAGGGGAATACCGCTGTAAGCCGCACAGCCCGAGGCCGCCGTGATTCCCGGCACCACGCTGAACGGAATCTTCAGCTGCGCCAGCGCCTCCAGTTCCTCACCGCCGCGACCAAAGATAAAGGGATCGCCGCCTTTCAGCCGCACCACGCGTTTTCCGCGCTGCGCCTGTTCGCAGAGCAGCTGGTTGATCTCATCCTGTGGCACGCAGTGATGTCCGGCGCGTTTCCCGACAAAGATGCGTTCGGCATCGCGGCGCACCAGATTCAGGATCTCATCGGAGACCAGCCGGTCATAAACGATGACGTCTGCCTGCTGGATCAGCTGCAGGCCTTTGAGGGTCAGTAATCCGGCATCGCCCGGACCGGCACCGACCAGTGCCACGTCACCCTGACTGGAGATATCTGCGCTAAAAAGTGCATCGGTAATCTGTTCCGCGCGTTCTCCGTCGCCGTTAGCCAGCGTCTGGGCCAGTCGTTCGCTGTTAAAGAAGCGCTCCCAGAAGTGGCGGCGGGCATTGATGGAGCCGAATTGCTTTTTCACCCGATCGCGCAGGGTTCCCGCTAGCTGCGCCAGCTGACCCAGATGTTGCGGCAGCATCGCTTCCAGCTTCTCACGCAACAGACGCGCCAGCACCGGCGCGCGTCCGCCAGAAGAGACGGCAACCATCAGCGGCGAGCGGTCGATGATCGAAGGCATAATGGCGCTGGCCTGCTGCGGTGCGTCCACCAGATTGCAGAAGATCTGCTGTTTTTCGGCTGCTTCCGCCACCTGCTGATTCACCGCGTCATCATTGGTTGCGGCGACCACCAGCCAGCAGCCGGTCAGCCACCCGGGATCGAAATGCCCGGGCAGCAACGTGATAGCTTTTTGCTGCGCCCATTCCCGGAAGGCGGGGGAGAAATCAGGGGCACCGACCCGCAACTCGGCGCCGGCCTCCAGCAGCAGGCGCGCTTTCCGCTCAGCCACATCACCCGCGCCGACCAGCAGGCAGCGTCGGCCCTGAAGGCGACAGAACAAGGGGAAGTAGTCCATCAGAGATCCTTAAAAAAGCCCGCGGAGGCGGGCTGTTGAGGGGCGTTACAGGCAGACTTCAACCTGTCCGGCATTGACCCGCACCGGCCAGGACGCTACGGAGCGCGTTTCATCCTCCATGCAGTAGCCATCGCTGAGGCGAAAATGCTGCTTTTTCAGCGGGCTGGCCACCCAGAGCGCATCCTGATGTTCGGCGATAATGCCGCGTGACAGTACGCTGGCATCGGCAAACGGATCGATATTGCTGATCGCATAGAGTTGCTCATCGTCGCGTGGACGGAAGATCGCCACCTGCTGGCCTTTGACCAGCGCGCAGACGCCCGTGGCGGGCAGGATCTGCGTCAGCGGGCACACCGGATTCCACTGGCTCATGATTCGGTCTCCTCAATCAGTGTCACGGCAATGCGTTCTTCGGGGCGTGCCGGGCGATGCTGGTCGCGCTCTGCCACCCGTTGTACAGCGGGATCGCGCTGCGGCGAGTTGATAAAGTGGGCGAAGCGCGTCAGGTGCTCTTTATCTTCCAGCGTGGCTTGCCATTCACAGCTGACGCTGGCGCGCAGCGCGGCCAGCTGCTGCTCCATCTGGCTGTTGATGCCCAGTTTGTCATCCACGATCACTTTGCGCAGATAGTCGATGCCACCTTCCAGGCTCTCCAGCCACAGCGAAGTGCGCTGCAGGCGATCGGCGGTGCGGATATAGAACATCATGAAGCGGTCGAGATAGGTGACCAGCGTCTGCTGATCGAGATCCGCCGCCAGCAGATCGCCATGACGCGGTTTCATGCCACCGTTGCCGCAGACGTAGAGGTTCCAGCCTTTTTCGGTGGCGATAATGCCGACATCTTTGCCCTGAGCCTCTGCGCATTCGCGGGTGCAGCCAGAGACGCCAAACTTCATCTTGTGCGGCGTGCGGATGCCTTTGTAGCGGTTTTCAAGCGTCACGCCGAAGCCGAGGCTGTCACCCACACCGTAGCGGCACCAGGCGCTGCCGACGCAGGTTTTCGCCATACGCAGCGCCTTGGCGTAGGCCTGGCCGGTTTCAAATCCGGCAGCGATCAGCTGTGACCAGATAGCGGGCAGATCGTCTTTCTGCGCGCCAAACAAGCCAATGCGCTGAGAGCCTGTGATTTTGGTGTAGAGCTGGTAGCGTTCGGCGATGTCGCCAATCACTTTCAGTCCCTGTGGCGTAATTTCACCGCCGGGCGAGCGCGGGATTACCGAATAGGTGCCATCTTTCTGAATATTGCCCAGATAGAGGTCGTTGCTGTCCTGCAACGGCGCGTGCTGCGGCTTGAGCACATACTCATTCCAGCAGGAGGCGAGCAGGGAGCCCACCGTCGGCTTGCACACTTCACAGCCGTAACCCTGACCATAGCGGGCCAGCAGTTCGTCAAAGGTTTTGATCTCTTCCACCTGAATCAGGTGATACAGCTCCTGACGTGACCAGGCGAAGTGCGCGCAAAGGTGGTTATTAACTTCAATGCCCTGACGGCTGAGTTCACTGTTAAGCACCTGAGTGATCAGGGGAATACAGCCGCCGCAGCCGGTACCTGCACGGGTGCTGCTTTTCAGCGCGGCCACAGTATGACAGCCACCCTGAACCGCCTTAACGATGTCGCCTTTGCTGACGTCGAAGCAGGAGCAGATTTGCGCCGTATCGGGCAGGGAGTCGACGCCGATGGCCGGTTTATCTCCGCTGCCCGCCGGCAGAATCAGCGCTTCCGGATTAGCGGGCAGCGGAATGGCATTCAGCACCAGTTGCAGCAGGTTGCCATAGTCGCTGGTGTCGCCCACCAGCACCGCACCCAGCAGGGTTTTCTGATCTTCGCTGATAATCAGACGCTTGTAGACCGATTTGCTTTCATCCAGCCAGACTACACTGCGTGCGCCTGGCGTGGTGCCGCGCGCATCGCCAATGCCACCGACATCGACCCCCAGCAGCTTGAGTTTGGCGCTCATGTCCGCGCCAGTAAACGCATTGTCGCGGCCCAGCAGATGGTCGCTGGCGACCTGCGCCATCTTGTAACCCGGCGCCACCAGGCCATAGACGCGATTCTGCCAGGCGGCGCACTCACCGATGGCGTAAATGGCGGGATCGCTGGTGCGGCACTGATCATCAATGGCAATGCCGCCGCGCGGACCCAGGTTTAATCCACACTGCTTCGCCAGTTTGTCCTGCGGGCGAATGCCGGTGGAGAAGACGATGAAATCGACCTCCAGCGCACTGCCATCGGCGAATTGCAGCGTTTTACCGCCGTGCTCATGATGCACAATCTGCTGGGTGTTTTTTCCGGTGTGGACCCGTACGCCCATCTGCTCAATCTTGCGACGCAGCTGTTCCCCGCCTTGCTGATCGAGCTGTTCTGCCATCAGCACCGGCGCAAATTCAATGACGTGGGTTTCAATACCCAGATTTTTCAGTGCGCCCGCCGCTTCCAGTCCCAGCAGACCGCCGCCAATCACCGCACCGCGTTTGCTGCGGCGCGAGCAGGCTTCAATGGCGTTGAGATCTTCAATGGTGCGGTAGACAAAGCAGTCGCTGCCTTCGGCACCTTTAATCGGCGGGATCCACGGATAAGAGCCGGTGGCAAAAATCAGCGTGTCGTAGTGAACGGCGCGACCGGTGCTGGAGTGGATGAGCTTCTCATCACGGTTAATGGTGATGGCGCGCTCGCCCAGCAGCAGATTGACCTGATGCTTGTCGTAATAGCCTTCACGAACCAGCGACAGCTCTTCTGCCGTGTGATGAGAAAAGTAGGCGGACAGGTGGACACGATCGTAGGCGACGCGGGGTTCTTCACAAAAGACGGTCAGCGAAAACAGGTTGGTTTCCGCTTTCTCAAGTAACTCTTCTATGAAGCGGTGGCCGACCATGCCGTTACCGATAACGACGACATTGTGCTTGCTCATTTTTGCCTCAAATTTGCGATATCTGCGGCTACAATAGCGCGCCCTTTCTGGCGCTTATTGATATACATCAACCACGACCCTATATACCCATTAAGAGGTATATGGTTGATTTTAATTAAGTTTCATCGCCAGTGCTAACCTGCTGAATATCCTGCATTGCCGTGGGTGGTATGAATCGTGCTAGTTTTAACCACACAGGTTAATCGGATAAGGAATCAGCCATGCTGTCACCCAAGTGGATCAATAATGTGCGTTTGCCCTGGCGGGAAGGGTTGTGGCAAATCGAAATCGCCGACGGAAAAATTGCCCGAATTTCAGCTCAGCCGCAGCAGCCTTCACCGCCGGAGCAATCGCTGGACGGCGAGGGCGGCTTAGCCTGCGCGCCCTTTATTGAGCCACATATTCATCTGGATACTACCCAGACGGCGGGCGAACCGGCATGGAACCAGTCCGGGACGCTGTTTGAAGGGATTGAGCGCTGGGCCGAGCGCAAGGCGCTGCTCAGCCACGAAGATGTTAAACAGCGGGCGTTGCAGACGCTGAAGTGGCAGATCGCCAACGGCATTCAGTTTGTCCGCACTCACGTTGACGTGTCAGACCCGTCACTGACCGCGCTGAAAGCGATGCTGGAAGTAAAAGCGGAGATGGCGCCGTGGATCACCATCCAGATTGTCGCGTTTCCCCAGGAGGGCATTCTCTCTTATCCCAACGGCGAAGCGTTACTGGAAGAGGCGTTGCGGCTGGGTGCGGATGTGGTCGGTGCGATTCCGCACTACGAATTCACCCGCGAATATGGCGTCGAGTCGCTGCATAAAACCTTTGCGCTGGCTGACCGCTACGACCGGCTGATCGATGTTCACTGCGATGAGATTGATGATGAACAGTCGCGCTTTGTGGAAACCGTGGCGGCGCTGGCGCATCGCGATGGCAACGGCGCACGCGTAACGGCCAGTCATACCACCGCAATGCACTCTTACAATGGTGCGTACGCCTCACGGCTGTTCCGGCTGCTTAAGCTGTCTGGCATTAACTTTGTCGCCAATCCGCTGGTCAATATTCACCTGCAGGGCCGCTTCGACACCTATCCTAAGCGGCGCGGCATTACGCGGGTGAAAGAGATGCTGGAGGCGGAGATTAACGTCTGCTTCGGCCACGACGATGTGTTTGATCCCTGGTATCCGCTGGGCACCGCCAACATGCTGCAGGTGCTGCATATGGGCTTACATGTCTGTCAGTTGATGGGCTATGAGCAGATTGATGCGGGTCTGGATCTGATTACGCATAACAGCGCGAAGACGATGCAACTGTCAGGCTATGGCATTCAGAGCGGCAACGAGGCCAGTCTGATCATTCTGCCGGCGGAAAGCGGTTTTGATGCAGTCAGAAGGCAGGTTCCGGTGCGCTATTCAGTACGTCGTGGCGTGGTGGTGGCAGAGACGAAGCCCGCAGAAAGCGAGATTTACTGGCGGGAGCGGGAGCGCATCGACTTCCGGCGATAAACAGCAGGGCGGCGAACACTCGCCGCCCTGAATGATTAATGCGTGACGTGACCGTGAGTACGATGACGGCTGACAAAGCCGAGCAGGGCACACATCACAAACACTACGGCGTAAAGCGCGTTAGCCGTCGCCAGTGCGGTATGCACACCACTTTTCTCAACGATAGGCGCCGTGACCACAAAGGTCAGCATGGTGCCGACGGTGCCGCAGGTCAGAATGAAGTTCACCAGCTTCGGTGAAGCCACTTTGGTCTGCAGTGAACCCAGGGTGATGATGGTGGTGTAGATAGCACTTGAGCTGAAGCCAAGAATCATGATGATCCATTTCAGCATGCTGGCATCGCTGCTGCTGACGAACCAGTACATCAGCACGGTCGCCAGACCCGCCAGCACCATCAGAATGCGTTGCAGATCGAAGAAGCGCAGCAGGAAGCTGAAGGCCCACATACCGACCATATAAGCGGTCCAGAAGCTGCCTACCAGTTGTCCGGCGTCATTGATGTTCATGCCCATGACTTTGGTGGCATATTCCGGCACCCAGGAGATAAAGCCGAGCTGGCCCAGAATGTAGCAGAGTGCCGCGACAGCCAGCAGCAGCACGCCCAGACCCCATTTCTCTTTCTCAACTGTCGGGCTGTTTTCAGGCTTACGCAGCACCGGGAACTCAACAAACAACGTCATGATGAAGATGGCGACGTAGATAAAGCCAATGCAGACGTAGACCCAGTACCACGGCAGCTGACGCGCCAGCAGAATGCCCGCCAGCACCGGAAACAGCGTACCCGCCATGCTGAAGAAGGAGTCGGTGAACAGCAGGCGTGAACCACGCTGACGGCCTTCATACATGTGGGTGATCAGGAAGGTGCCGATCGACATGGTAATGCCGCTGACCACGCCCAGCACAAACATGCAGAGCGAGAAGACGGTCAGATCGCGGCTGGTCATCAGGCCGATTATCGCCAGCACCATCAGGACGAAGCCAAAAATCAGCTGACGCTTCAGTGGCACAATCACCATCAGCCAGGCGTTCAGGAAAACCGCAGCCAGGATGCCGCTGTTAAGGAAGGTGAAGGTATTACTCATGCTGGAGATGGGGATCTGGAAATCTTTCGCGATATCGCCCATTACCATGCCGGTAACGATCACCAGCGCGCCGGTCAGCGCGTAGGAGAAGAAGCTTATCCAGGTGAGGCCAATACGATTACGGTTTGTCATGTTCTGAACCTGTTGAGAACCGGGTGCCAAAAAGTGTCAGAAAGTGTAAACGGAACTGTGATCTTAATAAACAAGGAGTGAAACTACAGATCCATATTTCATGTGATGTGTGATTTTAGTCACGCAATTGCGGGGGTTTAACGTTTGCTCTCCCCATTTGCCGCAACAGCGTAAATATAGGTAAAACGCTGGCTCCTGGAATAGAGTCTCTCTACAATCAATCACGTTTTTGTGCCCGCTCTCCCAGGTAAGGAATCTTTCATGTTTAAACGTACTTTAACAGCGGCCATCACCCTGTTAGCCCTCTCTTCCGTTTCCGCCCAGGCGCTGGCCGCAAAAGGTGACACCCACGTTCTGCTCACCACCTCCGCCGGCAATATCGAACTCGAACTGAATAACCAAAAAGCGCCGGTTTCTGTGAAAAACTTCGTTGATTACGTCAACAACGGTTTTTACAACAACACCATTTTTCACCGCGTGATCCCGGGCTTTATGGTTCAGGGTGGTGGCTTCACCACAGACATGCAGCAGAAGCAGACCAACGCGCCGATTAAGAATGAAGCGGACAATGGCCTGCGTAACCTGCGCGGCACCATCTCTATGGCACGTACCGCCGATAAAGACAGTGCGACCAGCCAGTTCTTCCTCAACGTCGCGGATAATGCCTTCCTCGACCACGGACAGCGCGATTTTGGCTATGCCGTATTTGGTAAGATTGTGAAAGGTCAGGATGTGGTTGAAAAAATTTCTCAGGTACCGACCAAAGATGTGGGTCCTTACCAGAATGTTCCGTCCAAACCGGTAGTTATCCTCTCCGCCAAAGTCCTGCCTTAATGCTTTTCGTCGCCATCTGCGGATGGCGACCGCCTGCCGCCTCCGGCAAAGCCAGAAATTGCTCTTATACTTAGGGCAAAAACCTGAGCAGGAGGCGGCATGGCGAACAAACTCACCGAAAAACAGAAGGTCATCCTGTGGCAACAGCGGCGTAGCGCCAGCTATCAGGCCAGCTGTCGGCTGGAAGGCTTCTCATCGAATGAAACCAGCGTCAACAGCGACGATGCAGCCGCACGTCTGGCGTCACTGAGGAGGCAATATGGACTCTAATACCGCCGTCAGCCAGGATCCTTACCTGTGGCAGCACGACAACGTGCTGAAAAATCTCCCTGATATTCATGATGCCGCGCAGCTGCGCAAGGCGGAGCTAAGCTTCAGCGCCGCGCGCGCAGCCACGCTGGAGCTGGGGCCGCGTAATCCCGGCTTGCCTTATCTGCGCCAGATCCATCGCACGCTGTTCCAGGATGTCTACAGCTGGGCTGGTGAACTGCGCACCATCGATATCTGGCGTGATGAGACGCCGTTCTGTCATTTCGAATATATCGAAAAGGAAGGCAATGCCCTGATGGCCGCGCTGGAAGAGGAGAAAGGCCTGGCTGAGTTGCCGCGTGACGAATTCATTCAGCGCCTCGCTCACTACTATTGTGAAATCAATATGCTGCATCCTTTCCGCCACGGAAACGGTCGGGCACAGCGGATTTTCTTTGAACAGCTGGCGCTCCATGCCGGATATCTGCTGAACTGGGAAGAGACGGATGCTGAAAGCTGGAAAGCTGCTAATCAGGCCGGTGTGGCCGGAGACCTGGCCCCACTGGAGCAGGTCTTTGCGAAAGTGGTGAGTGAGGCGGCCTGACCGCGTAGAATAGCGGCGCGGTTTATCATTCTGGATACGTCATGCTGCTGCTTATCGACAATTACGACTCCTTTACCTGGAATCTTTATCAATATTTCTGCGAGCTGGGCGCGCAGGTTCAGGTGGTGCGCAATGATGCCATCACCCTGGAGCAGATGGCGGCGCTGCCGCTGACCCATCTGGTGATCTCCCCTGGCCCCTGCACGCCGACGGAGTCCGGCATCTCGCTGGCGGCGATCCGGCATTTCGCCGGGCAGATGCCTGTGCTGGGCGTCTGCCTGGGCCATCAGGCGATTGCGCAGGCGTATGGCGCGCAGGTGGTGCGTGCGCGTCAGGTGATGCATGGCAAAACCTCCGCGATTCAGCACACCGGCCAGGGCGTGTTCCGCAATCTCAATAATCCCCTTACCGTGACCCGCTATCACTCGCTGATTGTGCAGCGCGATTCTCTGCCCGATGTATTCGAGGTGACTGCCTGGACGGTGCGTGACGGCGAGCCTGACGAAATTATGGGATTCCGCCACAAAACCCTGGCGCTGGAAGGCGTACAGTTCCATCCCGAAAGCATTCTCAGCGAGCAGGGACATCAGCTGCTGCGCAATTTCCTTGAGCAATAAGTTGCCTTTGAGTGATTTTTTATGCATATTTTGTGATTATTATTTCAGGTCAGCACAACAATCATCCAGATGGGGTTACTAATGGCAGCGGAAAAAATTGCGGTCACGCGGGAGACGTTCGATAACGTTATTTTGCCTGTTTATGCACCTGCGCAGTTCGTGCCGGTAAAAGGTAAAGGCAGTCGCGTATGGGATCAGCAGGGCAAAGAGTATATCGATTTCTCAGGTGGTATCGCCGTCACCGCACTTGGACACTGCCATCCTGCGCTGGTGGAAACGCTGAAAAGCCAGGGCGAGACGCTGTGGCACACCAGCAACGTCTTCACCAACGAACCGGCACTGCGCCTCGCCAGTAAATTAATCCAGGCGACCTTTGCTGACCGCGTATTTTTCGCCAACTCCGGTGCCGAAGCCAACGAAGCCGCCTTTAAGCTGGCGCGCTACTATGCCTGCAAACGTCACAGCCCGTTCAAAAGTAAGATCATCGCCTTCCATAATGCTTTTCATGGCCGGACGCTGTTCACCGTTACGGTCGGCGGACAGCCAAAATATTCTGACGGATTCGGCCCTAAACCGGCCGATATCGTTCACGTGCCGTTCAATGACCTGGACGCGGTGAAAGCCGTTATTGACGATCATACCTGCGCCATCGTGGTTGAACCGATTCAGGGTGAAGGCGGCGTGGTGCCCGCGACGCAGGAATTTATGCAGGGACTGCGTGCGCTTTGCGATCAGCATCAGGCGCTGCTGGTGCTGGATGAAGTACAGAGCGGCATGGGACGCAGCGGCAAGCTGTTCGCCTATGAGCATTATGGCATTCAGCCCGATATTCTGACCTCAGCCAAAGCGCTGGGCGGCGGCTTCCCGGTCAGCGCCATGCTGACCACTAACGAGATCGCCTCGACCATGGCGCCGGGCGTGCATGGCACCACCTATGGCGGCAATCCGCTGGCCTGCGCCATCGCCGAAACGGCGCTGGATATAATCAATACGCCAGACGTGCTGGCGGGCGTTGAGATGCGTCGTCAGCATTTTGTCACGGCGCTGAAAGCTATCGACGCGAAGTATGATCTGTTCAGCGACATTCGCGGCAAAGGGCTGCTGATTGGTGCTGCGCTGAAACCTCAGCATGCCGGCAGGTCGCGCGACATTCTGAATGCCGCCGCCGCTGAAGGTGTGATGGTGCTGGTGGCCGGAACCGACGTGATGCGTTTTGCCCCGTCACTGATTATCGAACCGGCCGACATTGAAGAGGGCATGAGCCGCTTCGCCACCGCCGTCGGCAAAGTGCTCAACAGCTAACTTAGTTTTTACGTAAGCGTCTGATCAGCCAGCGGCCATGTTGTGGTCGCTGGTTCCACGCCAGCGATGAAATGGTGTACATCACGCTCAGATGATCGAGAATGCGCCGCACATGCTGCTCCACCACCGTAATCGGTCCCTCACTGATATTCTCCAGATCATCCAGCAGATTGACCTGTGAGCTTTCACCATCATATTCCAGCCGCTGCTGACAGCGCTGCAGCGCGATTTCACAGGATTGCAGATAGCGTTCAGCCAGTGAGGCCGTCAGCATGGTGTGCTCGCGCGCCAGAATCGTTATCGCATTGATATGCTCAACAATAAACTGGCTGTGCGTGACCCAGAGCCGCATATCACTCAGGTAGCGGGAGTTGAATGCCGGTTCCTGCATCGCCTGATTCAGGGAGTTAAACAGCGCATTGTGCGCCTGATTAACCTTCACGCGCTGATAAGCCAGTTTCTCTGGCGACTGTTCATCGCCCAGCAACAGCCGCAGCGCATCCTGATAGGTTTCCAGCGCGTCATGGGCGTTTTGCCGCAGTAAGCCGCTCTGCCACTGCGGCCATAGCCACAGCATCCCGCCAAAGGCGATCAGACAGCCCATCAGCGTATCCATCAGTCGCGGCAGCAGGAACTGCGCGCCATTCAGCGACAGCAGTTGCAGCGAGTAAACCGCCGTGACCGTAAAGCCAATCATCGACCAGCCATAGAACTGGCGGGTAAAGCGATAGCTGATAAAGGTTATCGCCAGCATGATCATCAGCACCAGCGACTCCGGCACCGCCAGGCGCAGCGTCGCGGCCGCGATGACCAGACCGGCAAAGGTGCCCAGCGCCCTATGCTGGATGCGGACACGGGTAGCGCTGTAACCGTTCTGGCTGACGAACATGATGGTCATCAGGATCCAGTAGGGTTTGGGGATGTTGAAGAACAGCGCCAGCGCGCTTCCCAGCATCAGCATGACTGCAAAGCGGCCGGCAGTGCGCAGTGCCGACGAGCGGAATGAGAGATAACTGCGCAGCGCCGGTAACAGCGGCAGACGGCGCTGGCGGTCCGCCATCAGATCGCGTTGATACAACGGTTTCTGGGTGCGCAGGACCCGCGCAATGCGATTGAAGTGGTAAAGGCAGAAGTTACCTACCGGATTGTCGGGATGCTGATGGGCGATCTTTTCCAGCGCACCGAGCTGTTTATCCATTGCAAAGCGATCGGGTAGCTGGTGATAAAGGATGTTATCCGCCAGCACACGCAGCCGGGCCGAGATGGTTTTGGCATTCCAGCGAATGACCGCTTCGGCATGGCTCTGCTCGACCAGTTTTTGCACCTCTTCCGGCCGATGCAGGCTGACTGAGATATGCTCCTGCAGATCCAGTGCCACCTGAAAGGCGCGCGTCAGCCGTTTATGGCTGTGATCGCGGCTTGCCGACAGCATGTGCATCTGCTGATAACAGGTGTTGATCAAATCGACCACTTTCTGCTGACGTGCCAGCAGCGGCGGCAGCGCCTTTTCCGGATCGGTGAGCTGCGTGAGCAGGGTATATTTGGCGTCGCAGTAGTTAGCCAGCTCGCGGTAGATCAGGCTGAGGCTTTCGCGCATCGGCTGCTCTTTCCACAGCCAGAACCAGAACCAGTTGAAGACCCCATACCAGAGCGTGCCGCCGATATAGAGCAGCGGGGTGACGTAGATGGGCATGCGGCCAATCAGGCTGAGGGTGAAGATGGCGGCGATAAGGGTGCCGGGCAGCAGGCGGCCATGCAGCGGGCTGATTTCACCGGTGACGCCGAGCAGCAGGGGCATAGCGAAGAGGATCAGCGGCAGTGGAATCGCATGCAGGGTGAGCCACTGAATCAGAAAGCTGCCGAGGGCAAACAGGCTGCCGCCAACAATCAGACGTTTGAAGAAGCGTTTGTGCGGGGTATCCAGACCGGAAATGTTGCAGCAGGCGGGCACTAACGAGAACAGCAGACCTTTTTGCAGGTCGCCAGCCAGCCAGCCCAGCGCCACTGGCAGACAGAGGACCAGCGTTTGCCTCAAGGCATAGTTAACTTCAGGATGGTAAATGATTCGACGCCACATCGGCCCAACACAAACAATAACGGCGTGATGTTGCCATCACGCCGTGGGTGACAGGAATTAGCGGGTGCCGTAAACGACGATGGTTTTGCCGTGTGCGGAGATCAGGTTCTGATCTTCCAGCATCTTCAAAATACGGCCCACGGTTTCGCGTGAACAACCAACAATCTGGCCAATTTCCTGACGAGTGATTTTAATTTGCATGCCGTCGGGATGCGTCATGGCATCTGGCTGCTTCGCCAGGTTGAGCAGGGTCTGTGCAATGCGTCCGGTGACGTCGAGGAAAGCGAGGTTACCCACTTTTTCAGACGTGACCTGCAGGCGACTCGCCATCTGTGCTGAGAGTCGCATCAGGATGTCGGGGTTAACCTGGATCAGCTGACGGAATTTCTTGTAAGAAATTTCCGCCACTTCGCACGCGCTTTTCGCACGTACCCAGGCGCTGCGCTCCTGGCCTTCTTCGAAGAGGCCAAGCTCACCAATGAAATCGCCCTGATTCAGGTAGGAAAGAATCATCTCTTTGCCTTCTTCATCTTTAATCAGAACCGCGACGGAACCTTTAACGATGTAGTAAAGCGTTTCTGCTTTTTCACCTTGGTGAATAAGCGTACTTTTGGATGGATACTTGTGAATATGGCAATGGGACAGGAACCATTCGAGTGTAGGGTCTGTTTGCGGTTTGCCGAGAACCATTCGCTATTATCCTCTGTTGTAATCGTGCCCAAAATACAGGGGGCAGTTTTCCCTGTCAGGCGGTGAAAGCTTCAAGCGTTTCCCTTTCAGGAAATTATTCGGGCCGCATCAGGCGCAGTGCGCATCATTCTTCCCGGCTTCGCCATCGGGTGACGAAAAATATTTTCAGCACTGTTTGTAGCACAGCTTTTGCCGACTGTCTTCTGTTGTCTCGCTTCAGCTACAGGCGGATTTCTCTGGATTGCTGTTTACCAGGTGAAAGCGTAGTCTGGCGGCAAAACAGCGTATTCCGGAGCAAAAATCATGCAGGCAAGAGTGAAGTGGGTAGAAGGGCTGACATTCCTCGGAGAATCCTCATCCGGCCATCAGATACTGATGGATGGCAATTCAGGTGATAAAGCGCCCAGCCCAATGGAGATGGTGCTGATGGCGGCTGGCGGATGCAGCGCGATTGATGTGGTTTCAATTCTGCAAAAAGGCCGCAACGATGTGGCTGATTGTGAAGTAAAACTGACCTCAGAACGTCGTGAAGAGGCGCCGAGAATCTTTACGCACATCAACCTGCATTTTATCGTGAGTGGTAAAGCGCTCCAGGATAAAGCGGTCTCACGCGCGGTGGATCTTTCTGCAGAAAAATATTGCTCGGTGGCCATCATGCTGGGTAAAGGTGTGACGATGACGCATAGCTATGAAGTGGTTGAGCTGTAACAGTCGCAGTTTTTTTCAAAGTTGCTGGTAGTCCGGTGTGAGGCCGTGCCTGGATGGGGAATTCGCTTTGAGACTTTGCTGGCGCAGGGGAACCGGGTCAGATCGGAAAGTCGCTTGAGCCAATCCCTGGCCGCTCGGCCCGCGCGATTACGCACCTCATCCCTGAGGTGCGCCCGTTGCCGGGCCAACGCGTTGCGTTGTTCAAAAACGCTCCCGGCGTTTTTGTCCCTGGCGCGGGACGCTTTCCTCTTGTGACCCGGTTCCCTGCGTGTTAAGTTTTTTCGCTGCTGTTAGACTTATCCAGCATTGGCATTAGTCTGGAAAGGCCCTTTTGAACTCTTACTCTATCCGTTTACCTTCCATCAGCCGTTTCACCAGCGGGCCCATGATCAACTCCATCGCCAGACCCATTTTGCCGCCGGGCACGACCAGCGTATTGATGTGCGAGATAAATGATCCCTGCAGCATCGCCAGCAGGTAGGGGAAGTCGATATCTTCCAGCGCCTGAAAGTGAATCACCACAAAGCTCTCATCCAGTGACGGAATGGCGCGGGCCGCGAACGGGTTTGAGGTATCGACGGTCGGGACGCGCTGAAAGTTGAGGTGGGTGCGTGAGAACTGCGGCGTGATGAAGTTGATGTAATCCTCCATTGAGCGCACCACGGAATCCATCACCGCTTCACGTGAATGACCGCGCTCGCCAGTGTCGCGCACCAGCTTCTGAATCCACTCCAGGTTAACAATCGGCACCACGCCCACCAGCAGATCGACCTGTTCCGCCACGTTGTGTTGTGCTGTTACCACGCCACCGTGCAGTCCTTCATAGAAAAGAATGTCGGTGTTCTGCGGCAGCGGCTGCCATGGCGTAAAGGTGCCGGGCACCTGATTCCACGGTACTGCTTCATCGTAGGTGTGCAGATATTTACGCGATTGCCCCTGTCCGCTTTGACCATACTCTTTAAAGCTCTGTTCCAGCAGGCCAAAGTCATTAGCTTCCGGACCGAAGTAGCTGACATGACGCCCTAAATCGCGCGCTTTACGAATCGCCATATCCATTTCAGGGCGGGTAAAGCGGTGAAAGCTGTCACCTTCCAGCTCGGCCGCATGAAGATCGAGCTGCTGAAAGATTTTGCGAAACGCGAGGCTGGTAGTGGTGGTCCCTGCGCCGCTGGAACCGGTCACCGCGATAATGGGATGACGTGCAGACATAGAAAAGCTCCCTGTGAGGTCGGGCGATGAGCATTGTTATCATGAAATGATGCCGGGTGCATCAGCCGCGAAATTCTTTGCGTGGCATGATATTGACCGATTCATGCAGTTCCGACCACACCAGCACCACTTCACCGGTTTCCAGCTGGCGTCGCACATCAGCCACCTTGTCCAGCAGGCTGCGTTCCTGCTCGCCATAGTCCGTACCTTCGCGCAGCACAAAGGTTTCAATCAGATTTTCAAGGGTCTCTGGTGAGACCTGTTGCCAGGGAATAATCACGAGATCAGTTATCCAGAATAGGGGCGATCCACTGCGGGATGCGCTGTTCCAGCCACATTTCAGGCTGGCGTAACGTCCCGCCGACAAAACCTACGTGGCCGCCATGGGGTGTCAGTTGATAAGTAATAGTGGCAGATAATTGGCTGCTGTGCGGGATGACCTCATCACTCATGAAGGGATCGTCTTTGGCGTGGATGATCAGCAGCGGTTTCTCTACGTGCTTCAGCCAGGGCATGGCGCTGGCACGATGGTAGTAATCTGCTGCATCAACAAAACCGTGGGCGCGGGCAGTAATCGCATCATCAAAATCGCGCAGTCGCCGCAGCGCTTTCAGCTGCGCCAGATTGACAGGCAGCGTGTCCGGCCAGGCGTGCAGTTTGCGGCGGGCATTTTTCTTGAGCTGCGCCAGCAAATAGTATTGATAGAAGCGTGAGAAGCCGCGTTCCAGTTTCACGCTGCACGGTTCCAGCAGCAGCGGGGCGGAGACAATCACGGCCGCATCCACCTCAGCGGCTGAACCCTGCTGGCCCAGCAGGCAGCCCAGCATGTTGCCGCCCAGCGAGAAACCGACGGCAGCGGTGGGCACATTGCCCCAGCGCGTGCGCAGCCAGTGCAGGAAGAAGCGGGCATCTTCGGTTTCGCCGGAGTGATAGATGCGATTGAGCCGGTTAGGTTCGCCGCTGCAGCCGCGAAAATGCATCACCACAGCCAGCCAGCCGCGCGCGCGGCAGATGTCCATCAGGCCATGAATATAGGGGCTGTGAAAGCTGCCTTCCAGTCCATGAAACAGCACCACGCGCGGTTTATGCTGCGCCAGTTGGGGATCTTCGCTCCAGGCGAGATCGACGAAGTCGCCATCCGGCAGATCGAGTCGCTGCCAGTGAGGATCGAAGGTGCTACGGCGACGTAACAGGCGCGGCAGCATCGTCTGCAGGTGCGCATTGCGCAGACTGTCAGGGGGTGTGAAGTGCTCGTTTTCCGGTCCGGTAAATTTCATGTGGTAAAAGCTTGTCTGTTCCATATCACACTGTTAGCTTCGATAAGTTTTTTCTTGCAGGGTAAGGAGTACCCGATTGCCATGGAACTGAGTCTTTTCTTATCAATGTTAGGATTTCTTTGGGTCGCGGCCATTACGCCGGGTCCCAATAATATGTTACTCACCGCCTCGGGCGCTAATTTTGGCTTTCTGCGCACCATTCCGTTGATGATTGGCATCATGATCGGCATGCAGGTGATGCTGCTGATGGTGGCCTTTGGCGTAGGCGGTCTGATCCTGCTCTATCCTTCGCTGCACCTGGTGCTGAAAATCGCCGGTAGCCTCTATCTGCTCTGGCTGGCGTGGAAGATAGCGACGGCCAGTTATGAAAAACTGGAAACTGACCAGGCGCCAGATGCGCCGATGCCGTTCTGGCAGGGGGGATTGTTGCAGCTGATCAATCCCAAGGCCTGGCTGATGGCGCTGGGCGCGGTCGCCAGCTTCAGTCTGGCCGGTGATGCGTATCGCCATTCGGTGATGGCGATAAGCGTCGGCATGTTTCTGGTTAATCTCGTCTCGGGCGTGATCTGGATGGGATTCGGCGCGATGATCGGCCGCATTCTGCGCAGCCGCCGCGCCTGGAAAATCTTTAACCTCGCCATGGGGCTGCTGACCGCCGCCTGCGTGCTGTTAATCTGGCACTGAGTTAGCTGGATGCGCGTTCAACGCGCGTCCAGGGCAGCACCTCACGGATCACTGGCGCGTTCGGGTTGCGGATTTTTTGCAGCAACAGCTGCACGCTGCGCGCGCCCAGCTGGTTCATCGGCTGCTCGATGGTGGTCAGCGGCGGATTCAGGCTGCGGGTAAACGGCACGCCATCAAATCCGACCACCGCCAGATCTTCCGGTACGCGCAGACCCGCCTCCAGCGCCGCATGTACCACGCCCACCGCCAGCACATCTGAAACCGCAAATACCGCATCCGGCGGTTCCGGCAGCGTCATTAATTCCCGCATCGCCTGGCTGCCCGCTTCAGGAGAGATTTCATAGGTATAGGAGACGCCGGACCACGCATATCCCAGCTCTTCAATCGCCTGCCGGTAGCCTTTTTCACGATGATGTGAGTAGAGGTAACGCATGTCGCCATTGACCAGTCCGATACGCTTACGTCCTTTACCCGCGAGGTAATGGATGGTGTCGCGTGCGGCTTCCAGATGATCAATGCTGACTGAGGAGGCGGGGATATCCGGATCAAACTCACAGCACTGCACCCACGGCGCACCGGCGATCAGCGCCTGCAAATCCTGTAAACCGGATGCGGCATCCATCGTAATCACGCCATCCACCACTTTTCCGGTCAGCAGGGAGAGATAGGCGGCTTCACGCTGGAGCTGCGAGGCGGAGTTGCAGAGCAGGATGTGATAGCCATGCAGTTCCGCTTCGGCTTCAATGCCCTGAACCACGCGTGAACAGAAGGGATTAGTGATATCCGAGATCAGCACCAGCAGCATGTTGCTTTGCGCCGTGCGCAGCTGACGCGCCAGTAAGTTGGGCTGATAGTCGCAGGCAGAGATTGCCGCCAGAACTTTCTCACGCGTATCGGGCTTTACGCCGGGATGCGCGTTGAGAACCCGCGATACTGTGGCTTTGGAAACGCCAGCCAGCTGAGCGACTTTCTCGATCGACATCGGATTCACAGACCTTAACAGGCAATAATGGGGAACGCATATCAATAGCACAGGGACAATGTGAGCGCCTGACATTTTTGCTTACTTTAGCTATTTTCAGCATTTGCGATTTTCAGCTTTGTTTTGCAGATAGTGATCTAAGAACTTATTTCTATTAGGGATAATTTTTAATTCCTTTATGAAACTATTGTGCGCAGAGACACTGACTTCACGATAAAAACGGTGGGGTAGTGATCATGGCAGCAACACGTTTAACTTTCTTAGCCGCAGCGCTGGCGCTGCTGGCATTTCAGGCTGATGCGGTCAATGTCACCGTCGCGTACCAGACCTCCGCCGAACCGGCGAAAGTGGCGCAGGCTGACAATAGCTTTGCGAAAGAGAGCGGGGCCAGCGTCGACTGGCGTAAGTTTGACAGCGGCGCAGGGGTATTACGCGCGCTGGCGTCGGGCGACGTCCAGATCGGTAACATCGGCTCCAGCCCCTTAGCGGTCGCGGCGGCGCAGAAGCTGCCGATCGAAGCCTTTTTACTCGCCTCTCAGCTGGGCAACTCTGAAGCGCTGGTGGTGAAGAAGACCATCTCCACACCCAAAGATCTTATTGGCAAGCGCATCGCGGTGCCGTTCATCTCCACCACTCACTACAGCCTGCTGGCTGCCCTGAAACACTGGGGCATCAAGCCGTCGCAGGTACAGCTGATTAATCTGCAGCCGCCTGCGATTATCGCGGCCTGGCAGCGTGGCGATATTGATGGCGCTTACGTCTGGGCGCCTGCGGTGAATGAACTGGAGAAAGAGGGCAAGGTGCTGACCGACTCGGCGGAAGTAGGAAGCTGGGGATCGCCGACGCTGGATGTCTGGGTTGTCCGCAAAGATTTCGCCGAACAGCATCCGGAGATCGTGACCGCCTTTGCCCGCAGCGCGCTTGATGCACAGCAGGCTTATCTTAACAGCCCTGACAGCTGGCTGAAGCAGCCGGATAACCTCAGCAAACTGTCACGCCTTAGCGGCGTGCCGGAAGCGCAGGTGCCGGATCTGGTGAAGGGCAATACCTACCTCACGGCGCAGCAGCAGGTTGAGCAACTGGGCAAGCCGGTCAATAAAGCGATCGTCGATACCGCCCAGTTTCTGAAGGCGCAGGGCCGGGTGCCGCAGGCAGATAACGACTACAGCAGCTATGTGACCTCCCGTTTCGTCGCGCCATTAGTTAAACCGTAAGGAGGCACTATGCTGCGCATCGCTCACTTGAATGCCCGTTATGCCGGACAGCCGGTGTTGCAGGATATCAATCTGCAACTGGACAGCCATGAACTGCTGGTGGTGCTCGGTCCCTCTGGATGCGGCAAAACCACGCTGCTGAATCTGGTTGCCGGATTTCTGCCGGTGGAGTCGGGCAGCATCACGCTGGATAACCAGCCGGTGACCGGGCCTGGTGCGGAGCGCGGCGTGGTGTTTCAGAATGAAGGTTTATTACCGTGGCGCAACGTGCTGGATAACGTCGCTTTTGGCCTGCAGCTGGCGGGGATGTCGCGCCCGGCGCGCGAGGTTATCGCGCGGAAGCTCATCAGGCAGGTCGGGCTGGAAGGTGCAGAAAAGCGCGCTATCTGGCAGTTGTCCGGCGGTCAGCGTCAGCGCGTCGGCATTGCGCGCGCGCTGGCCACCGATCCGCAACTCCTGCTGCTTGATGAGCCGTTCGGCGCACTGGATGCCTTTACCCGCGAGCAGATGCAGACCCTGCTGCTGACACTATGGCGCGACAGCGGTAAACAGATCCTGCTGATTACGCACGATATAGAAGAGGCGATTTTCCTGGCCAGCGAACTGATTCTGCTGTCGCCAGGGCCGGGCCGCATCGTGGAGCGACTGCGTCCGGGTTTTGGTCAGCGTTTTGCCGCAGGCGAGTCGTGCCGCAGCATCAAATCCGATCCGCAGTTTATCGCCCAGCGCGAATATGTGCTGAGCCGCGTATTTGATCAGCGGGAGGCGTTTGCATGAGCGCATTAATCCACGACAAGTCTCTGCCGGTGCGTCGTCGTCTGCGCTGGCCGTTTTCAACGGCTTTTACACTGAGCATGCTGAGTCTCTCTCTGCTGTTGCTGCTCTGGTGGGGCGTGACCGCGCTGGGCCTGATTGCTCCGCTGTTCCTGCCGTCGCCACAGCAGGTCTTCAGCAAGCTACTGCTGATTGCCAGCGCGCAGGGCTTTATGGATGCCACGCTGTGGCAGCATCTGGCCGCCAGCCTGACGCGGATGCTGATTGCGCTGATTGCTGCTGCTGCCATCGGCATTCCGGTAGGGATTCTGATGGGCCTCAGTCCGGTAGCACGCGGGCTGCTCGATCCGCTGATTGAAATTTATCGTCCGATTCCGCCACTCGCCTATCTTCCGCTGATGGTGATCTGGTTTGGCATTGGTGAGACGTCGAAAATCCTGCTGATCTATCTGGCGATCTTCGCGCCGGTGACACTCTCTACCCTGGCCGGGGTGCGTAACACACAACAGGTACGGATTCGCGCGGCACGCTCGCTGGGGGCTAACCGCTGGCAGCTGCTGCGCTGGGTGATTCTGCCGGGCGCGTTGCCGGAGATTCTGACCGGTCTGCGCATCGGGCTGGGCGTTGGCTGGTCAACGCTGGTGGCAGCAGAGCTGATTGCCGCCACGCGAGGGCTCGGTTTTATGGTGCAGTCAGCGGGAGAATTCCTCGCCACCGATGTGGTGCTGGCGGGTATCGCGGTGATCGCCTTTATCGCTTTTAGCTTAGAACTCGGGCTTCGCGCGTTGCAGCGCCGTCTCACGCCCTGGAGTGGAGAACAATCATGAATGAACGTCTGAGTTTTACCCCGCTTGGCCCGTATATCGGTGCGCAGGTCTCAAACCTGGATGTCTCCCGGCCATTAAGTGATGCGCAGTTTGAACAGCTTTATCATGGTCTGCTGCGTCATCAGGTGCTGTTTCTGCGTGACCAGAAAATTACGCCGGGACAGCATCGTGCACTGGCGATCCGCTTTGGCGATCTGCATATCCATCCGGTCTATCCGCATGCGGAAGGGGTCGAAGAGATTATCGTGCTCGATACCCATCAGGATAATCCGCCGGATAATGACAACTGGCACACCGATGTCACCTTTATCGAGACACCACCGGCTGTGGCGCTGCTGGCGTCAAAGGTGTTGCCGGAGGCGGGCGGTGACACGCTCTGGACCAGCGGCATTGCGGCTTACGAGGCTCTTTCGGAGCCCTTTAAGCAACTGCTGGAAGGGTTGAATGCCGAGCATGATTTTAAAAAGTCGTTTCAGGAGTATAAGTACCGCAAAACGGAAGAGGAGCACCAGCGCTGGCAGCAGGCGGTGGCAAAACATCCGCCAGTGCAGCATCCGGTGATCCGCACGCATCCGGTCAGCGGTAAAAAAGCGCTATTTGTGAACGAGGGCTTTACCACGCGGATTGTGGATTTAAGCGAGAAGGAGAGTGATGCGGTGCTGAGCTTCCTGTTTGTGCATGCCACCAAACCGGAGTTTCAGGTGCGCTGGCGCTGGAAGCCAGATGATCTGGCTATCTGGGATAATCGGGTCACGCAGCATTATGCCAATGCTGACTACTATCCGGCCCGGCGGATCATGCAGCGGGCAACCGTGCTGGGGGATAAACCCCGTTAAAAGAGACTCTCCCCGCAAGCGGGGAGATTTTTTTATGAGGCCATAATCTGTTCGAGCTGTTCCTGCGCTTCCAGCCAGGCCATCTCAACCTCTTCCAGCGCAGATTTACTCTCCGCCTGACGCTGCAGCGCAGTGGTCAGGTCCGCTTTACGGCTCTGATCATAAATCGCACTGTCGGAGAGCTGCGCTTCGGCATCGGCCAGCTGGCTCTGCCATTTGCTCATCTGCTTTTCCAGCTTCTCTATCTCTTTGCGTAGCGGCTGCGTCTGGGTACGCAGTTCGGCATCACGGCGCTTCTGGTCTTTACGCGCCTGGGCGCTGTTGCCGTTATCCTGCTTCGGCGCGGCATCCTGTTGTGCCTGCTGTTTCTGCAGATCGCTCAGCCACTGCTGATAATCATCGAGGTCGCCCTCAAACACATCCACTTTGCCATCGTGAACCAGATAGAGATCGTCGGTGGTCGCGCGCAGCAGGTGACGATCGTGCGAGACCACGACCAGCGCACCTTCGAAGTCGATCAGTGCTTCGGTCAGCGCCTGGCGCATATCGAGATCCAGGTGGTTGGTCGGTTCATCCAGCAGCAGCAGGTTAGGGCGCTGCCAGACAATCAGCGCCAGCACCAGTCGCGCTTTCTCACCGCCGGAGAAGCGTTCGGTGTTCTCAGTCACTTTGTCGCCACGGAAATCGAAGCCGCCCAGATAGTCACGCAGCTGCTGTTCCAGCACTTTAGGTGCTATGCGCGACAGATGCTGCAGCGGCGACTCATCGGCCCGCAGGTACTCCAGCTGATGCTGGGCGAAGTAACCGAGCTTGATCCCTTTTGCCAGCCCCATCTTGCCGTCCATCGCCTCCAGCTCACCCGCCAGCAGCTTAATCAGCGTCGATTTACCGGCGCCGTTACGTCCCAGCAGGCCGATGCGCGAGCCAGGCACCAGGTTGAGCTTGATGGCGTCGAGAATAATACGATCGCCATAACCCGCGGTGACCTTCTCCATTTTCATCAGTGGATTAGGCAGGTTCTCCGGCTTGCGGAAGGTAAAGCTGAACGGATTGTCGACGTGGGCCGGCGCGATCATCTCCATGCGTTCCAGCATTTTGATACGGCTCTGTGCCTGCTTCGCCTTGGTGGCCTGCGCACGGAAGCGATCAATGTAGCTGTGTAAGTGCGCCACTTTCTCCTGCTGACTCTCATACAGCGCCTGCTGCTGAGCCAGCTTGGCGACGCGCTGCCGCTCAAAGGAGCTGTAGTTACCGGTGTATTCGAACATCGACTCCTGTTCGATATGAATAATTTTGTCGATGACCGGATCGAGGAAGTCACGATCGTGCGAGATCAGGATCAGCGTGCCTTCATAACTCTTCAGCCAGCGCTCCAGCCAGATCACCGCATCGAGATCGAGGTGGTTGGTCGGTTCATCCAGCAGCAGCAGATCGGAACGGCAAATCAGCGCCTGAGCCAGGTTGAGGCGCATGCGCCAGCCACCGGAGAAGTCGCTGACCGGACGCTGCAGCTGTTCCTGGCTAAAGCCCAGACCATGTAGCAGGCTTGAGGCGCGCGCATGGATGCTCCACGCCTGCACCGCATCCAGCTTGCCATGCAGCAGCGCGATGGCATTGCCATCGTCGCGCAAATTGGCGTCCGCCAGTTCTGCCTCAAGCTCACGGAACTGACGATCGCCATCAATGACGTACTCCAGCGCGGCTTTATCCAGCGCAGGGGTTTCCTGATTCACCCAGGCCAGCGCCCAGTGAGAGGGGAACGTGACGGTACCGGCATCGCTGGTGATTTCACCTTTTAACAGCGACAGCAGCGTGGATTTACCACAGCCGTTTTTACCCACCAGCCCGACCTTCTGGCCGGGATTAATGGTGGCGGTGGCGTTGTCGAGCAGGACGCGGATGCCGCGGCGAATTTGTAAGGCTGAGAAGACAATCATGTAAGCGCCGTATCGTCAGAATATGTTAATTTACTGGCAACATAATGAGATTTTGCTGCGTCGTGCATGGTAGCGGAAAACCGCACCAATGACGACGCTTTGGAGGGAAAGGATGTCGCAGCCACCCAGGGTTTTGCTGCTTTATGCTCATCCGGAATCACAGGATTCGATCGCGAATCGGATTTTGCTGCAGCCGGCTCAGGCACTGGAACACGTCACCGTGCACGATCTGTACGCGGCCTATCCGGATTTTTTTATCGATATTCATCATGAACAACAATTACTGCGCGAACATGACGTCATCATTTTCCAGCATCCGCTCTATACCTATAGCTGTCCGGCGTTGCTGAAAGAGTGGCTGGATCGGGTGCTGTCGCGCGGCTTCGCCAATGGCGTGGATGGCAATGCGCTGGAAGGTAAATACTGGCGTAGCGTGGTGACGACCGGAGAACCGGAAAGCGCCTTTAAACAGCAGGGCCTGAACCGCTATTCGCTCAACGACATTATGCGTCCTTTTGAGCTGACCGCGCAGATGTGCCGTATGCACTGGATGCCGCCGATGATCGTCTACTGGGCGCGTCGTCAGAGCCCTGAATTAATGAAAAATTATGCCCGCGCCTATGGCGACTGGCTGGCAGCACCGCTGCCGAATGGAGGGGTATAGATGGAAGGGCAAACGCTGCTGACCGCCGGGGTGATTTATCTGGTCGCGGCGGTCTTGATTGTGCCGGTTGCGGCTCGCCTCGGTATTGGTGCTGTTCTGGGTTATCTGGTGGCGGGTATCGCCATCGGTCCGTGGGGGTTAGGCTTTATCAGCGACGTCGACGAGATTCTTCACTTCTCTGAGCTCGGCGTGGTTTTCCTGATGTTTATTATCGGGCTGGAGCTGAACCCGGCAAAGCTGTGGGCGCTGCGCCGCTCCATTTTTGGCGTCGGCGCGGCGCAGGTCATCTTCTCAGCGGCGATTCTCGGCGGCTTATTGTGGCTGACCGACTTTAGCTGGCAGGCGGCGATCATCGGCGGGATTGGTCTGGCGATGTCCTCGACCGCCATGGCGCTGCAGCTGATGATGGATAAAGGCATGAACCGCAGCGAAGCGGGGCAGTTGGGCTTTTCGGTGCTGCTGTTTCAGGATATCGCGGTGATTCCTGCCCTGGCGCTGATCCCGCTGCTGGCCGGAACCGACAGCGGTCATATCGACTGGATGAAGGTCGGTATGAAAGTGCTGGCGTTTGCCGGGATGCTGGTGGGCGGACGCTATCTGCTGCGGCCAATCTTCCGTTACATCGCCGCATCGGGCGTGCGGGAAGTCTTTACCGCGGCTTCGCTGCTGCTGGTGCTGGGTTCCGCGTTGTTTATGGATGCGCTGGGCCTGTCAATGGCGCTGGGGACCTTTATTGCCGGGATCCTGCTGGCGGAGAGCGAATATCGCCATGAGCTGGAAGTCGCTATCGACCCGTTCAAGGGTTTACTGCTGGGCCTGTTCTTTATTTCGGTGGGCATGGCGCTCAACCTCGGTGTGCTCTATACCCATATTGTGACCATCCTGCTGGGCGTCGTGACGCTGGTGGCGGTGAAAACGCTGGTGCTCTATCTGCTGGGGCGCATTTATGGCCTGCGCAGTTCAGAGCGGCAGCAGTTTGCAGGCGTGCTGAGTCAGGGGGGCGAATTCGCCTTTGTCCTCTTCTCAGCGGCCTCCTCGGCTAAGCTCTTCTCAGGCGATCAACTGCCGATGCTGCTGGTAACGGTGACGCTGTCGATGATGACCACGCCGTTGCTGATGAAAGGTATCGATCGTCTGCTGGCACGCCGCTTCAACGAGCCGGATGAAAATGCGGAGAAACACTTTGTTGAAGACGATCAGCCACAGGTGATTGTGGTGGGCTTTGGTCGCTTCGGTCAGGTGGTGGGCCGCTTACTGATGGCGAACAATAAACGCATCACCGTGCTGGAGCGCGACATCAGTGTGGTGAGTCTGATGCGCAAATATGGCTATAAAGTCTATTACGGCGACGCCACCGAGTTGGAGTTACTGCGTGCCGCCGGTGCGGCCAGCGCGCAGTCGATTGTGATCACCTGTAATGAGCCTGAAGATGTGATGACTATCGTGCATCTGTGCCAGCAACATTTCCCGCAGTTGCAGATTCAGGCGCGCGCCCGTGGCCGTGTGGAAGCGCACGAGCTGTTACAGGCGGGCGTCACGCAGTTCTCGCGTGAGACCTTCTCCAGTGCGCTGGAGCTGGGCCGTAAGACATTGATGTCGCTGGGGATGCATCCCCATCAGGCGCACCGCGCCCAGCAGCATTTCCGCCGGCTTGATATGCGGATGCTGCGCGAGCTGGTGCCGACGCTCTCTGAAAGCGCGGCGCAGGCGTCGCGCGTCCGTGAAGCGCGGCGTGAACTGGAAGATATCTTCCAGCGCGAAATGCAGCGCGAGAAGCGACAGATCGACGGCTGGGACGATGATGAATAACCTCTTTAAACAGGCAGAAGCTAATGCGTAAACGTTTTATTGCCGGTGCGACATGCCCGCACTGCCAGGAGAAGGACACGCTGGCGATGTGGCGTGAAAATAATGTCGATGTGGTGGAGTGCGTAAAGTGTGGTCACCAGATGCGCGAAGCAGACAAACAGGCGCGCGATCAGGTTCGTACCAATGAGCAGGTTATCGGTATTTTCCATCCGGAGTAGCGGAATCGGGCAGCTTTTTTTACGCTTAAACTTACAGCGGGATTGAATTCCGTTACAATTGCCGCCATTAAGGCTGAAGTCGCAAGAGAAAGTGAAACCCCTCTTGTACTCAGCCCCGAACCTTTCTGGTTGGTGTTATTGCACGCAAGAATAGACCAATGAGACGGGATCTCAGCTCTCAACGGTTAGGAGATATCATGAAAGTAGCAAAAGACCTGGTGGTAAGCCTGGCCTATCAGGTACGTACAGAAGACGGCGTGTTAGTTGACGAGTCACCGGTGAGTGCACCGTTAGACTACCTGCACGGTCATGGTTCCCTGATTTCTGGTCTGGAAAATGCGCTGGAAGACCACGTTGCCGGCGACAAGTTTGACGTGCATATCCCGGCAAACGATGCTTACGGTCAGTACGATGACAACCTGGTGCAGCGCGTTCCTAAAGACGTCTTCATGGGCGTTGACGAACTGCAGGTTGGCATGCGCTTCCTGGCAGAGACCGATCAGGGTCCGGTACCAGTAGAAATCACCGAAGTGGAAGACGATCACGTCGTGGTTGATGGTAACCACATGCTGGCGGGTCAGAACCTGAACTTCAACGTTGAAGTGGTTGCTATCCGTGAAGCCACACCGGAAGAACTGGCTCATGGCCACGTTCACGGTGCAGATGGCCATCATCATGACCACGATCACGGCCATGATCACGACCACGACCATGATCACGGTAAAGGCGGTTGTGGTACTGGTGGTTGCGGCTGCAGCCACTAAGTCTCAACAGACCTTTAAAGGCCACCTCCGGGTGGCCTTTCTTTTGGCTGTCATTCTGGTTCTTCCCGGCTTAACCGGGGCAAGTTGACCTGCGATCAGTAGTGCGGGGGCGGGGTCTCTTCAGACTGTGAGGCGACGATCGAGGGCGCATTCGCTTTGAGCTTGTCGGTTAAGATGCGCATCTGCTCACGCATCTTATTCATCTCCAGCTCGTGCTGAACCACCGCACTGTTCAGCTGATCGATCGTCATCTCCTGAAAGGCCAGTTTGCTCTCTAGCGTCTCCAGACGCTGTTCCCACTCAGATTGTTGCATGACCTGTTCCTCTGTTAAGGTGCGACTCGGGGCGTGATTCTACGACCTGAAGGCCAGGAATCACCTGTTTTTTTACGCCCGGAGGCGTTGCGCTTGAAAAAAGGTAGCGCGGTATCATCTCTGATGAAACTTCCCGATGTTATAAAGGTCGGAGGTAGACCGGGTAATTACATTGTGGGAGTGTTCGACACTGCCACGTAAAGTTATAGTGTGGGCCCTGAAGTCCGCAATGTTTCCCGAGGTTAGACGCTTCGGTTTTGGAGAATGGATGAAATCACTGTTTAAAGTCACATTGTTAGCTACCACCATGGCTGTTGCACTGAATGCACCAATGGCAATGGCAGCAGACACCGCTGCAGCGCCACAGGCTGCACCAGCTGCCGCGCCACAGTCCGCGCCTCAGGCACCTAAGAATGCTGCTTTCAAAGATGAAGACCAGCAGTCTGCCTACGCACTGGGTGCTTCACTGGGTCGCTACATGGACAACTCCCTGAAGGAACAGGAAAAACTGGGCATCAAACTGGATAAGCAGCAGCTTATTGCAGGTGTTCAGGATGCGTTTGGTGGCAAGAGCAAACTGTCTGACGAAGAGATTGAGCAGACGCTGCAATCCTTTGAAGGCCGCGTGAAAGGCGCAGCCTCAGCGAAAATGGAAAAAGATGCGAAAGAGAACTCTGAAAAGGGTGAAGCCTTCGCAACCAAATTTGCTAAAGAGAGCGGCGTGAAGAAAACCGAAAGCGGCCTGCTGTATAAAGTTGAGAAAGAGGGTACCGGCGAGGCACCTAAAGACAGCGACACTGTAGTAGTGAACTACAAAGGTACGCTGATCGACGGCACGGAATTCGACAACTCTTATACCCGTGGCGAGCCACTTTCATTCCGTCTGGATGGTGTTATCCCAGGCTGGACTGAAGGTCTGAAGCACGTGAAGAAAGGCGGCAAGATTAAGCTGGTGATCCCACCGAATCTGGCTTACGGCAAAAATGGCGTTCCGGGCATTCCGGCTAACTCCACTCTGGTATTTGATGTTGAGTTGCTTGATATCAAACCAGCGCCTAAAGCAGATGAAAAAGCACAGGCCCCTGCGCCTGCTGCTGCAGAAAAAGCGCAGTAATCTGCTGACCGCCGCCTCCGGGCGGCGGTTTCATTTTAGCTTCACGACAAACCTCTGGCATAAGCCGACGACATTTGCCAGACTAATGCCTGCCTAATTATCCCATATTGAGTCTGCCCATAAGCCGCTGTGACAGGCTCCAGCCATTCAGGGTGATACTCTTCAATGTCTAATCCATTCAATCCGGGTGAACTGAGCGACTTCGATCTTCTGGAGCAGCGCCCGTTCGAAGAAACTGATTACGATATTCTGAAATCGTACGAGGCTGTCGTGGATGGCCTGGCGATGTTGATCGGCTCGCATTGTGAAATCGTCCTGCACTCGCTTGAAGATCTTAAGTGCTCGGCCGTGCGTATCGCCAATGGGGAACACACCGGTCGTAAGGTGGGTTCACCTATCACCGATTTAGCCCTGCGGATGCTGCACGATATGCATGGCGCGGACAGCAATGTCTCCCGTGCCTATTTCACGCGTGCCAAAAGCGGCGTGCTGATGAAGTCGGTCACGATTGCGATTCGCAACCGTCAGCAACGGGTCATTGGTCTGCTCTGCATCAACATGAACCTTGATGTGCCGTTCTCACAGATCATGTCGACCTTTATGCCGCCTGAGATGCAGCAGGTTGACTCCAACGTCAACTTTGCCAGTTCAGTCGATGATCTGGTGATGCAGACACTGGAGTTCACCATTGAAGAGGTGAGCGCGGATCGCAATGTGTCGAACAATGCCAAGAATCGCCAGATTGTGCTCAACCTGTATGAGAAGGGAATTTTCGATATCAAAGATGCCATCAACCAGGTGGCCGATCGGCTAAACATCTCGAAGCACACCGTCTATCTCTACATCCGCCAGTTTAAAAATGGCGACTTCCAGGGACAGGATCGGTAATGCGTTACACCCTGATGGTCACCGGCCCGGCTTATGGGACGCAACAGGCGACCAGTGCATACCTGTTCGCCCGCGCGCTGCTGACGGCGGGCCATCAGCTTGAAAGCGTGTTCTTCTATCGCGAAGGGGTGCTGAACGCTAACCAGCTCACCGCACCTGCCAGTGATGAGTTTGACCTGGTGCGCGCGTGGCAGGCATTACATCAGGAGCAGGGTGTGGCACTGAACATCTGTGTGGCGGCCGCGCTGCGGCGAGGCGTCAGCGATGCGCAGGAAGCGGCCCGACTCCAGTTGGCGGGCAGTAACCTGCAGCCTGGCTTTACGCTGAGTGGGCTGGGTGCGCTGGCGGAAGCGGTGCTGAGCTGTGAACGTATGGTGCAGTTCTGATGAATCGTGTCGCATTTGTCTTTACCCGGGCACCGCATGGCAACAGTGCAGGGCGCGAAGGATTGGATGCCGCGCTGGCCACGGGTGCACTCAGTGAAGATATCGGCCTGTTTTTTATCGGTGATGGTGTGCTGCAGCTGAATCTGCATCAGCAACCTGGGACGATTAAGAGCCGTCACTATGCCGCGACCTTTGGCGTGCTGTCGCTGTATGACATTGAGCAGTGCTATCTCTGTCGGACATCGCTGATAGCGCGTGGATTAGAGGTTGACGCTGACCGGTTGCTGGATGTTACGCTACTGGACGCGCCGGAGTTACGGCAGATGCTGGCCAGCTACGATCGCATCCTTACTTTTTAAGAGACGTTAATGCTGCACACTTTAATGCACTCACCGGCACACAGTGACCTTGAGACCCTGCTTTTGATGGCAGGTGCAGGCGATGACCTGCTGCTGCTGCAGGATGGCGTACTGGCCGCCTTAGCCGGTAGCCGTGCATTGATGCGGCTCTCAGAGAGCGAAGCGACACTGTGGGTGCTGGACGAAGATGTTCAGGCTCGCGGCCTAACTGGACAAATTTCGACCAGCGTACAGTCAATAGACTATAATGGCTTTGTCACGCTAACGATCAGGCATCAGCAACAAATCGTGTGGTAATCGGCTAAAACCTGGTTATTTCTTGACACCCCTTTGACTCAGCCCTAAAATTCTGCCTCCTCGTAATTCTACGAGGCGATTTATTACGTGTTTACGAAGCAAAAGCAAATCCAGGAGCTATTTAATGGCAACAGTTAACCAGCTGGTTCGCAAACCACGCGTCCGCAAAGTTGCAAAGAGCAACGTGCCGGCGCTGGAAGCTTGCCCGCAAAAACGTGGCGTTTGTACTCGTGTGTACACCACCACTCCTAAGAAACCAAACTCCGCACTGCGTAAAGTCTGCCGTGTGCGTTTGACCAACGGTTTTGAAGTTACCTCCTACATTGGTGGTGAAGGTCATAACCTGCAGGAACACTCCGTGATCCTGATCCGTGGCGGTCGTGTAAAAGACTTGCCAGGTGTGCGTTACCACACCGTTCGTGGCGCGCTTGACTGCTCAGGTGTTAAAGACCGTAAGCAGGCTCGCTCCAAGTACGGCGTGAAGAAGCCAAAGGCTTAATGGTTCTCCGTTAAGTAAGGCCAAACGTTTTAAATTAAATGTCATAATAAACTCATAGAGTTTTGGACAATCCTGAATTAACAACGGAGTATTTCCATGCCACGTCGTCGCGTCATTGGTCAGCGTAAAATTCTGCCAGATCCTAAGTTCGGATCAGAGCTGCTGGCCAAATTTGTAAATATCCTGATGGTAGATGGTAAGAAATCTACTGCAGAATCAATCGTTTATACCGCGCTTGAGACCCTGGCTCAGCGTTCAGGTAAAAACGCACTGGAATCTTTTGAAGTAGCCCTCGAAAACGTGCGCCCGACTGTCGAAGTTAAGTCACGTCGCGTTGGTGGTTCTACTTATCAGGTACCAGTAGAAGTCCGTCCGGTTCGTCGTAATGCTCTGGCAATGCGCTGGATCGTAGATGCTGCTCGTAAACGCGGTGATAAATCAATGGCTCTTCGCCTGGCGAACGAACTTTCTGATGCTGCAGAGAACAAAGGTACTGCAGTTAAGAAACGTGAAGACGTTCACCGCATGGCAGAAGCCAACAAGGCGTTCGCACACTACCGTTGGTAATCACCACGTAGTAGTTAAACCAGCGGGCGCTCAATCAGCCAACCCGCTGGGGTCGACTTACCTTGAACGTCCGAGAATCAGAGGAATCAAATGGCTCGTAAAACACCCATTGCTCGCTACCGTAACATCGGTATCAGTGCGCACATCGACGCCGGTAAGACTACCACTACCGAACGCGTTCTGTTCTACACCGGTGTAAACCACAAAATCGGTGAAGTACACGACGGCGCAGCAACTATGGACTGGATGGAGCAGGAACAGGAACGTGGTATTACCATCACTTCCGCTGCGACCACCTGTTACTGGTCTGGTATGGCCAAGCAGTTTGAACCACACCACATCAACATCATCGACACCCCAGGACACGTTGACTTCACCATCGAAGTTGAACGTTCTATGCGTGTGCTCGATGGCGCAGTAATGGTTTATTGTGCTGTAGGTGGTGTTCAGCCGCAGTCTGAGACCGTATGGCGTCAGGCTAACAAATATAAAGTTCCACGCATCGCGTTCGTTAACAAAATGGACCGCATGGGTGCTAACTTCCTGAAAGTTGTTGGTCAGATCGAATCACGTCTGGGCGCAACTCCAGTTCCTCTGCAGCTGGCTATCGGCGCAGAAGAGAAATTCACTGGTGTTGTTGACCTGGTGAAAATGAAAGCAATCAACTGGAACGACGCAGATCAGGGTGTAACCTTCGACTACGAAGATATTCCAGCTGATATGCAGGAACTGGCTGAAGAATGGCATGCGAAGCTGGTTGAAGCCGCTGCTGAAGGCTCTGATGAGCTGATGGAGAAATTCTTCGGTGGTGAAGAACTGACTGAAGAAGAGATCAAAACCTCTCTGCGTCAGCGTGTACTTCGCAACGAAATCATCCTGGTAACCTGTGGTTCTGCATTTAAGAACAAAGGTGTTCAGGCGATGCTGGATGCAGTTGTTGAATATCTGCCAGCACCGACTGACGTTACCGCGATTAACGGTATGCTGGACGACGGTAAAGACACGCCGGCTGTTCGTCACTCTGATGACAACGAGCCGTTTGCTGCACTGGCGTTCAAAATCGCTACCGACCCGTTCGTGGGTAACTTAACCTTCTTCCGCGTTTACTCTGGTGTGGTTAATACGGGTGACACCGTGTTCAACCCGGTTAAGTCAAACCGTGAGCGTCTGGGCCGTATCGTTCAGATGCACGCTAACAAGCGTGAAGAGATTAAAGAAGTTCGTGCGGGTGATATCGCAGCTGCGATCGGCCTGAAAGATGTGACCACTGGTGACACCCTGTGTGACCCAGATAACGTCATCATCCTTGAGCGCATGGAGTTCCCGGAGCCGGTAATCTCTATCGCCGTTGAGCCAAAAACCAAAGCTGACCAGGAAAAAATGGGTCTGGCTCTGGGCCGTCTGGCAAAAGAAGATCCATCATTCCGCGTATGGACTGATGAAGAATCTAACCAGACCATCATCGCGGGTATGGGTGAACTTCACCTCGACATCATCGTTGACCGTATGAAGCGTGAATTTAACGTTGAAGCAAACGTGGGTAAACCACAGGTTGCTTACCGTGAAGCGATTCGTACCAAAGTTACCGACGTTGAAGGTAAACACGCCAAGCAGTCTGGTGGTCGTGGTCAGTACGGTCATGTTGTTATCGACATGTACCCACTGGAGCCAGGTTCGAACCCGAAAGGCTACGAATTTGTCAACGACATCAAAGGTGGTGTGATTCCTGGTGAATACATCCCTGCGGTTGATAAAGGTATCCAGGAGCAGCTGAAATCAGGCCCTCTGGCTGGCTATCCGGTTGTGGATCTGGGCGTTCGTCTGCACTATGGTTCATACCATGATGTCGACTCCTCAGAACTGGCGTTTAAACTGGCCGCATCTATTGCCTTCAAACAAGGCTTTAAGCAAGCGAAACCAGTTCTGCTTGAACCTATCATGAAGGTTGAAGTTGAAACGCCAGAAGAGAACACGGGTGATGTCATCGGTGACCTTAGCCGTCGTCGTGGTATGCTCAAAGGGCAGGAATCTAACGCTACTGGCGTTCAGATTCACGCTGAAGTTCCGTTGTCTGAGATGTTCGGATACGCAACTCAACTGCGTTCTCTGACCAAAGGTCGTGCTTCGTACTCCATGGAGTTCCTGAAGTATGACGATGCGCCGAACAACGTAGCGCAGGCCGTTATTGAAGCTCGTGGCAAATAAGCTACGGTTTAAATTTGAACTGATGCCTTCACCCAGATGGTGAAGGCACAACGTAAGGAATTATCGCCATGGCGAAAGAGCAATTTCAGCGTAACAAACTGCACGTAAACGTGGGCACCATCGGTCACGTCGACCACGGTAAAACCACTCTGACTGCAGCTATCACCACCGTACTGTCTAAAACTTTCGGTGGCCAGGCTCGTGCATTCGATCAGATCGATAACGCACCAGAAGAGAAAGCACGTGGTATCACCATCAACACTTCACACGTTGAATATGAAACCCCAACTCGCCACTATGCGCACGTTGACTGCCCAGGCCACGCCGACTATGTGAAAAACATGATCACCGGTGCTGCGCAGATGGACGGCGCGATCCTGGTTGTTGCTGCGACTGATGGCCCTATGCCACAGACCCGTGAGCACATCCTGCTGGGTCGTCAGGTTGGCGTTCCTTACATCATCGTGTTCCTGAACAAGTGCGACATGGTTGATGATGAAGAGCTGCTGGAACTGGTAGAAATGGAAGTTCGTGACCTGCTGTCAGCATATGACTTCCCAGGCGACGACACTCCAATCGTTCGTGGTTCTGCTCTGAAAGCACTGGAAGGCCAACCTGAGTGGGAAGCTAAAATCCTGGAGCTGGCTGAGCATCTGGATAGCTACATCCCAGAACCACAGCGTGCAATCGATAAGCCGTTCCTGCTGCCAATCGAAGACGTATTCTCAATCTCTGGCCGTGGTACCGTTGTTACCGGTCGTGTTGAGCGCGGCATCGTTAAAGTCGGCGACGAAGTTGAAATCGTTGGTATCAAAGATACCGTGAAATCAACCTGTACCGGTGTTGAGATGTTCCGTAAGCTGCTGGACCAGGGTCAGGCAGGCGAAAACTGTGGTGTTCTGCTGCGCGGTATCAAGCGTGAAGACATCCAGCGTGGCCAGGTTCTGGCTAAGCCAGGCTCAATCAAGCCGCACACCCAGTTCGAGTCAGAAGTTTACGTTCTGTCTAAAGACGAAGGTGGTCGCCATACTCCGTTCTTCAAAGGCTATCGTCCACAGTTCTACTTCCGTACAACTGACGTGACCGGCTCAGTAGAGCTGCCAGAAGGCGTTGAAATGGTAATGCCAGGCGACAACATCAAAATGGTTGTTACCCTGATCCACCCAATCGCAATGGACGAAGGTCTGCGCTTCGCAATCCGCGAAGGTGGCCGTACCGTTGGCGCGGGTGTTGTTGCTAAAGTTATCGCTTAATTGTGATATCTGCTGTGGTCGTGCAAACGGCCACTGCAACACAGTGAAAAGAGCACTTCGGTGCTCTTTTTTTTTGCTTAAATATGGCCATAACCCTGCAAAGGGTGGGTTTGTAATAAAAACGATTCGCATTTACACTGTGTACAGAAAATGTACCTGAGTGATGAATCAATGTACGTCTGCCTCTGTAATGCCATTAGTGATAAAACCCTTCGTGAAGTCGTGCGTCGCTATCAACCTAAATCCATCCAGCAACTGCGCCAGTTTGTGCCGGTCGGCAAACAATGCGGCAAGTGCGTTCGCGCTGCGCGGGAAATCATGGATGAAGAGATGCAGCATGCACCGCTCTATAAAGAGATAGCCTGATTAGCTGTTGATGTGTGAATACCCACAATATCTGTCGCGTTTTTTTGACTTCTTTTTAACCACATCTACGCTCTAATAAACCAGACGCGGAGGGTTAACAATGAAGGGCGATATCAAAGTTATCAGTCATCTCAACAAACTGCTTGGAAATGAAATGGTTGCCATCAATCAGTACTTCCTGCATGCGCGCATGTTTAAGAACTGGGGTCTGACGCGCCTCAACGACGTGGAGTACCACGAATCGATCGACGAGATGAAGCATGCCGATAAGTATATTGAGCGCATTCTTTTTCTTGAAGGGATCCCAAACCTTCAGGATCTGGGACGGCTACGAATCGGTGAGGACGTCGAGGAGATGCTGAGTTCAGACCTGAATCTTGAACTTGAAGGCGCTAAGGATCTTCGTGAAGCCATCTCCTATGCTGACAAAGTGCATGACTATGTCAGCCGTGACATGATGATTGAAATCCTGGCTGATGAAGAACATCACATCGACTGGATTGAGACAGAACTTGAGTTAATCCAGAAGATGGGTATCCAGAACTATCTACAGGCTCAAATCAAAGAAGAGTGAATCGGGTCTGCAGCACGATTATTACCCAGCCCGCGATGGCCAGGAAAGGGCCAAACGGCAGCGGGCTGTCCCCCTGCATTAACCCCCGTAGTTGCAGCATTACGATTGCCGCCAGCGCCAGCAGAGTGGCACCCAGCGCAATCCAGGGTAACGCCTGCCAGCCACAGCAGGCACCTAACGCTGCGAATAGCTTCATATCGCCATAACCTAATCCTTCGTACCCCCGAACCTGCCGATAGCTCCAGGCAAGTAGCCACAACGCACAGTAACCCGACAGTGCGCCCCATATCACCGCTGTTTCGTTACCGGTCACGCTGGCGTGGAGTAATCCCAGCCAGAGCAGCAGATAGCTGAGTGGGTCAGGTATACAGAAGTGGTGACGATCAATGGCAGCCATCAGAAACAACAGGCTGGAGACAGTAATGATGAAGATAGCCTCTGCAGTATCGGTGAAGCTTTGCAGCACCAGCAGGCAGAGCATTGCGACCAGCCATTCAGCGACGAAGCTGTCTGCGCTAAATGGACGATGACAGGAGCGACACCGTCCTTTTAAGCCCGCCCAACTGACAAGGGGCAAAACGTCACGCCACAGCAAGCGCTGCTGACAATGGTCACACTGTGAACCGGGAACGCAAAGCGAGGCAAACCACTGAGCGGGTGAGAGAGCGGGGGAGAAGCGCGCACAGGCCAGCGAAAGAAAGCTTCCCAAAGCGCTTCCGCAAGCCAGCACAGCAATCTGAGTGATAAGGTCGAGGGACATGTTTTTTGCTCCGGATAAAAGGTTAGGAGCACTCTCTTTGTCTTCCTGTTCCCTGTCATCTATGAATGAATAACTGTGGAAATGCGCTCACGACGTAATGAGGGAGCTATCAGTCATACGGCAATGCAATGCGACGCGCGCCTCACGAATCAGCCACTATTTCATGGGTAAAAGGTCAACACGGGTTGCTTCCTGAACAGATTTACGTATAATGCGCGGGCCTGCAGATATTGCAGGCGCGATTCGAGCAGAATCGCAGACGGCTGAAATATAGGCCGCCTGACAATACTCCCAATTAGGGAGTTATATGCTGAACGATTACACTCTCCCATCAATCGTAATGGGCTCGAGTAGTAATTTTTTTCGTCTATAAAAAGTTTGGAGCTCTGGTCTCATGCAGAACCAAAGAATCCGTATCCGTCTTAAAGCGTTTGATCATCGTCTGATCGATCAATCAACCGCGGAAATCGTTGAGACCGCCAAGCGCACTGGTGCGCAGGTTCGTGGTCCAATCCCGCTGCCAACCCGCAAAGAGCGTTTTACTGTTCTGATCTCTCCGCACGTTAACAAAGATGCGCGTGATCAGTACGAAATCCGCACTCACAAGCGTCTGGTAGACATCGTTGAGCCAACTGAAAAAACCGTTGATGCTCTGATGCGTCTGGATCTGGCTGCCGGTGTTGACGTGCAGATCAGCCTGGGTTAATCAGGTCATCGAGCGATTGAGAGGTTGAAACAATGATTGGTTTAGTCGGTAAAAAAGTGGGCATGACCCGCATCTTCACTGAAGATGGCGTTTCTATCCCCGTCACCGTAATCGAAGTTGAAGCGAACCGCGTTACTCAGGTCAAAGGCCTGGAAAACGATGGTTACCAGGCAATTCAGGTTACCACCGGTGCTAAAAAAGCAAACCGTGTGACCAAACCTGAAGCTGGTCATTTTGCGAAAGCTGGCGTTGAAGCTGGCCGTGGCCTGTGGGAATTCCGCACCGCTGAAGGTGAAGAATACTCTGTAGGTCAGAGCATCAGCGTTGAGATTTTCGCTGAAGTTAAGAAAGTTGACGTAACCGGTACCTCTAAAGGTAAAGGTTTCGCCGGTACCGTTAAGCGCTGGAACTTCCGTACCCAGGACGCTACTCACGGTAACTCCTTGTCTCACCGCGTTCCGGGTTCTATCGGTCAGAACCAGACTCCGGGCAAAGTGTTCAAAGGCAAGAAAATGGCAGGTCAGCTGGGTAATGAGCGCGTAACCGTTCAGAGTCTGGACGTAGTACGTGTTGACGCTGAGCGCAACCTGCTGCTGGTTAAAGGTGCAGTTCCCGGTGCTACCGGTAGCGACCTGATCGTTAAACCAGCTGTGAAGGCGTAAGGGGATAGCAATGGAATTAGTATTGAAAGACGCGCAGAGCGCGCTGACTGTTTCCGAAACTACCTTCGGTCGTGATTTCAACGAAGCGCTGGTTCACCAGGTTGTTGTTGCTTACGCATCTGGCGCCCGCCAGGGTACTCGTGCGCAGAAAACTCGCGCCGAAGTAACTGGTTCAGGCAAAAAGCCATGGCGTCAAAAAGGCACCGGCCGTGCGCGTGCAGGTTCTGTAAAGAGCCCAATCTGGCGTTCAGGTGGTGTGACGTTTGCTGCGAAGCCGCAGGACCACAGTCAAAAAGTTAACAAAAAGATGTACCGCGGCGCGCTGAAAAGCATCCTGTCCGAACTGGTACGTCAAGATCGTCTGATCGTTGTCGAATCATTTGCTGTAGAAGCACCGAAAACCAAGCTGCTGGTACAGAAACTGAAAGACATGGCTCTGGAAGACGTGCTGATCATCACCGGTGAACTGGATGAGAATCTGTTCCTGGCTGCGCGTAACCTGTACAAGGTTGACGTGCGTGATGCATCCGGTATCGACCCAGTTAGCCTGATCGCCTTCGACAAAGTCGTTATGACTGCTGATGCAGTTAAGCAAGTTGAGGAGATGCTGGCATGATCCGTGAAGAACGTCTGCTGAAAGTACTGCGCGCGCCGCACGTATCTGAAAAAGCATCTAGCGCGATGGAAAAAACCAATACCATCGTTCTCAAAGTTGCTAATGACGCGACCAAAGCAGAGATCGTTGCTGCTGTTGAGAAACTGTTCGAAGTAGAAGTTAAAGACGTAAACACCCTGGTAGTTAAGGGCAAAGTTAAGCGTCAAGGACAGCGTATCGGTCGTCGTAGCGACTGGAAAAAAGCTTACGTCACCCTGAAAGAAGGCCAGAATCTGGACTTCGCTGGCGGCGCTGAGTAAGTCGGAGGAGAAAGACAATGGCAGTTGTTAAATGTAAACCGACATCTCCGGGTCGTCGCCATGTAGTTAAAGTGGTAAACGCGGAGCTGCACAAGGGCAAACCATTCGCCCCGCTGGTAGAAAAAAACAGCAAATCCGGTGGCCGTAACAACAATGGTCGTATCACTACCCGTCATATCGGTGGTGGTCACAAGCAGGCATATCGTATTGTTGACTTCAAACGCAACAAAGATGGTATCCCGGCAATTGTTGAACGTCTTGAGTACGATCCGAACCGCTCTGCGAACATCGCACTGGTTCTGTACAAAGATGGCGAACGCCGTTACATCCTGGCCCCTAAAGGCCTGAAAGCCGGCGACCAGATCCAATCTGGCGTTGATGCTGCGATCAAAGCAGGTAACACTCTGCCGATGCGTAACATCCCGGTGGGTTCAACCGTGCATAACGTAGAAATGAAACCAGGCAAAGGCGGTCAGATTGCTCGCTCAGCCGGTGCTTACGTGCAGATCGTTGCTCGTGAAGGTTCTTACGTTACCCTGCGTCTGCGTTCTGGTGAAATGCGTAAAGTCGAGTCTGACTGCCGCGCAACACTGGGCGAAGTCGGCAACGCTGAGCACATGCTTCGCGTTCTGGGTAAAGCTGGTGCAGCCCGTTGGCGTGGTGTTCGTCCGACCGTTCGTGGTACCGCGATGAACCCAGTTGATCACCCGCACGGTGGTGGTGAAGGTCGTAACTTTGGTAAGCACCCGGTAACTCCGTGGGGCGTTCAGACCAAAGGTAAGAAGACCCGTAGCAACAAGCGTACCGATAAGTTTATCGTACGTCGCCGTAGCAAATAATATTAGAGGATAAGCCATGCCACGTTCTCTCAAGAAAGGTCCTTTTATTGACCTGCACTTGCTGAAGAAGGTAGAGAAAGCGGTGGAAAGCGGTGACAAGAAGCCTTTGCGCACTTGGTCCCGTCGTTCAACGATCTTTCCTAACATGATCGGTTTGACCATCGCTGTCCATAATGGTCGTCAGCACGTTCCTGTCTTTGTTTCCGACGAAATGGTTGGTCACAAACTGGGTGAATTCGCGCCGACACGTACTTATCGCGGTCACGCGGCTGATAAAAAAGCCAAGAAGAAATAAGTAGGAGGAAGAGATGGAAACTTTAGCTCAACATCGCCACGCTCGTTCTTCTGCTCAGAAGGTTCGCCTTGTTGCTGACCTGATTCGCGGTAAGAAAGTGTCGCAGGCACTGGACATTTTGACCTACACCAATAAGAAAGCGGCTGTACTGGTCAAAAAAGTTCTGGAATCTGCCATTGCTAACGCCGAACACAACGATGGCGCTGATATCGACGATCTGAAAATCACGAAAATTTTCGTTGATGAAGGTCCGACCATGAAACGCATTATGCCGCGTGCCAAAGGTCGTGCAGATCGCATCCTGAAGCGCACCAGCCACATTACTGTGGTTGTGTCCGATCGCTGAGACTCTGGAGACTAGCAATGGGTCAGAAAGTACATCCTAATGGTATTCGCCTGGGTATTGTAAAACCATGGAACTCTACCTGGTTTGCGAACACCAATGAATTCGCTGACAACCTGGACAGCGATTTTAAAGTACGTCAGTTCCTGACTAAGGAACTGGCTAAAGCATCTGTCTCTCGTATCGTTATCGAGCGTCCAGCGAAGAGCATCCGTGTGACTATTCACACCGCTCGTCCGGGCATCGTCATCGGTAAGAAAGGCGAAGATGTGGAAAAACTGCGCACGGTCGTCGCGAAAATCGCTGGCGTTCCTGCACAGATTAATATCGCCGAAGTCCGCAAGCCGGAACTGGACGCGAAACTGGTAGCTGACAGCATCACTTCACAGCTGGAGCGTCGTGTGATGTTCCGTCGTGCTATGAAGCGTGCAGTTCAGAACGCCATGCGTCTTGGCGCGAAGGGTATTAAAGTCGAAGTTAGCGGCCGTCTGGGTGGCGCCGAGATCGCACGTACCGAATGGTATCGTGAAGGTCGCGTGCCATTGCACACACTGCGTGCTGACATTGACTACAACACCTCTGAAGCGCACACCACTTATGGTGTAATCGGCGTTAAGGTATGGATCTTCAAAGGCGAGATCCTGGGTGGTATGGCTGCTGTTGAACAACCGGAACCGGCTGCTCAACCTAAAAAGCAGCAGCGTAAAGGCCGTAAGTAAGGAGAGTCGCTGATGTTACAACCAAAGCGTACGAAATTCCGTAAAGTGCACAAAGGCCGTAACCGCGGTCTGGCTGCGGGTACGGATGTCAGCTTCGGTACTTTCGGTCTGAAAGCTGTTGGCCGTGGTCGTCTGACTGCTCGTCAGATCGAAGCAGCACGTCGTGCTATGACCCGTGCAGTTAAGCGTCAAGGTAAGATCTGGATCCGAGTATTCCCGGACAAACCGATCACCGAGAAGCCGCTGGAAGTGCGTATGGGTAAAGGTAAGGGTAACGTAGAGTATTGGGTTGCCCTGATCCAGCCTGGTAAAGTCCTGTATGAAATGGACGGCGTACCAGAAGAGCTGGCCCGTGAAGCATTCAAGCTGGCAGCAGCAAAACTGCCTATCAAAACCACCTTTGTAACTAAGACGGTGATGTAATGAAAGCAACTGAGCTGCGTGAAAAAAGCGTTGAAGAGCTGAACACTGAGCTGCTTAATCTGCTGCGTGAGCAATTTAACCTGCGCATGCAGGCAGCATCTGGCCAACTGCAGCAGACTCATCTGCTGAAACAGGTTCGCCGTGATGTTGCACGCGTTAAGACTTTACTGACTGAGAAGGCGGGTTCGTAATGACCGATAAAATCCGTACTCTGCAGGGTCGTGTAGTAAGTGACAAAATGCAGAAATCTGCAGTTGTTGCTATCGAACGTTTTGTGAAACACCCGATCTACGGCAAATTCATCAAACGTACGACCAAGCTGCACATCCATGACGAGAACAATGAATGTGGAATTGGTGACGTGGTAGAAATCCGCGAATGCCGTCCACTGTCCAAGACTAAATCCTGGACCCTGGTTCGCGTAATCGAGAAAGCGATTCTGTAATAAGAATTGTATTCTCTGAGGAAACCCTCTGCTTCGGCAGGGGGTTTTTTTTTGCCTGTAATCGGGGGTTGATCCATTTGTGCCGGTGACAGACCAGATTTGATGGTGCTCAAAAATTTAGCAGTTCATCAGGACTAAGCTGGGACTCTTCGGGTAATGAAGCCTGAAAGCTGCGGGCCATAAAGGCCCGAGTTATTATAACTGTACAAGGAAATGTGCCGTGAAAATGGAGAGTCCTGACCGCTTACGCCGGTCACTGATAAAGTTGCCACTGTTAGCTGCGTTACCTTCGATTAGCTCTGCCAAAAGCTTGCCGCTATTATCGGGTAGCACACAATCACAACCCACAGGCAATAGCATGGAACGAACTCTGTTACTGAAGAATGCCGAATGCGTAGTCTGCATGGATGCCGACCGTCGGGAAATACGGAATGCCAGTATTCTGATTAAAGGAAATCAGATCGTTGCGGTCGGGGAAGCAGGATCGTTACCCGATAGCGCAGATGAGATTATCGATCTGCGGGGACACATTGTTATTCCTGGCCTGATCAATACGCATCACCATATGTACCAGAGCCTGACCCGGGCCATACCTGCCGTACAAAACGGTGAACTTTTTAACTGGCTCACCCACCTCTATCCACTGTGGCAGAATCTGACCCCTGAGATGATTCATATCTCAACGCAGATCTCGATGGCCGAATTAATGCTCTCCGGCTGCACCACTACCAGTGACCATCTCTATGTCTACCCGAATGGCTGTAAGCTTGATGACAGCATCGAGGCTGCGGCCTTAATGGGTATGCGTTTCCATGCAAGCCGGGGCAGCATGAGCGTGGGCAAATCCCAGGGTGGCCTGCCGCCTGATTCGCTGGTCGAGAATGAGGCAGCGATCCTGAAAGATACACAACGCGTGATTGAGCGCTACCACGATGACAGCCATGGTTCGATGTTACGTATCGTGGTGGCGCCATGTTCGCCGTTCTCAGTCAGTCGTGAGCTGATGAAGCAATCTGCTGGGCTGGCACGAAGCTTCAAAGTCTCTATGCACACTCATCTGGCGGAGAACGACAGCGATATCCGTTATAGCCGGGAAAAGTTCAACATGACGCCAGCGCAGTATGTTGAAGACCTCGGCTGGGTAGGACCGGATGTCTGGCATGCGCACTGTGTCAAACTGGATCAGCATGGTATAGAGCTCTTTGCGCGCACTGGTACCGGCATCGCCCATTGTCCCTGCTCGAACATGCGTCTCGGCTCGGGCATTGCTCCAATACGCCACATGTGTGATGCCGGCGTCCACGTCGGTATGGGTGTGGATGGCTCGGCCTCCAATGACAGCTCAGATATGATGGCAGAAGTACGTCAGGCGATGCTGCTGCAACGTGTTGGTTTCGGCCCGGATGCGATGACGGCGCGTCAGGCGCTGGAGCTGGCGACGCTGGGTGGAGCAAAAGTGCTTAACCGCGATGATGTGGGCGCTATTGCTCCGGGAATGATGGCTGACCTGGCGATCTTTGATCTGAATCGCATCGGTCTTGCCGGGGCAGGGCACGATCCTGTCGCTGCACTGGTATTCTGTAATCCGGGACATGTCGCTTACAGCATCATCAACGGAAAAGTCAGAGTGCGGAACGGACAACTGGCCGGAATTGAACTACCGACCGTGCTGCATCAGCATAACCAACTGGCCAGAAAACTGGTTGGTTGAGCCATAAGGGCACTTTATTTAGGGGGCGACGAAAAATAAGGCAGATTACATTTGCTACTGTTCGCACTATTCCCTAGAATACGCCCTCCCTGTCATCAGGGAAAATCAGCGGCTCGATTGAGAGCCGTTTATTTTTTCTACCCATCTGTGAGAACCGGTGTTACAATGCCGCGCCCTCAATTATGGGGCTTTCTAACGACCTGAGGTTTAGGTCCCGAAGTAGTAGTTGACATTAGCGGAGCACTAAAATGATCCAAGAACAGACTATGCTGAACGTCGCCGACAACTCCGGTGCACGTCGCGTAATGTGTATCAAGGTTCTGGGTGGCTCGCACCGTCGCTACGCAGGCGTCGGTGACATCATCAAAGTTACCATCAAGGAAGCAATTCCTCGTGGTAAAGTCAAAAAAGGTGATGTCCTGAAGGCGGTAGTGGTGCGCACCAGGAAGGGTGTTCGTCGCCCGGACGGTTCTGTCATTCGCTTCGATGGTAATGCATGCGTTATTCTGAACAATAACAGTGAGCAGCCTATCGGTACGCGTATTTTTGGGCCGGTAACTCGTGAACTTCGTACTGAAAAGTTCATGAAAATTATCTCTCTGGCACCAGAAGTACTCTAAGGAGCGAACAATGGCAGCTAAAATCCGTCGTAACGACGAAGTTATCGTGTTAACCGGTAAAGATAAAGGTAAGCGCGGTAAAGTTAAGAATGTCCTGTCTTCTGGTAAGGTCATCGTTGAAGGTATCAACCTGGTTAAGAAACATCAGAAGCCGGTCCCGGCCCTGAACCAACCAGGTGGCATCGTTGAAAAAGAAGCTGCTATTCAGGTTTCTAACGTTGCACTGTTCAACGCGGCAACTGGTAAGGCTGACCGTGTAGGCTTTAGATTCGAAGACGGCAAAAAAGTCCGTTTCTTCAAGTCTAACAGCGAAACTATCAAGTAATTTGGAGTAGTACGATGGCGAAACTGCATGATTACTACAAAGACGAAGTAGTCCAGAAACTCATGACAGAGTTTGGCTACAATTCTGTCATGCAAGTCCCTCGGGTCGAGAAGATCACCCTGAACATGGGTGTTGGTGAAGCGATCGCTGACAAGAAACTGCTGGATAACGCAGCAGCTGACCTGGCAGCAATCTCCGGTCAAAAACCGCTGGTCACCAAAGCACGCAAATCAGTTGCAGGCTTCAAAATCCGTCAGGGCTATCCGATCGGCTGTAAAGTAACTCTGCGTGGCGAGCGCATGTGGGAGTTCTTTGAGCGTCTGGTCACCATTGCTGTTCCACGTATCCGTGACTTCCGTGGCTTGTCCGCTAAGTCATTCGATGGTCGTGGCAACTACAGCATGGGTGTACGTGAGCAGATCATCTTCCCAGAAATCGACTACGACAAAGTCGATCGCGTTCGTGGTTTGGATATCACCATTACCACTACTGCGAAATCTGATGATGAAGGCCGTGCTCTGCTGGCTGCCTTTGACTTCCCGTTCCGTAAGTAAGGTAGGGTTACTTAATGGCTAAGCAATCTATGAAAGCACGCGAAGTTAAGCGTGCGAAATTAGCAGACAAATTCTTCGCTAAACGCGCTGAACTGAAAGCGATCATCTCTGATGTGAACGCTTCCGACGAAGATCGTTGGGATGCTGTTCTGAAGCTGCAGAGTCTGCCGCGTGATTCCAGCCCTTCGCGTCAGCGTAACCGCTGCCGTCAAACAGGTCGTCCGCACGGTTTCCTGCGGAAGTTTGGGTTGAGCCGTATCAAGGTCCGCGAAGCCGCCATGCGCGGTGAAATCCCGGGCCTGAAAAAGGCTAGCTGGTAATTGTCACCAATTGAATCACGGGAGTAACACAGATGAGCATGCAAGATCCGATCGCGGATATGCTGACCCGTATCCGTAACGGTCAGGCCGCAAACAAAGTTGCGGTCACCATGCCTTCCTCCAAGCTGAAATTGGCAATTGCCAACGTTCTGAAGGAAGAAGGATATATTGAAGATTTCAAAATCGAAGGCGACATCAAGCTGGAACTGGAACTTACTCTCAAGTATTTCCAGGGCAAAGCTGTTGTAGAAAGCATTCAGCGAGTAAGCCGTCCTGGTCTGCGCATCTATAAGAAAAAAGATGAGCTGCCAAAGGTAATGGCTGGTATGGGCATCGCTGTAGTTTCTACATCTAAAGGTGTCATGACTGATCGTGCAGCGCGCCAGGCAGGTCTTGGTGGCGAAATTATCTGCTACGTAGCGTAATCGGAGGATACATATGTCTCGTGTTGCTAAAGCACCTGTCGTTGTTCCTGCCGGCGTAGAGGTAAAACTCAACGGTCAGGTAATTTCGATTAAAGGTAAAAACGGCGAGCTGACTCGTACTATCAATGATGCTGTTGAAGTTAAGCATGCTGACAACGCTCTGACTTTCGCTCCGCGCGAAGGTTTCGTTGACGGCTGGGCGCAGGCGGGTACTTCTCGCGCGCTGCTGAACGCAATGGTTATCGGTGTTACCGAAGGCTTCACTAAGAAGCTGCAGCTGGTTGGTGTAGGTTATCGTGCAGCCGTTAAAGGCGACGTGGTTAACCTGTCTCTGGGCTTTTCTCATCCAGTCGATCACCAGCTGCCCGCGGGTATCACTGCAGAATGTCCAACTCAGACTGAGATCGTGCTGAAAGGCGCTGATAAACAGCTGATTGGTCAGGTTGCTGCGGACCTGCGCGCCTACCGTCGTCCTGAGCCTTATAAAGGCAAGGGTGTCCGTTACGCCGACGAAGTCGTGCGTACCAAAGAGGCTAAGAAGAAGTAAGGTAACACTATGGATAAGAAATCTGCTCGTATCCGTCGTGCGACCCGTGCACGTCGCAAGCTCAAAGAGCTGGGTGCTACTCGCCTGGTGGTACATCGTACCCCGCGTCATATTTACGCACAGGTGATCGCCCCGAACGGTTCCGAAGTTCTGGTCGCTGCTTCTACTGTAGAAAAAGCTATCACTGAACAACTGAAGTATACCGGTAATAAAGAAGCCGCAGCTGCAGTAGGTAAAGCTATCGCAGAACGCGCAATCGAAAAAGGCATCACTGGTGTTTCTTTCGACCGTTCCGGTTTCCAATATCATGGTCGCGTCCAGGCACTGGCAGATGCTGCCCGTGAAGCTGGCCTTCAGTTCTAAGGTAGAGGTCTAAGATGGCACACATCGAGAAACAAGCTGGCGAACTGCAGGAAAAACTGATCGCGGTAAACCGTGTTTCTAAAACTGTTAAAGGTGGTCGTATCTTCTCCTTCACAGCACTGACTGTGGTAGGCGATGGTAATGGTCGCGTAGGTTTTGGTTACGGTAAAGCACGTGAAGTTCCAGCAGCGATCCAGAAAGCGATGGAGAAAGCCCGTCGCAACATGGTTAACGTCGCGCTGAACAACGGCACCCTGCAGCACCCAGTTAAAGGTGCACACACGGGTTCCCGCGTGTTCATGCAGCCGGCTTCAGAAGGTACCGGTATTATTGCCGGTGGTGCAATGCGCGCCGTCCTGGAAGTCGCTGGAGTTCATAACGTTCTGGCAAAAACCTATGGTTCCACCAACCCGATTAACGTGGTTCGTGCAACTATCGACGGCCTGGGCAATATGAAATCTCCGGAAATGGTCGCTGCTAAGCGTGGTAAATCCGTTGAAGAAATTCTGGGGTAATCACGATGGCTAAGACTATTAAAATCACTCAAACCCGTAGTTCAATCGGCCGCTTGCCTAAGCATAAAGCCACTCTGGTTGGCCTGGGTCTGCGTCGTATTGGCCACACCGTTGAGCGTGAAGACACGCCTGCAGTACGCGGTATGGTTAACGCGGTTTCCTATATGGTTAAAGTGGAGGAGTAAGAGATGCGTTTAAATACTCTGTCTCCGGCCGAAGGGTCTAAGCACGCTTCCAAGCGTCTGGGTCGTGGTATCGGTTCTGGCCTCGGAAAAACCGGTGGTCGTGGTCACAAAGGTCAGAACTCACGTTCTGGCGGTGGCGTACGTCGCGGTTTCGAAGGTGGTCAGATGCCTCTGTACCGTCGTCTGCCGAAGTTCGGTTTCACCTCTCGCAAATCAATGATCACCACAGAGATTCGTCTGTCTGATCTGGCGAAAGTTGAAGGCGGTATCGTCGACCTGAACGCGCTGAAAGCAGCCAACATTGTCGGTGTTCAGATTGAATTCGTTAAAGTAATTCTGTCTGGTGAAGTATCTACACCGGTAACGGTTCGCGGTCTGCGTGTCACTAAAGGTGCGCGTGCTGCAATCGAAGCTGCTGGCGGTAAAATCGAGGAATAAGTAGCAGATGGCTAAACAACCGGGATTAGATTTTCAAAGTGCCAAAGGCGGCTTTGGTGAGCTGAAACGCAGACTGCTGTTTGTTATCGGCGCACTCATTGTCTTCCGTATTGGCTCTTTCATTCCAATCCCTGGTATTGATGCCACTGTACTTGCCAAACTGCTTGAGCAACAGCGTGGCACCATCATTGAAATGTTTAACATGTTCTCTGGTGGTGCTCTCAGCCGTGCTTCTATTTTCGCACTGGGCATCATGCCGTATATTTCGGCATCGATTATCATCCAGTTATTAACGGTGGTTCATCCAGCGTTAGCGGAAATTAAGAAAGAAGGGGAGGCTGGCCGTCGTAAGATTAGCCAGTACACCCGATACGGTACGTTGGTATTGGCCATATTTCAGTCGATCGGTATTGCTACCGGTCTGCCGAATATGCCAGGGATGCAAGGCCTGGTAATGAATCCAGGCTTTGCCTTCTACTTTACCGCTGTTGTGAGTCTGGTCTCGGGAACGATGTTCCTGATGTGGCTGGGCGAACAGATTACTGAACGTGGTATCGGTAACGGTATTTCGATCATTATCTTCGCAGGTATCGTTGCGGGTCTCCCGCCGGCCATTGGCCATACCATCGAGCAAGCGCGGCAAGGCGACCTGCACTTCCTTCTGTTGCTGTTGGTTGCAGTACTCGTATTCGCAGTGACCTTCTTTGTTATCTTCGTTGAACGTGGTCAACGCCGCATTGTGGTGAACTACGCAAAACGTCAGCAGGGTCGTCGCGTTTACGCTGCACAGAGCACACATTTACCGTTGAAAGTGAACATGGCGGGCGTAATTCCAGCCATCTTTGCTTCCAGCATTATTCTGTTCCCGGCAACGATTGCATCGTGGTTTGGGGGCGGTACCGGTTGGAACTGGCTGACAACAATTTCGCTGTATTTGCAGCCAGGACAGCCGCTTTATGTGCTACTCTATGCGACTGCAATCATCTTCTTCTGTTTCTTCTATACGGCGTTGGTTTTCAACCCACGTGAAACAGCAGATAACCTGAAGAAGTCTGGTGCATTCGTACCGGGAATTCGTCCGGGAGAGCAAACGGCGAAGTATATTGATAAAGTAATGACGCGACTGACCTTAATCGGCGCTCTCTACATTACGTTTATCTGCCTTATCCCGGAGTTCATGCGTGATGCGATGAAGGTTCCCTTCTACTTTGGCGGTACTTCACTGCTCATCGTAGTTGTCGTCATCATGGACTTTATGGCTCAAGTGCAAACTCTGATGATGTCAAGTCAGTATGAGTCGGCACTGAAGAAAGCTAACCTGAAAGGCTACGGCCGTTAATTCAGTTGGTTGAGAAGTTACGGAGAGAAAAAATGAAAGTTCGTGCTTCCGTCAAGAGATTATGTCGTAACTGCAAAATCGTTCGTCGCGACGGTGTCGTCCGTGTGATCTGCAGCGCCGAGCCAAAGCATAAACAGCGCCAAGGCTGATTTTGTCACATATTTTTCTTGCAAAGTCGGGTTGAGCTGGCTAGATTAGCCAGCCAATCTTTTGTATGTCAGTGCGTTTCCATTTGAGTATCCTGAAAACGGGCTTTTCAGCATGGGACGTGCTTGTTTAATTATAGGAGTGCATAGTGGCCCGTATAGCAGGCATTAACATTCCTGATCAAAAACATACCGTTATCGCATTAACTTCGATCTTCGGTATCGGTAAAACCCGTTCAAAAGCCATCTGCGCTTCAACGGGTATTGCTGAAAATGTTAAGATCAGTGAGCTGTCTGAAGAACAAATTGATCAGCTGCGTGATGCAGTTGCGAAATTCGTTGTAGAAGGTGATCTGCGCCGTGAAATCACCCTGAGCATCAAGCGTCTTATGGACCTTGGTTGCTACCGTGGTTTGCGCCATCGTCGTGGTCTTCCGGTTCGCGGTCAGCGTACTAAGACCAACGCACGTACCCGTAAGGGTCCGCGTAAACCGATCAAGAAATAATCGGGGTGAGTAAATAATGGCAAAGGCACCAGTTCGTGCACGTAAGCGTGTAAGAAAACAAGTCTCAGATGGCGTGGCTCATGTCCATGCTTCTTTTAACAACACCATCGTTACCATTACTGATCGTCAGGGTAACGCACTGGGTTGGGCAACCGCCGGTGGTTCCGGTTTCCGCGGTTCACGTAAATCCACTCCGTTTGCTGCTCAGGTCGCTGCAGAGCGCTGTGCAGAAGCGGTAAAAGATTACGGAATTAAGAACCTGGAAGTTATGGTAAAGGGTCCGGGTCCAGGACGCGAATCTACGATTCGTGCTTTGAACGCCGCTGGTTTCCGCATCACTAATATTACTGATGTGACTCCTATCCCTCATAACGGTTGTCGTCCGCCGAAAAAACGTCGCGTATAACGCCCGTTTTTTAGGATAGTTGGAGAAAGAAAATGGCAAGATATTTGGGTCCTAAGCTCAAGCTGAGCCGTCGTGAGGGCACTGACTTATTCCTTAAGTCTGGCGTTCGCGCGATTGATACCAAGTGTAAGATTGAACAAGCCCCTGGTCAGCATGGTGCGCGTAAACCGCGTCTGTCTGATTACGGCGGTCAGTTACGTGAAAAGCAAAAAGTTCGTCGTATCTACGGCGTGCTGGAGCGTCAGTTCCGTAACTACTATAAAGAAGCAGCTCGTCTGAAAGGCAACACCGGTGAAAACCTGTTGGCTCTGCTGGAAGGTCGTCTGGACAACGTAGTTTATCGTATGGGCTTTGGTGCCACTCGTGCAGAAGCACGTCAGTTGGTGAGCCATAAGTCTGTTCTGGTAAATGGCCGCGTTGTTAACATCGCTTCTTATCAGGTATCTCCGAATGATGTCGTTAGCATCCGTGAGAAAGCCAAAAAGCAATCTCGCGTGAAGGCCGCTCTGGAGCTGGCTGAGCAGCGTGAAAAGCCAACCTGGCTGGAAGTTGATGCGACTAAGATGGAAGGTGTGTTCAAGCGTATTCCTGAACGTACTGATCTGTCTGCGGACATTAACGAACACCTGATCGTCGAGCTTTACTCCAAGTAAGGCTTAGTACCAAAGAGAGGACACAATGCAGGGTTCTGTGACAGAGTTTCTAAAACCGCGCCTGGTAGATATCGAGCAAGTGAGTTCGACGCACGCCAAGGTGACCCTTGAGCCTTTAGAGCGTGGCTTTGGCCATACTCTTGGTAACGCACTGCGCCGTATTCTGCTTTCATCCATGCCGGGTTGCGCGGTGACCGAGGTTGAAATTGATGGTGTACTTCATGAGTACAGCACCAAAGAGGGCGTACAGGAAGATATCCTGGAAATCCTGCTCAACCTGAAAGGGCTGGCGGTAAGAGTTCAGGGGAAAGATGAAGTTATTCTTACTCTGAATAAATCTGGCATTGGCCCTGTGACTGCAGCCGACATTACCCATGATGGTGATGTCGAAATCGTCAAGCCTCAGCATGTCATTTGCCATCTGACCGATGAGAACGCTGCTATCAGCATGCGTATCAAAGTTCAGCGTGGACGTGGCTATGTGCCGGCTTCTGCCCGAATTCATTCGGAAGAAGATGAGCGCCCAATCGGCCGCCTGTTAGTTGACGCTTGCTACAGCCCTGTAGACCGTATCGCCTACAATGTTGAAGCAGCGCGTGTAGAGCAGCGCACCGACCTGGACAAGCTGGTCATCGAAATGGAAACCAACGGCACAATCGATCCTGAAGAGGCGATTCGTCGTGCGGCGACCATTCTGGCTGAACAACTTGAAGCTTTCGTTGACTTACGTGATGTACGTCAGCCGGAAGTTAAAGAAGAGAAACCAGAATTCGATCCGATCCTGCTGCGCCCTGTTGACGATCTGGAATTGACTGTCCGCTCTGCTAACTGCCTTAAGGCAGAAGCTATCCACTACATCGGTGATCTGGTACAGCGTACCGAGGTTGAGCTGCTTAAAACGCCTAACCTTGGTAAAAAATCTCTTACCGAGATTAAAGATGTGCTGGCTTCGCGTGGTCTTTCTCTGGGCATGCGCCTCGAGAACTGGCCGCCAGCAAGCATTGCTGATGAATAATCAGATCACAGGTTAAGGTTTCACTGAGAAGGATAAGGTCATGCGCCATCGTAAGAGTGGTCGTCAACTGAACCGCAACAGCAGCCATCGTCAGGCTATGTTCCGCAACATGGCCGGTTCTCTGGTTCGTCATGAGATCATCAAAACGACTCTGCCGAAAGCCAAAGAACTGCGTCGTGTAGTTGAGCCGCTGATTACTCTTGCCAAGACCGACAGCGTAGCTAATCGTCGTCTGGCATTCGCCCGTACTCGTGATAACGAGATCGTGGCAAAACTGTTTAATGAGCTTGGCCCGCGTTTCGCGAGCCGTGCAGGTGGTTACACTCGTATTCTGAAGTGTGGCTTCCGTGCTGGTGACAACGCTCCGATGGCTTACATCGAGCTGGTTGATCGTCCAGAAGCTCAAGCAGAAGCAGCCGCAGAGTAATCTGTAGCAACGTAAAAAACCCGCTTCGGCGGGTTTTTTATTGCCTGAAATTTACTACCTTAGAAAATAGTCCCTTCATGTTCAAAGGAGCTAACTATGTGGCTGGTTGATGAACTTGCTGAACAGCACATCAAAGCGGCGCTGGAGAAAGGCGAGCTAAGTAATCTTCCTGGCTCGGGCAAGCCGCTGCAACTGGATGATGATAGCCATGTTCCATCTGAGTTAAGAGCAGGATACCGGTTACTTAAGAATTCGGGCTATCTGCCGCCGGAGCTTGAGTTGAGGCGTGAAGCCATGGAAGTTAACGATCTGATTAGGGAGCTCGATCCCGAAGATCATCGCTATCAGGATCATTGTCATCGGTTACAGGTGCTGGAGCTGAGATTACGTCAGGCAGGTATGAGTACCGATTTTCTGCATGGCAGTTATTCCACAGCTATTCAACATCGTTTCCGCGAGGAGAAGTAAATGTTTCGCATTGGTCAGTTAGCTAAGCTTGCAGAGGTGACGCCAGACACGATCCGTTTTTATGAAAAACAGCAGATGATGGATCATGACGGTCGGACAGAAGGCGGTTTTCGACTTTACAGCGAAGGCGATCTTCAGCGTCTGAAATTTATTCGCTACGGGCGCAAACTTGGTTTTAGCCTTGAAGCTATCAGAGAGCTGCTCTCGATCCGGGTCGATCCTGCGCATCATACCTGTCAGGAATCAAAAGCGATCGTTGAAAAACGGCTGAATGAAGTTGCTCAGATGATCGCAGAATTAGAAACGATGCAGCGTTCTCTACGACATCTCTCGGATGCTTGTTGTGGTGACAGTCACAGTAGCATTTCGTGCTCAATTCTTGAGGCGCTGGAACGTGGAGAGGCTTTGAGCAAATAAGGATATTGTTATTTTTCTGCAAAGGAATAGAGTATCAGACCATCTTAACAGGAGGCGTCATGAGTAAATATCAGCACACCAAAGGGCAAATCCGCGATAACGCGATTCAGGCTCTGTTGCACGACCCATTATTTCGGCAGCGCATTGAGCAGAAGCAAAAAGGTAAAGGCAGTTTTAAGCGGAAAGAGAAACATGGCAAGGGGACTGGATGGGAGGGCAGTGATAAGAAAGCGTCTTATCACTGCCCTTCTGCTTTTACAGTCAAAAAAACCGCCTGTGCGGCGGCTTATTAACTAGACCCGGGTGTTCTGCTGTTTCAGCAGATCGCGGATTTCAGTCAGCAGAACTTCTTCGTTAGACGGCTTAGCAACCGGCTTCTCTACTTCCTTTTTCTGATACAGACGATTCATTAACTTGATAGCCATGAAAATTGCGAAAGCAATGATCACGAAATCGAAGATGGTCTGAAGGAAGATACCGTATTGCATTACAACAGCTGGCGCATCGCCAGCTGCGGGCTTAAGTACCCAGGCGAATGATTTAAAATCGACGCCGCCAATCAGCAAGCCTAAGGGTGGCATGATGATGTTGGCGACTAATGATGAAACGATTTTACCGAAGGCAGCACCGATGATGACACCGACGGCTAAATCCATTACATTGCCGCGCATTGCAAAGTCGCGAAACTCTTTGATTAAACTCATACTTATCTCCTTGCCTAAGCCAATGCCATAAAGTCTAACAAACCTTACTGGTTTTGCCATCAACACAGCCAATTAAGCCGCAGTTTTACGTGTCTCGTCCTCTGTTTGCTTATAAACGCGGCATTTACAGGAAAAACGGGCTTGGCTGGAAGAGACGTTCCACATCTGAAACAAACTTCTTGTCGGTCAGGAACATGATGACATGATCACCTTGCTCAATGCGCAGGTTATCATTGGCAATCATCACATCGTCACCGCGAACCACTGCGCCAATGATGGTTCCTGGCGGCAGCTTGATATCGTCAATGGAGCGGCCGACCACACGTGACGTTGATTCGTCACCATGCGCTATCGCTTCGATCGCCTCTGCAATGCCGCGTCGTAACGATGAAACGCCCACGATGTCCGCTTTACGCACATGCCCCAGCAACGCAGAAATGGTGGCCTGTTGAGGTGAAATAGCGATATCGATGACGCTGCCCTGCACCAGATCGACGTAGGCGCGGCGCTGAATGAGCACCATAACCTTCTTCGCACCCATCTTTTTCGCCAGCATGGCTGACATGATGTTGGCTTCATCATCATTGGTGACGGCGATAAACAGATCGACCTGCTCAACATGTTCTTCCGCCAGCAACTCCTGATCCGAGGCATCGCCATAAAACACCACGGTGTCATGCAGGTGCTCTGCCAGTTCCGCAGCGCGCTGAGGGTTACGTTCAATCAGCTTAACGCTGTAGTGTTTCTCAAGACGTTGCGCCAGACCGAAACCAATGTTACCGCCACCCACGAGCATAATCCGCTTGTAAGGTTTCTCCAGCCGCTGCATTTCACTCATCACCGCACGAATATTCTGACTGGCAGCGATGAAAAACACCTCATCACCCGCTTCTACGATGGTTGAGCCCTGCGGACGAATGGGGCGGTCCTGACGAAAAATAGCGGCTACGCGCGTATCAATGTGTGGCATATGCTCACGCATGATCGACAGCGGATTTCCCACTAGCGGCCCGCCATAATAGGCTTTCACCACCGCCAGACTGACTTTACCCTCTGCAAAGTTAACCACCTGCAGCGCGCCAGGGTATTGGATCAAACGATAGATATTGTCGATCACCAGCTGCTCAGGCGAGATCAGGTGATCGATGGGCACCGCTTCAGGAATAAATAACTTGTCCGCATCACGCAGATAGTCGGCCGCGCGAATACGGGCGATACGATTCGGCGTATTGAAAAGCGAATAAGCAATCTGGCAGGCAATCATGTTGGTTTCATCCGAGTTGGTCACGGCAACCAGCATGTCGGCATCTTCCGCGCCCGCCTCACGCAAAATTCGCGGATGAGAACCATGACCCTGCACGACGCGCAGATCGAACTTATCCTGCAGATGACGCAGACGTGAAGAGTCGGTATCCACCACCGTGATATCGTTGTTTTCACCCACCAGATTCTCTGCCAGAGTTCCGCCAACCTGTCCTGCGCCCAGAATGATTATTTTCATCGCTTATCAATACTCATCTCAGTTTGTACCCGATTTCTTTATCAGCTTAGCGTAGAAGAAACCATCTCCGCCTTCAGCCTGCGGGAATACCTGCAAGCCGTTCGCCGGCGCATCCCTGAGGGATTCTGCCTGTGCATCATGCTGGCGCTGCAGGAAAGCATCTATCTGCTGATGATTCTCTTCAGGCAGGATGGAACAGGTCGCATAAATCAGCGTACCGCCAGGTTTCAGGTGCGGCCAGACAGCGTCGAGAATTTCACTCTGAAGCTTTGCCAGCTCAGCGATATCGCGATCGCGACGCAGCCACTTAATGTCGGGATGGCGTCGGATAACACCGGTAGCAGAGCAGGGTGCATCAAGCAGAATTCGGTCAAACTGACGATCACCGCACCACTGTTGCGGCGTTCGTCCATCACCCTGTTTAACGTCTGCTTTCATGCCCAGTCGCTGCAGATTTTCCTCAACACGTTTAAGGCGCTGCGCATCTACGTCGACTGCCATCACTTCTGCTTCCGGCGCGATTTCAAGAATATGGGTCGTTTTACCGCCGGGAGCCGCGCATAGATCCAGAATCTGTTCGCCGTTTTGAGGTTCAAGCAGTAACGCACAGCGCTGAGCGGACAAATCCTGCACGGTTACCCAACCCTGATCGAAGCCAGGTAACTGACTGACCGGAGCAGGGACGTCAAGCCGCAACGCATCCGGCACGTCGTCAGCCGGTTGTGCATTCCTGCCACCGTCGACCAGCTTGTCCAGCCACGCGTCCCGATCCTGGTGCTGACGGTTAACCCGGAGCCACATCGGCGGACGCAGATTATTGGCTTCCACAATCTGTTGCCACTGTTCCGGCCAGGCATGCTGCAATCGCTTTAGCAGCCATCCCGGATGCAGATAACGCTGTGGGCCATCCTGAATGCTGGCGAGCAGCTCTTCCCGCTGGCGCTGAAACTGGCGTAAAACGCCATTTAATAAGCCTTTCAGGCTGGTGCGCTTCAGGACTTCGGCGCCCGCGACGGTTTCAGCCAGTGCGGCATGAGCAGGCACGCGGGTATATTCCAGCTGATAAAGCCCGACCATGATCAGATAGTGCAGAACCCGCTGTTTGCCAGTAAGTGGACGCTCCATCAGTTTGCCGATTAGCGCTTCCAGCTGCGGTAATGTGCGCAACACGCCAAAACAGATCTCCTGCACTAAAGCGCTATCTTTGTCAGAGAGTTTTTTCTGGGCGGCAGGGAGTGCCGTATTCAGGGATTCGCCCTTGTCGACAACGCGCTCAATAAGTTGAGCGGAGAGGCTACGCAGGTTAATTGATTTAGTCATAGGGTTTTGTCATCAAACAAAAGGCCCGGTGAGTGACCGGGCCTGAGAGTCAGTCCAGAAGGGTTCCAGGTTCAAACCATTCCCGGCGCGAGTTGAGAAGATCCTGAGCCGACATCGGTTTTTTACCGGCGGGCTGTAACTGCAGCAGATTCAGAACGCCCTGAGCGGTCGCTACCTGAATGCCATGCTTATCCGCACTGATAATTTCACCCGGTGAACGATCGCTGTGAGGCAGAACGCTTGCCTGCCAGACTTTTACGGGTTGATCATCAATGGTGAAAAAGCTCATCGGCCACGGGTTAAACGCGCGAATACAGCGTTCGAGCTGTTCTGCTGAGAGTGTCCAGTCAAGACGTGCCTCCTCTTTACTGAGCTTCTCAGCATAGTTGGCAAGAGTCTCATCCTGTTTTTCAGGTGAAGCCTGCTGTGTGCTCAGTAAGGTCAGCGTATCCAGCAGCCCCTGAGGTCCAAGCTGTGCCAGCTTGTCATAGAGTGTTGCACTGGTATCCTGGGCAGTAATCGGACAGGCCACTTTATGCAGCATATCGCCGGTATCGAGCCCCACATCCATCTGCATGATGGTCACGCCGGTTTCGCTGTCGCCAGCCCATAGTGCACGTTGAATCGGTGCGGCTCCACGCCAGCGTGGCAGCAGCGAACCATGGACGTTGATGCAGCCCAGACGTGGCATATCAAGCACGGCCTTTGGCAGAATCAATCCGTAGGCGACAACAACCATCACATCGGCCTTGAGGTCAGCAACAAGCTGCTGGTTCTCTTCAGGTCGCAGTGACTTAGGCTGATAAACCGGAATATCATGTGCCAGCGCCAGCGTTTTGACCGGGCCTGGGGTTAATTTGTTACCGCGACCAGCAGGACGGTCGGGTTGGGTGAATACGCCAATAACCTGATGTTCAGAAGCAAGCAGCGCGTCAAGATGACGCGCTGCAAAGTCAGGTGTGCCGGCAAAGATGATTTTTAGCGGGGCGGACACGTTTATCCCTTCTTAAGGTCTCAGGAAGCCTGCGCGTTCTGACGCGCCAGTTTCTCTAACTTCGTTTTGATTCGTTGCCGCTTCAGAGGCGACAGATAATCGATAAACAGTTTGCCTTCCAGATGATCGATCTCATGCTGGATGCAGATGGCCAGTAACTCGCTGGCTTCCAGCTCGAAACTTTTACCGTCGCGATCAAGTGCGCGAACTTTTACCCGCTCAGCTCGCGGAACAAATGCGCGCTGTTCCGGAATAGAGAGGCAACCCTCTTCAATACCGGTTTCGCCGCTTTTTTCCAGCAGCTCAGGGTTAATCAGCACTAAACGCTCTTCACGACTTTCAGAGACATCAATCACGATAATGCGCTGATGAATATCGACCTGCGTAGCCGCAAGACCGATACCTTCTTCGGCGTACATCGTCTCGAACATATCATCAACGATACGCTGAATGTCTGCGTTAACTTCTTTAACGGGCGCAGCGACTTTGCGAAGACGCTCGTCAGGGAAATGTAATACCTGCAAAACTGACATAAATATCCAGATCTGTATTCGGTTAAGAAAAGATTACTACCTCATATTGTAGACTTTTCGAGGCCTGATTGACAGCATTGTGCGGCAGGAAGCAAGGGCGATCAGGGAGCCAGAGATGGACAAAATAGCGCAGTATGTGCGGCTGGCAGCCGTCACTGGAATGACAGGGAAACGCTGGGTTGAAGTCGCGCAGCAGACAGGTGGCGAACCGGCGGACAGTGAGCAACTTATCCGGCTTGGGTTAGACGCCAGCCAGCGTCAGCAATATTTTGATTTTGATGAGAAAAAGCTTACTGAAATCTATGCCTGGCTGGGGGGGAGTCCGGTTCATCATCTGGTGACTGCTCTGGACGCAGCCTATCCTGCCCGACTTAAAGAGACGAGTCGCTTTCCGCCGCTGCTCTATATTAATGGCGATCCTGGCGTGATCACTACACCTCAGTTAGCGGTGGTGGGCAGCCGGAACTGTTCCCACAATGGCCGTTACTGGTGCGACTGGTTTACCCAGCAATTAAGCCTCAGCGGTCTGACTATTACCAGCGGACTGGCCCGGGGTATTGATGGCGTTGCGCATCAGGCAGCACTCAACGTGAAGGGTAAAACGGTGGCGGTGCTGGGCAGTGGATTGCAGCGGCTCTATCCCAAAAATCATGCCCGGCTTGCTGCAGAGATCGTAGAGCAGGGTGGTGCGGTTATTTCTGAGTTTCCGCTGATGACCCAGCCGCATCCGCTTAATTTTCCACGCCGCAATCGTATCATCAGCGGCCTGAGTCATGGGGTGCTGGTGGTCGAGGCCTCACTAAAGAGTGGCTCACTGGTGACGGCACGCTATGCGCTGGAGCAAAATCGCAATGTTTATGCCTTACCTGGCGCGCTCGGCAACCCGTTAAGCGAAGGCGTAAACTGGCTGATTCAGCAGGGAGCGCTGCTGGTAGCCCATCCTAATAACATCGTGGAAGATCTGGCAAGTGCACTTAACTGGCTGCCAGCGACCCAGGCCAGCGAAATTTATTCTGAGGTGAGTGACGATGCTCCATTGCCATTTGCTGATGTGTTGGCTAACGTAGGTGATGATGTTACACCTGTTGACGTTGTCGCTGAACGTGCCGGCCAATCTGTGCCAGTTATCTCAGCTCAGTTGCTGGAACTGGAGTTAGCAGGATGGATCGCAGCTGTACCCGGCGGCTATGTCCGATTGAGGAGGGCATGCCATGTTCGACGTACTGATGTATTTGTTTGAGACATATATCCACAACGAAGCAGAAATGGGTGTTGATCAGGACAGATTGACAGACGACCTGACGGATGCCGGGTTCCATCGTGAAGATGTTTACAGTGCGCTGAACTGGTTAGAAAGACTGGCTGACTATCAGGAAGGACTGGTAGAGCCAATTTTACTGACAAATGATCCGCTCTCCATGCGTATTTATACTGATGAAGAGAGCAAACGTTTAGATGCTGACAGCCGTGGTTTCCTGCTGTTCCTGGAGCAGATTCAGGTGCTGAACCTGGAAACTCGTGAAATGGTGATCGAACGTATCATGGCGCTGGATACCTCAGAGTTTGACCTGGAGGATCTCAAGTGGGTGGTGCTGATGGTGTTGTTCAACATCCCGGGATGTGAAAATGCCTATCAGCAGATGGAAGAACTGCTATTCGACGCCAATGAAGGTATGCTGCATTAAATTTCCTTTCATGCATTGATCGCTATGAGTAAAGCTGCACTCTTCACCGTGCGTAAACAGGATCCCTGCCCCGCTTGCGGGGCAGAACTGGTTATACGCTCCGGTAAACACGGTCCTTTTCTGGGCTGCGCAAACTACCCGGCTTGTGACTACATTCGACCTTTAAAAGGTCAGGCCGATGGCCATGTGGTTAAAGTGCTGGAAGGCCACGCCTGTCCCGAATGCGGTGCGGATAAAGTGTTGCGGCAGGGACGTTTTGGTATGTTCATTGGCTGCAGCCTCTATCCGGAATGCGGATACACCGAAACCATCGACAAACCGGATGAAACCTCGCTGGCCTGCCCACAATGCCATGAAGGTCGCCTGGTTCAGCGGCGTTCCCGGTACGGCAAAACGTTTCACTCCTGCGATCGCTATCCAGCCTGCCAGTTTGTTGTGAATCTGACACCCGTAGCCGGAATCTGCCCTTATTGTGAGTATCCACTGTTAGTTGAAAAAAAGACCGCGCAGGGCGTGAAACGCTTCTGTGCCAGTAAGAGTTGTGGCAAAGCCATCGCTGAAGAGAATTCATAGACCATGGAAAATCAACACCTCGCCGATTCACTTGAGACCTGCCTGGAGCATCTGAATCGTCAGGCGGTCATCGCCTATCCTACTGAAGCCGTATTTGGTCTGGGCTGTGACCCTGACAGTGAATCTGCCGTCATGGCGTTGCTGGCGCTGAAACAGCGTCCGGTAGAAAAGGGACTCATTCTGATTGCGGCTGATTACACCCAGCTAGAACCGTACATCTCCGCACGCGAACTATCGGTGACTCAACGTGAGCGGATGTTTGCCTGCTGGCCAGGCCCTGTGACCTTTGTCGTCCCCGTGCCACCGCAAACGCCTCGCTGGCTGACCGGACAATTTGATTCACTGGCCATTCGCGTCAGTGACCATCCTGATGTACAGGCCCTTTGCCGCGCATTCGGTAAACCGCTGGTTTCAACCAGCGCGAATCTGACTGGCCTGCCTCCCTGCCGCACGGCTGAAGAAGTGAAGCAGCAGTTTGGCGAGCACTTCCCGGTTCTGTCAGGAAAAACGGGGGGACGACTCAATCCTTCTGAAATCCGCGATGTCATCAGCGGCGAACTTATACGTCAGGGTTAATTCATGGATCAATTCGCCGTTTTCGGTAATCCGATCAACCACAGTAAATCTCCGCTGATCCATCAGGCTTTCGCTGAGCAGACGGGCATTGAACATCATTATGGCCGCATCTGTGCCCCGGTTGATGGTTTTCCCAGGGCGCTCTCTGCCTTTTTCGAAAAGGGAGGTCGTGGTGCCAACGTGACGTTGCCTTTCAAACAGCAGGCATGGGAATTTGCCGATCAGCTGAGTGAACGAGCTGCCCTATCCGGTGCGGTTAATACGGTGAAAAAGCTCAGTGATGGACAGATCCTGGGTGACAACACGGATGGGATTGGCCTGTTAAGCGATCTTGAACGGCTGAAGATGATCAACGCTGGCGATAATGTATTGCTGGTGGGAGCGGGCGGGGCCGCACGCGGTGTCATTCTGCCGCTGCTTTCAGCCGGCGTGAAGCTGACCGTCGTCAATCGTACGACCGCGCGTGCTGAAGAGCTGGCGACTCTGTTTGGAGAGAGTGGGCCTATCCGGGCATGTCGTTTTGAGCAGCTTACGGATCAGCATTTTGATCTCATCATCAATGCCACCTCAAGCGGTGTGAATGGAGAAACACCCCCTTTACCTGTGGAAGTCATCCATTCGGAGGTGCGCTGTTATGACATGTTTTACCAAAGCGGGCTGACACCTTTCCTGCTCTGGTGTCAGGCACGTGGCACACATTATCTGGCCGATGGACTTGGGATGCTGGTGGGGCAGGCTGCTCATGCCTTCTATATATGGCACGGTGTGATGCCGGAAATCGCGCCGGTGATTGCTCAGCTCAAGCAGCCCATGCAGCCATGAATCAGGCGATACAGTTTCCTGATGAGGAAACCTATGATGCTGAACTGAATGCGGTCTGTTTTCCGGTGCTGGTCAACGGCATGCGGCTGAACTGTGCGATCAGCCGCGAGTCGCTTGCTTCACGCTTTGGTGAAGGGGAGGCGATGGCACTGTTTCAGCACCATCGCTGGGATTTGGAAGATGAGGCCGAAGCGGCTATTCGTCAGGATGATGTGGATGCTCAGGGCTGGATCTGGTTATCTCCCACCAGGTAATCATCTTTCCAGCTGACATAGTTGTTAGCGGAATAACGTAAACCTTCCTTCTCACTGTCATTCAGCGGCCTGATCTGCTTCACCGGGCTACCCAGATAGAGATAGCCGCTTTCCAGCCTTTTACCTGGCGGCACCAGACTCCCGGCACCAATCATCACCTCTTCTTCTACTATTACACCATCAAGCAGAATCGATCCCATTCCGACCAGCACGCGATCGCCAATAGTACAGCCGTGCAGCATCGCTTTATGTCCGACCGTGACGTCCTCGCCAATAATTAGCGGGAAGCCTTGTGGATTGGATGCAGACTTATGTGTGACGTGCAGAACGCTGCCGTCCTGCACATTAGTGCGGGCACCAATCCGCACCTGATTCACGTCACCCCTGATCGCAACCAGCGGCCAGATGCTCACGTCATCCTCCATAATCACATCACCCACAATAACGCTGCTTGGATCGACCATAACGCGCTGGCCAGTTTGCGGGAAAAGATCTTTATAAGGGCGTAGGGCGGAAGTCATCATGTTCTCCTTTGTTCTGTTTTCACTGCAGCCTGATGCGATTTTAGCCAGTTGACAAGCCAATTCTGACCCGGATCGGTGGCGATCTCATCAATCTGGATCATTTATAACCGTTCAGATAAAAGATCCTAAAAAAGGGTTGTGCTCTGAAACGGGATCCCTATAATGCGCCTCCATCGACACGGAACACCGGCAACGGGGAAACGGGTTGAGAGGCGCAGGAGACTGAGCCGCCGGAGAAAAACTTCTGAGAAAGAGGTTGACTCTGCAGGAGGAAAGCGTAATATACGCCACCTCGCGACAGGACGCTAACGCACTGTTCGCACTGCTCTTTAACAATTTATC
>NZ_JBLYEF010000006.1:0-256486 GCF_048515925.1 Pantoea sp. R13S299
TCAATCTGAGCCATGATCAAACTCTTCAATTTAAGTTTGATTTGCTTAAACAAGTTAAGCGGTGCTCATCTGTAAAACGTCATAATGAATTTCATTATGTGTTCACTCGTGAGGCTTGATATTTTTTTACGTCCGGAGACGCTGATATCAATCCTGCGAGTGCCCACACAGATTGTCTGATAAATTGTTAAAGAGCAGTGCGAACAGTGCCTTAGCGTCCTGTCGCGAGGTGGCGTATATTACGCTTTCCTCCTGCAGAGTCAACCTCTTTCTCAGAAGTTTTTCTCTGGCGGCGCAGTCTCCTGCGCCTCTCAACCCGTTTCCCGTTGCCGGTGTTCCGTGTTGATGGAGGCGCATTATAGGGAGTTCGCGCGGGCTGACAAGTGTTTATTACGAAAAGATTATCGTTCGCAGTAATTTTCATCAAATCGCGCTATTTCACGACGATTTGCCTGGTAACTGTGCAAAATCATTGGCAAAAGTGCGTACCTGCTGCCAGTCCGTGTACTCCACTTCTTTCGTTGAATCTGTCTCACCGCCTGTCATACGCATAATCAACTGAATCATGACGCGATCGAACCAGCGATAGCGCGGATAGTAGAGTGCGCCCGCGAACACAGCACAGCAATCAGGTTGCCACGGCGAACTGGCCAGAAACTTCTGCGTATAAGCATTAGTTTCAGGAGAACGCTTCTCAGGTTTGCGCGCCGTGAGGTTCACCGAATAGAAACCGCTGGTACGCTGCTGCAACGCCTGAAGGTGTTGCTTCACAAACTTATCAACGACCGGCTGGAAATGACCGTAGCGAATAGAGGCACCAATCAGCACGCGATCATACTGCGCCCAGTCAGGCAGAGCGACATCCTGAATGTCCAGCACATCACATGGCTGCTGCTGATGGATCACCTCAGCTATAGAAGAGGCAATCTTCTTTGTTTGTCCGTCGCGGGTGGAATAGAGAATCAGCGCTTTCATGTCAGCATCCTTATTAATTATTCACGCCAGAAAGTAGGTGTGAACAGCACCAGCAAGGTAAATACCTCGAGACGCCCGAATAACATGGTGGAGATAAGAATCCATTTCGCCACATCATTCATTGAAGTGAAGTTATCGGCCACAACCCCTAAACCCGGCCCGAGGTTATTCAGCGTCGCGGCAACGGCAGCAAATGCCGAGAAATCGTCGACGCCGGTGGCGATGATTGCCAGCATGCTGACCAGGAACACCAGCGCATAAGCCGAGAAGAATCCCCATACGGCCTCAAGGATTCGTTCCGGCAGCGCCCTATTACCCAGCTTAATGGTGTAGACCGCATTCGGGTGAACCAGACGCTTAAGCTCACGGTTACCCTGCTTGCATAACAGCAGGATGCGGATCACCTTCAGGCCACCACCGGTTGAACCGGCACAGCCGCCGATAAAGGCGGAGCACAGCAGCAGCACCGGCAGGAACAGTGGCCAGCGTGCGATGCTGTCGGTCGTGAATCCCGCCGTCGTCGCCATAGAAACGACCTGGAAGAAGGCCTGGTTCAGCGTTTGCCAACCGCTGTCGTAAACATTGTGGAACCAGAGTACCAGCGTGCAGATCAACACCAGCGTCAGCTGAACACCAATGAACATGCGGAATTCCGGGTCGCGCCAGTACACGCGCAGATTGCGCCCGCTTAACATGGCAAAGTGCAGGCCATAGTTACAGCCTGAGATCAGCAGAAACACCGCCACGATGGTATTGATGGTGCCACTGTGAAAATAGCCGATGCTGGCATCATGGGTTGAGAAGCCGCCAATGGCGATGGTCGAGAAGCTGTGGCCGATTGCATCAAAGGCCGGCATTCCTGCCAGCCACAGTGCCAGCGCACAGGCCACCGTCAGCAGAACATAGATCAGCCAGAGGGTTTTAGCCGTCTCGGCAATACGCGGCCGCATTTTGTTATCTTTCAGCGGCCCCGGCATTTCAGCGCGATAGAGCTGCATGCCCCCAACGCCCAGAATCGGCAGTATCGCTACCGCCAATACGATGATCCCCATACCGCCCAGCCACTGCAGCATCTGCCGATAGAAGAGGATCGCCTTGGGCAGCGAGTCCAGCCCCACCAGCGTGGTGGCACCGGTCGTTGTCAGGCCAGAGAAAGATTCAAAGAACGCATCCGTCACCGAAAGATGCGGCTGCTCGGCAAAGATAAAGGGCATCGCCCCTACGCTGCCCAGCACCGTCCAGAACAGGACGACAATCAGAAACCCTTCCCGCGGTTTGAGTTCCGTTTTCTTTTTGCGATTCGGCCACCACAGCAGCGAGCCGATCACCAGCGCCATCATAAAGGTCTGGCTAAATGCCCGTCCCGCGCCATCACGATAAATCAATGCGACCAGGCCGGGCAAAATCATCGTTACTGAAAAGAGGATCACCAGCAGACCGACTATGCGGGTAATGGCGCGAAAGTGCATTCAGCCGTTCCTTTAAATAATAGAGATGAACATCAGGGTATGAGCGGGATCAGCGATAACGCGCCCCGACTAAAGTCTGACAGATTTTTTTTGAATCCGTCGATTTGTCCGTAAGGTACAGCCAGCGTCAGCGCAATGCGATCCTGAAACTGACTGTCGGTCACCTTACCGTCGAAACGCTGAACCAGCCGTTCAACATCACTGAGCTGTGGATAGTCACACTGCAACGTAAACAACTTCATCGGCACTTTGCGCTGCCGTGGCAGCAGCTTAAGCCCCTGCTGAACGCCACCGCCATAGGCTTTCACTAAGCCCCCGGTTCCCAGCATGATGCCGCCGTAATAGCGCACCACCACGGCGGTAATCTCGCCAATATCTGCGCCCATCAGCTGCGCCAGCATCGGTTTCCCTGCCGTACCCGAAGGTTCACCATCATCAGAGAAGCCGAGCTGTTGGGAATCATTAGGCGCACCCGCAACCCATGCCCAGCAGTGATGCCGGGCAGCGGGATGCTCGCTTTTAACCTGCTGAACAAAGGCGCGCGCCGCCTCTGCCCCCTCGGTGTGCGCCAGCAGCGTAATGAAGCGACTCTTTTTGATCGTCTCCTCACTGCTGCTCACGGGCACAGCGGGAATATCAAAGGCCTCCATCAGGCCAGATGCAGATCGCGGGTCATGTTCTCAACGCGATGCGTATGGATCACCACGTTATCCTCGATACGAATCCCGCCATAAGGCCGAAGCGCATCGATAGCCTGCCAGTTAAAGTGCTGACTGAAACGGCCTGCACGCAGCGGCGCCAGTAAGGAGTCAATAATATAGAAGCCTGGCTCGATGGTTAATACCATGCCCGGTTGCAGCACGCGGGTGCAGCGAAGATAAGGGTATTGCGCAGGCGCGGCCAGATGCGTGCCCTGATCATCCTGCATAAAACCCGCAACGTCATGCACCTGCAGACCCAGCGGATGCCCCAGGCCATGTGGCATAAACGGGCCGGTCAGATCTTCAGCCACCAGCGCTTCTTCACTGATTCCCTGCACCAGCTCAAACTTCAGCAACATCTTCGCAATACGCTGGTGCATCTGAAGATGATAATCGGTGTAACGGACACCTGCTTTCAGCGTAGCTATCAGCGCCAGCTCTTCCGCGTTCATCGCCTCAACCATTCTGGCATAGAGCGAACTGCTCTGCGCCGCATAGCTGCGGGTCAGATCGGCGGCGTAGCCAAGATACTCAGCACCCGCATCAATCAAAAAGCTGTGGCGTTTCGCCGGTGGCTGATGGTCCAGCCGGGTATAGTGCAGCACCGCAGCGTGTTCATTCAGCGCAATGATATTGCCGTAAGGCACATCGGTGTCGCGATGACCGGTCGCAGTCAGATAGGCCTGGTTGATATCAAACTCGCTTAAGCCTGACGAGAACGCCTCTTTCGCTGCCCGATGGCCAGCAACCGCCAGCTTCTGCGCCTGGCGCATACAGGCAAGTTCATAATCTGTTTTGATGCTGCGATGGAAATGCAGGAAATCGATCACCGCTTTGGGATTGATATTGCCGGAGGCAATACCGAGCTGAGTCGCGCGCGCGTTGACCGGGCCAATATAGGCGACGTTATCTCGCTGTGCAGGCAGCAGTTGCGCAATCTCATCCGCATCTTTCAGGCCGATAACCTCGACATCCCCGGTCCAGAAGCTATCCGGCAGCGGTTCAACGTTATGCCAGTAATCCACCGGAGAGTAGAACCACAGTTTAGGTTTGTTCACCCCATCAATCCACAGCCAGCAATTAGGCACCTGCGTCACCGGCACCCAGGCCTTAAACTGTGGATTCACCTTGAACGGATAGGTGTGGTCATCCAGAAACACCGTCAACAACTCACCGGAATGGATCAACATCGCATCCAGTTTATTGCGTGCCAGCACCTGCTGCGCCCGTTGTTGCAACGTGGCGATATGCGCGTGATACAAGGTCTTCAGTGAATCCATTGACGTCTCTCCAGTGTCGCGAAATGGCCGCAAGTTTAGCATACCCCTTGCGCAGATGCCGAAGTCGGCGGAGCTGTGATCTTGTTAGCAAATAAGCAAAGAGCAGTTTGCAAATAATTAACATCGCTCCCACACTCACGATCATCTGGTATGACCAGATCACCTTTCGCGGTTTCAGGAGACGCACATGCTCTACCAAGGCGCTAACCTTACTCTTCACTGGCTGGACGATGGCATCGCCGAGCTGGTTTTTGACGCTACAGGCTCGGTCAACAAGCTTGATACGCAAACCGTCGCCAGTCTGGGCGAGGCGATTGCGGTGCTGGAACAGCAGCCAGAACTGCGCGGCCTGCTGCTGAGCTCCGCTAAACCGGCTTTTATTGTGGGCGCGGATATCACCGAGTTCCTTTCCCTGTTTGATGCACCTACCGAAAAGCTGAGTCAGTGGCTGAGCTACGCTAACAGCATCTTCAACCGTCTGGAAGATTTGCCGGTGCCGACCCTGGCCGCCATTGACGGCTATGCGCTGGGCGGCGGATGTGAATGCGTACTGGCAACCGACCTGCGTATCGCCACTGCGGACGCCCGCATTGGACTGCCGGAAACAAAACTCGGCATCATGCCCGGCTTTGGCGGCAGCGTACGATTGCCGCGCCTGCTGGGTGCCGACAGTGCGCTGGAAATTATTGCGGCGGGCAAAGATGTCGATGGCAATGCTGCCCTGAAACTCGGTCTGGTCGATGCGGTGGTCGCTCGCGAAAAACTGCGCGAGGCGGGGATCACGATGCTCAAAGCCGCCGCCACTGATGGCAGCTGGCGCGCGCGCCGGGCACCGAAACTGGCTCCACTGAAGCTCAGTCCGATTGAAGCGGCCATGAGCTTCACAATTGCGAAAGCGATGGTGCTGCAGACCGCAGGGAAACATTATCCCGCTCCGCTGATGGCAGTAAAAACCATTGAAGCGGCGGCCAGTCTTGGCCGTGATGATGCGCTGAAACTTGAAACCGCGGCGTTTGTGCCGCTGGCACAGTCTGATGAAGCCCGCGCACTGGTCGGCATCTTCCTCAACGATCAGTACGTGAAAAGCCTGGCGAAAAAGCGCGGCAGCGAAAGCGGCGCACCGTCTCAGGCGGCCGTACTGGGCGCAGGCATCATGGGTGGCGGCATCAGCTATCAGTCGGCCTGGAAAGGCGTACCGGTCAGAATGAAAGACATTAACCCACAGGCGTTAACCTTGGGGATGAACGAAGCCAGCAAGCTGCTTAATAAGCTGCTGGAGCGCGGCAAAATTGACGGCAACAAACTCGCCAGTGTGATCGCCACTATCCAGCCCACGCTGGATTACGCCGGTTTTGACCAGGCCGATGTGGTGGTGGAAGCAGTGGTTGAGAACCCGCTGATCAAGGCCAAAGTGCTGGCTGAAACCGAACAGCATCTGCGTGAAGACGCGATTCTGGCCTCTAATACCTCGACCATTCCAATCAGCCAGCTCGCGCAGGCGCTGCAGCGCCCGGAAAACTTCTGTGGCATGCACTTCTTCAATCCGGTGCCGCGTATGCCGCTGGTTGAAGTGGTTCGTGGCGAGAAAACCAGTGAAGCGACCCTGAGTAAAGTGGTGGCCTGGGCCAGCAAGATGGGCAAAACGCCGATCGTGGTGAATGACTGTCCGGGCTTCTTCGTGAACCGGGTATTGTTCCCCTACTTCGCTGCTTTCAGCCTGCTGCTGCGCGATGGCGCTGATTTCCGTCAGATTGATAAGGTGATGGAAAAACAGTTCGGCTGGCCGATGGGTCCCTCATGGCTGCTGGATGTAGTAGGCATCGATACCGCACACCACGCGCAAAGCGTTATGGCGGATGGTTTCCCGGATCGTATGAAGCATGACTATCGCGATGCGATCGACCTGCTGTTTGAGGCTGGTCGTTTTGGCCAGAAAAATGGCAAAGGCTTCTGGCGCTGGGAAGAGGATAAAAAGGGCAAGCTGAAGAAAGTGCCGGATGCGGAGGTGGATTCGCTGCTGCAACAGGTCTGTCAGCCCGCGCGGGTTTTCAGTGACGAAGAGATCCTGAACCGCATGATGCTGCCGATGCTGAATGAAGTGGTGCGCTGCCTGGAAGAGAAGATTATCGCTTCGCCAGCAGAAGCGGATATGGCGCTGGTCTATGGCCTCGGCTTCCCGCCATTCCGTGGTGGTGCTTTCCGCTACCTCGATACTCTTGGCAACAGCAATGTGGTCGATCAGGCCCGGCGCTATAGCACGCTCGGCGGCCTGTATGCCCTGCCTGAGCTGCTGGTGCAGAAAGCCCATCAGCATGAAAGCTGGTATCCCGCCGCCAAACCGATTGATGAAGCCGCGCTGAAAAGCGCCTGAGGGCAAGAAGATGGAAAATGTGGTGATTGTTGATGCGGTGCGCACGCCAATGGGACGTTCAAAAGGTGGAGCCTTTCGAAACGTGCGCGCTGAAGATCTCTCTGCGCACCTGATGCGCGAAATTCTGAGCCGCAACCCGGTGGTGAACCCGACATCCCTCGACGACATCGTCTGGGGCTGCGTACAGCAGACGCTGGAACAGGGATTTAATATCGCGCGTAACGCCGCGCTGCTGGCCGAAATCCCGCACTCTGTGCCGGCCACGACCGTTAACCGGCTATGTGGTTCCTCCATGCAGGCGCTGCACGATGCGGCCCGCGCCATTATGGTTGGCGATGCGCAGTGCTGCCTGATTGGTGGCGTGGAGCATATGGGACATGTGCCAATGAATCACGGCGTGGACTTTCATCCCGGCCTGGGCCGCACCGTTGCCAAAGCCGCGGGCATGATGGGCTTAACTGCCGAGATGCTGGCGCGTATGCATCATATCAGCCGTGAGCAGCAGGATGCGTTTGCCCTGCGTTCGCACCAGCGCGCATGGCAGGCCACCCAGCGTGGAGATTTCGCAACAGAGATTGTCGCCACCTATGGTCACGACAGTGACGGCATTCTCAAACGCTATGATTTCGACGAGGTGATCCGTGAGGAGACCAGCGCCGAAGGACTGGCGGCGCTCAAACCCGCCTTCGATCCGGTGAATGGCACCGTTACGGCAGGTACGTCTTCAGCGCTGTCAGATGGTGCGGCCGCCATGCTGATCATGAGTGAATCACGCGCCCGTGAACTGGGGCTGACACCACGCGCTCGTATCCGCAGCATGGCAGTGGTCGGCTGTGATCCGTCGATCATGGGCTACGGACCGGTACCGGCCAGCAAACTGGCGTTGAAACGGGCGGGACTGAGCGTCAGTGATATCGACGTGTTTGAGCTGAACGAAGCCTTTGCCGCGCAGACGCTGCCCTGCATTAAAGACTTAGGTTTGCTGGAGCTGATGGATGAAAAGGTCAATCTGAATGGCGGCGCGATTGCTTTAGGCCATCCGCTGGGCTGTTCCGGTGCGCGCATCAGCACTACGCTGCTGAACATTATGGAACGACGCGATGCCCGTTTTGGTCTCGCCACCATGTGCATCGGACTGGGACAGGGGATCGCGACCGTATTCGAGCGTCTGTAATACGTTGAGTCTTACTTTGTCAGATTTACCCGCCGTTAACCGGCGGGTTTTTTCTGTCTGCTACAGGCTGCTACCGGGAATCAGATAAAGGCAAACGCATCGCCATACATCTGTGATTCCACTGCGCCACGTTCGGCACAGAAACGATCGCGGGCAATCTTCGCCATCTCAAAACGTCCGGCGATGTAGATCTCATGCTCGCTCAGCGTGCTGAAGTCCTGCATTACGGCCGTCAGAACCGTGCCTGAACGACCCTGCCAGCCTGCTTCAGGCTGCTCGACGACCGGGATCACCTTCAGGTTCGGATGTTTCACCGCCAGCGCATCCAGCTCGTCCATATCGTAGAGATGCTTGAGTTCGCGTCCGCCCCAGTAAATGGCGATATCGCGCTCTGGCTGTTCCGCCAGTGCGGTGAGCAGAATGGAACGGGCATAGGAGAAACCGGTGCCGCCTGCAATCAGAATCAGCGGTTTAGTGCTCTCTTCGCGCAACCAGGCATCGCCGTGCGGCATATCAACTGTGATCTGGCGATCGTTACGGATGCGATCCATAACGGCCATGGCATAGAGGTTCAGATCGGACGCGCCGATATGCAGCTCGATGATATCTTTTTCCATCGGCGTTGAGGCTAGTGAGAACGGACGCTTGTCGCGCTCATCCATCACTACCATCAGATACTGTCCCGCGCGAAAACTGAATTCCGCTTCAGGGATCAGGCGAACGCGATAGACCGTGTCGGTAATCGCCTCAACTGAAGTTACTTTACAGCTTAACGTTGTCATGCGTTCCCTCTGTCGGGTCGTCTTTATGGTTGTGCTCGCCATCAACGCTGTGGCGGCTGATCAAAAATACCTAGCTCATCCCAGATAGCATCAATGCGCGCCGTGACCGCAGGATCCTTAACGATGGGTGTACCCCATTCGCGCTGCGTTTCACCGGGCCACTTATTGGTCGCATCCATCCCCATCTTCGATCCCAGCCCGGAAACAGGCGAGGCGAAATCGAGATAATCGATCGGGGTATTTTCCACTAATACCGTATCGCGGGCCGGATCCATACGCGTGGTGATCGCCCAGATCACGTCGTTCCAGTCACGCGCATTAACGTCATCGTCACACACAATAACAAATTTGGTGTACATGAACTGCCGCAAAAACGACCAGACGCCAAACATGACACGTTTGGCATGCCCTGCGTACTGCTTTTTAATCGTCACAACCGCGAGGCGGTAGGAGCAACCTTCAGGCGGCAGATAGAAGTCTACGATCTCCGGGAACTGCTTCACCAGAATCGGCACCAGTACTTCATTCAGCGCCACACCCAGCACCGCAGGTTCATCCGGCGGACGGCCGGTATAGGTGGAGTGATAGATAGGCTTATGGCGCTGCGTAATATGCGTCACGGTAAACACCGGGAAGCTATCTACTTCATTGTAGTAGCCAGTGTGGTCGCCGTAAGGTCCTTCCGGTGCCATATCGCCCGCTTCGATATAGCCTTCCAGCACGATTTCCGCACTGGCCGGCACTTCGAGATCGTTCGAGAGGCATTTCACGACTTCGGTTTTATTACCGCGCAGCAAACCGGCAAACGCATATTCTGACAGCGTATCCGGCACCGGCGTGACGGCACCGAGGATGGTCGCGGGATCGGCACCCAGCGCTACTGAGACCGGAAAACGCTCATCCGGATGCGCTTTCGTCCACTCCAGATAATCAAGCGCGCCGCCACGATGCGACAGCCAGCGCATAATCAGACGATTTTTACCGATCACCTGCTGCCGGTAGATACCGAGATTCTGCCGCTCTTTGTGAGGGCCGCGCGTCACGGTCAGTCCCCAGGTAATCAGCGGTGCCGCATCACCCGGCCAGCACTTCATCACCGGAATGCGCGTCAGATCAACTTCATCGCCGCTGAACACCTCTTCCTGACAGGGTGCATTGCGCACGCGCTTAGTCGGCATGTTCAGGACCTGCTTAAACTGCGGCATCTTGTCGAACAGATCGCGGAACCCTTTTGGCGGCTCCGGCTCTTTCAGGAAGGCCAGCAGTTTACCCACTTCACGCAGTGCGCTGACCTCTTCCTGGCCCATGCCCATTGCCACGCGCTTTGGCGTGCCGAACAGATTGCACAGTACCGGCATGTCGTACCCTTTCGGGTTTTCAAACAGCAAGGCGGGGCCACCGGCACGCAGGGTGCGATCGGCAATTTCGGTCATTTCCAGTTCAGGGTCGATCGACTGGGTTATGCGCTTTAGCTCACCGCGCTGTTCGAGCAGCGCGAGAAAGTCTCTTAAATCGTGATATTTCATGCGGCTTTAGCTTTCCGGCCAGAGTGAATCGGCCATTATAGGTCTGATTAAGCGGATATGCTGAGGTTTATACGGCGGCTTAATAAGGTGACGTCCATTTCCTGCCTCCTTTTCTGCTGCCCGCCGGTATGTTAGGAAAATTCTCAGTTTATTTTCACTGCGGGACGCTTTACCCTGCCCCTGCGCTATAACTCTGTCAGCAGGTTTGCTATTCTTAGCGTCCATTCAATGGGAGCAGTTATGGAATCCTGGTACTTACTCTATTGCAAACGTGGACAGCTATTGCGCGCGAAGGAGCATCTGGAGCGGCAGGAAGTGAATTGCCTTAGTCCAATGATCGCTCTGGAAAAGATCGTGCGCGGCAAACGCACCACGGTAAGTGAGCCACTGTTTCCAAACTATCTGTTTATCGAATTCGATCCGGAAGCGATTCACACCACAACCATCAGCAGCACGCGCGGTGTCAGTCACTTCGTGCGCTTCGGCACCACGCCCGCGACTGTACCATCGGCCGTGATTGAAGCGCTGGAGACCGACGTCCCACAAATCCTGCTTGATCCTGAGACCCCACAAAGCGGCGATGAAGTGGTCATCACCGAAGGGACGTTTGAAGGGCTGCGCGCCATTTTTGCCGAGCCGGATGGTGAAACGCGCTCGATTCTGTTGCTTAATCTGCTGAACAAGCAGGTGATGCGCAGCGTGGATAACAAGCAGTTCCGCAAGCTTTAAACCAGTCTGAACAATGTCCGCGCATTCTGATCGATGCGGACCGCCAGTTCCTCAGCATCCTCGCCCCGCCATGTCGCCACCTGATTAACAATATGCGGTAAAAAGCAGGATTCGTTCCGGCGTGAAGTCGGGCGCGGGCGCATATCGCGCGGCAGCAGATAAGGCGCATCGGTTTCCAGCAGCAGACGATCGGCGGGAATCAGTGGCAGCAGCTCGCGCAGTTCCAGACCACGACGCTCATCGCATACCCAGCCCGTAATCCCCACCGATAATCCCATTGCCAGACAGGCTTCCAGTTCGTCACGCGTGCCGGTAAAGCAGTGGATCACCGCACCCGGCAGTTTTAGCAGCCAGGGCGCAAGAACCGCCGCGAAACGTTCATGAGCTTCACGGCAATGCAGAAACACCGGCATATTGAGCTCCGCGGCCAGAGCCAGCTGCGCGTCAAACGCATACTCCTGCTGCTCATGCGCTGACAGATTGCGGTTGAAATCGAGTCCGCACTCACCGATAGCCACCACTTCCGGTTTTTCAGCCAGGCGACGCAGGGTGCTGGCAATTTCCGTAGACCATTCGCTGGCATGGTGAGGGTGAACGCCTGCGGTGGACCAGCAGAAATCAGGTTGCGCTTCAGCCAGTCGCTGAGCCTGCTGGCTCTCCAGCGCGTTAGTGCCGGTAATAAGCATCCCGGTGACGCCCGCATCACGCGCGCGTTTAACCACCTTTTGCCGATCGGAGGCGAATTGCGTGCTGGTCAGGTTTACACCGATATCAAACATAATTTTTCCCACTGTTTATAAACAAAAACCGCCCATCAGGGCGGTTTGGCTTGATCGCTTCCCGCCTGTGCGGGTAAAGCTGTCAGCATCAGGAGTCGCTGTTCTCGTCCTCATCCTGTGCCCGGCGGCCTTTACCCACATAGTAACGGGAAAAGAATACGCCGACTTCAAACAGGCAGTACATCGGAATAGCGAGCAAAGTTTGTGAAAAAACATCCGGCGGTGTGAGCAGCATCCCGACAACGAAGGCGCCGACCAGAATATAGGGACGTTTCTTCTTCAGATCTTCCGGACTGGTGATGCCGGTCCAGCACAGCAACACAATCGCTACCGGCACTTCAAACGCCACCCCAAATGCCATAAACAGCGTCATGACAAAATCGAGGTATTTAGAGATATCCGTTGCGACGGTGACGCCGATCGGCGCGGTCTTGGTGAAAAAACCAAATGCCAGCGGGAAGACCACGAAATAGGCAAACGCCACGCCGAAATAGAACAGGAAGGTGCTGGAAAAGAGCAGCGGCATAACCAGCTTACGCTCATGCCGGTAGAGCGCCGGAGCGATGAAAGCCCAGACCTGATAGAGGATCACCGGCACCGCAAGAAACACCGACACAATAATAGTCAGCTTAATCGGGGTGAAAAACGGCGACGCCACATCGGTCGCAATCATGCTGGAGCCGACCGGCATCTGGCTGATCAGCGGAGCCGCGACCAGCTGGTAGATGTCATTCGCGAAGTAAACCAGCACCAGGAAAATCCCCAGTACGGCGAGGATGCAGTTCAGTAGTCGCTTACGCAGCTCAATCAGATGACTGATGAGCGGTTGGGTATCTTCAACGGCCATTATCGTTCATCACTTGCAGAAGAGGTGGTCGCGGAATTACGCGCAGAATCAGTGGGTCTGGCAACATCAGCAGCGGGTGCCTGTGCCGGAGCGCTGGCCACGGCGGCAGGTGCGGCAGAAGATTGCACAGCCGGAGCGGATGAAACCGCTGACGGAGCCTGTGCCGGGGCCGGGGCAACTGCGGAAGGTGCCGCAGAAGGTTGCACTGCCGTGACAGAGTCTGAAACCGGAGCAGGGGCCTGTGCCGGCGCACTGGCCTGATGTTCTGCAGTAGCCGGCGTCGCTGAAGGCTCAGCCTGGCCGGAATCAGAAGCCTGCCCCGTTTCAGCAGCGGGCTGAGGCGCGTGCCTGTGCTGGGCCGAATGAATGGTGTTTGCCTCGTCTTCCTCTTTTTCAATGTCGATGCTCTGACTGACCGAGCGTTTCATTGAATCCGCAGTTTTACGCAGCTCTTCCATTGACTCTTTCAGCTCAGGTGAGAGCGTGCCACGGCTCGCTTCTTCCACCTTTTTCAGGCTATCCTGAAGCTCCTGCAGTTTGAGCTCCTGCGCCAGTTCATGTTGTACATTGGCTGCCAGCGAACGAATCGCCCTGATCCAGCCGACCACGGTTTTCACCGCAACCGGTAAACGTTGCGGGCCGAGTACAATCAGCCCGATAACGAACACCAATACCAGTTCACTAAAACCAATATCGAACACGGTTTACACCTGCTTGTCGTTCTTGGCGTCTTCTTTGGTAGCCGAAGTTTGCTGTTTATCAGCCAGCGTTTTGGCCGCGAAGTCAGCATCCTGCTCTTTCGGTTGATCCTTTTTATCGTCCTCGTCACTCATAGCTTTTTTGAAGCCACGAATCGAAGAACCTAAATCTGAACCCAGATTACGCAATTTATTGGTACCGAACAGAAGTACAACAATGACGGCAATGATTAACAATTGCCAGATACTGATACCGCCCATGAGATAGCCTCTAATATTCTGTGAAAACGATGAGGTAATGCACCACAGAGTGCCCTTTTCAACCGGGCCTGAGCCAGCGACATTACCTTTTTTTAGACGGACGTGACAATCAGTTTGTCTTACGCCAGCCGATTAACCAGGAAACGATTCCCGCTGCCATTAACACCGCCGGGAAGAAGTCCCAATCCGGTCGGGTGAGCAGCACGGCCGTTCCGCTTAACAGCAACGTGGCACCGACACCAAACAGGTAACGCGCCTGATGATGACGGACGCGCTGCGCATTCATATCGCCTACTAATTTATCGACGCTGTGCCGTAAAAGTTTGTGCTGACGCATGCTGTCGTAAAACAGTTCGGGCAACTCGGGAAGCTTCTCAGCCCAGAATGGCGCTTTCTCTTTCACCGCACGGATAATGGCAGGCAAACCGACCTGATCCTTAATCCACTCTTCCAGGAACGGCTTGGCTGTCTTCCACAGGTCGAGCTGCGGATAGAGCTGACGGCCGATGCCTTCCACATAGAGCAGCGTTTTTTGCAGCAGGACCAGCTGCGGCTGCACTTCCATATTGAAGCGGCGTGCCGTGTTAAACAGGTTCAGCAGCACATGCCCGAAGGAGATCTCAGCCAGTGGCTTTTCAAAAATAGGCTCACAGACCGTACGAATCGCAAACTCGAAATCCTCAACGTTGGTATCGGGCGGCACCCAGCCGGAATCAACGTGCAGCTCCGCAACCTTACGGTAATCACGGTTGAAGAAGGCGATAAAGTTTTCCGCCAGATAACGCTTATCTTCTTTGTTGAGTGAACCCACGATACCGCAGTCAATGCCGATATATTGCGGATCTTCCGGATGCTCGTAGCTGACAAAGATGTTGCCTGGATGCATATCCGCATGGAAGAAGCTGTCGCGGAACACCTGGGTGAAGAAGACCTGCACGCCACGTTCAGCCAGCAGCTTCATGTTCACGCCATGACGCTCCAGCGTAGCAACGTCTGAAATCGGAATGCCGTAGATGCGCTCCATTACCATCATGGTTTCGCTGCAGTAGTCGGAATAAACTTCCGGCACATAGAGCATGCGGCTGTCTTCAAAATTCCGGCGCAGCTGAATGGCGTTTGCCGCTTCACGTAACAGGTTCAGCTCATCAAGCAGGGTTTTTTCATAATCACGCACTACCTCGACCGGACGCAAACGGCGGCCATCCGGCAGCAGACGCGGAACCCAGCGAGCCAGGCGATAGATCAGCTTCATGTCCGCTTTAATCACCGGCAAAATATCGGGGCGAATCACTTTGATCACCACTTTCTTGCCGGTGGATTTCAGCGTAGCGGTGTGCACCTGCGCAATGGATGCTGACGCCAGTGGCTTGATATCAAAATCATCAAACCAGGTTTCAATCGGTGCGCCCATTGAGGCTTCAATCTGCGCTTTAGCTTTGACGCCATCGAAGGGCGCAACGCGGTCCTGCAGGATCGCCAGTTGATCAGCGATCAGCGGCGGGAAGAGATCGCGACGGGTCGACAGCATCTGGCCAAACTTGATCCAGACCGGACCCAGCTGCTCCATCGCCATACGCATACGTGCGCCGATGGGTTCATGCTGATGCAGATTCGGGATCCAGAAAACAGAGCGACGCCACAGGCGAAACAGGAAAGTGAGGCGTGTCTGAGGAATCAGTTCATCAAGGCCATAGGTCAGAAAGACCTTCATGATCAGATATAAGCGGCGGATCTCTCCAAAACTCATTTTGCCTCCAGCTGCGCCAGACGCGCATCGAGCGCCTCAAGCGAACGTTCCATCGCGTCGACCTCCTCAGCAAACCAGGCTAACTCCAGCGAGCCAGGCGCAACACGCCACTCTTCGGTTATGGCCTGTCCGAGATAATCCTGGCGACGCTGCACTTCACCTTTGAAAAAGCGTAATGCCTGTTGAGAGCGCTGACTGATGCCCTGTGCGGCGATATCGCCCACCCAGGGAGCCAGATATTCGGCCGGATCCAGCTCAGCCAGATCCATCAGCGCGGAGAACTGCTGCACCACCTGCAGGTCGCCTTCAACCTGCAGCTCACCGCTGCGGATCAGCGGCGTCAGCTGCTGGCGATCGCGCAGTTTCGGCAGGGTTTTCAGCGAAGTAATCACCGTGCAGTCACTGCGATCCTGCCAGTCCGCTAACACGTCCAGCTGCTGTTCACTGAAGACCAGCACCAGCGGATGAGAGAACTCATTGAGGCGCAGCGTCAGCACTTTGCCATTCAGGCGTTGCCGCGCCGGTTTCAGGCCGCGATCGCGATAAAGAATACGGTTCAGCGCCGTTTCCAGGCCCGCGGTAATCAAGGGCGTCAGGTTCATTACCATCTCACTCAGAACTTAAATCCACGATGCAGCGCCACAATGCCGCCGGTCATATTGGAGTAAGTGGTATTTTCAAAACCAACATCATTCATCATCGCTTTCAGGGTCTCCTGATCGGGATGCATGCGGATCGACTCGGCCAGATAGCGATAGCTCTCTGCATCCTGCGCCACCAGCTGTCCGATGCGCGGCAGAATGTGGAACGAGTAAGCGTCATACGCTTTGCTCAGCGGATCCAGTACGGGCTTAGAGAACTCCAGCACCAGCAGACGTCCGCCCGGCTTAAGGACGCGGAACATCGAGGCCAGCGCCTTCTCTTTTTCCGTGACGTTGCGCAGACCAAAGGAGATGGTGATGCAGTCGAAATAGTTATCGGGGAAAGGCAGAGCTTCTGCGTTGGCCTGTACGTAACTCACGTTGCCAACCACGCCCTGATTGCGCAGCTTTTCGCGGCCCATATTCAGCATAGAGCTGTTGATATCGGCCAGGACAACCTGACCGGTCTCGCCCACCAGGCGAGAGAATTTAGCGGTCAGATCGCCGGTACCACCCGCCAGATCTAACACGCGCTGACCGCGACGTACGCCGCTGCTGTCAATGGTAAAACGCTTCCAGATACGATGGACGCCAAACGACATCAAATCGTTCATCAGGTCATATTTTGCCGCTACGGAGTGAAACACGTCCGCGACTTTGTCAGCTTTTTCGCTTTTGGCGACCGTCTGAAAGCCAAAATGGGTAGTTTCCTGCTGTGATTCATCTGCCATCGGTTTTACCTGCTCCACAAACAATACTTCCCGAAGTGTATCAGAGTCACGGAAGTCAGGCACGCTGCGCCCATACTATTCGTGGAGGCGTCTCACACGCTGCTCGCTCTCATCCGCATCCCTGTCGTCATCTGCATCCTCATCCGCCCGGTTTTCCGGCATGGCTCGTTCGGCCAGCTGCGGGTTGATGGGCCGTTTGATCTCCACGCCCAGCGCGCGAAATCCTTCCGTCTGGGCGATGAGGTTGCCACGCCCTTCTGACAGCTTTTTCATCGCCTCGCGATAGCTATTCTGCGCCTTATCCAGGCTGTGACCAATGCCGCTCATATCATCGACAAACAGCCGCATCTTGTCATAGAGCCGCGTAGCCCGATCGGCAATACGCTGCGCATTGCGGCTCTGATGCTCATAGCGCCACAGATTATTAATGGTCCGCAATGCCACCAGCAGCGTGGTGGGGCTGACCAGCATGATGTTTTGCTGCAGCGCCTCGCCAATCAGCTCAGGCTGGCGGTCAATTGCCAGCAAAAAGGCGGGCTCAACCGGAATGAACATCAGCACATAATCCAGCGATCGTAAGCCGGGCAATTGCTGATAATCCTTTCGCCCCAGCAGACGAATATGCGCCCGCATGGCCGCGACATGCTCCTGGATCGCCTGCTCACGTTCGATCTCGTCATTCGCATTGAAGTAGCGCTCGTAAGCCACCAGCGTCATTTTGGCGTCTACCACCACATCTTTGCCCTGCGGCAGACGCACAATCACATCCGGCTGCATCCTGCCCTGCTGTTCGGACTGAATACTGACCTGGGTTTCATATTCGTAGCCTTCACGCAGTCCGGAGGCTTCCAGTACGCGGCTCAGCACTACTTCACCCCAGTTCCCCTGAATTTTATTGTCGCCCTTCAGCGCTTTGGTCAGGTTCAGTGCCTCCTGCGCCATCTGCGCATTCAGCTGCTGTAACTGTCGGATTTCGTGGGTCAGCGTGTGCCGTTCGCGCGCCTCTGCGCCAAAGCTCTCATGCACCTGACGCCGGAAGCCATCAAGCTGTTCACGCAGCGGACCAATCAGCCCGTCCAGACTCTGGCGGTTCTGTTCATCGACGCGACGGCCGCTGTTTTCGAAGATACGGTTGGCGAGGTTTTCAAACTGGGCGCTGAGGCGTTGTTCACTATTGGTCAGCAGGCGCTGTTTCTCTTCAGCCGCGAAACGGGTCTCTTCAAGGCGGATGGTGACTTCGCGCAGCTCCGCTTCCTGCGCGCTGTTAACCTCCAGCTGATTGCGCAGTTCACGATTAAGCTGCTCACTTTCATTACGCCAGTAATCAAGCTGTTGCAGTCGCTCATTGGCGCCGCTCAGCGCGCCGTGCAGCTGACGAAGCTCCTGCTCACGCTGCTGCGTCTGCTGCTGAAGCTGTTCGATTTGCTGCTGCTGACGCTGTTGCGCCTCTTCCTGCAGACGGCGCTCGGTCTGGAAACTGGCGACCTGATGGCCGGCACGTAACTGTGCCAGCATCCAGCCAATCCCTAACCCGGCAAGCGCCAGACAGGCGCTGATAATGATGTGCTGATCCATGATTTCCCTCGCGACTCAGGCTGCTGAGGGAAAGGTAGAGTCGCACTGTATGAATGTCCAGATAATTTTAGCAGGATTCAGCGCCTTACAGCGCCACCACCGTGAGCTTGCCAGCCTGCCACTCATCAATCAGAAAAAACGGCATGGGCAATAGCCACTCACCCTTTTTAACCTGCGCCAGATAGTGCCAGGTTGCCCCGCCCGAGGTGATCGCGACGCGCTGTCTGCTTCCCTCAGCGGCGCTGGATTTGCCGGTCATACTGGCAAAACCGGCATTGCTGCCCACATGGAAATGCGGCGTCTGCCAGCGCACAGGCGCATGGTCAGGCCACGGCTGAGCCTGATGGAAATGAAACAGCTCATCATGGCTCAGGAGGCTTTCACGCACTGTCGGCCACAATGCCACCTTAAGGAAATACTGATCGGTGAAGCGTTCGCTGCCCTGATACTGCGCAATAAAATCACGCATCGCCTGTTCCACACCCCGGAAGACGCCGTGACAGCCGCCCCACATCCCTGCCAGCAAGAGTTCGGTATGAGAGAAGTAGTCACGCATATGGTGGAACCAGTAAGGCGATGCCAGCCAGGCGTTAACCGCCGCCGCTTCGCGCTCCGAGAGCAGCGAGTCGGCATCACGCACGATAAAGCGCTTCACAGCCGGATCGTCGAGCACCAGAAAACGCCACAGGGTTGGATACACCGTTTTTTCGTGAGACATATCGACCAGCTGGACGTGCGGCTGGTCAAGACGCTGCCAGACATGCTGCGGCACGCTGTCATCCAGGTAGATGCGGCAGACCCAGCCGGGATAGAACTCAGGCGCAACTTCAACGTTTTTAATCTGGGTTTCACAGTAGCGCGGCTGATCGCCATACAGGCTGAAGGCGATGACATTCTGGTGCGGCTGACTGAGATCGACAGGCTCAGGTTGCGGAGCGGGAAACGCCATGCGCTGCCCCTGACTAAAACGCGCATCAGAACGCATCAGCGACGCCAGACCGTGACGCGCCACCTCGTCCTTTTTATCCAGCCAGCCACACACTTCGGTCAGGCCATCCAGCCAGGTTTCAGAGGCTGTAGCCTGCACAGCGGGCGGTGACTGATAAATCTTCTGATAGATTTTGTACGCTTTATTGTGCTGACCCAGACGCAGCAGACAGAGCGCGTAGTCGCTCAGCACCTGCATCTGGTTGGGCATTGAGCGCAGCACCTCTTCGCAGCATTGGGCTGCCAGCGGATAGTCGCCCTGTTGCATGGCGGCGCGGAAACATTCGGCACTGCGTTCCAGCCGGGCACTGAGTGCGGCAGGATTTGCGCCAGGAAGAGGACGTCGGACAGGAAGGGTTTTGCGCATAAACACTCTCAGGTTTCACTGATGTTACGCGCCGTTAACTACCGGCAGCAGGTTTTGAGTCTGGACAAAAACCTGCTGCCAGACGCAGTCGTTATAATAAACGACGCGCCGCTTCGACCACAATCTTCACTGCGTCGCTTTCTGTCTGTTTCATGGTAACCGCATCCGGGATCTCTTTCTGAGTGCGGTTCACAATCACGCCCGCGACCATGCCGGCTCGCAGACCCTGGCTGGCGCACATGGTTAACAGCGTAGCGGATTCCATCTCATAGTTAAGCACGCCCATCTCCTGCCACTCTTTCATCGATCCTTTGAAGCGACTGACGACACGACCTGACACGGTGTCGTAACGCTCCTGGCCCGGATAGAAGGTGTCAGAGGAGGCGGTAATGCCAATATGGGTCTTCGCGCCACAGGCTTCTGCGGCGGCAACCAGTGCGGTGGTGCAGGCGAAATCCGCCACTGCCGGGAACTCCATCGGCGCAAAATGCAGGCTGGCACCGTCCAGGCGTACAGACGCGGTGGTCACCAGGACATCGCCGACATTGATATGGGGCTGGATCGCGCCAGTCGTACCGACACGCAGGAAGGTCCTTACGCCGAGCTGTGCCAGCTCTTCGACGGCAATCGACGTGGAAGGACCGCCAATGCCGGTTGAGCAGACCACGACCGGCTTACCATCAATTTTTGCCAGCCATGAGGTAAATTCACGGTGTGAGGCGAGATGCGTGGCATCTTCCATCAGTCCGGCAATTTTCTTCACACGCTCCGGATCGCCCGGCACAATCGCCAGGGTGGCGCCCTGCAGATCGGCTTTAGTCAGGCCAAGATGGAAAACGTCAGACTGTGTCATTTTCAGACTCCTGTTAATAGAAGGTAGCGCGCCACTCTACGCCAGCACGCCCGATAAATATGTGACAGCTTTCACTTAAGAAAATGAAAGTTACATTTCACGGAAGATAAATTGTGATAGCTATCACACAATCAAATCTTACTGGTCCGGATAGCCATTAGCGAGGCTGTGTCAGGGTCAGCGCAATGTTAAAGAGGTGGGTGATTTTATTCGCTGCTGATTCTGTTACCCGACACCTGGCGCACAGGCTTTACAGCCAGGCTATAGTTACGTGATTGCGCAAATGCTTGCACGGAGAGAATAATGAAACCCAGTGATAATATGGCACAAAAACCGGCGACGGGCGGCTTTGCCCCTGCCGTGCAGCCTACCGCCTCTACGACCATCATTACCGAAAGCCCGGCCATTCACTCAGGTGAAACCTCAGTGCCAAGCCAGGGCGAAAACATGCCAGCATTTTTTGCAAAGCCCCACTCCGCGGAAGGCCCGTTGCCTGTCGTACTGGTGGTGCAGGAGATCTTTGGTGTGCATGAACACATCCGGGATATCTGCCGCCGACTGGCGCTGGAAGGCTATCTGGCGATCGCGCCCGAGCTCTATTTCCGCGAGGGTGATCCTTCTGAATACACTGATATCCCGACGCTGTTTAGCGAGCTGGTCAGCAAAGTGCCTGACACGCAGGTGCTGGCCGATCTCGATCATGCCGCTAACTGGGCTGCGCGCAACGGCGGCGATATCCGTCGCATGGGCATCACCGGTTTTTGCTGGGGTGGCCGCATCAGCTGGCTCTACGCAGCACATAACCCGCAGCTGCGCGCCGCAGTGGCATGGTATGGACGACTGACCGGTGAGCGCACGCTGAAGCAGCAGAAGCATCCGATTGATGTTGCGGTCGATCTGAGTGCGCCGGTGTTAGGTTTGTATGGTGGTCAGGATGATGGCATTCCACTGGAGAGCGTCGAGCAGATGCGTCAGGCGTTGCATGCCGCCAATGCGACCGCCGAGATCATCGTCTATCCCGAGGCGGGACATGCGTTTAATGCTGACTACCGTCCGAGTTACCATGCTGAATCAGCCAATGATGGCTGGCAGCGTATGCTGGCCTGGTTCAGGCAGTATGGCGTGGCATCAAAATAGATGAAAACAGGGGCGCTTATGCGCCCCTGTTTTTTGCCACCTGGCTCCTTTCCTACGCCGTCTCACCACGCAGTTTCTTCGCCGCCGTTACCATATTCGCCAGCGCCTGACGCGTCTCCGTCCAGCCTCGTGTCTTCAGACCGCAATCCGGGTTCACCCACAGCCGCGCTTCCGGAATTCGTTTCGCCGCCTTCAGCAACAGCGCTTCTATCCACTCCACGCTGGGGACATTAGGCGAGTGAATGTCATAGACGCCCGGGCCGATTTCATTCGGATACTCGAAATCTTCAAACGACTCCAGCAGGTCCATGTCAGACCGTGAGGTTTCAATCGTGATCACATCAGCATCCAGCGCCGCGATAGCATCCATAATGTCGTTGAACTCGCAGTAACACATATGCGTGTGAATCTGGGTTTCATCCCGCGCGACCGCCGCATTCAGCCGGAATGCCTCCACCGCCCAGTTCAGGTAGTCCGCCCACTCAGACTGATGCAGTGGCAGACCTTCACGCAGTGCCGGCTCATCAATCTGAATAATCCCGATGCCCGCCTTCTCCAGGTCTTCCACTTCGTCACGCAGCGCCAGCGCGATCTGCTTCGCAATGGTTTCACGTGACACATCTTCACGCGGGAATGACCAGCAGAGAATCGTCACCGGGCCGGTCAGCATCCCTTTTACCGGCTTGTCAGTCAGCGACTGAGCATATCTGGCCCACTCAACGGTGATCGCCTCCGGACGACTGATATCGCCGATGATCACAGGCGGTTTCACACAGCGAGAACCGTAGCTCTGTACCCAGCCATTCCGGGTAAAGACAAAGCCATCAAGATGCTCGCCGAAATACTCAACCATATCGTTACGTTCCGCTTCACCGTGCACCAACACATCCAGCCCCAGCCGCTCCTGCTCGATAATCGCCTGCTTAATATGCTCCGCGATGCCGGTACGGTAATGATTGCTGTCGAGAAGGCCCTGCTTAAAGTCGAGGCGCAGGCCACGAATTTCAGTGGTCTGTGGAAAAGAACCGATGGTCGTGGTGGGCCAGGCGGGCAGATTGAAACGCTGACGCTGCAGCACTGCCCGCACCGGGTAGGCACTCAGGCGTTCACTGTGCTGTGGCGTAATGGCCTGCAGACGCTGGCCTACCGCGGCATTATGTACGCGGCGAGAGTGGGCACGGGCGCGCACCGGTGCGCTCCAGGCGTCCAGCGAGGCCGCATCATTATTGTTAAGAGCCTGACTCAGCAGCGAGAGCTCAGCGCATTTCTGCAGCGCAAAGGCGAACCAGCTTTTGACTTCATCATCCAGACGGGTCTCGACGCTCAGATCGATCGGGCTGTGCAGCAGGGAGCAGGAAGAGCCGATCCACACCTGGTCACGCTGGGTGATCAGCGGTTGCAGGCGGCTGAACCAGTGGCTCAGATCGGCACGCCAGACGTTGCGTCCGTTAATCACCCCCAGCGACAGCAGCCAGCTGGCGGGCAGTTGCTGATTCAGCTGCTCAATATCATCGCGGCCATGAACCAGATCGACATGCAGGCCCTGCACCGGCAGCGCACGAATCACATCCATGTTCTGTCCGATGCTGTCAAAATAGGTGGTCAGCAGCAGCTTGCAGTGGCCCTGCAGGGCTTCATACGTCGGCTGGAAGGCTTCGCGCCACACCTGAGGCAACTCCAGCGCCAGGGCGGGTTCATCAATCTGAACCCATTCGATGCCGCGCGTTGCCAGTTCCGCCAGCACCTGCTGATAGACCGGCAGAATCGCCTCCAGCAGCGACAGACGATCAAATGGCTCGCCTTTGACTTTGCCCAGCCACAGATAGGTTACCGGCCCGAGCAGTACCGGCTTGATGTTATGGCCCAGCGCCAGCGCCTCATCAACCTCGTCCAGTAGCTGAGTCCAGGTCAGTTTAAATGTCTGGCCCTGGGTAAATTCCGGCACGATGTAGTGATAGTTGGTGTTAAACCATTTGGTCATTTCTGCCGCCGCCGCAGGCTCGCCGGTCGGCGCACGCCCGCGCCCCACGCGAAACAGCGTATCCAGATCAACGGTGCCATCGTGGTTCTGATGACGCGCAGGCACGTTGCCCAGCAGCAGGCTGGTGGTCAGCACATGATCATACCAGGCGAAATCGCCGACCGGCAGCAGATCGACGCCCGCCTCTTTCTGTTGTTGCCAGTGTCGCGCACGCAGTTCGCGGCCCGTCGCCCGTAACGCCTGCTGCGTGCTATCGCCCGCCCAGTAACTCTCCAGTGCTTTTTTCAGTTCACGGCGCAGGCCAATTCGGGGAAAGCCGAGGGTATGGTTGAGGATAGTCATGTGCTGTTCTCCAGATAATCTTTCACTTTGGCTTAAATGGGCAGCCAAAGATGTTTAGCCGTCCAGATGTTTACACTGCTATACTCTGCGGGTACTGTATGTTGCTCAAGCGCAATATGTTCACTTTCGATGTGAAGGACTCTCATGATCGAACTCAAGCACCTGCGGACGCTTCAGGCTCTGCGCAATACAGGATCGCTGGCGGCGGCGGCGGCCCAGCTTCATCAGACGCAATCGGCGTTGTCTCACCAGTTCAGCGATCTGGAGCAGCGGCTGGGATTCCGCCTGTTCGTGCGTAAAAGTCAGCCACTGCGCTTTACACCGCAGGGCGATATTCTGCTGCAGCTGGCAGAGCAGGTGCTGCCGCAAATCCAGCAGGCTTTGCAGGCCTGCCATGAGCCGCATCAGACCACATTGCGGGTGGCGATTGAGTGTCATAGCTGCATTCAGTGGCTGACCCCGGCGCTGGATAAGTTCCGTCAGAGCTGGCCGCAGGTGGTGATGGATTTCAAATCGGGCGTGACCTTTGATCCGCAGCCTGCTCTGCAACAGGGTGAGCTGGATGTGGTGCTGACCTCCGATATCCTGGCGCGCTCCGGCCTGTTCTACTCACCGATGTTTGACTATGAAGTGCGCCTGGTACTGGCAACGGATCACCCGCTGGCACAGGTTGAGCAGATTTCGCCGGAAGATCTGGCCAATGAAGTGTTGATGATCTATCCGGTGCAGCGTCAGCGTCTGGATATCTGGCGCCACTTCCTGCAGCCTGCTGGCGTCAGTCCGGCCCTGAAAAGTGTGGATAACACCCTGCTGATGATTCAGATGGTCTCGGCGCGAATGGGGATTGCTGCACTGCCGCACTGGGTGGTAGAGAGTTTTGAGAAGCAGGGTCTGGTCGTCACGCGCACGCTGGGTGATGGCCTGTGGAGCCGTCTTTATGCGGCCGTTCGTGAAGGTGAGCAGCGTCAGCCGGTACTGGAAGCGTTTATCCGCTTTGCCCGTCAGCACGCCTGTGAGCATCTGCCGTTTGTGCGCGACGCCGCGCTGCCCGGTACGGTATTACAGCGGTAATCCGGCGGACACAAACCTGCGCGAACGCGGTCAAAATCCCCTATAATGCGCAGCCTGTCGACTGACCATGAGAAGATCTCACCATGACTAACAATGATATTCTGCGCAGCGTGCGCTACATGCTCAACCTGAGCGATGCCAAAATGGTGGAGATTTTTAAGCTGGCGCAATGTGACGTGCCAGTGGCGGATATTCAGGCGTGGCTGAAAAAAGATGACGATGCGGCGTTCCGTCCCTGCCCCGATGTGCTGATGGGTTATTTCCTGAATGGCCTGATCTTTTACCGTCGTGGCAAAAGCGAAGATGCACCCGCGCCATCGATTGAGCGCAGGATGACTAACAACATCTTCATGAGAAAGCTGCGCATCGCTTTTGATCTGAAAACCACCGACATCCCGGATGTCCTGAAACGCGTGAATTTTACCGTTTCACAGGCCGAAATCGGCGCGATTTTCCGCAAGCCCGATCATAAGAACTACCGCGAGTGCGGCGACCAGATTCTGCGTAACTTCCTGAAAGGGCTGGCGATGATTCAGCGTCCGTCACAAGCCCCGCGCGATAAATAGAGGCCTGGCGGCGCCGATCTTTTTTCTGAAAGATCAGAGATCCCATAACGAGGCCTTTAAAGATATTACTATTTATTTCATAATGTTTCCTGATGCATGATTGATTCTGGTGGGGCGCAGTCAATACCTGATTCGCACCTTGCCGGGTTAACTTTCAATCATTCAATCAGGAAGAAATATGCGTGAATTAACTCATTTTGAAACAAGCCAGGCCAGCGGTGCAGGAACAGAAAGTGCCAGCGCGGAAGTCGTGCAGTTAAGCTCCGTTAATAAAAACAGTCTGCTGGTTAATAAAATATTCCGGGTACTTAATGGATTATTTGGTATGAAGATACCCTATCTGAGATAACCAGACAGAGTAAGTAAGTGATAATGGCCGTCCAGCTCATTAGAGGCTGGTGTCGGATCACGGCGTCGAGTGTCTATCGCAGAGAAGCAACTCATACTTTACGCCGTCTTTAAATTGCAGACCCTTTCTGCGGGCAGAACGCACCCGACCACCAGCAAAGTCACTTCTGACCGCGCCCCACTACCCAGCGCTTATGCACCCACAGCGAGGCGATGATCACCAGCGCGCCCGCAATAAAGCTCGGCCAGTGCGGTTTCTCCTGCCAGATAGCCAGATTCACCAGCAGCCCGGCGGGCACGTGCATGTTATTCATAATGCCCAGCGTGCCAGCATCGACCTGCGTTGCACCGTAGTTCCACATGAAATAGCCGAGACCGGAAGCGGCGACGCCCAGCCAGACCAGAATGCCCCACTGTAGTGAGGTGGTCGGCAGCTTCTGCGGATTGCCCCAGGCACACCACGCGATCACCGCAATCAACACCGCACCCAGATAGAACCAGGAGAAGGCCGTGTGCTGCGGCATCGGGCGGGTCTCCTGCAGACGCTTATAGCCCACCATTCCTGCCGCAAAGCAGATGTTTGCCAGTTGCACTAACAGCAGACCAAACCAGAAATGATCGCTGACTTTGTCATAGCGAATAATGGCCGCGCCAGCCACCGCCAGTAGCGCACTGAAGATATAGCCAATGCGCAGCGGACGACGGCTGATCAGATCGTAAATCAGCGTCACATAGAGCGGCGTCATCACCGTAAACAGCAGGAACTCCGACACGCTAAGGTAGAGATAGGCTTCAAAGCTCAGCAGATACATCACACCCAGCTGCAGCATCCCCACCAGCATGTAAAGCAGCAGCGTTGAAGGACGATGACCACGCCAGCGCAGGAACGGTAAAAACACCAGCGCAGCCAGCGCCAGACGCATCAGTACAGAGAACCAGCTGTCCACCTGCCCGGCAAGGTATTCGCCAATCAGGCTGAACGAAAAAGCCCACAGGATGGTGGTAATGATTAATAAAAACACGGCGACGACCCCGAAATGAACAGGCCGCCAGTGTAAACAATGTGCCGCCGTCAGGCTGTGAAATCTGGTTGACATCTGATTACAAACCAGGCGATCAGAATAACCACTGGATAGCCTGCTTACACTCCCTGACATAACTGGCGGCTGAATAGGTTTTCAGCCAGATAAAATGCGCGAAATAATCCATCACGTGATCACTTTCGCTCTCAACTGTAATAAAACTGTAACAAATGTGTCATTCATCACAGTAACGTTGCGCAACTAACATTATTCTTTGCGCGAAATGGAACATCCTGCGTCCATTTTGTTCTGCTCTTTTCTGCCCCAACCTGCTGGGAATCAAAAATCATAATGTGCCCTGGAGGGCCTCACTGATGCTGAGCATTTTTAAACCTGCACCACGTCAGCCGCAGGTGGCGGAGGATCACGTTGATCCGCTCTACCGTCGTCTGCGCTGGCAAATTTTCATCGGGATCTTCTTTGGTTATGCGGCCTACTACCTGGTCAGAAAAAACTTCGCACTCGCCATGCCCTATCTGGTGGAGCAGGGTTTTTCACGAGGCGATCTCGGTTTTGCCCTGTCCGGCATCTCCATTGCCTACGGCTTTTCAAAATTCATCATGGGCTCGGTCTCTGACCGCTCAAACCCGCGCGTCTTCTTACCGGCCGGTCTGATTCTGGCTGCGGCAGTAATGCTGATTATGGGATTCGTCCCCTGGGCGACCTCCAGCATCATGGTGATGTTCGTGCTGCTGTTTGTCTGCGGCTGGTTCCAGGGCATGGGCTGGCCACCCTGTGGGCGCACCATGGTTCACTGGTGGTCACAGAAAGAGCGCGGCAGGATCGTCTCGGTCTGGAACTGTGCCCATAACGTGGGCGGCGGCATTCCGCCTCTGCTGTTCCTGCTCGGTATGGCGTGGTTCAACGACTGGAAAGCGGCACTCTACATGCCAGCGTTTGGCGCGATTGCCATTGCGATTCTGGCCTTTGCGCTGATGCGCGATACGCCACAATCCTGCGGTCTGCCGCCGATTGAAGAGTATAAAAACGACTATCCGCCTGACTACGATGCCAGCCACGAAGAGGAGCTGACGGCAAAACAGATCTTCATGAAGTATGTGTTGCCGAACAAACTGCTGTGGTACATCGCGCTGGCTAACGTGTTTGTCTATCTGCTGCGCTACGGCATCCTCGACTGGTCACCGACCTATCTGCGCGAAGTAAAACACTTCACGCTGGATAAATCGTCGTGGGCCTACTTCCTCTATGAGTATGCGGGGATTCCGGGAACGCTGCTGTGCGGCTGGATGTCGGACAAAGTATTCCGTGGTAATCGCGGTGCGACCGGGGTGTTCTTTATGACGCTGGTGACCATCGCGACCGTGATCTACTGGCTCAACCCGGCGGGCAATCCTGGCGTCGACATGGCCTGCATGATCGTGATTGGCTTCCTGATCTACGGTCCGGTGATGCTGATTGGTCTGCACGCGCTGGAGCTGGCACCGAAAAAAGCGGCGGGAACGGCGGCGGGCTTTACCGGCCTGTTCGGCTACCTGGGTGGATCGGTCGCGGCCAGCGCCATTGTCGGTTACACCGTCGATTACTTCGGCTGGGACGGCGGCTTCATAGTGATGATTGCAGGCTGTGTGCTGGCGGTTATTCTGCTGTTACTGACGATGGTCAGCGAACACAAACACAAAAAGACCCTCGCCTGACGGCAATAAAAAAGGGCCGGATAACGGCCCTTTTTACGCTAACGGCTTAAGCCAGATAGAGCGTGCGCAGCGTCTGCGGCACCGCATCATCAGCATTCGAACCAATCACCTCCAGCTCCGGCAGCGTATCTTTCAACCGCTGATGGGCATTCTGCATGATATAGCCCTTACCCGCCATGCTCAGCATCTCCACATCATTCATGCCATCGCCAAAGGCGATACAGCTTTTCAGCGTGTGGCCTAGCGTCTTCGCGACTGCTTCCAGCGCATGCCCTTTCGACACGCCGCCCGCCATCACTTCCAGACAGGTCGGCAGCGAGAAACTGACGTTAACCCGATCGCCCCAGCGCGCTTCAATCGCCTGCTCCATCGGAATCAGATGCTCGGGATTTTCGCAGGTAAAGAAGACCTTACTGATGTTATCGGTTGGCAGCAGGCCCGGCTCATAGACCTGATAGTTGAAGACCGACTCGCGGAAATAGTCCTGCTCAGCCGGGCTTGAACGGCTGACAAACCACTCATCGTCGCGGTAAACGTGCGTCAGAATATCGCTGTGATGATATTGCAGGCCAAACAGATCGCTGGCGATATCCTCATCCAGATTATGACTGAACACCAGTTCGCCCTCTGCGTTGTGCACGCGTGCGCCGTTTGAGGTGATCATATAGGCCGGAATCGCCAGACTGTCGCGCATCTGTCCGACATCGATATGATGACGGCCGGTGGCGAACACAAAGTGAATATCTTTCGCGACCAGCTGCTGCAGCGTTTCACGCGCAAAAGGAGTCAGACGATGTTCGGGGGAAAGCAGCGTGCCATCCAGATCGGATGCAACGATGTGATACATGAAAACCTCGGGTATCTGGTTCTGCCGGTTTAAACCGGTCGGATAAATTACGTCAGTGGTGCGATGAAAAAAAGTCGACCACTGCATTGAGTGCTTCGGCGCGCATCTCATCCTTTTCAAACAGGATTTCATGACGCGCACCCTCGATCACCCGTGGCTTATTGCCCTCACACGGATGACCCGCCGCGGCCATCGCGGCACAAAACAGGTCCTGTGAACGATTGTCGACCACCCGATCATCGCTGGCCTGTAACAGCAGCAGCGGCGTGGTGATCTTATCGGCCTGACTGATGATGTTGCGACCCGCATGGATGCCTTCGCGTACCCAATGGTAGGTTGGCCCGCCCACGCGAATCGCCGGATCGTCCGCATAAAAACGCAGGTTTCGCCGGTAACGCTCGGTGCTGTGCGTCAGCCGGTTAATACCAAACGGATGCGCGCGCCAGCGTCCGGTGCCCAGCGCATAGCCATCGCGCATGGCCGGACGTTTCTCCGCCCAGTCCAGGATGCGGTGGGCCAGAAATGAGGGCAGCGGCAAGGCGATACCAAACATCGGTGCCACCAGCGCTGCCGCATGAAACGCCTGCGGCTGACGCGCCAGAAACAGCGTCAGGATTGCACCGCCCATCGAATGAGCCAGCGCATAGCGCTGCTGATAATGGCCGCTGACAATCTCTTTCAGATAGAGCGTTTCAAGATCGTCGACGTAATGGGTAAATTCCGCCACGTGACCACGGTGTGAATCTTCCAGCAGGCGATCGGAACGCCCCTGACCGCGATGGTCAAGGATCACCACATCAAATCCGCAGTGAAACAGATCGTACGCCAGCTCAGGATATTTTATGTAACTCTCGATGCGTCCCGGCACAATCAGGATCACACGCTTGTGTTGCGGCGATGTGAAGCGGACATAGCGCAGCGTCAGATTACCCACGCCGGTAAACTCAAGCTCTTCACGACGGTGCCAGAAATCGAGCAGCGGCCCGGTGGCGAAGGCAGCAAAGGCTTTTTCCCGTCGCAGCCAGCTGGCTTTGTGTTGATTCATTCGCCCTCCTGATGACCGGATACAGAGTCCTGAATGCCCTGCGCAGGCCATAGCGCCGCGCTTATTTCTGGCGTATTGTGTCACAATTCCGCTACTAAAGAGAGCCTGACCCATGACCATCGAATGGTGGCTGACCTATCTGCTTACCACCACAATCCTGAGCCTGTCGCCCGGTTCCGGCGCAATCAACACCATGAGTACCGGTATCAGCCACGGCTATCGCGGCACAGTGGCCTCTATCTCCGGTTTGCAGGTTGGCCTGGCACTGCACATCGTGCTGGTCGGCATCGGTCTGGGCGCACTGTTTTCTCAGTCGCTGCTGGCATTTGAAATTCTGAAATGGGCCGGTGCAGCCTATCTGGTCTGGCTGGGTATTCAGCAGTGGCGATCAGCGGGTGGCATCGATCTGGATGCGGTTGCCAAAGCGATGCCACGTCGTCGCCTGTTCAAACGTGCCGTGCTGGTTAACCTGACCAACCCGAAAAGCATCGTCTTTCTGGCTGCCCTGTTCCCGCAGTTTATCCAGCCACATCAGCCGCTATTTATGCAGTATCTGGTGCTGGGCGTGACCACCGTGGTGGTCGATATCATCGTGATGATTGGCTACGCCACGCTGGCAACGCGCATTGCTGGCTGGATTAAAGGGCCAAAACAGATGAAGTTGATGAACCGTATTTTCGGCGGGCTGTTTATGGCAGTTGGCGCGCTGCTGGCCAGCGCCAGAAAAATCGCCTAAGACTTTACGCGCCGACACGCTGAGGTCGGCGCCAACACTCCCTGTTTAATCCCTTCTTCCCGGATGCCGTTACGGCGCAGTCAGCGGCACTGCACGCAACACAATGATGCCCGGTTTAGACCGCATATATTCACTGAACGGCGCATCGACAACTTTGCGATTAGCGGCCAGCGAAGAGGCGTTCCTGAACCACAAGCGGCCATCATGCCGCACGGCAATGCCAGCATGTGAGACATCCAGCCCCTGAGCGGGCGTGTAAACCCCAATGTAATCGCCGGTCTGTATCTGCTTCAGCACCTGTACGGTGATCGCGCGGGCTGGAATGTAAGTTATGCGGCGAGGAACCACACCCAGACCGGGCAACCTCTCTTTTCCGCTGGCCTGACGGTTCAGTTGCTTCACTACCGTCACCGCATCCGGGCTGAGGGTGCGGGTTATGTCATCGGCATTGCGCGGGCTAACAGCAAACCAGTCGGTAAAAAAGTGCCGGCGTTTCAGGTAGCTGACATCACCGCCAGCGTAGCGGGTCCGAATCAGGCTGGCCTCAAAGCTGGCGCGATCGTGGCTGCGGCTCAGCGCCTGCACGTAATCAAGCAGCGTGAAGCAATCCACACCGTTGAAATTGATCACCAGCGCTTCCGGCGTACCGGGCGAGCCGATCAGCGTATCCGCCTGGTAGGGCGTACCGAGAAAAGTGGCAGAGATCTGACTAATCCTCTCGCCCTGCGGCTGCTCTGACGCCGGAGGTGTCTGCGCAAGGATAGTCGAAACCCTATCTGCTTTCGCCGGATCAGGGGCACGGTAATGGGCAGCATCAGGTGAGGCGCAGGCGCTGATGCAGGCCGCGATTAACAGCAGTAACAGGGGTTTTACTCTCATCATCATCTCCATGAAAAAATAGTCCGTCGGTACGACCATACCGGAGGTGATGGTTTCATTAATTAACGAATGGTGACTATTTATCTGCGGTTCCAGCAGAGAGGCATCAGCAGGCCTGGATTGTGACAGCCGTCACACAAGCGAAGTTCAGAGAGAGGCGACAGGAGGTGAAATGACTGCCGGATGCGCAGCGCGCTCTCCGGCATAAGGGCTTAACGCGAAATAATCAGGTGGATACCAAAACCGGCAAACAGGACGCCTGCCATGCCATCAACCCATTTCGCCAGCCGCTGATAGCGGGTGCGGATCCACGGCAGCGCAAAGATAGCCGCTACCAGGGTAAACCAGGCAAAGGTTTCACCGACAATCAGTAGGAACAGACCCCAGCGCTCCGCCGAACCGACATCGTCGCCGACAAACAGCGAGAAGACGCTGCCGAAGTAGATAATTGCTTTAGGATTCGACAGGTTGGTCAGCAGGCCCTTGAGAAAGCTCATGCCGCGTTTCGGCAGCTCAACCACCGGCTCATCCTGCTGCGGCTGTTTGTGACGCTGATGTGCTGAACACATCAGCTGCCAGCCCATCCACAGCAGATAAAGACCACCGCCGACCATGATGATCTGGTGCAGCCAGGCCATTTTTTCCAGAATCAGATGCAGCCCCATCAGCGCCACGCCCGCCCAGACCACAATGCCCAGCGTAATGCCCAGCACACCCATCATCGCTTCCTTGCGCGAGCGGCTGGCGGCGGTCTGTGATACGAAAAAGAAATCGGGGCCGGGGCTCATCAGCGCCACCAGATGAACCAGCGCCACGGTTGCGAATAACATCAGCATGATTAGTGTCCTTTACTCTTCATCGTCAAGATGCTCTTTGATCATCACCAGGAAAGGTTTGCCAAAGCGCTCCAGTTTGCGGTGACCCACGCCGTTGACGCTGAGCATCTCCGACGCGCTGACCGGCATCTGTTCTGCCATCTCTATCAGTGTGGCGTCATTGAACACCACGTAAGGCGGAATATTCTCTTCATCGGCGATCGCTTTGCGCAGCTTACGCAGCTTGGCGAACAGTTTGCGATCGTAGTTGCCACCGTGGAACTTCGCCGGACTGCTGCTCTTAATCTTCGCAGTAATTAAACGCGGCACCGCCAGCATCAGGGGCACTTCACCGCGCAGCACCGGACGCGCCGCTTCGGTGAGCTGTAACGCTGAGTGCATAGCGATGTTCTGCGTCACCAGCCCCAGATGGATTAACTGACGCAACACGCTGACCCAGTGTTCGTGGCTCTGATCTTTGCCCAGTCCATAGACCGGCAGTTTGTCATGGCCCTGTTCACGGATGCGCTGATTATTGGACCCGCGCAGCACCTCAACAATGTAGCCCATACCAAAACGCTGCCCGACGCGGTAGATGCCGGAGAGCGCTTTTTGCGCTTCAACCAGGCCGTCATAGCGTTTGGGCGGATCGAGACAGATATCGCAGTTGTCGCACGGCTGCTGGCGACCCTCACCAAAATAGTTCAGCAGTACCAGACGGCGACAGGTCTGCGCTTCGGCAAACGCGCCCATGGCGTTGAGCTTGTGGCGCTCAATATCCTGCAGCGGCCCCGGCACTTTCTCTTCAAGGCATTTTCGCAGCCAGGCCATATCGGCCGGATCGTAGAGCATCATCGCTTCGGCGGGCAGACCATCACGTCCGGCTCGCCCGGTTTCCTGATAATAGGACTCGATGTTACGCGGAATATCGAAGTGGACCACAAAACGGACGTTGGGTTTGTTGATGCCCATACCAAAGGCCACCGTCGCCACCACGATTTGCAGATCGTCACGCTGGAATGCTTCCTGCACCCGGCCACGCTGTTCGCTGTCAATCCCGGCATGGTAGGCTCCGACGCTGAAACCCCGGCTTTGCAGTCGCGCGGCGGTGTCTTCCACCTTCGCCCGGCTGTTGCAGTAGATAATGCCGCACTTACCGCGCTGATCCTGCACGTAACGCAGCAGCTGATCGGTCGGTTTGAACTTCTCCACCAGCGTGTAGCGGATATTAGGGCGGTCAAAGCTGCTGATCTGGATCAGCGGATCCTGCATGTGCAGCAGGTTAACGATGTCGTTGCGGGTGGTTTCGTCGGCAGTCGCGGTCAGCGCCATCACCGGCAATTCCGGGAAGCGCTGACGCATCTTCCCGAGTGCGCCATATTCCGGGCGGAAATCGTGGCCCCACTGGGAAATACAGTGCGCTTCATCCACCGCCAGCATCGCGGGTTGCCAGTGCGCCAGGCTTTCCAGGAAGTTATCCATCATCAGACGTTCAGGAGCGATATAGAGCAGCTTAACCCGACCGGTGCGGCAGTCCGCCATCACCGTCTGCTGCTGATCGCGCGTCATGGTGGAGTTAAGATAGGCTGCTGCCACGCCGTTCGCCAGCAGCTGATCGACCTGATCTTTCATGAGCGAGATCAGCGGCGACACCACCAGCGTCAGCCCCTCGCGCACCAGCGCCGGGATCTGATAGCAGAGCGATTTACCGCCGCCGGTGGGCATCACCACCAGACAATCGCGCCCGCTCAGCGCCTCATTGATGATCGTCTGCTGACCGGGACGAAAATGCTGGTAGCCGAAGGTATCCTGTAATACCTGCTGTGCCAGCGCTTCCTGATTAAGAACTGCCGAGGTTGCCACGCGATTCCTGTCTTTCGTTAGGGATTAGAACAAGTCGTTAAGTGTTACACCCACACCAACACGCGTCTGGCGATGGTTGTAATCGATCAGTGATTCACCGTAGCCGCTAAACACCTGAGTATAAAAGCGGACATGCTCACTAATAGGGTAGCTCCAGCCCATCGTCGCGCCGCCATAACCGCTGTTCCAGTTGTAGTTGCCTTCCACGCTGAAGATACTGTCGCCTAACTTATAGCCCAGACGGGTGCGGTAGTAACCCATGTATTTAGTGATATCCGGGTTATCATCGCTGCTCGCCCCTTCAGGGATACGATACCAGGGTTTGATTTCCGCCAGGAAGTTACCGTTCTCCGCCATCAGACGTGCATAGACGCGGTTCCAGCTGCGCGAGGTCGGGTCGCTTCGTCCGTTGGATTGGTGATTCAGACCCACTTCGACATCACGCAACGTCCAGCCACCCAGCGAGTAATCAGTCGCCCAGCCGAGGAAAATCTGCGGCTCATAGTTGGTCTCACGGAATGGCGATGACTCCGCGCTATTCGACAGCTGCCACCAGGAACGCTGGGTATAAGAGGCTGCCAGCACCGAGTTGTCGCCCAGAATACCGCGCCATAGCGGAAACGCCAGGCTGAGCTGGAATTTCACTTCATCTTTACGCGCATTCTCTCCCCAGTTATAGGAGGAGATCGCCTCTTTATTGAGGTCGCTGGTGTAGGTGTAGAGCAGATAGTTGTTCTCATAAGGATAGAGAACAAACGGGTTATCATGCTTCTCCAGCAGGTTAGCAATAATGCTGCCCTGCACCTGTGGCGCGTCATGAACCTCTTTAATCCGGGCTTCATCCGCCTGCGCCAGCGCAGGAAATATCAACATTGCCGCCAGCAAGGCGCGATGCTTACGCATATAATTCTCCGGTGAGCAGCTGCGTATCAGAATAACTGAAAGGGTGTCGTAAAAAGCAGGCCATTCTACACGCAAATGGCAGTGAGCATGAGTGCTGATTTCTTAAACTGGAAACACCCTCGCAGGCGGAATAGAATACACAACTCGTTCATATTACGCGCCCCTCTGGCCCGATTTTTTCAGGACACATCATCATGTCATCACCCGTGCTGACACAGCAGAACGCTCGCCAGCTGGTCGGCGAAATTTTTGTTTATCACATGCCGTTTAACCAGGCGCTGGGCCTGGAGCTGATGCGCCTCGACGCGGATTACGCAGAGATCAGCTTCAATAACAAAACCATGCTGGTGGGCAACCAGGCGCAGCAGATTCTGCACGGCGGCGTAATCGCGTCGGTACTGGATGTTGCGGCGGGTATGGTCTGCGTCAGTAATGCGTTAACCCGTCAGGAGAGCATCAGCGAAGCGGACCTGCGCCAGCGTCTGTCGCGCATGGGCACCATTGATATGCGCGTTGACTATCTGCGTCCCGGACGCGGCGAACGTTTCACCGCCACCAGCAGCCTGCTGCGCGCTGGTAACAAAGTCGCCGTGGCGCGCGTGGAGCTGCACAATCAGCAGGGCGACTATATCGCTACTGCAACCGCCACCTATCTTATCGGCTAACCACGCCATTGAATGGATCGCATATGGATACGCAACAAACCCGCCAGGGCGTTGGCTTTGCACTGGGCGCTTACTTTATCTGGGGCATTGCGCCCGCCTATTTCAAGCTGGTTAAACAGGTTCCCGCCACAGAAATCATGACGCACCGGGTGATCTGGTCGGCACTCTTTATGCTGTTGCTGATTACGCTGAGTCGCAGCTGGCCAGGCGTGCGCAGCGTGATACGCCAGCCTAAAAAAGTGCTGCTGCTGGCGCTGACGGCCATCACTATCGGCGGTAACTGGCTGCTGTTTATCTGGGCAGTCAACAATCAACATATGCTGGAAGCCAGCCTGGGCTACTTTATTAACCCGCTGATCAACGTGGTGTTCGGCATGCTGTTTTTGCGCGAACGTTTTCGCCGCCTGCAGTGGCTGGCCGTGCTGCTGGCAGCCGTCGGCGTGCTGGTACAGCTGTGGCAGTTTGGATCGTTACCGATTATCGCGCTGGGTCTGGCGCTGAGCTTTGCCTTGTACGGTCTGTTGCGCAAAAAGATTCAGGTCGATGCGCAGAGCGGCATGCTGATTGAAACCCTGTGGCTGTTCCCGCTGGCGGCGATTTACCTGTTTGGCTTTGCCGACAGCAGCACCAGCCACTTATCGGCTAACCCGCTGAGTCTCAACCTGAAGCTGATCGCTGCCGGCATTGTGACCACCATTCCACTGATGCTGTTTGCGGCGGCCTGCAGCCGGCTGCGCCTCTCCACCGTGGGCTTCTTCCAGTACCTCGGCCCGACGCTGATGTTTGTGCTGGCGGTAGTGTTTTACGGTGAAACCATCACGCCAGACAAGCTGGTGACCTTTGCCTTTATCTGGCTGGCGCTGCTGGTGTTTGTCTGCGATGCGGTCGCGTTTTCATTCCGCTCCCGTTCCCGTGCGCGCATAGCGTGAAATAAAACGCGCTAAAGCCGGGCCAGTCAGCAGGATGGTAAAGAGACGCAACGTCTGCATCGCCATCACAAATGCCATGTTGACCTGAGTTCCCGCAGCAATAATCGCCACCGTGTCCAGGCCGCCTGGACTGGTGGCGAGATAAGCCGTCATCAAATCGATATCCAGCATTCGCGTCAGCATCCACGCCAGCCCGCCACACAACAGCATCAGCCCGAAGATCGAGGCCAGCATCTGCGGCAGCGTGCGCAGCGCCAGCAGAAAGATTGGGCGGGTGAAACGCAATCCCACGCTCCAGCCAATCAGAGCATAGGCCACGGCCAGCAGCCATTCCGGCACCTGTAACACCGCGATATGACTGCTGTTCAGTGCCGCGCCCGCCAGCGCGGGCAGCAGCAGCGCGCCAGAAGGAATGCGCAGTCGTGTGCCCAGCCACGCGCCCGCCAGCATCACCACCAGAGTAATGGCAAAGCCGCGATTCAGCGCGGGGAACCAGAGCAGCGAAACGCTGTGGGCTTGATCACCCAGCCCGATGCGCGCCACCAGCGCGGCCGCCGAAGCGACAAACAGCACTCGAAGATACTGCATAAAAGCGACCAGCCGGACGTCAGCGCCAAAGTCCCCTGCCATCGCTACCATAGCTGAGGCACCGCCGGGCGACGATCCCCACGCGCCGGTCGGGCCGGGCAGATGACTGAAGCGTACCAGCAGAAAACCGGACAGGCCGCTGGCCGCCAGCGTCAGCAGTAGTACTGCCAGCACGATCGGCCAGTCCTGAATCAGCGGTGTCAGAATGGAGGGCGACAGGCTCTGGGCAATCATGCAGCCCAGAACGGCCTGAGCAAGCAGGAAGAACCGTCTGTTAATGCGCAGCGTGGCACCCAACAGCCCCATCACCACACCCACAATCATCGGCCCCAGTAACAGCGCGGCAGGCACGTGAAAATAGTGCAGCACCGCACCCAGTAACACGGAGATCAGCAGCAGCAGCGTCCACTGCGTACGCAACGAAAAAGCGTCCATAAGAAGTTAATTATTTGTAAAAACAGGAGGGTCAGAGTACGCAGAAATCGGGATGGGAGCCAGCAGAACGGGCCATCTGAGATGGCCCGTGGCTTTTTTAAAGCCAGTTTTTGCGCTTGAAGTAGAGATAAGGTGCCAGTCCGGCCAGAATCATCAGGCCGATGGCCGCAGGATAACCGAAGCTCCACTTCAGTTCCGGCATAAACTCGAAGTTCATCCCGTAGCTGGAAGCGACCAGCGTTGGCGGCAGAAACACCACGGAGACCACCGAGAAGATCTTGATGATGCGGTTCTGTTCGATGTTGATAAAGCCCATCGCCGCCTGCATCAGGAAGTTGACCTTCTGGAACAGTGATTCGTTATGCGGCAGCAGCGATTCGATATCGCGCAGAATTTCCCGCGCCTGCTCCAGCTGATTACCCGGCAGACGCGCTTTACGCACCAGGAAGTTCAGCGCGCGCTGCGTATCCATCAGACACAGACGCACCTTCCAGCCGATATCTTCCAGTTCCGCGAGCCGCGACAGCGCCTGATCGTACTCTTCGCCCTGCTGACCTTCCATGATCACCCGGCTGAGTTTCTCCAGTGCGCTATAGATGTTCTCGATTTCATCCGCCAGCTGTTCGATTTTGGTTTCAAACAGGTCGAGCAGCAGTTCAAAAGCATTGCCGTCGATCAGAGTCTGGTTACGGGCGCGCATACGATAGAGACGGAAAGCGGGCAGCTCACGTTCGCGCAGCGTATAGAGGCGGCCTTCACGGATGGTGAACGCCACGGTGGAGTTACCGGCGTGATCGTCAGCATCTTCATAGAAGAAGAAGGAGTGAATATGCAGCCCATCTTCATCTTCGAAGAAACGTGCCGAGGCCTCGATATCTTCCAGCTCAGGCCGTGTTGCCAGGCTCTGACCCAGCTCCGATTGTACGCGGTCACGCTCACCCTCTTCCGGCTCGATAAGATCGACCCAGACGGAGGTGGTCAGTTTGTCGTTTTCGTCTTCCAGCTCCAGTCGCGTCAGGCGACTGTGATCCAGTTTAAATGCGCTCAGCATAGCAATACTCCCCATTGCAGACTAAATGGGACAAGGCAGTCCGCCGTTCCTCAACATGGAACGTGCGGCCTGAACACGGAAACAGAGTTTCAGAGATAAATCAGTGCTGACTCGTGCGACGGAATCAAAAAGGGAGGTCGCTGATAACCGCTAAGGCTACCCGCGTAAAGAGGTAGCCTTAGATGTTATTCCTGGTATCCAGGTCATTGAGCCAGCATCGACTGGGCGTGTCCAAGGCATTGTCCTCTCATGATAATAGTGGGCGCATGTTACGCTGAGACGAAAAAGCCGTCAACCGCACGCTAAAGCGTTTCCAGCTTCGCGTAAGCCGCCACCAGCCACTTGATTCCCTGCCCCTGAAACGCCACCTGCAGGCGGCTGTGCTCACCGCTGCCTTCCAGATTAATGATGGTGCCTTCGCCAAATTTAGCGTGATGAACACGCTGTCCCAGCGCGAATCCGCTGTCATTTTTGGTCACCGGGGCACCCATCCGCTGATGACTTACCGGGCGGCTGACGCTGGCACGCAGACGGACTTCTTCGATGCACGCTTCGGGCAGTTCGCCGATGAAACGGGAAGGCCGGTGATACACTTCCTTACCATAGAGTCGGCGGGTTTCCGCGTAGGTCAGTGTCAGCTTGATCATCGCACGGGTTACGCCGACATACGCCAGACGACGCTCCTCTTCCAGACGCCCGCCTTCATCCAGCGACATCTGGCTTGGGAACATGCCCTCTTCCATGCCGACGATAAAGACCTGGCTGAACTCCAGCCCTTTTGCTGAGTGCAGCGTCATCAGCTGAACCGCATCCTGCCATTTGTCGGCCTGACCTTCACCCGCTTCAAGGGCGGCATGAGATAAGAAGGCCTGCAGCGGCATCAGATCTTCATCTTCGTCCTGATAGCTGAACTGGCGTGTTGCCGTCACCAATTCCTCAAGGTTTTCGATACGCGCCTGGCCCTTCTCGCCTTTTTCCTGCTCATACATCAGCCACAGGCCAGAGTCTTTGATAACCCGGTCGGTCTGAACATGCAGCGGTAAATCGGCGGTTTCGGTCGCCAGTGAATCGACCAGCTCACAGAAGCGCTGCAGCGCAGAGGCGGCCCGGCCAGCCAGCGCGCGGCTTTGCAGCAGTTCCCGCGTTGCCTGCCACAGCGTCATCTGACGTTCACGCGCCGTCTGACGCACCACATCGAGCGTGCGATCGCCCACGCCGCGCGTCGGGGTATTCACCACGCGCTCAAACGCTGCGTCATCGTTGCGGTTGGCCATCAGGCGCAGATAGGAGAGCGCATCTTTGATCTCCTGACGTTCGAAGAAGCGCATGCCGCCATAAATACGGTACGGCATGCTGCTCTGCAGCAGCGCCTCTTCCAGCACACGCGACTGGGCATTGCTTCGATAGAGAATGGCGCAGTCGTTCAGCGCGCCGCCGTTCTCCATCCAGACCTTGATGCGGTTGACCACGAAGCGTGCTTCATCCAGCTCATTAAAGGCGCAGTAGATAGAGATCGGTTCACCATCGCTGCCTTCGGTCCACAGCTCTTTCCCCAGGCGGCCATTGTTGTTGGCGATCAGGGCGTTGGCGGCTTTCAGGATGTTATTAGTCGAGCGGTAGTTCTGCTCCAGACGGATCGTTTCCGCGCCAGGGAAATCCTGCAGAAAGCGCTGAATATTCTCAACCTGCGCGCCGCGCCAGCCGTAGATCGACTGATCATCATCACCCACGATGATCACACGACCGCTGTCGCCCGCCAGCATCCGAATCCAGGCGTACTGAATGTTGTTAGTATCCTGAAACTCATCTACCAGCACGTTGGTAAAGCGTTCGCGGTAGTGATTAAGAATGTGCGGCTTGTTGAGCCACAGCTCATGGGCGCGCAGCAGCAGCTCGGCAAAGTCGACCAAACCGGCGCGATCACAGGCTTCCTGATAGGCCTGATAAATGCGCAGCCAGGTCTGCTCAATCGGATTGCCGTAGCTTTCGATATGTTTTGGCCGCAGGCCTTCATCTTTTTTGCCGTTGATGTACCACATGCCCTGGCGCGCAGGCCACTGCTTGTCATCAAGATTCATGGATTTGATCAGGCGCTTGAGCAGCCGCAGCTGATCTTCACTGTCGAGGATCTGGAAATCCTGCGGCAGACCGGCGTCAAGATGATGAGCGCGCAGTAAGCGGTGCGCCAGGCCGTGGAAGGTCCCTATCCACATTCCGCCCTGACTGGTGCCGATAAGATGCTCGATACGGTGACGCATCTCTGCGGCCGCTTTGTTGGTAAAGGTCACCGCCATAATCGAATAGGGCGAGCAATTCTCTACTGACATCAGCCAGGCAATGCGATGCACCAGCACCCGCGTTTTACCACTGCCCGCGCCTGCCAGCACCAGCAGGTTACTGCGCGGAGCCGCAACGGCAGCGCGCTGATTGTCATTCAAACCATCGAGCAGTTCAGAAACGTCCATAAGCACCGTTTACCAGAGAAAAAGCGTCGTCGTCGCGCGGTTTATTCCGCCTGCCGCAAGGCAGTGTCGCTGCCAGTCAGGCGGCGACACTGATGCCGGATAAGGGACAGCGGCAAAGCAGAGAAGAAGAGACGACTGGATAAATTTACAGCCATTATAGCAGTGAGGTGAGTGATGCCAACCGCGAAATTTCGACATGCGGCAACAGGCGCGCATCCGGGATATGCATCAGGTTGCCCTGCCGCAGGTTAATCCAGCAGGCCTGCAGTCCGCAGCGCAGTGAACCGGCGACGTCGGTGGTGAGGTCATCACCCACATGCAGAATATGGTGCGGGGCAATATCAAGGCGTTGCACGGCAAGCTGATACATATCCTGCCACGGCTTGGCGCGGCCATCAGGCCCGGCCCGCAGCGTGAACTGGAAGTATTGCGCAATGCCCATTTTTTCCGGGCAGGCGTTGCCGTTGGTGACCGCCACCAGCGGGATTTTTTCCGCCAGTGCTTTCAGCGTCTGATGTGTCTCATCCGGCATCTCAACCTGACTGCGCCACTGATGGAAGACCGCCATCACGTCTGCCGCGCCCGCAGTGGCTTCAGCAGCAGAGAGGCCGACATTCAGCATCGCCAGCTCCACCGAACGGCGTCGCCACTCCGATACGTCATGATAGATTTCAGGCTCACGCTGCAGCAGGTCGTCACGCAACTGCTGATAATCCTGCGGCGTGAAGTCACGCAGCGCCGGATGGTAAGCCTGCAACGCCGCATGGGACTCCAGCGTGGTACGACGAATCACCGGGTAGTTATCGTAAAGCGTGTCATCAAGGTCGAAGGTCATGGCTTTTATGGCCGACAGCGGACGATAAAACTTCATTCGTTCTTTCCTCGTTTGGCGCGGGGATGCGCAGCATCGTACACCGAAGCCAGATGCTGGAAGTCGAGATGGGTGTAGATCTGGGTGGTCGACAGATTCGCATGCCCCAGCAACTCCTGCACGGCGCGCAGGTCGCCGCTGGACTCCAGCAGGTGCGTGGCAAAGGAGTGTCGCAGCTTATGCGGATGGATATGGCTCGCCAGACCCTGACGGATGCCCCACTCGGCAAAGCGTTTCTGCACGTTACGGGGCGAGATGCGGTTGCCGCGCGTCGACAGAAACAGCGCATCATCCTGGCCGCCAAAGGTTTCACGCAGCGGCAGCCAGTGCTGGATCCAGGTGACCGCCGTGCGGCCAATCGGTACGCGCCGCTCTTTGCTGCCCTTACCCACGACCCATACTTCGCCTGAATCGAGATCGACGTGGCGGCAATCCATATTCACCAGTTCGGAGAGACGCAGACCGCCGCCATACATCACTTCCAGCATCGCCCGGTCACGCACCGCCAGCGGATCGTCCAGGTCGATCTCCAGCAGCTGATTGACTTCATCAACATCAATATTTTTAGGCAGATGGCGCGCTTTACGCGGCGTCATCACCCCTTTGGCCGGATTAGCGGAAAGCAAACCCTGGCTCACCTGCCAGTCGAGAAAACTGCGCAGGGCGGAGAGACGCAGCGCAAGGCTGCTGGCAGAGAGTCCGGCGCGACGACTGCGTGCGGCCATGCTGCGCACCTGCGCGGGTTCCAGCTCTGCCCAGCTGCTGAGCTTCATCTCATCCGCAATCGCCAGCAACGCGGCAAGCTGTCGCGCATAGCTGCTCTGGGTTAACGGACTGAGCTGGCGCTCCACTTTCAGGAAGCGCAGGAATCCGTCGACGGCCTCCTGCAGCGCGCTGCTCATGCGCGTTCAACCCAGCGGGAAAGCAGATCAGGCATCATCTGCGACAGATGCTGTAACAGCAGTGTCCCCATCCCCGATTGATAGTGCTGGCTGTCGCGACTGCTGAACACCAGCACGCCGAGATCGCCCTCTTCGCCCATCAGCGACATCGCAACCGAGCCGATCGCTTTGGCCTGCGGCAACAGCAACAACAGTTCCGGCCCGTTAATATTGCCGAGATAGTGATGCTGGTTGCCGAAGCGCTGAATACGCAGCGGTTCAAACGCCTGACGCGACAGGCTTAGCTGAAAGAAATCGGAGGGCGCGCCCAGCAGCCATTTATCACTGAACAGCCGCACATTGGCGCCCGCCAGACCCAGCTCACGCGCCCAGCGATGCAGACGGTTGAGCATATCCTGCAGCGAGTCAGCCGCGGCCAGATGGCTTTCCAGCGACAGCAGACGGTCAAACAGTTCGTGGTTAGCGCTGGCCTGCTCCATCAGCAGCGTGATCTCTTCTTCCAGCCGCTGGATATGGTTGCGTTGCCGCGCCATATGCCACTCGACCAGTGAGACGCTGCCGCGCACCGGATGCGGCACAGCCATCTGTTCCACTTCGCGGGCATTGCGGATGAAGAAATCAGGATTCTGCCGCAGATAATCACTGACGGCCTGATCGTCCAGCAGAACCGAACTGTCAGCCTGCTCTTCGATATTTTTCATAGATGAATAAACCCATCGTAGACGTGTGTCGCAGGCCCGGTCATGTAGAGCGGCTGACCGGCACCTTTCCAGGCAATGTGTAGCGTTCCGCCAGGCAGATCGACACGCACTTTCGGTGCCAGAATGCCCTGCTGAATGCCGCATGCAACGGCAGCACAGGCGCCACTGCCGCACGCCTGCGTTTCACCCGCTCCGCGTTCGTAGACGCGCAGGCGGATATGTTCGGGATTAATGATCTCCATAAAACCGACATTGACGCGATCCGGGAAGCGCTCGTGGCTCTCCAGAATCGGGCCCAGCAGTTCAACCTGTGCGGTTTTAACGCTTTCCACCTGAATAACGCAATGAGGATTACCCATCGACACCGCACCCAGCATCACCGTCTGCTCGGCCACGCGCAGCAGATAGAGATTTTCGGCTTTGTTGGCGCGGAATGGCACCTGCTGAGGCTCGAAGTTGGGCTCGCCCATGTTCACACGCACCTGATCATCAGGCGTCACGGTGAGGACCATGCGGCCATTCTGGGTACTGACCCGGATATCGGTTTTGTTGGTCAGCCCTTTCAGCTGAACAAAGCGGGCAAAGCAGCGCGCACCGTTGCCACACTGGGCCACTTCACTGCCGTCAGCGTTGAAAATGCGATAGTGGAAATCGAGATCGGGATCGTAAGGCGGTTCAACAATCAGCAGCTGATCAAAACCGATCCCCAGATGACGATCGGCCAGCCGGCGGATCAATTCCGGCGAGAAGAAGACGTTTTGTGTCACCGCATCCACAACCATAAAATCGTTGCCGAGACCGTGCATTTTGGAGAACTGCATTTTTTGCTCCGCCGGATAAGCCATCAGATTAGTTCGCTTGTGCGCCTGAATTGCCGGTCACCAGACCGCCAACATCGGCTTTCGTGGCATCCGCTTTCTGGCTTTCGGTCGGCGATTGTTGTTTCTTCGGCTGATCCTTCGGCGGGAAGTAGAGCGGTCCTTTCAGACCACAACCTGTAAGGCTGGTTATTGCCAGTGCCATGGCCAACAGGCTTATTACTTTCTTCATTCTTTATGCTCTTCATGTCCTTTACCTGGATGCTTATCATCGCAGTTGAAGGTGGAAAAGCAACAGGAAATCCCCGCTAATAGCGTGAGCCGGGTGACAAGCCAGAAAGATAGCGGCCACCTGCAGAGCGCAGGCAGCCCGTCAGCATCAATGCACCTGATAGCGCGGTTGATAGTCGCTGTTGTCGTTGTCAGGCTGCGTCGTACACAGCTGCGTCAGCGTCTGACTACGGAACGGAATCACCTGGAATCGCTCTCCGGTGTTCACAATCTGATAGAACTGCGGCAGGTTGAAGTTGATAAAGCTCGATCCATAGGTGAAGCGATCGTGCGATGAGGAGTAGAAGCGACTGACGTCGCGCACCAGCTCCTCTTTACTGCCTTCACAGTGATGATAGACCTCAACCCGATTGGTCTCATCGAGAATGTAGATATTGAAGCCGCGCTCATCCGTGGTGTTTTCAAAGAAGAACTGAATGATGCCTTCGCTGGCATAGCCGTTGACCACGGGTGGCAGCGGCGTCTGATTCGTTTCGACTTTGATCGACAACCCGTGCAGCTTGTTGTTGGAGATCGCGCCATAAAACTCCACCGCGTTTTCCAGCTTCTGCACAGAGACGCTCATGCGTTCAAAGAACAGTCCCCAGGTCTCACCCGCCATGCGCAGCGCTTTAAAGCGACCAGGCTCCTGACGTGTGCTGGAGAGGCGCAGCTCAATACATTCTGAGACCAGCTGCTGCACGCGCGTGCGAATCAGACCGCGCAGATGCTGGCTGTAGCAGAACACTTCCACCGTATCCGGCGGTGAGGCATCCTGATGCATCTTGCCGAGAATGGTTTTCAGCCCTTCGATCATCGCCTGTTCGCCGCTGAAGTGCAGCGTACGCACCTCATTCCAGGAATTGCGATAGAGCAGATCGATGCTGCCAATCAGGCACTGCTGCTGCTGACCAAAGCTAAAGACATCCAGCTTGCGGAAGTCGAAGTGCACCACCTGATTGCGGAAGGCCGCAGTCGGGTCATGCTCAAGGTTAACAATAATCGCCAGATGCCGGATTTCGCACGGGCTGTAGAGCGCTTTTGGCGTCGGCGAAGGCAGACGCAGCGGGAAGTGGCTGGAAACATCGTTAACCAGCTCCTGCAGGCGCGCCAGATCGCAAATCTCATTGCCTTTAATATGCAGCCGGGTTTTACGGGTCAGCAGACCATTGAACCATGCCCACGCCACCAGCTTGTTCAGGTAGCGGTTATATTCCAGCGGCTGATGGCTGATGATCGAATCCATATCCGGTGCCTGATTATAGAGATACCAGCCGGAACGGTTGGCGCGGCCAGGCGGCACATGAATAAAGGTCAGATTCGGTTCAGAGAGATCGGGCGAAATCTGCGGATTCACCAGCGTCACTTTGCCCGGCAGCGCTTCAAACGCGGCATACAGTTTACGGGTCAATACACCGATATCCTGCGGGCTGGCGCTGACGCTCAGGTTATTGCGGCGGGCAAAGCGGATCAGGTTGCGATAACTCTGCATCATCGCATCCAGCAATTCGTTATGGGCTTCACGCACCCGCTCGATTTTCCACTCGGCGCGGTTGTCCAGAATGGCGATCTTCTCTTCGTTCCAGCCCCACTCTTTCACCAGCTGCGATAAAATCTCGCGACGCCAGCCGGTACGGTGCTGATGATCTTCGGTGCTGAGCTTTTCACACACTTTGAGATAGAAACAGCGACGCACCAGGTCAAGGCGCGGCTGATCGTCCACGCTGGTCAGGTAGTGCGTGACGCGTTCCAGCATCATGCAATAAGGATCGAGTCCGAAGCAGATGATTTCACCGTCGTGCAGGCGCTGTTTGATATCCATCGCCAGTAGCTGCGTATTCGGGTATTCCCAGCTGTAGGCTTCAAGCAGCAGCGTTTTCAGTACGGCTTTATAAGGCGAGTCGATACTTTTATAGAGCTGCCACAGGCTGGCACCGAAATACTCTTCTGCCGACAGCGTGCCGAGGCCGCCCAGATCGAGCCACTCATTCGGGGTCAGCACGCCTTTGGCGTACAGCGACATTACGTAGTCGTCGTAATGATGCTCTTCTTCACCCGGCACCATATTCCACAGGAGGCGTTTGCCCGCCATACGAACCGCGGTACGGTAAAACTCATCCAGCAGTAAAATGTGTTGGGTTGAGCCGCAGTCTTCACCGCCCAGGCTGCCGCTTTCGTTATGACGGAAGCGATTCTCGTCAATCAGGAAGAAACTGACTTCCACGCCCATCGAGACGCACCACTTCTGCAGCAGCGTACATTTACGCTGCAGATTCAGGCGCTCTTCATTATCGAGCCAGGATTGATGGCAGACCCAGATATCGAGATCCGAGACGCTGTTCTGGCCGACTGAGGAGGTACTGCCCATGGAGTAGATCGCCGTAATCGGCATTTCGCCTTTCGGCGCATCGGCATGGCGCAGGTCGCTGTCGCCGGTGAGATCGGCCAGCAGCTGGCGCTGATTTTCATCAGGCGTGTAGAAGCTGATGCCATGTGGAACGCTACCTTCAAGGTAACCCGGCATCTGAGGGTGTTGATAATGTAATAAGGTTGGCAGCAGACTGTAGACGCGCTGAAAAGCGGGTCCCATGGCAGCCAGCGCACGATCAACGCGCAGCTGGTTAATTGCATCCAGTCTCTGTTTCAGTGTCTCAATGTAGAGGTACAAGACGTTTCGCCTGATTGTCCCAGTGTTTAAGCACCCTGTTTCCACGCTCTGCCGCTTATTAAAGTAAAAAGTGGGCAGATAATTGCTGGAAACGTGATCAATCTAACACTCGCCAGATTGACCGTAAAGAAAGTTGCGCTACTTAACAGTTTAGCACGTTCTTACCCGCTTCCCGCCTGTTCAGCACGGGTTCCCACGTTATGGCTTGATAAACCGGGCCTGAAACCACGCGCAGACCGTTTTCAATCCGTTGAAACTGACAGTATTCACCCAGAGATGATAGGATATTCAGTGAACGATAAAAATGGTTAACAGCATGTTAGACAAAATTTTCAGAATTGCTACAAGACAAAGCCCGCTCGCATTATGGCAGGCACATTATGTACAGCAACGCCTCATGAGTGCCCATCCGGGACTGCGCGTTGAGCTGGTGCCTATGGTCACGAAAGGTGACATTATCCTTGATACCCCGCTGGCAAAAGTGGGTGGCAAGGGTCTGTTTGTCAAAGAGCTTGAGCTGGCGATGCAGGATGGCCGTGCCGATATGGCGGTGCACTCTATGAAAGATGTGCCGGTCAGTTTCCCTGAAGGTCTGGGCCTGGTGACCATCTGCGAGCGCGACGATCCGCGCGATGCGTTCGTTTCTCATCATTATGACTCTATTGACGCGCTGCCACCGGGTGCCATCGTCGGCACTTCCAGCCTGCGTCGTCAGTGCCAGATTAGCGCGCGCCGCCCGGATCTGGTGATCCGCTCGCTGCGTGGCAATGTGGGCACCCGCCTCGGCAAGCTCGATGCCGGCGAGTATGACGCGATTATTCTTGCCGTCGCCGGGCTGAAACGCCTGGGACTGGAAGATCGCATTCGCCAGGCGATGCCTGCCGAAGTCTCCCTGCCCGCTGTGGGTCAGGGTGCGGTCGGCATTGAATGCCGTCTGGACGACAGCGTCTTAATTGACCTGTTACGGGCACTGAACCACGATGACACCGAAGTTTGTGTCAGAGCGGAACGCGCCATGAATACCCGCTTAGAGGGTGGCTGCCAGGTACCCATCGGCAGTTTCGCGGTGCTGGAAGGCGATGACCTCTGGCTGCGCGGCATGGTCGGCGCACCGGATGGCCGGGTGATGGTCAGCGGTGAACGTCGTGGTCCACGCGCGCAGGCAGAACAGATGGGCATTTCACTGGCCGATGAACTGCTGAATGGCGGCGCACGTGAAATCCTGAAAGAAGTTTACCAGGGGCAGCCGCCGGCATGACCATCCTGGTGACGCGCCCGGAACCCGCAGCGGCAGAGCTGGTGTCACGCCTGCATGCCCTTGGCAAACAGGCGTGGAGCCTGCCGCTGATCGAGTTTGCGCCGGGCGCTGACCTCGCCTCTCTGCCCCAGAAGCTCGCCGGACTTCGTGCTGGCGACCTCGTCTTTATCCTTTCTCAGCAGGTTATTCACTACGCACAGCACGCGATCAAAGCATGGCCCACTGAGCTGGACTATTATGCAATTGGTCGCAGCACCGCGCTGGCGTTTCACACCGTCAGCGGACAGCAGGTGACCTGGCCTCATGCTCATGAAACCAGTGAGGAATTGATCCAGATAAACACGCTTCAGCAGGTTGCCGGTAAACGTGCGCTGATTCTGCGTGGCGATCCCGGTCGCGAATTGCTGGCAGAGACCTTAACCCGGCGAGGTGCTGAGGTGACGTTTGCTGCGTGCTATCAGCGCTGCCAGAAGCATTATGATGGACCCATTGAAGGCCGCCGCTGGCGCGATCGCGGCGTCTCTGTGCTGGTAGTGACCAGCGGTGAAATGTTACAACAGCTCTTTTCGCTGTTCCCTGCGGTTGATCGCGAGGAATGGCTGCTCCACTGCCGACTGATTGTCGTCAGTGAACGTTTGGCTACCCTGGCCGCTGGATTAGGTTGGCAGGATATTCAGGTAGCCGATGGTGCCGATAACGATGCGCTGCTGCGCGCGTTACGCTGAACTTTAACAATGGGATGTGCCACATATGACGGAACAAAAAGACTCCTCCGCCATGGTTGAAGAAACCACCCCAGCGGTCGACCGCTCTCCTTCCAGCAACAGCACACCACCGCGTAATGCGAAAAATGGTGGCATGGTGTTGGGAGCAGTGGCGATTGTCATAGCGCTGGCGATTGGTGCGGGTTTATACCTTAACGGGAAACATCAGGCTGATTTACAGGCACAAACCAATCAGAAGCTGAGCGATCAGTTAAGCGCGTTGCAGCAGCAGGCCAGCAGCGATAAGCAGCAGCTGACACAGCAACTGAGTGGCGCCGAAACCGCGTTGCAGACGGCGCAGCAACAGCAGAGTGCGTCAGCTAAAGAGCTGGAAACCCTGCGTGAAAAAGTGGCCGTGATCTCTGGCAACGACGTGCGCAGCTGGTTGCTGGCACAGGCGGACTATCTGGTGAAACTGGCAGGCCGTAAACTCTGGAGCGATCAGGATGTCACGACCGCTGCTGCACTGCTGAAAAGCGCTGATGCCAGCCTGGCCGATATGAACGATCCCAGCGTCATGAATGTGCGTCGTGCGCTGACCCAGGATATCAGTAACCTCTCTTCTGTTACGCAGGTCGACTACGACGGCGTGATCCTCAAGCTGAATCAGCTCTCGAACAATGTCGATAATCTGCGTCTGGCCGACAACGACAGTGATGATGCGCCGATGGACAGCGATGGCGGCGAACTCTCAGGTTCCGTGCGCGAATGGCGTCAGAATCTGGTGAAAAGCTGGCATAACTTCATGGATGACTTTATTACCATCCGCCGCCGCGATAACACTGCACAGCCGCTGCTGGCACCGAATCAGGATGTTTACCTGCGTGAGAATATCCGCTCGCGTCTGTTGATTGCTGCGCAGGCCGTACCGCGTCATCAGGATGAGATTTATAAACAATCTATCGATACCGTGTCCGCCTGGGTTCGCGCCTGGTACGACACCAATGATGCCGCCACCAAAGCCTTCCTTGCCCAGCTGGATGAGCTGAGCCAACAGAACATCAATATGGATCTGCCGGATAACCTGGAAAGTCAGCCATTGCTGGAACAGCTGATGCAGACCCGCGTGCGGAACCTGTTAGCGCAACCTTCTGCCGCTGCTAATCAGCAGGGAGGCTAAGCATGCTTAAGGTATTTATCCTCTTTATCCTGCTGATTGCTGGCGTAGTGCTGGGACCGATGATTGCCGGTCATCAGGGTTATGTGCTGATTCAGACCGATAACTGGAACATCGAAACCAGCGTGACCGGCCTGGTGATTATTCTTATCCTGAGCCTGCTGGTGATTCTGGCCGTGGAATGGCTGCTGCGCCGCGTGCTGCACACCGGCGCGCGTACCCGTGGCTGGTTTACCGGACGTAAACGCCGTCGCGCTCAGCGTCATACTCAGTCGGCGCTGATGAAGCTGGCCGAAGGCGACCACCGTCAGGTGGAGAAACTGCTGTCTAAAGATGCCGATCACGCCGATGTGCCGGTAGCCAACTATCTGCTGGCAGCCGAAGCCGCCCAGCAGCGTGGTGATGAAATTCGTGCCAATCAGCATCTTGAACGTGCCGCTGAGCTGTCTGAAAGCAATACCATCCCGGTGGAAATTGCCCGCGCACGTATTCAGCTGGCCCGTAACGAAGATCACGCTGCGCGTCACAGCATTGACCGTCTGCTGGAAGTGGCTCCGCGTCACCCTGAAGTGCTGCGTCTGGCTGAACAGGCGTATGTCCGCACCGGTGCCTGGAGTGCCCTGCTGGATATTCTGCCTGCTATGCAGAAGTCGCAGGTTGGCGATGAGCCGCATCGCGATGCATTGCAGCAGCAGGCCTGGCTGGGTCTGATGAATCAGGCGATGGCCGACCAGGGCAGCGATGGCCTGAAGCGCTGGTGGAGCACGCTGAGCCGCAAGACCCGTCAGGATACGACACTGCAGGTCGCTATGGCGGATCATCTGATTGAGTGTAACGATCACGACACCGCGCAGTCGATCGTGCTGGAAGGCCTCAAGCGTCATTATGACGATCGTCTGGTGCTGCTGATGCCTCGCATCAAAAGCGGCAATCCGGAAGCGCTGGAGAAAGCATTACGCCATCAGATCAAACAGCATGGTGCAACGCCGTTGCTGCACAGTACGCTGGGTCAGTTGCTGATGCGTCATGGTGAATGGCAGCAGGCTGCTGAAGCGCTGCAGCAGGCGCTGGCACAGCGTCCGGATGCCTTCGATTATGCGTGGCTGGCGGATGTTTATGATCGTCTGCATCGTCCGGAAGAGGCCGCGAAGATGCGTCGTGAAGGATTACTGCTGACGCTGAAGAATAATCCCAACGTCTGATGCCGTTGTAAGACAGGATAAAGCCGGGCTTGCCCGGCTTTTTTGTGCCCGCAATCTGCCGCCCTGTTCTCGCAGGCAAAAAAAAACACCTGCCATTGGCAGGTGTAAGATCAGGTCGGTAAGACAACCGGGAGGTACCTGACTCAACGTGGTGTCTGTTAACCCTGTAAGGCTTTTGCGATACAGGCAGGCAGACAACAGGTACCTAAAATTGGCTCTGCATCATTCCCAGGTTTATGTAGCATCAGCAAACATAAGAGGTGGAATGAGCATCTACAGCAGAAGTATTGCACAAGCCGTGCCAGGTTAAGATTTATTTTTAAAATACCTATAAATCAATATATTAAGCAGAGCGTTAAGGCTTTCTACAGCGAGGTACGGCAGGAAGTGTCGGTATCAGGCGACAGCTGGCATTTTCTCTGTCTCTGAATGGAGACAGCGAGGTGATTCTTACGGTAATTTCAACAATTACAATAGCTTATTTGTCTGCGATTCACGACGTTGCTCAGACTGTTGGCCAAATAAAAGCAGAGTAGCTTTGGTTGCAACGCACCGCCCTCTCTCACTGCTGTGCGGGCTTCAGGGAGCATACGCCTTTCGCAAAGACGCAAAAGACGCCATCCCTGGCAGGCTCAGCGCGGCCCATCCCTGGCCCGCGATGCTTTGCTACAGGCGTATGCTCCCTTCGCTTCACGTATGGCAGACGCATCAGGAACTCACATGGGCATTTCAGACGACTGACGGATCCAAAGCAGAGTGACTCTTGCACCAATAAATATGCTCAACGCGCAGGGAACACGGTCAGAAGAGGAAAGCGTCCCGCGCCAGGGACGGTGCGGGCCGAGCGGCCATGGATGGCATTAGCGACTTTCCGATCTGACCGTGTTCCCTTCGCAGGCTCAGATTTACAGCAAACTTATCTCGCCGTACCCGCTTAAACCTTCTGCAAAGGTCCTCACCCACTTTTCTACAGACGAAAAAAAACCTGTCTTTTCAGACAGGTTTCTAAAAATGGTCGGCGAGAGAGGATTCGAACCTCCGACCCACTGGTCCCAAACCAGTTGCGCTACCAAGCTGCGCTACTCGCCGATTTTTTTAACTGTTTTGCCTGGTGCGAAGAGAGGGACTTGAACCCTCACGTCCGTTAAGACACTAACACCTGAAGCTAGCGCGTCTACCAATTCCGCCACCTTCGCGTTTCCCAGCAAAATCTGGGGTGGCTAATGGGACTCGAACCCACGACAACTGGAATCACAATCCAGGGCTCTACCAACTGAGCTATAGCCACCACAATTCTTAATGTTACAGATTTAAAACCTGCAGCATTTAAATCTCTACTGCCAACCGCGGTAAATCAACCACCGAAGCTCATGCGCACAAACGATATGGCGCGCCCGACAGGATTCGAACCTGAGACCTCTGCCTCCGGAGGGCAGCGCTCTATCCAGCTGAGCTACGGGCGCGTAGCGCCGTTGCGGATGTGCATACTAGAGATAAGCGCCCATCGTGTCTAGTGCTTTTTAAATAAAAAGACGCGTTTGATTACGCTTTGTGCACTTTCTCGACAAATAGTGCATTTCCTCTCTCACAACGCCTAAAAATGCGGCATTTATCAGCAATATCAGAGATCGCCGCGCCAGTGATAGCGCAAATATTTAAGCAGTTTTAATTGTCTGCGCAGGCGACTCGGCTGTCGAATCAGACGATAGAGCCACTCCAGCCCCAGACGCTGCCAGATCTTAGGCGCACGCTTCACATGGCCGGTGAAAACATCGTAGGTTCCACCTACACCCATATAGAGTGCATCAGGCCAGTGCGCACGGCACGCCAGCATCAGCAGCTCCTGACGTGGCGATCCAAGGGCGACTGTCACCAGCTTCGCGCCGCTGCCCGCAATCCTGGCAAACAGCGCATCCTGATCGGCTGGCGCAAAATAGCCATCCTGTGCGCCAACAATATTCACATTCCACTGACGACGTAACTTATTACAGGTCTCATCCAGCACCTGCTGACGACCGCCGATAAGAAACACCGGCGTCCCTTCACGCCCGGCGCGTTCCATCAGCGCTTCCCATAGATCAGCACCCGCAATGCGCTGCACCGACGCCTGCGGATATTTTTTACGAATCGAACGCACAATGCTGATGCCATCGGCATACGCATATTCCGCCTGCGCTAACAGCGTGCGTAATCCCTCATCCCGCTCAGCGGTCAGGATCTTCTCTGCATTAATCGCCACTAAAATACCGCTGCGAACGCTCTGCGGCGGCATCAGGAAATTTACCGCCGACGGCATGTTTTCGAAGCCATACAAATCAACGCCGCGAATACGGTACTGCGGCGTCTCAGTTAACGTTGTCATATCTTCTGTCAATCCCAGAGGTTAATCAGAGCGGGCTGTGCAATACCCGCCTGCTGCGGTCGCGAATCAAACCTGCGCGATCCAGTAACCAGAAAAGTAATTTAGCCATGCCCAGACAGGCAGCAAAAATGATGCAGAAAAACGCCACGCGAGAACCGAACGCATCGAGGCCTTCGCGGGCCAGCACAATCATGTTAAACACCGCGCCAAAACAGAAGCTTTGCAGGATGGCGCCGGTATAGCGGTTGGTCTCAAGGCAGCCACGCTGATAAATCGCATCAAAGGCCTTAATAATCATCCCAACCGCGACAGCACCGATGGGAATCGCCCAGACGCCGCCCATCACCACCAGCGACCCGATCAGCGTGGGGGAAATCGCCAGGCCAGAATGGTTGTTCAGCACTTCCCAGGTGAAGTAGTTCGCACTGTTTAACACCGCCAGCGGCCGATCGGGCCAGAGCCAGGTCGGAATAAACACATAAAAATCACGCCACAACGGTGCCAGTCCCTGGAACTCAATTCTGGCGTAGTTATCCAGCAGCAGGGCAAGATTCTCCCACGGCGAGAAGGTATCACGCGTCAGATAGAGGAAGGTATAGAACGCTTCATCGCCCATCACGTCGAGGTTATAGCGGCGCAGCGCCAGCCAGAACATCCCCGCAATCGCCAGTACGCCTGCCGTTGCCAGCATCCACAACGTGATCCACCCACGGGTAATCCCGATGAACAGGAACAGGGCAAACGCAATAATGATATTGGCGCGGGTGCCGCCTACCAGTGCATAGGTCAGCAAACCAAAGGCTACCGTCACGACCAGGAACAGCAACCAGTTGCGTCGCGTCGGACTCAGAAAATAGGGGATCAACATCGCCGGAATAAAGAAATAGAAGAAGCGCTTGAGCGCCACGCCCGACACTTCGCTGGAGAAAATCTGGTTATAGGCGGTCAGGCGGAACAGCAGAAAACCATTGTGGATGAAGAACACTGTTACGGTTCCCAGCGCCACCAGCGCCAGAATCACGCAGGTCAGGTGGGTTTCAACCCGATTCATCTGCAGCCAGGGCTTCGCCGGAGGCGCACCGGCAGGTTTCAGCCGCACTTTATAACTGACGTAATAGATAGCGTAAAACGCCGTCGCCGACAGCAGCGCCTCCAGCAGATTCTCCACCGGCACCACTTCAACATTAAAGCGAAACACCAGCACGGCGGTCAGCGGGAAGCCGAAATAAAAGGTCAGCAGGAACAGCAGTGTAAAGAACAGATGGAAGTTAAAACGGACGCGCTTAAACTCCCGCCAGGTCAGGGTCAGAATAAAAACCAGCGACAGCAGATAGACCACCAGCAGGCCGCCAAATTGCATAAGACTCATGGCAACTCCCCTTCACTGAGCTGTAACGCTGCCAGCCAGCCAGCCAGATAGCCCGGCGCAAAAAAGGCAATTGCCTGTTTATCAAGGCTCATCAGCTGACGGCGTGCCTCGGCGATGACCGCAGGCGACAGCGTATCTTCGCTGAACAATACCGGAAGCTGCTGCTCAGCCACATCACGCCAGAATGGATTTTTGCGGGTCAGGACAAACGGCACGTTGGCCTGGATCAGCAGACAGAGTGTTCCCACCCCCTGCTGACGTTCAAACATAAAATAGCCGACATGGCAGCGTGCCAGCAGCGCTAAGTAATCATCAAATGCCAGATTTTCACGCATCAGATTCACCTGACCGTCAGGGAACAGCCTCTCTGCTGCGGCCTGAATCTGACTGATGTATGCCTCATTGCCTGGCGGATAGCCCAGCGGCACCTCAATACGCACCCGCTCGCCAAACTGTGCGTGAATCGCCTTTAAGCCTTCAATGTGCCGGTTACTCGGATCGCCCGAGTTGCCCAGCAGCAGCGTAAACGGCTCTGACGGCGCAGACTCAACGGCGGCGGCTGGCATCCGGGTCGGGAAATAGAGCAGTGAACCAGGAACCCGGCGATGGCGTTGCTGGTAGTGGTGCAGGTCGCCACGGGTCGCAAAAACCTGTGCAACCCGTCCCTGCGCTATGCGGCGCACCAGATAGAACAGGCGGAACTTCAGGCTGCGCGAATCTTCATAGAGATCGGCGCCCCAGACATGCCAGAAGAGCTGAGAACGACGCAGCTTACCGCTGAGTAATGCCAGCCAGATCCACGGGTTAAACTGACCGTGACAGAAAAACCGCTGCTGACGATTCCTGGCCCGCTGCAAAACCGCCTGCGCCAGCGCTTTCTTGCTGGTAAAGCACTCGATCTGCAATGCACTGAACGGAGCCAGGCTTTCTGGCTGCTGCGTCACCACCATAAAATGGCGTGGCGAAGCCATGGGCTGCTCAACGCTCAGTACGTCGTTGAAAAAGCGCAGCACCGTAAGATTGTGGTGGGGAATGTCCGATCCCAAAACGTGAATTAAAGTCATTTTTTCCGGCAGTAAACAATAAAAGCGCCACAACACAGGGCAAAGTAAGCCATATAGGTAAACATATAGGCCTGCGCCGCACCCGTCGCGCCATGTAACGGGATCAACCAGCGTGAGAACAGGGTCAGCAACAGAAACTGGCTGATCTCAGTCAGAACATAAAAGCGCAGCGAGGCTTTGGCGATAACCAGATATCCGAAAACATAGGCACCGACCTTAAAAACATCGCCGCACAGCTGCCAGATAAAGAGATCCCGCATTCCGCGAAAAGCCTCAGAGAACAGCAGGCTGATGGCGAAATCGCGCAGCACCCAGACACCAAAGCTGGCTACGGCCACGGCGGGCAGGACAAAGCGCAGCGCCCGGCCAATCTCGCGCGCGATGTCGCGTTTGTTATCGAGCCGCGCCAGGGTCGGCAGCAGCCAGACGCTAAACGTCGCGGTGATAAACTGCAGATAGGCATCGGAAATGCTGGTGACGCCCTGCCACAATCCGACCTGCGCCCAGCCTTCCTGCTCTGCCAGCAGGTTACGCATCAACACCCAGGCGACCGGCAGGGTCACGGCTGTGATCAGCGCCATCAGGGTATATTTAGCCAGATTACGCGCCAGCTCTGGGTGCCATTGCGGGCGCAGCCAGCTCAGCGGCAGCGGTGCGCGGCGTTTCAGCATCAGTAGCGCAGGCAGCAGCAGCAAAGCCGGTACCAGCGCGAGGCCAATCAGTGCGCCCTGATAGCCACCCAGCCACCAGCAGAGCAGATAGCCGGCCACGCCAATCAGGCTGCCAAGAATCAGTGCCAGCGCATTCCCACGCGCGTCACGATAGCCCTTCAGCAGCGCCAGGGTAAAGTTGGCCCAGGCAATGCCGAGCTGAAGAAAGGCGACGACGCGGATGACGCCCTGATAGCGGTCATGACCAAACAGCGCGGTGCTGATGGGTGCCGCCGCCAGCAGAAACAGCAGCGCCAGCACGCTGGAGAAGCCCAGCACCATGGTCGATGCTGTGCCCACCATTGCCCGCAATTGTCCGGGCTGCTGCTGATACTGCGCCACATAGGTGGTGACGCCATTAAAGATGCCCGCACCCGCCAGCACACCCAGCACGGTGATCAGCTGACGGAAGTTCCCCGCCTGGCCGACACCCTCGGGTCCGAAGCTCACCGCCAGCAGTTTGACCACCAGCAGACCGGCCACAATTTTTACCAGCGTGGACGATGCGGTCCACACTGAGGCTCTGGCTAATGACATCAGGAAAAGAAGCTCAGCAGTGAGCTGATAACCGTGCTCTGATTATTATCGGACAGGTTATAGAACAGCGGCAGGCGCAGCAGACGTTCACTTTCCTGCGTGGTATAGCGGTCGTCGCCGACAAACTGCGAGAAACGCTCACCAGCAGGCGAACTGTGCAGCGGAATATAGTGGAACACCGTCAGTATCTCGGCTTCTTTCATCCAGTTGATCAGCGCCTGGCGATCGTCCTGATCGCGCAGTTTGATGTAAAACATGTGTGCATTGTGTTCACAGCTGGCGGGGATCACCGGCAGGCTGATGCGACCCTGAGCCGCCAGCGGCTGGAGTGCATCATAATAGCGTTGCCAGATGTGTAACCGCTGCTGGTTGATGCGTTCAGCGACTTCCAGCTGCGCCCAGAGATAGGCCGCCTGCAGATCGGCCATCAGGTAGCTCGACCCCATATCGCGCCAGGTATATTTATCGACCTGTCCCCGGAAGAACTGGCTGCGGTTGGTGCCTTTCTCCCGCACGATCTCGGCGCGCTCGACCAGGCTGGCGTCGTTGATGAGCGTCGCACCACCTTCACCACCGGCGGTGTAGTTCTTGGTCTCGTGGAAACTGAAGCAGCCAATGTGACCGATGGTGCCCAGCGCGCGACCTTTGTAGCGTGACATCACGCCCTGCGCCGCATCTTCAATCACAAACAGCTTATGCTTTGCCGCCAGCGCCATAATGGTATCCATTTCACAGGCCACGCCTGCGTAATGCACCGGCACAATGGCGCGGGTTTTTTCAGTGATGGCCGCTTCGATCAGCGTTTCATCAATGTTCATGGTATCCGGGCGCACATCGACAAATACGATGCGCGCGCCGCGCAGCACAAAGGCGTTGGCGGTCGAGACAAAGGTGTAGCTCGGCATGATCACTTCATCGCCGGGCTGCAGATCGATTAGCAGCGCTGCCATCTCCAGCGAAGCGGTACAGGAGGGCGTGAGCAGCACTTTTTTGCTGCCAAAACGCTGCTCCATCCACTGCTGACAGCGACGGGTAAATCCACCGTCACCGCACAGCTTGCCGCTGTTCATCGCCGACTGCATATACTCGATTTCTGTGCCCACGATCGGGGGCGCATTAAATGGAATCATGACCTTTCCTGTAAAACCAGTAGGCGGTGCTGTCGAGCCGGGCACCGCTGCGTAAATAGAGGCGCATCGCCGTGAGATTACTGAGCTGGGTAGCAACCCGAAGCTGAGACAGCTGTCTTACCCGCGCCCAGTCCGCCGCCGCCAACAGCAGTCGCTGACCCAGTCCCTGGCCCTGCGCGTCAGGCAGCACGCCCAGCAGACCAATACGGGCATCGCCGTCCACCGCGCGCAGCGAAACAAAACCCTGCAGCTGACCCGTGGCGTCACTGGCCACCAGGCACTGATCGTCAAACGTTCCGCGCACCGCATTCTCAATCCACTGCGCATAAAAACGGCTGCTGGCGTCTGGTGCATACCAGGGCGCGCGAAAACGACTCTGGCTGAAGAGCTGAGACGCTGCATCACGCAGCTGCGTAATTTGAGCTTCGCGCGCAATGCGAATCCCCGCCTGCCGTTCGGTCTCGTTAACCGCCAGCGTCAGGTCCGCCTCGCCTTCTGCCAGCTGGAACTGATGCTGCTGCAGCGTATCAATCAGCGCCGTCTCGCTGGCCGCGACTTTCATCTGCATCAGCGCACAAGGATGACGCAGCGCCTGCTCCAGTGGCTTGTCGCCCTGCGGCTCCAGCCGCACGGTCTCAATACCGAAGAATGCGCTTTCCCAGCTAAGGGGATTAATACTGACGTGGACGGGCATGTAATAAATCCAGCAGGTATTGGCCGTAGCCGGTTTTTGTCAGCGCTTCACCGGCGGTCCGCAGCTGGTCATCACTGAGCCAGCTGTTACGCCAGGCGATCTCTTCCAGGCAGGCAATTTTAAAGCCCTGACGTTTTTCCACCGTCTGCACAAACATGCTGGCTTCCACCAGGCTGTCGTGTGTGCCGGTATCCAGCCAGGCAAAGCCGCGTCCCAGCAGTTCGACTGTCAGCTCTCCGCGCTCCAGATACATCTGGTTAATGGCGGTGATTTCCAGCTCGCCCCGCGATGACGGCTTAACCTGCTTCGCGAATTCGATAACCTGATTGTCATAGAAATAGAGTCCGGTGACCGCCCAGCGCGATTTCGGCTGCTGTGGCTTCTCTTCAATCGAGATCGCCTTAAAGTTATCGTCAAACTCCACCACACCGAAACGTTCCGGGTCCATAACCTGATAGCCGAACACCGTTGCGCCACGATTCTGTTCGACGACTTTTCGCAGCTTGGGGCTGAAGCCCTGACCAAAATAGAGATTGTCACCCAGCACCAGGCAGCAATTGTCATCGCCGATAAAGGATTCGCCGATGATAAACGCCTGCGCCAGTCCATCGGGACTGGGCTGCACCGCATAGCTGAGGCGAATACCAAATTCACTGCCATCACCCAGCAGACGTTCAAACTGCGCCCGATCGTCCGGCGTGGTGATCAACAGAATGTCGCGAATCCCTGCCAGCATCAGCACGGAGAGCGGATAGTAGATCATCGGTTTGTCGTAGACCGGCAGAAGTTGCTTTGATACTGCCCGGGTTATCGGGTGTAACCGCGTGCCCGATCCTCCCGCTAAAATGATGCCTTTCATCGCTGCTCCTTATACGGATTTATTGCGATAAGCCGAGGCGTTCGCCCTGATAGCGGCCATCCAGAATGGCCTGCCACCAGGTGGGATTAGCCAGATACCATGCCACGGTTTTACGCATGCCGCTTTCAAAGGTTTCCTGCGGCACCCAGCCAAGTTCATGCGCAATTTTACTGGCATCGATGGCGTAGCGCTGATCGTGACCGGGCCGGTCAGTGACATAGGTAATCAGGTCGCGGTAATGCGCCAGCCCGGCAGGTTTCTGCTCTGCGGCCAGCTCTTCAAGCAGGCTGCAGAGGGTTTCGACCACCTCGATATTGCGACGCTCGTTATGGCCGCCAATATTATAGGTTTCGCCTGGCTTACCCTGACTGACAACCTGATAGAGTGCGCGGGCGTGATCTTCAACGTAGAGCCAGTCACGAATCTGCTGTCCGTTGCCGTACACCGGCAGGGCTTTACCGGCCAGCGCATTGATGATGGTCAGCGGGATCAGCTTCTCAGGGAAATGGCAGGGGCCGTAGTTATTTGAACAGTTGGTGACCAGCGTGGGCAGACCGTAAGTTCGCAGCCAGGCCCGCACTAAATGGTCGCTGCTGGCCTTGCTGGCAGCGTAAGGACTGCTTGGCGCATAAGGGGTGGTTTCGGTGAAATAAGCCTGGCTGTCATGCAGGTCGCCAAAGACTTCATCGGTCGAGATATGGTGGAATAGAAAGGCCGTCTTGCGCGCGTCATCCAGGTTTTGCCAGTAAAAACGCGCGGCTTCCAGCAGCTGCCAGGTCCCGACAATATTGGTCTCGATAAAGGCCACCGGCCCGTCAATCGAGCGATCAACATGGCTTTCAGCCGCAAGATGCATCACGCAGTCTGGCTGATGACGGGCAAACACCTGATCAAGCGCCGCACGATCACAGATGTCGACCTGCTCAAAACAGAAGCGAGGCGAATCGGCCACGCTGGCGAGCGACGCCAGATTTCCGGCGTAGCTGAGTTTATCGACCACCACGACCTGATGTTCGGTTTCTGCGATCAGAAAGCGCACCAGAGCCGAGCCGATAAAACCGGCACCGCCCGTGATCAGAAAGCGCTTCATCGCCACACACCTTTGGTGTCGACAATCCAGTTCTGCTGAACGTCGGCCGCATCAATGGCACGGAAGGCGCGGTGATCGACCAGCATCACCAGAATATCGGCCTGGGCCAGCGCCTGCTCGCAGGAGACCAGCTCAGCTTTATCCGCCAGCGATTCCGCAAGCTGCTCAATATGGGGTTCAACTACCCAGGTCTTGCCGCTGTGCCACTCAGCAATTTTCTGTGCCACGCCGACGGCCGGGCTTTCGCGCAGGTCATCGATATTCGGTTTAAAGGCCAGGCCAAAGCAGGCGATGGTGATATCGCTGGCGCGCTTGCCGGTCTGCGTCAGACAGTCCGCCAGCGCGGTTTTCACCTGGTCCAGCACCCACCGCGGCTTGGCGTCATTCACCTCGCGCGCGGTGCGGATCAGGCGGGCTAATTCAGGATTCTGCGCCACGATAAACCAGGGATCGACGGCGATACAGTGCCCCCCGACGCCTGGACCCGGCTGCAGAATGTTGACGCGCGGATGGCGATTCGCCAGCGCAATCAGTTCCCAGACGTTAATGCCCTGATCGGCACAAATCAGCGACAGCTCATTGGCAAAGGCGATATTCACGTCACGGAAGCTGTTTTCTGTCAGCTTGCACATTTCGGCGGTGCGGGCGTTGGTTTCAACGCATTCGCCTTTTAAAAACAGCCGATAGAGTTCGCTGGCGCGCGCGGAACAGGCGGGCGTCATGCCGCCAATCACCCGGTCATTGTTGATCAGCTCAACCATCACCTGGCCTGGCAGCACGCGCTCCGGGCAGTAAGAGACAAAAATATCGGGCGTCTCACCGTGCTGCGGAAAGCGCAGGTCGGGACGCGCCGCAGCCAGCCAGTCGGCCATCTGTTCGGTGCTGCCCACGGGTGAGGTCGACTCCAGAATCACCAGGTCGCCCTTTTTCAGAACCGGCGCGATCGACTCCGCCGCGGCTTTCACAAAGCGCAGGTCGGGCTGATGTTCATCTTTAAACGGGGTCGGTACGGCGATCAAAAAGGCGTCGGCGGGTTCAGGCTGAGTGGTGGCGCGCAGGTCGCCACGCGTAACGGCCGCATGCACGACCTGATCTAAATCGGGTTCCACGATGTGAATCGCGCCACGATTGATGGTTTCAACGGCGCGCGCGTTGATATCCACGCCCACCACTTTTTTTCCCTTTGAGGCAAAAACGGCTGCCGTCGGCAGCCCAATGTATCCCAGTCCAATCACGGAGATGGTTTCAAAACTCATAATTCGGCTCTGTTATCTTTTAAGGCTTGTAAAATTCGACCACAGGCTTTGCCATCGCCATACGGATTATGGGCGTGGCTCATCGCCTGCCAGGCCTCGTCATCGCTCAGTAATTCGCTGACACTGGCCACGATTCTGGCGATATCCGTCCCGACCAGTTTGACGGTACCGGCATCGACCGCTTCGGGCCGTTCGGTGGTATCACGCATCACCAGCACCGGTTTACCCAGCGAAGGCGCTTCCTCCTGAATGCCGCCGGAATCAGTAAGGATCAGCCAGGCGCGGTTCATCAGCCAGACAAAAGGCAGATACTCCTGCGGTTCAATCAGGATGATATTCTCAATGCCGCTGAGTATCCGGTTAACCGGCTCGCTGACATTGGGGTTAAGGTGTACCGGATAGACAATCTGCGCCTCAGGATGCTGGCGGGCAATCTGCGCCAGCGCGCTGCAGATACGTTCAAAACCGCCGCCAAAGCTTTCACGGCGGTGACCGGTGACCAGCACCAGTTTCTTATCCGGTTCGAGAAACGGATAGCGCGCCGCCAGCTGTGCGTTCAGATTGCTGTCATCCAGCACCCTGTCGCGAACCCACAGCAGCGCATCGATGACCGTATTACCCGTCACAATGATGCGCGAGTCGGGCAGATTTTCCTGCAACAGGTTCTGCCGCGACTGCGAGGTGGGCGTGAAATGCAGACGGGCAAGATGGCCGGTAAGCTTGCGGTTACCCTCTTCCGGCCACGGCGAGGCGAGATCGCCGGTACGCAGACCGGCCTCCACATGCCCCACTGGAATTTGCTGATAGAAAGCCGCCAGGCTCGCCGCCAGCGTCGTGGTGGTATCGCCATGCACCAGCACGATGTCCGGTCTGAAGTCGAGCAGGACGGTTTTCATCCCCTCTAAAATGCGGCAGGTAATCTCGGTCAGCCCCTGCTCAGGACGCATAATATTGAGATCGTAGTCCGGTTCCAGCTTGAACAGACGCAGCACCTGATCGAGCATTTCGCGATGCTGTGCGGTGACGCACAGCCGCGACTCAAAAGCGGGATCCTGCGATAGCGCCTGAACCAGCGGCGCCATTTTAATCGCTTCGGGGCGAGTACCAAATACCGTCAGAACTTTCACACTGTTTCTCTCACTCATGCGTGTCTGACATCAGACGCGGACGACGTGCCAGCGCCACTCCCGCGCCTGTTAATGCCCCAACGGCACCCCACATAATCATCATGAACAGACGTCGCGGACTGTCACGTGATACCGGCTCTTCCGGCGTACGCAGATAACGGTAGGTCTGGAACTTGCTGTTCAGTTTTGGCCCGGTCTGCAGCGTGGTCAGCATTGCTCTGTTCTGATCATAGCTGATATCAAAGCTCGGACCGGTGGCGCGCAGGGTATCGAGCTGCCCCTGTAAAACTGGCTGGCCCAGAAGGAACAGATCGCTGTCCGCCAGGTTTTCACCCACTTCACGCGTCTGCTTCTCATTGATGCCCTGCTGGCTGGCGATCTTCAGCGCCTGCTCCAGCCGGTGCTGCTGACGCTCGAATACCGCGTTAGCCACATCTTCCTGACGCTTCACCTGCGCCTGTAACTGGTCGCTACGTGCCCGCCAGGCCCCTTTTAACTCATCGTTGAGATGACGCGCGGCGCGCTCACTGGCGTAGGCGATGTACTGACGCAGCAGATTGTTGGCGTCGCCGGCGGTTTCGGCCTTGAGTTTGATGTTATCGGGCAGGTTATGTGCCGCGTCAGCGGGCGTGAACAGGATATTGCCGATCATATCGTCGAGCAGCGCGGCATCGTTATGCGCATTGCCGGTTTTACGACTTTTGAAGTAATCCGTCTGCTGCCAGAACTCACGACGCGTATCCCACGAGGCGAGTTGCATGGTGAACTCCTGATAGACCTGATCCATTACCGTCGGTGACGGCGCAGCCAGGGTCAGGGCATTGTTGCGCACATCCAGATTGTTCAGGAACTGCTGCTGCGCATAGTAAGAACCCAGCATGTTCACCGTCGGACGATCGGTGATCGCCGTGGTGCTCCAGACCTGTTTCAGCAGCAGCGTGACCAGCCAGGCGACCAGAGCAAACAGCAGCGCCAGCCCGACAATCCAGCGCTTGCCACGCCATAAACGGCAGCTCAGGCCGCGAATATCCAGTTCGTTGTCCACAACGTCAGAAGGCATGGCAGGGTTATCCTTTAATCAGCATCGGGTTCATTTGTTTTTTGCTTCGCGGTAATGGCTCAGACGACGCTTGATGCGCCGCACGCGTCGCGCCACGCGCCACGCATGTTTCAGGCAGTAGCCGTAAACCATAAACGCGCCCAGGAACAGCAGCAGCATCACCCACTCCGGGATGAACGCCAGATATTCACCCAGCACACCGATACCGGCGAGGATGGCCGCCGCAACAGTGATCAGCACAAAGGCCTGACGCGAGGTAAAGCCGGCACGCATAATCAGATGGTGGATGTGCTGGCGGTCGGCCGAGAACGGGCTCATGCCTTTACGCAGGCGACGATACATAATCGCCACCATATCCATCAGCGGAATGGCGATAAGCCACAGGGCGGTAACAGGCGTAATGGGATGGCTCAGACCCTGCGTCGTTTCCAGCAGAATCCAGATAATGGTGAAACCGATCATGGTGCTGCCGGCATCGCCCATAAAGACTTTGAAGCGGCGACCCAGGAAGCCGAGGTTAAGCAGGATATAAGGCAGCGTGGCGGCAATCATCGCAAAACACCACATCGCAAGGCTGGTCTGGCCGTCGAAGTAGAGGATGATGCCCATAGCGGCAAAGGTGACTGAGGAGAGTCCGCCCAGCAGACCGTCGATCCCATCCACCATATTAAAGGCGTTGATTGCGGCCCAGACGGCAAACAGGGTCAGCACATAACCGAAGGGTCCGACGATAAGCTCAAAGGGGCCGACGATGAAGCCCAGGCTGAGCAGATAGAGTTTTGCGCCAAACATCATCACCAGGGCGACAATGGCCTGCACGACCGCGCGGAATTTAACGCTGATATCGAAGCGGTCATCCAGTGCGCCAACCAGCACCAGAACACCGGCGCAGCCCAGATAGAGCAGCGCGTGTGGCAGGTAATAGTTGGTAATGGCAAACGTGAAGCAGATACCTGCGAACACAGAGATGCCGCCCACCAACGGAATCGCGCCATGATGGCGTTTACGTGAGTTAGGCTTATCAACTAAACCAATTTTTTTAGCTGCTTTTCGAGCAAAAAAGAGGAAAGCCAGGGAAAAGAGAAAAATTAAACCAAGCTCAGTACTCATAGTGAGTAAATTCACGTTAAACGCTCTCAGCTAACATCCCGCACAACAATACGCGAAAAATTGCGCTTATCGCTGTATCGGATTCCGAATTCTGCATAAAGAGACAGACGAACGGTCAAAAATTCGCCATCACTACCACAGTCATTATAAATGCTCCTGCCAGTGTTCAATCCTATAGCTCACAAATGAAAAACGCCACGTTGAGACGTGGCGTATGGTCGATTTTCTGCGCATCTGGACTAAAAAAGCCGGATCTGTGGTCCGGCCTGGCAGTATCGGATTATGAACGCTTCATCATGTCGAAGAATTCATCATTGGTTTTGGTCATCGCCAGCTTGTTGATGAGGAATTCCATTGCGTCGATTTCGCCCATTGGGTGAATAATCTTACGCAGGATCCACATCTTCTGCAGCTCTTCCTGGGAAGTCAGCAGCTCTTCTTTACGTGTACCAGAGCGGTTGTAATCAATCGCCGGGAAGACACGTTTTTCAGCAATTTTACGGGCGAGATGCAGTTCCATGTTACCGGTACCTTTAAACTCTTCGTAAATCACTTCATCCATCTTCGAACCGGTATCAACCAGCGCGGTCGCGATGATGGTCAGGCTACCGCCCTCTTCCACGTTACGTGCAGCACCAAAGAAACGCTTTGGACGATGCAGGGCGTTGGCATCCACACCACCGGTCAGGACTTTACCTGAAGCAGGAACCACGGTGTTGTAGGCACGTGCCAGACGTGTGATTGAGTCGAGCAGGATGATGACATCTTTCTTATGTTCAACCAGACGCTTGGCCTTCTCGATCACCATTTCAGCAACCTGAACGTGGCGTGAAGCTGGCTCATCGAAGGTTGAGGCGATAACTTCGCCTTTCACCAGACGCTGCATCTCGGTCACTTCTTCCGGGCGCTCATCGATCAGCAGCACCATCAGCACGCAATCCGGGTAGTTATACGCCAGGCTCTGCGCGATGTTCTGCAGAAGCATGGTTTTACCGGCTTTCGGCGGTGCTACGATCAGACCACGCTGACCACGACCGATTGGCGAAGCCAGATCGAGTACGCGTGCAGTTAAATCTTCCGTTGAGCCATTACCCCGCTCCATACGCAGACGTTTATTTGCGTGCAGCGGCGTGAGGTTTTCGAACAGAATCTTGTTACGCGCGTTTTCCGGCTTGTCGTAGTTAACTTCGTTAACTTTCAGCAGCGCAAAATAACGTTCACCTTCTTTTGGTGGACGGATTTTGCCAGAGATGGTGTCACCTGTGCGGAGGTTGAAGCGGCGAATCTGGCTGGGGGAAACGTAGATATCATCAGGACCGGCGAGGTAGGAGCTGTCTCCGGAACGGAGGAATCCAAATCCATCCTGAAGGATCTCCAGCACGCCATCACCGAAGATGTCTTCGCCGCTTTTTGCGTGCTGCTTCAGGATTGAAAAGATAATGTCCTGCTTGCGCATACGAGCCTGGTTTTCCAGTCCCATATTTTCGCCGAGAGTAATCAGCTCAGCAACCGGCGTATTCTTTAATTCGGTAAGATTCATAGTGATGGGTTCTTAAACTCGGGGTAATACTCGGAATGTTTGTCGTGAGTGGTATGGCAACTAATCCATGCCGTTAATGGCTCTTTTCGGCTCTTCCCGACGATCATCGTATGGAATGGCGATCGGTATGCAGGGAGATGTCCGAATGTAATGCCAGAGTTGGAGCTAACCGTAAGATTGCTGAACCGTTCTATCTTTATAAGGTACAGGGCGACAGGGTTCAACAAGGGAAAACTTTAGATGCTAACTACAAGGTAAGTTCGTAATGCAGTGTTGGTAACTTAGCATGCCTGAAAGTGAACGTCCAGCAGCAGGAGATAAATTCACCACTGCCAGACGTTCAGTCCTGAATTACGCCAGATTGGCGTTCAGGAACTCTTTCAGCTGGCCTTTAGACAGCGCGCCCACTTTGGTCGCGGCGACTTCGCCATTTTTAAACAGCAGCAGCGTCGGGATACCACGAATGCCATACTTCGGTGCCGTGCCTGGGTTATCATCAATATTCAGCTTAGCGATGGTCAGCTTGCCATCATACTCTTCTGCAACTTCATCAAGGATTGGCGCGATCATTTTGCAAGGACCACACCATTCAGCCCAGAAATCTACCAGTGTAACGCCGTCGGCTTTCAGCACGTCGGTGTCGAAACTGTCATCAGTCAGATGAACGATTTTATCGCTGCTCATGTTTTACTCCACAAGATTATGCCTGGCGAATTGGCGTAAAATATACCAATGTTGGTTGACTTTATTTCATCGGATACGCTTTCGTAAAGCGATAGTAAGCTGATATTCTACCACACTATGAGCAAAACACACTTAACTGAACAGAAGTTTTCCGACTTCGCCCTGCACCCAAAAGTGGTGGAAGCCCTTGATACTAAAGGCTTTCAATACTGCACGCCGATTCAGGCGTTAGCTCTGCCTTTTACGCTTTCAGGGCGTGATGTTGCAGGCCAGGCGCAAACCGGTACCGGCAAAACGATGGCGTTTCTGACGTCAACGTTTCATCATCTTCTCTCTCATCCTGCGGCGGAAGGTCGTCAGGTTAACCAGCCACGGGCATTAATTCTTGCGCCGACGCGTGAACTTGCTGTGCAGATTCATGCAGATGCAGAACCCCTTACCGCCTCAACCGGCCTGAAACTGGGTCTCGCCTATGGCGGAGACGGATATGACAAACAGCTGAAAGTGCTGGAGCAGGGCGTTGATATTCTGGTGGCCACCACCGGTCGCCTGATCGACTACGCGAAGCAGAATCACGTTAATCTCGGTGCCATTCAGGTCATGGTGCTGGACGAAGCCGATCGCATGTTCGATCTCGGCTTTATTAAAGATATCCGCTGGCTGTTCCGTCGTATGCCGCCGGCAACCCAGCGTCTGAGCATGCTGTTCTCAGCTACCCTCTCCTACCGCGTCCGTGAACTGGCGTTTGAGCACATGAACAGTGCTGAATATGTGGAAGTGGAACCGGAGCAGAAAACCGGCCATCGCATTCAGGAAGAGCTTTTCTATCCGTCTAACGAAGAGAAAATGCGCCTGCTGCAGACCCTGCTGGAAGAAGAGTGGCCCGATCGCGCCATTATCTTCGCTAACACCAAGCACCGCTGTGAAGATGTCTGGGGCCACCTGGCTGCGGACGGACACCGTGTTGGCCTGCTGACCGGCGATGTGGCTCAGAAGAAGCGCCTGCGCATTCTGGATGACTTCACCAAAGGCGATGTGGATATTCTGGTCGCGACCGATGTTGCGGCTCGTGGTCTGCACATCCCGGCTGTGACTCACGTATTCAACTACGATCTGCCAGACGACTGTGAAGATTACGTTCACCGTATTGGCCGTACCGGTCGTGCGGGTGCCAGCGGACACTCTATCAGCCTGGCCTGTGAAGAGTACGCGCTGAACCTGCCGTCGATTGAAGAGTACATTGGCCACAGCATTCCGGTCAGCAAGTACAGCAGTGAAGCGTTGTTAACCGATTTGCCGCCGCCTAAGCGTCTGCAGCGCAGCCGTACCGGCAGTGGCCCGCGTCGCGGGGGAAATAACGCCAATCGTCGCGGTGCTCCACGCAATAACAACCGTAAACGTTCAGGTTAGGGCACCATGCTAAGCGCATCGTCACTTTATGCAGCGATTGATTTAGGGTCTAACAGCTTTCATATGTTGGTGGTGCGCGAGGTCTCTGGCAGTATTCAGACCGTCGCAAAAATTAAGCGCAAGGTTCGCCTTGCTGCCGGTCTGGATAAAAATAACCTGTTGTCAGCTGATGCGATGTCGCGTGGCTGGCAATGCCTCAGACTGTTCTCTGAACAACTGCAGGATATTCCCCCCGATCAGATCCGCGTGGTGGCGACTGCCACGCTGCGTCTGGCTGCCAATGCGCAGACCTTCCTCGACACGGCTCAACAGATTCTCGGCTGTACCATCAACGTCATCAGCGGTGAAGAAGAGGCGCGCCTGATTTATCAGGGTGTGGCCCACACCACCGGCGGTTCCGACCAGCGTTTAGTGGTCGATATCGGCGGCGGCAGCACCGAACTGGCGACCGGCGATGGTTCGCACGCCTCGGTGTTGTTCAGCCTGTCGATGGGCTGTGTGACCTGGCTGGAGCGCTTCTTCAGCGATCGTCACCTGGCAAAAGAGAACTTTGACCAGGCCGAGCTGGCGGCGCGTGAGATGATCCAGCCCGTTGCCGCGCAACTGCGTGAGCAGGGCTGGCAGGCCTGTGTCGGGGCATCCGGCACGGTTCAGGCTCTGCAGGAGATCATGGTGGCGCAGGGCATGGATGAGCGCATCACGCTGAATAAACTGCAGCAGCTGAAACAGCGCGCCATTCAGTGCGGCAAACTGGAAGAGCTGGAAATCGAAGGGCTGACGCTGGAACGGGCACTGGTGTTCCCCAGCGGCCTGTCGATCCTGATCGCCATCTTCCAGGAGCTCAGCATCGATAGCATGACGCTGGCGGGCGGTGCTCTGCGTGAAGGACTGGTCTACGGCATGCTGCATCTGCCCATTGACCGCGATATCCGGACCCGCACGCTGCACAACGTCCAGCGTCGTTTCAGCATCGATGTCGAACAGGCAGACCGCGTGCGTCAGCTGGCAGAAAGTTTTTTCCGTCAGGTTTCCACGCCGTGGAAGCTGGATCAGCGCTGTCGTGAGCTGCTGCTCAGCGCCTGTGCGATCCATGAAATCGGCCTGAGCGTCGACTTCCGTCATGCGCCGCAGCACGCGGCGTATCTGGTGCGTCACCTCGACCTTCCCGGCTTCACACCGGCGCAGAAGAAGCTGCTGGCCTGTTTACTGCAAAACCAGAGCGGCAGCATCGACCTGGCGTTACTGACGCAGCAAAATGCCCTGCCGCCGCGTCTGGCGGAACGGATGTGCCGTCTGCTGCGGCTGGCGATTATTTTCTCTACCCGCCGTCGCGACGACACGCTTCCTGCTGTGCGGCTTCAGGCAGACGACGATGCCCTGCATCTGACCCTGCCCGCAGGCTGGCTGGAGGCGCATCCGCTGCGCAGCGAACTGCTGGAGCAGGAAAGCCACTATCAGTCTTACGTCCACTGGTTGTTAACCCTGTCGTAATGGCACGCGCGTGAGGCGAATCTCCTTCGCCTCCTACACGGGTTTAACTCTTTTTCGCCTTATCCAGCATCGCTCTCAGACCTGCGACCCGGCTCTGCCCGGTTTTCATCCGTTCTTCCGCACTGACCACTTTGCGCTCGGTTTCCCATTGCAGATCGTCCTGCGGCAGCTCCAGCAGAAAACGGCTCGGTTCCGGCCGGACTAATTCGCCATATTGCCGCCGTTCGCGACACAGGGTAAAGGTCAGCTCTTTCTGCGCCCTTGTGATCCCCACGTAGGCCAGGCGACGCTCCTCTTCGATGTTGTTCTCATCGATGCTGCTCTGATGCGGCAACAGTCCCTCTTCCATGCCCACCAGGAAGACATAGGGGAACTCCAGCCCTTTAGAGGCGTGCAGCGTCATTAGTTGCACCTGATCCAGCTCTTCATCGCTTTCACCGCGCTCCATCATGTCGCGCAGGGTAAAGCGCGTCACCACCTGCGCCAGCGTCATCGGCTCATCGATATCGCTGCCTTCCAGCATTTCAGTCATCCACTGAAACAGCGTGTTGACGTTCTTCATCCGCATTTCGGCGGCTTTCGGACTGCCGGAGGTTTCGAACAGCCAGCTTTCGTAGTCGATGCCGCGAATCAGGTCACGCACCGCGTTCACCGGCTCCCGTTCGGTCAGCTGGATAATCTCATTCAGCCAGTGGGTGAAGCGCTGCAGATGCTCCAGACCACGGCCGCTCAGCGTCTGCCCCAGGCCGACATCGAAACTGGCGTTGAACAGGCTCTTGCTGCGCAGGTTGGCCCACTCACCGAGCTTCTGCAGCGTGGCCGGGCCAATCTCGCGGCGCGGCGTATTGACGATGCGCAGAAACGCGCTGTCATCCTCAGGATTGGTCAGCACGCGCAGATAGGCGAGCAGATCCTTGATCTCCGGCCGGGAGAAGAACGAGGTGCCGCCAGAGATGCGATAAGGGATGCGGTTCTGCATCAGAAACTTTTCGAAGGTCCGTGACTGATGGTTGCCGCGATAGAGAATCGCGTAATCTTTGTACTGCGTTTTGTTGATAAAGTGATGCGCGATCAGTTCGCCAGTCACCCGCTCTGCTTCGTGCTCTTCGCTGTTAGCGGTCAGCACTTTCAGCTCGCTGCCCTGCCCCAGTTCCGAAAACAGCCGTTTCTCAAACACGTGCGGGTTATTGGCAATCAGGATATTCGCCGCTTTCAGGATGCGTTGCGAAGAGCGGTAGTTCTGCTCCAGCTTCACCACCTCCAGCGCCGGGAAATCCTGATTCAGCAGCACCAGATTCTGCGGCCGCGCGCCACGCCAGGAGTAGATGGACTGATCATCGTCGCCGACCACCGTGAAGCGCGCCCGTGCGCCAACCAGCAGCTTAACCAGCTCATACTGGCTGGTGTTGGTGTCCTGATACTCATCCACCAGCAGATAGCGAATACGCTGCTGCCAGCGTTCGCGCACCTCCTGATTACGCTGCAGCAGCAGCGTCGGCAGCAGGATCAGGTCGTCGAAATCGAGCACGTTGCACGACTTCAGATGCTGGCTGTAGAGGGCGTAGCAGTGGGCAAAAATATTATCCTGCTGCGAGCGCGCCAGCGCGGCGGCGCCCTGCGGATCGATCAGATCATTTTTCCAGTTTGAGATAGTGGAGATGAGTTGCTGTAGCAGCGTCTTATCCTCTTCCAGCCACTCTTTGGTCAGCTCTTTCAGCAGGGCGAGCTGATCCTGATCGTCGAACAGCGAGAAGTTGGACTTCATGCCCAGCGCCGCGGTTTCGCGTTTAATGATCTCCAGTCCCAGCGTATGGAAGGTCGAGATCAGCAGGCCACGCGCCTCTTTGCGGCCCAGCGTCTGCGCCACTCGCTCTTTCATTTCGCGCGAGGCCTTATTGGTAAAGGTCACCGCAGCGATATGGCGCGCCTGATAGCCGCATTCACGAATAAGGTGGGCGATTTTATTGGTAATCACGCGGGTTTTGCCCGATCCCGCGCCCGCCAGCACCAGACAGGGACCGGTAACAAATTCGACGGCACGTTGTTGGCTGGGGTTTAAACGCATAGGAGAAATCGCCTGATTGAATCAAAAGAAAGGGGTTTATACTGGGCGGCAATTATACACAACAGAGATACCAACATGGCGAAAACCGCGGCGGCTTTACACATCCTCGTCAAAGAGGAAGCGCTGGCAAAAGAGATTCTGGCAAAACTGGCGAAAGGCGGCAATTTCCAGCAACTGGCAAAGAAGCACTCAACCTGTCCATCCGGCCGGAATGGCGGCGATCTGGGCGAATTCCGTCAGGGACAGATGGTGCCAGCCTTCGATAAAGCGGTCTTTACCTGCCCGCTGCTGACGCCTTACGGGCCGGTAAAGACCGGCTTTGGTTATCACATTATCAAAGTGCTCTACCGCAACTAATTACTTCTTCTGCTTCATCTGCTGAAGGACGGTGCTGCACTGGTTGTCTTCGTTATCACTTGGGGAGATCAGTGCCAGCAGCGCCGCCGCCGGACCTACTACCGCGCCCAGCGCCACGGAAGCCGCACCACGCGCCAGCAGGGGTCCCGCTTTCACGCCCGCATCAGGATTTTTGAAGGTGCCGCGCACGTAAAGCGGGGAACGCAGCGTCACGATGCGGATGCCTTTACTCTCCGGATTCACTGAGAGATCCAGCCGCTCACTGGCGAAGTTCGCGTTACCGGACACATTGATAATCGCGTTCTCGGTATCAAACACGAACAGGTTTGGCGTCGCCACACCGTTCTGCAGTTTAAGATCGGTCGCGGCGCAGTTGATGCGCACCTGGTCATCGCCAAACAGTTTGCCCACCACGTAGTTACCGACGTTGAGCCCGGCAATTTCCATCAGGCTGCGGCTGATCAGGCCATCATTCATCAGTAGCTTAAGTTGCCCGTTACTGGTTGCCAGCAGGTCGGCCACGGAGTTACCGGTGCCGGTAAAGCTGGCATCGCCATTGAGCTGGCCACGACTGTTTTTCATCGCCTCCACCGTCGGGAAGAGCTGACGCAGCTGCAGCTTACGGACATGAAGGTCAACCCGACCGCGCATCGGCGAGTGATCGCCCTCCAGCCGGATAGTGCTGTTGAGATTGCCGCCTGCCACACCAAAGCGCAGCGGGTCCAGCAGCAGATCGCCGTTTTTCATCTGTAAGTGAGTATAGAGATCGCTTAACGGCAGTGAATTGCTGTGTTCGATCCGTTTGCCGCTGAACTTCACGTCGGCATCCATCACATCCCAGTTTTTGGTCTCGAATTTATCGTGTGGCAGCACGCGGTCGGCAGGCTGATTCGATTTCTCACCGCGACGGGCTTTGGCCTGCGCCGTTTTTTCGCTGCCTTTACCAGAGTCCACGCCAATCAGCGGCCCCAGATCGGCCATGCGCAGCTGCTCAGAGGTCATTTCGCCGCTAAGTGTCGGGCGGGGTTTGACCTGGCTATAAATCAGCGAGCCATGAATATCGCTGTCGCCAATGTGGCCGTTGAATTTCTCATAGCGGTAAACCGCGCCCTTTTCGCCATTGAATTTGGCAATCAGATGGCCGTCAGTTTCATAAGGCGGTGTGTCAGGCAGCAGGACGCCGGTCAGCCCATAGAGGTTCGCCAGCGTGTCGCCCGAGAAGCGCAGTCGCACATTCAGCCCGCCGAGGTTCATCGGATCCTGCAGACCGCCGGTCACCTGAACGCGCGTGCTGCCGTTGTGCACATCGGCCTGAATCGGGAACGGCGTGTTCTGGCTGCGCAGCGACAGCATGCCGCCAATCTTACCGTCGCCAGTGAGTTTCTCGTTGTTATAGGTGCCGCTGGCCTTCCAGCCAAAGACGAAGTCGCCTGCGCCCTTCTGCTGGTCATCGCCTCCGGCAATCTGCGTATACGGCACCGGTTTACCCAGCGGATTGACCTGCACCGTGACATCAGCGCGATTAATGGCGTCGCGATAACGAATCTGGCCCTGATCGAACAGAATATTATCCAGACGGAAGGACCAGGCCGATGGCGCGGCATTCTTATCATCCTTGCCGCTATCAGCAAGGGTAAAGGTCCAGTTGTTCTTTTTATCGGCGGTCTGGATCAGTCGCGCATCAGGGCGCTGCAGCTTAATCCACGGGATGAAGAGTTCTTTATGCAGCAGCGACAGCGGTGACAGAGTGGCGTCGACACGCTGCAGATGCACCATGGTGACGTCAGAAATGTCAGGCGGATTACCCAGCATGATGTCTTCCGCATGGATCTGCGGCCACGGCACCCAGCGCCGCCAGCCTGCCTCGTCGCGATTTCGTGCCCAGTCGATGCCCAGATCCCCGCGTATCGCAAAGGGACGGTTTAACTCGGTTGAGACTTTTTGATTGATGGTGGGCTTCAGGCGATTCCAGTCAAAGGTCGCGATGACGACGATAATCACCACGATCAACAACACCAGAATTCCTGCTACCCAGCTGACTATTTTCCCGGTACGCGACATTACGCTTTCTCCTTGCACATTCACGGTCTGCGTTAAAGATAGTCGAGACCACGGGCAACGGCATCAGGGAAACTGGATAGTAAGATGATTCAATTCAGAAAAGGGGAGCGGACGCGAAAAGTAGTAGCCCTGCGCAGCAATAGCGGGCGACGCTTTGACCTGTTGCCACTGCGCTTCTGTCTCTACGCCTTCAACAATGACGCCGTTGCAGTAGCGATTGATCAGCGCCAGCAACATCGAAAAGAGGCTGCGTCCTTCATCGGTTGTACCCAGCATAGTAAACAGGTCGCGCGACAGCTTGATGTAATCATATTTCAGTTCGGTCAACGCCGAGAAATTCGCCATACCTGAGCCGAAGTCATCCAGCCACAACGGCCCGAGTTCAGGTATTTTCGCCACTTTCTCCTCCTGCGGCAGCGCATGATGCTCGGTGAGTTCAAAGCGTATCCAGGGCAGGCCGGCAATGAGGCGACGGATAGCGGGTCGGTGCTGAATGGCGAGCAGTGAGGGACCGTCGATGTTGACCGAGGCGACCACATCATGGCGCTTAAAAAATGCGCTCCACTCGGCGAGCAGTTCAAGCTGCTCATACACGACATTCAGGCGCTGAGCGATGTCGAGTCCGCCAAACCAGGCTTCAGGCGAGAGATTGCGTTCCGGCGCCATGGGATGATAAACGGCGGTCAGCAGTTCAATGGCGAGCAATCGACCTGTCACCCGATAGATCGGCTGAAACCGATAGCGTCGATGACATTGTTGCCAGAAGAGCGGAGTTTCCGTGTGGAGATTAAGGTCGGTTGAAGACGGCAGCCATTGGCTAATACTCTCCATCACTATGCTATTTTCCTGGTTGGTAACAAGCCCTCCAAAACGGGTGGCTGCAACGATTATCAAATGTGCCTGTGATAGAGAGATGAACGACCTGGCGATATGAAACGGCGATTTTACCAGCCGTTCCGCTAATATAATCGGCTGAACAGGCCGATGTTAGCCGCTCTTATCCGCCAGATTGGGGCTATTTCTGACCTTAAGTTAAATTAAAACGGCGTTTTAAAATCATTTGACGACTGCCATACCAGACGCGAAACTAGGGCGATATTTCACTACAGGTCTTAAACCATGACGCAGAAGAAAATCGCCATTATCGGCGAATGCATGATTGAGCTGTCCGAGAAAGGTGAGAACATTAAACGGGGCTTTGGCGGCGATACGCTTAATACGGCGGTTTACCTTGCCCGCCAGGTTGATGAGCAGCAGTTGCGGGTCGATTATGTCACTGCGCTGGGAACGGATTCGTTCAGCGAGCAGATGATCGCCGCCTGGCAGCAGGAGAAGGTGAATACGGACCTGATTCAGCGCCTTGATAATAAGATGCCTGGCCTGTATGTGATTGAAACGGATGCCGATGGCGAGCGTACTTTCTGGTACTGGCGCAGCGACGCCGCTGCGCGTTACTGGCTCGATAGCCCGCAATCTGCGGAGATAGCGGAACAGCTATCCCACTACGATTATCTCTACCTTAGCGGCATCAGTCTGGCGATTCTGCCGTCTGCCAGCCGTGAGAAGCTGATGGGGCTGCTGACCCAGTGCCGGGCTAATGGTGGCAAGGTGATTTTTGATAACAATTACCGTCCCCGGCTTTGGGCCGATCGCGCCAGTGCGCAGTCTGCGTATCGCGCCATGCTGAACTGTACCGATATCGCCTTCCTGACACTGGATGATGAGCATCTGCTGTGGGGTGAAGAGCCGCTGGAAGCGGTTATCGCGCGAACCCGTCAGGCGGGAGCCAGCGAAATCGTGATTAAGCGCGGTGCCGATTCCTGTCTGGTGGTCACCGGCGATGCGCCGCTGATTGACGTGCCTGCGGTACGTCTGGCGAAAGAGAAGGTGATCGATACCACTGCCGCCGGTGATTCATTCAGTGCCGGGTATCTGGCGCGCCGTCTGACGGGTGCCTCAGCTGAGGCCGCCGCGCAGCGCGGACACCTGACTGCCAGCACCGTGATTCAGCATCGCGGCGCGATTATTCCGGCAGAGGCAATGCCAGACTGATGCTGCAGCAGTTAGCGTCGTGAAGATCTATCTGAGAATATAGATGACGAAAAATGCGCCCAGAGGCGCATTTTTTAGCTTTTGGCATTCATACCTCTTACCCACAAAGCGGCTGACTGAACTGCATCTGATAGAGCCGCGCATAAGCGCCGTTCTTTTGCAGCAGTTGCTGATGCGAGCCGCGCTCCACAATCTTCCCATCTTCTACCAGCAGAATTTCATCGGCCTTTTCAATGGTTGAGAGCCGGTGAGCGATGATCAGCGTGGTGCGGTCCTGCTGCAGCGTCTCCAGCGCAGACTGAATGGCGCGTTCAGATTCGGTGTCCAGAGCTGAGGTCGCTTCGTCGAGGATCAGGATCGGACTGTCGCGCAGCAGGGCGCGGGCAATCGCGATGCGCTGGCGCTGTCCACCCGACAACAGCACTCCATTTTCCCCAATCACCGTATCCAGCCCGTTATCCATTTTATTAATGAATTCCATGGCATGGGCCATCTGCGCCGCCTTTTCGATCGCCTCACGGCTGAAGACGTCGGTGCGGGCATAGGCAATGTTGTTGGCGACCGTGTCGTTGAACAGGTGAACATGCTGAGAGACCAGCGCGACCTGCTCGCGCAGCGAGGCCAGGGTGTAATTACGCAGGTCATGCCCATCCAGCAGAATTTCGCCGCTGTCGATGTCGTAAAAACGCGTCAGCAGGCTGGCGAGGGTCGATTTCCCCGAACCGGAACGGCCCACCAGCGCCACCGTTTTACCGGCGGGAATCGTCAGATTGATATGCTGCAGCGCAGGCGTTTCCGCGCCCGGATAGGTAAAGGTGACATCGCGAAATTCAATATTGCCGGTGGCACGCTCAATGACCCGGGTGCCGTCATCTTTCTCCTGTTCCGTATCCAGGATGGCGAACAGCGTCTGACAGGCGGCCATGCCGCGCTGGAACTGGGCATTGACGTTGGTCAGTGATTTTAGCGGACGCATCAGCATCAGCATGGCGGAAAACACCGCACTGATGGAGCCTGCGGTCAGCGTGGCCATCACCGAGGGGAAACTGGCCGCATAGAGCACAAAGGCGAGTGCCGAGGAGGCGAGCAGCTGAATAATCGGATCGGAGAGCGAGGTCGCCGAGACCATTTTCATCCCCTGACGACGCATTTTGTTGCTGACCTGTTCGAAGCGGGAGGTCTCGACCTGCTGGCCGCCGAACATCAGCACCTCTTTATGCCCTTTCAGCATCTGCTCAGCATGAGAAGTCACCTGCCCCATGGTGTTCTGCATATTTTTGCTGATGCTGCGAAAGCGCCGGGAGACGATGCGGATCGCCAGCGACACAATCGGTGCCAGCACCAGCAGGATCAGGGAAAGCTGCCAGCTGTAGTAGAACATCAGCACAAACAGACCAAGAATGGAGGCCCCTTCACGCACCACCGTCACCAGCGAACCTGACGAGGATGAAGCAACCTGTTCGCAGTCGTAGCTGATGCGGGAAAGCAGCGTGCCGGTAGATTGCTGATCGAAAAACGCCACCGGCATGCCCATCAGATGACGGAACAGGCGACAGCGCAGGGCCATCACCACTTTGCCTGACACCCAGGAGATGCAGTAACTGGAGATATAACCGCTGACGCCGCGGATCAGAATCAGCCCGATAATCACCAGCGGCATCCAGACCAGAATACCGGGATTTTTCCTGCCAATAACATCGTCCAGCAGCGTCTTCAGTAACGTCAGCATAAACGGGTCTATGGCCGCGTTGACGATCAGAGCAACACCCGCGGCCAGCAGTCCCAGTCTGAAGGGAGAGATCATCGGCCACAGGCGACCAAAGGTTTGTCTGGTAGAGAGATCGGTATTAAACATGGAATGCATCTTACCGTTGTGAATGAACGGCTGATCTTATGTTAAACCTCATCAACCAACAGGAAACTGCCCGGCGCTGATCACTCCCAAATGAGACTGGCACTTAAGCCCCTGAAGCGAAGCGGGTGTCGCCCTGGCGCTAAAATCATTATGTCGTCTTAACAGCAGACAGCGCGATATCCGGTAAATTGCGGCTAATAAAGCGGGCCGTGCCAGCCATTTACCTTAAGCTGTAAATTAGTGGTTAATAACGCGCGTCGTGCGGCAATCCTCTTCAACCTCTCTTATAATTTGTTTATTAAAATTAATCAGTTATACAAACAGATCCACCACCAGGCATAGTCCGAATCTGGTCAGATTCGCCCTTTTCGGATGGACGATTGCCTGAAAAAAGACCATCTTTTAATCAAAAGACAGCAGGACGCTGTTCTCTCCGGCCGCGAACAAAACAATTAAAATATTCCCCGCATCAGGATCTATTTATGCACACAGAAATTATTAATATCTGGCCACACGGTGATGCGCCAGGCGCCAGCGATTCACGCGCAGAGCCGCAGATCGTCGATATGGCAAAAGAGTATGAACCTTACGATCGCGCAGCGACCGGCGTTCGTTGCCCGGAGATGGCGATCTGGCATCCGGTCGAATCAAACGGGATTACCCTGCTGGTCGCACCGGGCGGTGGTTATCAGCGCGTGATGATCGATCGTGAAGGCAGCGCTCTGGCGACCTTCTTTACGTCGATGGGTTACACGCTGGCGGTCATGACCTATCGCCTGCCCTATGACGGGCATCACGAAGGCCCTGATGCGCCGCTGGCCGATGCGCAGCGTGCGGTTCGCGTCCTGCGTGATCGGGCACAGCGTGGTCTGAACGGTAAATACATCGTGATGATGGGCTTTTCGGCGGGTGGCCACGTGGCAGCCAGTCTGGGAACGCGTTTCGCAGAGAAACTCTATCCGGTGCAGGATGGCGCAGAGAACTTCTCGCCGCGTCCGGATGCGATGGTACTGGTCTATCCGCTGATCAGCATGCGTGATGGCATTGCCCATGAAGGTGCCAGAACCCGACTGCTGGGTGCGTGGCCGGATCAGAAAACTATTGAAGCCTATTCAATGGAAACGCGTGTTCATCCGCTGGTACCGCCGACGCTGTTGATCCACGCCGCCGACGATGATGATGTCTCCGTGAATCACAGCATGGCGTTTTTTGGCGCGCTGCGTGAGCATAAGGTTCCGGCTGAGGTGCATTTCTATCAGAAAGGCGGGCACGGATTTGGTATCCGTGGCGTGGCAGATTTGCCCCTCGCCAGCTGGCCGATGTTAGTGACCGAGTGGCTCAGGGCAAAAACCTGACGTTAAGCGGCTGGCGGAACGTCTTTGACGTTGCTATCCGGTGGACTGGCTTCATTGCTGGTCGCCGGTGCCGCTGGCGGTGACATCACTTTTTCCCAGCTATTTTGCAGGCTCTTCACGTTGGTTTCCGCTTCGCCTTCCGGCTGAATCAGAACCATCATCAGTTCCTGCGTCAGCTGCTGGCGCAGCTCCTGGTTCAGCTGTTCACGGGTCAGGCCGGCCAGGAACGTCTGACGCAGTTTCTGATACTGCTCAGGTGCAATATCGACCACGGCGTTCTGCTGAGATCGCAGGCGCTGGCTCATCAGCACATCGGTATCGGTGCGGGCATAAGTGGTAAATAGCTTGTTCAGCTCCAGCAGCTTCTGCGCCATCAGCGCATCAAACTCCTCCTGCGGAATGCCTTTATCACGCACGTTCGCCAGCTCACGCGCCACCAGGTTCATGTTCTGCGCCAGATTTTCGTTGCGTCCATCCATGTTGATCGAGCACTGCGCACGCTGATAAAGCACGCGGCAATCAAATCCGACCTGGATGCCCTGCGCCTTGCTGTCGCTGAGCGCACGCTGGACATGCCAGAACAGCGCTTCACGGGCCAGGTCGCCCTGCCAGTAACGCTGCAGATTCTGGGAGTCACGAATCGGCTGCCACGGCGTATCCCACACCAGCGAGAGACGATCCTGCGTCATGTTGCTGCTGACAAGATTCACCGGCTCATGCGGCAGCGGCGACAGCGTCGGCAGTGGCGCAGGCGTTTCGCGTTTGCCGGTTAAGGCCGAGAAGGTTTTGTTGATCTGCTCAGAGAGGTTGCGGCTGTCGACATTCCCTACCACGTAGAGCGTCATCGCATCCGGGGTGTACCACTGATGATAAAAATCGTTGAGCTGAGTTAAATCGACCGGCGCACGCGGTTGTGCAGCGGGATCGTGCGCCAGCAGCGCGGAGCCTTTCAGGCGGTAACGCCACCAGACATCCTGGGAATCTTTCGGCCAGGTCGCCACCGGATCGGAGGCGGCCAGCGCGGTGTTAACCACCTGCTCCGTGATCGCCATATTGCCCGCCGTGGCCGCCAGCCAGTTCAGCGCTTCTTTCAACAGCTCGGGGCGGTTATTCGGCAGACTCAGATTATATTGGGTGGAATCATAGGAGGTGATGACGGGCGGCAGCGGATGCTGAGGATCCATCGCCTGTTGCCATAGCGCGCGCTGCTGATTGTTATCGAGCGCGGTATTATGCACCATCGCCAGGCGCGGCAGCAGATGACTGAAGCCGGTCTGTTGCGCACTTTCCACCAGCGAACCGGTATTCACCACCAGTCGCAGTTCAATGCGATCGCTGGGACGTTGCGGTGTGGCCAGTAACTGCCAATTAAATCCATTATCCAGCTTGCCTTCCTGCCAGGCCGGATCCGGTTGCAGCGTCTCTGCCTGGAGACCAAAGCTGCCTGCCAGCACTAATCCACCAACCAAAAGCCGAATTCTGGTGCCCTGCATGTGAACCCCTACTCAAATAATTCAAATATCGTTATCACTGGCGCATATTGCCGCTGTTATTAACGAATCGGCTGGCGCCGAATCGCGCTGTTATCCAACAACAAAGTGTTTGACCACAGGAAGCGCAGGATGTCGCGTAACGAAGTGAAAAACGTCAAAAAAAACAAGTGGGGTTTATTATGCAAATGCCCGCTGTCAGGGCAAGCGACAGCGGGCATTTGTGGAGATTTAAGTGAAATTCAATGATTAAATTGAAGATTCAGACGCTTTATTCTCCTTATTCCGGCCTGCCAGCGTATCGGTCAGCTGTTTATGATCCAGCTGGTCAACCCACTTCGCCACCACCACCGTCGCCACACCGTTACCGATCAGGTTAGTCAGCGCACGGGCTTCGGACATAAAGCGGTCAATACCGAGAATCAGCGCCAGACCCGCCACCGGCAGATGTCCCACCGCAGAGAGCGTCGCCGCCAGCACGATGAATCCGCTTCCGGTTACCCCCGCCGCACCCTTGGAAGAGAGCAGCAGCACCACCAGCAGCGTAATCTGATGGAAGATATCCATGTGGGCGTTGGTCGCCTGAGCGATAAATACCGCTGCCATGGTCAGGTAAATCGAGGTGCCGTCGAGGTTAAAGGAGTAACCAGTGGGAATCACCAGCCCGACCACCGATTTCTTACAGCCCAGCTTCTCCATCTTATCCAGCATGCGCGGCAGCGCAGACTCGGAAGAGGACGTCCCCAGCACAATCAGCAGCTCTTCTTTGATATAGGCGATGAACTTAAAGATGCTGAATCCGGCGAACAGACGCGCAATCAGCCCCAGCACAATCACCACAAACAGAATACAGGTGATGTAGAAGCAGATAATCAGCTGGCCGAGTTGCACCAGTGAACCCACGCCATACTTACCGATAGTGAAGGCCATTGCGCCAAATGCCCCGATCGGAGCCAGACGCATGATCATGTTGATGATGCCGAAAATCACTTTTGAGAAATTTTCAATCACGTTGAAAATCAGCGTGCCGGTGTTACCCAGACGATGCAGAGCAAAACCAAACAGAATGGCAAACAGCAGTACCTGCAGAATGTTGCCGCTGGCAAAGGCACCAATCACGCTGTTGGGGATAATATCCAGCAGGAAAGCGACAATACCCTGCTGTTCTGCCTGCTGGGCGTACATCGCCACGGCTTTGGCATCCAGCGTGGCAGGATCAACGTTCATCCCGGCACCTGGCTGTACCACGTTCACCACGATCAGGCCGATAATCAGCGCGATGGTGCTGACAATTTCAAAATAGAGCAGCGCAACCGCGCCGGTCCGTCCTACCGCTTTCATGCTTTCCATGCCAGCGATGCCGGTCACCACGGTACAGAAAATGACCGGGGCGATAATCATCTTGATTAACTTAACAAAGGCATCTCCCAGAGGCTTCATCTGAGTCCCTATTTCTGGGTAAAAATGGCCTAACAAAACGCCGATGCCAATCGCCATCAGCACCTGGAAATAAAGGCTTTTAAAAAGTGAGGTTTTCATAAACAGGTGTCCACTAACGCCGTGAGGTGATGTTGTCGGATTCGTTATTGTGACTGTCAGGCAACACAGGCAGCCCCTGACAGTAACCCGAAAATAACACTCTGTTTACGTGATTAATACAGGGTGACAAACGCCCAGGAAACCCTGGGATCGTATTTCTGAACTGAAACGCTTCAGCAAGGGGTTTTGTAACTAAAATTCTCGCAAAATCAATGAATCAGGCAATTATTGCGGCAGTGAGGAGTTTTCAATCCAGTCCTGATTAAATCGGGTCAGAGGCAGGGCTTCCGCGTACAGATAGCCCTGTCCGATAGCGATGCCGCGCGCCAGCAGCCAGTCGCGCTGCTCCGCGGTTTCCACCCCTTCGGCAATCACTTCCAGATGGATAATCTCGGCGATGGCCGCCACGATGCGGACCATGGTGTCGTCATGCGGCAGCGCTGCCACGAAGCTACGATCCATCTTCAGCTTATTGACCGGCAACGCTTTCAGCTGATGCAGATAGTTCAGGTTGGAGTAGCCCATGCCAAAGTCATCCAGCGCCACGGCGACGCCGGTCTGCTGCAACAGCCGCAGTATCGACATCGCCTGTTCCGCATTTTCAAGCTGAGCCGTTTCTGTCACTTCCAGCACCAGCGTGTCGGGTGCGATGCGGTGGCGCGTCAGCAGGGATTGCAGATGGGAGACCACCCCGGTATCCCGCAGTTGCACAGCGGAAATATTCACACTCAGCGGCAGCATAATGCCCTGTCGCTGCCAGCCTGCCAGAATGCGGCACGCCTCTTCAAACACCCAGCGGCCAATCGCGCTGATCACGCCAATCTCTTCGGCGCTGGCAATAAACTCTTCGGTCAGCCCATAACTGCCATCTGGCTGGCGCATCCGCAGCAGCGCTTCCGCGCCGGTTAACGCGCCGGTGCGCATATCCACCTGCGGTTGCAGATAGAGGGCGAACTGCTCATCGTGCAGCCCCTGCAGGATGTCATGCTCCTGTGTCAGACGCTTCTGCGCGCGTTCGGTCAGCGCGGCGTCAAAGAACAGAATCTGATTTTTACCCTGATGACGGGCCGACATCATCGCGGAGGTCGCGCGGTCAAGCAGCTCATTCGCGCTCAGCGGCTGATCGTCGCGCAGCGCCAGACCGATGCTGAGGTTAGGACGCAGCTGCAGCTGATGCAGATTAACCGGCTGATTCAGGCGAATCATCAGGTTGCGCGCCAGACGCAGCGCACGGAACGGAGTACTGGCGCGCTTCATTAACAGAACAAAGTCGCTGGTCCCGGTCTGCGCCAGCAGAGTATGGTCATCCAGGGTATGCCGGATCTTCTCCACCAGCGTCAGCATCAGCGTATCGCGCTGCTCATCACTCAGTACGCCGTTAGCTTCCTGCAACGTTTCAACGCGGATCACCATCAGGCCTAGTGGCTGTTCAGGGTGACACATGAACTGTTCGACCAGCGCCAGAAACAGGGTGCGATTGGGCAGATCGGTGACGGGAAAATGGGTGGTCAGCCGGCTCATCTCGTCATGTATCGACTCCAGCACCTGCTGATTGCGGTTGTAGCTGCGCACCAGCATGCCGATTTCGTCATCGCGGTGGCTCTGCGGCAGCGACAGTTTATGCGTCAGAATCGCCTGCGGTGGCAGCTCCTGCAGCTCGCGGGAGAGATTGCGCAGCGGATGCACCACCAGCCGGTTGATGCACCAGCTGATCGCCACTGAGAGGATCAGCGCCAGCAGCAGATAGGTGATGATCATGGTCGAGAGCGTGCTGAGGATAAACTGGTAGACGCGCGTCGAGTTAGCCTGCAACACCAGATAAGCCAGCGGCTTCGGCATCCCGGTGTTTTCGACCGAATAGAGCGGCAAGGTAATCTGCACCGGCAGTTCAAACAGGCGTGCGATCAGACGCGGCACCGGTTTTTCCACCTCGAAGTCGGCATGCAGTGCCTGGAACGCATTCGGCAGCACCACATCGGCGCGCGATAAAATACCGGCCGGTTTCAGTGAGTGAAGAATGCGTTCGGCCTGAGGAATATCGGCACGCAGCACCGCTTCCGACAGCGGCTGACGGACAGTGTGCGCGATATTTTCCATCTGCTGGGCGTAGTCAATCCTGCGCTGCTGCACAAAATGAAACAGTTGGATGACGATAAAGATACTGATGGTGATAACCGCAACCAGCGAAACTGTCGCCATCTGCTTTATCGTAAGTGACCGGCTTACGCGCAAAAAATTCTCTCCTGACGATGAAAAAAGCCCAGATAGCAGACAGTACAATGCCCGCCAGTATATCCCATAAACTGACTTTTTTACCGTCTGAAAAGTCCGGCTTTTTCCCGGTCAGGATTATTTAAAATCCGCGTAAGGAGTTAGCGGCTGTGGCGGCATATCCAGATCCCCTTCCCAGCCTCCGGCCGCATAGCGCACATAGAGCAGACCGTGGCTCGGGGTGTAATCCTTCGCCTGCTGAATATCGACACCGGCTCCGATAAACCAGTTCGACGTCAGCCGTCGCTCAATCACCGCCTGCAGCGTGTAGCCCGTACCACCGCCGGAACTGCTGGCGGAAGAGGGATTGCTGGCAAGCGCGAAGCCCGGATTGACCGGATAACGCTGCTGCGCATCGGTTTTCGAATGCGACCATGAGACGGAGCCGCCCAGGTCAAATGACCAGTTCTCCGTCCGCTGCCGCCAGGTGACCGGCACGGAAAAAGAGAGATACTGCTGCGGACTGTAGTAGCCGCCCTGGCCGAAGGTGTAATCACTGAGATCCTTCTGATAGTGCCAGAGCATGCTGTTCAGCCCGATGGTCGCACGGCGATTGTCGGTGTTGATCAGCTTATAATAATAGCCGCCCATCAGGCGCTCACGGCTGTTATCCGCGACGTTTTCACCCGTGATCTGATGCGCACTGATGTCGCCCCAGACGCCATGCGCCCCGCCCTGATCGTAACTCAGTCCGATGCTGCCGCCCGTCGCCACCACGCCGCCCCAGCTTTTGCCACCGTTAACTGCCGGATCGCGCGTCCCGGCATAGGAGAGCAGCGAACTGGCAATCGGCCTGCGTGAGGCGGTCAGCGTGACGCCAAGCTGCTTCACATCGGTTTTCCAGCTTATCCCGCCGGTCCAGTTAGTGACTTCGAATCCCAGCGGCGTGGTGCCGAGGTCGGTCGACCAGGTCGCGTTATGCCAGCCAGCGGCCAGCGCCGTGCCCCTGTCACGCTGATGCGTCTGGCGACTACAGCCGCCGGAATTAGCATCATCGCAGCTGCCAAATAGCGCGTCGAAGTTGCCGTTTCGGGTGGTAAAGGTCCCTGCGGAGACATCCACCTGGTCGAGACGGAAAAAGCCGCGGCCATCAGCAAACGGATGTTCCGCCTGCAGCATGGTGGTATGCGCCGTAAAATCAGAGATGCCACCGGTGCCGCTGTTGCGTGAATAGTCCTGCTGCACCGTCAGCGTGGTCTGCTGCTGACGATAGAGATCGGCTGTATCACTGCGCAGGCTGCGCTTCAGCCAGTCATCCTGCGGATCGTTGCGGGTGGCACGGCTGATGTTGCCACTGCTATCAATACCGCTGGCCGTCATCGCCTGCCGATAGTCGGCCAGCGCCTGTTCAGGCTGCTGTTGCGTTCGCTCCAGCCGGGCTGCATCGCGAAACACCAGCGCCTTATCCTGCGAAGGCGGCAGCGAGGCGGCGCGCTGTTTCAGCCCGGTAAACAGCACCGCAGCTCGCGTGGTTTCACCCACCGACTGCCACGCCAGCGCAGCACGCCTGTCCGCATTGACACTGGCCTGCACCGGCGGCTGTTGCTCAAGCGCCTGTCGGGCTTCGCTGTTGCGCTGCAGGGCAACCAGCGCTTCGATTCGTCCCAGCGCCGCATCGCCGTTTTCCGGCTCGCGCGACAGCACCTGCTGATAGCCCGTCAGCGCTGGCTGCGCGTCACCGCGAGCCAGTGCCCAGTCGGCCAGCGTCAGGTCGCGCCGGCTGGAAACCGGCTGCTGCTCAAGCAGCGTTATGGCTGCTGGCTCCTGCCCGGCGGCGCGCAGCGCATCGGCCTGGGCAAAGATCTGATTCTGCTTCAGGCGGTCAGCCAGCTGGCGCATATCGCTGCTCCACTGCGCGTCGGGCAGGCGATGCAGCGTGGCCAGTGCCTCGCTGTCGTTATCGTTGCCCGAGAACCAGAGCGCAGTGGCGTAAAGTGCAGTGGCGTCCTGCGGATGCTGCTGTGCGACTGCGCGCATCATCGTCTGCGCCTGCTGCACGTCGCCACTGTTACGCAGCGCGCCTGCCAGCCGGTAACTGAGCCAGACATCATCCGGCGACAGCGCCTGCGCCTGGCGATATTTCTCTGCCGCCTGCGGCCAGCGAGCCTGCTGCGCCAGGGCATCCGCTTCCGCGCGCAGGCTGTCGCTGCGCAGCGCCCGGATCGTGTCAGCCAGAGCGCGCTGCTGCCCGGCGGGTAAGGTATTAATAAATTCCAGCTCGCGGGCAGGCGACACCGCCTGATAAAGCCCCGCCAGCCGACGCACTGCAGTGATATTGGTGCCATCCAGCCGTCGCGCGCGCTGCCAGAACTGTTCAGCACCCGCCGTATCTTTGCGCGCCATCGCCACATCCCCCAGGCCAATCAGGGCATAGCTGTCGCTGCTGTCTAACGTTTGCGCCGCGCGATAGTGTTGTCCGGCGCCCTCAACATCGTGCTGCGCCAGTGCTTTATCGCCCTGCTCAATTTCCATCCAGTAGCGATTGCTCTGCAGCAGCGACTGCCATTTACCGATCAGCGTACTCTGCTGACCCGCTTTGATGGCGCGTTCCAGCCAGAGAATGGCGGTATCACGATGGCCCGCGCGGGCCTGAGTCTGCCCCATCGCGCCCATTAATTCGGCATCATCGGGATTGTCTTTTAGCGCCCGGTTCAGGGTCGCCATCGCGTTATTCACATTGCCTGCGTCGACCAGCGCCAGCGCCCGCATCCGTTCGCGATAGGCAGGATCGGCCAGCGTCGTCTGCTGCTTCGAAAGCGTCTCGACGCCCTGCTGATGCGCATCGCCCTCGGTGAAGACGGTGAGATACGCTTTCATCTGCGCCACGCTGCTGTCGCTGATCGGTTGATCGTTAATCTGCTTCAGCCAGAGATCAGCTGCGGCATCACGACCGCCGCCGCTCTCCGCCAGCCGCTTCAGCTGGGCTATCGCCTGCGCTGGCTGCTGCCGGGCAAATGCCATGCGGGCAATCTGCAACCCGACGCCAACGTTGCCCGGATAGCGCTGTTCCAGCGCCTGAAGCTGCTGCCAGACGACATCCTCCTGACCAGGAAGGCGCGCCAGCAGCCGCCAGTACTCCAGGGCGATGTTGGGATCGGGGAACACGCCGTTAAACAGCGCATCGTACGCGCTTTTCGCTTCCGCCAGACGGCCTGAGGTGGCAAGCAGACGGGCCTGCTGCAGTTGCTGTCGCCCCTCTGGCGACATCATGCGCAGGCCTGCGGCAGACTCACGCGCCGCCGCCGAGCCGGGTGCAAGCTGGTTGAGCTGATCCAGCAGTTTCTGCGCTGCGGTGATATCACCCTGGTGCAGCGCCAGTCGCAGACGTGCCGCCAGCACCTGGGGATTATCCGGGTCCATCTTCTCCAGCCGGTAGAGCGACTGCTGCACCAGCTCATACTTATTGGTGGATTCGCCAATGCGCACCTGAGTCAGCAGCCAGTCAACCGGCGAGACCTGCGGCCCGGCGACAGGCGCAGCCTGCACCGGCAGCGCACCCAGTACGCCGATCAGCACACCTGCCCGCAGCAGAGGTCGCTTATTCATCTTCATCGTCAAGCAGACGGCGGTTGGCAATCAGGCGCATCAGACGCCAGACCAGTACGGCAAACAGCACCACAACAAACACCGCGCACATCGCAAGCCAGAAGGGATGCGTCGCCAGCATGGCCCAGAGCCGTTCCCACCACGGCAGATGGCCCACAAAGTAGGTCTCTCCGACGCGCAGGCTGTTAACGCCCGACTCACGGATAATCGCGGTGGAGCCGGAGATCGCACTGCGCTTGCCGCTGTCGCCTAGCGCCTCATCGAGTAGCTGCCAGCTGCGCGGGCTGCCGTCGGCAAGCAGCGCCACCACACTGCGCTGATCGTAAAACGGCGACTGGAATCCAATCACGGTCGCCAGCGGGCCACGGGAACCGATAGCGGTAGTACTTTCCGCTGCCCGTTCAGCCTCGCTGAGCGGCTCCGTAGAATGAGGCACTTTCCGCACCGGCGTTTTCAGCCAGCTGGCAGTCGCATCGACCAGCGCGGAGATCCGTCGGTCATCCCGAAGATCTTTGGGGATGTCGCCGATCAACAGCAGATCCGCATCCTGCTTTTTCGCCGTGCTCCAGTCATCGGTGAGCTGCATGCGCAGCGCCGGATAGCCGGTCTGCGCGCCCATATTACCCAGCGCATTCAGCAGCGTGCTGACCTGCTGTGAATCCGGCTTTGGCTGCACCAGCACCAGCGTCTGAGCCAGATCGGCATAGCGGCTGAACGGGAAGCCTGCATTCGCCCAGGTCTGCAGCGACGGCATTTCGATGTAGTGGCGATAGCCAGAGAAGTCGATGCTGGAACTGTCATCCAGCACCACATGATGGCCGACCGGCGTCACGGTTTCACAACGTCCGTCAGCGGTGCCACCAATGAAAATGTTGGCATAGTCAAAATCGAAGCGCAGCTGGTTCACCACGCCCAGGCGTAACGCCGGGATCAACAGCTCATGATTCTTGTCCAGCATCCCCTGAATCAGCGGGATATGCAGCAGTTGCTGTCCGGCGGTGTTTTTTGGCAGCAGCGGGTAGTCCTGAATAAACTGATTGTTCAGATTCACCGCCAGCCGCGAGCCGTCCGGCTGGACAGGCGAGGTATAGCGATAGCTCAGATCCATATCGATACCGCGCGCCCTTACCAGGAAGAGATCGGGCGGCAGATTCAGCGTCAGGCTAATCGGATTGGGCTGCAGGCCGTCAGACTGTAACTGGTTTTCATACTGCGTCAGCTCAGCAAAGGTGGTGCGGCGATCGGTGCGCACCCAGTTTGGCGCATCATAGGGCTGGCGCGGTGCCAGCAGCGTGACGCGGTCAATGGTCGAGGTGTCGCCGCGTAACAGCAGCTCACCCTGCGCAATCCCCTGCACCGCCGTCAGCAAATCGTCGTCGTTGCGTCCCAGAATCAGCAGCATTTTTTCATAGGGACTGCCAGGCTGGCTCACCATCTCCACGGTCGGCTTCGTTACCGGCGGCAGATCTTTCAGGAAATCCGGACGCGCGTCGTTGGTGGCAAACACCACGGCATGCTGCTGTTGCGGCAGCTGATTGTAGAGCACCGGGAAGCGCTGTCCGCGCCAGGCGGCTTTGCTGCCGAACCAGGAGGCGAGGATCGCGGCGGCGCGCTGCTGGTTGATGTCTGGCTGGGCAGCAAACACCATCGGCAGACTTAGCGGTCGCGTGTCGCGCGCATCAAAGAACGGCTCAGGGAAGTGTGACAGGTCGTTTTTCAGCGGCAGTTTTTGCAGCGTCAGATCCAGACCGCTCTCTTTACCGATATCGAGCCAGATGGTGCTGTTGGCCGGATTTTCACAGATGTTGGCGTAGTGACCGACCAGCTCAAAGCGCACACGGTTAAAGTCGCTGATAAAACGGGGATCGATTGCCAGCTGCATCTGATTCTGTTTGCCAATCTGTTCCGGCGTCAGGGTAATCAGGCTCACCAGCTCATCGTTGAGATAGACTTTCAGCTGCGACAGCGTGGGCAGCAGCGCAGGCGATGGCCGGTAGCTGAGATTAAGCAGCGCACGCGTTACCACCTCATCACTGCGTACGCCGAACTCGATCTGCCCGCTGGTGCGCGTTCCGCTTAGCATCATGCTGCCTGGCGGCGGGGCCAGCTTCACAAAGCTCAGCTTGCTGCTACGCAGCGGCGCGCCGGGTTCCTGGGGCAATGATTGCACCGCCGTTTCTCCGGCGGCCATGACTGGCACACTCTCCTGCGCCACGGCGCAGCTTAGCGTTGCGGAGCCCAGCAGCAGTGCAGCAACCCACCTGTTTATTCCTGTTGTTGTCATATCATCAACTCAATGCAGATTTTTTTGAAGCGGGCGCGCGCGTGATGCCTTTTGGCAACAGCGAAGCCAGCCAGCTTACCCCAGCGGTAAGCAGGTTAAACAACCGACGTAACTGCGGCGGGCCATATTCCGCCAGGCGCAGATAACCTTTAAAGCCGAGGACCATGATATCGGCCAGACTCTGCACCGGTTTATCCTCCGGGAAACCGTCCTGCCACAACGCCCAGGTATCGGCGCGGGCGAAGGTACACTGAATAAAATCAATGTGCTGCCGCGTGGTCAGCTGTTCGAGACGCACGCCCGCCCGGCGGCCAAAGACGCGCTGCACCGTGCAGGGAAAACTGAACTCCTGCTGTCCGCGACGCAGCAGCAGCCAGACTTTTTCATCCTCCTGCAGTGCATCCGGCTCGCGCAGTTCCAGACCGACACCGCCGTCCGAATAGTCACGTAGCGTACAGGGCAGCATGTGACCGTTTTCGCGCGAAATCGCCGCAGGCATCGCAATTTCCACGCGGTGCGCTTCACGGATCTGCCTTGCCTCTACCGAGACCGCAACCGCGCCGCCCAGAATCACCATGTTGTAGATCACCCACACCAGGCTGACCCACACCGTTAACACTTCATTAGCCGGGCCATACTGCATCCGCCAGAACGCCATCACCACGCCCGCCAGATTAAGCAGAACCAGCATCATGTAAGGCCGGGTAATCACCCAGTCCAGATGCCGCTTCTCCACCAGTCCGCCTTTGGCAGTCACGTTGAACTTGCCCTTGTGGGGATTGATCAGCGCGACGGTGGTCGGCAGGGCGATATACCACGCCAGCACGGTCTCGTAGACTTCGCTCCAGAACGAGTGTCGCCAGCGTCCCTGAATGCGCGAGTTGGTCAGGCTGGTATGCAGCATGTGGGGCAGCACATAGACGGCGATCGCCAGCGCCGGGGCATAGATGATGTAGGCATGGCAGAGCAGAAACGCCAGCGGCGCCAGCAGGAACACCAGCCGTGGAATACCGGAGAGGAAGTGCAGCATCGCGTTGGCATAACAGAGCCGCTGCACCCACCTCAGCCCTTTGCCGAACAGGGGATTGTCGAGACGGAAAATCTGCACCATGCCGCGCGCCCAGCGGATACGCTGACCGATATGCGCTGACAGGCTCTCGGTCGCCAGCCCGGCCGCCTGGGGAATGCGGATATAGGCAGAGGTGTAACCGAGGCGATGCAGGCGCAGCGAGGTATGAGCATCTTCTGTCACGGTTTCGACCGCAATGCCGCCAATCTCCTCCAGCGCAGTGCGCCGCAGAATGGCGCAGGAGCCGCAGAAGAAGGTGGCGTCCCAGGTATCGTTGCCATCCTGAACCAGCCCGTAGAACAGCGATCCCTCATTGGGTGTGCGACGGAATCGCCCCAGATTTCGCTCAAACGGATCGGGCGAAAAGAAGTGATGCGGCGTCTGCAGCATCGCCAGCCGGGGATCTTTGATAAACCAGCCCATGGTCATCTGCAGGAAAGAGCGCGTCGGCACATGGTCGCAGTCAAAGATTGAGACAAAGTCGCTGCGGCAATACTTTTTCAGCGCGTGGTTGATGTTGCCCGCCTTGGCATGTTCGTTAGACGGACGCACCACATAGTTAACGCCGATGCTGGCGGCAAACTCGCGGAATTCCGGCCGGTTGCCGTCGTCGAGCAGATAGATGTTGAGGCGATCCTTCGGCCAGTCGACGCCGAGCGCAGCGTAGAGCGTCGGTCTGACCACGCTCAGCGGCTCGTTATAGGTCGGCACCAGCAGATCCACCGATGGCCACAGCGAACGGTCAGCAGGCATGGAAACCGGCTGCCGGTTAAGCGGCCACAGCGTCTGAAAATAGCCCAGCACCAGGACCACCCAGGCGTAGGTTTCTGCGGCGATCAGCAGCAGACCCAGTACCAGGCTCATCGGGTCATCCCAGTTCAGCGTTGAGGTGTAGCGCCACCACAGATAGCGACAGGAGACGGTCAGCGAAAGCACAATCAGCATCATGGTCGGTAAGCGGCCCGGCACGCGCCGCACCACCATCGCCAGGCCCCAGAGCAGCAGCACAAAGATAAACTGCGTCATCAGGTCAAAGGGCTGGCTGATGCAGAGCAGCGCCAGCACCGAGGCGAACAGGGCCATCCCGATAAACAGGGCGTAGCGCATCAGGGGCGGCAATCGCTTCAGCCGCCGTTCAGCGCGTGGGCCGAATCGTTGCGTCTCTGCCCGTTTCGCGCGCCTTTCCAGCCAGCGGTAGGCCTGCTGTCGCCAGCGAATCAGCGCCGAGAAGCCGTTTGCACGATGGCCACTGTCATCCAGCGGCAGGATAACCAGCAGCCAGAGCGTCTGAATCAGATAGCGCAGACAATCGAGCGGCTGCGGACGTTCGGGCGAAATATGCGGATAGAGCTGACGGCGCTGACCAATAATCCGTTGCCAGCCGGGCATCTCCACACGGAACAGCATCACCATCAGCCCGCACCAGAAGAGATTAAACGCACTGGCGAAACGGGATGCACCGTTGCCACGCGCGGTCGTGTAGCGACGTTGCAACGCCTGCCAGGCGGGGCCGGTCAGCAGCCAGCGCAGCGGATTCAAGCGCGATCGCCTTTCAGATGCAGCAGCAGCCAGTTGGCCAGTGTGGTGAGCTCTTCGCTGACCAGCGCGTGTGGCCGGTATTCACCTACCGGCTGCTTCATCATCAGCGCTTCTGCCAGCGCCTCATCGCGGTGAATCAGCAGGGGAACCAGCGGATTCAGCGAAGCCATCCAGAGCTGATGCAAATCCTGCTGCAGGCGGCTGTTGGCATTAAACTGGTTGATCAGAAAACGGGTCGCAGCGGGAAAACGCTGCTGGCTCAGGCGTAAATGGCAGTTGGCGTCTGGTGTGGTGACGCAAAGCAGACCATCCAGCAGCGGCCAGAGCGCGTCATGCCACGGCGCAGTTTCTGCGGGCAGATCGAAAATAATCCATGAGTAACGTGTGCTCAGCGCCGGTAACGCGTTCAGCAATGGGGTGGCGAGCGTGTCATCCTCAACCCTGACCGGTGACGCGAGCAGACCATAGGGCAGCAGGTCTGGCCCATGCGGATAGCGCTGCGCGCTCTGCTGCCAGTCACCGCCACTGCACAGCGCCTGCATCCAGCCCTGCTCAGTCTGAACGGGGAGATTGAAGTGCGCACCCAGCTGGTTGACCGGCGAACCGTCAATCAGCAGAACCCGTTCACCCAGGGCGGCAAGCGCCCAGCCGAGGCCCGCGCAGAGAGAAGTGGTGCCGACGCCACCCCGGATGCCCTGAAGAGCAATCTGCGGCATCAGTGAGACTGTCCGGGCAGCGAGGCGACGGTTTCCGCTAACAGCGGCCAGCGAGCCACAATCTCTTTCAGGCGCTCTTCGCGGGCAATATCAACATAACTGAACGCCTGCAGAGAAAAGGCGTCACGCAGCGCACTGATATCATCCTGAGGTTCACCGTGAGCAACGCCCGGCGTATAAACATCTTTGTTTTTCATTATTGAGTGTTCGCCACGAATAAAACCGCGTTAAATCCAGGTCAGCAACATTTGCATTGATTCTGGAACGTGATTTCCAGAATGAGCATGATCACAAAAAAGGGGAAATGGCCTGTATTCAGTAATTTTTAATTAGTCAGGTTACAACCTGCCCTGTCTATAATAAACTAGCCTGGGCTGGAACAATAATGAAATCAATATGAAAAATTCTTTTTCGCTGGGGCTGCTGCAGGTTCAGCCTGAAGTCACTACGCTGCAAAATCCCGGCTGTTATTGGGTCACCTGTGCACGTCAGCAGGATGCCCGCACATTTATCCGTCAGGTTATTTCGCATCAGCAATCCGTTACGCTCATCAGCGCCGGTCAGTCGCCCCGCGAGCTGCTGACACCCGACCCGGCAGGCGGCCCCGATCACATTCCGCTGTTTTCACTGCCCGAAAATAAAAAAAGTCTGCTACAGCTGGAACGTGATTTTTCTCGTACGCTCGGCAGTAAAAATGGACTGGTGATCTTTAACAGCAGTGGCGCGCAATGGGATAAATTAAATGAGGCGGAATTAAGCAGCTGGATAAAGCGCATGCGCCGGCTGCTGCATAAGAGAAAGATGACGCTTCTAATTGTTACATCCGGTATCACCCAATTTAATCAGAATAATAATTTGCAGCGTTATTTTCGTCAGATGGACGGGCTGGCTTATTTAACCTTCCAGCAGGATAGCTGGCAGTATCAAATAAGCTGGTGGTATGCCGGTGAACGATTGATTGCCGATCGCACGCTGCGTCTGGGCTGTGAAGATGAGCAATTATTTGCCCTGAAAGAGACACAGGAGCCGTTGAGCCTGAATGACGAACAGCATTATCTGGCCGAGAAAAGCGTGCTTGAAGGCGCGCCGCCGCTTTCACGCCAGTGGCAGCTGTTTGACGATAATCAGCAGGTCTGGTTACGGGCGCAGCAGGCCAACGCGGCGACCGTGATTTTCAGTCTGACGCACAGTGAGCAGATCAGCGAGCTGGCAAACATGGTGCACAGTCTGCGCCGCGCCCGCGGAAACGGGCTGAAAATTGTGGTGCGCGAGATGGGCGTGAGCCTGCGTTACAGCGATGAGCGCCTGCTGCAGGCCTGCGGCGTGAATACTATCGTCCCGACCACGGCGCCGATGTCGCGCTTTCTCACGATGCTCGAAGGGATTCAGGGGCAACGGTTCAGTCGCCGCGTCCCCGCCAGCCTGGACGCGTTGATCGCCTCTCTGCAGCCGCTGCATGAAAAGGGCTATCTGCGGCTGGATGCGTTTTGTCAGTCGGTCGGCCAGTTAATCAGTAACACCCTGCTGCCGGAAAATGACAAAGGTCTGCTGGTCGCCCTGCGTCCGGTGCCGCAGCTCTCTCCTCATCAGGTGCTCACGCTCTGCAAACCGCGCCGCTTTGGCGATCTGGTGACGGTGCTGGAGGATCGGGTGATTCTGTTCCTCTCCTCCTGCCGCTACAACGATCTGGATAAGGCACTGAAATTTATCTTTTCACTGCCGCATGACGAACTGTTTTCCAACCGGATTATCTGGTTTGAGGATAACCAGATTCTGGCCGAAATCAGCAATATCAAAAAAATGACCCCGATGGCCCTGCAGGAACTGACGCCAGTTTCAGCATCCCTGCGCGATGCCACCAGCAAGCCGATCGACGCACCTGAACGCGCGGCACCGCAGCCCATCTCTTTACTGCCGGAGAAAGAATCCCGATGAACCTGATGGATTGGGTACAGATTGCGCTGCTGGCTATTTTTATCCTGCTGATTTTAAAGCCTCTCTGGCAACGCTGGCTGCCGCGTCGCTGGAACGGCCTGCTGAATCGCCTGTTGCCTGCACGCGTGCTGAAGTCTGAAGGTCACTGGCAGCGTCAATCTCCAAAAACGGATGCAAAAATTAATGAAAAATGATCAACCCGCTGCGGCCCACTCTTCCGGTTTGTGGTCCTGCTGGCGCGGACTGGGCGGCTGGAATTTCTACTTTTTAGTGAAGTTCGCCCTGCTGTGGTACGGCTATCTCAACTTTCACGCTCTGAGCAACCTGGTGTTTCTCGCCTGGCTGCTGTTCCCGCTGCCGACGGTACGCCTGCATCGCCTGCGCCACTGGGTCTCAATCCCCATTGGTGTCGGGCTGTTCTGGCATGACACCTGGCTGCCCGGACTCAGCAGCATCATGAGCCAGGGCGATCAGCTGGCGGGCTTCTCTGGTGCCTACCTGCTCGATCTGGCAGACCGCTTTATTAACTGGCAGATGCTGGGTGCCCTGTTTGTGCTGCTGGTCCTTTACCTGTTTATTTCCCCCTGGATCCGCATCACCGTGCTGGTTTCATTGATGATGATCTGGCTCAATGTACTTACTATCGCGGGCCCGGCGATGTCACTGCTGCCGACGCGCGGAGCCACACCGCAGGTGGTCCTGAATCAGACGCCTGCCGCCACCACCAGCCAGGCCGCTGCCGTGCCGGACGGACTCGATCAGTCAGCCGCGCCCACCAGCGCCAGCCTGACCGCCTGGCTCAACCGTTTTTATGAGAGTGAGCGCAAGCGCGTCACCCACTTCCCAGACAGCCTGCCTGCAGATTCGCAGCCGTTCGACATTCTGGTGATCAACATCTGTTCACTCGCCTGGTCAGATATGGATGCGTCTCAGCTGCGTAATCATCCGTTGTGGCAGCACTTCGACATCATGCTGACCAACTACAATTCTGCCACCAGCTACAGCGGACCGGCGGGGATTCGTCTGCTGCGTGCCAGCTGCGGTCAGACCTCGCACAGCGATCTCTACAAACCCACCGATTCACGCTGCTATCTGTTCGATAATCTGGCGAAGCTGGGCTTTAAAGAGCAGCTGATGATGGACCACACCGGCGTGTTTGGTAATTACCTTAAAGAACTGCGTGAGGGCGGGGATATTCAGGCACCGCTGATGTCGCAGACGGGTATTGCGCCGGAGGTAACCTCATTCGACAGCACACCGGTGTTCAACGATGCCCAGCTGATGCAGCGCTGGCTCGACGATCGCAGCAAGAGCAGTGATGCCCGCAGCGCCACTTTCTATAATCTGATTCCGCTGCACGACGGCACCCGCGAACTGGGCAGTACCCAGACCGCCCCGTGGAAGCCGCGCGCTCAGCTGCTGTTTGATCAGATCGACGCCTTTCTCACTCAGCTGGAGAAATCAGGCCGTCGGGTGATGGTGCTGGTGGTGCCGGAGCATGGGGCCGCCCTGCAGGGCGATAAGATGCAGATGTCAGGCCTGCGCGATATTCCCAGCCCGGGCATTACGCATGTACCGGTCGGGATTAAGTTTGTCGGCATGAAAGCCCCGCATCAGGGACAGCCACTCAATATTGATGCGCCGACCAGCCTGCTGGCGGTTTCAGAGATTGTGTCACGCGTGGTGGATGGCCAGGTATTTAATGCGCCAAATGTGAATATGTCGGTGCTGACTGACAAGCTGCCGCAGACGCCTGTGGTGTCGGAAAACGACGGTGCGGTGGTGATGATGTATCAGGGCAAGCCCTGGATCAGGCTGAATGGCGGCGACTGGGTGCCCTATCCGGAATAACGCATTACCGTCAGGAAGCAGAAGTATGGGTCAGGCGCGGCTTAGCGCCTGACCCATTTTGATCGTGTCGCCGTCGGTAGCAGAACAGCGGCCAGCGCCGCCGTTCTGTCTGTTATCAGCGCTTCTCCTGAAACGCCTGCCAGGTCAGCAGCTGCAGACTGGCAGAGAAGTAGTTCTGATCGGCAGCCAGCTTATCGCTCAGATAGCCGGTCTCATTCAGCGTCAGGTCACGTACCGCCAGCAGACCACCCTCAAGATGATAAGGTGCAGGCGCATTCGCCAGCACGTCGAACCAGGCGGGGGTCAGCATGCGGCTGTAACCCTGCCAGACGCGCTGAAACGGCACCAGCGCCAGACTATGCGGGTCATACCACCAGATGTTCAGCGGCACGCGAATCGCGTCATAACTAAAGCGGTTTGAGTAACCCACCGCTGGCGCAACCGAACCGTCGGCATTCAGCGCGACCCAGTCCAGCGGCAGGCCGGTTTTGCCAAAGCTCAGCTTACCCAGCAAGTCAAAGCCATCGTTAATCAGCTTATCCCAGACCTTCAGATGACTGCGCTCGCCAAACTCCCGCCACGCCTGAAACAGGAAATAGGAAGGGTTAAGCACCACATAGCTGGTTTTATTGAAGCCCTGCGCGCCCGGCAGCAGGACGGTATGGCCGCCGAAGCTCGTGACATCCAGCTTGATGATGGCGCGCTGAATACGGTCAGACTCCTGCTGGTAGCTCTCCACCTGCCATTTCTGTGCAGCGCGCTGCAACGCCCAGGCCAGTAACACATCGCCATCCGAGGCGTTATTCTTGTCGGCAACCGGATTGTCCGTGCCTGGCACATAGCGCCAGTAGAAGAGATCGGTCTGCGGATTACGCAGCTGGGTGCGCGTCCACTGCCACAACCGATCGAAGGTGGCGCGATCGTTGTTGGCCACCGCCAGCAACATGCCATAACCCTGACCTTCGGTGTGACTGACATTGTTATTGGCGGTGTCCGTGATCCGCCCTTCCGCGGTCACAAAGCGGCTTTTAAACGTGTCCCAGCCGCTGGCATTGGCCTGCGCGCTGCAGGCCAGCAGTAAAACAGAGCAGATCCAGCCCATCCAGAATGGCTTACGTTTCATTTCCGATCCTATTGATATCGATAGTGCAGCGTGCTGCCATCGTTGAGTTCAAGCGTCACCGGCACCAGTCTGCTGCCGCCCTGACCCTGTAACCAGCCTGAAAAAAGTCCGGCCATGACCGCCCCAAACGCGGCCTGCCAGTCAGCCGGAGAGTGGATATTGTCGCCCGCCGGTAAGGCGTGATACGCAATCAGCAGCGCCGTCTCTTCCGGCTGAAGCTGCACAAAGCCCCAGTTAAACCGCGCCAGCTGCAGGTTGGCCTCGCGCTCCAGATCCTGCACGGTTCGCGACTCTGGCAAAGGATAGCGGGTCGCCAGCGATTCACCCATCTTATAGAGAAAGGCTTCCGCATCATGCTGACCGGCGTTGGCGATCATCCCGTCAATCAGCACACTGACCAGGTCAAACCAGCCCGGCTGATAAGGATGCGATACCCCCGAATGCTCACTCATTACTTCTCTCCGAACAGGTAACGGACATAGAGCTGCGCGCTGCTTTCGTTGTAGTCACCAAAGGTGTCATAACCCAGCTGGCCGCCAATCGTCACATCTTTATTGAGTTTGTAGTCCGCCCCGGCGTGCAGGTTGTAGCCGATGCCGTTTTTGCTGCCGCCGGAGTAGTAAGCGTCTTTCACGCTGCCGCTGGCGGCAAGAGATTCCAGCTCTGACTGCAGGCTGGCATCCGACGGGAAGTACGCGCTCTTATCCTGACTGTAGGTCTGATAACCGGCTGCCCCGCCAATATTCACCTTGAGATCGTCAAACTTACGTGAGAACTCTATCGGGAAAGAGACCGACGCGTAGTTCTGCGGGCTAAAGTAGCCGCCCTGTCCGTAACTGAAGTAGCTGAGGTTCTTCGAGAAATCCATCCACGACACGCTCATGCCCACTTTCAGCTCGCGATCGTCAGTGTGGAACGGACGGACATAGGCGCCGGCAGTGGCCTGCAGGTTGTTGTTGCTGGCAACATTCTCGCCGAGATAACTGTACGCGCCCGCACCGGCGTAGAAGCCCGCATCGCCATTGTCATAGCTTAACAGGGCGTTCGCACCATTCTTCGTGACGCGTCCCCAGCGTTTGCCGCTGGTTTTATCTTCTGCGCCGACGTAAGAGAGCAGGCTGTCGGTAATCGCGCGACGCTCACCGGTCAGGATCAGCGTCAGGAAGTCGGTGAGTTTCGGTGACCACTGCACGTCACCAACCAGAGTACTCAGATCCTGGCCCAGCGGCGTACTGCCGATATCCACTTTGTAACTGTCGCCTTTCAGCGCCAGATTCAGCTCGACGCCAGAGGCGGTTTGCGAATCGGTGGTGGCGTTCGGCAGGTCATTCACCGTCGCACCGCCTGCGGCCACCACTCTGCCCTGACTCAGCGCATTGGTGCCGAAACGACGCCAGGCATCGGCGGCGCCACTGCCCGCCGTGAGTGAGACCGGCGTGGCGGTAAAGTCGAGGCGCGCCGTTTCAAACGGCACGGTAGAGAAGGTCAGCGGCGCTTTGGCTTCGGTCAGTTTGCTCAGGCCCGACTCGCCGTCACGCCCGCGCACCTGCACCATGCCCTGACTCCAGGTGCCGGTTTTCTCCTGCAGCGAATCCATCATGGTGTCGACGTCGTGCAGAACCTGTGACTGCTGAAAAACGGTTTCGCTGCCCGCAGCCGGTTCGCCCTGCGATGTCACGCCAGCGGCCACGCCCGCCGGTGCCGCCTGCCACGGCAACACGGTGCCGTAGCTGGACGGTGAACGTCCCACCGGCGAGGTGTTGCGGTTGATAAACGGATTATCCGCCAGCGCCAGGCCGCCCACGGTCGGCACGCTGCCAGGCTGCGCGCCCTGCAGGCCAATCAGCTGCCCGCGCGCGGAACGCAGATAAGCCATCGCCTGCGAATGCTCGCCGTTGGCTTCCGCCACCCGCGCCAGCAGCAGCAGTCGCTCCGGCGTCTGCGTGGTGGTGTTGAGGCCGCGACTCAGCTCGTTAGCACGCTGCACATTGTTCTGCGCCAGCGCGACGTTGATGGCCCCGACGCGCGCATCCTGCGTCGGCGTATCCTGGGTCATCAGATAGTCATAGACCACGCCCGCATCCCGGTTCATCTTGCCGTCCTGGTAGAGACGGGCCATAGCGAACATCAGATCGCGGTTCTGTGGATCCTGCTGCAGCGCGCCTATCAGCTTGTCATACGCCACCGCGTACTGACGCTGCTGACGCAGGCGATCCACTTCGTTAATCAGATAGCCGTTGCGGATACCCGCCAGCTGCGTCGGGGTACTGCGCGCCTGCAGTTCCGGGTTGCTGAGGAAGCGCTGCGCTTCAGTGCTGAGGCCCGCCTGATTCAGCACCGCCATCTGCGCGGCATAATCGCCCGCATTGCCCTGCACGCCACGCTGCACGTTAGTCCGCACCACTGAAACGGCGCTGGTGAGATCGCCCGCCTGCGCCAGCTTCTGCGCCAGGTTTCCGGCATCAACCGGATTGGCCGGCGGCGTGACCGTGAGCGCTTTCAGGGTATTGGCGGCCGCCGCCGTCGCGCCCTGCGCCAGGTACTGATCGGCCGTGCTCATCTGCAGATTGAAATTAACCCGCTGCGCCAGTTCACGCATCGCCGCCGTCTGCGCATTCGCAGGAATGCGCGCCAGCAACGCGCTGGCCTGCTGCCAGCCGCCACTTTCGCTGGCGTTCAGCGCACCGGCATAGAGTTCGCTGGTGCTCGCCCCATTGCGCATCACTGGTTGCATCACGTTGGCCGCCAGCAGCGTGTCACCCTGCTGACGATAGAGCCGGGCTAAATCGAGCCGCAGCCAGCCATCCGAGGGATAACGCTGAATGCCCTGCTGCAGCGTCGCGATAGCAGCGGTGTTGTTACCGGCTGCCAGCTGCCGCTTCGCCTGCTGACGCAGCGCATCGGCTTCATTGGCGCGAGGTGTGACACTCTGACGTACGCTGTCCGGCAGCGCCCCCAGCAGCGTATTGGCTTCGGCACCCCGATTCTGCTGACGCAGAACATAGAAGAGTCCTTCTTTAGCGCTGCGGTTATCCGCATCACTTTGCAGAATGGTGCGGTAGATCTGCTCCGCCTGCTGCGGTTGATTGGTGCGGCGCAGCACGTCGGCGCGGAACAGCCTGGCGGCCAGCCCTTTTTCGCCGTCAGCCTGCACCAGTGGTTCGCTTAAGGTCAGCGCCTGCGCCGTGTCGCCGCTTTTCAGCGCCTGCTGGGCACTGGCCAGTTGAGCATAAAAGCGCGCATCGTCCGCCTGCTGCTGACGCGATGAACCCTGATCGCCGCCGAGCTGAGCAGACCGCTGCAGATAATCTGCCGCTTCCTGATAACGTCCGGCTCGCTGGGCCACATAGCCCATGCCCGCTAACGCATCGGCATCCTGTGGGTTCGCGCCCAGCACTTTTTCAAAGCTGGACTGCGCACCGCCGACGTCACCGCTGTTGAGCGCGCTGAATCCGGCCCCTTTTTCTGCGCCACCGACGTTTTTACGGTAGTAATCGATCACCGCCGAATCCTGCGGATGACGCTGCTGCCAGGTCTGATAGAGCGCCGCATCTGACGGCTGGGGTCCGAGCCACAGCAGCGCCTGACGCAGTGAGCGGTCGGCATCCTGATTACCACTCGCCAGCGAACTCAGCACCTCAATGCCTTCGCGACGAGTCGGCTCCTGATAGGTCAGCGCTTTACCCAGCGCCAGCCGCGCGCCGGTGTCCTGCGGATGCTGCGCCGCAAACTGCCGCAGCGCCTCAACCGCCTGCGGCAGCAGCGTACGGTCGCCCGCCATAGTCAGATAATATTCTGCCGCGACGCTCGGTGGCGGCTCATTGCCGGTGAAGGTATTGCGCCAGGTCTGTAACGCCGCCGGAATGTTGCCGCTGCGCGCCTGCTGACGTGCCAGCGAAAGCTGCGCCTGTGGAATGGTCTGCATCTGGCGCGCGTTATCCAGCTCGCTCAGGTGCGGATCGTTGGGGGAGACCTGGCTCAGACGGGCGCGATACTGCGCCGCGGCGGCCGTGTCGCCACCCTGCTGTGAATAGAGTGCCAGCAGGTAGAGCGCCTGGGTGTTGCCGGGTTCAACCATCAGCACCTTTTGCAGTGAGGCTTTCGCCAGGTCGTCATGCGCTTTCTGATGCCAGTAAGATGCCTGATCGAACAGCGCCTGCAACGCCGGATTGGTGCTCTCCGCCGCCAGCAGCGGCTGTGACAGGGCCAGCGCGCTGCCCAGCAGCAATGCCTTACGAATACCGGCACTCAACAGATTTTTTTTCATTGTTATTATCCTTACTTCCTGCCGGAATCACGGCCCTGCTTTGGGTTCAGACGTCGCCATGCATGACGCTTCAGCATCACCCAGGCCGCACTGCCCACCAGCGCGGAGAACAGCATCGCCGCCACCGCCAGCAGCACCGAGTGCTGATTGGCATACCACATCACCATCATGTACCAGGGCATTTCGCCGCTCGGGAACTGCGCACCGACACGGAAACTGCGGATGCCGTTTTCATCGGTAATAATCGCGGTATCGCCACGAATGCCGGCGTTAATCTGCGCCGAACTCAAATCGTTATGCAGGCGCAGCAGCTGATCGTCGCTGGTTGCCACCGTCATCACCACCAGGCGATCGTGATTCCACGGCGAGCGGTAGCTGAGGAAGCCTCGCCACGCTTCGTTGGAGGAGAAGTAACGGTCGGCGTCCAGCTGCTGAAGGCTCCAGTCGCCGGTCAGCCAGCCGCGTAATTTTTCCAGCGTGTCCGGCTCTTTCACCCCAAAGGTGCTGCTGGTGGCGTCATACGGTGAGGACGCCAGCATCGCCTGATTAAAGGCGCTGTTACCTGTAGTGCTGACCGCCAGCAGGTCGCTCTGCTGTAATCGCGCCAGATGGGTCCCACCATTGGGCAGGCCAAACAGCACCTGATTCTGCGTCAGCGCCACGCCGGTCGCGGTTCCGGCGCGTGCAGCCAGATCCAGCAGCGTTGAAAGCTCAGCATCGCTGGGCGTTTCCGGCAGCAGCAGCGTGGTCTGGCCGAAGTCAGCCAGCCGCGAGAACGGGAACGAGGCACCGACAAAGTAAGAGAGGTTTGGCAGCATGCTGAAGTGGCGGGTATGGCTCAGATCGATCCACGAGTCCTCTTCAATCCGGCTCTTGATGTTGTTGTTCAGGAGCACGCCGCAGGGCGCATCGGCCCGCGGTTTGATATTGAAGTAGAGCGCCAGCTGGTTGTCGCCATAGATCAGATAGGGTTCGAGATTCAGCTGATACTGCTCCTGTCGCGCATCCCCGCCTAAACGGTGCCACGCGCTCTCCAGCAGGCCGACTTTGTTCACCGTCAGGTTGCGCAGGAAAGTCCCGTTTAGCATAACGTTAAGGAATGAGTTGTCCTCATCAATCCAGCTTTCGGACGGGAAGCGATAGTGCAGATTGACCGGCACCGTGTCGCCATCCCACAGGAACAGGTCAGGCGCGGCGCGGAAGTTCACGCGCAGCGCATCATGCCAGATGCCGCTGCTGGTAAGACTCTGATCTTTACGCAGCAGTTCGCTCAGACGAACCGGGCGGTCGGTGTTAATCCAGCGAGGCGCATCGTAAGGCTTGCGGTTGCCAATGGCTTGCGCGGGGACCTGCAGCTGGCTCTCATCGGTGGTAAAGGGCTGCGTCGTCAGACGATTCGCCGCCTGGCGCAGCTGGTCGTCATTGTTGCCACTCACCAGTAGCAACTTGTAAACCGGGTTATTGGGATTATCCACCACCTGCAGCATCGGGCCGTTACTGGCCGGGAACGTCAGGGTGCCGATCCGATCGCCAGGATGACCAAACAGGATGCCGTTGTTTTCCGGCAGTTCGCCGCGTACCACCGGGAAACGGATGCCGCGATAATCACTCTGAATGCCGAGCCAGGAAGCGACCAGTGCCGCCGCGCTCACCGAATCGGGAGAGAGGTTACTGGCAAAGCCCATGGTGATGGTGGACGCCGTCATCCGCTGAGGATCCAGGAAGGGACGCGGGAAATTGCGCAGGCTGGTGCCGATGTTGAGCTGCTGCCCTTCAAGGTGCAGCGCGGTATTCGGCAGAATGGTGACCTGATACTGCTGCGCGCTCTCTTTCTCGCACAGCAACTTGTCCGCGTCGTTGATTTTAAAGCTCAGGTTGTTGCTGGACACCACCATCGCCGCCGGAATATCCAGCTCATAGTCACTGACGTCGCTGTCCGTCGCACCCAGCGGCAGCGTGCCGAGCGGCTGACCATTCAGCATCAGCTGTAATGAAGTATTGCGTGCCGCCAGTGCGGCGGAGACGCGCAGCGTCAGATTCAGTCGCGCATTGGTAATGACTTCATCGCTGGGCAGGGTAAAGGTGATGCCCGACTGTAACTGGCCGCCGGTCAGCGTGATGCCGCGTGCCTGGCCCATCTGGGCCACTGAAACGACGCTGCTGATCGGCTGATTGATGGCAGCCGCAATCGATGGCTGTGGTTGTGCAACCGGCGCGGTCGTCTGGCCTGGCGCGAAGGGCACCGCACTGGCGGCGGCTTCCAGCGCCGGATCGGCATTACTCAGTCCCTGCGGCAATGGCACCGCGGACAGCGCGCTGCTGTCCTGGGTCACGGCTCCGCTGCTCGTCACTGGCGCGGCGGCCGGGGCAGAAGCCTCACCGGTCGCTGACGCCTGAGGTGCAGATGTTGCTTCACCCGCAGGGGCGTACGAAGGGGTTGTCGATGCCGGAGTGGCATCCGGTGCTGCACTCTGTGGCGCAGAGGCCGGAGCCGATTCTGCGGCCTGAGTAGCCGGGGCCGCAGATGGCACAGACGGCGTTGCAGACTCGCCACCGCTGGCCGGGGCCGTCACCTGAGCGGAACCGGTAGTCGGTGTGACACTATTATCCATCGGTGCCGCAGACTGCGCAGCAGACGCTGCATCGCTGGCCGGCGTCTGATTTGTCGCTGGCGCGCTAGCTGCGGCATCGGCTGGCGTCGGCGCTGAACTGTTCACTGGCGCACTGGCCGCTGCGCTGGCAGGCTGCGAAGTGGAAACGGCATCAGGTGGCGTCGGCGCTGAACTGTTTACCGGGGCGGCACTGCTGTTATCAATCGCAGCTGGCGTTTCCGCGCCAGCGGGCGTCAGCCATAACGCTGCGGTCAGTGAACTGGCCAGCAAAGTTTGCGTCAGGATCTTCATGCCGCGCCATCCTCTTTCGCCGCCGCGGCAACCGGGTCGACTGTTTTACGTTTATCGTGGCGGCCCTTCCAGGTCAGCCAGAACAGCTCAAATACGGTACGGATAATGGTACCTAGCGAAATCAGCGGGTTATCCTGCTTATACTCCGGCTGAATCCAGGCATCTGCACGCGCGAGCACCACACGCACCAGTTCGCGACGGCGCGCCAGCGGCATCGCCTCAAAGCGCAGACGGATGCTCTCCTCATCACCGGAAATCTTGCTCACCGGGATGGTGATCGCGCCGGATTTCAGCAGCAGATCAATCTCTTCGATCTCATCCGTCTCATGACGTCCATCCGGTGTATCGAGCTGCGCACCGCCCATCGACAGGTTGCTGGTCTGAGTGCGCGATGAAATGCCACTGGCGTAGTGAATAATCGCCGGAATTTGCACTTCAACGCGGATGGTTTTACGCACCTGCTTGGTTTCACGCGCCACGGCAATCGCCGCCATCAGAATGATCAGGCTGAAAATTCCCCAGCCGACGTTGAGCGCGATAACGTAGGGATCGACGCCAAAGTAGTCATGCATCACGGCACGCACCACGCCCGCCACAATGCCGATGGTCAGCAGCAGCGCCACAATCACGTGCGGACGCACGATGTGGAAATCGAAGAAGCCCTGATCCAGTACGCCGCCTTTGTCGGTCACGTTGAACTTGCCATGTTTCGGTGACAGCAGGGTCAGGATGGTCGGGATTACCAGATGGAAGCACATCACCGTCTCATAAATTTCACCCCAGAAGGTGTAACGGAAACGGCCATTCATGCGGGAGTTTACGTAGAGCGACATCACCAGGTGCGGCAGCACGTAGGCGAAAATCAGCGACGCCGATGAGTGAATAATATTCAGGTTAAACAGCAGGTAAGCCAGTGGCGCAGTCAGGAAAGCGACGCGCGGCAGACCGAACTGGAAGTGCAGCATGGCGTTGAGGTAACAAAGACGCTGCTGCCACTTCAGGCCACGGCCAAACAGCGGGTTATCGACGCGGAAAATCTGCGTCATGCCGCGCGCCCAGCGGGTACGCTGAATGATATGCAGACCCAGACGTTCGGTCGCCAGACCGGCAGCCAGCGGGATCGACAGGAAGGCGGAGCCCCAGCCCAGGCGCTGCATTTTCAGAGCGGTATGCGCATCTTCGGTCACGGTCTCAACGGCAAAGCCGCCAATCTCTTCCAGTGCTGAACGACGGATCACCGCACAGGAGCCGCAGAAGAAGGTGGCGTTCCAGTTGTCGTTACCCTGCTGCACCGGGCCATAAAACAGCGAGCCTTCATTCGGAATGCGGCGCGCGGCGCGCAGGTTGCGCTCAAAGGGATCGGGAGAATAGAAGTAGTGCGGCGTCTGTAACAGCGCCAGCTTCGGATCTTTCAGGAACGGCCCTACCGTCGCCTGCAGGAAGGTGCGGGTCGCCACGTGGTCGCAGTCAAAGATGCAAATCAGCTCACCTTTGGTGATTTTCATCGCATGGTTGAGGTTACCGGCTTTGGCATGTTTGTTGTCGTCGCGGGTGATGTACCCTACCCCGACATCCGCCGCAAAGCGGGCAAATTCGCTGCGCTTGCCATCATCCAGCAGGTAGACTTTAAGTTTGTCACGCGGGTAGTCAATACACTGCGCCGCCAGCACGGTGTCGCGCACCACCTCAAGACTTTCATTATAGGAAGGCACATAAATATCAACCGTCGGCCACAGACTGGTATCGTCCGGCAGCGGTTCAATGGTGCGTTTTAATGGCCAGGTGGTTTGCAGGAAGCCGAGAATTAAGATCAGCCAGACGTAAAGCTCCGCCAGATATAAGCCAATCCCTAAGAGGGCCTCCACTTCGGAATTAAAGTGCAGCGTCTCAGTGGTGCGCCACCAGATATAGCGGCTGGACATCAGCGCAGAGAGAATCACCATCACCACCGTTATTTTGCGGCTCTTGCTGAAACCCAATAAAAACATCATGCCGATACTGATCAGTCCAAAAATATACTGTTTCTGGCTGTCCATTGGCGTAATGATGATCACCGCAGCGACGGGTGCAAGCACCAGCAGCAGCAGGTAAAACCCGATTTTACTCATGATTCACCCTGAGAAGAGCTGTGTAAGTCAGTCGCCTGCGGAAGCCGACTAAAAGTGGTTTGAGCGGATGGGAGCCTGAACTTCGCCATTCCCCACGGTGATATTCAGAATGCTGCTGACACGTTTCGCGATCAGTTCAATATCAAACGCCGCTGCTGAGGCAGGGCTGAAATCGTAAACAGACTGCTGGGATGCATTCGCTTCACCCACGCTTTCATCACGGTGAACCACGCCCAGTAAATTGTCGCCCAGACGCTGCTGCATAAACGCGGTGACATCGCGATTGATATTCCGGCGATTGTCACACTGGTTCAGGATAAAGTAGTGACCCTGCTTGTTATTGAGCGGCTTACCGGTCATCCGGTTCTCTTCAATCTGCGGTAATAACGAGACAGAGGCGGTATCCGCTAACATCACCACTAAATGCATATCGGCCAGCGCTGTCATAGCTTTAAGGGCAGGACCTGGGCCAGGCGGAAAATCAGCCACGATCACCAGACCGGGATAATTGAGCACCGTATCCAGACCGCGCTTAATAAAGTGGGGATCTTTCATCAGGTTCTCTTCGAACCGTTCGCGCTGTGGCTCGGTGACATCGCCATAAGGCAGGACAAAGATATTGCCGCCGGTGGTGAGAATCGACTGACTCCAGTCCGCCTGCTCTTCTGAGCGCGCCACAAATCCACGGCCATCATGAAGCGGCACGCCAAAGTGAAGACGCAGGGCATTCTGCACATCGAAATCAATCGCCAGAACTTTGCTACCGGAACGCGCCAGACTCCAGGCCAGATTCGCCGCCAGCGTGGTTTTTCCCACGCCGCCCTTCGGCGAGCACACACAAACTAACGGCATAGCGCAATCTTCTCCAGTAACGGTTTGAGTAAGGTTTCTTTCGGCAGCGTCACATCGCGCGAGCGGAACAGCGCGCCAAACCGTTCTGGCTCAGAATGGGGTGCAGCAGGCGTGATGACAGGCTGAAGTTCCGACACCGTGGCGGTCCGGATCGGCTCGGCACGAAGTACAGCCACAGGCTCAGCGACTTTTTGTCGTGGCGGCGGTGGCGGAAAAAGTGACGCAGGGCCGCGTTCAGTCGTGCTGGCAGCTGGCAGGTTGCTGCCTGACAGGCTATCGAGAATCGACGTGCGGGCTGCCATCCCCGGTTGCACACTGAGTGTGGCTGGTCGTGGCGGTGTTTCAGGCGGAGGAGCCGTGAACTCATCACCGCGCAGCGGCTGAGGTTGCGGCAGGTCAATACGCTGGCCGCTACCGAATGGTGTCTGTTGTTCTTCTTTCGCCAGCTGGCGAATCAATGCCCATTTACTGTGTTCCGCCGCTTCCTGCGTCTGGCCAGACATATCCTTAAAGTCGATGTCGAGCGTTTGCGTTTTCTCTTTAAAACGCTGCAAATCATCGTAATTATTCTTCATTGGCCGTGGCCTGCAACAAGGGGGGAATTTTCCTGGAATATAGCACATCCCTTTAAACTGAGTCAGAAAAACCTGATTACAAAAAAAGCAGATTCAATAAAATTGTTTAATCATAAAGATCGACTCAGGGCGAAAGGAAGCCACTCCAGAGTCATCTCTCCTGAAAATTAATAAGTGATGTTTAAGTTAAATTGGTTAGCGCTGTTTTAATAATTTTTAAGAAAATGCCGCTCTGACAACAACTGGCACGGCCACGCTGACTCATACATCTGGGATATTTAACAGAAATACAGCTGCCGCAGGCGCAGAAAAAAGCTGATTTCTGCCGTAAGGGATTGATGGCATTTACCTTTTTCCGGTGCAAATATCGCCAGAAAAAAACAGGTTAAAAGTGGTAACGGAAAAAGAGAGGAAATAAACAGGGAGTGACCGTAAAGCCACCAGCGGTGCGGCTTGCCGATGAATTGAGATAAAAAAAGGCTCCAGAAAGGAGCCTTCGGCTGGGGAGTTAAGATCGTGAACAGGCTCAGCTGACTTTTTCTGCCATACCGACTGGCTGATTCTCATCCTGATCAACCGCGAAACAGGCAATCTCCTGTCCGCCGTAGTTTTTCAGCTTCGGCTGCAACTGCACACAGGTGCTAAAACGTCGGTGGCAGCGCGCATTAAAGGCGCAGCCCGGCGGCGGATTCAGCGGGCTTGGCAGCTCGCCGGTCAGCTTAATGCGCTCACGGCGCTCGTCAGGATTAAGACGCGGCGTCGCCGACAGCAGGGCCTGGGTATAAGGATGACGCGGGTTGGCGAAAATCGCCTCTTTGCTGCCCTTCTCAACGCAACGGCCGAGATACATCACCATCACCTCATCGGCAATGTGTTCCACCACCGACAAATCGTGCGAGATAAAGACGTAAGAGAGACCCATATCCTGCTGCAGATCCATCATCAGGTTCAGTACCTGAGCACGCACCGATACATCGAGCGCCGAAACCGGCTCATCGGCGATCAGTACGTCCGGATCGAGCATCAGCCCGCGCGCGATGGCGATACGCTGACGCTGACCGCCTGAGAACATATGCGGATAACGGTCATAATGCTCGGTTTTCAAACCGACTTTCGCCATCATCTCCAGCGTTTTCTCGCGACGTTCTGCTTTGCTCAGCTGGGTATTGATGACCAGTGGCTCTTCCAGAATCTGGCTTACTTTCTTACGCGGATTGAGTGAGCCGTACGGGTTCTGGAACACGATCTGGATTTTCTGACGACGCAGCTTCTGCGCCTGGGGATCGTGTTTCAGCAGATCCTGACCGTGCCAGTAAAGCTGGCCTTCGGTCGGGGTTTCAATCATGGTCAGCAGGCGGCCCAGCGTGGATTTACCACAGCCTGACTCGCCGACGACCGCCAGCGTTTTGCCGCGCTCCAGATTAAAAGAGACACCATCCAGCGCTTTGACCAGACGCTCCTGACCAAACAGCCCTTTCTTTACCGGGTAGTGCTTCTTCAGATCAATCGCCTGCAGCAGGAACTGATCTTTCGTGATTTCATGACTCATAAGTTGGTCTCCCGGCATCGTCCAGCGGATAGTGACACTTGGACTGGCGTCCTGGAATGGTGCGCAGTTCAGGTTCTTCCTGACGACAAAGATCGGTCGCATAGGGGCAGCGTGGATTAAGCAGACAGCCAACCGGGCGGTCATACTTGCCCGGTACCACGCCCGGCAGTGAGGCCAGACGCGCTTTGTCTGCCGCAAACTCCGGCAGCGCGCGCAGCAGCGCCTGCGTATAAGGATGGCGCGGCGCTTTAAAGATATCGGTCGCTTTGCCGCTCTCCACCACCTGACCGGCATACATCACGATAATGTGGTGCGCCGCTTCTGCCACTAACGCCAGATCGTGCGTAATCAGGATCAGCGCCATGTTTTCCTGTCGCTGTAACTCCAGCAGCAGTTCGATGATCTGCGCCTGGATAGTCACATCGAGCGCCGTGGTCGGCTCATCGGCGATCAGCAGCTTTGGCCGGCAGGCGATTGCCATGGCAATCATCACGCGCTGGCTCATACCGCCCGACAGCTGGTGCGGATAGACATCAAGCCGTGACGCAGGGTCGGGAATACCGACCTGATTCAGCAGGTCGATTGCCCGCTGACGTCGGGTGCGTTTATTGCCGCCCTGATGCACCTTGATCGCTTCCATGATCTGGAAACCCACGGTGTAGCAGGGATTCAGGCTGGTCATCGGATCCTGAAAAATCATCGCCACTTCAGCGCCCACCAGCTGGCGGCGCTCACGTTCGGAGATGTGTTGCAGGTCGCGCTGGTTGAACTCCAGCTTCCCGGCCATCACTTTGCCGGGGAAATCGATCAGCCCCATGATCGCCAGTGAACTCACCGATTTACCGGAGCCGGACTCGCCCACGATACCGACAACCTGGCCCTGCTCAACCTGATAACTGATGCGGTCAACCGCACGGAACGGTGCTTTATCGTCGCCGAAATGCACCGATAGTTTGTCTACATTTAATAACGCCATCTCGGTGCCTCTTTACTGCTTGAGTTTCGGGTCGAGGGCATCACGCAAACCATCGCCCATCAGGTTAAATGCCAGCACGGTAAGCAGAATGACCAATCCAGGGAAGGTCACGACCCACCAGGCACTTTGCGCATACTGCAGAACGTCGGAGAGCATGGTGCCCCACTCCGGCGTTGGCGGTTGCGCACCCATACCGAGAAAGCCCAACGCCGCCATATCGAGAATGGCGTTGGAGAAACCTAATGACGCCTGCACGATGAGCGGTGCAAGGCAGTTAGGCAGAATATTCACAAACATCTGGCGTAGCATACCGGCACCAGCCACGCCGGAGGCGGTCACATAGTCGCGGTTCACTTCCACCAGCACTGCCGCGCGGGTCAGACGGATATAGTGCGGCAGCGCCACAAAGGTCAGCGCGATGGAGGCATTGACGATTGAGGGACCAAAGATGGCGACCAGTACCAGAGCCAGCAGCAGGCTTGGCAGCGCCAGCATGATATCGACCACGCGCATGATGATGGCATCGACCACGCCGCCGAGATAACCAGCCAGCAGGCCGAAGATCACGCCGAAAATCAGTGACAGTACGACCACCAGACAGCCCACCAGCAGCGACAGGCGCGCACCGTACATCAGACGCGACAGCACATCGCGGCCTACGTCGTCGGTGCCCAGAATGTAGCTCCAGTTTCCGCCTTCCTGCCAGACCGGCGGATGCAGCAGCGCATCACGGAACTGCTCAGCAGGCGCATGCGGGGCCAGCACATCGGCAAAAATGGCGCACAGCAATACAATGATGATGTAGACCAGGCCCACGACGGCGCCTTTGTTACGTTTGAAGTAGTGCCAGAATTCCTGGAATGGGGTCATCGGCTTGGGTGCAACGGTAACGCTGCCGGGATCAACAACAGACATGATGCCCCCTTATTTCTTGTGACGTATGCGCGGGTTAACCACGCCATACAGCAGATCAACCAGCAGGTTGACCACAATGATCAGTACTGCCGTCAGCAGCACACCGCCCTGCACCACCGGATAGTCACGGCGCTGCAACGCTTCAATCAGCCAGCGACCCAGACCCGGCCACGAGAAGATGGTTTCGGTCAGAATCGCGCCGGCCAGCAGCGTGCCGACCTGCAGGCCGATCACCGTCACGACTGGCAGCATGGCGTTTCGCAGCGCATGCACCACGATTACGCGCATGCGCGTCAGTCCTTTGGCGCGTGCCGTACGGATGTAATCTTCCCCCAGCACTTCGAGCATCGCCGATCGCGTCATACGCACAATGACCGCCAGCGGAATGGTGCCCAGCACGATGGCAGGCAGAATCATGTGCATCACTGCATCGTGGAAGTCGCCCGGCTCACCCCAGAAGAAGGTGTCGATCAGCATAAAGCCAGTCAGCGGCAGGGTGTCATCCAGGAAGACGGTGTCGCCGACACGCCCTGAAACCGGTGTCAGGTTGAAGTGAACCGAGACCAGCATGATCAGCATGATGCCCCACCAGAAGATCGGCATGGAGTAGCCGGTCAGTGAGATACCCACAGCGGTGTGATCGAAAATCGAACCGCGCTTCACCGCCGCCATGACCCCAACCGGGATACCAATGGCCACAGCAAATATCATGGCGCAGATGCCGAGTTCCAGCGTCGCTTTGAAGCGCGGAACAAACTCATCCCAGACCGGGATGCGGCTCTTGAGTGAAATGCCCAGGTCGCCATGTAATACGCCGTTAATGTAGTGCAGGTACTGTTTCCACAGCGGCTGATCCAGCCCTAATAGTGCCATTAACTGTGCATGACGTTCAGGAGAAATACCGCGCTCGCCCGCCATGATCAGCACCGGATCGCCGGGGATCATATGAACAAACGCGAAGGTGAGTAATGTAATACCGATAAACGTTGGGATGACAAGGCCCAGACGTCGGAGTATGAACTGCAGCATAATCCGGGTTCTCTCTTGTCCGCGCGACCGTCGCCGCGAGGGTTGTTATTGCTTACATCTGACGATCGGGTAGGCCCGACCGCGACGCAGACAGGCTGCGCCTCTACCGTTTCCAGTAAAACAGGGAGATAAAGCCGGGGCGCAGCGCAGCCGCCCCGGAAAAGGCGACAATTATTCTTTGATGTCTACCTGAGCAAAGTAGTGTCCGCCCAGCGGATCGACTTTGTACCCGGAGACTTTCTTGCTGACCGGTTCGTATACCGTTGAGTGCGCGATCATCAGCGCCGGTACCTGGTCATGCATCACAACCTGTGCCTGTTTGTAGTACTCGATACGCTTGGCCTGATCGGCCGTAGCGCGAGCGGGCTGAATCTGATCCTCGAAGGATTTATCACACCAGCGCGAGTAGTTAGAGCCATCTTTGGCCGCTGAACAGCTGAACAGGGTGGCCAGGAAGTTATCCGGATCCCCATTGTCGCCGGTCCAGCCCATCATGACGGTCTGGTGCTCGCCCGCTTTGGCGCGCTTCAGATATTCGCCCCACTCGTAGGTCACGATTTTGGCTTTAACGCCAATCTTCGCCCAGTCGCTCTGAATCATTTCAGCCATGCGGCGTGCGTTCGGGTTGTACGGACGCTGAACCGGCATCGCCCACAAGTCGATTGAGAAACCGTCCGCCATGCCCGCTTCTTTCAGCAGGGCTTTGGCTTTCTCAGGATCGTAAGCGTAGTCTTTCACGTCGTCGTTATAGCCCCACATGGTTGGTGGGATCAGGTTTTTAGCAGGCTGACCTGCGCCCTGATAAACGGCGTCGATGATCGCCTTTTTGTTGACCGCCATGGTCAGTGCCTGACGCACTTTCAGGTTATCCAGCGGTTTTTTCTCAACGTTGTATGACAGATAGCCGACGTTCAGGCCAGCCTGCTCATACAGGTTGATGTTTTTGTCCTGCTTCATACGTGCGATGTCAGCCGGGTTCGGATAAGGCATGACCTGACATTCGCCCTTCTGCAGCTTGGCGTAACGCACTGACGCATCCGGGGTGATGGAGAAGACTAAGCGATCGATTTTTGGCTTGGTGCCCCAGTAATCCGGGTTAGCTTTGTAAAGGATGCGCGAATCTTTCTGGTACTGCAGCAGCTGGAACGGGCCGGTACCGACCGGGTTCAGGTCGACGTTTTGCGGAGTGCCCGCTTTCAGCATGTTATCTGCATACTCTTTCGACAGAATCGAGGCGAAGTCCATGCCGAGGTCGGCAAGGAACGGCGACTCAGGGCGGGTCAGCACGAAGCGAACGGTGTTGTCGTCTACTTTCTCAATTTTGCTGATCAGCTTAGGCATGTCCATGCCTTCGAAATATTCGTAGCTGCCGCCAGAGACGCCGTGATAGGCGTTGTTTTTATCCAGCTGGCGCTCAAAGGTGAACACCACATCATCCGCGTTGAAGTCGCGTGTCGGTTTGAAATCTTTGGTGGTCTGCCACTTCACGCCTTTACGCAGGTGGAAGGTGTAGGTTTTACCGTCTTCACTGACATCCCACTTCTCTGCCAGTGCAGCGTGCAGTTCGGTGGTGCCGATAGTGAACTCAACCAGTCGGTTGTAGATCTGACGTGAGCTGGCATCGTAGGTAGTGCCCGAGGTGAACAACTGCGGGTTAAAGCCTTCCGGAGAACCTTCTGAACAGTAAACGAGGGTTTTTGCCTGAACACCGGCGGCGACAGTCATAGCAATCAGGCTCAGACCGACCTTCAGCATCCCGGATTTAGCCAGGGAGTTGATCATGCTTTTGCTCCATTGTGATGTGATGTTGTGTGTATTGCCTGACCTCTGATTTTTTTATGCGGTTCAGGCGTACCACCGAACAGGTGGTTAACACGCGCTACATTTTTTGTTTTTCCTGATGCAATTTATACATTCAGAAAATTCCGTAACTGCGTGTTTATTGACGCATCAATTTGTCAACAGTTGCAAAGAACGTCAATACAACGGTTACTTATTTACACAGAGTGTGAGGGATAGCATGCAACGGTAATAAAAACCCTTTCAGCCCAAAAGCCATACAATGCACAGCGCAGCTGGCCTGATTTCCGTGCTTTGTGCTGGATGGCCGGTCTATCGCTAGTGATTCTCACCGCTAAAAAACTTAAAACTTTTACCGGCAAATGTTGAATAACTGAACGATTCACCGTGCGTTATGACGTTCATCCAGCGGAATATGCTGGTAAAGAAGCATAAGAAATCAGCATGTTGCCGCTTTCAGTCATAAGAAGAATGTGTCGCGAATTATGATCGCATCTCTTATATGGCAAGGCCTGCCAGCGGGAAAATGACAATAACAGGGGCTGGTAAGCGGAACGCGCGGCGGATGGGGTTTACTGGAACTTTCTGGAAAGAAATAGCCATAGGCTGAAAACGGGAAAGTTTCAGGGAAGAGGGTTTGTTATCAATTGCGGTCAGATCGAGACTGCTTTGGGAACACGGGCCGATCGGAAAGGCGCTTAAACCATCCCTGGACGCTCGGCCCACGCCGTCCATGGCGTGGGACGCTTTCCTCCTCTGCCCGTGTTCCCTCCGCCTTGAGTTTATGCGCTGCGGTCAGATTCACCCGAGTTTAAATCTTTCAGCCGTCTGAAGTGCTTCTGTAAGTTTCAAATGCGTCTGCCAGACGTGAAGCGAAGGGAGCATACGCCTGTAGCAAAGCATAGCGAGCCAAGGACAAAAACGCCGGGAGCGTTTTTGAACAACGCAAAGCGTTGGCCCGGCTACGGGCGCACCTCAGGGATGAGGTGCGTAATCGCCCGCGCAGAGCCCGCCAGGGATGGCGGTTTTGCGTCTTTGCGGAAGGCGTATGCTCCCTGAAGCCCGCACACCGCTAATTTTTTTGCCTACCCATGACTTTTCTACAGACGAAAAAAAACCTGTCTTTTCAGACAGGCTTTCTTAAATATGGTCGGCGAGAGAGGATTCGAACCTCCGACCCACTGGTCCCAAACCAGTTGCGCTACCAAGCTGCGCTACTCGCCGATGGGGGCGCATGTTACTGCTCCCCCCGATCAGCGTCAACCGCTTTTTATGCTTTTGCCGCCAATCGCCTGGAAAGCACGCGGTTACCAGAAATTAACCGCCTGCCCTGCCCTTTTCGCTCACTATTACAGCGCTTTAACCTGATCTTTAGCCGGGGCCTGACACCAGTTGTTCGCCGGGTTAATGCCGCCATCTGGCGAGGTATAACCCAGACAGCCCAGGATGGTATCGAACAACTCAACGTGACGATGAGTACGGCCTACACGCTGCTGCGCCTGCAGGCGCTCAAAGTTGCTGCGGTTCTGACTGTCTTCCAGATACTTATCTGACGCCCAGACCATCATCGGTACGCGGAACTGCTCAGGCGGCGCCATCTCACGCGGCGTGCCGTGCAGATGCATATTTTCGCTGATCGACTCACCGTGATCTGAGGCGTAGAAGACGATCGCCTTCTTATCACGCAGCTGGTCCAGCACGCTGTCCAGCATGCTATCGACATACAGCACCGAGTTGTCATAAGCGTTGATCAACTGCGCTTTACTGCAGGTCTCATCGACGCCCATACACTCCGGCTGATACTTCGCGAAGCTGCGCGGATAACGCTGTGAATAGAGGTAGTGCGACCCTTTGGTGTGCAACACGATCAGATGCTTACCTTTCGGGAACCGATCCAGCGATGCCTTCATCTCTGGCACCAGCAGCATGTCATCCACCGATTTGCCCTGATTACGCTTCTCTGAACCAATCTGCTCACGGAAGGCAAAGTTGTTGGCATTGATATTGTCGTAGAACCAGACTTCGCTCTGCATCGCAAACAGCTCTGAGGTGAAGCCCAGCTCTCTCATCACCGCAAACACGTTCTGCTCTTTCAGCGTGCGGCCAGGGTTATCCATGGTGCCGCCTTCGCGCACGAACATGCAGCGCAGCGAAAGCTTGGTCGCGGTATCACAGGACTCACCCCGGAACGCCACCAGGTTCTTCTCTTTCGACAGCTTTGGCGTCGTGTCACGCTCGTAACCCAGCATCCCCATGTGATCCCAGCGGGTGGTTTCGCCAATCACAAACACCACATAAGTGTCGTCCAGCCCGGCAGGCGCGACGTAGGTAAACTTCTTCGCCGGATCCAGCAGTTCATGGCTGTTCAGCGACTCATCCACGCGGGTCCAGGCAAACAGGCCTACAGCTGCCAGCCAGTTCGAAGGAAGATAAGAGTGCGCCACCACACCGCCGTAGCTCGGCAGATCGACGTTGGTAATCTCTTCGTTATGCTTCTGCAGCTTGTCCAGAAAACGAATCGGCAGCCAGACCAGCGCCACACAGAGCAGCATGATCACCGTTGGTTTGAGTCGCTGTCCCGGCGTACGCAGCTGTTCATTCAGCGTCATGCTCAGCTTATTGCGCCAGATCATCAGCAGCGGCAGCGCGCTGACCAGCACCATCCACAGAATGAAATGGTAGCCAACCACCTCTTTAGAGAGATCGGTATCGGTGGTCATCACCGAAGCCACAATGCCGTAACCAATCACAACGTTAAAAAACGCCATGTAATAGGCGGCGGCAACAGAAATCAGAACAATCAGCGTGGCGAGCACGCGATAAAACCACTTTCCACCCAGCGACAACAACCGCATCAGGAAGAAAGTCAGCAGCACAATGGCCACCACTTCGGTAGCGGCAGTCAGCCAGTTTGTTATCGTAGAGTGTTTGAGAAAACCATCAAAGCGACGATAGAAAATCGGTAAATTCAATAAGATACCGAGATAGAGCGCCAGCAATAGCGATAACTTCTGCTGAGTCAGGGTTTTAATGTAATTCATGAAAAAAGGTGTTTCTCCGGAGTGAAGCGCTTGACCAAATCTTTTATGTGACTGCTTAAACGCGGCAGAGTTCGCTGAATAAGCGGACCGGACAAGATGAAGGAAAATTCTGAACGGATTTACAGGCTATAACGCGAGGTGGCTCAGTAAAACATGGTCGCGATTGATAGACCAGAAAATAATCATTGTCGACCTGATTAGCACATTTTTTGTACACATCGAAGGGCAGAGGCCGGACGTACTGGCGCAGAGAGTGTGTTGTGAAAGGATTTATTGAAGGGATAAAGTGCGGGCCTGATCGTGTCAGGCCCGCAGTACGCTTAGCGAATGATGTTCAGCGTGACGTCGATGTTGTTGCGGGTAGCATTTGAGTAAGGACACACGATGTGCGCCGCATCAACCAGCTTCTGCGCTTCAGCTTCATCCATCTCTGGCAGATGAATGTTCAGGGTCGCTTCAATACCAAAGCCATCAGGGATAGGGCCGATACCCACTTCACCTTCGATCCAGGCGTCTTTTGGCATGGTGATTTTGTCACGGCCCGCCACAAACTTCATTGCGCCCAGGAAGCAGGCAGAATAACCCGCAGCAAACAACTGCTCAGGGTTAGTCACTTCGCCGCCTGCACCGCCCATCTCTTTTGGCACGCCCAGTTTCACGTCCAGTACACCGTCAGAAGAGGTTGCACGACCATCACGACCACCGGTTGCTTTGGCTTTGGCGCGGTAAACTACTTGTTCTAAAGACATGACATTTCTCCGTTACGCTATTTAATCGCCCGCTACTTATTTAACCGTAATCAGGCGGTGAGGTTCAACGGGTGCAGCGCACCCGTCAGCAATGTTTATCGGGATTGATTCAGGTTATCCCGTAACCCATCCAGCTGTAATTTCAGCGCCAGCAGGGCGTCATCATCACAGGCGGTGGCACACTTCACCGCTTCAGGAATCGCTTCAGCCTTAATGCGCAGTGCGCGGCCAGCCTCGGTCAGCGTTACCGCAACCTGTCGTTCATCCTGACGGGTGCGCTGCCGGTTAATCAGACCTGCGCTTTCCAGCCGCTTCAGCAGTGGCGTTAATGTGGCGGAGTCCAGAAAAAGCTGCTCCCCAATCTCGGACACCGTAACATCATCTTTCTGCCACAACACCAGCATCACCAGATATTGCGGATAGGTAATGTCGAGCTGGCTCAGCATTTTACGATAGACTTTATTCATCGCCAGGTTGGCGGAATAAAGCGCAAAGCAGAGTTGCTGATCGACCAACAGTGGCATCGGTTTCACTTTTTTGTCATCTTGATCACAGTTCATAAGAAACAATATAGATAGCGCGCTAGATAATTGCAAGCAAACTTTTTGTCAGGGGGGAAAGGCATGCAGGATTCACTGGAAGAACAGGCGCGTCGCTTCGCCACCGAGGCACATGCCAGTGCCGGTCAGCGCCGCAAATATACCGATGAGCCTTATATTGTTCATCCGGCCGCGGTGGTGGAACTGGTGCGCAGCGTCAGCCATGACGATGCGTTGTTAGCGGCAGCCTGGCTGCACGATACCGTGGAAGATACCGCAACCACACAGAGCGATATCGAAGCCCACTTTGGTACGCGCGTGGCAAGCCTGGTTGAGATGCTGACCAACAGCGCGCCCGCTGCGGCAAAAAATCGGACGGCCCGTAAACTGGCGCACTTCCGCCATACAGCCAGCGCCAGTCCAGAGGCACAAACCATCAAACTGGCTGACATCATTGATAACACCCGCGCGATTGTGCGGTTTGATCCCGACTTTGCGCGGGTCTACCTGGTTGAAAAGCAGATACAGATTGAGTTGCTGAAGCAGGGAGATGTGCAGTTATGGCAGCAGGCTTCAATGATTATTGAAAGCGGGCTCGCACAGTTGCGGGAGCCGCCCTATAGCGTGCCGGAGAGCTGGTTTGCCAGACAGGCGGCTAAATATAGCGAATTGCGCTAATAAAAAACCCGCCAGCGGCGGGTTCTTTTCGTGATACCGGTTTATTCAAGCAACTGCCGTCCCAGATAGGGATTGGCATGTAATAACTTCATCAATTTCTGCGCCGTCGCGGAAGGACGGGTACGCCGGGCTTCCCAGCTTTTCACGGAAGAAACGCTCACGCCCATTACTTTTGCAAACTCATCAACCTGCATGCCGGTCATTTCACGCAGACGCTGCGGCTCTGGCTGGGCGGGTTGCTGACGCTGAATAAGTAACTCGGCGGCGCGATCATCACGTGTCAAAACAATCTGCTCAAGGCTGCTGAGCAATTCAAACATCGGGTCTTTTAATTCCATAGAGAACTCCTTAAAAACTCGCTATGAAGCACGTGAAAGTAGAGAGGTACGAGCCTGAACTCAGGACTCTGAAACCGGGCCTGTTCAGGCTGGATCCCGCAAGGGTTTGTTTTTGTTATGAGAAAAACCATTACGGGACACAGCCTGCGGTGCACTGCTTAAAAGGTGTCAGAACAATGCAACAAATGCCGGGAGACTAAGTATGGATAGAGACCTGACTATTTGCCGCGCAATTTATAATTATTTTTTTAACTATTGTTAGCCGGAAAAGTTCCAGCGCCTCTAACCTGCTGAGGCAGTTGATTTTTGTGCTGACATGGCGGGCAAAAAAATCAAATGATGTTTGCGATTTATGTGGATGCCATCAAGCTTTTGGCTGGCATATTCTCATTTCTGTGAGCACTACACCTGTTCAGGTAGTGATTGCAAAATATACGCCAATGGTTTACTTCATGAACACTTATATTCACAGTTCTGATTAATTTAAGAATAGTCCTGGTTGGGGCCTGAGGCCTGGCGCGCGGCGGCTCACAGTGCAGAGCGGGTAAATCTTTTATTCTTAACGGCGCTCTGTTGCCAGATTAATCAACAGTCATCTTAACGAAACGGCTGATGCCTCATGCCGGTGCAGTTACCCGGCAACCCTCGACCTGATGCGCGGTAAAAGTGCAGCCCCGTGATGTCGCGCTGACGACGGGCAAAACCCATACCTGACCTCTGTAAGGAGAAGCGATGCGAGAAACAGATTTTAACGTCGGATACCCTTCTCATCGTGTACCGATGATGGGTCGTAATGCTGTCGCAACCTCTCAACCGCTGGCGGCGCAGGCGGGTTTACGGATGCTGCAACAGGGTGGTAACGCCGTGGATGCAGCTATCGCCACCGCCATCGCCTTAACCGTGCTGGAGCCAACCGGAAACGGCATCGGCAGCGATGCGTTTGCCATTGTCTGGGATGGCAGCGAGCTGCATGGGTTAAACGCCTCAGGCCGATCGCCAGCCGCGTGGCATCCCGAACGCTTTGCCGATTTTAGTGCGATGCCTGAAACCGGCTGGGAGTCAGTCACCGTGCCAGGGGCCGTCTCGGCATGGGTCACACTGGCACAGCGCTTTGGTACCTTACCGCTGACCACCCTGGCACAACCGGCAATTGACTATGCGCGCGACGGCTTTCCGGTATCACCGCTGATTGGTCAGCTGTGGCAGCGCGGCTATGACAAGCTGCGGGATCAACCTGGCTTTAGCGATTGCTTTGCGCCGCAGGGTCGTCCGCCGCGTGCTGGCGAGCTGTTCCGCAACCCGGCTCAGGCCCGCACCTTGCAGGAAATCGCTGAGACTCAGGGCGAAAGCTTTTATCGCGGCGCACTGGCGCAAAAGATGGCAGCCTTCGCCCGTGAGCATGGCGCGGCCCTGACGCTGGAGGATTTGAAAAACCATCGTGCCGACTGGGTTACCCTGCTGTCGCGTCCGTTTGCCGGAGGATCGGTGCAGGAGCTGCCGCCGAATGGTCAGGGCATTGCGACCTTAATTGCACTTGGCATTCTGGAAGAGTGGGAAATCAACTGCTATGCACCGGATTCGCCGCAGTGGCTGCATCTCTCCATCGAGGCAATGAAACTGGCGCTGGTTGATCTGGACCGTTATGTCACCGATGAAGATCATCTCGAATTTCCGGCGGAACACCTGCTCAGCAACGACTATATCCGCCAGCGGGCAGCGTTAATTGATCCTGACAAGGCGGGAGATTTCCGCTTTGGATCACCGCAGCAGAGCGGCACAGTGTATGTCGCCGCCGGTGATGCCAGCGGCATGATGGTCTCATTCATTCAGTCTAACTACATGGGATTTGGCTCCGGCGTGGTGGTACCCGATACCGGCATCAGCCTGCAGAACCGGGGCGCGGGCTTTTCACTCGATCCAGACCATCCCAACGTCGTGGCGGGCGGTAAGCGGCCGTTTCATACTATTATCCCGGCTTTTGCGCGGGATCAGCAGGGCCAGCCGCTGATGGCATTTGGCGTGATGGGCGGCCCGATGCAGGCGCAGGGACATGTCCAGCTGGCGCTGCGGATTATGCTGCACCGGCAGAATCCGCAGGCCGCCATCGATGCGCCGCGCTGGCGCGTGGTGCAGGGCCGCGAGGTGGTGTTTGAATCCACACTCGATCGCAATACGCTGAGCACACTACGCCGCATGGGCCACAACGTGGTACTGGAAGATCCTCTGAGCAATTACAACTTTGGTGGCGCGCAGGCGATAGTGCGCGACCCGCAGGGCTTCTACATTGCGGCCAGTGAGAGTCGCAAAGATGGTCAGGCGGTGGTGTTTTAAGGTCGCAGAAGTGAGCGTCAGGCTGCTCAGCCCCTCCTTCATCTCTGCGCGCTGAAGCCTGTAATGAAAGGGAACGCAGCACGCCCTGAGGCGCTGGCGGCTCCTTTCTGTAACCGGCGTTTCAGAAAGCATCTGTTTCACAGGTGGTTTCACGTTGTGCCGTGGCTCGGGTTTGTTCTATTCTTTAGGCCATTCCTACCTGGACATCTGACAGTATCACCGACAGGAGTTGACCCTATGGCTTCAGGACTTACACGCCTTATGGCACGCGGCGGCATTATGCTCGCTGGCGCGCTGATCGTGCTGCAACTCACCGCATGCGGTGATAAAGAAGGCGAGCAGCGCAAAGCATTTATCGATTTTCTCCAGAACACTGTGATGCGCAGCGGCGAGCATCTGCCCAGCCTCAGCGAAAACCAGAAGCAGAGCTTTGGCAACTTCGCCAGCGATTACGCCATCATGTATGGCTTCTCGCAGCAGGCGAACAAAGCGGTTGAACAGGGTATGCGTCCGGTGGTGGATGAGCTTTCTGCTATTCGCGTTCCGCAGGATTATCTCAGCCGTCGTGATTCCCTGCGTCAGGCGACCAGCGCACTGGTGATCGTCACCCAGCAGATTGAAAGCGCCAAAATGCAGGCGGATAGCAGCAAAGCGGCCCTGAAGCAGCCGGATGACCTGAAAAAAGTCTACGACACCGCCTATAACAAAGTGGTGACGGTGCCTGCCAATCAGCTGATTCCTCTGCTGCCAAAACTCCAGGCGCTGAGCCAGGGTGCAGTGCAGACCGGCGATTTCCTGCAAACGCAGGGAACCCGTGTCAGCTTCAATGATGGCGGCGTGCAGTTCCCGACTCAGGATCAGGCTTCGCAATATAACGCGCTGATGAGCACTTTATCCGCCAATTCGCAGGCGCTTCCTCAGGCACAGGCTGCCGTCCAGGGTGGTCTGCAGTAAACCCGCTTAACGGGCAGGCGCTAATCGTCTGCCCGTCACACTTCCTTTTCTCCTCCCACCCAATCGCCCACTGAATGAAGTGTGATCTGGCGCATTTTCGACCAAAAATAGTTTGTGATCTAAGTCACAGATATATAACAAATCAACGTCAGACAAGTGTGATTCACCTCACAGATAACCGGCCACCCCGTCTAAAAATCAGCCAAAAGAGCCTGAGCCACGCTTTAAAGTGTGATCAAAATCACGCTATTCACCCCTGCCACCACCCCAAATCAGTGATGTAGATCACACTTACCCCGCACGCTACGCAGCGTCAAATTCGCGTGATAGAGTCCGCGTGCATACAGTAATACCACCGGCTTTGAGTCGGGGTGGCTAAACAAAAACAAGCGCGCTCTCCTATTGCAGCGCGTCTCAATAAGGGGTGGGTTTATGTCCTCATCAGTGAAGGTCAAAGTACAAAGCTTTGGTCGCTTTCTGAGTAATATGGTGATGCCAAACATCGGGGCGTTTATCGCCTGGGGTATCATCACCGCACTGTTTATTCCAACTGGCTGGATCCCTAACGAAACGCTGGCCAAACTGGTTGGCCCGATGATCACCTACCTGCTGCCACTGCTGATCGGTTTCACCGGTGGGCGTCTGGTGGGCGGCGATCGCGGCGGCGTGGTCGGTGCCATTACCACCATGGGTGTGATTGTCGGTGCTGATATGCCGATGTTCCTCGGCGCGATGATTGCCGGTCCGCTGGGCGGCTGGGCAATCAAGTCGTTTGACCGGGCGATTGATGGCAAAATCAAAAGCGGCTTCGAGATGCTGGTCAACAACTTCTCGGCCGGTATTATCGGGATGATACTGGCACTGCTGGCGTTCCTGGCGATCGGTCCGCTGGTAGAAGGTCTGTCACACATTCTCGCCGCGGGCGTGAATCTGATGGTGCAGAACAACCTGCTGCCACTGACCTCGATCTTCGTCGAACCCGCGAAAATCCTGTTCCTGAACAACGCCATTAACCACGGTATCTTCTCGCCGCTCGGTATCCAGCAGGCGAGCGAAGCCGGCAAGTCGATCTTCTTCCTGATCGAAGCCAACCCGGGTCCGGGTATGGGCGTGCTGATGGCCTATATGTTCTTTGGTCGTGGCAGTGCTAAACAGTCTGCGGGCGGTGCGGCAATCATCCACTTCCTTGGCGGCATCCATGAGATCTACTTCCCGTATGTGCTGATGGCTCCTCGCCTGCTGCTGGCGGTTATCCTTGGCGGTATGACCGGCGTCTTCACGCTGACGGTGCTGAACGGTGGCCTGGTCTCTCCTGCCTCACCGGGTTCAATCCTTGCGGTGCTGGCAATGACGCCAAAAGGTGCCTACTTCGCGAACATCGCCGCTATCGCTGCGGCCTTCGCCGTCTCCTTCGTAGTGTCCGCTATCCTGCTGAAAACCAGCAAAGTCAAAGAAGATGACGATATCGAGGCCGCGACCCAGCGCATGCATGAGATGAAAGCGCAGTCTAAAGGCCAGAGCGGCGCGGGTGCCCCAGTCGCCAGCGATGCCATGAGCGTTGAACTGCATCACGTACGTAAAATCATCGTCGCCTGTGATGCCGGTATGGGTTCGAGCGCGATGGGTGCAGGTGTACTGCGTAAGAAAGTGCAGGACGCCGGGCTGAGCAATGTATCGGTGACCAATACCGCGATCAATGCCCTGCCGGGTGATGTCGATCTGGTGATTACCCACCGTGACCTGACTGAGCGCGCCATCCGCCAGGCTCCGCATGCGCAGCATATCTCGCTGAACAACTTCCTCGACAGCGCGCTCTACAGCACCCTGACCGAGCGTCTGGTGGCGGCTAACCGCAGCGACGTGCATCGTGAAACGGTAAACACCGCGCTCTCTGACAGCTACGATGAAGGCAACGCACACCTGTTTAAACTGGGTGCGGATAACGTCTTCCTCGGCCTGACCGCCAGTAACAAAGAGCAGGCGATTCGCTTTGCCGGTGAGCAGCTGGTGAAAGGCGGTTACGTCGAGCCTGAATATGTTGAAGCGATGCTGGCGCGTGAAAAACTGACGCCGACCTACCTCGGTGAGTCGATTGCGGTGCCACACGGCACGGTCGAAGCGAAAGATCGCGTGCTGAAAACTGGCGTAGTGTTCTGTCAGTATCCGGCTGGCGTCCTGTTCGGCGAAGAACCGGACGATGTCGCGCGCCTGGTGATTGGTATTGCTGCCCGTAACAACGAGCACATCCAGGTGATTACCAGCCTGACCAATGCGCTGGATGATGACAGCGTGATTGAGAAGCTGGCGAACACCACCAGCGTGCAGGAAGTGCTGGATCTGCTGTCAGGTAAGCCAGCAGTCGCATAATTCAGAGCAATTATTTTCCCTGGGGCGGTCATGCCCGTCCCGATTTCCTGGGGCGGGTTTGCCCGCCCCATCGTCATTTGATATGGGTCAAAAATTATGAAAGCGTTACATTTCGGAGCAGGAAACATTGGTCGCGGCTTTATCGGCAAATTACTGGCTGATGCAGGTATCGAACTGGTTTTTGCTGATGTGAATCAGACGGTGCTGGATGCACTGAACGCGCGTCATGAGTATCCCGTTCATGTGGTTGGCGAGCAGGCCAAAGTGGAAACCGTCAGAGGCGTCAGTGCGGTCAACAGCACCAGCAATGAGATCATCACCCTGGTCTCTGAAGTCGATCTGGTCACTACCGCCGTGGGTCCGCAGATTCTGGAGCGTATTGCCGGCAGTGTGGCTAAAGGTCTGGCAAAACGCAGCGACGACGGTAACACCCGTCCGTTAAATATCATTGCCTGCGAGAACATGGTGCGCGGCACCAGCCAGCTGAAACAGCACGTGCTGAAGGCACTGCCGGAGCAGTATCACGCCTGGCTGGAGCAGCATGTCGGCTTTGTGGATTCCGCTGTCGATCGCATCGTGCCCCCTTCTGAAGCAGGCAGCACCGATCCACTGGAAGTGACCGTTGAGACGTTCAGCGAGTGGATCGTCGATAAAACCCAGTTTAAAGGCGACCTGCCGACCATTCCAGGTATGGAGCTGACCGATAATCTGATGGCCTTTGTGGAGCGTAAACTTTTCACCCTGAACACCGGTCACGCCATTACCGCCTACCTCGGCCAGCTGGCCGGTCATCAGACCATTCGTGACGCCATCCTCGATGAAAAAATCCGGGCCGTGGTGAAAGGCGCAATGGAAGAGAGTGGCGCAGTGCTGATTAAGCGTTACGGTTTTGATGCGGAGAAACATGCGGCCTACATCCGCAAGATTCTGGGCCGTTTTGAAAATCCGTATCTGAAAGATGATGTTGAGCGCGTAGGCCGTCAGCCGCTGCGTAAACTCAGCGCGGGCGATCGCCTGATCAAGCCGACGCTGGGTACGCTGGAATATAGTTTACCGCACGCCAGCCTGGTGCAGGGGATTGCCGCCGCGATGCACTATCGCAGCGATCAGGACCCACAGGCGCAGGAGCTGGCCGCGCTGCTGGCAGAAAAAGGCCCACAGGCGACGCTGGCTGAGATTTCAGGACTGGATGCCAACAGCGAAGTCGTGGCTTCTGTGGTGAGCGCCTGGCACGCTATGGCATAATGCGCGCGTGTTAGTGACGCAAGCCGGGCGCAGTTCGCCTGCGCCCAACGGCGGTATAGAACCCATGCAGGCAATAATGGAAGAGAAGCAGGCTTTTGAGAACCGGGTGCTTGAGCGCCTGAACGCCGGTCGTTCGGTGAGAAGCTTTCTGATCGCCGCCGTTGAGCTATTGGCTGAAGCTGTCAATCTGCTGGTGCTGCAGGTGTTCCGCAAAGATGACTATGCGGTGAAATATGCCGTAGAGCCGCTGCTGCTGGGCAATGGTCCTCTGGGCGAACTCTCGGTTCGCCTGAAGCTGATTTACGGACTTGGCGTGATCAGTCGCCACGAATATGAAGATGGTGAACTGCTGCTGGCACTGCGCGAAGAGCTGAATCATGACCACGGCGATTATCGTTTTACCGACGATGAGATCCTCGGCCCGTTTGGTGAACTGCACTGCGTCACCGCCTGGCCACCCGCGCCGGTGTTTCACACCGAAGATGCCGAGCTGCGCAGCATGCAGCAGCAGCGCTATCTGCAGATGGTGCGATCCACCATGGTCCTGTCGCTCACCGAGCTGATCGCCCGCATCAGTATGAAGCAGGCGTTTAAAAAGTCCGGCAGCTGATCCTGTCAGGCGCCATCACGGCGCCTTTTTTCGTCTCAACCTGAGCGGGAAACTGCACCGGATTTGGTGTATCCTTGGCCTGTTTTCCTCAACGAGTTGTTGTCATGAAAGAGCAAGAAAAGAACGAAATCAAACTTCTCAGCGATAAGCTGGACGCATTGAACCGCAAAGAGCCACAGTTACTCGAATCGGGTGATGTCGAGAAACTGGGCGCGTTGCTGAAAGAGAAAGAAGCGCTGGTCATTGAGATTGAGCGTCTGCGCGGTCAGCGAGTTGAAAAACTCAGTGTTGAAGCGCAGAAGCTGCAAAAAATGGGCTTCAGCCGCGAAATTACCAAGAAAGAGCAGGCAAATCTGGGCGCGCTGAAGAAAAGCGTGCGCGGCCTGGTGGTGGTGCATCCAATGACCGCGCTGGGACGTGAGATGGGTCTGACAGCGATGACCGGCTTCGCTAAAACCGCATTCTGACGGCGTCGATCAGGCAGCAGCCTGATCGACATCGGCTTTGCGTTCGCCGGCGGCGGCATACACCTGCTCCGCCAGCGCATCCAGCAGTTCATAGCGGCGGCGATACTCTGCCCGCTTCTTACTGGCGATCTCCTCCAGCGTTTTACGTGGCAGGCTCAGCGGCAGTACAAACATCCCATCTTTGCGCGCTTCACCGCTCAGCGACAGCCAGAATTCACTGTAGCTGGCAAAGAACTTATCTCCTTTGCTGTGACGATAACGCAGGCTGCGGAATACATGGGTATCATCGCCCACCGCCTGAATACTTTCCACGCCACACTGCTTCGCAACAATAAACACCGCTTCCATTAACAGGCGTTTCGGGAAGAGACCGTGAGCCGCTTTAGTTGCCTCACGGATCATCTCATTATTAATATGTTTACGCGGTCCCTGTAATCCACCAATTAACAGAGTGCGCTGGTTATTCTCGTTAAGAATAGAAAATGAGAGCGACGCAATAATTTCGTCGTTATAACGCAATACCAGCGTTACTTCACCTTCCCGATCGAAATAACCGGAACTGCAGGAGAGGATAAAAGCCTCACCATTTTTACCAGTCAGCGTAGCCAGTGGATTATCCGTAGCACTCTGCAGCAGCTGACGCAGAATGGGATTTTCCAGATTGTTCATCAGGCTGTAATGATCGAGTATCGCCTGCGCACGGGCAGCAATGCTCATGCCTGAACGCAGATAAGGCCGGTGCAGCTTGGCTGGCAGCAATCCCTGCGTGCTCATCAGCAAGGGAAGTTGTGGTAAATGCGACAACTCATTCAGATAACGCAGCGTCGTCAGCGGCGATATTAACGTTCTTAACACAAATTTCAGGCGAAAACGTTTACTTCTCCAGAGTTTATCCGGAACGTATTTCCCACTAATTAACTGAAAAAAAAGTGAAGCAGAGGAATCGGTCGTATTTTCGTGAGTAGTTATAATAGACATAGTCAGCGACACACATTGAGTTAAGCAGGAATGTCACTGAAAATAACATAGCCAATATCAACGGCAGGTTAATGCCCCATAACATTAAAACTGATACCTCATTATCCCTGGTTCAATCTGGCAGTGCACAAAATAGAGATAAAAAAAACCGGCGAAATAAATTTTACCGGTTTATCTTCATTGCGTTTACTTTTGGTTAACTTATTTAGCAGAAGCGAAGCGGGCTGCCGCTTCGTCCCAGTTAACCACGTTCCAGAACGCTTTGATGTAGTCAGGACGTTTGTTCTGATACTTCAGGTAGTAAGCGTGTTCCCACACATCCAGACCGATGATCGGGAAGCCAGAAACGCCGGCAACCGCTTCACCCATCAGCGGGTTGTCCTGGTTTGCGGTAGAAACCACAGCCAGTTTGTCGCCTTTCTTAACCAGCCATGCCCAGCCAGAACCGAAACGGGTCGCAGCGGCTTTCTCGAACTCTTCCTGGAATTTTTCCACGCTACCGAAATCTTTCTCGATAGCCGCTTTCAGGTCGCCCTGCAGCGTGGTGCCGGTTTTCAGGCCTTTCCAGAACAGGCTGTGGTTAGCGTGACCGCCTGCGTTGTTACGCAGTGGGCCTTTTTTGTCTGCTGGCAGCTGATCCAGTTTGGTGATCAGCTCTTCTACCGGCAGATTAGCAAATTCAGTGCCTTCCAGCGCCGCGTTCGCGTTGTTAACGTAGGCCTGGTGGTGTTTGGTGTGATGGATCTCCATCGTCTGCTTGTCGAAATGCGGTTCCAGTGCGTCGTATGCGTAAGGCAGGGATGGCAGTGAATAACTCATGTTCTTCCTCTCCATTTAGTTTGAGCAGCACGACGAATTCGGGACGTGCCGCGTAAGCAGTCGAATCATTATAGTTAAATTCATGTAGCGTAAAAGGGTAATCAATGCCCTATTAACCATAAGGATTTGCGAAACCCGGTATTAGCAACCCGTTGTTTTTTCAGTGTGCTGTTGCTGACTCTGCCTTTTCTGCCCTCTCCGGCAAGGCGCGCGGTGTGCTGAGACCAGGCCACCAGCCAGTTCAGCTCCCGCCCGCACGCCGCGTCTGCCCTGCCCTCCGCGTTACTGACCCAGCTCGCGCAGCGAGTTGTCGAGTGCGCCAACCAGCCAGTCGATGTCGCTTTCCTGGAAAGCCAATGGCGGACGCAGTTTCAGTACATTCCCATACGGGCCGGCGACGGAAGTCAGCACACGATGTTCACGCAGCTTCTCGATCAGGTTCAGCGCCAGGGTTTTGTCCGGCGTTTTGCTGTGACGATCGGTGACCAGTTCAAAGCCGATAAACAGCCCGGCACCGCGTACATCGCCCACGCACTCATAGCGATCCATCAGGGTTCGCAGCTCAGCCAGCAGCTTCGCACCGACCACGCGGCTGTGTTCCTGTAATCCCTCTTCAGTGATCACTTTCAGAACCGCCTGCGCCGCCGCCATCGCCACCGGATTGCCACCAAAGGTATTGAAGTAGGGAATTGAGTCGCTGAAGGCGGCCAGCACGTCGCTTTTTGCCAGCAGCCCGGAAACCGGAATGCCATTGCCCATTGGCTTGCCGGTGGTAATCACATCAGGCACAACATCGTGGCGGCCAAAGCCCCAGAACGCGTCGCCGGTACGGCCAAAGCCAGGCTGGACTTCATCAGCAATAAAGATACCGCCGTTGGCATGCACCACATCGACCGCTTTTTTCAGGAAGCCACGTGGATTGGGCAGAACCCCGTCTGACGAGAAGATCGAGTCCGCCAGGAAACCAGCGAATTTAATGCCGTGCGCCGCCATATCATCAATCTGCTGCTGAATCTGATCAGCGAACCAGTCGCCCAGGTCCGGCGCATCCACACGATAAGCATCCGGCGGCATTACCAGCCGCGTGGTCGGCGCCAGCGGCTGTCCACTGCCCAGCGCCGGAGAAGCGCCGGAGGTCAGTTCACTGGTGCCGTGATAGGCCTCTTTACTGACAATAATCCCGGTACCGCCGCTGAAAGCGCGCGCCACGCGGATCGCCAGGTCATTGGCTTCCGAGCCGGTGCACATGTACATCGCGCGATCGATCGCCGCTGGCGTGGTGGCCAGCAGCGCTTCGCTGTAATCCAGAATAGTTTCGTGCAGGTAACGGGTGTGAGTGTTCAGCATTTTCATCTGCTGCGTCACCGCCTCAATCACGGCCGGATGGCAATGGCCTATGCTCGCTACGTTGTTGTAGACGTCGAGATATTTATCGCCCGCCGCGTCCCACAGATATTGCCCTTCACCCCGCACCAGATGAACCGGTTTGCGATAGAACAGGCGATAGGATTCGCCAAGCACTTTGCTGCGTTTATCGGTCAGTTTGCGCGTCTCGCTGTCGAGCGCATCGGCATGTTCGGCGCGGAAACTGTTGGTATCCATAATGGTGGAACGCGTGGCCATAATGACTCCCGTGACAAGGATGAAGGAGGAAGAGCTGACCCCTGTATCATGCCTGCCTGAATCTAAAATGCAACTAAATACACAAATACAATAAAATACACATGACGCAGGCCGATCCCCGCGCTAAGCTTGCCTCTGATTCAGACGGAATCTTTCGCTTCTGTGGCGTATCATCCGTGCTCTTCGCGCTTTATAAGGAAACCTCTATGCTGCAGGAAACGCGCCTTCATCGCATCCGTGCCTTACTGACCCGGCTTAATCAGGTCAGTACCGAGCGCATTATCAGGGAGCTGGGGGTGTCTCGCGAAACCGCGCGCCGCGATATCATTGAGCTGGAAGCGCTGGGTCTGGCGCGCCGTGTTCATGGCGGATTAGTGGCGATTGAAACGGCGGCTGAACCGCCGTTAACAGAACGCCGCAGCACCCAGACCCGCGAGAAGCGCGCCATCGCCCGTGCCGCTGCGCAGTTGCTGCAGCCCGGACAGACGCTGTTTCTGGATGCGGGCAGCACCACCACGCTGCTGGCAGAGGAGCTGCACGGCCTTTCCGGCCTGACGATAGTAACCAACAGCCTGCAGGCCGCGCTGGCGCTGAGCGCCGGAGAAGAAGATCAGCCGCTGAATAATCAGATCATTTTGCTGGGCGGGACGATGTCGGCGGGTGCGCAACAGACGCGCGGCGAAATCACCGTGGGCGAGATCATCCGCTATCGCGCTGATGTGGCACTGCTGTCGCCGGTCGGCATTGAAGCGGGTTGCGGTGCCAGCAGTTTTCACCTGCATGAAGCGGCTATTGCCAGAGCGATGGTGCAGCAATCCGCTGCCTGCTATCTGCTGGCCGATCACACTAAACTCGGCGTGGTCAGCCGCACGGTTTATGCTCCGCCGCAGACAATCTCTCTGCTGATTACCGACAGCGGCGGCGACAACAGTGCCGCCCTTGAGGCGTTGCAGCAGACGCTGCCAGAGGTGATAGTGGTTTAACGCAGTCGCTGAGGATGGCTGTAGACCGTGGCGCGCCCTGGTTTACTGAACCCGACCAGCGTCAGATTGCAACGCTCAGCCACTTCAACCGCCAGACGGGTCGCGGCTGAAACCGCAAAGAGGATCTCGACGCCGCACATCGCGGACTTCTGCACCATTTCATAGCTGGCGCGGCTGGAGACCAGCACCGCGCCCGGTCCCCATTCTGACTGGCTGCGATACCCCAGCAGCTTATCCAGCGCCACATGGCGACCCACATCTTCACAGCCACCGGCCAGCTGGCCATCGGGCTGGATCCACGCGGCCGCATGGGTGCAGCCGGTTTTCTGTCCGACCGGCTGATAATCTTTCAGCTGACCCAGCGCCCGATCCAGCTGGTCCAGCGCGAAGGTCTGGGTAAACGGCAGCGGAGAGAGCGGCTTGCCAATCTGGTCCAGCTGTTCAACGCCACACACACCACATCCGGTCCGGCCCGCCAGCGCGCGACGCTGCTCTTTCAGTGCCATAAAACGACGGCTGGACAGCTCGATCTGAACCTCAATGCCATGACAGCCCGGCACGATGTCCATGCCGAAAATGTCGCCGGGCGCATCGATAATGCCTTCTGACAGCGAAAAACCCAGCGCAAACGCCTCCAGATCTTTGGGCGTGGTCATCATCACCACGTGCGAGATGCCGTTAAAGACCAGCGCCACCGGAACTTCGTCCGCCAGCCAGTCATCCTGTGCATCGGTCAGGTCTTTACGCTGCCACACCTGCGTCCTGCTGACGCCGGCCTGAATTGTTAAATCTTCGCCTGAGTCAGGCTGGATAGCTTTCAAAAAGTATGACCTGTTGTTAATAAATTATGTAATTCAGTGCCCGGGTCGGCAAAGCACTGACGCGCTCTGATTCTGCCCCTTAGCCCCTGGCAGCGCAAATAAACAGCGGGGCAATTCATGCGGTTTTCTCCCCCGAAAGGCGTAGCCACGCCTGTTGGCGGGCACAATACGAATGGTTCTTTTTTACGAGTTAACATCGGTAAGCATAAAACAACAGTAATTATCTGCGCTGTCTGAAAATCTGCTTGCAGCGCAAATCCACCGCCGAGGGTATTTAACAAAATTTAGAAAAAGAATTACTAATGACTAACCTGTTGACCCTGGTCAACTTACAGGCAAATAGGGCTGCTATTTTGCAAGGCTTCGCAATGGAGCCAATAAAGAAGAACGATAAAATGCAAATTAACAGACGGAGTTTTTTCAAAATCTGTGCTGGCGGGTTGGCGGGCACCAGCGCGGCGTTACTCGGCTTTGCCCCCACCACAGCGTTAGCCAGCGTCAGAGAATTCAAACTCATTCGCGCCAGAGAAACACGCAATAACTGCACCTACTGTTCAGTCGGCTGCGGCATGCTGATTTACAGTCTGGGAGATGGCGCTAAAAATGCCAGCGCCTCGATTTACCATATTGAAGGCGATCCTGACCATCCGGTCAGCCGCGGCTCGCTCTGCCCAAAAGGCGCAGGCGTGCTCGACTTCATTCACAGCGAACAGCGCCTGAAGTATCCGGAATACCGTGCGCCAGGTTCCAGTAAATGGCAGCGCATCAGCTGGGAACAGGCCTTTAAGCGTATTGCCCGCCTGATGAAGCAGGATCGCGATGCTAATTTCCAGGCCATCAACGCGGCTGGCGTGACGGTAAACCGCTGGCCGACCACCTCAATGCTCTGCTCTTCTGCCGCCAGTAATGAAACCGGCCTGCTCGATCAGAAGTTTGCCCGCGCGCTGGGTATTCTGGCGCTGGAAAACCAGGCACGCCTGTGTCACGGCCCGACCGTGGCCGCCCTGGCCCCAAGCTTTGGTCGCGGTGCAATGACCAACAACTGGAATGACATCAAAAACGCCAACGTGGTGATGATCATGGGTGGCAACCCCGCCGAGGCGCATCCGGTTGGCTTTAAATGGGTGATTGAAGCCAAAACCCATAACAATGCGCAGGTTATCGTGGTCGATCCGCGCTTTAACCGCTCTGCGGCGGTCGCCGATCTCTACGCGCCGCTGCGTGCGGGCAGTGATGTGGTGTTCCTGATGGGGGTGATCAACTATCTGCTGCAACACAATCTGATTCAGCAGGAGTATGTTCGCGCCTTCACTAATGCTGCCCTGATTGTCAGCGAAGGCTTCAGCTTCAGCGACGGTTTGTTCAGCGGCTACGATGCTGAAACCCGTCAGTACGATCGCCAGAGCTGGCACTATGAGATGGATGAAAACGGGCATGCGCGACGCGATGACAGCTTTGCTCATCCACGTTGCGTGCTCAACCTGCTGAAAACCCACGCCAGCCGTTACACCCCGGAAATGGTAACGCGCCTGTGCGGCACCTCGCAGGAATCCTTTATTGCGGTGTGCGAGCAGCTCGCTTCCACCTGTGTGCCCAATCGCACCGCAACCATTCTTTATGCGCTGGGCTGGACCCATCACACCAACGGTTCGCAGATTATCCGCACGGCAGCCATGATCCAGCTGTTGCTGGGCAACATCGGTATGCCGGGTGGCGGTATCAATGCGCTGCGCGGTCACTCCAACGTACAGGGCTATACCGACCTCGGACTGCTGGCGCAGAGCCTGCCGGGTTATCTGCCGTTGCCGTCCGAGAAGGTGACTACGCTGGCGAACTACCTGCAGCAGGCCACGCCGGTTGCGGCGCTGCCGGACCAGGTCAACTACTGGCAGAACACCGACAAGTTTTTTGTCAGCCTGATGAAGAGTTTCTATGGTGATAACGCCACGGCGGAGAACCAGTGGGGCTACGACTGGCTGCCGAAGTGGGACAAGGCCTACGACTGCATGGCGCAGGCGGAGATGATGGAGCAGGGTGCGCTGAACGGCTGCCTGATCCAGGGCTTCAACCTGCTGGCCGCCTTCCCGGACAAAAACAAAGCGGTGCGGGCACTTTCCCGCCTCAAATATATGGTGGTGATCGATCCACTGCGTACCGAAACCGCCAGCTTCTGGCAGCATCACGACGAGTTCAACGACGTCGATCCGTCGACCATCCAGACCGAAGTGTTCCGTCTGCCCTCTTCCTGCTTCGCCGAAGAGTCGGGTTCGGTAGCGAACTCGTCACGCTGGCTCCAGTGGCACTGGGCGGCTGCCGAGCCACCAGCGGAAGCGCTGCACGACGGTAAAATACTCGGCAATCTGTTTATGCGTCTGCGCGCGCTCTATCGGCTGGAAGGCGGTGCAACCCCTGAGCCGCTGATGGCGATGCGCTGGGACTACCGCGATCCGTACAATCCTGAGCCTGAAGAAGTGGCGCAGGAGAACAACGGTCAGGCGCTGGCCGACATTTACGATGCCAGCGGCAAGCTGCTGCTGAAAAAAGGCCAGCAGCTCAACGGCTTCTCTGAGCTGCGTAACGACGGCACCACCGCCAGCGCCTGCTGGATCTACAGCGGCAGCTGGACGCCGGAAGGCAATCAGATGGCACGACGCGACAACGCCGATCCTTCAGGACTGGGCGCGGTCTCAGGCTGGGCCTGGGCGTGGCCCGCTAACCGCCGCATTCTCTATAACCGCGCCTCCGCTGATGCGCAGGGGAAAGCCTGGGATCCACAGCGCCGCCTGATTGAGTGGGATGGCGCACGCTGGCACGGCATCGACGTACCGGATTATCCGGTAACGCTATCGCCGCAGAAACAGGCCGGTCCGTTTATCATGCAGCCCGATGGCCTCGGTCACCTGTTTGCGCTCGATAAAATGGCCGACGGCCCGTTCCCGGAACACTACGAACCGATGGAAAGCCCGCTCGCCGACAATCCCCTGCATCCGCAGCAGCGTCACAGCCCGGTGGTCCGTCTGTTCAGCAGCGACGCCGCGCAACTGGGCGAGGCCGCCGACTATCCCTGCGTCGCCACTACCTATTCCATCACCGAACTGTTCCGCCACTGGACCAAACATGCCCTGCTGAATGCAATCGCGCAGCCGGAGCAGTTTGTCGAGATCGGCACCGAGCTGGCTGAGGAGAAAGGCATTCAGGCCGGAGACACCGTTAAGGTCACATCACGTCGCGGCTATATCAAAGCCAAAGCGGTGGTGACGCGTCGTCTGCAGCGTCTGATGATTGACGGCAAGCCGGTTGATACCGTGGGCATTCCCTGCCACTGGGGCTTTGAAGGCACCACGCGTAAAGGCTTCCTCGCCAATACGCTGACGCCTTCGGTTGGCGATGCCAACTCGCAGACCCCGGAGTACAAGGGATTTTTAGTGAAAGTGGAAAAAGCGTAACGGTAGATGACAATGGCTTATCAATCACAAGATATTATCCGTCGCTCTGCGACCAATGGTTTTACCCCGCCGCCGCAGGCGCGCGATCACCAGCGCGAAGTGGCGAAGCTTATCGACGTCACCACCTGTATCGGCTGCAAAGGCTGCCAGGTCGCCTGTTCCGAGTGGAACGACATCCGCGATGAAGTCGGCCACAACATCGGGGTCTATGACAATCCTACCGATCTGACCGCCAAATCCTGGACGGTGATGCGCTTTTCGGAAGTGGAAGAGAACGGCAAGCTGGCCTGGCTGATTCGCAAAGATGGCTGTATGCACTGCGCCGATCCCGGCTGCCTGAAAGCCTGTCCGTCGGCAGGTGCCATCATCCAGTACGCCAACGGCATCGTCGATTTTCAGTCGGAGCAGTGCATCGGCTGCGGCTACTGCATCGCGGGCTGCCCATTCAATGTGCCACGGCTGAATAAAGAAGATAACCGCGCCTACAAATGCACGCTGTGCGTGGATCGCGTCAGCGTTGGTCAGGAACCCGCCTGTGTGAAGACCTGTCCGACCGGAGCCATTCATTTCGGCAGCAAAAGCGACATGCTGACGCTGGCGGAGGAACGCGTGGCGGAGCTGAAGTCACGCGGGTTTGCGCAGGCTGGCCTCTACAACCCGGAAGGCGTGGGCGGCACTCACGTGATGTATGTGCTGCATCATGCTGACAGGCCTCAGCTCTATCACGGGCTGCCTGCTAATCCGGGCATCAGCCCGACCGTGACCTTCTGGAAGGGGATCTGGAAACCGCTGGCGGCGGTAGGTTTTGCCGCGACGTTCGCCGCCTCAATCTTCCATTATGTTGGCGTTGGCCCGAATCGCGTCACTGAAGAGCACGACGACAACGACGATCAGCCTGAGGAGCGCAAATAATGAAAAAGCCCGATCATCTGGTGCGTTATCGCGCACCTGAACGCATCAATCACTGGATTGTCGCGATTTGCTTTGTCATGGCCGCGTTAAGCGGGTTAGGGTTTTTCTTTCCCTCTTTTAACTGGCTGATGCAGATATTTGGCACGCCACAACTGGCGCGTATTCTGCATCCTTTTGTCGGCGTGGTGATGTTTGCCGCTTTTATGCTGATGTTTTTGCGTTACTGGAAACACAACCTGATCAATCGCGATGACCTTTACTGGGCCAGAAATATCCACCGGATTGCGATGAATGAGGAGGTGGGAGATACCGGTAAATATAACTTTGGTCAGAAGTGTGTGTTCTGGGCTGCTATCATCAGCTTAGTATTGCTGCTTGCCAGTGGCATTGTCATCTGGCGACCTTACTTTGCTGATGCCTTTGCCATTCCGCTGATTCGTCTGGCGCTGATTGTGCATTCGGTGTCAGCGGTGGCGCTGATTATCGTCATTATGGTGCATATTTATGCTGCATTGTGGGTCAAAGGCACGCTGACCGCGATGGTGGAAGGCTGGGTCAGCTCTGAATGGGCCAGACAGCATCATCCTCGCTGGTATCGTGAGCAGCGTAATCCGCCAATAAAACAGGAAAAACGCCCCTGATGAGTATTCGCATAATCCCGCAGGACCAGCTGGAGAAAGGCGAAAAGACAACGGCGGAGATGATTCCGCCGTTACTTTTTCCACGGCTGAAAAATTTATACAGCCGCCGTGCTGCGCGACTGCGCGACCTGGCGGCGAAAAATCCACTCGGCGATTATCTGCGCTTTGCGGCGGTGATCGCTGAAGCGCAGGAGATTGTGCTGTACGACCATCCCCTGCATATTGACCTGCATGCCCGACTGACGCAGAGTGCCAGCGAGGGCAAGCCGCCACTGAACATCCACACCCTGCCACGCGATCCGCACTGGCAACGGCTGCTGCACTCGCTGATTGCCGAACTGAAGCCGGAGATGAGCGGGCAGGCGCTGGCGGTGCTGGAGAATCTGGAGAAGGCCTCTGCCACCGAGCTGGAGACGCTGGCCAGCGCGCTGTTTACCGGCGAATATGCGCTGGTCAGCAGCGATAAAGCGCCCTTTATCTGGGCGGCGCTTTCGCTCTACTGGGCGCAGATGGCGGCCCTGATACCAGGCAAAGCACGCGCTGAGATGGGCGATCAGCGTCAGTTCTGTCCGGTCTGCGCCAGTATGCCGGTCGCCAGCGTGGTACACATGGGCAGTCATGAAGGCGCGCGCTATCTGCACTGCAATCTGTGCGAAAGTGAATGGCATGTGGTACGCAGCAAATGTACCCAGTGCGAACAGTCCCGTGATCTGCACTACTGGTCGCTCGACAGCGAAAAGGCGGCGGTCAAGGCGGAGAGCTGTGGCGACTGCGGCACCTACCTGAAGATGCTCTATCAGGAGAAAGATCCGGCGATTGAACCGGTGGCCGATGACCTGGCGTCGCTGATACTGGATGCCAAAATGGAGCAGGAAGGCTTCGCGCGCAGCAGTCTCAATCCCTTTATGTTTCCTGGCGAATAGTCACTGAATCCGGAGAACCCGATGAAACTGATTGGCAGCTATACCAGCCCGTTTGTGCGTAAGATTTCGATTATCATGCTGGAAAAAGGCATTACTTTTGAATTCGTTAACGCATCGCCTTACAGCGATGACAGCCACGTGCCGCACTACAATCCGCTGGGCAAAGTCCCGGCGCTGGTTGCTGACGATAAGCAAATCTGGTTCGACTCCAGCATCATCGCCGAATTTCTGGAACTGCGCGGCGAGGAGCCGGCTCTGCTGCCTGCCGATCCACTTGCGTCGCTTAATATCCGTCAGCTTGAAAAGCTGGCGGATGGCGTTTGTGATGCCGCGCTGGTGATCGTGCGTGAACAGATGCGACCGGGTGATTTGCAGTCGGAAGAGGTACTGCTGCGTAATCGTGAAAAGATTCAGCGCAGTCTCGACATGCTGGAAGCAAAGGCCGCAGAGGGCAAATGGCTCAACAACGGTCAGCTCAATCTGGCGGATATCGCCACCGGATGTATGATCGGCTACCTCAATTTCCGCCGCGTGGTACCCAACTGGTGTGTTGAGCGTCCGACACTGGTGAAGCTGGCGGAAACACTGTTTCAGCGCGAGAGCTTTGCGCGGACGACGCCGCCTGCGGCGTGATGGATGTGGTGGCTGGGGCTGATGATTTCATCGGCCTCCTGAGCGCACCGCTCTCTCTGCAGTAGCTCATGATCCTGACAATCTGACGCAGGCTGAATGGGCTGACTATCTTTGATAGCGGCCCGATATTTTCCGGGATGTGTGCAGTATACGCAGGATGCGAACCGCATCTGTTTCAGCTACATAGATGATGATGAACGGTAAGCGTGGCACCACCAGTTTAAGCTGTTTTTCTGTTCCGACTTTAGTGCCAGCCCGCGGGTTTTCGCTAAGCAGACTGGCCAACCGGGTAAACTTATCGTCTGTTGCACTGGCTACCAGCAGGCCAGCCTCACGATACAGATAACGAAATATTGTTTCCCTGTCCGCCTGCGCCTGTTTTTCCCATTGAACGGCTGCTATCACAATGTTCCTTGCGCGGCCTGCGCTTTAAGCTCTTCCATGCGGGTATTCATTTCATCGTTACTGATGAACTCACTTTCACCGGCATCATAACGACTGAATGCCGCCGCTATCTGCTCTTCCAGCCATGCATCATGTTTACTGTCCTGATAGTGCCGCTCTTCAGCAGCCAGCTCTTCCGCTCGCTGACGCATAACCTCAGTCAGCGTCTTCTTCTGGCGCTCGGCTGCCTGCATGGCAAGTCGTTTAACGTCGTCATCAATCCTGAAGTGGATAGTGCTCATAGCCTGACTCTCACGTGGTGTCGTTTGTGGTGTCATCATGCCTGTCATCCCTTTCTCTGTCATCTCCATTTCACTCTTATGCGATGCCGGAAATCGCCACGCTAATAGAACTAAATAGCGGATTACGGATGCTGAAGAGCATATTGGGAAGAGGATGCAAACGAAATGGTAAATGGAAAAACAATCTGTTTTTAAGAGACGCCTCGCAATCTATTACTTAGCTTTCAGCGAGTTTACAAAGCGGACGGTGTATATTTGAACAGGAGAAAACAGGACAAGAAGCGCGTAACGAGAGATTATTAGCGCGGGCTGAAGGTGGTGGAACACCAACAGCCCGCTGACCACAAGCAACTAATAGAGGTAGTTACTATGGCTGGAAAAGATTCTACGTCAGAACCCGCTGTACCCCAAGCACGCAAAAGCATCGTCGGATATCGCCCCAACGGCGGCAGACCCAATCCCTTGCCTCAACTGACCATCAAAGGACGATGGCTGGAACAGTGGGGATTTATTAAAGGCCAGCCGGTCAGCATCATTGCCGAACAGGGTCAGCTGATTATCCGCCTCATGCCCACCACGGAGGAGAACGTATGAACATCACCTTTATTCAGGAACCCGTCCCGGAACTGACCATCACGGGCGTCTAGCTGGCCGTGCTCGGATTTACCACCGACACGCCGATCCGGCTGGTGCTGCTTGATAACACGCTTTCGGTAACAACCGTGACCGATGAAGCGGAGTTGAAAGCACTCTGCGAACCCAGCCAGCAGTGGCAGGGTCTGGGCCAGACTGGGTGCGGGAAAACGACGAGGTGATTATCGGCGGTAGCTGGCTGACCGGTTTCGGTATCACTGAGGCGGGACAGTTGATCATCCGGCTCACGACTGAAGTATAACTGACTGATTAAAGCAAAATCCCAGCCGGTTGGCTGGGATTTATTGAGTTAAAATTACAGGTAGAGGCTATCGTCGTAAGGACTGACAGCAAGAGTTTTTTCAATTTCAGCTTCTGCTTTTGATTTCCATAAGGAATTCATTTTTGCCATTAGCTCAATATACTTTGGAAAAGCAATACGCCTTCCATCTCTATCCCCAATACGATTTTCTAACTCATATTGAAATGCGATCTTATAAGCAAGCTCTGACATAATCCAATAAAGTAGCTCCTCTGTTGAATCTGTAATTTTTCTGGAGAACACATATCCTCTTTCAGAACAGATGTAATTATACTTTTCGTTCTTAAATGAAATATAAGGAGTTCCATCACCAATAGGAGCTGTACTAAGATTAACTGAAAGCCTTGGCAGGCCTGCTTTAAAAATCAGTTCATCAACTTTTTTTTGCAGCTCTTCAATACTTAGCATATTAGTGAACCTCACGGATCTATTCATTTTTCAGCAGCCATTCAACATTCACACGCTCTTGCATATTAGGCAGAATCTGAATGCCTCCTCCAGCTTCACCAAAAGCAGGGACTATCTCGACGTCGCGCCCGGCCTGCAGGCTGACATCCCGATCGGCAGCCACCGCCGATCCTGTCACCGTCAGGTCGCGTCCGGCAATGACCATGACGCTTTCGCCGCTCAGCAGGCTGACGCATTTTAACAACCCTGCAGACCCTGTCATTACTGGTTAAAGTAATGATGCGCCCGTGATTTTGGAGATAAATTGAAGGCTGATTAGCATGGATTCTTAGTATGAAAAACAAGCGCGTTTGCAGAGGGCATAAAAGAAGAAAAAGACACGAAGTACTGACCGAAAAAACAATCCATTTTCAGAGATGCTTCGCAGTTTATTACTTAGCTTTCAGCGGGTTTACACCTCAGAAGGTGTATATTTAAACATGAAAAAAAAGGACCGGGAGAACGTAACGAGAGATTTTTTAGCGCGGACTGAGGGTGATGCAACACCGACAGCCCGCTGACCATAAGCAACTAAACAGGAGTTGATCATGGCTGACACGCATCATAAGTCAGAGACCCGCACGCCCACAACCGCCGCCAGCGAATCGCAGGCGCATTATTACAAAGTGGGATACCGGCCTAATAAGGGCCAGCCGAACCCGCTGCCGCAGCTGACCATTAAAGGCCGCAGGCTGGAGGCGCTAGGCTTTACGACCGGACAGAAGATCGAGGTGATCACCGGGCCGGGACAGTTGATCATCCGGCTGGCGACTGAAGGGTAACCGACTGATAAATTAAAATCCCGGCTCACTTCAAGCTGGCCGGGATTTCTTATTTTAGGATGGAAGCTTAGTAAGTAATTCATTTACTTTATCTGTATCTTCAGGATGCAATTGAAGATATTTCTCGCAGGCTAAACGAGTATATTTAAACCCTACAGATTCAGGAACAATCATTTCCGCACCCCAAACACCAAACATTATTCCATTAAAATGACATTCTGGATCTGAATCTTCAAAATCAGGAAACGAACAATATGTTTCATTCACACCGCAACCAATCTTATTTATAAGATATGGTAACATCCACATGAACTTACCTTGTAAATTCATTGAATTAAAATAATCTCTAACGACCCATTCAGGATCACTCTCATAGTCTGTGTTATTAAAAATATATTCGTTCATCATTTTACCATCGGATAGAAGTTTTCTACCATTCCTGTTTTTTGATCCAAATAAACCTGGAACATTACCCCACCGGCTGTTGCCGTATACTCTCTTTGCCCTGATGCTATAGCTGCTTTGTAGCCAGCACTTGCAGCTTTTTGTCCCAAATCTAGTATTTTCTGGTCAGAAAAAACTTTAGGGTCATAGATTGTTTTGGCAAATACTTTCTCTTTATAGCCTGTAACATTACCAGCACGATCGTAAGAAGGTATTTGATATTGAACTTCTGTTATCCCCTCCACGCCAGTTTGAGTTTCACCGACAATTTTCACATTTTTCTCACTTACTGTTGAGTAGAAGGCATCCGCGTTGTGGCCTCCTGTAATACCTTTTTGTTGGCTATATTTTTCTACCGTTGCCATATGCTCCGGCTGATTAACTTTAAAGCTAATCCCCTCAGGATAAATATTAGCCTCTTTAACCATCGAGCTTAGCTTATTAGCCGCTGTCGCTCCTAGCACCGGAGACATTGAGGCTGCAACGATCTTCATTCCATCATAAGTGGATACATACTGTTCAGCAGTAGTCTTATCGACTCCGAGCTGCACCATGGCGTAATTCACCATCGCATCCTTCACCTGCTGCTGATTCTGCGCGTCAACGCTGGTGATATTCAGCAGGTTTACTATCTGGCCGTAAGCGTCAGCATACATATCACTGACTTTGTTATTGTACTGACCGGTTTCGTACTCGCCTTTGACTGCGATAACTTCCAGCCTTGCACCGGCACAGGCTGCGCTTCCTGCATTGCCGTTGCCACAGGCATCCAGCACCTTCTTATCGCGGCTGATATCCAGCTCGTTCAGCTCGTTTATCTTCTGCTGAGCCTGTTCACGCTCTGCCGGATCTTTGCTGTTCTGGAGTTTCTGCTTCGCCAGCTCCAGCTCGGTCTTCTCCGACACATGCAGGTGATTCTGCTCAACCGCATTTTTACCCGCCTGTGCCCCCGCCACAGCATTACCGGTACTGTCACCAACCACGCCGCCTGCCAGCCCCGCCGCTAATGTCCCCAGCGCACTTATCGTCTGCCGCTGCTCTTCGGTCAGGTCGTCACGCTTAACGCCCGGATACAGCTGCTGCGCGATATACTCGCCCATCGCCGCACCCGAAGCGCCAGCCAGTGCCGAGTTGCCCGCCGCATATGAGGTTACCGCACCCAGCACCGCGTGCGCCATCAGGTTCGCTTCGGTATTCACCTTACCGTTCGCGTCCGTCGTCAGCTCATGTATCTTTTCCGCCACATACGGCGCGGCCGCGCTGCTCAGCGCCTGCGCAACGTTGCCGCCCGACAGGCCCTGTACCGCCGCCGTTACCGCGCTGATGGCACGCTGCACCTTACCGCCCGTTCCGAATCCGCTGTCGGCGAACGCCTTATCATAAAAATTACTGTAAACCTGGTTATTAACGTCGCTTTCGCTGTACTGCTTCTCCGGGTCCTTCGCTTTCAGTTCCGCCAGCGCCCTGTCGCGGTCGGCCTGCGTGGCGCCGGACATCTTATCGTTTGCGGCCTTCGTCGCGATTATCTGGCCCTGCGTCCGCGCAATATCACCCGCCTGCGCCCCGATTTCTCCAATGAGCTGCGCCGCCTTCAGCCGGTTCTGCTCTTTCTCCTTGTCGAAGAATAGGCGAAAAAATCCCGGCGGCGGTGGCCGGGATTTGTCATTTAACTTTTCAGGCTCTTATAAAAATCTAAAACACTATCTAGATTCGTACTCCATTCAGATATTTTCATACCATCTTCATCATGAGTAGTTCGCTCATCAATAAATTCGTTTATCTTCTCCGGAGAAAATTTTTTGTGCTCCTCAAGAAAGATAATACTATTTTGCACATGAACTATTTCAGCCTTAAAGTATAAGGCCCAAACAAAAACAAAATTTGCTAGCTCAGGCTCATACATTGAGACAGCAAGAGCTGCATGGTTTTTCTTTGTTAATCCCTCGTCAAGTGACTTCAACCAACTTTTTTTATAATCATTAATATTCCAGTAAGTTAAGGGAATATTCATAGATTCTGTAAAGTCGCCTATAACGATTGACGCCGGTGCAAAAAGCGCACCCTCAATGTCAATCTGCTTATCCTCAGGGAAGATACCAAACATATATCAGTCCTTAATTTTATTTAGCTCACTATCGTAAGTGCCAATTCGTTTACCTTTGCTGTTGAATAATTTCCAACCATCAGAAACATTATGACTATCAACATCAGGAGTGATGTAATTTTTTCCATTGTAAAACACAGGTTGACCATGTGAATCGAACGGTGCCTTTTGGGGTGGAATCCTACGATCAAAACCTAGATTTTTAGCTGCTTCTTGAGCTTCTTTCCCTTTCAGCGCTAAATACGCCAGATCATCTTTATTCTGTTCGGGGATCGGCGTTGGCCGTGATCACGCTGGCGTCATTGAGCAAGTTGCCGGTAATGCGCAACATCATGTTGCCACCCGCCAGAATGCGCGCGCCGATACCTTCGCTGACCAGCCGATCACGCGTCACGGTGCCGGTTGCAGTTCGTTCACGGAAATTGTTGTAATCGGTGACGAAAGGCGCATTGTCGATGTCGATATGTTTTTCGGGATCCCACTGCTCAAGACGTCCACGGTTGAATTCGCGCCATACCGTGTTCTGATAGGGAGTGGGTACGTCATTTTGCCGGAATCCGCGGGTTTCATAAAACGTCATGGCATAGGTGCCGTCGGCATTAGGATTGAGCGCCAGATAGTTAACCCACAGATCGGTCAGCACGCCCTGATTGTTCATGACACGGACCTGGGCGCGTTTGCCTGCAGCGTCAATCGCCAGCAGCGTGCCGTAAGGATTACTCTGCGCGGCCGCCTCATCCTGGAAGGTCAGTTGCTGAGTGGTCGACGCCATGGTGCTGAGATCGGTGCTTACTGCTGAGCCGTAAGAGCGCCAGTAATAATTATAACGATGCCAGCTGTAGTCGCTGCTCTCCGCCTCGCGCTCAATCACCAGTCCTTCACGCAGGTTGTCGAGCCGCCGCGCCTCCAGCGTCATATCACCGTCTGCTTCGATAAAACTCGCCCGGTTCTCGATCAGGTCATCGCTGTGCAATGACAGGCGATCGCCGCTGTAGAGCAGTGCGCCATCTTTGTTGCTCAGCCGCTCGCTGGCCTGCAGCGTCAGGCTTTGCGTTGCGGCAATGACCGCAGGCTGTCCGTGATTGTCGATAACCCGACCATGCACGGTGACTTCATCGCCGATCACGGTAGCGAGGTCAGCCCCTCACCAGCCAGCCACTGGCCGCCCGCATTGTTAATGTTACCAGTGCGGCTGCCTTCGGTCTGACCCTGAACCGTCAGCTGCTGCTGAGCAGAAACCTTACCGGCCAGGTTGTTGATCTCCTGCGCAACGCGCAACGCCAGCCCGGCGGCTGACTGCAACACACCGCTGTCCCAGTCACCCGCCAGGTTAAGCGTCAGTGCCTGCTGGCTAAGAACCTGCCCTGACTGGCGATTGTTTAGCGCGCCGCCCTGCAGGAGCAGATCGCCGCCGCTTTGCAGCGACCCGCCATCGTTATCAAATAGTGTCGCGGAGGTGCCATGGATCGCGAGGGCGTTTTGCGCCGTGAGTTTGCCGCCCTGGTTGAGGATATCGCCACGGCTGGTCAGGTCCAGATCACCGCCAGACTGCAACCGGCCGCTGGCGTTATTGAGTTGTTCTGCCGTCGCCGTGACCCGTTCACCGCCCTGCGCCGTCCCACCGCTGTTCTGCCAGAGTCCGCCGCTGTTGAGCGAAAGATAATGACCCGCTTCGATCCAGCCGCCGCTGTTGTCCAGCTCCTGTGTCGCCGTCAGGTTCAGATCGCGCTGGCTGATAATCTCACCCTGCGCATTGTTCAGATGCTGCGCGGTCAGCGACAGCTGGCCGCCGTTCAGGGTGCCCGCGTGATTATCCAGATCACCGCCCACGCTAAGCGTGAGCGCATTACCGGCCAGCAGATTACCCTGACTGTTGTTAACCGCATCGCGGGCAGTGATAGCCAGCGACGCCTGGGTTTTGACGGAGCCACCCTGGTTATTCAGGCTGCCTGTCTCAAGCGTCAGATCGCCGTTACTGCCCAGTTCACCCGAGGTGTTGTCGAGCAGTCCATCAACCCGCCAGTGCTGCGCCGCGTTATCGAGTGCAACCATCCGGCCACGCTGGTTGTTCAGCGAGACGGCCCGCAAACTGAGCTGCTGGCTCTCAATCGAGCCGTCGCTGTTGTCCAGCCCGCCAGACAACGTAAAGCGGCTTTCGCCACTTCCGGTCTGCGACCAGCCCGCCTGCTGGCTGAACAGGCTGCGTCCATCGATCTGCCAGCGTCGGGCGCTAATCTGTGCCTGCTGCGCGTCGATATCACCTGAGGTGTTAATCACCAGCTCCGTGCCATTAATCACCGACTGACGCACAGCAACACCCTCTTCCTGAGCAGTCAGCGTTGCGCGGCTGGCGGCGATCTGAGCGCCACTGAGATCGACCCGGCGTCCGCGCGCGCTGACCTCTTTTTTACTCAACAGGCTGCCGCTGGCGCGAATGGCATCCTGGCTCTCAAGATGCAGACTGGCTTCCTGCACAATCTGGCTGCTGGCATCGCTGCCCGCCAGCAGGTTTCCACTGCTCTGGATGCTGCGGGCTGCCGTCAGCCTTACGTCGCCAGCCGCCGCCAGCGTGCCGGACTGGGTAATTCCACCTTCGCGGCTCTGAACCGTCAGCTGACCGCCGCTGTGAAGTTTGCCCTGATAATCAACGCTGTCCCTGGCCGCCAGGCTGATGTCGCCTCCGGCCTGAGTAACGCCATCCTGTGCCGCCGATTGCCAGACAAGTTTACCTTCGCTGCTCACCACCAGCGTTTTACCCGCCTGCACCTGGGCGTTCTGATTGCGCACGCCGACGCCCGCTTCGGTGCCCATCATGCGAATCTGGCCGCTGTACATGCCGCCCATATGACCCATGTCGATCGCCAGTTCAGGTCTGGCGCTGCCGTCGTCAGCCAGTGGTGTGACCGTCTGCGCGTCTGCGCTTACGCGGTTGCGACCGGCCACCACCGCCAGCTCCTTTTTGGCCCAGACGCCCGCATTGATTTCCACCGCGCGGGCCAGCACGTCAACGTATTCAGTATCATGACGGGGATCGCCATTAAGTCCGCCGCCTTCAATCCGCACCACGCCACGTTCAACCTGATAACCCGCCAGGCTACCGTCAGCGTTGAGCTGCGGTTTGCCGGTGGTCAGCGTCATCCGTCCGGCATTGATAGTGCCGCATCCGTTGCAGACAATGCCGGCCGGGTTGGCCACGATCACCTGCGCCCGTCCGCCCGCCACTTCCATATAACCGCGTAGCTGGCTGGGATTGTTGCTGTTCACTTCGTTTAGGATCACCCGCGCCGCTGGGGCGTTTGGGTTGAGATTAGGGTTGCCCTGAATCATTCCGGCCAGCTGCGTGGAGGTCATCACTGCAGAGTTATTCAGGATGGCGCCGTTCTGCGCGACGTCGAACTGCTGATACTGGTTATGCGAGATGCCCGCCTGATTGGGCGCGGTGATATTGACCTGCGGCAGCCCATTCTGGGTCGCGATGACCTCCGGCCGCTGGCCTGGTGTAGCGTTGCTATCTGCCACAATGCCGTTCGCCATGACAGGCCCGGCAAACAGAGCCAGTCCGAGCAGCCACGCCGCGCGACGTAAAGTGACCCAGAGACGCGGCGCGCCGTCGCCACGGCTCTGGCCCGGTTCAGTGCTGCAACTGCGGGCAAGTTCTGACACCACCCGGAGTTCACCATGGGTGCGGCTGAAGATAATGCGATAGCAATGTTTATTCATGGGTCACATCCGTGTGAAAGTCAGAGGTTCAGATAGCGGGATCGCCCGCTTAGTGGGTCAGATTTCCAGGTTAACGCTGAAACCCGCTGTCGCGCCTGATGTATGAAAACCCGAGGGCTTATAGAGCGGCACGCCCGCAAACAGGTCGTAGCTGAAGCGACTCCAGAGTGAGCCGCGTACGCCGATGGCACTGCCTGCCAGCTGATGCCCGACCAGATCCCGGGCCCCAGGCCCGCTCACCCGGCCATAATCGGCGGCCAGGTAAAGCTCATGTCCGCGTGAGAAAAGATTCCAGCCGATTTCGTTGCGCCACAGCAGACCTTTTTCGCCTGACAGCATCTGTTCACCGTCGAAGCCGCGCACCGTATAACGCCCGGCAATCGCCATACGCTCCTGCGGCGTCAGCGCATTCTGACTCCATTGTCCCCGCACGCTGCTGTAGACCCGCCAGGGCTGCTCGCCCAGGGCGAAAGGATGGTTGATGCCGAGGTCGCCCAGCAGTATGCCGGTTCGCGCGCTACCCTGATGACGCGCCTCTTCCGGTGCAGGAAGCGCATTAAACGCCCCGGTGCCGCGCCGCCAGGCGATATTGGCGTCCAGCGTGCTGCTGCCAAAATAGCTGTGCTGATTCAGGCCCAGCTCCCAGCCCGCGGTGCGTCGCTTTTGCTGCCCGATATCGATATGGTTGACGGCGTTGGTGGAGTGTTTGCGGTAGCCCCGCAGATTCAGCGTGGTTTTGTTGGACTGGTCGCGGTAGAGCAGGCGGGAGACCGTGAGTTGGGTATTGTCGCTTTTACCGCTGTAGCGCAGCACCTCATTGGCGTTGGGGATGTTCTGGTGATAGGTGTAGTCGTTGTAGTTGGCAGAAACAGCCCAGTACCCGATCGGGAAAAAGTAATTCAGGGTATGCGAGCGGTTACCGAACGGCCCATGCTCAAACAGATTTTTGCCGATGTTGGCGTAAAACAGGTCGTTTTGCGCAAAGGGCGCATCCACGGCCAGCGTGGCGGAACCGAGGTAGCGTCCGGTACTTTTAGAGCCGCTGTCATCCAGTCCCAGACTGAGCCGCACCGGTCTGCCTTCGTGCCAGTTGACCAGCAGATCGCTGGTCGCTTCCTGCTCGCCCGGTACGATTTTAATGTCAGCACTGGCGCTAGGCACTCGCTTAAAGTTCTCCAGACCCTGCTCGATATCCCGCAGATTCAAAATATCGCCCGATGACGCCGGAACGGCATTCCACAGCCGTCCGCGCCATGAAACAGGTTCTTCGAAGCGGATCTGGCTGATACGGCCAGGCTGCAACGTCAGCGTCAACACACCCTTCGTCAGATCCTGCTCCTGTGCCATAACGCGGGTAGTGACATAGCCTTTGGCAAGAATCGCATTCTGCACTTTGTTGATGACCAGTACGATGCCCTGTCCGCCCAGGCAGCGACCAGTAGCGTCTTCAGCCGCGTCGAGCGCCCACTGAAAACGGCTGGCTGCCTCGCCCGTCAGGGCGATCCGATCGATGGTAAAGCAGGGCTGCTCATTAGCCGGATAACCGGGCAATCGACTATCAGGACGCGGAAGGTGTTCATTTACCTGCGGCGCATTCTGCTGTTGCAGCACGCGCTCGCGCGTTTGCTGGCGCAGTTGCTCGCGGGCATCAATCGCCTGGCCTGCTTCGCGGGGAGTCTCGGCTGGCGAGGCTGCCATCAGTGGAAAAGCTGAGCAAAATAGCGCACCCGCCATTATGGCGAGCAGACGTTCTGACGGGTGCCAGAGCGACAAAAAAGTCCTTTTCATGAAAATTCCATTTCACTAACTGTAACGGGGTGTAACTTTCGGCGGATTATCCATCTGAAAAGGGCAAAAACAAGGGGGCGAGCTATTTTTCGGGCGGTTTCTTAACCTGCGGATTTACGAAAGAGCGTAATACGGTAATCGGTTTGAGAATACAAACAAACCCATGATATTTAATGAGAAAAAAACCGGCATGATGCTGATGAAAAAATAATCTCTAACGCAGCGGAATGACTTCAAAGCCTTTTTAAGCACTTTTGCGCATTCATTTGCACATTAAAAAAATGGTCGTTATTACGATCGCGCTCGCCGCCTGTGGCGTAGTGGCGAACTGAGGTCATACTTCGTCTTTAGCATGCGCATCTGGGACCACATTGCTAAGGTTTCATATGAAAAAATGGGTCGACCTGGCTGGCTGCTCTGACATTTCAGTCAGTTTCGTCCCCGGACAGGTCATTTTCATAATCCTGCCCGCCATGCCATATGCCTAATACAGTTACCGTTTTCTCAGAAAGCATGAAGGCGATTATTGTCCGCTTGCGGTAATTTGTGATTCTCAGCCCTGGCAGAAGATCATCACGACAGTTTCCTCTCTGTGGAAACTGTGCAAGAGATTCACAATAATCGATGATGTTTTCTGTAAAGTTCAGAGCGGTATAGGGTGTCGCCTCTTGCGCGATATAACGGTAAAGCTCTGCCAGCTGTTCCTGCGCTTCCGGTGCGAAGACCACCCTGTAAATCATCACTCCTCCCCGCTCACCTTCCTGTGTTCCGCCTTCAGTCTTTTCCTGAGGTCGTTAGCGCTCAGGCTTTCTGTTTCACCACTTTGAAGTGCTTCCCAGGCAGGCACTACCTTTTCATGCAACCATTGCTCTACAGCATGATCCCGTGCCATTAGCGCACGCAGACCTTCACGGATGACTTCGCTTTCCGACGCATATTCGCCGCTGGCAACGCGCGCTTTTACCTGCGCTGCCATTTCATTTGGCAGTGTGATACTCATCTGCTGTGTTGTTCTCATGGGTAACCTCTTTCCTCTGCCTGATAGGATTTAATCATACTCACCTTTCTGGCAGCTGTCAGTTTCATACCCTGCGGAGTGACTCTCTCAGAAATCGGATATTTACAGATGTCGTTGCAGGTATCCGGTTTTCAACAACGCGCTAGCGCATTTTACCAGCGGTTCAGCCACGGTCATTACCGGACAGGGTAAAAACATACAGATTAATGAGGAATTCAGAGATCTTTAGCACAACTAAAACGCAGGCAACCTGATTCATCTGCAGTCGTCAGCCAGAGCTGAGCATTACGGCAGGTGCTTTGAATAAACATGCTATCGGGAGGACATCCCGGCCTGAAAAATCCCATAAAAAAGGGACGATTGCTCGTCCCTTTTTCGCACTACGCTAAGAGCATTACTGCAGCAGCGAGATATCCGCGACCTGCAGGAACAGCTCACGCAGTTTCGACAGCAGCGTCAGGCGATTGACCCGCACGGCCTGGTCGTCGGCGTTAACCATCACTTTATCGAAGAAGTTATCTACCGCAGTTCGCAGCTGGGCCAGTTCGACCAGCGCATCCTGATAGCGGCCTTCAGCGAAGTAAGGCTGCAGCTTGCTGCTCAGCGCGGTGACAAACGTCGCCAGCTGGATCTCTTCGTTCTCTTTCAGCAGCGATGCCTGCACGCTCTCATTCAGCGTTTCAGTCGATTTCGCCAGAATGTTAGAGACGCGCTTGTTCGCCGCTGCCAGTGCTGCGGCTGCTTCCAGCGTACGGAAGTGCGACACCGCTTTCATACGTGCATCAAAGTCAGCCGGACGGGTCGGACGACGCGCCAGGACTGCCTGCAGCGTATCGATGCTGTGACCCTCTTCCTGATACCAGGTGCGGAAGCGACCCAGCATAAAGTCGATCACATCATCGACCACGCGGGCATTGCTCAGCTTGCTGCCATACAGACGCACGGCTTCTTCAGTCAGCGTTTGCAGATCGAGCGGCAGGTTCTTCTCAACGATGATACGCAGCACGCCCAGCGCCGCACGACGCAGTGCGAACGGATCTTTGTCGCCTTTTGGATGCTGTCCGATGCCGAAAATACCGGCCAGCGTATCCATTTTATCGGCAATCGCCAGCGCACAGGCGACCGGGCTGGATGGCAGAGCGTCACCGGCAAAGCGCGGCTGATACTGCTCGTTCAGCGCGACCGCCACATCTTCAGCTTCGCCGTCATGACGCGCGTAGTGCATGCCCATCACGCCCTGCGTATCGGTGAACTCGAAGACCATGTTGGTCATCAGGTCACACTTCGACAGCAGGCCCGCGCGGGTGGCGTGATTGACATCGGCGCCGATTTTACCGGCAATCCAGCCCGCCAGGGTCTGAATGCGATCGGTTTTATCGCGCAGCGTGCCCAGCTCTTTCTGGAACAGGACGGTCTCCAGACGCGGCAGGTGATCTTCCAGACGCTTTTTGCGGTCGGTATTAAAGAAGAACTCCGCATCGGCCAGACGTGGACGCACCACTTTCTCGTTGCCGGAGATAATCTGGCGCGGATCGCTGGATTCGATGTTGGTGACGAAGATGAAGTTCGGCATCAGGTTGCCGTCATTGTCATACACCGGGAAATATTTCTGATCGCCTTTCATGGTGTAGACCAGCGCTTCCGCAGGCACCTTGAGGAATTTCTCTTCAAAGGTCGCGGTCAGAACGACCGGCCACTCCACCAGCGAGGTTACCTCTTCCAGCAGGCTGTCGCTGATATCAGCAGTACCGCCTAAACGGCGTGCAGCCGCTTCAGCATCGGCTTTGATCATCGCTTTGCGGACCTGATAGTCGGCAATGACCTGGCCGCGTTTTTCCAGCACATCAGGATAGTGATCGGCGCTTTCGAGCGTGATTTCGCTTTCACCCATAAAGCGGTGACCACGGATAATCCGGTCTGACGCGATGCCCAGAATGGTGCCAGGGATCAGCTCATCGCCCAGCAGCATCGTCACGGTGTGAACCGGACGGACGAACTGTACATCGCTGTCGCCCCAGCGCATCAGTTTGGGCACCGGTAGTTTGCTGAGTGCGGTCGCAATCATCGCCGGCAGCAGCGCCTGGGCCGCTTCGCCTTTAACCTGGGCGCGATAGACCAGCCATTCGCCTTTATCGGTGGCGAGGCGTTCAGCCTGATCGACAGTAATGCCGTTACCCCGCGCCCAGCCTTCGGCGGCCTTGGTGGCGTTGCCGTCTGCGTCAAATGCCGCAGCGACTGCCGGACCGCGCTTCTCCACTTCCCGATCGGGTTGTGAGGCGCTCAGGTTGGCGACTTTCAGCGCCAGACGACGCGGTGCAGCAAACCAGCTGACCTCGCCGTGGCTCAGGTTGGCAGCATCCAGTTCAGCGGTGACCTGCGCGGCAAAGGCTTCTGCCAGGCTGCGCAGGGCTTTTGGTGGCAGCTCTTCGGTGCCGATCTCCACCAGGAAGGTTTGTTCAGTCATGGCTGCCTCTTACTTTTTGTTATTGCACATCGGGAAGCCCATTGCCTCGCGAGAGGCATAGTAAGCTTCAGCCACGGCTTTGGTCAGGGTACGAATGCGCAGAATATAGCGCTGACGCTCTGTTACCGAGATCGCTTTACGGGCATCCAGCAGGTTAAAGCTGTGTGCCGCTTTCAGAATGCGTTCGTAGGCGGGCAGTGGCAGCGGTTTTTCCAGCGCCAGCAGATGCTGCGCCTCTTTCTCGTACTGCTCGAAGCAGGTAAAGAGGAAATCGACGTCGGCGTATTCGAAGTTATAGGTGGATTGCTCCACTTCGTTCTGATGGAACACGTCGCCGTAAGTGGTTTTGCCCAGCGGGCCATCGCTCCAGACCAGATCGTAAACGCTGTCGACGCCCTGGATATACATCGCCAGACGCTCCAGGCCGTAGGTGATCTCACCGGTCACCGGCTTACACTCCAGGCCGCCAACCTGCTGGAAGTAGGTGAACTGAGTCACTTCCATGCCGTTGAGCCACACTTCCCAGCCGAGTCCCCAGGCACCCAGCGTCGGGTTTTCCCAGTTATCTTCCACGAAGCGAATGTCATGCACCGTCGGATCCATACCCAGCTCTTTCAGCGAGCCGAGATACAGCTCCTGAATGTTGTCCGGTGACGGTTTGATGATCACCTGGAACTGGTAATAGTGTTGCAGACGGTTCGGGTTTTCACCGTAGCGGCCATCGGTAGGACGGCGTGATGGCTGCACGTAAGCGGCGGCGATCGGCTCCGGGCCGAGTGCGCGCAGACAAGTCATCGGGTGTGAAGTGCCAGCGCCCACTTCCATGTCCAGCGGTTGGACAATGGTGCAGCCCTGACGCGCCCAGTAATCCTGCAAGGTCAGGATCAGCCCCTGAAAGGTTTTGGTATCAAACTTTTGCATGTTGAGTGTGCACGCGCTTCGGTTAGATTAAAAAAAGAGGCCGACAGTATACCCTTTGACCGCGCGATGTGCAGCCGTAAATCCCAGACGGTTCCGGCGCGTTTTCGCGGTAATTACGGGCGCTGACATACAGATGGCTCCGAATCCTGCTGGCGGCAGTTGTTGCTCTGGTCGCATTTGGCTACCCTTTTGCGCACGGAGCTATGCGCAAGAGGACGCCATGCCGCAGAAGATTTACTGGATCGACAATTTACGCGCGGTTGCCTGCATGATGGTGATCGTGATTCACACCACCACCTGGTATATCACCGGACCGATGGCGGTGACCGGCACTACCTGGGATGTGGCGAATCTGCTGAACTCGGCATCACGCGTCTGTGTTCCGCTGTTCTTTATGATCTCCGGCTATCTGTTTTTCGGCGAACGCAGCGCCCAGCCGCGCCATATGCTCCGGCTGGTGCTCTGTCTGTTGTTCTACAGCGCGGTCTCGCTAGCCTATATCACCTGGCTGACGCCGATCAGCGAAGGACGTTCGATCCTGAAGATGCTGCAGAAGCCGGTGTTCTATCACCTGTGGTTCTTCTTTGCGCTGATTGGCATCTATCTGATGTCGCCGCTGATTCAGGTGAAAACCGTGCAGGCGCGGTACGTGGCGCTGCTGGTGCTGGTGCTGGCGGTGCTCGCGAATCCGAATACGGTCAGCCAGTCGCTGGGCCCGTTCCATTTTCTGCCGGTGAATCTCTATGTCAGTGGTGACAGCATTTACTACCTGCTCTATGCGCTGCTGGGACGGGCTATCGGCACCATGGAGACAAACCGGCGCGGCCTGACGCCGCTGGCTGCCGGGCTGTTTATCGCCTGCGTGATTGGCATTACGTTAGGGACTAAAAAGGCGCTTATCGTCAACGGAGCGTTTAACGATACCTGGTATCTCTACTGCGGACCGCTGGTGTTCATTGCAGCGATCAGCCTGCTGATCGTGTTTAAAAACAGCCTGAATGCGCGCACGCTGCCCGGTTTAACGGTGATTGCGCGCTATTCACTGCCGATCTACGGCTTCCACGCGCTGTTCATTCACTATCTGCGCACGCATCATTACGATGATATGTCGCGTCCGTGGCTCGACCTGCCCTGGGTGTTCGGGCTGACGCTGGGCGGCAGCCTGCTGCTGGGGATGGCGCTGAAACGCGTCGATACCCGTCACTTCGTCAGCTGATCGGTTTCGCGCTGGCGGGCGCGTCGTAGCTGGCGAGCCGATGAAAATCCCGCCGCCAGCGCCGCCTTTTCGGCAGATTCACCCTGCTGCTGACGCTGGCGCGCCACGCCAACCCGCAGCTGCTCATGGTACTCCCGCACGCTGATCCCCAGATGCTGACGAAACAGCCGCGCCAGATGGCGGCTGCTGACGTGCGTACGTCCGGCCAGTTCGGTCAGCGTCCAGCCATGCTCAGGATGAGCAATCATCAGATCCTGCGCCCGATGAATGGCCGGATGCATGTGGTTACGATAACGCAGCCAGGGTGAAAGCTGTGGATCGTCACCGGCGCGGCGGAACCAGACCACCATTTCCCGCGCCACCGCCAGCGCTGTATGCGTATCACAGAGCTGAGTGATCAGATGCAGCGCCAGATCGATGCCCGCCGTGATGCCTGCGCTGGTCCAGATATTCTCATGCCCGACAAATACCCGATTCTCCTGCACCCGTGCGCGCGGGGCCGCGGCTTTCAGGCGGGCAATCACATCATGATGAGTGGTGCAGGACACGTCGTCGAGCATGCCCGCCTGCGCCGCCAGCAGCGCACCCGAGCAGACGCAGACCAGCATAAAGGTCTGCTCGCGCAGCGCGGCGTGCTGCCGCCTCAGCCATTCGCGTGCTTCTGCGGCCTGCGGTGTGGCGTAACAGATCTGCGAGTCATAGACGCCTGGCACCACCAGCAGACTGCCGGCGGGCAACTGTTCCGGTAAGGGTTCGATGCCACCAATCGTCATGCCGGTGGAGCAGACCACCTCCGGCTGCGGGCCGATGTAGCGCAGCGAAAAGCGATCGCCCGCCAGCTTCAGCGTCTCGGCCGGGCCGGCCAGATCCAGCGCCATCACGCCAGGCAGGGTTAAAAACCAGACGGTATATGTCATGCTGGCCCGCGCTACACCAGATCCCAGCCACGGGCGCGCCACAGCGCAGGCAGTTGCGCCATGTCGTCGAAGCGCGTCACCAGCGGATGATCCAGTTCAGGGTTGTGCGGGTCAGCGCAGTAGTAGTAGACCGGAATCCCGGCGGCGATACCGGCGCGGGCACCCGCTTCGGAGTCATCCACCAGAATGCAGCGCTCAATCGGCACCTGCATCTGTTCCGCCGCGTGATACATCAGTTCCGGATCGGGCTTCCAGTGCAGAATGTCATAGCCGCTATAGAGGTGCTCCTCAAACAGCGGCAGCATGCCGGTTAAGCCCAGCGAGTGCTGCATCTTTTTTACCGTCCCGTTTGAGACCACGCACATCGGCACCTTTATCTGCTCAACCAGCGCTTTCGCGCCCGGAATGGGCTGCAGTTGCAGATCAAACAGTCTTGCCACTTCCGCGCGGTAAGCCGTTTCCACCTCTTCCATCGGCAGCGACACCTGATGCGCGTCGCCCACGTCACGAATGATGTCGTAGAGTTTGACGCCCTTATACTTTTCAAACATCTGCTGCAGCGACAACTCCAGGCCGTAACGGGCAAAGGTGTTGACGTAGGCCTGGGTGCAGAGCAACTCACTGTCCACCAGCGTGCCATCGCAATCAAAAAAGACGCATTCAACTGACATCAGACTCTATCCTTCGATTCAGGGGTGTGCTCCACACTCTACCGCACTCAGCGCAGATTGCGAGACTGGCAATCGGTTGCGAAAAATCATTGTATTGGCCCGGTAAAATCGCCAGGATACGCGCCGATGATTTTTTCTTCTGGATGGATGGCATGAGCAAGCAAGGCGTTTTGCAGCGCATCTTCAGGCTGCAGGAACATGGCACCACGGTGCGCACCGAAGTGATCGCGGGTATCACCACTTTTCTGACGATGGTCTATATCGTCTTCGTCAATCCGCAGATCCTCGGCGTCGCCGGCATGGATACCCAGGCGGTGTTTGTGACCACCTGTCTGATTGCCGCCTTTGGCAGCATTCTGATGGGGCTGTTTGCCAATCTGCCGGTGGCGCTGGCACCCGCAATGGGGCTGAACGCCTTCTTCGCCTTTGTGGTGGTCGGGGCGATGGGTTATTCGTGGCAGGTCGGTATGGGCGCGATCTTCTGGGGTGCGATCGGCCTGCTGATTCTGACGTTGCTGCGGGTTCGCTACTGGATGATTGCCAATATCCCGCTGAGCCTGCGCGTCGGTATCACTGCCGGTATCGGCCTGTTTATCGCCATGATGGGGCTGAAGAACGCCGGTATTATCGTGCCTAATCCCGATACTCTGGTGGCGGTCGGTAATCTGACCTCGCACAGCGTGCTGCTGGGCGCACTCGGCTTCTTTATTATTGCCATTCTGGCATCACGCAATATTCACGCGGCAGTGCTGATCTCGATGGTCGTCACCACGGCGATTGGCTGGATGCTGGGCGACGTGAAGTTTGTCGGCCTGTTTTCTGCGCCACCTTCCATTACGTCTGTGGTCGGTCAGGTCGATATCAAAGGTGCGTTTAACATTGGCATGGCGGGTGTGATCTTCTCCTTTATGCTGGTCAATCTGTTCGACTCCTCCGGCACGCTGATCGGCGTCACCGATAAAGCGGGACTGACCGATGAAACCGGCACCTTCCCGCGGATGCAGCAGGCGCTCTATGTCGACAGCATCAGTTCGGTGAGTGGCGCGCTGGCGGGCACCTCATCCGTGACCGCCTATATTGAGAGCACCTCGGGCGTGGCGATTGGTGGCCGTACCGGGCTGATGGCCGTGGTAACAGGCCTGCTGTTCCTGTTGGTGACCTTCCTGTCACCGCTGGCGGCAATGGTGCCATCCTACGCCGCCGCGGGCGCGCTGATTTACGTTGGGGTATTGATGACCGCCAGCCTGTCGCGCGTACGCTGGGATGATTTAACCGAAGCCGTTCCGGCATTTGTGACCGCCGCCATGATGCCCTTCAGCTTTTCCATTACCGAAGGCATTGCGCTGGGGTTTATCGCTTACTGCGTGATGAAACTGGGCACCGGCCGCTGGCGTGAAATCAGCCCCTGCGTGGTGATTGTTGCCCTGCTGTTTGTGCTGAAGATTGTCTTTATCGACGGACACTAAGCGTATTCAGGGCCGCAACCTCCGGGTTGCGGCTTTTTACATTTCAGGATGCAGGCTGCGCTCGCTGGGCAGGCTGGTCAGCCGCAGGGCATGAGGCCCGATGTTGGGCTTACCCATCTCAATTTCACGTAATGCGCGCCACTGAAAGTCGCTATCCATCTCCCACAGGTGCAGGCGCTGCGTCGCAGACGACAGCGCGCAAGACCAGACCAGCACAGGCTCCGCATCACACACCACCTGAATGTCGGGATAGAGTGACGATCGCAGCCGACCCGCTCCCGGCAACAGGCGCAGCGAATCCAGTCCCCGATCGCCCTCTCCCGTCAGCTTGAGGATGCTCTGGCGCAACGTCCAGATCTGCGCCACCGCTTCCATGGCATCCTGCTGGGCATTGATCCATGCGATCTCGCCCGAGGTTAATGCCTGAATCAGCTGCTCCTGAGTCTGACGGCTCCGCGCATGCACGATCTCCATATCCAGACCGGCACGTCCACCCTCCTCGGCCAGCAGCACCCCCACCGTATTGCCCGCATAGGCGATGCTGAAATCGGGCAGATCGCTGTCAGCAAACACCGGGCGTCCGTTGCTCTGGATAATCAGGGGCGGCAGCTCATGAATGCCATAAACCCGCAGCATCAGCTGTGCCAGCAGCGTACGCGCGGCAAGGAACCGCCCACGGCGTTTGTCAGCAAACTGCTGGGCCGTGTCGGTAATAGCCTGGGGAATGCACAACTCTTTAGCCGGGAAGCCGGGATCGCCCGTCCAGCGTACAAAATGACCAGCCATCTGTCGCTCCGTGAAAATGGTCAGATAATCATCAGACGCATTGTAGGAATTTTCTTACCTGAATGCACCCGGCAACGCACCGATTAAGTTAAATTCGGAATAGGATGAGCGGAGTCGCGAGGGATAGCAGAGACTGGACAGGGCCGTCACAAGGCCTTAACGGAATTATGGTCGCTGTCTGTCACACTGAATAAGAAGAGGATAACTCATGCTGCTGGACGAGATGGTGAAACGAGAGCGCAGCCTGCACGGTGCCAGGCGACGGGAGCTGGCGTGGCTGGAGCAGATTCTCCATCCTGACTTTTGTGAGATAACCCGTTCAGGTCACCTGGTCACTCGCGCGCAGACCATTGCGGCGCTGATAAAAGAAGAAACGCTGCCTGAAATGCTCAGTAGAGACTTTCAGCTGGTGAGCACGGGCGAGATGAGTCTGATACTGCTTTACCAGAGCTGTGATGCCGATGGCAGTCGGGCCGCAATGCGAGCGTCACACTGGCTGCGCGAGGGTCAGAACTGGCGAATGGTGTTTCATCAGGGGACGCCTGCAGAAAATGCTGCACCGCTGTGACACGCTGTTGATAAGGTAATCCGCGCCGCGAATCGAATCGCGACGCGGGCAGCATCAGGCGAAGCGGCTCGCCTGCTCAAAGCTCAGGCGCGGCAGACGCGGATGCAGTTTTGATGCCTCACCGTAGCCGAGGTTGATCAGCAGGTTAACCTGATACTGACCGTCAGGGAAAAAGGCATCATTAACTTTGGCCGGATCAAAACCAGACATCGGACCGGCATCCAGACCCAGCGAACGGGCCGCCAGGATCAGATAACCCGCCTGCAGGCTACTGTTACGGAAAGCGGTCTCTTTCGCCGCTTCCGGGCTGCCGGTAAACCAGCTGCGCGCATCCGCATGCGGGAACAGCGCGGGCAGCTGCTCATAGAACTCGCGATCCCAGGCCACAATCACCGTGACCGGCGCGCTCATGGTTTTATCCAGATTGCCGGAAGAGAGTGCCGGTTTCAGCTTCTCTTTGCCTTCCGCAGAGGTGACGAAAACAAAACGCGCTGGCGAGCAGTTGGCCGAGGTGGGGCCCAGCGCCGTTAAGGCATAGAGCTGCTCCAGCAGGGCGTTATCAACGGGCTTAGCCTGCCAGTAACTGTGGGTGCGGGCATCATTAAACAGCGTGTCCAGTGCGGCAGTGTCGAGCGGTGTACTCATGCAACTCTCCTGTTTCAGGCGAAAAGGTTCGCCCAAGGGTGTTCACGTAGTGGGTTTGCGTCTGGCCGGACGCAGCGGGATGAGGCGGGATTCACTCACCGCAATTCATCCCCGCAGGTCAGATCGGCGCATCAACCGTTATACGTCAAAGCGGTGCCGTCGCAAAATAACATATCAGCAAGAATCAACGCGGATGCGGGAATAACAGAGGAGGCAGCGTGGCGGGAATTCAGGCCTGACAGCGCGTTGCCGTCAGGCCTGTAAGGCTATTTACCGATACAGAAGCTGGAGAAGATACGACCCAGCAGATCGTCAGAGGTGAACTCGCCGGTGATCTCACTTAACGCCTGCTGAGCGACACGCAGTTCTTCTGCCAGTAACTCACCCGCCCGGGCACCGAGCAGTTGCTCTTTGCCCTGCTCGAGGTGCGTTGCCGCCAGCTCCAGCGCCTGCAGATGACGGCGACGTGCCAGGAAGCCGCCTTCCATGTTGCCCGCGAAGCCCATGCTCTGTTTCAGGTGATCCCGCAGCTCATCAACGCCTTCGCTGGTACGTGCCGACAGACGAATGAGTGAGTGACCATTTACTTCTGTCAGGCCTAAAGACTCACCGGTGACATCCGCCTTGTTGCGTACCACGGTAATCGGCAGTGCCGGTGGCAGACGGGAGACAAAATCGGGCCAGATCGCCGCCGCTTCGGTAGCATCGGTGGTGGTGCCATCGACCATAAACAGCACGCGATCGGCCTGTTCGATCTCCTGCCAGGCGCGTTCAATGCCGATACGTTCAACTTCGTCGCTGGCCTCACGCAGACCGGCGGTGTCGATGATATGCAGCGGCATACCATCAATATGAATATGCTCACGCAGTACGTCGCGGGTGGTGCCCGCAATATCTGTGACGATGGCGGCATCGCGGCCCGCCAGCGCATTCAGCAGGCTCGATTTACCCGCATTGGGCCGGCCCGCAATCACCACTTTCATCCCTTCACGCAGCAGGCTGCCCTGACGCGCTTCAGCACGGACCGCATCCAGGTCCCCGATCACCGTATTCAGCTGCGCTTCGATTCTGCCATCAGAGAGGAAATCGATCTCCTCATCCGGGAAGTCGATAGCGGCTTCGACATAGATTCGCAGGTGAGTGAGTGCTTCCACAAGATGATTGATACGGGTGGAGAAGGCGCCCTGCAGCGAGTTAACCGCTGAACGTGCTGCCTGCTCCGAGCTGGCATCAATCAGGTCAGCAATCGCCTCGGCCTGCGCCAGATCGAGCTTGTCGTTCAGAAACGCACGCTCTGAAAACTCACCCGGCATAGCGATACGCACGCCCGGCAGCGCCACGATGCGCTTCAGCAGCAGATCGAGGATCACCGGGCCGCCGTGGCCCTGCAGCTCCAGCACATCTTCACCGGTAAAGGAGTTGGGACCGGGAAACCACAGCGCAATGCCCTGATCCAGCACGCTACCGTCGCTATCGGTGAACGGCAGATAATCGGCATAGCGTGGCTTAGGCAGTTTACCCAGCAGCTGGCGGGCGACCTCTGCCGCCTGCGCGCCAGAGACGCGCAGAATGCCTACGCCGCCGCGTCCGGGTGGCGTCGCCTGGGCAACAATGGTATCGCTGTGGCTCATAAATTTTCTCTCGCTACAAAAAACACAGGCGGTCGCTTTGACCGCCTGAGAATAGACTATTTTAAGGCGGGATTACTCCCGCTTTGGATCGCTTACGCTTTCTTCTTGTCGCGGCTATGCAGACCACGTTTTTCCAGGCCGCGATAAATCAGCTGCTGCTGGAGAATGGTGACCAGGTTGCTGACGATGTAGTACAGCACCAGACCTGACGGGAACCACAGGAAGAACACGGTGAAAATCACCGGCATGTAAGTCATGATCTTCTGCTGCATCGGATCGGTCACGGTGGTCGGTGACATCTTCTGAATGAAGAACATGGTGATACCCATCAGAATCGGCAGGATGTAGTACGGGTCCTGCGCTGACAGGTCATGGATCCACAGAATAAATGGCGCATGACGCAGTTCAACCGAGCCTGACAGCATATAGTAGAGCGCCAGGAAGATTGGCATCTGAATCACCAGCGGCAGACAGCCACCCAGCGGATTCACTTTCTCTGCTTTATAAAGCGCCATCATTTCCTGGCTCTGCTTCTGCTTGTCATCACCCAGACGCTCACGCATCGCCTGAATCTTCGGCTGCAGCATGCGCATCTTAGCCATCGAGGTGTACTGCGCTTTGGTCAGCGGGTACATGATGCCGCGCACGATGAAGGTGATGACGATAATGGAGAAGCCCCAGTTACCGATGAAGCTATGGATAAATTTCAGCAGTTTGAACAGCGGCTGAGAGATAAACCACAACCAGCCGTAATCCACGGTCAGATCAAGGTGCGGCGCAATCGCTGCCATCTTGTCCTGAATTTCCGGGCCGACCCACAGCGTTGCACCCAGATTCTGCTGTGCGCCCGCGGCAATGGTGACCGGTGCAGATTTATAGCCAATCGCCGCTACGCCATTACCCAGGTTGCTGGTGTAAAGGGTGTTGGTGCCTTCGGTGCGTGGAACCCACGCCGTCGCAAAGTATTGCTGCAGCATCGCCACCCAGCCATTGCTGGTGGTCGCGTTCAGGTTCTCGTTATCCGCGATATTGTCGAATTTATACTTCTCATATTTCGACTCGCTGGTGGAGTAGGCCGCGCCACGGAAGGTGTGAAGAGCAAAGTTGTTGCTGCCGGTATCACGATGCTTAGGCAGATCAATCGTCTGCTTCAGCTGGCCAAACAGCGACACTTCCAGCGGTTGCTGGGTGGTGTTGTTGACATGATAATCGACATTAACGGCATATTCGCCACGCTTGAAGATGAAGGTTTTAGTGTAAACCACGCCATTTTCAGCGGTATAGGTCATCGGCACACGCAGTTCGGACTGGCCATCAGCCATCTCGAAGTGGTTCTGCGCAGCGTTGAACAGCGGACGCGCGCCGTTGTTCGGGTTATCCGGACCATTACGACCGGTTAAACCGCTCTGTGCCTGATAAAGGAACGCTGGCGTTGTTTCAAGCAGCTGGAACGGCTGGTCGGAACCCAGTTTGTCCGGGAAAGTCAGCAGCTGTGCTTGTTCAACATCACCGCCTCGGGTGTTGATATTCAATGACAGGACATCAGTCTTAACGGTGATCGTCTGGCCCTGACCGCTGGCCGGTACACCCTGACTGGCGGTATCACCCGCTACGCTGTTCGTGCCTTGTGTGGTCTGCGTCTGCTGTGGCTGCGGAGCGTGGTCCGTCTGCCAGGCTTGCCAGATCATAAAGGTCACGAACAGAAAAGCGATGAGAAAGAGATTGCGTTGCGAATCCATCGTTAATGTTCTCTGGTATCAAAGGTTTTTGGCGGCACAGGATCGTCACCACCCGGGTTCAAAGGGTGGCATTTTAATACGCGTTTTAATGTCAACCAACTGCCTTTTATCAGGCCGAACCTGCGTAACGCCTCAATTCCGTAATGAGAGCAGGTCGGGTGAAACCGACAGTGTGGTCCCAGTAATGGACTGATACCGCGTTGATAGACGCGTATCAGGACGATCAGGAGCCGCGCGCCAGGCGACAGTGACGACGCCATAATTTCTCCAACGCTTCCGCCAGCATACGGTTATCCAGATCGGCAACCCCCTTCTTCGCGACCACCACGAAGTCCATCGACGGCAGTTCATGTTGACGCAGACGAAAGCTTTCGCGGGTCAATCGCTTGATCCGGTTGCGTTCATGAGCGCGTTTCACATGTTTTTTAGCGACGGTGAGACCGATGCGGGGATGCCCCAGCGCGTTAAGGCGGCCGAGAATAGTAATTTGCGGCGTGCCAGCCCGTTGTGGCTGCTGGAAGACGAAAGTGAAATGAGTGGGAGTTAACAAACGTAACTCCCTGGGAAATGCGAGCTTACCCATCAGGGCTTGCTTTATTACTTAGAAACGGTCAGACGAGAACGGCCTTTAGCACGACGACGTGCCAGAACCTGACGACCATTTTTTGTTGCCATACGAGCACGGAAACCGTGTGAACGGTTGCGCTTCAGTACGGACGGTTGAAAAGTGCGTTTCATGGCGGTTTCTACCTAAACTTGAAAATTTTCACTGGATGACGCGTTTCGGGCCAATAAATCGACCTACGCCTCAATGTGTCTTTAATAAAGAGGCGGGATTGTAATAATTGTACAGTCCCGAGTCAATTTACTTCGCGTGTTGTAGTACCTGAAAACCCGCATACAGCCCGCTGAGTCCCGACGTTGCGCCTTACAGCATAATGTCGGGTGAAGGATTATACGGGCTCCGTACTAAAGCGCAAGGATCGTACGGGATCTTATTGTGATCGGCCTGCCGGATCCTGGGGATAAAATGAGATGTCGCCCAAAAATTTAATGCATTGCGTCAGATCCCTGCTGGTTTTTCCCGCAACTGGCGTAAACTTCTTTGCGCGTCTCAGGCCTGTGGATAAAAAGGATCAAAACTGTGTAGAAAGGGAAGATCTCTGCCTCGCTTTGCGCTATGATCCGCCCTTCCGCTGACGATCCTCCGGTGATTGCAGGACGGAAAACCGCTGATAGCGGTCGCAGGCGCTTTCTTAGCGTCTGTGTCAAAAATGAACGTTTCTTAGAGTAACGCCTACTATTCTTTTCGAATTTGTACGAGTGGAGTCCGCCGTGTCACTTACGCTTTGGCAACAGTGTCTTGCCCGTTTGCAGGATGAGCTTCCTGCCACCGAATTCAGCATGTGGATCCGTCCACTGCAGGCTGAGTTAAACGACAATACGCTTGCCTTGTATGCTCCAAATCGCTTCGTACTCGACTGGGTTCGGGACAAATACCTTAATAGTATCAATGCACTGCTGAATGAATTCTGCGGTCCAAACGTGCCAGCACTGCGTTTTGAAGTGGGTACGCGTCCGGTTCAGCAGCAGGCGGCAGCGGTCAGCCAGCCGGTCATGGCGAGCGTCAGCGCGCATGTGATGCCCGTGCAGAGCCATGTTCGTCCGGCCCCGACGCAGATCATGCGTCCCAGCTGGGATAATGTCCCGGCACCGGCCGACGTCACCTATCGCTCGAATGTGAATAACCGTCATAACTTCGATAACTTCGTCGAGGGTAAATCCAACCAGCTGGCGCGCGCGGCGGCACGTCAGGTGGCGGATAATCCAGGCGGCGCTTACAACCCGCTGTTTCTGTATGGCGGCACCGGTCTCGGTAAAACGCACCTGTTGCACGCGGTCGGCAATGGCATCATTGCCCGTAAACCGAATGCCAAAGTGGTTTACATGCACTCCGAGCGCTTTGTGCAGGATATGGTTAAAGCGCTCCAGAACAATGCGATTGAAGAGTTCAAACGCTATTACCGTTCTGTCGATGCGCTGCTGATCGATGACATTCAGTTCTTTGCTAATAAAGAGCGATCTCAGGAAGAGTTCTTCCACACCTTTAATGCCTTGTTAGAGGGCAACCAGCAGATCATCCTCACCTCGGATCGCTATCCAAAAGAGATCAATGGGGTGGAAGATCGTCTCAAATCACGTTTCGGCTGGGGTTTAACGGTGGCGATCGAGCCGCCTGAGCTGGAAACGCGTGTGGCGATCCTGATGAAAAAAGCGGATGAGAACGACATCCGTCTGCCGGGTGAAGTCGCCTTCTTTATTGCCAAGCGTTTACGCTCTAATGTGCGTGAGCTGGAAGGCGCGCTGAATCGCGTGATCGCCAACGCCAACTTTACCGGCCGGGCAATCACCATCGACTTCGTGCGCGAAGCGTTACGCGATCTGCTGGCGCTGCAGGAAAAGCTGGTCACCATCGATAATATTCAGAAGACCGTGGCTGAGTACTACAAGATTAAGGTGGCGGATCTGCTTTCCAAGCGCCGTTCGCGCTCGGTAGCGCGTCCGCGCCAGATGGCGATGGCGATGGCGAAAGAGTTGACGAACCACAGCTTGCCAGAAATTGGCGATGCTTTTGGGGGTCGCGACCACACAACGGTGCTTCATGCCTGCCGCAAGATTGAGCAGCTGCGTGAAGAGAGCCACGATATCAAAGAAGATTTCTCTAATCTCATCAGAACATTATCTTCCTGACGCTATGAAATTTATTGTTGAACGTGAGCAGCTGCTGAAGCCGCTGCAACAAGTAAGTGGCCCCCTGGGTGGTCGTCCGACACTGCCGATCCTCGGAAACCTGCTGCTGCAGGTAACAGAAGGTTCGCTGTTGCTGACCGGTACCGATCTGGAAATGGAGATGGTCGCGCGCGTGGCGCTGACTCAGCCGCATGAGCCTGGCTCTACCACCGTTCCGGCGCGAAAATTCCTCGATATCTGTCGCGGATTGCCGGATGGCGCAGAAATCACGCTGGCGCTGGAAGGCGATCGCATGCTGGTCCGCTCTGGCCGCAGCCGTTTTTCGCTGTCGACCCTGCCCGCCAGTGACTTCCCGAATCTTGACGACTGGCAGAGTGAAGTTGAATTCACCCTGCCGCAGGCGACCCTGAAACGGCTGATCGAAGCGACCCAGTTCTCGATGGCCCATCAGGATGTGCGTTACTACCTCAACGGCATGATGTTTGAAACCGAAGGGGAAGAGCTGCGGACCGTGGCCACTGACGGTCACCGTCTGGCTGTCTGCTCGATGCCGATTGGTCAGGCGCTGCCGAGTCACTCGGTGATCGTGCCGCGTAAAGGCGTGATTGAGCTTCTGCGTCTGCTGGATGGCGGCGATACGCCGCTGCAGGTCCGGATTGGCGGCAGCAATATCCGTGCACACGTCGGCGACTACATCTTTACGTCTAAGCTGGTTGATGGTCGTTTCCCCGATTATCGCCGCGTATTGCCGAAGAATCCCGACAAAGCGCTGGAGGCGGGCTGTGATCTGCTCAAACAGGCTTTTGCCCGTGCAGCCATCCTCTCTAACGAGAAGTTCCGCGGTGTTCGCCTCTATATCACCGAAAATCAGCTGAAAATCACCGCTAATAACCCTGAACAGGAAGAAGCGGAAGAGATGCTGGATGTCAGCTACAACGGCACGGAACTAGAGATTGGCTTCAACGTCAGTTACGTACTGGATGTGCTGAACGCGCTGAAGTGCGAAAACGTTCGCCTGCTGCTGACGGATTCGGTGTCGAGCGTGCAGATTGAGGATGTGGCGAGTCCTGCAGCGGCCTATGTCGTGATGCCCATGCGCTTGTAGGTGTTACATATCGGCCTGGCTTACTTGCTACGTTGCACCCCGGCAGTGCTCGCCATCCTCACGTACTTCAGTACGCTCCGGTGGCTGTGCGCTGGCGGGACGCAACGTAGCTGCGACGCCGACGGCCTGGTGACTGGGATGTCGGGCAAACCTGCTTCGACGTCGACGCTCTGGATCGTTAAAGGTAAGTCCTGAATTTTTACCATTTCATCCCGATTATTGCCCTTCACGCTGGATTGATTCATGGCTTTAACCCGCCTTCTTATCAAAGATTTTCGTAATATCGAGCAGGCTGACCTGCAGCTGGCTCCCGGTTTTAATTTCCTGGTGGGTGCCAATGGCAGTGGGAAAACCAGCGTTTTAGAGGCGATCCATACGCTGGGGCATGGCCGCTCGTTTCGCAGCTTGCAGGCGGGGCGCGTGATCCGTCACGACGAGGCAGCGTTTGTGCTGCACGGACGTCTGGAAAACAAAGAGCGGGAAATCTCCGTCGGGCTGACCAAAAACCGGGCCGGTGACAGCAAAGTGCGCATTGATGGCAGCGACGGTCACAAGGTCGCAGAGCTGGCGCAGCTGCTGCCGATGCAGCTAATCACCCCGGAAGGCTTTAGCCTGCTGAATGGCGGCCCCAAATACCGCCGGGCCTATGTCGACTGGGGCTGTTTCCATAACACGCCCGGCTTCTTTAACGCCTGGAACAACATGCGTCGCCTGCTTAAACAGCGGAACGCGGCGCTGCGCCAGGTCTCACGTTACAGCCAGATTCGTCCCTGGGATCAGGAGCTGGTCCCGCTGGCTGAACAGATCAGCCAGTGGCGTGCTGAATACAGTACGGCGATTTCGGCGGAGATCACCGCCACCTGTGGCCAGTTCCTGCCAGAGTTTGAGCTGCGCTTCTCTTTCCAGCGTGGCTGGGACAAAGAGAGCGACTACGCCGAACTGCTGGAACGTAACTTCGAGCGCGATCGCGCGCTGACCTATACCGCCAGCGGCCCCCATAAAGCCGATTTTCGTATTCGGGCTGAAGGGACGCCGGTTGAAGATTTACTCTCACGCGGGCAGTTAAAACTGCTGATGTGTGCATTGCGTCTGGCACAGGGCGAGTTCCTGACAAGCCAGAGCGGACGCCGCTGTATTTACCTCATTGATGACTTTGCTTCTGAGCTGGATGAGAGCCGCCGACGCCTGCTGGCGGACCGGTTAAAAGCCACTCAGGCTCAGGTGTTTGTCAGCGCAATTTCTGCCGGACATGTAATCGACATGACCGACGAAAAGGGCAAGATGTTCCGCGTGGAACAGGGTAAAATAGCGGTTCAACCTGAAGATTAAAATGAGCGAGAAACGTTGATGTCGAATTCTTATGACTCCTCAAGTATTAAAGTCCTGAAAGGACTTGATGCGGTACGCAAACGCCCGGGCATGTATATCGGCGATACCGATGACGGTACCGGTCTGCATCACATGGTATTCGAGGTCGTGGATAACGCAATCGACGAAGCGCTCGCTGGTCACTGTAGTGACATTGTGGTCACCATCCACGCGGACAACTCCGTATCAGTGCAGGATGATGGACGTGGCATTCCAACCGGTATTCACGAAGAAGAAGGCATCTCTGCCGCTGAAGTGATCATGACCGTGCTGCATGCTGGCGGTAAGTTCGATGATAACTCCTATAAAGTCTCCGGCGGCCTGCACGGCGTGGGCGTCTCCGTGGTTAACGCCCTGTCACAGAAGCTGGAACTGACCATCCGTCGCGAAGGCAAAGTGCATCAGCAGGTTTACGTCCATGGCGTACCGCAGGCACCGCTGGCCGTGACCGGTGAGACCGAGGTGACAGGTACCCGCGTGCGTTTCTGGCCGAGCCACGAAACCTTCACCAACGTGCGCGAATTTGAGTATGACATCCTGGCGAAACGCCTGCGTGAACTCTCATTCCTGAACTCAGGTGTGTCAATTCGTCTGGATGACAAGCGTGATGGCAAAAATGATCACTTCCATTACGAAGGCGGCATCCGGGCATTTGTTGAGTACCTGAACAAAAACAAAACTCCAATTCACCCTACCGTGTTCTATTTCTCTACCGAGAAAGATGGCATCGGTGTGGAAGTAGCACTGCAGTGGAACGACGGTTTCCAGGAAAACATCTACTGCTTTACCAACAATATCCCGCAGCGTGACGGCGGTACCCACCTGGCCGGTTTCCGTTCAGCGATGACCCGTACCCTGAATGCCTACATGGAAAAAGAGGGTTACAGCAAGAAGGCCAAAGTCAGCGCCACCGGTGATGATGCCCGTGAAGGCCTGATCGCTGTGGTCTCGGTGAAAGTGCCGGATCCTAAGTTCTCCTCGCAGACCAAAGATAAACTGGTCTCCTCCGAGGTGAAAACAGCGGTTGAGCAGCAGATGAACGAACTGCTGGCAGAATATCTGCTGGAAAACCCGTCAGACGCTAAAATCGTGGTTGGTAAAATCATCGACGCCGCCCGTGCCCGTGAAGCAGCGCGTCGCGCCCGTGAAATGACCCGCCGTAAAGGCGCGCTGGATCTGGCTGGTCTGCCAGGCAAACTGGCGGATTGCCAGGAGCGCGACCCGGCGCTGTCTGAAATCTACCTGGTGGAGGGTGACTCCGCAGGCGGCTCGGCCAAACAGGGCCGTAACCGTAAAAACCAGGCGATTCTGCCGCTGAAAGGTAAGATCCTGAACGTTGAGAAAGCGCGTTTCGACAAGATGCTCGCCTCTCAGGAAGTCGCTACGCTGATCACCGCGCTGGGCTGCGGCATTGGTCGCGATGAGTACAACCCGGACAAGCTGCGCTATCACAGCATCATCATCATGACCGATGCCGACGTCGATGGTTCACACATCCGTACCCTGCTGCTGACCTTCTTCTATCGTCAGATGCCTGAAATCATTGAGCGCGGCCATGTGTATATCGCCCAGCCGCCGCTCTACAAAGTGAAGAAAGGCAAGCAGGAGCAGTACATCAAAGATGACGAGGCGATGGATCAATATCAGATCGCTATCGCGCTTGATGGTGCGACGCTGCACACCAATGCCAGCGCTCCGGCGCTGGGCGGTGAGCCGCTGGAAACACTGGTCTCTGACTTCAACAGCACCCAGAAGATGATCAAGCGTATGGAGCGCCGTTATCCGATGGCTATGCTGCGTGCGATGATTTATCACGACACGCTGAGCGACATGAGCAACGAAGCAGAAGTCACCACCTGGCTGAATGGTCTGGTGAGCTATCTGACCGAGCGCGAAGCGCACGGCAGCACCTATCTGGCACAGGTGCGTGAAAACCGCGAATCGAACCTGTTCGAGCCGGTGCTGCGCGTCCGTACCCACGGTGTGGATACTGACTATCCGCTGGATGCTGATTTCATTCAGGGTCCTGAGTACCGCAAAATCTGCGCCCTGGGCGGCAAACTGCGTGGTCTGCTGGAAGAAGATGCTTACATCGAGCGTGGCGAGCGCCGTCAGCCCGTGGCCAGCTTCGAACAGGCGATTGAGTGGCTGGTTAAAGAGTCGCGGCGCGGCCTCTCCGTCCAGCGCTACAAAGGTCTGGGCGAGATGAACCCGGATCAGCTGTGGGAAACCACCATGGACCCAGACAGCCGTCGTATGCTGCGCGTCACCATTAAAGATGCAATTGGCGCTGACCAGCTGTTCACTACGCTGATGGGCGATGCGGTTGAACCGCGCCGCGCCTTCATCGAAGAGAATGCGCTGAAAGCCGCCAATATCGATATTTAACCGGCAGCGGACGTAACAGGCCATCACTCAGGTGATGGCCTTTTTTTTGTGCCGTACGGGCGGAAACCCGCCTGGGTGCGACCTCCTGGCCGTATGCTGCGACCCCGATCACGTTTTAACCCGGTCAGCTCCCTTACTCTTGCCTCTCTTTGCGCTATTCCGGCGCACTAGTGATTACAGGGAGTTACACCATGATTGTTTGCGATCGTCACGACTGGGACAGAGAACGGCACGCCTTTCATCCGGTGGTCGATCAGGCGATAAGCTGGATTGCCAACACAGACTTCAGCCAGCTGGAAACCGGTAAATATGAGATCCTGCCCGACAATAAGATGTTCTGTCTGGTGCAGGAGATGATGACCGAACCGGTCAGCGCGCGTCGTGCGGAGTCCCACTTCAATTACATCGATATTCAGTATCTGCTGGCAGGCAGCGAAAATATCGGCGTGGCCCGCGCTCATCCCGACCAGCGCATCACTGAAGATTTCGCCCAGGAGCGTGACGTCGTTTTTTATCAGAAGATATTAAATGAGTCAGTGATTACACTGATGCCCGGTATGTTCGCGCTCTTTTTCCCGCATGATATTCATCGTCCCTGCTGCGCGCCAGGCGAACCCGCAACTATCCGAAAAGCCGTGATTAAAATTCACCGCGATCTCTTTACCGCCTGAATCTGGCGCTTTGCTGGCCGTTCACGCCTGCCATGGAACTGGTCAATGTGCGCTGAATCGCGCTAGCATTGGACAAAACCCAGACGCTACGAGGACTCTATGGCTATTAAATTGATCGCTATCGACATGGATGGCACCCTGCTCAACCCGCAACATGAGATCACGCCGGGAGTGAAATCCGCCCTGGATCGCGCCCGCCAGAAAGGGGTGTCGATTGTGCTGACCACCGGCCGGCCATTTGTGGGTATCCAGCGCTATCTGATGGAACTGGATATGCAGGCACCCGGTCAGTATGCGATCAGCAACAACGGTGCGCTGGTTCATCAGGCCGAAGATGGCGAGTGCGTGGCGGAAGTCACGCTGACTTTTGACGACTACCTCTACATCGAGAATCTGGCGCGCGAGCTTGGCGTGCATTTCCAGGCGTTCGATAAATCCCATCTCTACACCCCTAATAAAGACATCAGCGAATACACCATCCATGAGGCGAGCCTGACCGGCATTCCGGTACGTTATCGCGCCGTGGAAGAGATGGATCGCACCACGCGCTTCCCGAAACTGATGATGATCGACCGGCCAGACCTGCTCGACGCGGCAATTGCCCGTCTGCCCGAACACGCTCATCAGACATATACCATCCTGAAGAGCGCGCCTTACTATCTGGAAATCCTCGATCGTCGGGTGAATAAAGGTCAGGGTGTCAAAATGCTGGCTGAGAAGCTCGGTCTGAAGCAGGAAGAGGTTATGGCGATTGGCGATCAGGAGAATGACCTGGCGATGATCGAATATGCCGGAACCGGCGTCGCCATGGGAAATGCCATTGATTCGGTTAAAAAAATCGCGCAGTTCATCACCAAAACCAATATGGAAGATGGTGTCGCACATGCCATCGAAGAGTTAGTGCTGTAACGGTCCTGTTCTCTTGCCGGGCCGCACTGGCCCGGCTCCCTTAACCCGGCAAAAAAGCTGCACCGCAAAACAGAATCGCGTAATTTGTCGGGCAACTCTTTCTCCGCGGGTTTCATCATGTCAGAAAAACAGATCACCTTTGCTGCCCGTCAGCATCAGCTCACCAATATCAATGTCTGGACTGCCGACAGCCAGTGGCTGGCGTTTGACGTCCGTCCCTCGGGCGCGTCGTTTACCAGCCAGACCATTGAGCGGGTCAATGTGATGACCGGCGAGGTGGAGGTACTCTATCAGGCCCGGCACGGTGCCCACGTCGGTGTCGTCACGGTCAGCCCCGATCTGCCTCCGCGCTACGTCTGCATTCATGGCCCGGAACATCCCGATGCCAGCTGGCAGTATGACTTCCATCACCGGCGCGGTGTAATCGTTCAGAACGGCGCGGCGGTCAATCTGGATGCCTGCGATATTACGCCGCCCTTTACCCCAGGCGCGCTGCGCGGCGGTTCGCATGTACACGTTTTCAGCCCCGACGGTTCACGCCTGAGCTTTACCTACAATGACCACGTGATGCATGAGCTCGATAGTCGCCTCGATCTGCGCAACGTCGGCATCGCGGTGCCACTTCACGCGGTGACGCCGGTTAAACAGCATCCGCGCGAGTATGACGGCAGCTATTTCTGCCTGCTGGTGAGCCAGACGCATGCGGAACCGCAGCCTGGCAGTGACCAGATCAATCGTGCCTATGAAGAGTGCTGGGTGGGTGAGCGCGGCTATCAGAAACCGGACGGCAGCTGGCAGCGCTGGGCCATCGCCTTTATTGGCGACACCGTGACAGCGCAGGGCGAAAAACGGCCTGAAGTTTTTATTGTTGATCTGCCTGACGCGCTGGAGGATTACGCCCGCGCCGGAGAGATGCCGCTGGAGGGCAGCAGCCAGCAGTTACCTGCGCCACCGGCGGGCGTGCAGCAGCGTCGCCTGACCCACAGCCGTGGCGTGGCTCTGCAACCGCGTCACTGGCTGCGTGCAGCACCCGATGGCAGCCAGATCGCGTTTCTGATGGCGGATGCCGGAGAGGTCATTCAGCTCTGGACGGTGTGTCCCAACGGCGGCGAACCGCGTCAGGTCACCCAGCTCAGCCACAGTATTCAGTCTGCGTTTAGCTGGCATCCTGACGGCCAGTCGATCGCCTTTATCTGCGATAACAGCGTGATGCGATGTGACGTTGAGAGCGGCGCGTGTCAGCGTCTGACCCGTAGAACGGAAGAGGCACCATCAGGTGACGCGATGGTCTGGTCGCCTGATGGTACAAAGATTGCTTTTATGCGTGAGGTTAATGGCTGGCGGCAACTCTTTACGGTTGCGGCTGTGACCGCATAGGGGGCATAGGCTGCGCCTGCGCCAGGCTTTCGTTAGTATGCGCCAGCCTTTCACTCTGCAGGATGCGTTCACGTGGGGAATCGAGAGATTTATCTTTGTCGCTACGGTAGTAGTCCCACGGCAGCAGCAGCGTATCCAGCACGGCAGAGAAAGGAAGATCGATTAACGCCAGCGGCTTCAGTGCCCAGCTGGTATCACCATCGGCCAGCATGTCAGCGCTGGCACGGGTGCCGGGATAGTAACCCTGACTCGCACCGGTGTGAGACATCACGCTGGAACAGCCGGTTGTTGCCATTGCGCAGCACACCATTCCAGCCAGAGGTAAGGTCTTCATTAATTTCATCATCATCATCCCTTCAGTCATGGCATCAGCCTGGCTGAGTTTGCTTGCCAGACAACGTCAACACTCTGGGGCGAAGTCCGTTCGGGTCTGGCAAATGTAGTCCTGAGTGTATGTCATTTCCGCAATATGGCGAAAAAAATTGCATTTCGCCCTCTTGAAAATCCTCTTCTGACACCCATTTTTAGTTTACGGACGCACTCACCGTTGCCGCAAGGGACAGTGAGGTGCCGTATCCAGCCTGTCCAATAGTGGAAGGTTGCCAAAACTTGCTGAACTTCAGGAGTCTTAATATGCGTAATTTTGATCTCACCCCACTTTATCGCTCTGCTATCGGTTTTGATCGCCTGTTTAACCTGCTCGAATCTAATCAGAATCAGAGCAACGGCGGCTATCCTCCTTATAACGTAGAACTGGTCGATGAAAATCACTATCGCATTACCATTGCGGTGGCCGGTTTTTCGCAGAGTGAACTGGATATCACGGCGCACGACAACGTGCTGATCGTGCGGGGTGCCCATCCTGAAGAGCAGGCCGAGCGTAAATACCTGTATCAGGGAATCGCCGAGCGTAACTTCGAGCGTAAATTCCAGCTCGCCGACCACATTGTGGTGCGCGATGCCCGTCTCGAAAATGGTCTGCTGAGCATCGATCTTGAACGACTGGTGCCGGAAGAGGCGAAACCACGCCGTATTGAGATTCTGAAGTAATATTCAGATTCTGAAGTCATCCTGACAAACGCCGCTAATGCGGCGTTTTTCGTTTTTGATGTCAGTGGGAGCACAGGCTTAGGGAGCATACGCCTTTCGCAAAGACGCAAAAGCGCCATCCATGGCGGCTCAGCGCGGGCGATTACGCACCTCATCCCTGAGGTGCGCCCGTAGCCGGGCCAACGCTTCGCGTTGTTCAAAAACGCTCCCGGCGTTTTTGTCCCTGGCCCGCGATGCTTTGCTACAGGCATATGCTCCCATCGCTTTGAATTTATGAGCTGCCTGAAAAAGAGGGCAGCGCCAGCGCTGTTTTGCGCTCTGAGCTATAACGCTTACAAAGGCCGCGTCAGCGGAGATTTTTAACTTACAGCTGCGTCCGCATCGCTAAACGCTGACCCAGCACGCCACCAAACACATTGACCAGCAGCCCCAGAATAATCACCACCGCCCCTAGCATCTGCTGCCCGGAAAGACGCTCATCCAGCACCAGCGCAGCGGTAATAATCCCCACCACCGGCACCAGCAGCGATAGCGGCGCGATACGCCAGGTTTCGTAGCGACTCAGCAAATTCCCCCAGATGGCGTAGCCCACAATGGTGGCGACAAACGCCAGATAGATCAGTGCCAGCACGGTCTGCAGGCCGATATGCAGCAGACTATTAACGATAGCGGCCTGGCCATCAAACAGCAGCGAACAGGCAAAGAAAGGAATGATCGGCACCAGCGCGCTCCAGACCACCAGCGACATGATCGGCACGCTACGGTTTCGCATGATGATCTTATTGGTGATATTCCCCAGCCCCCATGACAGCGCCGCCGACAGCGTCAGCATCATAGTGGTCAGCGTAATACCAGCGCTGGTCTGCCCTTCCATCCCTGCCGTCGCCAGCATAAACATCCCAAGTGTGGCGATAATAATCCCGACGATATGATTCCAGCGCAGCTTCTCCGCCAGCAACAGCGCGCCCAGCAACAGCGTAAAGAACGCCTGCGCCTGCAGCACCAGTGAGGCCAGACCGGCTGGCATGCCGAGCTTGATCGCCAGGAACAGAAACGCAAACTGACCAAAACTGATGGTCATGCCGTAAACCACCAGCCAGCGCAGCGGGATCGGCGGACGACGCACAAAGAAAATGGCGGGAAAGGCGACCAGAGAAAAACGCAGTCCGGCGAGTAAAAAAGGCGGCATGCCCTGCAGCCCCAGCTTAATCACCACAAAATTCACGCCCCACGCCACCACCACGCACAGCGCTAACAGCATATCTTTTACCGACATCAGAAACTCCTTGTCCCGCCGTCAGGCGGTGATCGCAATCGGGGACGCGATATCAGCACAGCACGCTTCACCCACGATGCGAAAATAATCATCTGCAGCCAGCGCGATCGACTTCTCCAGCTCGCCCGCGTTAAACCATAACGTGCCGACCTGTTGCAGCCGGGTATCCACCCGCAGCGCCAGCCGGTCATCAAAACTAAACGGCGGCACCGCGCCCATCACACAATCGGTCAGCGCCTGCGCCAGCTCAGGCGCGGCGAAAGAGGATTTTTTGCCGCCGATGACGCGCGCCGCGTTTTTGAAATTGATCCGGCAGTCACCTGGCACAATCGCCAGCAGCTGTCGCGACGGCGCACCGTCCGGCATAGTGACCTCCAGCACCATCGCTTTGGCCGCCTGGCCGAGCGCGTTGCCGCGTATCTGGCTAATCTGATCGGTCTGCCCTACCGCCTCATGCTCCACCACACGGTAGCTGGCCTGATGCTGATCCAGCAGCGCAGTAATCTTTTCAAATGTCGTCATTCCCTTCTCCTTTTCTGGCACAACCCGGCTTAGCTCCAGGCGATAGCGTGTTTCATCTTTTTATCGGTCAGCCCGAAAAAGAACCCCATGGTGATGCGGGTATCGCCTTCGACACGGTCGATCTCGTGATAAAAAGCAGGATTAAACAGATAGATATCGCCACTGCGTGGTGAAAACTCACAGATCTCATTGTGATTGAGCACCCCACTGCGATAACCCAGCTCACCGGCGGTCTTGAACTGCTCATCCTCCGGCGTCCACTTTTTGTTGTAGATCCGCAGCGCCCCGCCCGCATTGCACTCCTGGAGGCAGACCACGCAGCTGAGCTGATGCAGGATTTGCGTCACCACTAGTGATGTGTCTGCGGCGTCGCGCACGATATTGTCGTTGTGCAGCGGGTTTGCGACGCCATCGGCGTGAAAGCGCACGATTGAACCGCCGTAGTCACCACGGCCCGGTTCGTGGGCAATGTTTAAACTTTCCAGCCGCAGCGCATGCTGCACCCAGCCGTAAATCTGTTCGCGCAGCTGGTTCAGCGAGGGCGGCAACGCAGGCTGGATATCGCGCAGTTCGGTAAAGTAGTTATCGGGTGCCGCCGTATGGCGTGCCAGATAAGGGCCAAGCGTGGTCAGCGCGCCATTGGGATAGTGAGAGACACGGATCTTTTCCCGGCAGCTCTGCAGGTCAGCCACTACCGCCTGCCGCACCTCGGGCGTCAGGAAATTACGCAGCACCAGCAGCGGCACCCGTGCGGTGACGATGTCATCCAGCCAGGTCGATTCCACAAACATGTTGGGATTAATCACGCGGAACTGATTGAAAATTGCCATGTTTATCACTCCCTAAACGGTATTTCATAGAGTTCATGATTATTCATTCGCCGCCAGCTGCCGGCGCTGCCTGGTATTGCCACGGGTTCAGAGGCGATCAGCGTGCAACCGTCCTGTTGCCGAAAATGCATCGTAAAATAGTCGGGCCAGGACGTGTCGTGTGGGTACCACTGCCACGCCCAGGCTTTGTCGCGGGTGACGAAAATGGCATTGCCTGCGCTGCCGCCCGGTTCAACCTGCGCCATCTTTGCGCGCAGATAGTCGCGGGTAAAATCGGCGGGCGTAGTCTGATCCACCAGATAGCGCAGATACTCTTCGGAATCGAAGCGTGATTCCGCCAGGCCAAGCTGGCGGTAAATGGTCGGCAGAAAACCGTTATGCATCATGTACCACTGATGTCCGGCACTGTTGCGCCACAGCGGATGCGAAAATTCGATCCCCTGATTTTTACTCAGCGTGGCGTGACGCACATGCACCGCCAGAAAGCGGCTGCGCAGGCGATCCACATCTATGCCCGGCAGGGCGTCTGCGAACGGGCCGGTGCCGTGCAGGGTGCGAATCTCGCCCTCTTCCAGCCACAGACAGCCCCAGCCGTTGGGATGCGATTTGATCGGGCCATCATGTTCAGCGCCTTCACCGCAGCTCATGGCGCGCGCCGCCTCTAAAATCTGTGCGCTGTCGAACCGGCCATGCGCCAGAATCATTCTGCACATACTTTGTCTCTCCCCGCGGTGACTGACTGCGCGGCAATCACCTGCTGAAATGTGGTCATGATCGGCTCACGTGCCGTGGCCGCCAGGCTGAAGGTAGCGAGAATGCCCGCATGACGGGTCAGATCGGCATAGAGGGATGAGCGCGGCGAAACCTGCAGTACAGGCAACCTGAGGGGTGGTAACAGCGCGCCCTGCTGATGCTGATCGATCCAGCGTTCAGCCGCCTGCAGCTGCGCCGGTTGCCGTAACCGCAGCTGACCGACCGCACCGGGTAGGGTGAAGGCAAAGGCGGGCAATGCGCCGCCCGCTTCCAGCCGGAAGGTGACTTCCGCCCAGTTGATGCCCGTCGCCTCCTGCACCAGCGTCGCGACGCCCATGCCGGAGAGCCGGAACCCCATCTCCAGGAAATGCGGCACGCCGTTGACCACAATGAAATCGATATGAAACGCGCCCTGACGATAGCCGAAGGTTTCGCAGCAGAAGGTCATCAGGCTGCTGAATGACGCCGGCAGGGCCGCCGCTGCCATCGCCACATGGCCCGACTCATAAAAACTGACGCAGCCCTCCGCATCACGATGCTGTTCAATGACCTTCTGGCAGCAGGTCAGCGCCTGGGGATGACCCTGATGCACCACGCCCTGCAGCGAAAACTCCTCGCCAATCAGGGCACTTTCCACAATGAAACCGCTGAAGCCACGTCCACCGTAGTTCATGGTCTGCACCAGCTGTTTCACCACGCTGTGCAGCTGATCGGCACGCTCAACCAGCCAGATACCCAGGCCGCCGCCGCCATCCACCGGTTTCACAACACAGGGATAGATCAGCGCCTGTTCCGCATCAAGAATGCTGAGCGGCGAGGCGAAAAAGCGAAACTCCGGCTGCGGGAAGCGTGGCCAGGCTTTTTTCAGCGCCATGCGCTGCGCATATTTATCCAGCGGAATAAAGGCGGCGGGCGCGTCCGGCCCGGCCAGCATCTCGCGCAGTCGTCCGGCGCTGGCGTTGTAGGCTTCAAATCCCGCCAGCACTACCAGCGGATGCGCCAGCAAACCGGCGTGCAGATAGGCCTGCATGACCTCCCACGGATTCTCAGGGCGGTCGAGGCGGATGATCAGATCAAACGGCAGCGCCAGGCTGATGGACTGGTAATCGACAAAGTCACCCATCTCCGCCAGCACGGTGAAATAGCCATCGCGCTTTGCCACCGCACAGTAAGGGTTTTGTCCGTCGCGGGTGGCGCCAATTTGCAGGAAAATCTTTTTCATCGCCTCGCCTTACCGGGTTAACGCCCGGAAATGATTTCTGTCACGATGTCATTCAGCACACCGTTATTGACCTGAATCACCGCTTTGTGGGGATCAAAACGCAGCACGCGCGACAGCGGATCGGCGCTTTTGCCCTCCAGCAGCGAACTGACCGGTTTACTCTGCCAGCAGTGGCGCATCTGCGTCAGCGTCATACCGGAGAGCTGCATTAACTGTTGTGCCAGTGCGAGATCCTCACTGCGCTGCTCAAGCAGGTCGCGAATGGCAGCTTCCTCCAGCGTAATCTGCTGCTGCGACAGCCAGTCTCCGAGCTGCGCGCCCTGCGCCAGGAACGGTGAGTAGATCATGCAGATCAGCTGATCTTCGCTGAGGTCAAACGCCTGCATGGCGAAGTCTGCTGCGCGCTGCCGCTGCTGCCGGATGGCGTCGTCATCCTGATAGCGCACCGCCATCTCATCGATGAGCGCGGGCGGAAAATCCTTCTTCACCATCAGCCCCAGCGCAAAGCGCACATACTCGCGGATCCCTTCGGCATAGTGGCGCTGCAGCAGGGTTTCTGCCCGCAGTCCGCGCAGGTGCGCCATCAGCGTCGGATTACCGCAGTCGGACTCAGAAAAGCTGAACATCAGTTCATCAAACCGGAAGCGCATAAATTCGCTGAGCAGTGCCCAGTGCGCGCCCGCTTCATAGGCGGTGTCCTGATAGATGTTGAAAAACAGCGGGTCGCGCGCCAGCTGGTGGGTGATGCGGTGCGCGGGCGTCAGCTGATCGGCACCGTAAACATCGCTGAAGTAGCGCACAGCAACGCCGTCGAGCGTCTGGAGAAACCCGCTGAAGCCCCGGCTTTTGTCAGCCACCGGCGCATCAAACAGCCGGGAAAGGTGCCGTGCCCAGGCAACATAGGCAGCCTGCTCCTGCGGCGAGTCGCCGGTGATAATCAGATCCACGCCGCCGTTGTAGTCAGCCGCCAGGCCAAAGGAGTTCACCATGCTGAGATTACAGGCGTTGCAGAAGGTCGAGCGCGCATCGGCGCGAAAGCGGTGGCCATTCATCAGCACGTCATTGCGGTTCTGCTGCCGCACGCTCTCCGGCATCGGCAGGTCGCGGGCAAATGGCCGGATCAGCAGGCCATCCACCACCAGACATTCCGCCCGCTCATCGTCATGCATCGCCAGCGACTGATAAACGCGGTGGATATTCTCCATCACACTCTGATTCATCGCCGCATGACGGTTAGTGCTGACCCGCAGATGAAACGTGCTGCCCTGCTGCAGCCAGATCAGTCCCTGAATGTAACGCACGTAAGCCACCATGTAGCTGCTGTCTTTTCCGCCGCCGTAGGCGAGCAGCACACGGTTGTTCTCCAGCTGTTGCTGATCCGGCAGCGCCGCCAGCAGGCGAACAGCACAGCGCTGAGCCGACTCAATGATGGCGGGTGACAGATACGCTTCAATCTCCTTCATCATGGCGGGCAGATTATTCATTTTTCACGTTTCCCTCAGGTGAACAGAATCACGTTATGGCCTGAAGCCGGGCGGCTGGCAGGGTCGCCGTGCCGTTTAGCGTCATGAATAATTAAGAGATGCAGCCTAAACTACTTTGAATGTACTCTGTTGAATATGCACAGATCAGCGCGATATGGGGTGGAACAGATGGCCGAGATTATCGGAGAACAGGAGAGTCAGAGCAGTCGTTACCGCCAGATCGCAGAACAGATTAAGCAGGCCATTCACGCTGGTTCACTGGCTCCCGACAGCCGCCTGCCGTCGGTCAGGACGCTGGCGACACAGTACAATGTCAGCCTCACCACCGCGCTGAAAACACTGCGCACGCTGGAAGATGAGCGCTACGCCGTCGCCCGCCCTAAATCGGGCTTTTTTGTTGCTCCTCAGCGGCCCGCTTCGCGTCAGCTCCCCGCCGTCAATGAACAGCCGCGCGCTATCGCGCCGCTGGATGAGCAGACAGAACTGCATCTGGCGATGCTCGGCTCAGACTGCCGGGTGCGTCTCGATCTGGCCAACGGCGACAGCGGGCTCTATCCGGTCAAACGCATCGGCCTGCTGATGCGCCAGATGGGCTACAGCAAACCGGCCCTGCTCGGCAATACGGTCAAGGGCACCGGCTATGCGCCGCTGAAAACTGAAATTGCCCGCCGCGCGGTCGATTACGGCTGCAATATCAGCGCCGACGATATTCTGATCACCAATGGCTGCATTGAGGCGATCTCGCTATCGCTGCGCGCCACTACCCAGCCGGGCGACGTGGTGGCGGTGGAGTCACCCTGCTATTTCGTGCTGCTGCAGATGCTGCATAACCTCAATTTACGGGTGATTGAAGTGGAAGCCGGTCCGGAAGGGTATGTGAATGTGGCGAAGCTGACCGGCCTGTTTCAGCGCAAGGCGGTGCGGGTCTTTCTCACCCTGTGCAACGTCAATAATCCGCTGGGCAAGAGTATTCCCAACGAGCATAAAGCCTATATTGCGCGGCAGGCAGATGAGAACGATGTGGTGATCATTGAGGACGACATTTTTGGCGATACCGCCTTTGGTGAGCGACGTCCGTTCCCGATGCGCGCCTTCAGCCCTAACGCCATTCTCTGCAGCGGCTTCTCTAAAACCGTGGCACCGGGCATTCGTATTGGCTGGGTTCACAGCGTCAACTACATGCGCAAAATCGCCTCACTGAAATATACCTCTACGATGGGCACCTCGGTGCTGTCGCAGGCGGCGGTGGCGGAGCTGCTGCGCAGCGGCGGCTATGATGCTCACCTGCGCAAGCTGCGGCGCGAGCTGGCGCGGCAAATCCGTGAGATGCGTCAGTCGGTGCTGCGGGAATTTCCGGCGGGCACGCGGGTGTCCGATCCAGAGGGCGGTTATGTGCTGTGGGTTGAGATGCCACGAGCGGCGCTGAACGTCCGCGAGCTGTTTCTGAAAGCGCGTAATGCGGGCATCGGGATTGCGCCGGGCCACATTTTTGCCACCGATCAGCGCTACGACCACTGTTTCCGGCTGAATGCCGGTTTCGGCTGGAATGATGAAGTGGAACAGGCCATTAAGCAGCTGGCACAGTGGTGCCAGCTGTCGTTAACCGATTCACAGGAAGAGCAGGTTTAGCTGTCGCGCCAGGCGATCTCAACCTCTTCCGCCAGAATCTGTACCGCTCGCTCGATGTTCTCTGCATCCGGCACGTAGTTCATCCGCATACATTGGTGGGTGTGCGGCCACGCCTGTTCCAGTCCCGGGAAGAAGAAGTGGCCTGGCACCATCAGCACACCACGCGCTTTAAGCCGCTGATAAAGCAATTCAGTGGTGATTGGCAGATCGCGGAACCAGAGCCAGAGGAAAATCGCCCCTTCCGGTTTGTGGATCAGGCAACGCTCTTCCGGCAGATAGCGCCGCAGGATCGCGAGGGTCTGCTGCACCTTCTGCTGATAGAACGGCTTGATCACCTCTTCGGAGAGCCGCAGCAGATCGCCACGACGGATCATCTCATTAGCGATGGCCGGTCCGATGCTGCCTGGCGCCAGGCTGATGATGCCGTTCATGTTACTCAGCGCAGTAATGGTCTTCTCGTCCGCGATAATAATGCCGCAACGCGCACCCGGCAGGCCAAGCTTCGACAGACTCATGCAGAGAATGATGTTGGGATTCCACAGCGGGCGCACCTCGCTGAAGATGATGCCGGGGAACGGCACGCCATAGGCATTGTCGATCAGCAGCGGAACGTCATGCTGCTGTGCCAGCGCATCGAGTTGCATCAGCTCATCATCAGTAATCACATTGCCGGTAGGGTTGGTCGGGCGCGAGACGCAGATCAGCCCGACATCATCGTTCATCGGCAGATGCTCGAAATCGACATGATATTTAAACTGGCCTTCCGGCAGCAGCTCAATGTTCGGCTTCGCCGAGACAAACAGCGCCTCTTCCAGACCGGCATCTGCATAGCCAAGATATTCAGGCGCCAGCGGGAACAGCACACGCTTCTTGCTGCCATCGGCCCGGCGACCGGCGTACAGGTTAAACAGATAGAAGAAGGCGCTCTGGCTGCCGTTGGTCAGCGCGATGTTCTCTGCGGTGATCGGCCAGCCAAGCTGTTCACGCAGCAATTCAGCCAGCGACTCCAGCAGCGTCGCTTTGCCACGCGGACCGTCGTAATTGCACAGCGCTTCGCTGAGTTTGCCTTCCTCATGCATCTGCTGCAGCAGTTGCTGAAAGTAGTCGTTCATGGCCGGAATTTGCGCCGGATTACCGCCACCCAGCATGATGGTGCCGGGCGTGCGGAGGCCCGCGCCCATATCTTCCATCAGACGTGAGATGCCGGAATGTTGGGTAAATTTGTCGCCGAACTGAGAAAAGGACATAGCGGTTAAATATTTGTGATAGCGAATCGGGGGTCCACCATAACGCCCGCCATCGGCGGGCGCAATGGGAAGGCGTGGGGATTACTTCAGCGCCTGCGGGTTAACGCAGTTTTTCTCAACGCTTCCGCCAAGTGCGGCGATGAGATTCTCTACCGCATCCTGCATCATGCCGTAACGGGTTTCGTGAGTCGCAGAACCGATGTGCGGCAGCGTCACCACATTCGGTAGCGACAGCAGCGGAGAGTCGGCAGAAACCGGCTCCTGCTCAAACACATCCAGCCCGGCGGCATGCAGTTTGCCCGCCTGCAACGCGGCGATTAACGCCTTCTCATCCACCACAGGCCCGCGACCGGCGTTGATCAGCACGGCATCCGGCTTCATCATTTCCAGCTCGGCGGCACCGATAAGATGGTGTGTCTCTTCGGTCAGCGGCAGGCTGATGCAGACGAAATCACTCTGCTTCAGCAGCGCCTCCAGCTCACAGCGCTGCGCACCAAAGCGCGACTGCGCCTCTTCATGCTCACGGCGGGCGTTGTAGAGAATTTTCATGCCGAAGCCAAAGTGGGCGCGCTGTGCCAGCGCCATCCCGATACGCCCCATGCCCAGAATACCCAGCGTTTTATGATGCACGTCGATGCCGAACTGCGCCGGACCGATGCTCTTCTGCCAGTTGCCCGCTTTAACCCAGGCATCCAGTTCTGGCACCCGGCGTGCGGTGCTCAGCACCAGCGCCATCATGGTGTCGGCCACGGTTTCGGTCAGCACGGTCGGCGTGTGCATCAGCACCACGTTACGCTGATTCAGTGCGTCTACATCAAAATTGTCGTAGCCCACAGAGACGCTGGAGCAAACGCGCAGATTAGGCATTTTCGCCAGCAGCTCGCCATTCACTTTACCGCCCGATCCCAGCAGACCTTCTGCCTGCCGGAAAGCCGCAGCATATTCCTGCTGGTTCTCTGGCGAAAGATCGCTGATTTCCGTCACGTCACACTGTTCAGCCAGGCGTGCATAGAGATCGTCAGGCAATTTTTTATAAAGAATTACAGCGGGTTTCATTCGGTGGCTCCCGGTCAATAAGTTGCGGGCGGCTTGCAGGCCGCCCGAAGAAATAGAGGCTAACGTTTACGCTTTCAGGCCGGTTTAGCACCCTGCAGCGGTGGCGCTTTGTTCTGCGCCGGTTTCACGATCAGCGTCAGCCATACCGAAACCAGCAGGGCCGATCCCATAAAGATGTACGAGGCGGATGGACTGCCGGTGGCTCCATTAAGATAGCCGACAATCCATGAACCGATAAACGACCCCAGCGCACCCATGCTGTTGATCAGCGCCATTGCGCCACCGGCGACATTACGCGGCAGCATCTCAGGAATAATGGCGAAGAACGGTCCGTAAGGCGCATACATTGCCGCACCGGCAATCACTAACAGGGTGTAGGACATCCAGAAGTGGTTCGATCCCACCAGATACGAGCCGAGGAACGCCAGCGCGCCGATCAGCAGCAGTGGCCAGACAAACAGCTTACGGTTCTGGGTTTTGTCCGACGCCCAGGAGACAATCACCATCGCAATGGTCGCCGCCAGATAAGGCACCGCTGACAGCCAGCCCGCTTCGACCATGCCCATCTGCGTGCCGTTACGCAGAATCGACGGCAGCCACAGCACAAAGCCATACACGCCGATGCTCCAGGCAAAATATTGCAGGCAGAGAATGATCACGTTGCGATTACGGAACGCTTCGCTGTAGTTGCGCACTGCTTTGATGTTTTCCTGCTCTTTCTGCAGTTCAGCCTGCAGGGCCGCTTTCTCGGCATCGCTCATCCAGCGCGCCTGCGCGGGTTTATCCTGCACCAGGAACCACCAGGCGATCGCCCAGACCACCGCCGGAATCCCTTCAAAGATAAACATCTCGCGCCAGCCAAAGGATTCGATCAGATAACCCGACACCACCGACATCCACAGTACCGTGACCGGATTCCCCAGGATCAGGAAGGTATTGGCGCGTGAACGTTCGGATTTGGTGAACCAGTTACTGATGTAAATCAGCATCGCGGGCATCACGGCGGCTTCCACCACGCCCAGCACAAAGCGAATCGCTGCCAGCATCGGAATGTTGCTGACCACGCCGGTCAGCGAGGCGCAGCCGCCCCACAGAATCAGGCAAACGAAGATCAGTTTCTTGACGCTGCGGCGTTCAGCGTAAATTGCACCCGGGATCTGGAAGAAGAAGTAACCCAGGAAGAACAGCGCACCCAGCAGCGAGGACATGCCTTTGGTGATGCCGAGATCGTCATTAATCCCGGCAGCAGAAGCGAAGCTAAAATTTGCACGATCGAGATACGCCAGGCTGTAGGTGATAAACACGATGGGCATGATGAACCACCAGCGTTTTGGCGCGATTGTCTGCTTTTTCATCGGGAACTCCTGTGTCTGTAGAGGGGCGCGAACTACACGTCGCCCAGTTGCTGACGCGTCGGCAGACCTTCGCTGTCACCAATGACCTGAATCGCCATCGAACCAATTTTGTTACCGCGACGAATCGCCTGCGGCAGCGACTGACCTTCCAGCAGTGCGCTGATGACGCCAACGGCAAAGCCGTCACCGGCACCCACGGTATCCACCACGTTATCGACCTTGATCGCCTCAACCCGGCCCTGTTCGCCCTGCGCCGTTTTATACCAGGCACCGTCACAGCCGGTTTTAATCACGACGGCTTTCACACCCTTGTCGAGATAGAAATCCGCGATCGCTTCCGGCTGCCGATAACCCGTCAGAATCAGCCCCTCTTTTTCGCCCGGCAGCACCCAGTCGGCATACTCCGCCAGCAGATTGAGCTGCTTACGCATCTCCTCTTCACTGCGCCACAGCACCGGCCGCAGGTTAGGATCAAACGAAATCGTTTTGCCGCGCGCACGCATCTCTTTAGCGGTGTGCTTCAGCAGATCCAGCGAACTCTCTGACAGCGCCGCCGCCACACCGCTCAGGTGCAGATGGCGCGCCGAGCCGAAATAGTCCGCGTCAAAATCGTCAACAGACAGATGGCTGGCCGCCGAGCCTTTACGGAAATATTCCACCAGCGGATCGGAACCGTCATCGACTTTGGACTTGAGCTGAAAACCGGTGGGATAGCGCTTATCGACCGTCACACAGGCGTGATCGATACCCTCTTTTTCCAGCTGCTGGCAGATAAACCGACCAAAAGCGTCATCGCCGATACGACTGACCCAGCCGACTTTCAGGCCAAGACGTGCCAGACCGGTCGCTACATTGAGTTCTGCACCTGCCGCGCGTTTAACAAAGGTCTCTGCTGCGGCCAGGTCGCCAGTCTCGCGGGCGATGAACATCGCCATCGCTTCACCGATAGTGACAACATCAAGCGGACCGTTGTGATGATTAATGTGCGTCATATCTGTTCCTTACACGTTACGCAGCAGCGACACATAGTGGCGTGTCACCGCTGTCAGATCGTCGCCTTCCAGCGGAAATTCGATACCGCGCGGTGCCTGTGCGGGCAGCTGTTGCAGCAGTGAGCGCCAGTGGTCGTCAGCCTCATCCAGTGCAATCGCCCGGAAGCTATTCTGGTGCGGCACGGCCGCTTTGACATGCACGTAGCCCACCTGCGCGGCCAGCTGCTGCGCCGCCTGATCGGCATCCTCGCCGGTCCAGCACCAGTTGCCCATATCAAAGGTCATAGTGATGGGTAGATCGGCTTCCCTGACCGCCGTGAAAAACGCGACTGAAGGTTCCAGTCGGCCATGTTCGGTCTGGTCGTTCTCAACGGTCAGTTGAAAAGGCAGATCCGCCAGCAGCGCCTGCAACGTTTCGCGAGGCAGCGCACCAGTAAAGTCTCCCAGCGCCACTTTCAGCCGCTGAGCATTTAACTGACGTGCTTCTTCAACGTAGTGGGTTATGCGTGGATTGATTTCGCCGCCGTCACAAAACAGCGTATCGGGCACCGAATAACTGGTGTGCAGCTGATGTTGCGCCACCGTCTGGGCCAGCGCTGGCAGATCGGCCAGCGCCGCGTCATCAAGCAGTTCGCGGCGGATTTCGACCCCGTCAGCGCCCGCCAGCTGAATGATCGGCAGCAGCGCACGCTGACCGCCGAGTGCGGCGATCTGCGCGTGGCCATAAGCGGCGGTCACCACGATGATGTCAGGTTTCATGTTCTACTCCATGGCAGGGTTCTGTCGATAACGAATACAAAAACCCTAAATGGAACCGGTTCCAAAGCAAAGGAGCAAACTGTGAAATTATGATCGTGCTCACGAAGCGAGCATGTAAACAGGCTCTGAAGCACAAAAGGGCGGGATTGTACGCTAAGTGGATTGAGAAGAAATTCGGTGAACGAAAAAATGAGGAATTTAATTAGGTTAGCATTGATTTTAGTCTCCATCAGTTTATCAGCTTTTAAAATCAGGTAACTGGATTAACTCAGTGACGAGCCGGATAAAATTAAAAAACCCCAGAATGTAATGCTGTCATTAAATTCGTGCCATAAGTTTCCATTCCATTATTATTAAATTGCCTTTATAGTCGGCAATATGATAACCAACGGAGCTTCACCAAATGAAATGGAGTTCAATACTCTTGTTGTTGTTTTTAGCATTAACAACAATCTCAGCCCGATCCAATCAAGAAATAGAAAAAGAACTCTTCTCCGTAAATCTATTTTCAATTGGTTTTAATGGGTTTATCGCGAAGAAAATGCCGCAACAATTAATATACGAAAAAGCATTATCAGATAACAATTCTTTATCGATTTTCCAAAATGTGATGGAATCCGCCGATTCCACTCCTGAAGCCAAGGCCTATGCCGCATGCGGCCTTTGGGCGAAAAAAAAGTTAGACAAAATAGAAATAAAAAAAGAGTATACAGACTTGAGCGTCACCATAATAACTGGCGACATACTCAAACAGGAACCTTTAGGAAAGGTTATTGGGAATATAATATTACACGGATGCAAATAAAGGATATTTAAAAATGAAAGACTTAGAGAATAAACAAACACAACTCGTTACTGGTGCCATTAATTTAAACGGTTTAAGAGAGTCAATGAACACCATTAATCTTAATGGAGTCAATCAAGGATCATGGATTGATGCAGCAAACGTCTGCTGGAAACCAGGCACACCATCAATCATCATGTTCCCAGGTGGATATTATATCCCTGGTTTCCGTTTTTAGTTCCGACAGGAAGCCCATCCTGTATGGGCTTCTTTCATGAGTTAAATGCTCTGCCCGCTCAGCCTCTCGTTATTCCTGTGGGCAATTTCCGTTGATGTTAAAACAAATCTGAAATTCAGCCCAGAGGCTGGCTGGAGCCGCGAACGATGAGTTCGCCAGAGAAGACCTGCTCGGCAACCGGCAATTCGCTGCCCTCAATGCGCGCAATCAGCCGTTCCAGCGCACTAAAGCCAATCTGCCAGGTCGGCTGTTTCAGCGTGGTGATACCGACACCGGCCAGCGCCGCCCACTCCAGTTCATCAAAACCGAGCAGGCCGATATCGCGGCCCCAGTGCAGGTTGAGTCGCTGCAGCGATCGCGCCACCTGCAGCGTCAGCGCGCCGTTGGCGACCATCACCGCACAGCGTTTACCGGTGTGACGCTGATGGAAGGCCAGCAGCGCCTGGTCCAGCGCATCGGGCTGATGCAGCGCCACTTCGGTATTCTCATGTTTAACCTGCGGATGCGCCGCCAGCAGCTGGCGGAAGGCGTGCAGACGCTCGCGGCGTGTGTTCACGCTGCCCAGCGGCTCACTGAGAAACAGCAGCGCGTCGTAGCCGTTATCAATCAGATGGCGTGTTGCCGTTTCGGCCGCTTCGGCGTTGTTCAGGCCCACCACATCACAGGGAAAATCGGGGATTTTACGGTCAATCAGCACCATCGGCAGCAGGGATTGTTGCAGGTGGTTCAGCACCTCTTCACGCATCCCGACCGCGTTTACCACAATGCCCTCGACCTGATAGCTGCTCAGCAGTTGCAGATAATGCTGCTCCAGATCCACTTCGTTGTTGGTGTTACACATCAGCAGCGTGAAGCCCTGCTCGCGGCAGGCGGCTTCAATACCGCTCATGACATCGACGGAATAGGGATTGGTGATATCGGCGATAATCAGCCCGATCAGGCGGGTACGTCCGCGCTTCAGGCCGCGCGCCATCTGGCTTGGGCGATAGCTAAGATCAGCAATCGCCTGTTCAATCCGCGCTTTTAAACCGGCAGAAAGCAGATGCAGTTCACCATTGAGATAACGTGAAACGCTGGTTTTACCGGTTCGTGCCGCGTGAGCAACATCGCTAATGGTGGCGCGAGGCGGCCTGATTTTCATGAGATATCCTGCGAAATAAGAAACCTGGCAGAGACTAGCACAAGCAAAGCCCACCGCAAAAAGTGCTACGCCGGTAATTGCAGCCAGGGTTGCCACAGGGTCTGTAATGTTTCCGGCGGCGCGCCATTGATTAACTGCATCACCATTTCAGCCACCTGTTCACCAGCCTGATGCGGCGTCGCCTGGCGAATAGCGACAATGGGATGATCGAGAATCGCATCCCGCGGTAATCCTTCCCAGCCTGCCAGCAGAATGGCACCCTCGCCCGTTGCGCGTCCCGCCTGTTGCAGCGCCAGAGCGGCGCCTTCAGCCAGCACAGCGCAGTCGGTGATAATCACTTCCGGCGCAGGAGCCTCTGCCAGCCATTCGCGGGTCTGGTGATAGCCAGCACGGCGCGACGGCGTGACAGACGCCATCGCATAAGGCGCAACGTCCCCCAGCGCCGTCAGATAACCCTGACGACGGTCACGCACCCGCGTGCTGTTTTCATGACTGCCGAGCCAGGCTATCCGCTGCCGTCCCTGCGCCAGCGACCAGCTCACCGCCAGCTGTGAACCGGCAAGGTGATCAACATCAAACCAGGCATAGGTGGATGGCAGATCGCTGCGGCCCAGCGCCAGAAAGCGGAAATTGGTCTGGAGCAGAGCGTGTAGCCGACTGTCTTCAGGTGTAGTGTGCCCGATGATCAGGGCATCAACGGCTCCACTGCGAAGCAGGCGTGTCAGGGTCGACTGACTCTGCTGCTGCTTATCCGCCAGCAACAGCAGGTTAATCTCATAACGGGCAAGGTGATGATCCAGCGCCAGCAACATGTCACTGAAGTCGCTGCCACTCAGAGGGGATGAATTGATCGGGTAGACAAGTCCCACCGCGTTGGCACGCCCGGTTTTCAGACGCTGCGCCGCCGCATTGGGCCGGTAGCCACGCCGCTGCGCTTCCTCTTCGATGCGTTTACGCGTCTCGTGAGCGACATCCTGATAACCATTGAGGGCGCGGCTGACTGTCGTCACGGAAAGACCTAAAACCGCAGCGATGGCTTTAAGAGACATGGGAGAGGAGTCCGTTGATCAATTTTTGATCAGCCTACCATAAAGCCTCTGCTGGCTCTATTAGCAGAAACATTACTGATACTTCTGGCGCGACGCTTTACAGAAAAAAGGCGCCCCCGGGCGGGGGCGACCGCGATTATCCCAGCGGGCTGAGCGTGATCTCAACACGACGGTTTTGTGCTTTGCCTGCTTCGGTGCTGTTGGTGGCAACCGGGTTATCCGGGCCTGCACCCTGCGTACGCAGGCGGTCGCTGGCAACACCCTGCACGATCAACGCACTGGCGACGCTTTCAGCACGCTGCTGTGACAGACGCATGTTCAGCGCGCGGCTGCCGGTGCTGTCGGTGTAACCCACCACGTTTACCGCAGTTTTTGGATACTCTTTCAGCACCATTGCAACACCGGTCAGGGTGTTCGCGCCGGCAGGTTTAAGATTGCTGCTGCTGGAGTCGAAGGTGACATTGTTTGGCATATTCAGAACAATGTTATCGCCGTTACGGGTCACGCTGACGCCGGTACCGCGCATTTTGTCGCGCAGTTTCGCTTCCTGCACATCCATGTAGTAACCCACGCCACCGCCCAGTGCAGCACCACCAGCGGCACCAATCAGCGCACCTTTACGACGATCTTTCTTCGACGAAGAGAGCACGCCGACACCGGCACCCACTAATGCGCCCAGGCCCGCGCCTACGCCTGACTTACCCGCCTGAGATTCGCCGGTATAAGGATTGGTAGTACAACCTGGCAGGGCCAGACTGCCGCTTAATAACAAGGTGATGGCGATTAATTTCTTCTGCATTTTTGTTCCCTTACATTCCACACACAGGGGAAAACCTTTCCCATAAGTGGCACGATTATGCCGCCTGGTGACTGCGAATGTAGTGAGGAAAAATCCTGATTTACCGGGAATCAGGCCTTTTGATTCTCAGGATGACAAAAACAGTTGCTCTGATGATCGTTTATCAACCCGCAGGCCTGCATAAACGAATAGCAAATTGTCGGGCCGATGAATTTGAAACCACGCGTCTTAAGTGCCTTCGAGAGCGCAATAGCCTGCTCTGACGTAGTGGGCGCCTGACTGTAGTCAGGATAATGATGAACGATTTGCTCGTTATCGACAAATTGCCAGACGAAGTGGCTGAAATCCTCTCCTTTCGCCTCCATCTCCAGATAAGCGCGGGCGTTAGTGATAATGGCAGCGATTTTACCGGCGTGGCGGATAATACCGCTATTGAGCATCAGCGTGTCGATATCTGCAGCATCCATCTGCGCAATCGCCTGCGGGTCAAACTGGTGAAACGCCGCACGATAGTTTTCCCGTTTTTTCAGCACAGTGATCCAGGATAATCCCGCCTGCTGTCCTTCCAGACAGAGCATCTCAAACAGCGCACGCTTGTCCCGCTGCGTCACACCCCATTCCCTGTCGTGATAAGCCAGATAGAGGGGATCCTGCGTTACCCAACCACATCGTTGCATCGCTTTGTTCCTTAAATATCGAGAATATTTTAGCGGTCCGCTTGATCTTAGAATTAATGGGTTGATAGTTAAACGATCAGCGGTTAAATAACAGAGACGGGCCGAAAATTTAATTCAGACGCCGGATAATAACTTCAGTTTTGCCCGGAGAATCGATGTTGCCGAGAAGCAGTTGGAAAGGTCTGCGGACCTGCTGTGCTGTATGCCTGTTCATCTTTACGCAACCGACTTTTGCCCGCGGTGGCGCCTCTGCGCCTCAACATCCTGAGTTTCTTCCCGACTACGACACGATTCTGGCGGAGAAGATTGCCCTGACCCCACTCGCCTTCAGCGATGAGAGCCGCGCCCTGTTTGAAGCTGCCATTAATTCACCGACCGCATCTCCCATCGCCCTGCACAGTGAAACCGGCAGCGTAGGCACCACGCCGCTGGGCAAACGCTATCGCGCTGGCGTTGATATGCCCATTGCTCCGTCATTGACCACCGGACCCGTGGCGCAGTATGCGGTTGATCCGCAGCAGATGAACTGTCTGCAATGCGATTACAGCGATCAGCAGAGCCGGGAGCAGAGCGCCAGCGTTGGCTGGCGCATCGATTCGCAGCAGGGATGGATATCGCCCTGGGCGCAGCTGAGTTACCACTATCTGATGGCAGATTCGCCGCAGAATCCACGCCATGAGACGACGAACGGCACAGATCAGTCCAACGGCATCGATGTGAGCATCGGTGCGCAAATGCCACTGAACGATAATCTGGCGGCTTTTGCCTCGTTTTCACAAAGCGAAGCGCTGAATAATCAGGATCAGCAACTTTATACCTTTGGCTTCAGCGCCAGCTTCTAGCGGGGCATAAAAAGAGAAAGGGAATCGGGCGTTTAAAATATAATGAGTCCGCTAATCATTATACTGGTAACACTATGCGCAACGATTTGACAATTATTGGCCGCGAAATAGCGGTCTTCCTCCTGGCAGCCCTGGTTCTCGCTTTGACTATCGTTCCGGTCTACATTGATGTGGCCTGGATGAACGATGCACTTCACGAAACCTCTTTTACTGAAACCACCCAGGAATGCATGCTGGCGATGATCGCCGCGCTGTTTTTCATTGCGGCTCAACGCCGTCCCGCCCAGCGCGGGGCGCTGACCCTGGTGGCGGGCTTTTACAGCTGCATGCTGATCCGCGAACTCGACTTCGTGTTTGATACCATCCAGCACGGCAGCTGGGTCTGGTTTGCACTGGCGGTTACGGCGGGCTCGCTGGCCGTTGCGCTGCGGACGCCGAAGAAAACCCTGCATGCGCTGGCTAATCTGCTGCTGCACCGCAGCTGGCCGGTGATGGCCTCCGGCTTTTTAGTGGTGCTGGTCTTCTCCCGACTGTTTGGTGTGCATGCGCTGTGGCAGCATCTGATGCTGGGGGATTACAACCGCGTGGTGAAAAACATGGCTGAAGAGGGTACCGAGCTTCTGGGATACAGCCTCTGCTGGCTCGCCTCGGTGCGCTATTTATGGCAGACCCGTCCGGCCGCTGCCACTGTCAGCGTACGCGCCACCGAATCGGCATCAACCCGCCACGCCTCTTCTCCGGTCACGTCGCACTGACCTGCAGTCTTGCTTTTTAAGTGGTTAGTTCGGAGAAAGGAGACGTTGGCAATTCCTGGCTTTAACCTGTCTTATATTGAGGATTTTTAAATGATAAATAGGCTCTTAAGGATTCAGGAAGATCCTTTAGAGCTTAAAATTCTGGCTACCAGATTCCGTATGGGTATTTTTTTCCTTTGATAAAAATCTCAGTATCTTTGCCGTATTCATAGCCGTCAGAGAAACGTGTAATCCCTTTACAGATATCCAGCTTATCTCCGGATAAAGTTTTCAGGACGGACGGTGTAATGCGATAATTAGGCTCAAACCCGATACCTTTTAGCCATACCGCTACCTTCCCCTCCGGAGCCAGGCCAATCTGAATGGTGTCATAGGTATTATTATAAGGATCCGTTTTCCCACTGGCACTGTTCATCTTTTTTACAATGACATCAGGGACAGTCAGATGGGTCTCATACACTTTCTTATCAATTACCGAGTCCCAGCAAAAGATAAAATGTTTAGGGGGGCGATCAACATGATTCCAGTATCCACCCGAAGCACGATCTTTATCATTCCACTTACCGATAACCTCAGGCAGTGCAGAAGTACTGTTCAGTGTATTAAAGCGATAAATCGTCCCATCAGCACCCTGAATGACGGCAAATGTCACCAGAGCAGGTAACCCTTTGGGCGTGAAGAAATTGAATTTCCATTCTGAAGGAACATCAGTTTTGACCACTGCCGGAGCCGTCTGGCCTGCACCGTGACAGCCAGTCAGTATCAGGAGTGTAATAAATCCCGCCGTGCGTCTTATTTCCATATTTTATTCCCGTCCATATCGTAAACCGTACGCTGCCAGCGTTCGTCCGGCCGGTTAGTGAAGGTCATCAGCTTCGCCGGTCTGGCCGCACTGCTGACACTTCCCTGATTTCCTATAAATACGCTATTCAGGTTGGCTGAAATGAATATATCTTCAATCCGTATTAAAAGTATCAGGAGCGCTACCATTGGCCATATGGATATTTTTTTCCTTTGATAAAAATCTCAGTATCTTTACCATGTTCATAGCCGTGTGAAAAACGTGTAATCCCTTTACAGATATCCATCTTATCTCCGGATAAAGTTTTCAGGACGGACGGCGTTATACGGTAACCAGGTTCGCCCCGGGCAACGCCACTTAACCAGACAGCTACCTCTCCCTCCGGAGCCAGACCAATTTGTATAGTGTTGTAATACTTCCCTTTCCCCGGATAGTCTTGATTTACCCCGGGCCGGAGCATTTTATCCACAACGGGTTCAGGAATGGTCAGAGTGGTCTGATATACCCTCTTATCGATAATTGAGTCCCAGCAAAAAATAATATGTCTGGGAGGCCGTTTAACGTGATTCCAGTGACCGTTAAGCGTTCGTGCATTATCGTTCCACTGACCGACTACACCATTGAGCGCTCTTGTACTATCCAGTCTATTGAACTCATAAACTTTACCTTCCGCATCCTGAACACCCGCGAAGGTCACTAATGCCGGTAACGCTTTAGGCGTGAAAAAATTAAACCACCATTCTGTTGGCTCATCGTTCTGAGGAGCGTTAATGGAGTGTGTTTCTCCCTGACAGGCTGTCAACGCCAGCATTGCAAGAAGCCCTGCCATACGTTTTATTGCCATATTTTATTTCCGTCCATATCGTAAACCGTACGCTGCCAGCGCTCGTCTGGCCGGTTGGTGAATGTCATCAGCTTAGCCGGTTTGACTGCACTGCTGATTCTTATTTAACAGTTTCACTAACCACCTTTTTAAAATGGCTGAAATGAATATCTTTTCAGCCAGTTACTAAACATATCGGGATCGTTACCATTGGCCGTAAGGGTATTTTTTTCCTTTGATAAAATCAGGTGTATCTCCATAATATTTATATCCATTTGGATGCTTGGTTATTCCTTTACAGATATCCAGGTTATCTCCTGAGACGGTTTTCAGAATTGACGGCGTGATACGATAATTAGGCTCAGATCGAATCCCCTGTAACCAGACAGCTACCTTTCCCCCCGGAGCCAGACCTATCTGTACTCTGTCGTAATATGCTGTTTTCCCCCAATAGTCTTTCTGCCCGGCCGGCCTGAGCATTTTCTCCAGATCGGCTTTAGGAATAGTCAGAGTGGTCTGATACACTTTTTTATCGATTATCGAGTCCCAACAGAAAATAATATGTCTTGGCGGGTGCTCAACATGATTCCAGTAGCCACCAGAAGCACGATCTTTGTCATTCCACTGCCCGATAACGCCAGGCAGAGCAGATGTACGGTTCAGAGTGTTAAACTCATAAACTTTATCATCTGCGTCCTGAACTACTACATATGTCACCAATGCGGGTAATGCTTTAGGCGTGAAGAAATCAAACGTCCATTCTACCGGTGCGCCGTTCTGAGAAGCGTTGCTGTAGTCTGTTTCTCGCTGACAGGCTGTCAACGCCAGCACTGTAAGAAGTCCTGCAACGCGTTTTATTTCCATATTTTATTCCCGTCCATATCGTAAACCGTACGCTGCCAGCGTTCGTCCGGCCGGTTGGTGAATGTCATCAGCTTAGCCGGCTTGACTGCACTGCTGATTCTTATTTAACAGTTTCACTAACCACCTTTTTAAAATGGCTGAATTGAATATCTTTTCAGCCAGTTACTAAATATATCGGGATCGTTACCATTGGCCGTAAGGGTATTTTTTTCCTTTGATAAAATCAGGTGTATCTCCATAATATTTATATCCATTTGGATGCTTGGTTACTCCTTTACAGATATCCAGGTTATCTCCTGAGACGGTTTTCAGAATTGACGGCGTGATACGATAATTAGGCTCAGATCGAATCCCCTGCAACCAGACAGCTACCTTTCCCCCCGGAGCCAGACCTATCTGTACTCTGTCGTAATATGCTGTTTTCCCCCAATAGTCTTTCTGCCCGGCTGGCCTGAGCATTTTTTCCAGATCGGCTTTAGGAATAGTCAGAGTGGTCTGATACACTTTTTTATCGATAATTGAGTCCCAGCAGAAAATAATATGCATTGGCGGGCGCTCAACGTGATTCCAGTAGCCGCCAGGCGCACGATCTTTGTCGTTCCATCCACCGATAACTTTAGGCAGATCGGGTGTGCTGTTCAGCGTGTTAAAGCGATAAATCGTACCTTCCGCATCTTGTACAACAGCGAACGTCACTAATGCCGGTAGCGAATTTGGGGTGAAAAAATCAAAGGTCCATTCTGCCGGTGCACCGTTCTGAGGAGAATCATTTGTGTGTGCTTCTCCCTGACAGCCAGTCAATACCAGAATAGTAAGAAGCCCTGCCACGCGTTTTATTTCCATATTTTATTCCCGCCCATATCGTAAACCGTACGCTGCCAGCGTTCGTCCGGCCGGTTAGTAAATGTCACAAGCTTTGCCGGTTTGACTGCACTGCTGATTCTTCTTTAACAGTTTCACTAATCACCCTTTTAAAATGGCTGGAATGAATATCTTTCAGCCAATTAATTAAATAGCGGGATCGTTACCATCGGCCGTAAGGGTATTTTTTTCCTTTGATAAAATCTTTTATGTCCTGGTCATATCCATAATTAAAGTCACTTTTCGTTATTCCTTTACAGATATCTAGTTTATCTCCTGAGACGGTTTTCAGAATTGAGGGCGTAACACGATAATTAGGCTCAGAGCGGATCCCCTGCAGCCAGACAGCTACCTTTCCCTCCGGAGCCAGACCTATCTGTACTCTGTCGTAATATGCTGTTCTCCCCCAATAGTCTTTCTGCCCGGCCGGCCTGAGCATTTTCTCCAGAATGGCTTTAGGAATAGTCAGAGTGGTCTGATACACTTTTTTATCGATAATTGAGTCCCAGCAGAAAATAATATGCCTTGGCGGGCGCTCAACGTGATTCCAGTAGCCACCGGAAGCACGATCTTTGTCATTCCACTGCCCGATAACGCCAGGCAGAGCAGATGTACGGTTCAGAGTGTTAAACTCATAAACTTTATTATCGGTATCCTGAACTACTACATACGTCACCAATGCGGGTAATGCTTTAGGCGTGAAAAAATCAAACGTCCATTCTGCCGGTGCACCATTCTGAGGAGAATCATTTGTGTGTGCTTCTCCCTGACAGCCAGTCAATAGCAGAATAGTAAGGAGCCCTGCCATACATTTTATTTCCATATTTTATTCCCGTCCATATCGTAAACCGTACGCTGCCAGCATTCGTCCGGCCGGTTAGTGAAGGTCATCAGCTTCGCCGGTCTGACCGCACCGCTGACCCTTCCCTCACTGTCTCTAAGTACGCTGTTCCAGTTAGCCGAGCAGTGGATATACTTCCCGGCCAGCATCAGAATTTCCGATGTAGTAAAGACAGTTCCAGGAATTCCACTTCTTGTGGCCCGTCCCATTATTATCGCTTTTTCACACAAGCTATTGAGTTCTGAGCGAACTCTTAACTCTTTATTAGTGTCCCTGATAGGATCGAAGATCACACCGGCATCCTGTGCCGCATCAAGCATCACCCGGAGCACCACCTTAGACCAGTCATTGCGGGTTAGTCTGTCAATAACCAGCGCCGCTCCACTGCGCTTTTGTAGTGTTCCGTAATGATCGGCTGGCATTCTGTCGTCATGCCAGACATCTGCATTGACCTCCACCGCATTCAGCAGCGGCGCTATCGCCGGATAGCCATCCATCGTTTTAAGCTGCGCGCAGGTCTGCCGATAAATCCGCGTTTCTGTATCGGGAGTTGAGATTGGTACGGTTTCAAACTCTGGCCGGGTAAGGAAACAGGCTTCGTGTTCTTCAGGATTGTAACCTCCGCCAATGTCGGAGTGCGCACCGGGAAGAGCCAGCTCAGGCCATGCCGGTTTGACACTGTTCAGCGCAAAGTTAAAGCGGCATTCGTGTTGCGCGGTGATATGAAATACCTTTTCCGCCACGCCCGGACGCAGTACCAGATTCACCTCACCTGTATCTGCGCTATGCGGGTTCATGCCATTAACCGGCGTTCCGATGGCCGCCACGGTATCGAAAATCCCCAGAAATCGGGTTTTACCGCCGGGCGTACCGGAGAACTCGACATCACCCAGCCCGATCTTAATTGCCGAGACAATGGTCCTGTCCTGGCTGAATACCCGGTTGGCAAAATGCCGCGCCGCCGCGGCTCCACGGCTGAAGCCAAAAATATCAAACTGCAGCTCTTTAATGACACAGGTACGCGCAGCGGCATGTCTGTTGAAATACCCCTGAATCGCGGCAGCCAGTATGGCAACAGCTTTATCTGTTTTTCTCACTACGCCGGTATCACCCCGACCGGTACCCATACCGTAAGTGCTGTCGCCCGTGCCGTCCTCTGTACCGATACCTTCAATATAAATGGCATACTGGCCTGTTCCCGTATCGGGCCTCACATCCGGGCTATAAAGCGAATTGAGCCAGTATACGTTGCTGTAATAGCTAAGATAGCTTCCAGCTGCGGTACCGCTGACTCCTTGATTCAGTCTCAGGCACTGCTCTAATCCAGACGTAGCCTCCGCATCATTCATCCCGAAATGTTCACCGGAACAAGCGGCCTGCCGAGCGCCGCTGTTATTCGCATTGTTGCCCGTTCCATCAAAGAACACACCGATGGTGAGCGTGATTTCCTGTTTCTTCTTCACTGCCTGTGCACGCTGTTCTGGCTCTGACTGCTGTGCTTTTCTCTCAGCAGCCTCAGCCCGTTCGGCTGCACGGCCAGCGTTGCAGTCGATCTCGTAAGTGTGCGTGCTGACGGAGGGAGTAAAACGGGCACGACAGGGGCAGGAGCTGTAACTGTGAAGAGAACCCGCCCACTCTTTCAGGACACCATTCACCTCATAGGTGTCCCCCATCCCCCCACAGACGCGAAACCGCCCTTCATGTTTTCCGCAGGTCACCGGATCGCCCTCCCGGACCTGCTGGCGCTCGATGCCGCCGATAGTGTACGTTTCATCAGACGCGCCGCTAAGAATCCGTCCGCCGCAGGTGGTTTTATCCAGGTGATATAAAAAGAATCCTTCAGTCATAATCCCTCATGAACTTTATGGCTATTAAGTAAGCGCATCATACCTTAATCATGACTTAACCCAAAAATTCATATTTATTAATGGTACTGATAAATACTCAACCAGCGACATGACGAGGTGTTTTTCGTCGTTTTATAGTTATTAATTTTTCTTAACTGCCTGTATTAGTGGTTATTTAATGTTTTAAAGAGATGATTTTAACTCTGTAATTTCTCCTTTAAGGTGTACCACTTACTACCTGTTTATGCTCTGGCAGCGCCTAAGCCATTCCATATACGAAAATGTTGTCACCTGGCGGTTAAGCAGGTTATTGATGGTACTAATCATTACATCGCTATCCGGGTCCTTCCAGGCGACCCTTTTTAAGCGATCCGCACCCTTAAAACAGGTACAATAAACACTTCTGCGTCGGCGACGGGTTCCCGACGCAAGGTGTTCGTTAACCTCAGGTCTTTTCATGTCAGCTAAAATCTTAACTTCAACGCTCATTGGCCTGGATGCCTTCCGACAGGATCCGCTGACTGCCCTGCAGCAGGCGGAAAAGGGCACGCTGGCGGTGTTAGATAATTATGCGCCGGTGATGTACGCCATCACGCCGGCGCGTCTGGCTGAGCTGCTGGCGCTGGAAGCCGCCGCCCGGCAGCCAAATGATGTGGCGCTGGATGACAGCCTCTATGATGATGCGCCCGCCGCGATTCATACACCGGCAGGCAAGTTCGCCATGTATCAGGGCTGGCAGCCGGATGCCGACTTTACGCGTCAGGCCGCTATCTGGGGCGTGGCGCTGAGTGAACCGGTGACTCCCAGCGAGCTGGCGGCCTTTGTGGCTTACTGGCAGGCAGAAGGCCGGATGTTCCATCATGTGCAGTGGCAACAGAAGCTGGCGCGCAGCATTCAGATGAACCGCGCCGCAAATGGCGGGCAACCGAAGCGTGATATCACGCAGTTGCCTGATCCTGACCGTACCATTCCCGATGGTTTCCGAGGTGAATGATGAAAACGCCAGATGATCTCTTTAACCGTCTGAAAAGAATGATGCCTGCGGGCACCCGTCCAAAATTTGCCAATGGTGAAGAGCTGCTGGCGTGGAATCAGGAGCAGGGTCGCCTGCGTTCAGAGGCGATTGTGCGTGAGAACCGCGCAATGAAAATGCAGCGCGTGATGGGCCGTTCCGGCATTCGCGAGCTGCACATGAACTGCTCATTTGATAATTACCGGGTTGAGAACGAGGGACAGCGCAAAGCGCTGGAGCTGGCACGTCAATACGCTGCTGAGTTTGATGGCAGCATCGCCAGCTTTGTCTTTTCAGGCCGCCCTGGCACCGGTAAAAACCATCTGGCCGCCGCGATTGGCAATGACCTGATCCTGCGCGGTAAAAGCGTGCTGATCGTGACGGTCGCCGATCTGATGTCGAGCATGAAAGGCACATTCAGCGGCAGCAGCGGTATTACCGAAGAGCGGCTGATTCAGGATCTCAGCAGTGTTGATCTGCTGGTGATTGATGAGATCGGTATGCAGAGCGAATCGCGGTACGAAAAAGTGATCATCAACCAGATTGTCGATCGCCGCTCTTCGTCGAAGCGCCCGACCGGCATGTTATCCAACCTCGACCATGCGGGCATGAATACGCTGCTGGGCGAACGCGTTATGGATCGTATGCGCCTCGGCAACAGCCTGTGGGTGCGTTTCGACTGGGAAAGCTATCGCAGCCGGGTTCGCGGCGACGAATATTAATCAGAGGCAACGCCAGGTCATTGCGCTCATCGGGCCGCCGGTGTTGCGGAAAACCCGGCGTTAATCCGGCGATCTGATCGCCGTCACGATCTCAGACACAGTCGATCGGGTTGTGTGAAACAGCACGCAAAGTGTGGGATGTGGAAAACGTGTGGCCTGATACACTCAATTCTTACTCCTCTGTTGAGTGAACCCGTGATGAAAACAAACGGCAAAGGCCCTGCACTACTGAGACTGAATAACCAGAAACGGGTGATGACTCAGCTGCGTAAGCTGCGCGTGACGTCGCGTCAGGATCTGGCAGAAGCGCTGACACTCAGCAAAAACACCGTCTCGTTAATCATTGATGACCTGCTGGAACAGGGCCTGATAGTGGAGCTGGGGCCGGTCAGCGTCGCGGCCGCCGGACGGCCTAAAATCGGGATTACTCTTCGGCCGGAAAAACTCAAGAGCGCAGGTATCATGGTGGAACGTAACGTTATCCACTGGCGGGTCTGCGACTACTTTTCTCAGGTGCTGGCTGAAGCGACGCTGCGCACCGATACCAGTAACCCAACGCGACTGCTGGCTGAGCTGGCCATGCTGTGCCGGGAACTGATAGAACACTATCCCGATCTGCTCGGCATTGGCCTGGGCTTCCCCGGTATCGTCGATCCCCGCCGCGGCTGGATGCACATTTCATTGCCACTTGAATGGCAGGATGTTGACCTGCTGAGCGCGCTACGCAAACACGTCCGTCTGCCCATTCGCATTATGAACAATGTTAAAGCCGCTGCGCTGCTGGCTGTGGAGCAGCGTGGATTATCCGTGGAGAGCGGCCACTTTTATCTGCGAATTTCAGAAGGAATTGGCGGCGCGCTGGTACAGCATGGCGAAGTGTTTACCGGGCACAGCTGGACAGCGGGCGAAGCGGGACATCTGGTTGTGCAGCCCGAAGGACCGCGTTGCAGCTGCGGCCGCCGGGGTTGCCTGGAAGTGCTGGTCAGCCAGCCTGCGATTAAGCAGCAACTGGCGCAGCGCCAGCCTGGCCTGAGCTGGGAGAATCGCGATAGCGCGCCCCGCATAGTGGATGAGGTGATGGCGCAGGCGGGTGGCTATCTGGGTGCAGCATTGAGTCAGATTATGCTGCTGCTCAATCCCGCTACCATCATTATTGATTGCCCGTGGAGCGCCAGTGAGGTCTTCTGCAAGGCGGTACGCGATACGGCTCACGGCAACGCGCTGGCCTTTACCGCCGCACATACCCAGCTGCACTTCCCGGAGAACCGCATTGACCCGGCTAACGGGCTGGCGCTGGCGGTGCTGGAGCAGAGTGAGCAGCGGATGATCTAGCCGGTCAGGCGCACAGGGTCATCCGGTCTCACTCCACGCCAGACTCAACCTTTCCCCCTACAACAAATTCTCCCCAAAATGCTGGCGATACTCTTTCGGTGTGGTGTCGTAGCTTTTGCGGAAGACGGAATAGAAGTACTGCAGCGAAGGATAGCCGCACATCTGCGAGATCTCATTGATGTTGAGCGACGAAGAAGCCAGTAGTTCGCGGGCTTTTTCGAGTTTTTCGCGGTGGATCATCGCATGAAGAGTGTCGCCGGTCTCATCCCGGAAGCGTTTCTCCAGGTTAGAGCGCGACAGCCCGACCGCATCCAGCACCTGCTCCACTTTAATCCCTTTGCAGGCATTGAAGCGGATGTAGTGCATCGCCTGAATCACTGCCGGATCGCGCAGCGAGCGGAAGTCGGTAGAGCGTCGGGCGATAACTTTCACCGGCGGCACCAGAATGCGCTGAAGCGGCAGGGGCTGCTTATCCAGCAGCCTGTGCAGCAGTTTGGCTGCCTGATAGCCCATCTGTCGGGAGCCCTGCGCCACGGACGAGAGCGCCACGCGTGACAGATAGCGGGTCAGCTCCTCATTATCAATCCCGATCACCGTAAGCTTCTCAGGCACCGGTATTTTCAGGTGTTCGCACGCCTGCAGCAGATGTCGCGCCCGCGAATCCGTCACGGCGATGATGCCGGTTTGCGGCGGCAGCGTCTGCAGCCAGTCGGCAAGTCGGTTCTGGGCGTGCTGCCAGTTTTCTGGCGCGGTTTCCATGCCCTGATAGACCACGCCCTGATAGCGTTCACGCCCCACCAGCTGGCGGAACGCTTGTTCCCGCTCCTGCGCCCAGCGCTTGCCGCTGGAAGCCGGTAAACCATAAAAGGCGAAGCGGTTGATGCCCTTCTCTTTCAGATGCAGAAAAGCTTTTTCCACCAGCGCGGCGTTGTCCGTAGCGATGTAATGTACCGGGGGATAATCTTCCTGCCGATGGTAGGAGCCGCCAACGCCGACAATCGGGACAGAAACATTCGACAGCAGGGTCTCGATGGAGCGATCGTCGTAATCGGCGATCACCCCATCGCCCAGCCACTCACGGATGTTGTCGATGCGGCAGCGGAAATCTTCTTCGATGAAGATATCCCAGTCAGTCTGCGACGCCTGTAAATACTCACCGACGCCCTCCACAACCTGACGGTCATAGACTTTGTTGGCGTTAAACAACAGCGTAATGCGATAACGTTTCTCATGCATGGTGGCGCGTTCCCTTAAATCCTCAGCGCATTGCATAACACGGCTGAAAGGGGCAAAAAAATTGTGTGCGCCACAATGTGATCGCCCGCGCGATTACACCCGACGCCGCGTTGCGGTATCCATCCACACCGCTAGCAGCAGAATTGCGCCTTTGACGATGTACTGCCAGAAAGTCGGCACATCCATCATGCTCATGCCGTTATCCAGCGAGGCCATGATAAAGGCTCCCATTACCGCACCCGCAACCGAACCCACACCGCCTGCCAGGCTGGTACCGCCGATCACGCAGGCGGCGATAGCGTCGAGTTCCGCAATATTACCCGCCGACGGCGAACCTGCACCAAGACGTGAGCTGAGTATCAGCCCGGCAATCGCCACCATCACGCCGTTGATGGCAAACACCGCCAGCTTGGTGCGTGCCACGTTTATGCCAGACAGGCGGGCAGCATCAATATTGCCGCCGATGGCGTAGATACGACGGCCAAATGCGGTGCGGGTTGCCATAAACATGCCCGCCAGCAACAGCACGGCCAGCAGTAACACCGGGGTCGGCACGCCGCGATAATCGTTGAGTAACCAGATGGCACCGAGCACTATGATTGCGGTGATCGCCTGACGTCCCACGGTGCCGCTGGCGGCACCCTGAGGCAGACCGAGCTGCTGACGACGCAGCCGCAGCCGCCACTGCCACAGGGTAAACAGCGCCAGACCGACAACGCCAAAGCCGAAACCGACGCCGCCCGGCAGATAACTCTGTCCAATCTGCGACATGCCAGGCGTGATTGGCGCAACTGTGGTGCCATCCGTAATCCCGACCAGAATGCCGCGAAACGCCAGCATCCCCGCCAGCGTCACAATAAACGATGGCACTTTACGATAGGCCACCCACCAGCCATTCCAGGTGCCGAGCAGCAGCCCCATCACCAGCGTCACCACGATGGTCAGCGGCAGCGGCCAGCCGAGCCAGACGTCGAATATTGCCGCCGCACCACCCAGCAGGCCCATCATAGAACCCACTGACAGGTCGATCTCCGCCGAGATAATCACGAACACCATACCCACGGCCAGAATGCCGGTGATGGCGGTCTGGCGCAGCAGGTTGGAGACATTACGCGCACTGAGCCACGAACCATCGGTGGTCCAGGTAAAGAACAGCGCAATCAGTACAATCGCGCCCAGCATCACCAGCACCTGCAGATTAGGCAGCGTGAACCTGCCCGGTGAGGGTTTGCCCGGCGTGCCGGAGAGGCGGCTTTGGGTACTTTCACTTTTAAGCATAATGTTCACTCCGCAGGGCAGCTTCCATCACCTGCTCCTGAGTCAGGTTATCGTTAATCAAGTCGGCTTTGATCTGCCCTTCGTGCATCACCAGCACCCGATCGCTCAGGCCCAGCACTTCCGGCAGCTCAGATGAAATCACAATCACCGCGATACCCTGCTGAACCAGCGCATTGATCAGCAGGTAGATCTCCTGACGGGCACCCACATCGATGCCGCGCGTCGGTTCATCCAGAATCAGGATTTTTGGATTGAGCAGCAGGCACTTCGCCAGAATCGCTTTCTGCTGGTTGCCACCGCTTAAGCGGCCAATCGGCAGTTCCGATGAGGAGGTTTTCACCCGCAGCCGGCTAATTGCGTCGTTGATCGCCTGCTGCTCCTGCGCTTCATCCAGCGTAGAGAGGCGATGGCTGAACTGGTCCAGCGCCGCCAGGGTAATGTTTTTACCCACCGCCATCAGTGGCACGATGCCATCCTTTTTGCGATCTTCCGGCACCATCGCGATGCCGTGCGCAATGGCGGCGCGGCAATCGATGATGTTGACCTGTTTGCCATTGATCCAGATATCGCCCTGCCAGCGTCCTGGCCAGACGCCAAACAGACACTGCACCGTTTCAGTCCTGCCTGCGCCCACCAGCCCGGCGATGCCAAGGATTTCACCGCGTCTGAGCGTGAATGAGACATTGTTGACGCGGCGGATGTGGCGGTTAACCGGATGCCAGGCGGTGAGGTTCTCCACTTTGAGTATCACATCGCCAATCTGATGCGGCGCGTGGGGATAGAGCGCGGTCAGCTCGCGTCCCACCATCATGGTGATGATGTCATCTTCGCTCAGGCCTGCCGCCGGACGGGTGGCAATATGCTGACCGTCACGGATTACGCAGATGGTGTCGGAGATCGCCTTAACCTCATTCAGCTTGTGCGAGATATAGATGCAGGCGATACCGTGTTCGCGCAGATTACGGATGATGCCCAGCAGCACATCCGTCTCCTGCTCCGTCAGGGAAGAGGTCGGCTCGTCCAGAATCAGCAGCCGGACCTGTTTGTTCAGGGCGCGGGCAATCTCCACCAGCTGCTGCTGGCCCAGGCCTAGCTCACCCACGCGGGTTGCGGGAGAGACGTTCAGCCCGACCCGCGCCAGTAGCTGCTGGCAGCGCAGGGTCATGGTTTCATCATCCACCATACCGAAACGGCTCAGTTCGGCACCGAGGAAGATGTTCTCCATCACCGTCAGTTGCCGCACCAGCGCCAGCTCCTGATGGATAATCACAATGCCTTTACGCTCCGTATCGCGAATGGTCTGCGCCTGAATGTCGTCGCCAGAGAAGTGAATCTGCCCCTCAAAATCACCGTGCGGATAAAGTCCGCACAGGATTTTCATCAGCGTCGATTTGCCCGATCCATTCTCACCGCACAGCGACATCACTTCGCCCGCCTCAAGTTGCAGGCTGACATCATTCAGCGCCTTCACCGCACCGAAACGCTTGGTGATGTTTTTCATTTCCAGCAGCATCGACTGTTCTCCCTCACGCTGTGCGCGGTCAGAGTTCGCTCTGTTTGTGGAAACCGTCTTTCACCACGGTGCTTTCGATATTGTCTTTGTTGACCGGAATCGGCTTCAGCAGTCGGGACGGCACATCTTTCAGGCCATTATTCAGCTTGCTGTTGCTGGCAGGCGTTTTGCCCTCGCCCAGTTCGACGGCAATTTTCGCCGCTTCGGTGGCCAGCTCAGTGATCGGTTTGTAAACCGTCATGGTCTGCGTGCCCGCTTTGATACGTTTAATCGCGGCCAGATCGGCGTCCTGTCCGGAGATCGCCACTTTTCCGGCCAGCCCCTGCGCACTCAGCGCCTGAATCGCGCCGCCTGCCGTGGCATCGTTAGAGGCGACGACCGCATCGATGTGGTTGCTGTTAGCGGTCAGGGCGTTTTCCATAATTTTCAGGGCATTTTCTGGCAGCCAGGCATCGACCCACTGATCGCCGACAATTTTAATGCTGCCATTATCAATATAAGGTTTTAACACTTTCATCTGTCCGGCGCGGAACAGACGAGCGTTATTATCCACTGGCGATCCGCCCATTAAAAAATAGTTGCCCTTAGGCACCTGTTTTACAATGCTTTCAGCCTGCTGCTCGCCCACTTTTTCATTATCGAAAGAGATATAAAAGTCGATATCGGCATTATTTATCATTCGGTCATAAGCCAGCACTTTAATGCCTTCCCGTTTCGCTTCAGCGACAACGTTACTCAATACCTGACCGTTGTAGGGAATTATCACCAGCACATCGACACCGCGGTTGATCATATTTTCGATCTGCGACATCTGAGTCTCTTCGTTGCCGTTGGCTGACTGAACAAACACCTTAGCGCCCAGTGTTTCCGCCTGTTTAACGAAAATATCGCGGTCTTTCTGCCAGCGCTCAAGGCGCAAATCGTCAATCGCCATGCCGATCTTCACTTCTTTTGCCACGCTGGTCTGGCTGAACAGCGCCAGCGCCGCGCAGGCGGCTAACAGTGCATGTTTCATCTTCATTGTGATCATCCTGTAGGTTGAGGCTATTGTTATCGCAGGCCGATAAACCAGGCGGATGAATTGTTGCCCTTCTTTTCGTATTACAGCAATTACTGATTTTTATCCGGCTATTACGTTTTTTGGTTTATTTCATTTTTTATGAGCGCGATCGAGCTTTCATCTTTTTAGGACAAGAGAGTGATAATGATAAACCGCCCCGCAAATAACATTATTTTGCGAGCTAGCGCACAAATAATAATTATCTGATACCCGGAATGAAATATCGTAATTGAGCTGAGGCAGCAGCCCATATTGAATATTGCTTCTACGCAGACCATTCGGGTACTGATGCTAAGGAGCAAACCATGCACGCTTATTTCGATCAGATCGATCGGGTTCGTTATGAAGGCACCCAGTCGACTCATCCTCTCGCTTTCCGCCACTACAATCCTGATGAGGTCATCCTCGGCAAGACCATGGCGGAGCATCTGCGCTTTGCTGCCTGTTACTGGCACACCTTCTGCTGGAATGGCGCGGATATGTTTGGTGTTGGCGCCTTTGATCGTCCGTGGCAGAAAAGCGGAGATGCGCTGCAGCAGGCAAAACTGAAGGCGGATGTGGCCTTTGAGTTTTTCCACAAGCTGAATGTGCCGTGGTACTGCTTCCATGACGTTGATGTCTCACCGGAAGGCGATTCGCTGCACAGCTACAAAGAAAACTTAGCTGTCATGACCGATAAACTGCTGGAGAAACAGCAGGAAACCGGCGTGAAACTGCTTTGGGGCACGGCAAACTGCTTTACCCATCCGCGCTACGGTGCGGGCGCTGCTACCAATCCCGATCCAGAGGTCTTTGCCTGGGCCGCGACGCAGGTCTGCAGCGCAATGCAGGCGACCAAAACCCTGGGCGGCGAGAACTATGTGTTGTGGGGCGGGCGCGAAGGCTATGAAACCCTGCTGAATACCGACCTGCGCCAGGAACGCGAGCAGATTGGCCGCTTTATGCAGATGGTGGTCGAGCACAAACACAAAATTGGCTTCCAGGGAACGCTGCTGATCGAACCCAAACCGCAGGAGCCGACCAAACATCAGTATGACTATGATGTCGCGACAGTTTATGGCTTCCTGAAACAGTTCGGGCTGGAGAAAGAGATCAAGGTTAACGTTGAGGCGAACCACGCCACGCTGGCCGGCCACTCTTTCCATCATGAAATTGCGACCGCCATCGCGCTGGGTATTTTCGGTTCCGTGGATGCCAACCGTGGCGATCCGCAGTGCGGCTGGGATACCGATCAGTTCCCGGTCAGCGTGGAAGAGAATGCGCTGGTGATGTACGAAATCCTCAAGGCGGGCGGCTTTACCACCGGCGGCTTAAACTTTGATGCCAAAGTACGTCGTCAGAGCACCGATAAATATGATCTCTTCTACGGCCATATTGGTGCGATGGACACCATGGCGCTGGCACTGAAAGTGGCGGCCCGCATGATCAGCGATGGGGAACTCGATAAGCGTGTGGCGCAGCGCTACAGCGGCTGGAATGGTGAGTTCGGCCAGCAAATTTTGAAAGGTGAGTTTTCACTGGAAGCCCTTGCGGCGCATGCTCAGCAGCAGCAGCTCAATCCGAAGCATCAGAGCGGACGTCAGGAGCAGCTGGAAAATCTGGTGAATCACTACCTGTTTGATTTCTAACCCTTCAGGAGCAGAGCATGTTTATCGGGATCGATTTAGGCACCTCTGGCGTCAAAGTGGTGCTGATGGATGCACAAGGCAACGTGGTGGCGACAGAGACGTCGCCACTGCAGGTTTCGCGTCCGCAGCCCTTGTGGAGTGAGCAGGATCCCGAAAGCTGGTGGCAGGCGCTGGATTTGTCCATGCAGGCGCTGAGCGCGCAGCAGGATCTGCGCGCGGTGCAGGCCATCGGGCTGAGCGGACAGATGCACGGTGCTACGCTGCTCGACAGCGCTAACCAGGTCTTACGTCCGGCCATGCTCTGGAATGATGGACGCAGCGAGGCGCAGTGCCGTGAGCTGGAGCAGAAGGTGCCCGATTCACGGTCGATCACCGGTAACCTGATGATGCCGGGCTTCACGGCCCCCAAACTGCTGTGGGTGCAGCAGCATGAACCGGCCATCTTCAGTCAGATTGCGCACGTGCTGCTGCCCAAGGATTATCTGCGCTGGCGATTGAGTGGCGACTTCGCCACCGATATGTCAGATGCCGCAGGCACAATGTGGCTGGATGTGGCGCAGCGCGACTGGAGCGATGTGATGCTCCAGGCCTGCGACCTCAGCCGCGATCAGATGCCGCAACTCTATGAAGGCAATGCCCTGACCGGTACTTTACATGCCGGACTGGCCGCACGCTGGAAGATGAACGCGGTGCCGCTGGCGGCGGGCGGAGGCGACAATGCTGCGGGTGCGATTGGTGTCGGCATGACTGAACCGGGCCAGGGAATGCTGTCGCTGGGAACGTCGGGCGTCTATTTCGTGGTGAGCGACGGCTATCTCAGCAATCCGGAACGCGCGGTGCATAGCTTCTGCCATGCGTTGCCGCAGCGCTGGCATCTGATGTCGGTGATGCTCAGCGCGGCCTCCTGTCTCGACTGGGCTGCAACGCTGACCGGTTGCAAAGATGTTCCTGAGCTGCTGGCTGAAGCCGAGCGTGCGCGCGATGACGTGCCCGACCTGTGGTTTCTGCCCTATCTTTCCGGTGAGCGCACGCCGCATAACAACCCCAATGCTGTGGGCGCTTTCTTTGGCTTCACCCACCAGCATGGCCGTCCCGAACTGGCACGATCGGTGCTGGAAGGCGTGGGTTTTGCTCTGGCACAGGGCATGGACGTGCTGCATGACTGTGGCGTTCAGCCGGAGAGCATTATGTTGATCGGTGGCGGCGCACGCAGCGCGTTGTGGCGTCAGATGCTGGCGGATATCAGTGGCCAGACGCTGGATTATTGCCATGGCGGTGAAGTGGGTCCGGCACTGGGGGCTGCAAGGCTGGCGCAGCAGGCGCTGGATCCCGCAGTTACTGTCCCGACGCCGGTTCTGGTGCAGCGACATCAGCCGGATCCGGCCAGGCTGGCGCATTACCAGTCGCGTCGGGCGACCTTTGCGACCCTGTATCAGCAGCTGCTGCCGCTGATGAAGTAAAGAGGCCCGGATGCTCTGCATGATAACAGGCTTTGCGTGGCATAGCGTCCGGCTCTTGCAGCTTGTTCTGTTGAAAAAAGCCTGTCGTAAACAGGTAATTCGTTTATTTATGAGAATTGAAAAAATAAAATTAAATAATTCCTTTCCTTCTAAGAAAGCGTTAACATTTTCACAGTTCTGTACTCAGGGCTAAATGTGTCAGGCAAGAAAGATTGACTTAATTTAAAATATCTGTGCAGCGCGACCTTTAAAAAGGAACTTTTTACCAATTCACCTCTGATTAATTAGCAATTCATGCTGACGTCCTTAAGCTTTATTTATTTACTGTTTACTTATTTTCTCATTGCGCTATAAATAAGCCACCCCACACAGGGGAGTTAACGTAAATAAGGACGTAACAATGAAAACTTTAAATACAAATGAAATCGAAATGGTAAGCGGCGCAGGTCTGACTGAGTTTCTGGCTGGTCTTAATAAGGCGATTAGCCATGTTGACACTGCACTGACTGACACCACCACAGCGCTTGAGGCTTCAACCAGCACCGGTCAGACCATCGGCCTGAGCCATAAGCAATTTGGCCTGAACATCGCTTCTGGTCATATGACAGGTCTGTATAATTTCCTGTCTTCATTTAACACAGCAGCACAATAAAGAAATCATCAGTATTTCCTGAGTGATAATACTGATAATTAAGGTTGTTATAGGCTGACTATAACAACCTGATTCAACCCTCATAATAATTTCACTCCTCATTTAAACTCTCCTTTTACTGATATCTGTGAATTAAAAGCATTTATCCTCTGCTCCATTCTAGAGCAGTAATTCGCAATACAATTCCTCTGAACGTCATCGCGTTAAAGCATAACTTTTCAGGTTAAATTCATAGCTGATGCTTATCGGGCACATTATGTCAGGCATTGATGTGATCAATAAAGTAAGTGGAGAGGGTTTCAGATTCGTAAACGCTGGGATCACACGCATCCCAGCGCCACTCTTATTACAGCATCAGCCAATTGCGCCCAGCGTATCTTCCTGACTCTGTTTCTTCGGCAGCAGGAACAGCGTCGCCGCAATATCCAGCAGATAAATCAGCGCCAGCAGGGTAATCGCCGCCGTGAACGAGAACTGGCTCGCCAGCAGACCAATCACTACCGGACCGAAGCCGCCCACGCCACGACCCAGGTTGAACAGGACGTTTTGCGCGGTGGCTCGCACCTGCGGCGGGAAGGTATCGGAAATCAATGCACCGTAGCCGCCAATCATGCCGTTAACAAACATCCCCATGATTGCGCCGGTAAACAGCATGATGTTCGGGTCGCGCAGCTGAGCATAAACCACGACCATCACCACCGCACCAAACTGATAGAGCAGGAAGATTTTCCAGCGCGCAAAGCGGTCGGCCAGCACGCCAAACAGCCAGATGCCAAAAGTCATCCCCACCACCGTTACCGCTGTCCAGAGGCCGGACTTCGTCAGGCTGAAGCCAAAGCTGGAAGAGAGGTAGCTTGGCATCCAGATCATCAGCCCGTAGTAACCAAAGTTCTGCACTGAGCAGAGGATGAAAATACCCAGACTGGCTTTGGCAGTGGCGCGATCGCGCACCAGCAGCTTCAGGCGTGCCGGAAACGAGAGTGACGGCACATGTTTAACCTGCCGCTGAAAGGCCTCCGGTTCGCCCATGCCGCGACGAATGGCGAACGAGACCAGCGCAGGCAACAAACCGACCAGGAACATGCCGCGCCAGCCGATGATATTCAGCAGCGGTGGCGTGATAAAGGCTGCCATCAGCACCCCAAGCTGCCAGCCGATACCGACCCACGCTGACGCGCGATTACGCTTTTCCGCAGGCCAGGCCTCGGCAATCAGCGCCATGCCGATACCAAATTCGCCACCCAGACCCACACCTGCCAGCGTGCGCCAGGCGAGCAGATCCCAGTAACCCTGCGCCACTGCGCACAGGCCGGTAAAGACCGAGAAGACCAGAATCGTGACGGTCAGCATACGGATGCGGCCATAACGGTCACTGAGATGGCCAAAGACGATGCCACCGATAACCGCGCCAATCAGCGTCCAGGTCACCAGCGATCCCGCCTGTGATGGATTGAGCGCCAGCGAAACACTGATAGCCGGCAGCATAAAGCCAAGTATCAGCAGGTCAAATCCATCCATGGCATAACCGCTGACCGCAGCCAGCATCGCTTTGCCCGGCGTTACGCCCGGCTTAGATTGGGGAGAAGGGGACATCATTGCGCACCTCAGAGAGTAAAGTGCCGCAATTATAAAGAGAGTTCAGGATGTGACCAATTGAAAAGGCTTATCCCTGCGCCAATCAGGCGCAGGAAAGCCAGGGATCAGGAAGGTTTGTTGCTGCCGTCGTCGCCCGACAGTAATTCATCAAGACGGTCACCGCCAACGTGACGGAAATCCTGACCTTTGACGAAATAGAAGATGATTTCGCAGATGTTCTGGCAACGATCGCCGATGCGCTCAATGGCGCGAGCACAGAACAGTGCCGTCAGCACGCTGGGAATCGTGCGCGGATCTTCCATCATGTAGGTCATCAGCTGACGCACAATGCCTTCATACTCTTTATCCACCTTTTTATCTTCACGGTAGATAGTGATCGCTTCATTGAGATCCATGCGGGCAAAGGCATCCAGCACATCATGCAGCATCTGCACGGTGTGACGCCCCAGCGACTCGAGACTCACCAGCAGCGGAAGATGCTGCTGACCAAACTTCTCCAGCGCCGTGCGGCTGATCTTCTCGGCCACGTCACCAATTCGCTCCAGCTCGGAAATGGTTTTGATGATCGCCATCACCAGTCGCAAATCGATTGCGGTCGGCTGACGTTTGGCGATGATGCGCACGCAGGCTTCATCAATCTCCACTTCCATCATATTGACCTTCTGGTCGCCGTCGATCACCCGCTGCGCCAGTTCACCATCCAGATTATGCATCGCAGTAATGGCATCGGTCAGCTGTTGCTCGACCATGCCGCCCATGATCATCACCTGGGTACGGATATGCTCCAGTTCGGCATTGAACTGACCGGAGATGTGCTTATTCAGATTCAGATTATCCATGTCGATCTCCTGTCAGATCAGCCGTAGCGGCCAGTAATGTAGTCTTCGGTTTGCTTCTGCGCGGGCTTGGTGAACAGCGTGTCGGTGTCGCTGAACTCAATCAGCTCGCCCAGGTACATGAAAGCGGTATGGTCAGAGCAGCGTGCCGCCTGCTGCATGTTGTGCGTCACAATCACCACGGTGTAATCCTGCTTCAGCTCGGTGATCAGCTCTTCAATACGGCCGGTCGAGATAGGATCCAGCGCGGAGCAGGGCTCATCCAGCAACAACACTTCCGGGCGAATGGCGATACCGCGCGCAATGCACAGACGCTGCTGCTGGCCGCCGGAGAGACTGTAACCGCTCTGATGCAGCTTGTCTTTGGTTTCATTCCACAGCGCCGCTTTGGTCAGCGCCCACTGTACGCGCTCATCCATATCGGCACGCGACAGCTTTTCAAACAGGCGTACGCCAAAGGCGATATTGTCATAGATCGACATCGGGAACGGCGTCGGCTTCTGGAACACCATGCCGACGCGGGCGCGCAGCAGCGCGATATCCTGCTGGGTCGCCAGAATGTTTTCGCCATCCAGCAGAATGTCACCTTCAGCCCGCTGCTCCGGATAAAGTGAGTACATTTTATTGAAGGTACGCAGCAGGGTCGACTTACCACAGCCCGATGGCCCGATAAACGCGGTGACCTGATTCTTAGCGATATCCAGATTGATGTTCTTCAGCGCATGAAACTTGCCGTAATAGAAGTTCAGATTACGGACCTGAATTTTATCGGCTGATGCTGTCACGATACTCATAATTCATCTCTCTTATACGGCGCCGCACAGGGCCGCGCCGGAAGTTAACCGTGTTTACCTTTGGAGAAAATCACCCGCGCCACAATGTTCAGCAGCAGCACGCAGAGGGTAATAATCAACACGCCTGCCCAGGCCAGGCTCTGCCATTCGGCGAACGGGCTCATGGCGAACTTGAAGATGGTGACTGGCAGGTTCGCCAGCGGCTGCATCATGTCGGTGCTCCAGAACTGGTTCGACAGTGCCGTAAACAGCAGCGGGGCCGTTTCACCTGCGATGCGGGCAATCGCCAGCAGCACGCCGGTGATGATTCCTGAGACGGAGGCTTTCAGGGTGATGGCCGAGATCATCTTCCACTTGGGCGTGCCGAGCGCATAAGCCGCTTCACGCATGCTGTCGGGCACCAGACGCAGCATGTTTTCGGTGGTACGAATCACAATCGGCACCTGCAGCAGCGCCAGCGCAATCACCCCGGCCCAGCCGGAGAAGTGCTGCATCTTCGCCACCACCAGTGTGTAGACGAACAGGCCGACCACAATGGAGGGGGCCGAAAGCAGAATGTCGTTAATAAAGCGGATGATTTCTGACAGGGCCGATTTGCGCCCATACTCCGCCAGGTAGATGCCCGCCATAATGCCCAGTGGTGTGCCAAAGAAAGTAGACCAGAAAATCAGTAATCCACTGCCGGCCAGGGCGTTCGCCAGACCGCCACCCGCCGTATTCGGCGGTGGCGTTGATTCGGTGAACAGGGACCAGGAAAGCCCATCCACGCCGCGCGTAACGGTGGTGAACAGGATCCACACCAGCCAGAACAGGCCAAACGCCATGGTCAGCAGCGACAGCGACAGCGCAATTTTATTTTTAGTGCTGCGCCAGGACTGCATTTTACGGCGTGATGCGTCCAGTTCGGCGCGCGCCTGAATTTCAATGGTGGTCATGAGCGCGCTCCTTCACTTTTCTGCAGTCGCATAATCATCAGCTTTGAAATTGCCAGCACGATAAAGGTAATCACAAACAGGATCAGTCCCAGCTCCATCAGCGCGGCAACATGCACGCCTGACTCCGCTTCAGCGAATTCGTTGGCCAGCGCGGAGGTAATGCTGTTACCCGGCATAAACAGCGACGGGCTGTCGAGCTGGTAGGTGTTGCCGATGATAAAGGTCACCGCCATGGTCTCACCCAGCGCACGACCCAGTCCCAGCATCACGCCGCCAATCACGCCATTTTTGGTGAAGGGCAGTACGACGCGCCAGATCACTTCCCAGGTGGTGCAGCCGATACCGTAGGCTGACTCTTTCATCATCACTGGGGTCTGCTCAAATACGTCGCGCATGACCGAGGCAATGTACGGGATGATCATGATTGCCAGAATCACACCCGCCGCGAGAATACCGATACCGAAAGCGGGGCCGGAGAAGAGTTCGCCGACAATCGGAATGCCCGACATCACGTCGTTAACCGGCGTCTGAAAATATTCGGCAAACAGCGGCGCGAAGACAAACAGCCCCCACATGCCGTAAACGATACTCGGGATAGCCGCCAGCAGCTCAATGGCGGTACCCAGCGGGCGACGCAGCCAGGCGGGTGAGAGTTCGGTCAGGAACAGCGCGATACCAAAACTCACCGGCACGGCGATAATCAGGGCGATGATAGAGGTCACAAGGGTGCCGTAGATCGGTACCAGTGCGCCAAATTGTTCGTTGGGCGCATCCCAGGTTTTGGTCCACAAAAAGGCGAAACCAAACTTCTGGATGCTGGGCCACGAGGAGATGATCAGGGAGACAATAATGCCGCCCATCAGTAACAGCACAATCAGCGCAGCCAGCCTGACCAGCGCGCCAAAAATCTTGTCACCTTGTTTACCTGGGGCTTTGAATGCCGGCTTCGTTGCAGCCATAGAAGTCTCAGTCTTCAGAAGTTATCAGGGCGGCATGAGCCGCCCGTTGGGTCTGACCGGACCGCTGTCCGGTCAGGGTCGGTCAATTACTGATAAAGCGCTTTACCAGAACTGTCTTTGATATTGGCTTTCCAGGCGGCGCGAATCTGCTCGGTCACGCTCTCTGGCAGCGCAGCATAATCCAGCGCAGTGGCGGTTTTGCTGCCTTTCTTGTAAGCCCAGTCGAAGAACTTCAGCACTTCAGCGCCTTTGGCCGCATTCGCCTGATCTTTGTAGATCAGAATGAAGGTGGTTGAGGAGATTGGCCAGGCATCCGCGCCCTTCTGGAAGGTCAGATCCTGTGCGAACGATTTGCTCCAGTCAGCGCCTTTCGCGGCATTACTGAAGCTGGTCTCGCTTGGTGCGACCGCTTTACCATCGGCATCAACCAGTTTGGTGTAGGTCAGGTTGTTCTGTTTGGCGTAGGCATATTCCACGTAGCCGATTGAACCTGGCAGACGCTGAACAAACGCGGCGACGCCGTCGTTGCCTTTACCGCCCAGACCCACTGGCCAGTTAACGGTGTTGCCTTTACCAATTTTGCTGTTCCAGTCCGGGTTCACTTTCGCCAGATAACTGGTGAAGACGAATGAGGTGCCTGAACCATCCGCGCGACGTACCACGTTGATGTTGGTCTCTGGCAGTTTTACGCCCGGGTTAAGTTTGGCGATCGCCGGGTCATTCCACTTTTTGATGGTGCCGAGGTAGATATCACCGACGGTTTTGCCATCCAGCGTCAGCTGGCCTGACTTGATGCCTGGCAGGTTAACCGCGAGTACCACGCCACCGATCACGGTAGGGAACTGGAACAGGCCATTTTTCTGCAGATCTTCATCTTTCATTGGCGCATCGGACGCACCGAAATCAACAGTTTTGGCGATGATCTGTTTCACGCCGCCAGATGAACCGATGCCCTGGTAGTTAATTTTGCTACCGGTGGCTTGCTGATACTCTGCTGCCCACTTGGCATAAACCGGCGCCGGGAACGTCCCGCCTGCGCCAGTCAGATCGGTGGCCGCAAAAGCAGATACCGCGCTTACGGCGAAGGTGGTGGCGAGGATTCGGGCTACGGTGCTACGCATCAGTGTCATGTTCCCTCCAGGGGAGAAAAGTCAGGCTCGGGGCCGTTTTAGTAAGAGTCTGTGATTGCTGCAGGAGGGAAAATAGGACAGTTTGATGACAGTGAAATGTACGAAATATGACAGTTATATGACAGAGGGCCAGAATGAAGTGGGCCCGCGACGGGGCCCACCAGGTTATTCTACGGTAACCGATTTTGCCAGGTTACGAGGCTGATCGACGTCGGTGCCTTTGATCAGGGCGACGTGATAGGAGAGTAGCTGCAATGGTACGGTGTAGAAGATAGGTGCAATCACCTCTTCGACATGCGGCAACGGAATAATCTTCATGCCGTCACTGTCGCTGAAGCCTGCATCCTGATCGGCAAACACATAGAGCAGACCGCCGCGTGCGCGCACCTCTTCGATGTTGGATTTGAGCTTCTCCAGCAGTTCGTTGTTAGGCGCCACCACGATCACCGGCATGTCAGCATCAATCAGCGCCAGCGGGCCATGTTTCAGCTCGCCTGCGGCGTAGGCTTCCGCATGAATATAGGAGATCTCCTTGAGCTTCAGCGCCCCTTCCATAGCAATCGGGTATTGATCGCCACGGCCCAGGAACAGCGCGTGATGCTTGTCAGAGAAGCCTTCTGCCAGATTCTCAATCAGCTTATCCTGCGCCAGCATCTGCTCAATACGGTTCGGCAACGCCTGCAGGGCATGAACGATCTCATGCTCCTTCTCGGCAGACATGCCTTTCAGACGGCCCAGTTTCGCCACCAGCATCAGCAGCACCGCTAACTGGGTGGTGAACGCTTTAGTAGAGGCGACGCCGATTTCGGTGCCCGCTTTGGTCATCAGTGCCAGGTCAGATTCCCGCACCAGTGACGAACCGGCCACATTACAGACCGCCAGCGAACCCAGGTAGCCCAGTTCTTTAGAGAGGCGCAGCGCCGCCAGGGTATCTGCCGTTTCACCCGACTGTGACAGAGTGATCAGCAGGCTATTTTTGCGCACCGCTGACTTGCGATAGCGGAACTCCGAGGCGATCTCCACATCACAAGGCAGGTTGGCCAGCGACTCAAACCAGTAGCGTGACACCATGCCGGAGTTGTAGGAGGTACCGCAGGCGATAATCTGGATATGCTCTACCTGGCTCAGCAACGCTTCTGCGCCCGCGCCCAGTTCGCTGAGGTCAACCTGTCCCTGGCTGAACCGGCCGCTGAGAGTGCTTTTCAGCGCCATCGGCTGCTCGTAGATCTCTTTCTGCATGTAATGACGGTAAATGCCTTTATCACCGGCATCATATTGCAGGTTCGATTCGATTTCGGCACGCGTCACGGTGTTGCCTTCACGGTCAATAATCGTGACATCACGACGACTGATCTCGGCGATATCACCCTCTTCCAGATAGATGAACCGACGGGTCACCGGCAGCAGGGCTAGCTGATCCGAGGCGATAAAGTTTTCACCCATCCCACGGCCAATCACCAGCGGGCTGCCGGAACGGGCCGCCACCAGCAGTGACGGATCGCGGCTGTCCATGATCACCATGCCATAGGCACCGCGCAGCTGTGGGATCACACGCAGCACGACTTCACGCAGCGAACCGCCCTGCTTCTGCTCCCAGTGAACCAGATGCGCGACCACTTCGGTGTCGGTCTCAGAGGCAAAGACGTAGCCGCGTTCAATCAGCTCTGCGCGCAACGGCTCATGGTTTTCAATGATGCCGTTGTGCACGATGATGATGTGCTCAGAGATGTGCGGATGCGCATTCGCTTCCGACGGCTCACCATGGGTTGCCCAGCGCGTGTGCGCGATGCCGGTGCCACCGATCAGCGGCTGCTGTTCAGCGGCTTCCGCCAGTTTCTGCACTTTTCCTAACCGCCGCAGGCGCGTGACGTGCCCCTGACGATCGACCACGGCCAGACCGGCCGAATCATATCCGCGATATTCAAGACGACGCAGACCTTCCAGCAGAATCTCTGCGATATCGCGTTGCGCTACTGCACCAACAATTCCACACATAATGATGTTTTCCTGACTACATGGCTTTTCGCCACTTCTGTTGTCATGCGACCTGATATCCGGCTTTGCCGGTTCCCCGAGCCTTGTAGAGAGTGGGGATTATAGTTTTGGCACTGCACTGCATCGGCCCGCATAAAGCGGGCCGTTAAAAAATTTATTTTTTCTTCACCGAACGCTGCCAGTCCGCTTTGTGATTCTGCTCTTTACGGTTATAGACCAGACCGGCCTCAGTCACATCCTTCATGATGGTGGTGCCCGCCGCAATGGTGGTGCCTGACGCAACGCTCACCGGGGCCACCAGCTGCGTATCTGAGCCGACAAACACGTCATCGCCAATCACGGTTTTGAATTTGTTCGCGCCGTCGTAGTTGCAGGTGATCGTGCCTGCACCAATGTTCACGTTGTCGCCAATCTCCGCATCACCCAGATAGGAGAGGTGACCCGCTTTCGATCCCTTACCCAGACGCGCTTTCTTCATTTCGACGAAATTGCCCACGTGGGCGGCGTGTGCCAGCTCGCTGCCAGGACGCAGACGGGCAAATGGCCCGACGGTGCAGGCGGTGGCGAGATTAGCATCCTCGATCACCGTATACGGGCTGATTTCACAATCATCGCCAATCACACTGTTTTTGATGATGCAGCCCGCGCCGATTTTGACACGCGAACCCAGCGTGACCTGGCCTTCAATAATGACATTAGTGTCGATTTCGACATCCCGTCCATGCGTCAGCGTCCCGCGCAGGTCAAAACGCGCCGGATCGCGCAGCATCACGCCGGCCAGCAGCAGTTTTTCCGCCTGTTCAGACTGGTAAGTGCGCTCCAATGTCGCCAGCTGCAGCCGGTTATTCACGCCATCGGTTTCACTGATGCGAGCCGGATGGACCGCGTTGATCACCTGTCCTTCCTGATGCGCCAGCGCGATAATATCGGTGATGTAATACTCACCCTGCGCATTGTTGTTGGTGAGCTGCGCCAGCCAGCGTTTTAAATCGCCGCCGTTGGCGATCAGGATGCCGGTATTGATCTCTTTAATGGTGAGCTGCGCCGGGCTGGCATCTTTCTGTTCGATAATGCCGGTGATGGTGTCATTCTCACGCACAATACGGCCATAGCCGGTAGGGTCATCCAGTACCACGGTGAGTAAGCCAATGCCGCCCTGCGGTTTTGCTTCACGCAGGCGCTGTAATGTCGCCTGAGTGATCAGCGGCACGTCGCCATAGAGCATCATGATATCTTCATCATCGGCGAAGGCAGGCGCGGCCTGCTGCATCGCATGGCCAGTGCCGAGCTGTTCAGCCTGCAGCACCCAGTTAAGCGTGCTATCAGTGAGGGTCGCTTTCAGGCGATCGCCGCCGTGTCCGTAAACCAGATGCACCTGTTGTGCGCCCAGCCCTTTGGCGGCATCGATCACGTGCTGAACCATCGGTTTGCCTGCCAGCGTATGCAGAACTTTAGGCAGATCGGAATACATACGGGTGCCCTTGCCAGCAGCAAGGATCACCACACTCATCGCACTGTTAGACATAACTATCCTGAGTGAATTTTTACGGGTGAAAGTAAAACGGTTTGAGGTTGAGATTACTACATTTTTCTCAGGCCGAAATTAGGCGGACAGGCAGATCGGGCGTGGCAGACAAAAAAAATGCCAGCCCGAGGGCTGGCATTTCGTGACGCATAAAGCTGGATTACATCGCTTTTTTGGTCAGTTCGATCACGCGCAGTTTAGCAATGGCTTTCGCCAGCTCGGCAGAGGCCTGAGCATAGTCCACGTCGCCGTGGCTGCTGTTCATGTGCTCTTCTGCTTTGCGTTTTGCTTCCAGAGCACGCGCTTCGTCCAGATCGGTACCGCGAATCGCGGTATCGGCCAGAACGGTGCTGCTGCCTGGTTGCACTTCCAGCACGCCGCCAGAGAGGTAGATATACTCCTCTTCGCCGTGCTGTTTCACGATACGGATCATTCCAGGCTTAATGGCAGTCAGCAGCGGCGCATGGCCAGGGAAAATCCCCAGCTCACCTTCGCTGCCTGACACCTGAATTTTCTGTACCAGACCAGAGAACAACTGCTCCTCTGCGCTGACCACATCCAGGTGATAAGTCATAGCCATAATCTTCCTCCCGGGAAACCGTTATTACAGTTTCTTCGCTTTTTCCACGGCTTCTTCGATGGCGCCAACCATGTAGAAGGCCTGCTCTGGCAGGTGGTCAAACTCACCTTCCATGATGCCTTTAAAGCCACGGATAGTGTCTTTCAGCGTAACGTATTTGCCCGGTGAACCGGTGAATACTTCCGCAACGAAGAACGGCTGAGACAGGAAGCGCTGAATCTTACGCGCACGTGCCACCAGCAGTTTGTCTTCTTCAGACAGCTCATCCATACCGAGGATGGCGATGATGTCTTTCAGTTCCTGATAACGCTGCAGCAGTGACTGAACGCCACGCGCAACATCATAGTGTTCCTGACCGACAACCAGCGGATCCAGCTGACGGCTGGTAGAGTCCAGCGGGTCAACGGCCGGGTAGATACCCAGAGAGGCGATCTGACGGCTCAGCGTTACCGTTGAGTCTAAGTGCGCAAAGGTGGTTGCTGGTGATGGGTCAGTCAGGTCATCCGCAGGGACGTAAACGGCCTGTACGGAGGTGATTGAACCAGTCTTAGTGGAGGTAATACGCTCCTGCAACACACCCATCTCTTCTGCCAGCGTTGGCTGGTAACCTACCGCAGATGGCATACGACCCAGCAGTGCAGAAACTTCTGTACCGGCCAGGGTATAACGGTAGATGTTATCGATGAACAGCAGAACGTCGCGGCCTTCATCACGGAATTTTTCCGCCATGGTCAGACCGGTCAGTGCGACGCGCAGACGGTTACCCGGCGGCTCGTTCATCTGGCCATAGACCAGAGCAACTTTATCGATAACGTTTGAGTCAGTCATTTCGTGGTAGAAGTCGTTACCCTCACGAGTACGCTCACCCACACCAGCAAACACAGAGTAACCTGAGTGTTCAGCTGCGATGTTACGGATCAGTTCCATCATGTTGACGGTTTTACCTACACCCGCACCACCGAACAGACCGACTTTACCGCCTTTGGCAAACGGACACATCAGGTCGATAACCTTGATGCCGGTTTCCAGCAGTTCCTGCGAGTTAGACTGATCTTCATAAGAAGGCGCTGCGCGGTGAATAGAGGCGATCTCTACTGCGCTGCCATCTTCTTCTTTCAGCTCGCCTTTCATGTCGATAGGCTCGCCGAGAACGTTCATGATACGGCCCAGGGTCGCTTTACCGACTGGAACCTGAATCGGTTTCTGCAGGTCGTTGACGTTCAGACCACGCTTCAGGCCGTCAGACGTACCCATTGCGATGGTACGTACTACGCCGCCGCCCAGCTGCTGCTGTACTTCCAGCACCAGACGCGCGTCACCATTCATAACCTCGAGGGCGCTGTACACTTGCGGTACCGCGTCCTGAGGGAATTCGACGTCAACAACGGCGCCGATAATCTGGACAATCTTTCCAGTTGCCATCTTGAATCCTCTACCTAATTCCAAACCTGGTTAAACCGCGGAGGCCCCCGAGACGATCTCGGTAAGTTCCTGGGTGATGCTGGCCTGACGAGCTTTGTTGTACACCAACTGCAGCTCTTTGATCAGATTTCCGCCGTTATCGGTTGCGGCTTTCATCGCTACCATACGTGCGGCCTGCTCACTGGCCAGATTTTCCACCACACCCTGATAAACCTGCGATTCGACATAACGGCGCAGCAGGGTATCCAGCAGCGCTTTCGGATCGGGTTCGTACAGGTAATCCCAGGTCTTCGCCTTCATCTCTTCTTCACCTTCCGCTGGCGCTAACGGCAGCAGTTGGGTGATGGTCGGAGTCTGAGACATGGTGTTATTGAACTTGTTACTGACGATCATCAGTTTGTCGATGCGGCCTTCATCATAAGCCTGCAACATCACTTTTACCGGGCCAATCAGATCAGACAGGGCAGGTTTATCGCCCATGCCGCTGACTTGCGCCACGATGTTGCCACCCACAGCACTGAAGAATGACGCCCCTTTTGACCCGATAATCGACAGATCGCTCTGCACGCCTTTATCGGACCAGGACTTCATATCCGCCAGTAATTTTTTGAACAGGTTAATGTTCAAACCACCACAAAGCCCGCGGTCTGTTGAAACGACCAGGTAGCCGACGCGCTTCACGTCGCGCTCTTCCAGGTAAGGGTGCTTGTATTCCAGATTACCCAACGCAAGGTGACCAATCACTTTGCGCATGGTGTCTGCATACGGACGGCTGGCCGCCATGCGTTCCTGCGTTTTACGCATCTTGGAGGCGGCGACCATTTCCATCGCTTTGGTGATCTTCTGCGTGTTTTTCACGCTTCCAATCTTGCTTCGTATCTCTTTTGCGCCGGCCATTAGCTTCTCCTCAAAGCCTTGCGGCCTGCCTTTTCAGACAAGCCGCCAGACATTACCAGGACTGGGTTGCTTTAAACGTATCGATCAGGCCTTTCAGCTTCGCTTCGATATCGTTATTAAAGTTACCCGACTGGTTGATTTCAGCCATCAGCTCAGCGTGGTCGCGATCGGCGAAGGCCAGCAGTGCAGCTTCGAAGCTGCCAATTTTTGCCAGTTCAACGTCGTTCAGGTAGCCACGCTCTGCAGCGAACAGAACCAGACCCTGCTGCGCGACTGACATCGGCGCATACTGTTTCTGCTTCAGCAGCTCGGTCACTTTCTGACCGTGGCTCAGCTGTTTGCGGGTTGCATCATCCAGATCAGACGCGAACTGCGAGAACGCCGCCAGTTCACGATACTGTGCCAGCGCGGTACGGATACCACCGGACAGTTTCTTGATGATCTTGGTCTGAGCAGCACCACCTACGCGGGATACCGAAATACCTGGGTTAACTGCCGGACGAATACCGGAGTTGAACAGGTTCGATTCCAGGAAGATCTGACCATCAGTAATCGAGATTACGTTGGTCGGAACGAACGCAGAAACGTCGCCCGCCTGGGTTTCGATGATCGGGAGCGCGGTCAGTGAACCGGTTTTACCTGTCACTGCGCCATTGGTGAAACGCTCAACATAATCAGCGCTTACGCGTGATGCACGTTCCAGCAGACGAGAGTGGAGATAGAACACGTCGCCAGGGAAAGCTTCACGGCCTGGTGGACGGCGCAGCAGCAGAGAGATTTGACGGTAAGCGATAGCCTGCTTGGAGAGGTCATCGTATACGATCAGCGCATCTTCACCGCGGTCACGGAAGTATTCGCCCATCGCACAACCCGCGTACGGAGAGAGATACTGCAGTGCAGCTGATTCAGAAGCAGACGCCACAACAACGATGGTGTTCTGCAGTGCGCCATGCTCTTCCAGCTTACGAACCACGTTAGAGATGGTTGAGGCTTTCTGGCCAATCGCAACGTAGACACACTTGATGCCTGAGTCGCGCTGGTTGATGATCGCATCGATCGCCATTGCGGTTTTACCGGTCTGACGGTCACCGATGATCAGCTCACGCTGGCCACGGCCGATTGGAATCATCGCATCGACCGACTTATAACCGGTCTGAACCGGCTGGTCGACTGACTGACGATCGATAACGCCAGGTGCAATCACTTCGACTGGTGAGAAACCGTCGTTGTCGATTGCGCCTTTACCGTCGATAGGCGCACCCAGGGTGTTCACGACGCGGCCCAGCAGGCCACGGCCTACCGGTACTTCAAGAATACGGCCAGTACACTTAACCTTCATGCCTTCGGCAAGGTCAGCGTAAGGACCCATCACCACTGCACCAACCGAGTCTCGCTCGAGGTTCAGGGCGATAGCGTAACGGTTACCCGGCAGGGCAATCATCTCACCCTGCATGACATCGGCCAGGCCGTGTACGCGGATGATACCGTCACTTACAGAAACAATCGTACCTTCGTTGTGAGCTTCACTCACGACATTGAACTGAGCAATGCGCTGCTTGATCAGTTCGCTGATTTCGGTGGAATTCAGTTGCATATGCTCCAGTCCCCTTAAGACTGCAAGACGTCAGCCAGACGGTCAAGTCGGCCGCGTACGCTGCCGTCAATAACCAGATCACCCGAACGGATGATCACGCCTGCCATCACAGACTTATCAATTTTGCAATTCAGCTTAACTTTGCGTGACAGACGTTTTTCCATCGCGGCGCTGATTTTATTCAGCTGGTCGTCACTCAGCGTACTGGCGGAGATAACATCAACCTCAGCGGTGGCTTCATGAGCGTCACGCAGTTCGATGTATTGAGCCAGTACAGCCGGAAGCGCTGTCAAACGTCCGTTTTCCGCCATCACCTTAATCAGGTTCTGCGCGGGTTCATCCAGTTGATCACCACAGACTGCGTTAAACGACGCTGCCAGCGCTTCGGGTGCTAATGCACCTGAGAGAAGATCAGCCATCTGTTCATTGCGAGCCACTTCTGCGGCAAACGCCAGCATCTGTTGCCAGCGTTCTATACTTTGATGCTCAACAGCAAAGTCAAAAGCTGCTTTGGCGTAGGGGCGAGCTACAGTAATCAGATCAGACATCAGCCCCTCCCTCCTTACAGTTCAGCGACCAGTTTATCAACGATGTCGCTGTTAGCAGCTTCATCCACGGAGCGTTCGATGATCTTCTCGGCGCCAGCAATAGCCAGCAACGCGACCTGCTTACGCAGTTCTTCACGCGCACGTTTGCGTTCGGCATCAATTTCAGCCTGCGCTTGCGTTACGATGCGATTACGTTCGTTTTCAGCTTCGGTTTTGGCTTCGTCCAGAATCTGCGCGCGACGCTTGTTCGCTTGCTCGATAATGACCTGAGCGTCTTCTTTGGCTTTCTTCAGCTGGTCGGTCGCATTAGCCTGCGCGAGATCCAAATCTTTCTTCGCACGTTCAGCAGAAGCAAGGCCTTCAGCAATTTCTTTCTGGCGCTTTTCGATAGCAGCCATAAGCGGCGGCCATACGTACTTCATGCAGAACGCGACAAACAGGATGAACGCGATAGCCTGGCCGAGGATTGTTGCATTAATGTTCACAGCACAATGCCTCTAGATTGAGTATTTAACTTTTCTGCCGTTATCGTTGTGATAAGCGGCAGAATCCGTTCACCCTTGCACATTGTGCGCTGAGTGAACATAGGGCTTTAGGCGACAGCAAACATCACGTACAGACCCAGACCAACAGCGATCATCGGGATTGCATCCACCAGACCCATTACAACAAAGAACTGCGTGCGCAGCAGAGGAATCAGGTCAGGCTGACGAGCAGCGCCTTCCAGGAATTTTCCTCCGAGGATGCCGATACCGATCGCAGCACCGATTGCCGCCAGGCCCATCATCACAGCGGCAGCCATGTACAGCAGATCCATATTCAGGTTTTCCATGACAGTCTCCAGTTTGTTTCAGTTAAATGCTCCCTTCATCTCCCGGGTTTCAGCGGTGTGCGCTGTAACCCGGAATCAAGAGGGAAAGTAGTGTTGAGAAAAAAATCAATGCTCTTCAGATGCCATCGACAGATAGACGATCGTGAGGACCATGAAAATGAAAGCCTGTAGCGAAATGATCAGGATGTGGAAAATGGCCCACGGCACATTCAGCACCCACTGCGACCACCACGGCAACAGACCGGCAATAAGGATAAAGATCAGTTCACCCGCATACATGTTACCGAACAGTCGTAAACCCAGTGATACAGGCTTAGACAGCAGGCTCACACCTTCCAGAATCAGGTTGATCGGGATGAAGATCGGGTGGTTAAAAGGCTGCAGCGTCAGCTCTTTCGTGAAGCCGCCAATGCCTTTCATTTTGATGCTGTAGAACAGAATCAAAATAAATACGCCCAACGCCATAGATAGCGTGATGTTCACGTCTGCAGATGGTACGACGCGAAGCGCCGGCAAACCAAACACATGCTCGCCAATATATGGCAGCAAGTCGATTGGCAGCAGATCCATGAAGTTCATCAGGAAGACCCAGACAAAGATTGTCAGAGCCAGCGGGGCGATAAGTTTGCTCTTACCGTGATACATGTCGCGAACGTTACTATCGACGAAACTGACAACCAGTTCGATAGCCGCCTGCATTTTCCCTGGCACACCGCTGGTGGCAGACTTCGCCACGCTACGGAACAACACCAGGAAAATGATTCCCAGCACCATAGAGAAAAACATGGAATCGATATTTAATACCCAGAACGTCGCGGGAGCGTCGTGCGGATTCACTATCTCGAAGGTACGCAGGTCCAACTGAAGATGAGTCAGGTGGTGACCGATGTACTCTTGCGGAGTAGAGATTTCTCCTGCAGCCATGATGCCTCTTACCCTTTGTTGTTAATTACCGCCGGTGCCAGCATTTGAACCACCAGCACCGATAACCAGGTTATTCCGACCGGCCAGAAGACCGCCCTGAACAGACCCAACGCCACAATGAGCAAAATGATGGTCGCAAACACTTTGGCAATTTCACCTAAAGCGAAGCTCCACGCGACTCGCCCCGAAGCGGGGGGTTGCCCCTGCAGGCGCCAGGCTAAAAACAAAAACAATACGTTTGGCAGCCAGGCTGCCGCTCCGCCAGCAAGAGCAGAGACACCCCAGGTGACATCTTTAACAGCAAAGAGTGCGCCGATGATGACTATTGTCACCAGCTGAATCATCAGCACCGTTCTGGCGAATTTTACACTGTAAAGAGACACTGACATGACGCTGATACTCTCCTGCCCCGTTAGGGGTATGTCGCGTGTCGTATAAGACTGCCTTTGCGCAGTTGAGTCAAGCAGCAAAAGCCGTGCAAATTATACGGGCCGCACCTGCGATTTCAATCGGTAAGTAGCGAAAAGGTGAACAATTATTTAAATTTCTTTCCGGATGGCTATTTTTCCAAAGATTACCCAGCAGAGATTCACGCTAATCTGACTGAAAATTCACTCGCATCTTGCTTTTAAAGCGTGCTTTAGATCACATAATAAGCACTCACACTACACTGAGTTTTATCTCTGACCTATTTAAGAACATTCTGTAAAAAAGATTAAATTATTAAAATCAGCATGTTGAAATTATAAAAGTGCGCATGCAAGTCTATTTTGATGGAAAACACGCTATTGACATCGAACAGTGCCTGAGAATCATGAAATTGATATTACGCACGCAAAGTTATTACCACGATATATTTTCCGGCGTGACTACTTTTATTCCGCGACCCGCCTATACAAGTGATATTTCTGATAAATAAATGTGAATTAATCGTTAAATGTAACAGAGCTTTTCGGATAATTTCCGTCTCCATTTTTAACCTCTGGTCAGCCGGGGCTTAATCAAAATCTTTTATTGATAGCGCATCATCTGCACTTTTTTCATTAAAGCCCCGATCAAAACCCCTGGTAACTGAAGGCCTACTGGTGACGAATGATGACCAGATGACGGTCACCTTCCAGCTGCGGCACCTGCAGTTTTATCACTGCGTCGGAGACATAACCGGCCGGTAATTCAGCGATTTCATCGTCCGGACGGACACCTTTAAGCGCGAAGAAGCGCCCTTCCCTTCCCGGCAGATGATGACACCAGTTCACCATGTCGGTCAGCGAGGCAAATGCACGACTGATTACGCCATCAAATGGCGGCTCAGCCGGGAACGCCTCAACCCGGCTCTGTACCGGAGTAATGTTAGTGAGTCCTAACTCATGCTGAACCTGACGCAGGAAGCGCACCCGCTTGCCCAGGCTGTCGAGCAACGTAAAGTGCGCATCGGGCATCACGATAGCCAGCGGAATGCCAGGCAACCCAGGCCCGGTTCCGACATCAATAAAACGTGAGCCTTTCAGATGCGGCGCCACCACGATGCTGTCGAGGATATGGCGAACCAGCATCTGCTGCGGATCGCGCACGGATGTCAGATTGTAGGCTTTGTTCCACTTATCCAGCAGGCCGACATAGGCAACCAGCTGCTGTTTTTGTTGATCGGAGAGGGAAATACCGGCTGCTTTTAGCAGCGACGTGAGTGTGTTGATCACAGCATAAGTCCATTCAGCGGGGGCGAGTGACCTCGCCCCGTTTCAGATCAGGCGCTTTTGCGCAGCAGACCCTGTTTTTTCAGATAGATAAGCAGAATTGAGATGGCCGCCGGGGTAATGCCGGAAATACGCGTTGCCTGACCAATCGACGACGGCTTGTGATCGTTCAGCTTGGCGATCACCTCGTTCGACAACCCGTTCACCTGACGGTAATCAAGCTCCACCGGTAACAGCGTGTTCTCGTTACGCAGCTGGCGATCGATCTCTTCCTGCTGACGCGCGATATAGCCTTCATATTTGACCTGAATCTCAACCTGCTCAGCGGCCTGCTCATCAGCCAGTGCCGGACCAAAGGCATCCAGCGTCATCAGCTTCAGATAAGTCAGCTCCGGACGGCGCAGCAGATCTTCCCCGCTCGCCTCTTTCGTCAGCGGCGCGCTGAGTACGGTGTTCACTTCTGTCACATGCTCTGACTTCGGATGAACCCAGATATCGCGCAGGCGCTGACGCTCCTGTTCAATCGCTTCCAGTTTCTGATTGAAACGCGCCCAGCGCGCATCATCCACCAGCCCCAGCTCACGACCGGTTTCGGTCAGACGCAGATCGGCGTTGTCTTCACGCAGCATCAGGCGGTATTCAGCACGGGAGGTAAACATCCGGTATGGCTCTTTGGTGCCGAGTGTGCAGAGATCATCAACCAGCACGCCCAGATAAGCCTGGTCACGACGCGGTGCCCAGCCCTCTTTGTCGGCAGACTGACGGGCTGCATTCAGACCCGCCAGCATCCCCTGCGCAGCCGCTTCTTCGTAGCCGGTGGTGCCATTGATCTGTCCGGCAAAGAACAGGCCGTGAATAAATTTACTCTCCAGCGTCGGTTTGAGATCGCGCGGATCGAAGAAGTCATACTCGATGGCATAACCCGGACGCACGATCTTCGCATTCTCCATACCCTGCATCGACCGGACGATCTGAATCTGCACGTCAAACGGCAGACTGGTCGAAATCCCGTTCGGGTAGATCTCATTGCTGGTCAGCCCTTCCGGCTCCAGGAAGATCTGATGCGAGTTACGATCGGCAAACCGCATAACTTTGTCTTCGATCGACGGGCAGTAACGTGGGCCGATCCCTTCAATGATCCCGGCGTACATCGGGCTGCGATCCAGGTTATTGCGGATCACGTCATGGGTTTTCTCGTTGGTATGCGTGATCCAGCACGGCACCTGCTGCGGATGCTGAGAAACATTGCCCATGAACGAGAACACCGGCATCGGGTTATCACCGTGCTGCGGGCTGAGCACTGAAAAATCGATGGTGCGCGCATCGATACGCGGTGGCGTACCGGTTTTGAGGCGGTTTACCCGCAGCGGCAGCGCACGCAGTCGTTTTGCCAGCGGAATGGACGGGGGATCGCCAGCGCGACCGCCACTGTAATTGTCCAGACCGATATGAATTTTGCCGTCAAGGAACGTACCGACGGTGAGAACGACGGTTTTGGCGCGGAACTTCAGTCCCATCTGGGTGACAGCACCCACGACACGATCGTTTTCCACGATAAGATCGTCGACCGCCTGCTGGAAGATCATCAGATTGGGCTGGTTCTCCAGTGCCGTACGCACCGCCTGCCGATAGAGCACGCGATCCGCCTGAGCACGGGTGGCCCGCACTGCCGGACCTTTGCTGGCGTTTAGTATCCTAAACTGGATACCTGCCTGGTCAATCGCACTGGCCATCAGACCACCCAGGGCATCCACTTCCTTCACCAAATGTCCTTTGCCAATCCCACCAATCGCCGGGTTACAGGACATTTGTCCAAGCGTATCAATGTTATGGGTGAGTAACAGGGTTTGCTGACCCATTCGGGCTGCCGCCATTGCGGCTTCGGTGCCCGCATGACCACCACCAATTACGATGACGTCAAAAGGATCCTGATAAAACATGAAGTGGTACCTCGGTTGATGAACTTGCAGGATCGTCGTCCTGGGGCGTGGATTCTACTCAAATTCCGTCTGGGGTGAAAGCCGCGGGATCGTCCGGTTTTAAAAGAAAGGATCTTAGATCTGTATATGATCTTTCTGTTAGATCTCTTATTAGGATCCCGCTTTTCTGTGGATATGTGCCAGAAGCACAGCAGAAACAACAGGATGAAGAGGATCACTACCTGTTAGTGATCGGTGATCCTGATCCGTATAAGCTGGGATCAAAATGGCATGTTATCCACAGCTCAAAATTCATTCTACGGTTGTTCTTTGGATAACTACCGGTTATACGCAGTAAAAGAGGGTAGTTATCCACAAAATAAACGAGCGGAAAAGGATAAAATCAGCATGTTCCACTGGGGATCGTCACTATTTCGCGATCCCCAGCCCCCTTCAGATCGCTTTTTTCCAGCTTTCCAGCCAGGCTTCCGCGGGATCTTCAGGGATCTCATGCTCCAGCACATCAATCTCCAGACGATCGCCGATCTGGCGGGCACCCTGAGCAATTAACAGGGCTTCAATCTGGCGGATCGCGCCACAAAAGAGATCATATTCATGATTGCCGAGTCCGATGGCACCAAACCGGACCTGCGAGAGATCGGGCTGGCTTTCCGTGATGGCTTCGAACAGCGGCAGCAGGTTATCGGGAATATCGCCTGCACCGTGAGTTGAACAGACCACCAGCCAGATACCCTCATGTGGCACTTCATCCAGCTCCGGGCCATGCAGCATCTGCGTTGAGAAGCCCGCTTCCTGTAATTTTTCTTCCAGATGTTCAGCCACATACTCTGCGCTACCCAGAGTACTGCCACTGATTAAGGTGATATCGGCCATCTTGCTCTCCCGGACATTAAGGCGAGCATTGTACGCTGTGATCAAGCGGTGATCCACCTGTGGACAACAGGGTTAATAGATTAAGAGAAGCGAACGCAGCCGTTGCCAGCCGCCACATTCGTCAGGGATAAGATTATGCACAAGGCGGAGAAGGATCAGGGCTTGATAGTGCGCATGATCGGGTTTTGCAGCGAGATCAGCGTTTCCGTCGACTGAATTTCATCTATGGTCTGGATCTTGTTGATCAGCACCTGTTGCAGGGCATCAATGGACCGGCACATCACCTTAATAAAGATGCTGTAGTGACCGGTGGTGTACCAGGCTTCAACCACTTCATCCAGCGCATCCAGTTTGCTCAGCGCCGCCGGATAGTCACGCGCGCTCTTAAGGATAATGCCGATAAAACAGCAGACATCAAACCCCAGCTGGCGCGGATCGATATCAACCCGGGTGCCCAGGATAATGCCCGCCTGCTTCATCTTCTCCACGCGAACATGAATGGTGCCGGGGCTGACGTTAAACTGTTTTGCCAGCTCGGCGTAAGCAGTGCGCGCGTTGTCGAGCAGGGCATTCAGAATGCCGCGATCCAGGTTATCGAGCTGCAGATGTTCGGCCATGGCCATCCTCGTTATTGGTCTGCTTAAGTAAACAAGGATGAATGTGCAGCAAAATAGTGGTTCAGGCAACTCCCGGCAGCGACGGGCGTCGCTGCCGGTTCACTTAGCGTTTGCGCCAGACGGTGACCTGCGCCAGCGTGTGCTGGAACTTGCGGGCCGTTTCGCGGATCACAAACGGTTTATCCTGCGGTTCATCGACCAGGTCGAAGTCGGCCGCCAGCAGACGTTGCAGTGCCTGCAGCGTCGTCAGTGCCTCACCGTTTTCACGCACGCCGCCCAGCCAGTTCTCCTTCGGCGTGAAATCCTCCAGCCAGGTATAGGGCGATGAGAGCACCAGAATGCCGCCCTGACGCAGCATCGGCGTGACATCCCGCAGGAAGCGTGCGGGCTGACGCAGGCGATCGATCAGGTTGGATGCAAGTACCAGATCGTAACGGGCGGGTTGCGGCTTAAGGTTACAGGCGTCGCCCTGAACAAACTGAATCCGCTGCGCCAGTTCGCTCTCCAGCGCGAAATCTTTCAGGCGAACCTGGCGATACTCCACCAGATCGCCTTCCTGTGGCAGGAGATAACGGAAGTCTTCGCCGCTGGCCAGCTGAAGCGCCACATCGATGAAGCGCGCCGAGTAGTCCATGCCGGTGACACGTTCAAAGTGGCGGGCCAGTTCAAAACTGGCGCGTCCGGTGGCACAGCCGATATCCAGTGCCTCGCCGCGTGCTGTGGTGTAGTTCAGCGCCAGGTTTACCAGGCTTTCGGCATAGTTATCCACGCCGAAATAGCGCGGGCCATACTGGAAGTCGAGGTATTGCGACACCATGGCGTCAGATTCATACGGGTTCAGCGCCATGGTTTCCTGATGGCTGGAAACCACGTAGCGGAAACCGGCATGCTGGAAGAAGTGGCGGCGGAACGCATAGCGTGCCGATTTCAGCGCTTCGTTGCCGGTCGATATCCAGCTACCGCCTTTGATCAGCGAATGTTTGCCATCAAAGGTCGGGGTAGAGAAATCATCGTAAAGCGGGTGGACTTTAAAATCTTCAAAGCCGTTGGTCGGCGTGGTCGTCCACTGCCAGACGTTACCGACGATATCGAAGAAGTCGCCCTGGGCGAAGAGATCGACCGGTGAAGAGGAAGCCCAGTATGCAAGGTTAATGTTGCCCGGTGCCCGATCCCAATCCGGCTGATCGCCCGCGACCTGTTCGCGCAGCTGAGCCCACTCCGCTTCACAGGGGAGCTGAACACTCATTCCCGTCTGATCCGCTTTCCAGCGGCAGAAGGCCGCCGCTTCCAGCTGGTTAACCTCGGCTGGCCAGTCCCACGGCATTGCGACTTCTTCACACATCAGACGCAGTTTAAGCTGATCGGGCATCGCAGGCGTGCCGACCCAGAAGGTGGGCATCTCCGCTTTTGCAAACTGACACCAGCCCCAGCCTTCGTCATCCCACCAGCGAGCGTCCTGATAACCCCCCGCCTCAACGAACGCCAGGAATTCCGCGTTGCTGACCAGCATTTTGCTCGCCCTGAACGGCTGCAGCGCGATCTGCTGGCGGCCATATTCGACATCCCAGCCATAGGTCTCGTCGGTTTTACCCAGCGTGACGGTGCCGCCGGGCATCGGCAGCAGGGTATTGGCCGGAACAGCCTCGCGCTGGTGGCGCGCCATCGGGCAGACCGGCCACGCGGGCTGGGGTTTCACCCACCCGACCGGTAACTGGCGTATCAGTACGCTGGACGTTTCCAGATGAATACGCTCATGCTCAATGCCCATCAGGATCACCCAGGCCGGACTCTCCCAGGTGATCGGCAGAGTCAGCGGCAGGGTCTGGATCAGATCGCTGACCAGCGCTTTAACGCGCCCGCGGTATTCGCGGACTTCTTCGACAGTGGGCCAGTCATAGTGGCTGTCGTTGAGATCGTCCCAGCTCATCTCATCCACACCAATCGCCATCATCGCTTCGATACGATCGTCCAGACGCGCGTCGATAAGGCGTCCGGCCATCAGCTTATTAATGTAGAAGGTAGCGGTGTGGCCAAAATAGAAGATTAAAGGATGGCGCAGCGGAATGGCTTTGGTAAACCAGGCCCTGGGATCGGCCAGACAGGTAAACAGACTTTCATACTGTTCCCAGGTCTGGTGGAAATAGGCCAGCAATTCGGCACGTTTTTGTTCAATGTTATGGCCGGAGAGCAGTAGCGTTCGCGTCGGCGCAGGCAGATCGCGATGAGGTTGAGCAAGCGTCACAGGAAGCTCCAGATTGCTGAGTAAGTGAAACGGTAATTTACTATAGCAAATATGCATTTCTGCCCGATGACTTAACGCCGCCAGTGACGCAGCAGACGGCTTTTCATGCCGGTATCGAAACGCCAGATATGGTCGAAGATGCGCAGAATGCCTGGTTTCCCGTGGGCCGACATAGCCACGGCGTGAAAACGTTGCTGATTATTTCGCTGACGCGTTTTAATGGTCCCGATCACCTCTTCCGGCAGACGCTGGGCAATAAAATCGGAGACGATCACCGCATCGGCTTCCTGCCACAGTGCACCTTCCATCCGGGTCACAACGGAAGAGAGGCAGGCTGCCAGATCGGTGCCGCCGCGAAAGCGCTGACTGAGAAAGCGAATCGCCTGTTCCAGCCCGTCATCACCGGTCAGTTCATAGCCGATCACCTCATGCGCAAACAGCATGATGTAGCAGCGACGGCGATCGGCCAGCGCGACTTTCAGCAGCGCCAGACAAAACGCTTTGGCGCAGCGCTCATTGAAGCCACCCATCGAACCCGAGGTATCGACGCAGACGATGAAAGGCCCGCGTGGCTGCTCTTCATGCTGCTGGTGGCTGGCCGGACGCATCGTGACCTTTTCATGCCAGGCATCGCCCTGCAGCTTGTAGGTCAGCAGCCGTTTCTCTACCAGCCGCCGGTAAAACTCCAGCTCCAGTTCACTGATACTCAGCGCAGCTAACTCCGGCGGCAGCAGACGCAGCACGTCATCGCTCTGGTGAATGCCGCTGACCTCCTCCGGCACGGCCGCAGGTTCCTGCACCATATGGTGAAAGGTCTCCATAGGGGCATCCTGCGACGGCACCGATTTTGCCTCGCGGCTGCGACCCAACTGCTGGGCCAGTTTCAGCAGCTCCGGCTGCTGCGCCAGAAAGTCGCCATATTGCAGCATCAGCTGATAGTCGCCAGGCTGCAGTGACGCTTTGCTCATGTCCCACAGCCGGCCAGCGGCGGCTTCGTCATCGTCGCCGAGAATCGGTGCCAGCTGACCGCTCAGCGCCATACGCTGCTGCAGTTCCGCCAGCAGGCGTTCGCGCTGCTGCTCCAGCAACGTCTGATTCAGCGTCAGGGTCTGTAAGGTCAGGCTCAGCCGCCAGCGCTGTAGAAAAAGCTGGTGCTGCGCGCTGCTGAGATGGCTGATATCGGTGTGCTGCAGCAGCCGGTTGGCTTCATCCAGAAAAGGGGAAGGCAGGCTTTCAAGCGCCTGAAGCGTGGCATTCAGCTGGTGGCTGAATTCACGATCGCTGAGGAGTTGTACCCGCTGGAACAGCTGAAACTCTTCGGCCAGCGTGGCCGGAACCGGCGTGGCTTTGAGCTCAGCGTTGATCTCCGCTCGCCAGCGTGGCACATCGCGTAACAGTGCTTTTTTCAGCCCGGGAAACTTTTCAAAAAACAGCGCCAGCTGTGGAGACGCCAGCAGGGCAATAATCAGCTCTTCAATCAGTTCGGTTTCACCCACGGAGAGCAGTGTGCTGAGCGTCTCCAGTGGGATCATTTACGCGCCTGTTTCAACTGTTCCGCCACATCCTGCAGGCTGGTTTCAACGCGCGCCAGCCAGTCATCACTGATAAACAGGCAGCGCTGATGCTGGCTGAACAGATGACGCTGCGACCGCAGTTCACTCTCCAGTGCATCCAGCGCTTCGGTGATCTCACCGGGCAGCGGCTCGCTGTTGCTGACGCCAGGCAGTGTCAGACGCGACGATTGCAGGCTGACATCACGGATAGCCAGGCAGTGCTGCGCATCCACCTGTAAATCCAGACTCTGCGCAAAGCCAATTCCATTGAGCTTGCCGCGAACCTCGCCCCCTTTCTGCAGCCACTGATTCAGTGCATCACGCGCGATAACCAGATGTGTCACCTGCATATCATGCAGCATCAGCGGCTTTTGCAGCATCAGCGTCAGTTGCTCATCAGTGAAGCTTTCCGGCAGATCGTAATGGGGTTTGCGACTGAACATGCCGCTGTGTTTTTCCAGGGTGATCGCCTGTGCGATGCTCTGTTGCTGCTGCAGAGCCATGCGACGCGCTTTTATCTGATGCAGTTTCAGCAGCATCGGCTGCTGCTGCCAGGCGTGCTGTGTCATCAGCTGATCGATTTCGCGCTCCAGCAGCTGCATGGACGCGACGTCGTGCCAGAGGCAATCTTTCAGCAGGATCAGGTCTATCGGCGCAATGGCGCTGCGGCCACTGTAAAAGGCGCTGGCCTGCAGCAGATGAATAGCTTTTTTCCAGCGACGATCGGAAATATAGGGCGCGGCGGGCTGGCTTTCCAGTTGCTGGCGCAGCTGATAAATCAGCTCGAACACCGCATCCGGGAGGCTGACCTGACTGATGCCGAGCTGCCACTGCGCATACTCCTCATCACTGATGCGCAGGGATTCCGCGACCGGATTGGTGTGCTCATCCTGCTGATGGGTCAGCATGCTGCGAAAGTTCTGCTTCTCATGCACATTATCCAGCCACAGGCGGATTAGCATCCGGTCATAGAGCGCTTCAAGGCCGCTGTCCGCTTCCGGCATTTCATTAGAGGCGGTGACCAGCAGACGCATCGGAATGGCCTCTTCGCTGTCGCCATTGCGGAAGCGGCGTTCGTTGATAGCGGTCAGCAGGGTATTCAGAATCGCCGGGCCGGCTTTCCAGATCTCATCCAGAAAAACAATCTCCGCGTCGGGCAGATAACCTTTAGTGAGGCGCTGATAGCGCCCTTCATCCTTCAGTGCCTGAATAGATAGCGGGCCAAACACCTCTTCCGGTGTGGAGAAACGGGTCATCAGATATTCAAAGGCGCGGGCGTGCTGAAAGGCATATTTCAGGCGGCGGGCAATCAGGCTCTTGGCGATGCCGGGCGGTCCCAGCAGGAACACGCTTTCACCGCTCAGCGCTGCCAGCAGGCAAAGGCGGATGGCATGATGTCGCTCATACAATCCTTTTTCTAACGCATTGCTAAGGCGAGAAATTCTTTCTGCCAAAAGATGGGGTTGAGCCATAATCACTTCAATGTCCTTACGATCGTCGGGCCGCCGCGCTTCAGCAAGCGCCTTACTCTATAGATCATCATGCGTGAAAGCGTTGATAGCTGTCAGCTTTTTTGTTTCATAAGGTTTGCCTGCTTTGAAAGCGGCGCTGATTAACGCTTTAATGCCTGAAACCACCCCGTTACCCTGGCAGACAGGCGAAGCGGGTATAGGAATTTTCGGCAAACCGTGCATACTGTGCGCTTTTTGATGGCCTGAGCGAGGGGTTGTTGCGCCTCTTAGACTCCAACAAAAGATAACTCTATGAGCTCGGATAATAAGCAGTCACTTCGCGGATTAACGCTGGCCGCTATTGGTGTTGTTTACGGGGATATCGGCACCAGTCCGCTGTATACCTTGCGTGAATGTCTCTCCGGACAGTTCGGCTTCGGCGTTGAGCGGGAAGCGGTGTTTGGCTTTTTGTCGCTGATTTTCTGGCTGCTGGTGCTGGTGGTCTCACTGAAGTACATCAGTTATGTGATGCGCGCCGACAATGCCGGTGAAGGCGGTATTCTGACACTGATGTCGCTGGCGGGCCGCCATACGGGTGCACGCGCCACGGCAGTGCTGGTGATCATGGGCCTGATTGGCGGCAGCTTCTTCTATGGGGAAGTGGTGATCACGCCGGCCATTTCGGTGATGTCAGCCATTGAAGGTCTGGAGATTGCCGCGCCGTCGCTGGATCCCTTTATTGTGCCGATGTCGATTGCGGTGCTGACGCTGCTGTTTGCGATTCAGAAACATGGTACCGGCATGGTGGGCAAACTCTTCGCGCCGGTGATGCTGGTGTGGTTCCTGGTGCTGGCGATCCTGGGGGTCAGCGGCATCATGAAAAACCCGGAAGTGCTGCATGCGCTGAATCCCACCTATGCGGTTGAATTCTTCCTGCACTATAAATCTGTCTCATTCTTCGCGCTTGGCGCGGTGGTGCTGGCGATTACCGGGGTTGAAGCGCTCTATGCCGATATGGGTCACTTCGGTAAAGTGCCGATTCGGCTGGCCTGGTTCTCAGTGGTGCTGCCGTCGCTGGTGCTGAACTACTTTGGTCAGGGCGCGCTGTTACTCAGCGATCCTAAAGCGATTAAAAACCCCTTCTTCCTGCTGGCGCCGGACTGGGCGCTGATCCCGATGCTGATTCTGGCGACCCTGGCCACGGTGATCGCTTCGCAGGCGGTGATCTCTGGCGTCTTCTCGCTGACGCGTCAGGCGGTGCGACTGGGTTATCTGCCGGGGATGCGCATCATCCACACCTCTGAGCGCGAATCGGGCCAGATTTATATTCCGATGATCAACTGGGTGCTCTACTTCGCGGTGCTGATTGTGATTATCAGCTTTGAGCATTCAAGTAATCTGGCTGCAGCCTACGGTATTGCGGTGACCGGTACGATGGTGCTGACGGCGATGCTCTCCTGCACCGTGGCGGTTAAAAACTGGCACTGGAACAAGCTGGCGGTGGCCGTTATCCTGGTACTGATGCTCTGCATCGACGTGCCGCTGTTTACCGCCAACCTGGTGAAAATCTTCTCCGGTGGCTGGCTACCGCTCTGTCTCGGCCTGGTGATGTTTATCATTATGACGACGTGGAAAAGCGAACGTTTCCGCCTGCTGCGCCGTATGCACGAACATGGCAACTCCCTGGAGGCGATGATCGCCTCACTGGAGAAATCGCCGCCGGTTCGCGTGCCGGGCACGGCGGTTTATATGTCGCGTGCGCTGAATGTGATTCCGTTTGCCATGCTGCATAACCTTAAGCACAACAAAGTGTTGCATGAGCGGGTCGTACTGCTGACGTTGCGGACTGAAGATGCACCTTACGTGCACAACGTGCGTCGCGTGACCATCGAGCAGCTGTCGCCGACCTTCTGGCGCGTAGTGGCGAGCTACGGTTGGCGTGAAACGCCAAACGTTGAGGAGATTTTCCACCGCTGCGGACTGGAAGGACTCAACTGCCGCATGATGGAGACGTCGTTCTTTATGTCGCATGAGTCGCTGATTATAGGCAAACGACCGTGGTATCTGCGCCTGCGCGGCAAGCTCTTCCTGGCGCTGCAGCGCAATGCGCTCCGTGCGCCAGACCAGTTTGAGATTCCGCCAAACCGGGTTATTGAGCTGGGTACTCAGGTCGAGATTTGATCTGCAGAGCCCGCCTTACGGGGCGGGCGCTGACCAGCGCAGCGTGACGCATAGTCCGCCGCCGGGTCGCTGGCTGAAGGTGACCTGCATTCCGTGCAACTGGGCAATGTTGCGCACTATTGATAATCCCAGCCCGCTGCCACTTTTCTCCTGACCTGGCGGTCGCCAGAAACGCTCACCAAGCCGTTGCAGTTCCGCTGTACTCAGACCCTCGCCGTTATCCTCCACCGACAGGCTGTTTTCCTGCAACCGCACATCCACTTCACTGCCCGCAGGCGTATAGCGGATGGCGTTATCCAGCAGATTTCGTACCAGCAGTGACAGCAGCAGCGGATGCCCCTGAATCTGCGGATCGGCCTCCGCGTGCAGCCGCAGCGTGACACCGGTTTTATCTGCCAGCGGCAGCTGTGCGGCGAGCGTCTCCTGCACCGTGCGCTTCAGCGCCACCGGTTCGAAGGCGCTGCGCGCATCATCGGCCTCAACCCGCGAGAGCGTCAGCAACTGATCCACCAGCCGCGTTGCGCGGATAATGCCGGCATCCAGTTGTTGCAGCGCATGGGTTCGCATCACTTCATCATCCGCAGTCAACTGGATCACTTCGCTTTGCACCTGCAGCGCAGCCAGCGGACTGCGCAACTCATGCGCGGCATCGGAGGTAAAGCGCCGTTCACGCTGCATCATGGCGCTGATGCGGCTGAACAGGCCATTGAGCGCGACCATCAGCGGTTGCACCTCTTTCGGCACGCGGTCTGCCTGCAGCGGCGTATCATCATCGGGCGCACGTTGCGCCAGCTGCTGTGCCAGCGTCTTCAGCGGCCGCAGTTCATACCAGACCAGCCCGATCAGCAGCAGCAACATAAAGGGCAGCGCGATTAGCCAGGGCAGGACGCTGGCTTTCATCACATCCCGCGTCATGTCGTCACGGTATTCCGACTCCTGACCCACCACCACCCGGAACTGCTTGTCAGGCGTGGTTAGCCAGACAAACCGCCAGCGATCGTCATCATTGGTGAGCTGGCCATCATGAAATCCCTGATAGTCCGCCTCAAACGGCAGGTAGCGGCCATTATCGCCATCATTCATCACCTGTCTGCCGTCATGCGTGAAGACAGCAAAGGCCAGCGCATCATCATCCTGTTCGCCGCGATGGTGGCGCAGCATCTCTTTGGTTCTGGGCAGCGTTGTGTTGTCCAGCGAGGAGAAATCCAGCGTCAGCAGACGTTTGGCCAGCAGCATCTGCTGGGTATCAAAAAGCTCATCAAGGGTTTCACGGGTCTGATGCCAGGCACTCAGGCTGGCGCTGGCCCAGCAGAGGCCGAGCAACAGCACAAAACCGATGCCCAGCCGCAGAAACAGACTCATTGATCGCATCCGGCGGCCCCCAGGGTATAACCGACGCCGTGCAGCGTGCGGATAAACGCGCTGCCCAGCTTTTTACGCAGATGATGGATATGCACTTCCACCGCATTGCTGGAAACGTCGGCGTCCCAGCTGTAGAGCTTCTCTTCCAGCTGACTGCGCGTCAGCACCCTGCCCGGATTTCGCATAAAGAGTTCCAGCAGCGCCAGTTCGCGGCTTTTCAACTCAATCGCCTCACCCTTGCGCGTCACACTGTGGCTGCCGGGGATCAGCACCACGTTACCGTGGCGCAGTTCGGGCTGCAGCTGGCCGTGACGGCGGCGGATCAGCGCCTGTAAGCGAGCGGCCACTTCTGTTAGGGCAAAGGGCTTACACAGATAGTCATCGGCTCCCATCTGCAGGCCTTCAACCCGCTGATCGAGCGCATCGCGGGCGGTCAGTATCAGTACCGGCACATCGTTGCCCTGCTGTCGCCACTGTCGCAGGATATCGAGTCCATCCCGCTCAGGCAGAGAGAGATCCAGAATCACCGCATCCCATGGCGCGGCCTCCAGCGCGTTAAAGCCCGACTCACCAGAGGTAAACCAGTCAACGCTGAAGCCCAGTTTGCTCAGCCCCGCTTTGATACCGTCGCCAATTAAGCGATCGTCTTCAATCAGTAAAATACGCATCACGTCTCCCTGTTCCGATAGCGCTTTATACGAAGCAACTTCCTCTCTGTACAGCTGATTTCGGCGAAAATAGCTTATTTTTAACGCTTAAGAAGCCGTTAAGAACTCTATGGTCAACTGGGCGTATTCAAACCGAAAACACCACTGAGAAAGGGGTACACCATGAAAAAGCACGCTGCAATTCTGGCCGTCGTTATGCTGGCTTCCGCCCCGGTTTTCGCTGCGCAGCAGGGCGGATTTGTTGATCCCAGCGCGCCGGCCGCACCGACGCAGTCAGCAGCCGGTCAGGGCGGCTTCAGTGCCGATCACACCAGTGTGGTGACTGTGAAGCAGGCTGAAGAGATGAAAGATGACAGCTGGATCACCGTGCGCGGCAAGCTGGAGAAACAGATCGGCAAGGAAGATTATCTGTTCCGCGACCAGACCGGCACCATGAACGTCGAAATCGACCATAAGCACTGGAACGGACAGACCATCACGCCCAAAGATAACGTTGAGCTGACGGGTGAACTGGATAAAGATTTCAACAGCATTGAGATGGACGTTAAGCAGGTTAAGAAACTGCCTTAATCTTTTTCTTCAGGGCCGCATTCGCGGCCCTTTTTTCGTTCCATTCCCCGCCTTAATGCAAATTATCCCCCGCGTGAGCGAAACGTTTCGATGGTGATCACAGATTTCTTCTTTGCCAGTTGAGTTGATGACGGCTTTTCATACACTCCACGCAGCGAAACGTTTCGCTGTGGAGTGAAAAGATGAAAAAAGGTCGCCTGTTAAACGCTGAACTCTCTCATGTGATTGCCCGCCTGGGACACACGGATACGCTGACGATTGCCGATGCAGGCCTGCCCATTCCGGCAGGACCGCAGCGCATCGACTTAGCGCTCACGCCGGGTACGCCCGATTTTATGCAGGTGGTTAATGCTGTCGCACTGGAGATGCAGGTAGAGAGCGCCCTGATCGCGGAAGAGATTAAGCAGCATAATCCGCAACTTCATAGTGCGCTTATCGCCGTGCTCGAAGCCTTGCAACAGCACCAGGGGAATATCATCACCATCAGCTACACCAGTCATGAACAATTCAAACAACAAACGCAGCGTAGTCAGGCGGTCATTCGCAGCGGAGAGTGTTCTCCGTATGCGAATGTCATCCTCAGCGCCGGTGTGACCTTCTGAGGCCGCTATGCAACCTTTACTGCAACTCGACGGCATTGAAAAATCCTTTCCGGGTGTGAAAGCCCTTAAGGGCGCATCGCTGAATGTCCGGGCAGGACGCGTGATGGCGCTGGTGGGCGAGAACGGCGCAGGTAAGTCCACCATGATGAAAGTGCTGACCGGGATCTACCAGTATGATGCCGGTACGCTGCGCTGGCTCGGCAAAGAGACCCGTTTCAGTGGACCGAAAGCGTCTCAGGAAGCGGGCATTGGCATTATCCATCAGGAACTGAACCTGATCCCTCAGTTAACCGTGGCGGAGAATATTTTCCTCGGTCGCGAATATGTGGGTCGTTTTGGCCGTATCCAGTGGCCGCGTATGTATGCCGAAGCGGATGCGCTCCTTAAACGGCTTAATCTGCGCTTCAACAGCCACAAGCTGGTGGGCGACTTGTCGATTGGCGATCAGCAGATGGTCGAAATCGCCAAAGTCCTGAGTTTTGAGTCGCAGGTCATCATCATGGATGAACCGACTGATGCGCTGACCGATACCGAAACGCTGTCGCTGTTCCGGGTCATCAACGAACTGAAAGCCCAGGGCTGCGGCATCGTTTATATCTCGCATCGCATGAAAGAGATCTTTGAGATCTGCGATGACGTTACGGTGTTCCGCGACGGTCAGTTTATTGCTGAACGTCCGGTTAGCGAGCTGACCGAAGAGAGCCTGATCGAGATGATGGTCGGACGTAAGCTGGAAGATCAATATCCTCATATTGATCAGGCGCCAGGCGACGTGCGGCTGAAAGTGGAGAACGTCAGCGGACCGGGCGTGGAGAACGTTAGCTTCAGCCTGCGCAAAGGTGAAATCCTCGGCGTTTCCGGCCTGATGGGCGCGGGCCGTACCGAACTGATGAAAGTGCTGTACGGCGCATTGCCGCGTCGCGAAGGCAACCTGTGGCTCAATGGCCGGGAAGTCGTGACGCGCTCGCCGCAGGATGGACTGGCGAACGGCATCGTCTATATCTCCGAAGATCGTAAGCGCGATGGCCTGGTACTGGGCATGTCAGTGAAAGAGAACATGTCGCTGACGGCGTTGCGCTATTTCAGTCACGGCAGCGGCACGCTGAAACACGCAGCAGAGCAGCTGGCGGTGGGCGATTTTATCCGTCTTTTCAATGTGAAAACGCCTTCCATGGAGCAGCCGATTGGCCTGCTTTCAGGCGGCAACCAGCAGAAAGTGGCGATTGCCCGTGGTCTGATGACCCGGCCCAACGTGCTGATTCTGGACGAACCGACACGCGGTGTGGATGTCGGTGCGAAGAAAGAGATCTACCAGCTGATTAACCAGTTTAAAGCCGAAGGGCTGAGCATCATCCTGGTCTCCTCGGAAATGCCGGAAGTACTGGGCATGAGCGATCGGATTCTGGTGATGCATGAAGGCCGTATCAGCGGCGAATTTACCCGAGAAGAAGCCACTCAGGAAAGCCTGATGGCAGCCGCCGTAGGCAAGCAACACAGCGAGGATTTAGTGGTATGACGACCCAAACTTTACCGGCCAGCCGTCGCTGGTTTAGCAAAAGCTGGCTACTGGAACAGAAGTCGCTGATTGCGCTGATGGTGCTGATCGCCGTGGTGGCCAGCCAGAGCCCGAACTTCTTTACCGTGGCTAACCTGTTCAACATTCTGCAGCAGACCTCGGTTAACGCCATTATGGCGGTCGGGATGACGCTGGTGATCCTGACTTCCGGTATCGACCTCTCCGTAGGATCGCTGCTGGCTCTGACCGGCGCGGTGGGTGCCTCGCTGGTGGGCATGGAAGTGAATGCCCTGGTCGCGGTGGCGGCTTCGCTGGCGCTCGGAGCGGCAATCGGCGCTCTGACCGGCACCATTGTGGCGCGCGGCAAGGTTCAGGCCTTTATCGCCACGCTGGTCATGATGTTGCTGCTGCGCGGTGTCACCATGGTTTATACCGACGGCAGCCCGATTAACACTGGTTTCAGTGCCAATGCCGATCTGCTGGGCTGGTTTGGTATCGGTCGCCCGCTGGGTATCCCTGCGCCGGTCTGGCTGATGGCGCTGGTCTTTATTGCCGCCTGGTACATGCTGCAACACACCCGCCTGGGGCGCTACATCTATGCGCTTGGCGGTAACGAAGCGGCAACGCGTCTCTCAGGCATTAATGTGAATCGCGTCAAGATCATCGTCTATTCACTGAGTGGCATGCTGGCCGCGCTGGCGGGCACCATTGAAGTGGCGCGTCTCTCTTCGGCACAGCCGACAGCGGGCACCGGCTATGAGCTGGATGCGATTGCGGCGGTCGTGCTGGGCGGAACCAGCCTGGCAGGCGGTAAAGGCCGAATTTTCGGCACCCTGATTGGTGCGCTAATCCTCGGCTTCCTGAACAACGGCCTGAACCTGATGGGCGTCTCTTCGTACTACCAGATGATCGTTAAAGCGGTAGTCATCCTGCTGGCGGTGCTGGTGGATAATAAAAGCAGTAAATAACTCTGACCTTACACAGGATAACAAGATGAAAAAGTTAACCGCACTGGCCATGATCCTCGGCGCAACGCTCAGTACCAGCGCTATGGCAAAAGATACCATCGCGCTGGTGGTTTCAACCCTGAACAACCCGTTCTTTGTCTCCCTGAAAGAGGGTGCACAGAAAGAAGCGGATAAGCTGGGCTACAACCTGGTGGTGCTGGATTCACAGAACAACCCGGCGAAAGAGCTGGCAAACGTGCAGGATCTGACGGTTCGCGGCACCAAACTGCTGCTGATCAACCCGACTGACTCTGATGCCGTGGGTAACGCAGTGAAGATGGCTAATCAGGCGAACATTCCGGTTATTACATTGGACCGCGTTGCTGCACAGGGCACCGTGGTCAGCCACGTCGCTTCCGATAACCGTTTCGGCGGTAAAATGGCCGGTGACTTCATCGCCAAAAAAGTCGGCGAAAATGCCAAAATTATTGAGCTGCAGGGCATTGCCGGTACCTCTGCTGCCCGCGAGCGTGGCGAAGGCTTCAAACAGGCCGCTGATGCGCATAAATTCCAGATCCTCGCCAGCCAGCCTGCTGACTTTGACCGTACTAAAGGGTTGAACGTCATGCAGAACCTGCTGCAGGCGCATCCGGATGTTCAGGCAGTATTCGCTCAGAACGACGAAATGGCATTGGGTGCACTGCGTGCACTGCAGACCGCCGGAAAAACCGGTGTGATCGTGGTTGGTTTTGACGGCACTGCTGATGGCGTTAAAGCCGTAGAAGCTGGCAAACTGACTGCGACCGTGGCACAGATGCCAGAAAAAATTGGCATGATCGGCGTGGATACCGCTGATAAAGTGCTAAAGGGTGAAAAAGTGAAGGCGATCAATCCGGTCGACCTGAAGCTGGTCACTCAATAACTCAAAGAAAAGCAGGGCACCGCGCCACCCTCCCGGTGGCGCACTTATTCCGGACTCCCCTAATGAGCAAAAACGCAAAACTGGCCGTTCTTGGCAGCATCAACGCTGACCACATCCTTAATCTGGCGCACTTCCCTCGTCCCGGTGAAACGGTGATCGGGCAGAATTATCAGATTGCGTTTGGCGGTAAAGGTGCGAATCAGGCGGTAGCCGCGGGTCGTGCTGGTGCTGATATCGCCTTTATCGCCTGTGTAGGCGCTGACGACATTGGCGAACGTATTCGTGAGCAGCTGGTACAGGACAATATTGATACCTCGCCAGTCGAGGTTGTCGGGGGTGAGTCGACCGGTGTGGCGATGATTTTCGTCAACGGTGACGGTGAGAACAACATCGGCATCTACTCCGGTGCAAACGCGGCGTTAACACCCGATTGCGTAGCGCGTCATCAGCAGGTTATCGCCGATGCCGATGCACTATTAATGCAGTTGGAATCGCCGCTGGAAAGCGTGCTGGCCGCCGCGACCTTCGCCCGACAGCATCAGACGCAGGTTATTCTCAATCCGGCACCCGCTACCCGTCTCTCTGATGAGCTGCTGGCGCTGATCGACATTATTACGCCGAATGAGACCGAAGCCGAGAGTCTGACCGGCATTGCGGTTAACAACGATGAAGATGCGGCTCGCGCTGCGGAAGTGCTGCATGCGAAAGGCATTGGCACGGTACTGATTACGCTCGGTCGCCGCGGTGTCTGGCTGAGCGAGCAGGGAGAAGGTCAGCGCATTGCGGGCTTCAGCGTTAAAGCTATCGACACCATCGCGGCGGGCGACACCTTTAATGGTGCCTTTATTACCGCGCGACTGGAGCAGAAGCCAATGTACGACGCGGTGCGATTTGCCCATGCCGCTGCTGCTATTGCCGTTACCCGCTCGGGTGCGCAGCCCTCCGTGCCGTGGCGCGCGGAGATTGATGATTTTTTGCAACAGCAGGGCTAAGCCTTTGAGCACCATGAAAGATGTCGCTCGCCTGGCGGGCGTCTCTACCTCCACTGTCTCGCACGTGATCAATAACAATCGCTTTGTCAGTGAAGGCGTGCGGGAAAAAGTTGAGCAGGCCATCCGCCACCTTAACTACGCCCCTTCTGCACTGGCGCGCAGTCTGAAGATCAATCAGACGCACACCATCGGTATGCTGCTGACCACCAGTAGTAACCCTTTTTACGCCGAAGTGGTGCGGGGCGTGGAGGAGAGCTGCTATCAGCGTGGCTACAGCCTGATTCTCTGTAACACGGCGGGTGATGAGGAGCGGATGAACCGCAGCCTGGAGACGCTGATGCAGAAGCGCGTCGATGGTCTGCTGATCATGTGTACTGAAAGTCATCTGCCCTCGGCAGACATTCTGAACCGTTATCCTTCTATCCCTGCGGTGATGATGGACTGGGCGCCCTTTGAAAACCGCGGTGACATCATTCAGGATAACGCCCTGCTGGGGGGAGAGCTGGCGACGCAGCACCTTATCGACAGCGGTTATACCCGCATCGCCTGTATCGCCGGTCCGCAGGATAAAACCCCGGCGCGTATGCGCCTGGAAGGTTATCGCAACGCCATGACAAAGAGTGGCCTGGAGATTCTGCCCGGCTATGTGGTGAATGGTGACTTTGAATTTCAGGGCGGCTACAACGGGATGGTCGAGTTGCTGGCGCTGGAAACGCCGCCGGAAGCCGTGTTTACCAGTAACGATGCTATGGCGGTCGGCGTTTATCATGCACTCTATCAGGCCGGGATGCGGGTTCCGCAGCAGATGGCGGTCATGGGATATGACGATATCGAACTGGCGCGTTATCTCACCCCGCCACTGAGTACCATCCATCAGCCGAAAGATGCGCTGGGTGAACTGGCGATAGACACCTTAATTCATCGTCTCAGCGATCCCGACGCCAGCCAGCAAACGCTGGTGCTGACGCCGGAACTGGTGGTGCGGGGTTCGGTTTAACGTTTCTTCATCTTGTCGCGATTACTGATCAGATTACGTCCATCCCCGTTCTTCAGCAGCATAAAGGTCAGCGCCGAAAGCACGGTGACGATACCCATAGTCAGGAACGTGGCGTGAAACTGTGAAATAGTGCTGGTTTCAAACTCCTGATAGAAGCGCAGCACCGCAGCGCTGACGGCCACACCAAAACTGATTGCTAACTGCTGCGTCACGGCCAGCACGCTGTTACCTCCGCTGGCGTTATCATCATCCAGGTCGGCCAGCGTAATGGTGTTCATGGCGGTGAACTGCGTAGACATCGCCATCCCGAGAATAAACAGTGGAAGCAACAATACAAAGATGCTTTCAGCAGGCGACTGCAGAGAGAAGCTGGCGATCAGGATGCCGATAATGGCGGTAATGCCGACCAGCAGACGGCGATAGCCCAGCCAGCGCAGCAGTTGTGTCACCGTCGACTTCGCCAGAATTGAACCCACAGCGATAGGTGCCATCATGCAGCCTGCGATAATCGCTGAATAGCCAAACCCGACCTGCAACATGAGCGGCATCAAAAAGGGCACACAGCCGGTGCCGAGACGTGACGCAATGTTCCCGCCGATGCCAACCGAGAAAGTCCGGGTTTTAAACATCGGCAGATTGATCAGCGGGGAAGGGTGATTTCGGGCATGCACTATATAGAGGAGTAAAAGCACGATCCCGCTGAGTAATATCCCGCCGGCCAGCCAGGCAGAAACAATCCGCTCACCGAACAGCTCAATCCCAATCGAGATCATCACCAGTCCAGCCCCGAATAATATAAAGCCGAAAAAGTCGAAGCGGCGTTTGGGTGTGGTGAAGTCAGGCATATATTTGCGTGCGTAGATAATGCCGAGAATGCCAATCGGGATATTAATCAGGAAGATCCAGTGCCAGGTAGCGTAGGTGACCAGCACGCCGCCCAGCATTGGCCCCAGTATCGGGCCAACTAATCCCGGCATGGTGACGAAGTTAAGCACCGGCAGCAGTTCACTGCGCGGATAGGCACGTAGTAGTGCCAGTCGCGCGACCGGCATCATCATTGCGCCACCGACGCCCTGCACGATGCGCGACATGACCAGCACCGAAAGCGTCGGTGACAGTGCACAAGCCAGCGAACCGAGGGTAAACAGCGAAACCGCAATGATAAACACCTTGCGTGTGCCGAAGCGATCGGCGAGCCAGCCGCTGACCGGAATCAGCATAGCGACAGTCAGAGTGTAACTGATGACGGCGGATTGCATGGCCAGGGGAGAACGATCGAGGCTGGTGGCGATAGCGGGCAGGGCAGTATTCAGTATGGTGGCGTCGAGTGACTGCATGAAAAAGGCCATAGCAGCTATCCATGGCAAACCAGCCATGCTGCGCGCGGATTTTATCATTGAGTGTCCTTCCTGGGGTTATCCTGCGAGAAGAAGCAAAATAATAGCACCCGCAATCGGCAACGGCAGGTCTCTTTACAACGTTTAGTTGCCAGTTTTGTGCGTTATTCGGCCATGAAACGTCTCTTTTTAAGCCGTTCGTTTAAAAAAGATGCGCTCGGCAAATTAATTCGAAGAAACACTTGTCAGCCTGAGGAAACTCCCTATAATGCGCCTCCACTGACACGGCAAACCGGCAACGGGAAACGGGTCAGGAGGCACAGGAGACTGCGCCGCCGGAGAAAAACTTCTGAAATAGAGGTTGACTCTGCAGGAGGAAAGCGTAAT
>NZ_JBLYEF010000007.1:0-118551 GCF_048515925.1 Pantoea sp. R13S299
TTTGCCTGGCGGCTTTAGCGCGGTGGTCCCACCTGACCCCATGCCGAACTCAGAAGTGAAACGCCGTAGCGCCGATGGTAGTGTGGGGTCTCCCCATGCGAGAGTAGGGAACTGCCAGGCATTAAATAAGTGAAGAAGCCCCGCACAGTTGTGCGGGGCTTTTTTACGTCTGAATTTTGCTGTATTTAGCAGTAGTATTAACCTGTAAGTTCACTTTCTGTAATCCTTAGTTCCACCATTTCTTCCTTCTGAATAGTTAGTGACCTCCTTTATATCGACTATTATGACAATCAACAGATAAAAGCTAGAATAAATATCAGTTTGATTTTTTTTAATATTATATGACTTAATAAGTTGCGGATATTTAGGATGAAAATAATAACCAATCTGATAACAGATAAAATGCATGCCTTCAGAATGAATGGATTTTATTCTATTTACATCCATTGGTCATTAGCCGAAACTACGCCAGACAATTAATTAGAATAATTGTCTTCGATATATTTCAATTTTTATTAATAAATTTTAAGGATGATTAGAATGAAAGAACTTACTATCGCTGAAACAGAATTAGTATCAGGTGCCGCCTCCACTGGATTTTTAGATAGCGTGGGTGGTGCATTCGTCGGAATGATTGCTGGCGCAATGGGCGTTGCGTGGGCTGGATATAACATCTCTGCGAATACCGATGGCGTAACCAGCGGTATTCTGGCTCCAGCTCAGGGTGTTATTGGCGGACTGTTTGGCGGCATTTGGGGCGCTGTTTTTGGCCTGGTAGTCGGTGCTGCTGAGGGTACTGCTGACTCAGTGGCCCGCGCGGATTCAGTGTGGACGAATATCCTCGCCGCTGGTTGATAGCTCCCTGAAGAGCTTGGGCAATAATCATTATTATTGCCCATTTAATTTAAGTTACTGACTTCCTTCCCATTAACAAGTTTATTTATTTTAGAAAAAAATCAAACTAAGATGTAATTGTGATTTTAAAAATAAGAGCAATTTATCTTTGCATTCATGATAAAAAAGAATTCCTTTATTTTTATTAAAAAATACACATTGTTACCTGTTTTTCACTCTTTTGAATTTAGTCGATACTATTCCCGATTCAGTTAGCTGATGAAGTATGATTCAGATCATCGGGCGTATTGATATTGCGGAAAGCGCCCTCATCATCATCCAGCTGAACAGCATGGCCGCCATGATCGCGCAGGAAGTGCATCAGACGTCGTTCACCAGCCTGAAGATAGTCATAGAGTGGCGCAGCCATATCACGGTGAATAAGGGCCAGCGTCGGATGATCGCGCGACTGTGAGCGTACCCAGACTGCCGGTGCCTCTCCACGTTGTTCGGCCAGCCTTTCAACGAAGTTAAGAGGCACTGCAGGCGTATCACAGGAGCAAAAAGCGGCCCATTCACCGTCGATGGCGAGAAGCGCACTGTAGATACCAGCCAGCGGCCCCGGATAGTCATCAAAAACATCCTGCACAACCCGACACCCGCTTAACTGATAGCGATCAATATTGCGATTGGCATTAATCATGACAATGTCGACTTGTGGCCTGAGCCGTTCGAGGACATGCTGATAAAGCGGCCTGCCATCCAGTTGCACTAATCCTTTGTCCTGACCGCCCATACGGCGACCCTGACCACCGGCCAGAATGATGCCGGTTAATATTGTCATGACTGTGCCCTCGCTTATGATGCACTGTGAATACGGGAGAAACCTGAATGAAATGCCATCGTTTAAACGAGTTGATCGAGTTGCTGCAACCCGCCTGGCAAAAAGAGCCTGACCTGAATCTGATCACATTTTTGCAGAAACTGGCTCAGGAATCTGGATTCCGTGGCCCGTTAAGTGAATTAACCGATGATGTATTAATTTACCATCTCAAAATGCGTGACTCAGCCAGCGATGATGAGATCCCTGGCCTGAAAAAAGACTATGAAGTTGATTTCAAAACAGCTCTGCTCCGCGCACGGGGGGTCATTAAACAGGACGAGTAGTGTTATCCTTGGCAGCTAAATGCAAGGGCAACTACAGGTAACATGATGAGCGACGCTGCTTTTAACTTCCAGACATTGAATCCCGACGTATTACTTGATGCGCTCTGGGATACAGGAATTCGCGTCGAATCAGGTCTGACAGCCCTGAACAGCTATGAGAACCGGGTTTACCAATTCAGCGATGATGAAAAACGTCGCTATGTCGCGAAGTTTTATCGCCCACAGCGCTGGCGTGCTGAACAGATTGCTGAGGAGCATCAGTATGCGCTCGATCTGCTGGCTGACGAGGTGCCCATCGCTGCACCATTGCGATTAAAGGGCGAGACGCTGCACAGCCATGCTGGCTTCTTCTTTGCTGTATTTCCCAGTCTGGGTGGACGGCAATATGAGACAGACAACGAAGATCAAATGGAATGGGTAGGCCGATTCCTGGGCCGTATTCATCAGACCGGGCGTAAAGCGCTGTTTAGCCAGCGGCCGACAATGGGTCTGGATGAGTACCTGCATGAACCCCGGCAGGTGCTGGAGCAATCACTATTAGTGCCTGCATCGCTTAAGGCTGCGCTGTTACAGGCGATCGATAAGCTGGGTAACACGCTGCAGCAACAGTGGCACACCACGTGGGAGCCGCTACGATTACATGGCGACTGCCATCCGGGTAATATCCTGTGGCGTGATGGACCGCTGTTTGTCGATCTGGATGATGCCCGTAATGGCCCGGCGGTACAGGATCTGTGGATGCTGATCAGCGGCGACAAACAGGAACAGCGTATTCAGTGGGATATTCTGCTGGAGGCTTACAGTGAATTCAGTGATTTTGATATTAATGAATTGTCACTGATTGAACCTTTACGCGCTATGCGCATGGTTTATTATCTGGCCTGGGTTGTCCGACGCTGGCAGGATCCCGCTTTTCCCCGCGCTTTCCCCTGGATGACAGATGAAGATTTCTGGCGCAGGCAAATTTCACTCTTTACCGAGCAGGAGAAGCTGTTGCAGGAACCTCCTCTGCAGCTGACACCGCAATATTAATGACGTAGTCAGGAGAATTTTTCACGATGAAAAAAATTTGGTTTGCACTGATGGGTTTAGTGCTGGCATTCAGCGCGTCTGCTGCCCAGTTCACTGAAGGTAAACAATATGTAAGTCTGCCGAAACCCGTGGCCGGCGAACCTCAGGTGATGGAGTTCTTCTCCTTCTTCTGCCCGCACTGCTATCAGTTTGAACGTATTTATCACGTCAATGACGCGGTGAAAAAGAATCTGCCTGCTGATACCAAACTGGTGAAATACCACGTCGATTTCCTTGGTGGTGATCTGGGACCGGTTGTGACTCAGGCCTGGGCGGTTGCGATGGCGCTGGGCGTTGAAGATAAGGTGACAGTACCGATCTTTGATGGCATCCAGAAAACGCAGACCATCACCGATCCTGCCAGTCTGAAAGAGACTTTTGTCAAAGCGGCCGGTATCTCCGCTGCTGACTACGATGCTGCCTGGAACAGCTTTGCTGTAAAAGCGCTTGTTGCACAACAACAGAAAGCCGCTGCGGATGTTGATCTGCGCGGTGTGCCAGCGATGTTCGTGAATGGCAAATATATGGTGAACAACGGCGGCCTCGATACCAGCTCTATGGACAATTTCGTTGCTGATTACGCAAACGTGGTTAAATTCCTGGTAAGCCAGAAGTAATCTGCCTTACCACCTTATTTAACGCCAGCTCTGCTGGCGTTTTTTTATGCCATTGAACAGAGACGAAAATTTTGTCCATCTCCAGGGCATAAATTTAATATCCACACAAGGGATCGCGTAATTAAAATTGCCGATCGGGTCACGGAAATTAAATAACCATATGAAAAATATAAATTTTATTGAGGGTTAAAACATTTAATATCCTGAAATACAGCGCGTTATAATTTTTACGCACAAAGTTATCCACAGAATGATCGTTGCGATCTTCCCTCCATAACCGTCAAAAACGCCACATATCCTACGCCTTAGTTCACCATTTCCGCCAGCTTGTGGCATCCTTATAGACCAACCCATAGCAACGAAGACAACACAGACTTATGGCGCAAATAGCAGAAAATCCCCTCATTCTGGTTGATGGCTCATCCTATCTTTATCGCGCGTATCACGCGTTTCCGCCGCTGACTAATAGTGCAGGTGAACCTACTGGCGCCATGTACGGCGTGCTCAACATGCTGAAAAGCCTGCTGGCGCAATACAATCCAAGTCACGTTGCTGTGGTGTTCGATGCCAAAGGCAAAACCTTCAGGGATGAGCTGTTCGAGCATTACAAATCTCACCGTCCGCCGATGCCAGACGATCTGCGGGCGCAGATCGAGCCGCTGCATGAGATGGTGCGGGCGATGGGGCTGCCGTTGCTGGCTGTAAGCGGCGTTGAAGCCGATGATGTCATCGGTACGCTGGCGCTGGCAGCGGAGAAAAAGGGGCTCTCAGTACTAATCAGCACCGGCGACAAAGATATGGCGCAGCTGGTCACCCCAGCGATCACGCTGATTAACACCATGAGCAATACCATTCTGGGACCTGAAGAGGTTGAGCAGAAATATGGTGTGCCGCCCGCTTTGATCATCGATTTTCTGGCCATGATGGGCGACAGCTCAGATAACATCCCTGGCGTGCCGGGGGTGGGTGAGAAAACCGCACAGGCTCTGCTGCAGGGCCTGGGCAGCATGCAGACGATCTATGACAATCTGGACAAGGTAGCGGATCTCGGGTTTCGTGGCGCGAAAACCATGGCGACCAAACTTGAGCAGAATCGTGATGTGGCGTTTCTCTCTTACCAGCTGGCGACCATCAAGACGGACGTCGAGCTGGCGCTGCCTTGTGAAGAGCTCACGGTCACTGAACCCAATGTCGAGGCGCTGCAGACCCTGTTCAGCCGTTATGAGTTCAAACGCTGGCTGAGCGACCTGCAGGACGGTAAATGGCTGCAGGGCAAAAAGAGTCATACTCAGGCGCAAACAGCGCTGTCCGATGAACCAGTCGCTGTCGTTGAAACCAGCAGCGTGTTACCGACTGAGGGTTATGTCACGATCCTGGATCAGGAACACTTTGATAGCTGGCTGGAGAAGCTGAAAAACAGCGAAGTGTTTGCTTTTGATCTTGAGACCGACGCGCTGGATACCCTGAGCGCTAACATCGTGGGTATCAGCTTCGCGGTGGCGCCTGGTGAAGCCGCCTATCTGCCGGTTGCCCATGATTATCTCGATGCGCCTGATCAGCTGGATCGTGCAGCCGTGCTGGCACAGCTCAAGCCTCTACTGGAAGATGAAAACGCCTGGAAAGTGGGCCAGAACCTGAAATATGATCGTGGCGTGCTGAAGAACTACGACATTGAACTGGCCGGTATCAAATTCGACACCATGCTTGAGTCTTATATTCTCAACAGCGTGGTGGGGAAACATGACATGGATAGCCTGGCCGCTCGCTGGCTTAACCATAAAACGGTCACCTTCCAGGAGATCGCCGGTAAAGGCAAAAATCAGCTGACGTTCAATCAAATCGCGTTAGAGCAGGCCTCCCATTATGCGGCCGAAGATGCCGATGTGACCCTGCAGTTACATCTTAAGATGTGGCCAGAGCTGGAGAAAGAAGCGGGCCCGAAAAAAGTCTTCGAGCAGATTGAGATGCCGCTGCTGACGGTGATTTCCCGGATTGAGCGCAATGGCGTGTTGATCGATCAATCCATTCTGGCGCAACACTCGAAAGAGCTGACTGCCCGACTGGCAGAGCTTGAGTTAAAAGCACATGAGCTGGCAGGGGAACCCTTTAACCTCTCATCGACCAAGCAGCTTCAGGTGATCCTGTTTGAGAAACAGGGTATCAAACCCACGAAGAAAACGCCGGGCGGTGCGCCATCAACCAGCGAAGAGGTGTTAGCTGAGCTGGCACTCGACTATCCGCTGCCCAAGGTGATTCTGGAGCATCGCGGTTTATCCAAACTTAAGTCGACCTATACGGATAAATTACCGCTGATGATTAATCCGATAAGCGGGCGTGTGCATACCTCTTACCATCAGGCTGTTACTGCTACCGGACGCTTATCTTCTGCCGATCCGAATCTGCAAAACATCCCGGTGCGTAATGACGAAGGACGCCGGATCCGTCAGGCCTTCGTGGCGGCTAAAGGCCATCGCATTGTGGCGGCTGACTATTCACAAATCGAACTACGTATCATGGCGCACCTCTCTCAGGACAAAGGATTGCTGGACGCGTTTGCTCAGGGCGAAGACATTCACCGCGCCACGGCATCTGAAGTGTTTGATGTGGCGCTGGATAAGGTCAGCGGCGAACAGCGTCGCAGCGCCAAAGCGATCAACTTTGGTCTGATTTATGGCATGAGTGCATTTGGCCTGTCGCGTCAGCTGAATATCGGTGCGGGCGAAGCGAAAAAGTATATGGACCTCTACTTTGAACGTTATCCGGGTGTGCTGCGCTATATGGAGAACACCCGCCAGCTGGCAGCAAGTAATGGCTATGTCGAAACGCTGGAAGGCCGTCGACTGTGGCTGCCAGATATTAAATCCAGCAACGCCATTCGCCGGAAAGCCGCAGAACGTGCCGCGATCAATGCACCAATGCAGGGAACGGCGGCGGATATTATCAAGCGCGCGATGATTGCTGTGGATGCGTGGCTGGAACAGCAAAAGGATAATGACGTCAGAATGATCATGCAGGTTCACGATGAGCTGGTATTCGAAGTGAAAGCGGAGGCGGTTGAAGAGGCCAGCCAGAAAATCCGTGCGCTGATGGAAGGCAGCGTCCAGCTCGATGTCCCTTTACTGGTCGAAGTCGGGGTCGGTAACAACTGGGATGAAGCCCACTGATTCACGGCCTGAGGTCGGTTCCGCAGAGCGGGATCGGCCAGTCATCAGGTATAAGAAAATCGTTTAGTTAATCGGTTTAGCGTGGTGAAAACTGGCACTGAGAGGACGCGATTTTCTAACTACTTATCGTCTAAACACTTTTTTCGTCATTAAACTACATCACAACGCTATTTTTGTGACGTGCATGGTAAAAAAAGTCCTGTTTGATGTAAGTAAGCAACAAAAAAGCCTTTGTCACGTACAGAAAATCAGGTAAAGTTCGTCGCGTAGGGTACAGAGGTAAGATGTTCTATCTTTCAGACCTTTTACTTCACGTAATCGGATTTGGCTGAATTTAGCCGCCCCAGTCATTCTGTGACTGGGGCGTTTTTTATTGGGCTTTTGGTACCGCCAGCTTCAGCGGCAAAGGGTGGTTACTTACTCTTCCGCGTCCTGATCCTCAACGGCCGGTTCAAGCGTATTAAACCAGCTGTCCAGCTTCTGACGAACCTTGTCCACGCCGATTTTCTTCAGCGATGAGAAGAGTTCTACCTGCACATCACCAACAAATTCGAGTGCGGCTTCACGCACGACAGTGAGCTGCGCTTTACGGGCACCGGAGGCCAGTTTGTCTGCTTTAGTCAGGAGCAACAGCACCGGAATGCCGCTTTCAACCGACCACTGGATCATCTGACGGTCGAGATCTTTCAGCGGATGACGGATATCCATCAGGATCACCAGGCCTTTCAGCGCCTGACGTTTTTGCAGGTATTCACCTAGCGCGCGCTGCCACTTCAGCTTCATCTCTTCTGGCACTTCGGCATAACCGTAACCCGGCAGATCGACCAGACGTTTACCTTCTTTTACTTCAAACAAGTTTATCAGCTGCGTACGTCCCGGCGTTTTACTGGTACGCGCCAGACCTTTCTGATTGGTTAACGTATTCAGCGCACTCGATTTTCCCGCGTTCGAGCGGCCAGCGAAAGCCACTTCAATTCCGGTATCGGCAGGCAGATGGCGGATATCCGGCGCGCTCATGACAAAGTGGGTAACGTGATAATTCAATTCAGACAAGGTGACACTCCAGAAAACGCATTAAGGCAATGCGGGCGATTATACGCGTTATGGCGCTAAAGTGCTCAACCGCGTCTTATCGGTCAGCTTTGTAAGAGATTTGCCATTGAGGCTGCGGGTTATCTCGCTTTTTACTTTACTTACTAAAAATAAAAATTCATACAATTCAAGTTATTAAAATAAATCGTTCTTTTTTCGAACGAACTATTTGCGGCGCTGGCTTGAGGCTTTTACCAGTTGGTCTACATTAGTGTGCAGTGCACGGCAGCACCCATCAGGATGATGCGCTCAGGGATACCAGGAGGGTTTTGAGCGGTGGAATGGAAATGGGTCAGGGATTGCGGACCAGACAGGGATAAGGAAAAGCTCAGGAGTTGAGCAGGCGCGGGATTGACCGGGATGTTACGAGCCGAAAAGGACTTAAAATATGATTCCTTCCTATGAAGGTATGAAATAAGGCGACAGCTTGAGCTGTCGCCTTTTTTCTTTGTCTACTTTCTGCTAGATTTCGCCGCAATTCTATACTGAATAAAAAAAGCCGGGACCGAATACTATGAAGCAACCTGCACGAGCTGCTCACGGCAAACCTGCCGTTAAAGCCAAACGCAAATCGCGTGACGATATCAACCATGAAGCACGCGATCGTAAACGTGATAAAAAGCATCGCGGACATGCATCTGGCAGCCGTGCTAATCCGGCGGCGTCCGAAAGCAATGGCGGAAGTCAGGCGAACAACGTGAAAGATCCACGCATCGGCAGTAAAAAGCCGGTTGCCCTGATTGCTGAGGGGAAAACCGCAGCCGTTAAGCCAAAGAAAAGCGCGGAAAAACCAGCAGCTCAGAAGAAAGTGCGCCTGACGCCCGAAGAAGAGCTGGCGAAGCTGGAAAATGACGAGCGTCTGGATGCGCTGCTGGATCGGCTGGAAAATGGCGAAACGCTGTCGGCTGAAGATCAGGGCTGGCTGGATGCCTCGCTGGACCGTATCGACGAACTGATGGAGCAGTTAGGCATTGTGATGGATGATGCCGAAGATGAGCAGGCAGAAGAAGATATGTACCGTCTGCTGAAGGGCAACTAAGCAAATTTGATCGGCATGCGGTTTCCGCATGCCGCGCTTATCAGGTAAACAACAATGTTTTGGCCTGGATCAATTTTCGCGCTGCTGGCGACATGTTATCTGCTGTGGTTATTGTTTAAACTACGACGCCTGTCGCGGCTGAAGCAACGTTTACGTCGGGTCTCAACCCGCTCACCTTTCATCTCCTCTTCTTCGCGACCTTCTCTCAGACGACGTCACCGGAAGGAGTGAGCATGCCATCGCAGCAGATTGAGTGGGATCAGGCGTTAATTGAAAAATACAATTACGCTGGCCCGCGTTACACCTCTTATCCCACCGCGCTGGAGTTCAGCGCGCAGTATGCGGAAACTGATTTCCAGCGTGCTGTAGCGCGTTATCCCGACCGTCCGCTGTCGCTTTATGTCCATATTCCCTTCTGCCATCGTCTCTGCTACTTCTGCGGCTGCAATAAGATCGTGACGCGTCAGCGCCACAAAGCGGACCGCTATCTGGATGTGCTTGAGCAGGAGATTATTCAGCGTGCGCCGCTGTTTCGTCAGCGTCAGGTCACGCAGCTTCACTGGGGTGGCGGCACGCCAACCTTTCTCGACAATGCGCAGATCTCGCGCCTGGTCGGTTTGCTGAAGCAACACTTCAGCGTGGCCGATGATGCCGAAATGTCGATCGAGGTTGATCCCCGGGAAATTGAGCTTGATGTGATTGATCACCTGCGATCGCTGGGGTTCAATCGTCTGAGTATGGGTGTGCAGGATTTCAATAAATCGGTGCAGGAACGGGTTAACCGGATGCAGGACGAAGAGGTCATTTTCGGTCTGATGGCGCGCGCCCGTGAACAGGGCTTCAGTTCAACCAGCATCGACCTGATCTATGGTTTGCCCCTGCAGACGCCCGCCAGCTTTGCCTGGACACTGGAGCGGGTCCTGGCGCTGAACCCGGATCGCCTTAGCGTGTTTAACTATGCGCATCTGCCGGCGATGTTCGCGGCACAGCGTAAAATCAAAGAGGATGAACTGCCTACCGCTCAGCAAAAGCTGGATATCCTGCAGCAGACCATTGCGACGCTGACTCAGCAGGGCTACCAGTTTATCGGAATGGATCACTTTGCGAAGCCGCAGGATGAGCTGGCCATCGCGCAGCGTGAAGGGCAGTTACATCGCAATTTCCAGGGATACACGACGCAGGGCGACAGTGACTTACTGGGGCTTGGCGTCTCTGCTATCAGCATGATTGGCGACAGTTATGCGCAGAACCAGAAAGACCTGAATACCTGGTACAGTTGTGTGGAACAACAGGGAAATGGTCTGTGGCGCGGTATCGCCTTAACCGATGATGATTGCCTGCGGCGTGACGTGATTAAAACGCTGATTTGTAACTTCTCGCTGGATTTCGCCGCGACGGAAACACAATGGGGAATTTGCTTCAGTGACTATTTTGCTGAGGACCTGGCGCTGCTGAAACCGTTAATCGCTGACGGGCTGGTGGTACAAACGGCTGGCGGACTGGAGGTGACGGGGATTGGCCGGTTACTGATCCGCAATATCTGCATGTGCTTTGATCGCTATCTGCGCCAGAAAGCGCGTCAGCAGCAGTTCTCTCGCGTTATCTGAAGAAACGGGCTGGCAGATGACGCCAGCCCGTACCAAACCGCTTATTCCATGCCCAGCTCTTTCAGCTTGCGCGTCAGCGTGTTTCGTCCCCAGCCCAGCAAACGTGCCGCTTCCTGCTTATGGCCTTGCGTATGACGCAGCGCAGTGGTGAGCAGCGTACGCTCCATCTCTGGCTGTGCCTCCGACAGCAGATTTTGATGACCGGAACGCAGGGCACGATCGGCCCACTGTGCCAGCAGCGTTGCCCAGCTGTCAGGCAACGACTGCACCGGATTTTCCGGGGTGCTGGATTCAAACAGTTCGCCGGGCAGATCCTGAATCAGCACTTCCTGACCCGCAGCCATCACCGTCAGCCAGCGACAGGTGTTCTCCAGTTGACGCACGTTACCGGACCAGTGCAGCCGGGTTAAGGCTGTTTCGGTTTCCGGATGCAGAATCTTCGCTTCCACGCCCAGCTCACGGGCCGCTACCTGCAGGAAATAACGCGCCAGACGCGGGATATCCTCACGACGCTCACGCAGAGGCGGCAGGTGCACGCGAATAACATTCAGGCGGTGGAACAGATCCTCACGGAACTTGCCTTCCTGTACGCGTAATTCCAGGTTCTGGTGGGTCGCCGCGATAATACGCACATCCACTTTCACCGGCGCATAGCCACCGACGCGATAGAACTGACCATCGGCCAGCACGCGCAGCAGACGGGTCTGCACATCCAGCGGCATATCACCGATCTCATCCAGAAACAGCGTGCCGCCATCCGCCTGCTCAAAACGGCCCTGACGAATCTGGTTCGCTCCGGTAAAGGCACCTTTCTCGTGACCAAACAGTTCTGACTCAATCAAATCTTTGGGGATCGCCGCCATGTTCAGCGCGATAAACGGCGCTTTGGTGCGCGGGCTATGGCGATGTAACGCATGCGCCACCAGCTCTTTACCGGTACCTGACTCGCCGTTGATCAGCACGCTGATCGAAGAGCGCGATAACCGTCCGATGATGCGGAACACATCCTGCATCGCGGGAGCTTCACCAATGATATCGGTGGTCGGTCCGCTGACCGGCTGATTACGCGGCTGCTGCTGCTCCTGATAGTGACTGATAGCACGTTCAACCAGCGCAACGGCTTCATCGATATCAAACGGTTTAGGCAGGTAATCAAAGGCACCCTGCTGATAAGCGCTGACGGCGGCATCCAGATCCGAATGCGCTGTCATTATGATGACCGGAAGCATCGGATGACGCTGTTTAATCTGTTTCAGCAGCGCCAGACCATCCATACCGGGCATGCGAATGTCTGACAGTAAAACGTCCGGGGTCTTGGTTGAGAGGGCATCCAGCACCTCGCTTGCGCTGTCAAAAGTCGCGCAGCTCAAACCGGCTCCAGTGAGCGCGCGTTCAAGCACCCAGCGGATGGAGCTATCGTCATCGACGATCCAGACTATCCCTCGTTGCATAGAAACCTCACTGGCGAATAGGCAGGTAAACCGAAAATTCGGTGTGTCCCGGCCAACTGTTAAATTCTATTTTTCCTGAATGTTGATCAATCAGGCTACGGGCGATGGAGAGGCCTAAACCGGTTCCGCCTTCACGTCCGCTGACCATCGGATAAAAAAGCGTATCCTGCAGCTGGGCCGGAATGCCGGGGCCATCATCTTCAATATCAATTCGTGCGACCAGGCGATAACGCGTGCCGTGCAGCGTCAGCTGAAAAGCCGTGCGGGTGCGGATAATAATGGTGCCACCGTCGTCGCCCAGCGCCTGAAGCGCATTGCGTACCACGTTAAGCAGCACCTGTTCGATCTGGTCGGGGTCGTGCGGCAGTTCCGGCAGGCTGGGATCATAATCCCGCACCAGCGAGACGTTCTCCGGCAGCTCCATCGACACCAGATTGACCACCCGTTCGGCCACCTGATGAATGCTCTGCGTGATGTGCATGCCCGGCTGCTGCGGCCCTAACAGACGATCAACGAGATTCCGCAACCGGTCTGCCTGTTCAATAATCACTTTGGTGTATTCGTTCAGCGAGGGATCGGGCAGGGCGCGGGATAAAAGCTGTGCCGCGCCGCGCAATCCGCCCAGCGGATTTTTAATCTCATGGGCCAGGCCGCGAACCAGATCGCGAGCGGCCACCTGCTGGGCGTGCTGTAACTGCTCCTGACTGAGGCGACGCTGATTATCCATCGGCGCCATCTCCATCAGAATTAAGCCATCGGGTAACCGCTGGGCGGTCAGCGACATAATGTGCGCGCGACCATCTACCACCAGCGTGACCTCACTGTCAGTAAATCCCTGGCCAGCCTCAAGACTCTCGCGCATCACCTCGATATTCAGCGAAAAGTAGCCAGTTAATTCCGGTAACGGCGTGCCGAACAGTTTGCGTGAGCTTTGCGCCAGTAATTGCTGCGCCGCCGGGTTGGCGTAATGAATAACCAGATCGTTATCCACCAACAAAATACTGTTGATTAAAGCGTTGAGAATCTGCCCTGCATCGGGCAGAGAGCCAGTTGCCATACAACGTTCCTCTGCACTAATTAGGTGCATTTTAGTCTTAAAGCCGAAAAGAGGGCGAATGAACGGTGAATTCGCGGAGAAAAAAGCCCATCCGGAGATGGGCTAAAAGTTTCCACGGCAACAAAATCGTTTGACCAGTTAGACGCTGTAGTAAAGCTCGAACTCAACCGGGTGTGGCGTCATGCGAACGCGATCCATCTCTGCTTTACGCAGTTCGATGTAAGCATCGATCGATTCGTCAGTGAATACACCGCCACGGGTCAGGAACTCGCGGTCTTCGTTCAGTGCGTTCAGCGCTTCTTCCAGAGAGCCTGCAACTTTTGGAATCTCAGCTTCTTCTTCCGGTGGCAGGTCATACAGGTTCTTATCCATCGCGTCGCCAGGATGGATTTTGTTGATGATGCCATCCAGGCCAGCCATCAGCAGCGCGGTGAACGCCAGGTATGGGTTAGCCGCTGGATCCGGGAAGCGCGCTTCGATACGACGAGCTTTCGGGCTGGCAACAACCGGGATACGGATTGAGGCTGAACGGTTACGGGCAGAGTAAGCCAGCATAACCGGTGCTTCGTAACCCGGGACCAGACGCTTGTAAGAGTTGGTCGTCGGGTTCGCCAGGGCGTTGATCGCTTTAGCGTGCTTAATGATACCGCCGATGTAGAACAGTGCCATTTCAGACAGGCCGCCGTACTTATCGCCGGCAAACAGGTTCTGGCCACCTTTAGAGAGTGACATGTGGCAGTGCATGCCTGAACCGTTGTCGCCAAACATTGGCTTCGGCATAAAGGTCGCCGTTTTGCCGTAAGCGTGGGCAACGTTATGCACGACATATTTGTAGATCTGAATTTCGTCGGCTTTTTTGGTCATGGTATTGAAGCGGGTTGCCACTTCGTTCTGACCTGCAGTCGCCACTTCGTGGTGATGCGCTTCAACAACCAGGCCCATCTGCTCCATTGTCAGACACATGGCAGAACGGATGTCCTGTGATGAGTCTACTGGTGGAACCGGGAAGTAGCCGCCTTTCAGACCTGGACGGTGACCTTTGTTACCGCCTTCGTACTCTTTACCGGTGTTCCATGCCGCTTCGATATCGTCGATAGCCACATGTGAACCGGAAGTCGATGAACCGAAACGGATGTCATCAAACAGGAAGAATTCTGGTTCTGGTCCAAACAGCACGGTATCCGCGATGCCGGAAGAGCGCAGGTAATCTTCAGCGCGCTTAGCGATAGAACGTGGATCGCGGTCGTAGCCCTGCATAGTGCCTGGCTCAAGAATGTCACAACGGATGATCAGCGTAGAATCTTCGAAGAAAGGATCCATGACTGCCGTGGTGGCGTCAGGCATCAGCACCATGTCTGATTCGTTAATGCCTTTCCAGCCGCCAATAGACGAACCATCGAACATTTTGCCTTCTTCAAAGAAGTCAGCGTTTACCTGGTGAGCAGGGATCGTAACGTGCTGTTCTTTACCTTTAGTATCGGTAAAACGCAGGTCAACAAACTTAACTTCATGCTCGTTCATCATCGAGAGAACGTGTTCAGCGGACATACTCAACTCTCCTGGAAATGGTCTTTCATTATCTACATGGCGAGGAAACGTCGTTTCCGGAATCCGTTGCGGGAAAACCACTCCCTGACCAACCTCTTCCGGCACGCTCTTCAACCGACATCTGACTGGCGTTTACGCTTGATTTAGATAAAGCGAATTCTGTGCCAACTTTCCCGATGTTGCTTAAATCGCCTTGTGCTGCACCTTTTTGTCATAAAGCGGCTGCACCACGGTGGTTTTGTTGCACCATTAAGGTGCTTTATGGTGATCTTCTGGCACTATTTTGGTGCATAAGACCAACTTAGTGCATTTTCTGCACCGGGAACAGGGCAAATTTGCGTCTATCTAATAAACTTTCAGTGAAAAGTGTGATGGTGTTCAGTCTTCCGCTTAATCAGTGTACAATAACGCGCTATTTCTAATGCCTGAGGCAAAGCTGTGATCGAAAATTTGCGTAACATCGCCATCATCGCGCACGTTGACCATGGAAAGACCACCCTGGTTGACAAACTGCTGCAACAATCCGGTACTTTTGATGCCCGTACCGAAGCAACAGAGCGCGTGATGGACTCCAATGATTTGGAGAAAGAGCGTGGGATTACCATCCTCGCAAAAAACACCGCCATTAAGTGGAATGACTACCGTATCAACATCGTTGATACCCCGGGACACGCCGACTTCGGTGGTGAAGTTGAGCGCGTCATGTCCATGGTGGACTCGGTGCTGCTGGTTGTAGATGCGATGGATGGCCCTATGCCGCAAACCCGCTTCGTGACCAAAAAAGCGTTCGCGCATGGTCTGAAGCCGATTGTGGTTATCAACAAAGTAGACCGCCCTGGTGCGCGTCCGGATTGGGTTGTTGATCAGGTATTTGACCTGTTCGTAAACCTGGATGCCACTGACGAACAGCTCGACTTCCCTATCATTTTCGCCTCTGCGCTGAATGGTATTGCAGGTCTTGAGCACACCGACATGGCTGACGATATGACCCCGCTGTACCAGGCAATCGTTGACCACGTTGCACCTCCGCAGGTTGAGTCTGATGCCCCGCTGCAGATGCAAATTTCTCAGCTGGACTACAACAACTACCTGGGCGTGATCGGCATCGGCCGTATCAAGCGCGGTAAAGTTAAGCCTAACCAGCAAGTCACTATCATCGATAGCGAAGGCAAAACCCGTAACGGTAAAGTCGGTAAAGTCCTGACTCACCTGGGTCTTGAGCGTATCGACAGCGATCTGGCAGAAGCGGGCGATATCATTGCTATCACCGGTCTGGGCGAGCTGAACATCTCTGACACTATCTGTGATCCACAGAACGTGCAGGCGCTGCCAGCACTGAGCGTCGATGAGCCAACTGTAACCATGTTCTTTAACGTCAACACCTCACCGTTCTGCGGTAAAGAAGGTAAGTACGTGACTTCACGTCAGATCCTTGAGCGTCTGAACAAAGAACTGGTTCACAACGTGGCACTGCGTGTTGAAGAAACTGAAGACTCTGACGCGTTCCGCGTATCAGGTCGCGGTGAACTTCACCTGTCAGTTCTGATCGAAAATATGCGTCGTGAAGGTTTCGAGCTGGCGGTATCCCGTCCGAAAGTTATCTTCCGCGAAATCGATGGCCGTAAACAGGAGCCATTCGAAAACGTCACGCTGGATATCGAAGAAACGCATCAGGGTTCCGTTATGCAAGCCATGGGCGAGCGTAAAGGCGATCTTAAAAACATGGATCCGGATGGCAAAGGCCGCGTACGTCTCGACTACGTGATCCCAAGCCGTGGCCTGATTGGCTTCCGTAACGAATTCATGACCATGACTTCCGGTACCGGTCTGCTCTACTCTACTTTCAGCCATTACGACGATATCCGTCCGGGCGAAGTAGGCCAGCGCCAGAATGGCGTACTGATCTCTAACGGTCAGGGCAAAGCGGTCGCGTTCGCACTGTTCGGTCTGCAGGATCGCGGTAAGCTGTTCCTGGGCCATGGTGCAGAAGTGTATGAAGGCCAGATCATCGGTATTCACAGCCGTTCTAACGATCTGACAGTTAACTGTCTGACCGGTAAGAAACTGACCAACATGCGTGCTTCAGGTACTGATGAAGCAACGACCCTGGTTCCACCGCAGAAAATGACGCTGGAACAGGCGATCGAGTTCATCGATGATGACGAACTGGTCGAAGTGACTCCACTGTCAGTGCGTATCCGTAAACGTCACCTGACTGAAAACGACCGTAAACGTGCTTCACGTGGTCCTAAAGACGCATAACTGCGCCTTTAAATGATAAAGAGCCCCGCTTGCGGGGCTTTTTTTTGCCTGCAATTCGGGATTCTCCAGCCGGGCCAGCGAATATTTGTGTGAGTTGCTGCGCACTTTAGCCACCTTCTGGCGTTTACGCTTTTCTCTCCGCGCGTGCCTGTTCAGCCTGCACTTTTGCCGCTAGAGTGAATACTCCAGGGAACAGAAGGAGAGACACCATGCTGTATATCTTTGATTTGGGCAATGTGATTATCGATATCGACTTTAACCGCGTGCTGGGTGTCTGGAGTGACTTTAGTCGTGTACCGCTGGCCTCGCTGCAAGGCCATTTCCAGATGGATGAAGCATTTGAACAACACGAGCGTGGCGAGATCAGCGATGAAGATTTCGCGCTGGCGCTGTGTGAAAAGCTGGAAATCGCGCTGAGCTATGAGCAGTTTGCGGCAGGCTGGCAGGCAGTCTTTGTCGACGTACGTCCGGAAACCCTGGCGCTGATGAACCGGCTGCGGCTGGAAGGTCATCGGGTGGTGATTCTTTCGAACACCAACAAACTGCATTGCGACTTCTGGCCGACCCAGTATCCGGATGTGCAGCAGGCGGCAGATAAAATCTATCTCTCCCAGGAACTGGGCATGCGTAAACCGGAAGCCCGGATTTATCAGCATGTGCTGGACGCAGAAGGTATGACTGCCGATCAGGCGGTGTTCTTTGATGATAACCCACAGAACATTGAGGCGGCCCGCGCCCTGGGTATTGAAAGTGTACTGGTTACTGACAGTAAAACGGTACCCAACTGGTTTGCAGGTCTACAGTAACTCATGATGTCACGTAAATTTCGTCCCGGGCTGCACGCGTTCTGGTTGTGGCTCAAACTGTTGTGGAAACGTATTGATGAGGATGGCATGACGACCCAGGCCGGTAATCTGGCTTATGTCTCCTTGCTGGCGCTGGTACCACTCATTGCGGTTGTGTTTGCCCTGTTTGCGGCGTTTCCGGTCTTCTCTGATATCAGCGTGCAGTTGAAGCAGTTTGTCTTTAACAATCTGATGCCTGCTGCTGGTAACACGCTGCAACGCTATCTTGAGCAGTTTGTTGCTAACGTAAACCGGATGACGGCGGTCGGCGCAGTCGGCCTGATCGTAACCGCCTTACTGCTGATGCATTCGGTCGATACCGCGTTGAATACCATCTGGCGCAGCAACAAGAAGCGGCCGATGGTTTACTCCTTTGCGGTCTACTGGATGATCCTGACGCTCGGCCCGCTGCTGGCCGGTGCCAGCCTGGCGATCAGCTCCTATCTGCTGTCGCTGCGCTGGATTAACGCGACCGGCGTCACCAGCCTGGTCGATCAGATGCTGCGCATTTTCCCGCTTCTGCTGTCGTGGCTCGCCTTCTGGTTGCTCTACAGCATCGTTCCCACCCAGCGCGTGCCGCCACGCGATGCGCTGATTGGTGCGCTGGTCGCCGGTGCGCTGTTTGAGCTGGGTAAAAAGGGCTTTGCGCTCTATGTTACTATGTTCCCTTCCTATCAGCTGATCTACGGCGTACTGGCCGTGATCCCCATTCTGTTTCTCTGGGTCTACTGGACCTGGTGTATTGTGTTGTTAGGCGCGGAAATAACCGTAGCGTTAGCCGACTATCGGCAGTTAAAACAGCAATACAAAGAAGAGCAACGCGAGGAAAAATGATTGCATTGATTCAACGCGTGCAGCGCGCCAGCGTCAGCGTCGATCAGGGCGTGATCGGCGAAATCGGCGCCGGCTTACTGGTTTTGCTGGGCGTGGAAAAGGGCGATGACAACGCGCGTGCGGAACGTCTCGCAGAACGCGTACTGGGCTATCGCATCTTTAGTGATGAGCAGGGCAAAATGAACCTGAGTGTCCGCCAGGCGGGCGGAAGTGTGCTGGTGGTGTCGCAGTTTACGCTGGCCGCAGATACACAAAAAGGGATGCGCCCCTCCTTTTCGGGAGGCGCTGAGCCTGCTGAAGCCGAACGTCTGTATGATTATTTCAGCGACTACTGTCGCCAGCAGGGGATTACCACGGCGAACGGCCGTTTTGCTGCAGATATGCAGGTCTCGCTGGTGAATGATGGGCCTGTGACGTTCTGGTTGCAGGTGTGAGATCGTCAGCTGAGCGGCAGGGAACAGGCCACCTATCCGAGCGGGAGAAACATTACATGTACCACCTTCGCGTGCCACAGACGGCGGAAGAGCTGGATATCTATTATCAGTTCCGCTGGGAGATGTTGCGTAAACCCCTGCGTCAGCCGCAGGGATCGGAACGTGACGCCTGGGATGCCCTGGCGCATCACCAGATGGTGGTTGATGAGCAGGGAGATCCGGTCGCCATTGGCCGTCTCTATATCAATGCCGACAATGAGGCCGCTATCCGCTTCATGGCTGTTCATCCTTCGGTGCAGGGGAAAGGGCTGGGTACGCTGATGGCGATGACCCTGGAGTCCGTGGCGCGTCAGGAAGGGGCTAAGCGGGTGACCTGTAGCGCCCGCGAAGATGCCGTCGCGTTCTTCGCTAAGCTCGGTTACATCAATCAGGGCGAGATTACCGCGCCGCAGACGACGCCGGTACGCCACTTTTTGATGATCAAGCCAGTGGTTACGCTCGATGATATCCTGCATCGTGCCGACTGGTGCGGCCAGCTGCAACAGGCCTGGTATGATCACATCCCGCTCAGCGAGAAGATGGGTGTCCGTATTCTGCAGTTTACCGGCCAGAAATTCATCACCACCATGCCTGAAGCGGGCAACCAGAATCCACACCAGACGCTGTTCGCTGGCAGCCTGTTCTCGCTGGCAACGCTGACCGGCTGGGGATTGATCTGGCTGCTGCTGCGTGAGCGTCATCTTGGCGGCACCATTATTCTGGCGGATGCGCACATTCGCTACAGCCATCCCATCAGTGGACGACCTGGCGCGATTGCCGACCTCGGCTCACTAAGCGGCGATCTCGATCGTCTGGCGCGCGGACGCAAAGCGCGTGTGCAGCTTGAAGTGGAGCTTTTTGGCAATGATGAGTGTGGCGCGGTGTTTGAAGGGGTCTATATCGTCTTGCCCGCCGATCCGGATGGGCCGCTGGAAGAGGGCGGTTCCGGCGCTCGTATCAATTAATCATAAGGGCCGCATCTGCGGCCCTTAATGTTATCAATGTACCTGGCCCGCCTGCATAGTCTGCTGTACCTGCTGACTATCCGTGGTCACCGACAGAGTGCCATTTACCGTCGGGCGCAGTGGCTGGCCTGCGGCTAATGCACCGCTCAGTTGCAACTGCATATTGCTGTCACCGGTTAACGGCAATGTGGGCCATCCCCAGTTCTGCAACACATTCACCGGCACCGCACGACCGGTCAGTTGCAGCGTCAGCGGACGCGCTGGCTGCTGGCCTACGGTCGCCGTCCCTTCCAGCAGCCCCTTGTTACTGAACGCACTCAGCTCGGTAACCTGAATCTGCTGCGGGTCAGCACTCAGCGCAATCGACGGATGACGCAGATCGGTGCGGTTAAAGGTCGACTCTGCCGCGTTCAGGCTGAGCTTCCCTGACCAGATCCCCCACTGATGCTTCTGAGCCAGCAGCAGATTCTCGCCGGCGCCATCAAGTGAGGTCAGCTGGAAGGGAAACGCCGGATTAATGTCGATAATCAGATTACGGTTAGAGGTGAAACGCGTCACCTCTACGCTATCCAGCCACTCAGGCAGTGTCGCCTGCCAGCGGTCGCGCCAGTCCTGCGGCAGGGTATATTCCAGTCCGGCAACGGCCAGATTTTTCAGCGTCAGGCGTTTATTGCTGCGTGACCAGTCACCGTCAGCCCGAATCACCCCGTTCGCCCAGCGTGAACTGAATTGCGTCAGCGCCAGGCCCTGCGGTGAGAAATCCAGATTAACAATGGGATCATTAAGCTCGAATCCACCGTTGATAAAATTACTGGCATTCAGCGCCAGTGAACCATCGTTACTCTGCCAGTCATCGCCCTGCCAGTTAACGTTTCTTAGTGTCAGATCCAGATCCGTCACCGCCCAGTCAGGCCCCTGCAGGCGCGCATCAGTCATGTCGAGTCGGGTAATAGCAATTGAGGGGACAGCCTGCAGGCTATGCAGGAAATCTTTCAGGCTGCTGGTGGTCTGCAGACGAATGTCGTTCAGTCGCAGCTGATTGATTTTCCAGTTGCCCTGGGCATCACGCTCACCGTTACCGGTCATGGAGCCGCGCGCCAGGTCGGCACCAATATTGTCAAAGCGCATCCGACCCTGAGAAACACTGCCCTGAATCAGGACATTTTCACCCGGCACCTTGTTCAGCGTCATGCTGCCTGCGCTCATCTGGAAGCGGGCATCGCGACCCAGCATATCCAGGGCAGTGGGTTTCCACGGCAGAATGCCACCATTAACCTGCTGAGCAAACAGCGGTAATGGGCTGTTAGGGCTGTCGATACGCATATTGTTGAGCTGCAGGCGATCGGCCTGAATTGGTAGCGCACTGTCTGGCGTCAGATTAGCCAGATTCACTTCCCCGTCGCGTAGCTCCAGGCTGCTGAAATGCAGCGGATCGCTGAACTGAATCAGTGCCAGACCGAGATCGACCCGTTTCGCCACCAGAACCGCAGGCTGCCCATCGTGACCAAAGCTGAAGTCATCCAGAATGATATGAGAGGGAGAGGAGAAATTGTGTTCAATTTTACTCAGGGAGAGGTGCCATTCGGTTTTGTCGCTCACCCAACGGCTAAACCAGCCTGCACCCCACTGTGTCTGCAGCAGTACATAGATCACGACCAGGGTGAAAAGCAGCAGCAAAAGTAAGGTGAGGAAAAACTTTCCAAGAAATTTCATAGCATCCTTCCCGAGTTAAATCCGGTGAGAGGTTGTTATGCCTGAATTACCGTTACAGCTCAACAGCCTGGATGTAAATCCGAATAATTAGCAGGCAGGCCGAAGCCTGCCTGTGGCCTTACTTCTCTTGCGGGAAAATCAGGTTGAGCACGATTGCGGTAATGCCGCCCGCTGCAATGCCGGAAGAGAGCAGGGTTTTCAGCCAGTCAGGCGCAAACTGCAGGATCAGCGGCTGCTGGGAAACGCCCAGGCCCACCGCCAGCGACAGCGCGATAATCATGATGGCGCGACGGTTAAGCGGCTCGCGTGAGACGATGCGAACGCCCGAGGCGGCGATGGTGCCAAACATCACAATCGTTGCGCCGCCGAGCACCGGTTCAGGGATCATCTGCACCAGACCGCTGACGGCCGGAAACAGCCCCAGCACAATCAGCATCAGCGCCACAACAAAGCCCACGTATCGGCTGGCAACGCCGGTTAACTGAATTACGCCATTGTTCTGACCGAAGCAGGAGTTAGGGAAGGTATTAAACAGCGCGGAGACAAAGGAGTTGAGGCCATTCGCCAGCACGCCGCCTTTCAGGCGTTTCATGTAGAGCGGTCCGCTGACCGGCTGTTCCGACACATCTGAAGTGGCGGTGATATCGCCGATGGTCTCCAGGGAGGTCACCATAAACACCAGCATTAGCGGGATGAGCAGATTCCAGTCGAAGCCCAGTCCGTAGTAGAGCGGGGTCGGGATCACGATCAGCGGCTGGTTAGCGGGGATACCTGCTGCAGGCAGCATCCCCATCGCCCAGGCCAGCAGATAGCCCACGGCCATGGCAATCACCAGAGAGGCGACGCGCAGGTAAGCGTTCTTCTGGCGGTTAAGCAGCACGATCACCAGCAGCACGGCACCAGCCAGCATCAGATTTTTCGGCGCGCCAAAAGTATGGTCGTTCATCGCGCTGAAACCGCCGCCAATCGAGGTCAGACCCACCTGAATCAGCGACAGGCCGATGATCATCACCACAATACCGGAAACCAGCGGCGTGATGATCCGGCGGGCCAGGTGTAATACGCGTGACAGCACCATTTCGGTACAGGAAGCCACCATCAGCGTGCCAAACAGCGCCGCCATCATGGTGGGCACGTCAGCACCGCCATTTTTCAGCGCCATGCCGCCCATAATCAGAGGCGTAACGAAGTTGAAGCTGGTGCCCTGAATCGACAGCAGACCCGAGCCCACCGGTCCCCAGGTTTTGATTTGCAGCAGTGATGCCACGCCCGAAGCAAACAGCGACATGCTGATAATGTGGCGGGTATCTTCTGCGGGCAGGCCCAGCGCCTGACAGATCAGAATGGCTGGCGTGATGACCGCGACAAACATCGCCAGCAGATGCTGACCGGCGGCAAACAGCGTTTGCGGCAGAGGGGGACGATCTTCAAGACGATAAATGAGTTCGCTTTGCGTGGCGGAAGGCTGGTCTGGCTGAGGATTGGTGGACATCTTCTGTTCTTCCCAAAAAATAATGTGGCGATTGTAATCATCCGCCGGGCAAAAGCAATCGTTTGCCCGGCGAGGATAAAAAAAGCCGACTCAGATGGAGATCAATCAGACGTTGGTGAAACGGGTATTCTCTGGCAGCCAGCGTTCAATCAGGGCGCTGGCCTGCTCGGGATAGTGCTGGTGGATGTGCCGTGCCACACGCTGAACTTCCGGCACCATCGCTGCATCGCGCAGCAGGTCGGCCACTTTAAATTCGGCGTTACCGGTCTGACGCGTGCCCAGCAGTTCACCCGGCCCGCGAATCTCCAGATCGAACTGGGCAATCACAAAGCCGTCATTGCTGTCGCGCAGCACCTGCAAACGCTTCTGCGCCGTCTTGCTTAGCGGCGCTTTGTAAAGCAGCACACAGTGCGATGCTATGGCACCACGACCTACACGGCCCCGCAACTGATGCAGCTGCGCCAGTCCTAATCGCTCCGGGTTTTCGATAATCATCAGGCTGGCATTCGGCACGTCCACGCCGACCTCAATCACGGTCGTCGCCACCAGCAGCTGCAGTTCATTCGCTTTAAACGCCTGCATCACCGCCTGTTTTTCCGCAGGCTTCATGCGGCCATGCACCAGTCCGATATTTAAATCGGGCAGCGCAGTTTTCAGGGATTCCCAGCTGGCTTCTGCCGCCTGGGCTTCCAGCAGTTCTGACTCTTCAATCAGCGTGCAGACCCAGTAGGCCTGACGACCTTCGCGGCAGGCATGCTCAACCCGCGCCACAATTTCCTCGCGTCGCGTATCGGGGATGGCGACGGTAGTCACCGGTGTACGTCCCGGCGGCAGCTCATCGATGGTTGAGGTATCGAGATCGGCATACGCGGTCATCGCCAGGGTGCGCGGAATCGGTGTGGCGGTCATGATCAGCTGATGCGGATGGAAACCCTGCTCTTCGCCTTTTTCCCATAAGGCCAGCCGCTGGTGGACGCCGAAGCGGTGCTGCTCATCAATAATGACCAGCGCCAGACCATTGAACTGCACCTGCTCCTGAAACAGAGCGTGTGTGCCCACGACCATTGCCACCTGACCGCTGGCTATCGCTTCCTGTTGTGCCTGGCGGGCTTTGCCTTTCTGTTTTCCGGCCAGCCAGCCCACTTCAATGCCCAGCGGCGCAAACCACTGGCGGAAGTTACTGGCATGCTGTTCAGCCAGCAGTTCGGTCGGCGCCATCAGCGCAACCTGCTTACCATGGGCGATAACGTTCAGCGCAGAAAGCGCAGCAACCAGCGTCTTGCCCGAGCCGACATCGCCCTGCACCAGCCGCATCATCGGGAAATCGTTGGCCAGATCTTTCTCTATCTCCGCCACTACGCGTTTCTGCGCATTGGTTGGAGAGAAAGGCAGGGCGGCGAGAAGCTGATCACTGAGATTGTGTTGGGGCGGCATCGGCAACGCGTAATAGCGCTGCGCACCAGCGCGCACCGCCAGCATGCTGAGGTTATGCGCCAGCAGCTCTTCCAGAATCAATCTGCGTTGTGCCGGATGACGGCCACTTTCCAGTTCGCTGAGGCGGAGATCGGGCGGTGGACGATGCAGTGTGCGCAGCGCGTCAGGCAGGCTGATTAAGCCCCCACTCAGTTCCTTCGGCAGCAGCTCGGCAATCGGGCAGCTCTCCAGCAGCGTCAGCGCCTGGTCAGTGAGATTACGCAGCGTGGCCTGTCGGATGCCTTCAGTGGTGGGATAAACCGGCGTTAAGGTCTCTTCCAGCGTCACATTGCTCTGTTCGCCCTGGATGCGGTATTCGGGATGAATAATCTCAGCGCCACGCTGACCGCGCTTGATCTCACCATAGGCGGTGACGCGACGTCCCGGCGACAGGTTGTTCTTCATCCCGGCATTGAAATTAAAGAAGCGCATCGTCAGTACGCCACTGCCATCGCTGATCTGGCACACCATCATCCGGCGGCGACCAAAGGTGATATCAGTATGCAGCACTTCGCCTTCTACTGTGGCCCAGATACCGGGCAGCAGATCGTCAATGGCGTAGAGTTGGGTGCGATCTTCGTAGCGAAGCGGGAGATGGAGCAGGAGATCCTGAATGGTATGCAGGTCGATTTTGGCCAGTTTAGCTGCCTGGCTGGCACCGACGCCGGTCAGTGTACTGAGCGGGATGGCATCCAGCAGACGGCCTTTCATCTTCTTTTACCGGTCGACTGCATGGTTGCCCACCAGCTGGGATCGGCGTCGACTTCACCCTGCGCATTGATGCGCGGATAGGGCAGACCTTTCTGCTTTGCGACCCGCGCCAGCACCGGGAATCCACCTTCGAACAGCAGGCGTTGCTGTGCATCTTCATCCAGCAGACTGTAATCGCGCAGGTAAAGACCGGCGTTCTGCCTCTGCCGCTGGGCTTCATAAAGGATTAGCGCGCAGGCGACCGAGACATTCAGCGACTGCACCATACCCACCATGGGAATCACGATCTGCCGATCGGCCAGCGCCAGGGCTTCTTCGGTAATGCCGGTTTTTTCCTGCCCCATCAGGATGCAGGTCGGAAGGGTATAATCGATCTCGCGGAAATCCACCGCATCGGCGGAGAGATGGGTCGCTAAAACCTGCATCTTCTGCTGTTTAAGCTGTTTTACGGCATCGCCGATGGTGGGATGGGTGACCACTTTCACCCAGCTATTGCTTCCGGCAGATGCAGAAGCCTGAGTGCGCATCCGCTGGCTCGGCCAGACGGCATGCACTTCGTGGATGCCAACGGCGTCGGCCGTTCGGATCACCGCTGAAACATTGTGCGGTTTGTGTACCTGCTCCATGCAGACCGTCAGGTCGTGCTGGCGCAGTGCCAGCATCTCCTGAATCCGGGCAAAACGTTGATCGTTCATGCCTAATTACGGTTACGGTGGACTTTGATCACATCCGGCATCACGCGAATTTTACGCATGATATTCGCCAGATGGACGCGATCACGTGCGGTCAGGCGGATAAAGGCGCTGTAGACGCGGCCATCACGCTCTTCGGTATTCAGGCTCTGAATATTGGAACCGGCCGTGTTGATTGCTGCCGTCAGGTTAGCCAGCGCGCCCTGATGATTAAACATGTCGACTTTGATTTCCGCCACGAACTCCTGCTCGGTGACTTTATCCCACTCGACCGGCATGAACTTTTCCGGCTCTTTCTGGTAGCCGCGAATATTCCGACAGGATTCATGATGCACCACCAGCCCTTTGCCGGGACTGACATGGGCAACAATCGGGTCACCAGGAATCGGTCGGCAGCATTTGGCGAAGGTAATCAGCACGCCATCTGCGCCTTTAATTGGCAGTTTACCGCGCTTGCTGTTACTGCTGATGGCGTTGCTGTCAGCCTGCAGCAGGTTCTTCGCCACGACCACGCTCATCGCATTGCCCAGACCGATTTCCGCCAGCAGATCGTCAAGCGAGGTCAGCTTCATACGATCCAGTTCCTGCCTGATATTTTCAGGCGGGATCTCAGCCAGTTTACGGCTGCCGCCCAGCGCATGGCTGAGCAGGCGGCGACCCAGATTAACGGAGTCTTCGCGCTTGAGGTTTTTCAGCAGCTGGCGAATTTTGGCGCGGGCTTTGGAGCTGACGACAAAGTTGAGCCAGGCGGCGTTAGGACGGGCGCCTGGCGCGGTGATGATCTCAATCGTCTGGCCGCTGGTCAGAGTTTGCGACAGCGGATAAGGCTGGCGGTCAACGCGTGCGCCGACGCAGGCATGGCCGATATCGGTGTGAACCGCATAGGCGAAGTCTACCGGTGTCGCGCCGGTTGGCAGCTCAACAATGCGGCCTTCAGGCGTAAAGACATAGATCTCATCCGGGAAGAGATCGGACTTCACGCTTTCAATAAATTCAAATGAACTGCCCGCACTCTGCTGCAGCTCCAGCAGGCTTTGCAGCCAGCGCTGAGCGCGAATCTGTGCGGTGGTGCCACTTTCGCCCGCCTGTTTATAAGCCCAGTGCGCAGCGACCCCCATTTCCGCCATCTGATCCATATCCTCGGTGCGAATCTGCACTTCAACCGGCACGCCGTGCGGACCGATCATGGAGGTATGGAGGGATTGATAGCCGTTGGCTTTGGGGATGGCGATGTAATCTTTAACCCGGCCCGGACGCGGCTTATACAAGCTGTGCATCTGGCCCAGAACGCGATAGCAGGTATCCAGATCTTTCACGATGACGCGAAAGGCATAGATATCCATGATCGAGTGAAAACGCTGCTCTTTCAGCGTCATTTTGCGGTAGATCGAGTAAAGATGCTTTTCACGACCGCTAACGCGGCAGGGAATGCCCGCTTCCTGCAAACGGCCATCGATCTCAGAAAGAATCTTCTGGATCATCTCTTTACGATTACCGCGCGCAGCTTTCACCACCTCTTTAATCACCCGATAACGATTCGGGTAAAGAGCCTCAAAACCAAGCTCTTCCAGCTCTGTTTTAAGATGATGAATACCCAGGCGGTGCGCCAGCGGACTGTAAATCTCTAACGTTTCCAGCGCGATGCGGCGACGTTTGTCCGGGCGTAACGACCCGAGGGTGCGCATATTGTGGGTGCGGTCAGCCAGCTTGATGAGAATGACGCGGATATCCTGCACCATCGCCATAATCATCTTGCGGAAGTTTTCTGCCTGCGCTTCTTTCTTGTCGCGGAATTTCAGCTTATCCAGCTTGGAAACGCCTTCGACCAGCTCCGCCACACTTTTTCCGAACAGCTGTTCCATGTCCTGATAAGTGGCTGGCGTATCTTCGATCACGTCATGCAGCAGCGCGGCCATGAGGGTTTCATGGTCGAGCTTCATTTCCGCCAGAATACAGGCCACGGCAACCGGATGGGTGATATAGGGCTCACCGCTGGAGCGTGTCTGTCCCTCGTGGGCATCACGTGCGACAAGGTAGGCTTGCTGGAGGCGCTTGATCTGCTCCTCTGGCAAGTATTTTTCAATCAGTTGATTGAGACTTTCAAACAGATACAAGGGCGACCTGCAGGTGGCTGTTAACGACGACCTTCAGCGATAGCGGTAACGGCCTGTAACTCAGCGGCTTCCTGCTCATGCTGTTCCTGGCGATCACGCACATCTAAAATCTGATTGGTGATCAAACCTTCTTCGATTTCGCGCAGTGCGATAACGGTAGGTTTATCGTTCTCTTCCGGAACCAGCGGATCTTTGCCGCCAACCTGCATCTGACGTGCACGACGTGCAGCGACCAACACCAGGTCAAAACGATTACCAACTTTTTCTACTGCGTCCTGAACGGTTACGCGTGCCATAGGTGTGCTACTCCACAGATGAAGAAATGACTGCGCATCATACTGAAACTGTATTCAGACTGCCAACAGTTTGCTGATTAAAGCATCGTGACGCGCCTTCTGACGCGCCATACGCAGACGTTCTGCGCGAATAATGGTTTTCAGATCGGACAGCGCCAGATCAAAATCATCATTCACAATTAAATAATCATACTCGGCGTAGTGGCTCATTTCCGCTACTGCCTGAGCCATGCGACGCGTTATGACCTCTTCGCTATCCTGGCCACGACCGCGTAAACGGCGATCGAGCTCTTCTTTCGAAGGCGGCAAAACAAAGATGCTGCGAGCGCCAGGCATTTTAGCGCGGATTTGCTGCGCACCCTGCCAGTCGATGTCGAGAAACACGTCAACGCCGGTTGCCAGCACCTGCTCAATAGCATGGCGTGACGTACCGTAGTAGTTGTCGAAAACTCGGGCATGTTCGAGGAACGCGTCTTCCGCGATCATCTGCTCAAATTCATGTTTCTCAACGAAAAAGTAATGTTCGCCATGGGTTTCACCCGGACGCATACCGCGCGTCGTGTGCGAAACAGAGACCTGCGTGTCATACAACGGCTGGGTCTTTAACAGAGCCTGAATCAGGCTGGATTTCCCTGCACCGCTGGGAGCAGAAACAATATAGAGCGTGCCTTGAGCCATGGTTTTCTTGAATTGATTAAAAGCGGAGTCGATTTCCTGCACAGTATACACAGCTTCCCGTTGCCACGCAGCGTTTGCGCAGCGGCAACCCCCAACTTTTGCGCATCTTCACGCGAATGTCTGTTAGACCACTGTAATTAACCCCTTATTGCCACGGCATCCCTTCCACAACCGAACATCGCCTCTGGCTGACGTTAACGCATTGATGTTGAATGCCGCAAAACAACAGAGGAAAGAGTATGAAAGGATTCGGCTGGTCGCTTTTTGCGGCTTTTCTGTGGTTCGCCCTATGGCCTGCACAAAGCGCCGTTTGTCCGGTCTGGACACCGACCCGGGCGACGGAAGAGATGCGCCGTTTGCAGCAGCAATTGCAACACTGGGATGACGCTTACTATCGCCAGGGGCAAAATTCGGTGGCTGACGCGGATTATGATGCGCTGCAGCAGCGACTAATTGATTGGCAGCACTGCTTTAGCGCTTCTCAGCCCACTTATTCCCCGCAGCTGCCGGGCAAGGGTGAGCACCTGCACCCGGTGGCCCATACTGGCGTAAAAAAGATGCGTGACAAACTGGCACTGGCTTACTGGATGCAGGGGCGACGCGATCTCTGGGTGCAGCCAAAAGTCGATGGCATCGCCGTTTCACTGGTGTATCGCCACGGCAGGCTGGTCTCGCTGTTAAGTCGTGGCGATGGATTGCGCGGTGAAGAGTGGCTGGCTAAAGCCGCCTGGATCCCGGCGATTCCGCTGAATATCGAGACCCGTCTCGACGAGGTTGTGCTGCAGGGTGAGCTATTCCTGACGATGACCGGTCATCAACAGGCCGTGGATGGCGGTAAAAATGCGCGCTCGCAGGTTGCCGGAGCCATGATGAGTAAGCAGCGGGTTCCCCTGCTGGATTCGCTCGATGTTTTCATCTGGGCCTGGCCAGATGGCCCCGCAACAATGACGGAACGCCTTGAGCAACTCAGCCGCTGGGGACTGGGTGTTGCGGCAAAATGGAGCCACAGCGTTAAAGATGAAGAGGAAATCGCAGACTGGCGGGAGCGCTGGTTTCATGCTGCGCTGCCCTTTGTCACGGATGGTGTGGTGGTTCATCAGAGCCTGCGACCTGCGGGCAAAAACTGGCTGCCGGGTGAGGGAACCTGGGCCGTCGCCTGGAAATATCAGCCTCCTGAAGTCAGCGCTGAAGTGCTCTCCGTTGATTTTCCTGTTGGCCGAACCGGGAAAATAGCGGCAGTACTTAACCTGCAGCCGGTGCAGTTGGATGATAAGACGGTCAGGCGGGTCAATGTCGGATCGCTGCGCCGCTGGCAGGAGAGCAATATCGTGGCGGGCGATGTGATCACGCTGAGTCTGGCGGGTCAGGGGATTCCCCGGCTGGAGCGGGTGATCTGGCGCGTGGCAGAGCGGCACTATCCTCAGCCTCCGGACGCGTCGCATTACACGCCGCTGAGCTGCTACACCTTCAGCGCTGTGTGCCAGAAGCAGCTACTCGCAAAATTACGCTGGCTCAGCCAGAAAACGGTGCTGAATATTCCGGGCGTAGAGCGCGGTACCTGGCTGCGCTTACTGGAAAGCGGCAGTGTGACGCATCTGTTCGGCTGGCTGACGTTAACACCAGAACAGATCGCCGCCGCAACGGGCCTCTCTCTGGAACGTGCAGGTCAGCTCTGGCACCGTTTTAATCTCACCCGTCAGCAGCCGTTTCGTCGCTGGGTGGATGCCCTGGGGGTTTCATTGCCGCGAAAGGCCCTGAAGTCACTACCCGATCAGCAGTGGGAAAGCTTAACGCAGCGGGATGTAATGGGCTGGCAAGCTTTACCGGGCGTCGGCGCGGCGCTGGCAAAGCGGCTGGTTGCGCAGTTTCATGATGACCGCGTGCAGACGCTAATCGCGTTCCTGCAACAGCAGGGTATTCCTGCCTCCTCAATGTTCGGGATGGGGATAGTTGAAAATCGGCAAACCGAGGCGGAAGCGCAGCGCCAGTAAACGGGCAAAGAATCCGAACAACAGAGTAATGATAATCACCGCCTCATGCGCCAGCGTAGTTTTCAGCAGCAGGATATACATCCAGCCAGAGGCGAAAGCGATCCCGGCGTAGAGTTCCTTCTGAAACACCAGTGGAATGCGATTACAGAACATATCACGCAGTACGCCACCAAAGACGCCGGTAATCACCGCACTTATCGCGGCAATAATCATGGCATGTCCGGAATCGAGCGCAACCTGCGCACCAATAATAGAGAAGACCACCAGTCCCAGCGCATCCAGCACCAGGAACACTTTGCGCAGGTGCGTCATCAGGGGCGCCAGGAAAGTGGTAATGACCGCCGCTGCGGCCACAATCATGATGTACTCGGGATTTTTTACCCAGCCCAGCGGATAGTGACCCAGCAGGATGTCGCGCACGGAGCCGCCACCAATGGCGGTCACTGACGCGATAATAATGACACCGAACAGATCCATTTTGCGGCGGCCCGCCGCCAGCGCACCTGTCATCGCTTCAGCAGTAATACCAATAATATAGAGAACGGTCAGTAACATAGCAGACTCCAGTAAGGCGACGGCATTGATCAGGAGACGGCGACTGAGATTTTCTGGCGATCGGCGTCCGGGATTAGCGCAGTTTATACCAGCCAGCCCCGGCGTCAGCATAGAAAGACTTTTCTGGAGAAGACCTGCCGCAGACAGCTGAGGGGAAAGAATGTACAGCGGATAAAGAAGGGAATTGATTAGGGAAGTAAAACAACAGATTTAATAAAAAGAAAAGGCGTGCTGATTAACAGCACGCCAACGCATCGTTTCGGATGCTCAGAGCCCACCATACAGACTTATTTTATTATTTGTTTCTTGCACGAACTTTAGCAAATGCATTCAGGCTAAAATGGTATTCTGGCTGGAACCATGAACGACCATAGTAGCAGTAAATCAGCATGCGAATGGATGCCATCGCAAGGTAACCCCAAATTGCACATAATACTGAAGGGGTCAGCCAGACGGTAAATAAGGTGACGGCGAGTCCGGCTAATACCGAGGAGGTCTCAGCAAAAGCGATTCGGGTATATTGTTTTTCGCGCTGTAATATCGCACGGTAATGCTGGCCCTGTGGGATAATAATAAACACCACTGAGACCATCTGTAGCATTAATGCCAGTTGAGGTTGATCAAACAGGCTGTTCAGCAGGTGACTGGCCGTAAATAACAGACCAAACACTGCGACACCCATCAACATATTACCCCAGTAGATTGTTGAGAGGTCGTTGATAGAGAGCATGCAGCGGCGGATCAGCGTATTGGAGAAGCCGCGATCGGCCAGAGTATCGATAGCCAGTAAAGCAATCACGGCAATCGCCAGCAGGTTCAGTTCATTCGCCTGCAGAATCTGCGCCAGCAATGAGAGCTGCAGTACGCCGATGCCAATAATTTTGATTGAAGAGAGCAGAGACCATTTTGCGCTATTAAGACTGCTTTCACGTATTGCCATAATATACTCGTTAGAGTCCATCGACTCTGTGAGAATTAAAGTGTTGTGTAACGGCAAGAAGAGGTTGCTGTGACACCGTTAGTAAGTGCAATTTTTCCGGCCGAAGTCCTGAAAACCCTTTCAGGCTTGCCCTGTTATTATGGATTCAATCAAATGATGCCCGGATAAAAATAGATATCCCTGGTAAAGTCACTGTTTCGTGTCATGGCGGAATTCCCTGCAGCTAATAAGAATTCCGCCAGATCACGAATAAATCCTGTTGTAGTTTTATATTCTCCTGCCAGCATCCTTGCGGCAATCTCAACGCATTCTTTTTCTGATAACTAAGAAACCGTTGAGCGGTCCATGACCTTTTTACTGCTTTATCATTATGGGTATTGCTGTGTGTGGAATGATTTATACATTGTTTTATTTAATTTAACACCATAAGAAAAGTCTGATTACGCGACCGCAGAAATAAATGGTTTCACTCTATGCATGATAAATATTAAATCCCCAGCAGGGCAGTAATAAACAATTGTTGATGATTAATGTATGCGTCAGAGTGAAAGTGTCTACGCGCGAGACGGAGATGCCTGAAATCAGCGGAGATCGCCTGCCTGTCGGGAGATTTTGCCAGGAATTTTCCTGGCAGCAATGCTTAAGCAGGGGTGGTGGTAAATACGTAATGGGGGTGGGTAATCAGATAAGGGCTTTATGCTTTATCATTGGAAGTTTTTCTATTTTTTTTCATAAACGACCAGCGATAAGTACAGAGAAAAAAACGAGCTAAGTCATTGATTTATTGTGTCAGGAGCTGGTTGAGTTTCTCCAGATCGTTGCTAACCCATTCAATATCCTGCTTAAATCGTTCATCTGAAGTAAATGGCTGGCGATAAACCGTCACCATCACCTCAGCGCCCTGTTCGTTCGCAATCACGCGCATCGGAACATAGATCTCCTTTCCTGACCCACTATCAATCCAGTGATCCATTACGCCAAACGGATTATGTGGTGAGAACCGGATCTTCACATTGCCCTGGGGGCCTTTAGCACGCCAGCGGTTGCCATCGGGTTCTAATGCGCTTTGCGTCAGCCCGGAAGCCCACTTTGGGAAAAATTCCGGCTTCCAGATGGTTTCATAAAGATCTAACCACTGACGCGGAATCGTCAGGCTCAGAGTGCGCGAGGAGAGCATGTAACCTCCGATAGATAAGCTAAAAAGGCATTAAAGCATGGGGCCATGCTTGTTAAAACGTTGTTACAGCAGAAGTGTGGTGTTGACAGGGTTTCGTACAAACGGCAGACAGCGAATGAGGCTGTCTGCCGCTGATTCAGATGAAATTACCGCGTGCAGAAACCGCATGATCTTCGCTATGGCCACTGGCGTGACGCAGAACAAAGCCATCCGACTGCGCCATTACTGCGCAACTGTGATTCGGGAAGATACGCAGCAACGTGCCAACTTCCGGGCGGCGATCCTGATAAAGCAGAAAACCGTGCTCCTCAGATAACTTTGTCACTTCATACGTGTGGCCCGCTTCGTCAGCTGCAACACCGAAGCCGCTGGCATTAGTGCCATGTGGTCCTTTATCCGAACTCAGCATTTTCGAGCCAGCATCCACAATCGCGAAATGGTCGTTTACCGCCACCACGCGGGTAATGACGCTCATTGCCAGTTGATCAACGTGACTCAACCCAAGGCGGCAGGCAGTAAGATCCAGCAGTGCATAGTTGCCGGGTCGGATTTCATTAATGCATGGCGCAATCTCTGCTGCCAGAGCGGTAGGGGTCGAACCCACAGAGAGAGGGCAGTCAGTAAATCCCGCAGCCTGCAGTTTTGCCTGTACCCGCTGCATCAGTGCAGTTTCCTGCCGGGCGACATCAATAATGGCTGCGGCATTACCGGCACCATAAGCGTGACCGGCATGCGACACTAATCCGGCAAAGCGTAAACCTTTATCCTTTAGCGCCTGCGCAATCAGCACTGCTTCATCTGTATCCGGATTAACGCCAATCCGATGTAATCCGACATCCACTTTAATCGCCACCGCCAGTTCGCATTCCGGTTGCTGCTCACAGGCTTCAGCAATCGCCGCTACACCCTGCAGACTGTCCGCAATCAGGGTGAGTCTGACCTGATGCTGCACGGCGAGGCGCAGCAATTCAGCCACGCTTTGCGGTTGTACAACCGGATAGGCTAACAGCAGATCACGAACGCCACCCTGAATGAAACTGATGCCTTCGCTGGGTTTAGAGACGGTGACGCCCTGTGCGCCGGACGCGATCTGGCGCTGTGCAATCCAGACGCTTTTATGCGTTTTGATATGCGGACGCAGTGCAACACCAGCCGAATCGGCTTTGCACTGCATATGCTGCAGGTTCTGCTCCAGGCGCTCTGCATCCACTTCGATATAAGGCGTAAGGCGATCATCAATCAGCGGGCGCTGCCACTGCTGTGTATCGTTGATATCCATAAGATTATCCGGCATTGACGAGGTAAGAGAATTCATCATTCCTTAATTATCTCTCGGATGCCAGCCCGCTTGCCGCAGAACAGCAGAGTTAGCGATAAACAGTAAGAAAGACAACGGGCAAGAGGAAGCGAACATCACGCAAGAGGGGATCGGCAGATAAAAACAAAAAAGCAGGCGCTTGGCCTGCTTTATCTGTTAACTCATACGTCAAATCACTCAGACGTAGAGTGATTTTTCACCCGGTGGACGGGTTTTGAATCGGCGATGCAGCCAGAGATATTGCTCGGGCGCGCGCAGAATCTGATTTTCGATCACTTTGTTCATATAAGCTGCCGCCGCAGCTTCATCCGTATGAGGATAGTTTTCCAGCATCGGTTCGATAATCAAATGGTAGCCATCATTACCTGGATTACGGATCAGCATAATCGGCACCATCGCTGGCTTCGCCAGACGCGACAGAACAAAGGTTCCGTTGGTGGTGGCGGCTTTCTCGACTGCAAACAGCGGCGCAAAGGTGCTGCCTTTAGGGCCGTAATCCTGGTCAGGCGCAAACCACACCGATTCGCCCTGTTTCAGGGCATTAACCATACCGCGCAGATCACGGCGGTCGATCATCGCTTTGTTCGAGCGCATGCGACCTTTGGTCTGCACATACTCCATCGCCTGGTTATTGTGCGGACGATACATCGCCATCATCGGCTGGCAAAGTCCGCTGATGCGGCCGCCCAGCTCCAGTGACATGAAATGCACGCCAATCAGCATCACGCCACGCTTTTCGTTCTGCGCAGCATGCAGATTATCCAGCCCTGACACTTTAAACAGACGCCTGACTGCACGGTCAGACCAGAACCAGGCAATACCGGTTTCAGCCAGCGCCATACCCAGCGATGCAAAATTTCCGGCGATCATGTGTTCTGTTTTTTCTTCACTGATGCCAGGAAAGCAGAGTTCAATGTTACGACGGGTGATTCGTTCGCGGCGCTGCAGGAAATGACGGGAAATTTTGCCCGCACCAGCACCGAGACGCATAAGAACAGGGTAGGGAAGCTGGACCAGCAGCCAGAGCACGCCCAGGCCAAACCAGGTAAACCAATAACGCGGATGTAGCAGCGCCCTGCTAAATTTTCCGGTGTTTTTCATTAACAACCTTCATGGGATAGATGGATGTATCGCACAAAGAGCACTTCCCTGAGTCTTAAGGCGGTACAGCTGTACTGATTTCGACCAACATTTTATCAAAAAGTGCCTTCAATGAAAGGGAAACTCCGGAATCCACAGGTTTGACCTGTTTCATGGTGCCAGCGCTCATGAGGCCAAAAAAGCATTAACGGCATAAAAATTATCTTATATTCAATAGATTAAGCACAGGATGTCTGAAGTGCTGAGCGTGAAAAACGGGTGTTCAGAACGGCTCTGGAAATGATTATTTATCTATCTTTACGTGATAACGAGACCAGATACGCGAGTCAGACACCATTTTCACTGATGAATGGTAAAACCCAGTACCCGAAAATGAACAAAGCGCCATCACTGACGCTTTATCACTCACCTGCCGGGCAGATGTTATTCGATATTCTGAATCTGCTCGCGCATCTGTTCAATCAGCACTTTCAGTTCGATCGCTGAAGTGGTGATTTCTGCGTTGATCGACTTCGATGCCAGCGTGTTCGACTCACGATTGAACTCCTGCATCATGAAATCGAGACGACGGCCAACCGCTTCTTTCTTTTTCAGGATGTTATAGGTCTCTTTGACGTGCGCATCCAGACGATCCAGCTCTTCAGAAACGTCGACACGCTGCGCCATCATCACCAGTTCCTGCTCAAGGCGATTGTTTTCCAGCTGGACTTCAGCATCTTCCAGTTTGGCGACCAGACGCTCACGCTGCCATTTGATCACTTCAGGCATCTGCGCGCGCACTTTACTGACTTCCTGCGAAACGCCTTCCAGACGCTGCTCAATCATCGCTTTCAGTGCGGTGCCTTCGCTTTCACGTGCCGCAATAAAATCATCCAGTGCACCATCCAGTGCCTGTAATAACTGCGTGTTGATGGCATCCAGATCCTGCTCCTGCGCAGACATCACACCCGGCCAGCGCAGAATATCCAGCGGATTAATCGCACCTTCATCGCTCTGCATTTTCACCCAGTTGGCAGCCTGCACCAGCTGTTTCGCCAGCGTTTCGTTGAGCATCAGCTCGCCCTGCGCGCTGGGATCGGCATCATAACGCAGGTTGCACTCAATTTTACCGCGCGTCAGACGCTGGCGAATGCGCTCGCGGATAACCGGCTCCAGCCCACGAAACTGCTCCGGCAGACGGATGTAAGTTTCCAGATAACGCTGGTTAACGGAACGCAGCTCCCAGGCGGCGCTGCCCCATTCGCCTTTGGCTTCGCTGCGGGCATAAGCGGTCATACTGCGGATCATAAGCGGTACTCATTTGCGGAAAGATGGGTGAAGTATAGCGAGGCGAGCCACGGCATAACAGGCATAAGCGTCTCACAGGAAAATAACGAACCATTTCCGCTTTTAACGACAGACACTTATGATGACCACTGACCCCTTGTGAGGATGACTGATCTATGTCTCGCGTTATTGCCCTTCCTGTTGTGATGGCTCTGCTGCTGGCGGGTTGCCAGCCGCGCCACGCGCCGCCGACTAAACCGCAACCTATCTGTGCGGGTGGCGATATGATGATGCAGACCACGTTGTGGTTTGGAATGAGCAAACCAGATGGCGGCAGGGTGAGTTCACTCGACTGGATGAACTTCGTGGATAATGAGGTCACGCCACGCTTTAAAGCGGGACTGTCGGTCTATGACGCCAGAGGTCAGTGGATGGGTGAGAACGGCAAGCTGGCACGTGAGAACAGTAAAGCGTTGATGCTGATCCACGGTATCGATCCCGCCACTAATCAGGATATTGAGGCGTTGCGTAATCTCTACAAGAAACGGTTCGATCAGGAGTCGGTGATGCGCGTAGATGCGCCGGTCTGTGTCGGATTCTAGGGCGAAAGCGGGCAGCAGAGCTGCCGCCCGTTAAATTATCAGATAAACAAGCCGGCAAAGGCCGCAGAGAGCAGGCTGACCAGCGTGGAGCCATAGACCAGCTTCCAGCCAAACCGGGAAACCACATTCCCCTGTTTCTCGTTCAGGCCTTTAATGGCACCTGCTACAATGCCGATCGAGGCAAAGTTAGCAAAGGAGACCAGGAACACCGACAGAATACCCAGCCCGCGCGCACTCATGCCCGCCGCGACTTTCTGCAGCTCAATCATCGCCACAAATTCATTCGCCACCAGCTTGGTCGCCATGATGCTGGCCGCCTGCAGGGCATCGGCTTTGGGAATGCCAATCAGCCAGGCCAGAGGATAGAACAGGTAGCCGAGCAGCTGCTGGAAGCTGTAGCCAAAGACCGCCGCAAACATCGCATTCACGGCAGCAATCAGGGCAATAAAGCCAATCAGCATCGCCAGAATGATCATCGCAACTTTGAAACCAGCCAGGATGTACTCACCCAGCATCTCAAAGAAGCTCTGCTCTTCATGCAGTTTCTCCAGCGCGATAGGCTGTTCATCCTGGCTTTTCATCGGGTTGATGATCGACAGGATAATAAAGGTGCTGAACATGTTAAGCAGCAGTGCCGCAACCACATACTTCGGTTCAATCATCGACATATAAGCACCGACAATCGATAGCGAAACGGTGGACATCGCGGTCGCCGCCATGGTGTAGAGACGACGCGGCGGGATATCACCCAGAATCCCTTTATAGGCGATGAAGTTTTCCGACTGACCGAGAATCAGTGTGCTGACGGCGTTAAACGACTCCAGCTTGCCCATGCCATTAATCTTCGACAGCAGCGTCCCAAAAATACGGATCAGCAGCGGCAGGATGCGCCAGTGCTGCAATATGCCGATTAGCGCGGAAATAAAGACAATCGGGCAGAGTACGCCAAGGAAGATAAATGCCAGCCCCTGTTTGCTCATGCCGCCAAACACGAACTCCGTGCCCTGTGCGGCAAAGCCCAGCAGCGTCTCAAAGAAACCGGCGAACGAGCCGACCAGCGCCAGACCTCCGGCAGAGTGAAGGAAGAACCAACCCAGCGCGGCTTCCACCACAATCAGTTGAACAATAAAGCGCAGACGAATCTGTTTGCGGTCATGACTGACCAGCAGCGCAAGGGCGAAAATCACCACCAGCGCCAGCAGGAAATGAAGAATGGCGGCCATATGTCTTTTTTATCAGAGAGAAAGGAAAGCGCATTTAGCCACAGCTGGCAGGGAATTTCATCTGATGCCTGCGCCGGACCGGTGTAAGAGACAGCGGGCAAGGAAGTCCGTATAATGCGCAGCCAATCATTAGCAAGCCGGAGAATACCCATGCGTCCAGCAGGCCGTAGCGCACAACAGGTGCGTCCAGTCACATTGACCCGCAATTACACCAAACACGCAGAGGGTTCCGTTCTGGTGGAATTCGGCGAAACGAAAGTGCTTTGCACTGCCTCCGTAGACGAAGGGGTTCCGCGTTTCCTTAAAGGTCAGGGCCAGGGTTGGGTCACCGCCGAATATGGCATGCTGCCGCGTTCAACTCACAGCCGTATGGCGCGTGAAGCCGCAAAAGGTAAGCAGGGTGGCCGTACGCTGGAGATTCAGCGTCTGATCGCCCGTTCACTGCGCGCCGCGGTTGATCTTAAAGCCCTGGGTGAATTTACCATCACGCTCGACTGTGACGTGATCCAGGCCGATGGCGGCACCCGTACCGCCTCAATCACCGGTGCCTGTGTGGCGCTGGCTGATGCGCTGAACAAGCTGGTCGCCAGCGGCAAGCTGAAAGCCAACCCGATGAAGGGCATGGTCGCAGCGATTTCAGTAGGCATCGTCAAGGGCGAAGCGCTGTGCGATCTGGAGTACGTTGAAGACTCAGCGGCAGAAACCGACATGAACGTCGTGATGCTGGAAGATGGCCGCATGATCGAGGTGCAGGGCACTGCCGAGGGCGAACCCTTCAGCCATGAAGAGTTGCTGACGCTACTGGCGCTGGCACGCGGCGGAATTGAGGAATTAATTCAGGCGCAGAAAGCAGCGCTGGAAAATTGATGTAACAGGCGACCTCAGAGTCGCCTTTTCTTTATTTGAGGAGTGAGAAATGAAAGCCTGGCAGCGTCAGTTTATTGAATTCGCCCTGAACAAGCAGGTGCTGAAGTTCGGTGAGTTCACTTTGAAGTCCGGACGTAAAAGCCCCTATTTCTTTAATGCCGGTCTGTTCAACAGCGGACGGGATTTAGCGCTGCTGGGACGCTTCTACGCGCAGGCGCTGGTGGATGGCGCTGTCGATTTCGATCTGCTGTTCGGCCCGGCTTATAAAGGCATTCCGATTGCCACCACTACCGCAGTAGCGCTGGCAGATCATCATGACCGCGATGTGCCTTACTGCTTCAACCGTAAAGAAGCTAAAGATCATGGTGAAGGTGGCCTGCTGGTGGGCAGCCTGCTGCAGGGCAAAGTGATGCTGGTGGACGATGTGATCACCGCCGGCACGGCGATTCGTGAGTCGATGGATATTATCGGCGCGCATAACGCTACCCTGGCAGGTGTGCTGGTTTCGCTTGATCGTCAGGAGCGTGGACGTGGAGAGATGTCGGCGATTCAGGAAGTGGAACGTGATTACGGCTGTAAAGTGACCGCGATTATCACACTGGCAGACCTGATTGCCTGGCTGGAAGAGAAACCAGAGATGGCCGATCATCTGGCCCAGGTCCGTGCTTATCAGAAAGCGTACGGAATTTAACAGAGGCGGGCGCAATGCCCGCCATCTTTGACTCTTTACGTCAGCTGGGCAGCTATCAGCGGCCAGCGAGCCTCAAAGTCGGCGGTAGGACTGAAACGAAACTCGGAACGGACATACCGTGACAGTAACCCTTCACAGAACGCCAGCAGCTGACTTGCCAGTAACGCTTCATCAGCCTGAAAGGCTTCGCCCTCACGCATTTTCCGTTCACGCATCACCTGGCGCAGTTGCACTTCAATCCGCTCAAACAGCTGATTGATACGTCCCTGCAGTCGGTCCTGCTCAAACATCAGAGCATGGCCGGTCAGAATGCGCGTCAGTCCCGGATTACGCTCACCAAATCCCAGAATCAATTGCACGATCAGACGCAGACGCGTCATGGTCTCTTTTTCATCCTTGAGGATCAGATTGATGCGGGTAATCAGACTGTCTTCGATAAACTCAATCAGGCTATCGAACATCCGTGTCTTGCTGGGGAAGTGACGATACAGCGCCGCTTCGGAAACGCCCACCGTGGCTGCCAGTTTGGCTGTGGTAATACGCTGACTGCCATCACCCGACTCCAGCATCTGCGCCAGCGCCTGCAAAATCTCTTCGCGACGATTCCGCTTCGCGACTTTTTTTTCTGCCATGACCTTAAAGACCCCTGAAATTCACCTAAAACAGGCAACACCTACGCATCTGCCACAGGAACGCGTCCTGCGGCGATGAGGAAAAATAACGGGCGTAAGTGAAAGTCGGTAATGCGGGTTACTGGCGACCGGAGTGGCCGAAGCCGCCTTCGCCGCGCTGGCTGGCGTCGAAATCTTCGACCAGGTTAAATTCCGCCTGCACCACCGGTACAAACACCAGTTGTGCCATGCGATCGCCGGGCTGCAGTGAGAAGCTTTCCTGACTGCGATTCCAGACCGATACCATCAGCTGTCCCTGATAGTCTGAGTCAATCAGACCCACCAGGTTGCCCAGCACGATGCCATGTTTGTGGCCAAGGCCTGAGCGCGGCAGGATCACAGCGGCCAGATCGGGGTCAGCGATATGAATCGCCAGGCCAGTCGGAACCAGCGTCGTGGTGCCTGGTGCAATGTCGAGAACATCATCAATGCAGGCGCGTAAATCTAACCCAGCGGAACCTGAAGTGGCGTAGGTCGGCAGTGGAAATTCTTTGCCGACACGCGCATCCAGGATTTTAACGTCTATTTTTTTCATCATAACGGCTGACAATCTCGTCTATTAATTGTTGGCCAAGGAGAGACTTATCGCTGAGCGGTAAGCGTTTTTCTCCATCCTGCCAAAAAAGGTGAAGAGCATTGGTGTCGCTATTAAACCCCTGTCCGGCTTTAGCGACGTCGTTAGCGCAGATCAGATCCAGATTCTTGCGCACCCGTTTTTGCCGGGCGTATTCTTCCACATTCTGTGTTTCAGCAGCAAATCCAACAACGAATGGCCGGTTTTTCTGAAGTGCAGCGACGCCGGCAACAATATCGGGATTCTTTACCAGGTTCAGCGTGACGTTATCATCGCCGCCCTGTTTCTTGATTTTATCGGCCGCAATATCGGCTGCCCGGTAGTCTGCCACGGCTGCGCTTGCAATGAAAATATGTTGTTTATCTATCTCACTCATCACAGCAGCCTGCATCTCCAGCGCGCTGGTAACATCAATGCGTCGCACTCCCGCAGGTGCAGCCAGGGTCACCGGGCCGCTGACCAGCGTCACCTGCGCGCCGCGCCTGACAGCCGCAGCCGCAATCGCAAAGCCCATTTTGCCGGAGCTGTGATTTGTGATGTAACGCACCGGATCCAGTGCCTCTCGGGTCGGACCGGCGGTAATCATAATGTTGAGATGTTGCAGATCGTTGACGGGCGCGGCCCATTGCACGGCATGGTCAACAATCGCCAGCGGGTCAAGCATCCGACCCGGCCCGACGTCGCCACAGGCCTGGCTGCCGCTGTCCGGTCCCCAAATCAGCACGCCACGATCGTGAAGCGCCTGCAGGTTTTGCTGGGTCACCGCTGCGCGATACATCTGCTGATTCATGGCGGGCACCACCGCGACGGGTGAAGCCGTCGCTAACACAGCGGTCGTCACCAGGTCGTTTGCCATACCGGCAGTGATACGGGCAATCAGGTCGGCAGTGGCCGGTGCCAGCACAATCAGGTCAGCCCATTTTGCCAGTTCAATATGACCCATCGCCGCTTCCGCCGCCGGATCAAGCAGATCGTCAAACACCGGATAGCCGGAGACGGCCTGCAGGCTGAGCGGCGTAATAAACGCTTTAGCGCCCTCTGTCATCATTACGCGCACATCAGCGCCGCGATCGCGCAGGCGGCGCACCAGCTCAGGTGCTTTATAAGCAGCGATACCGCCGCTCACGCCAAGAAGAATTTTTTTGCCGGCTAATCCCATCATGATGTTGGCCTCACTAAGCTCTCTGCCGCTCGCGGCGGCGAATGCACGGACTTTATCACAAAAGCGCGAATGCGCCTTTTCAGCGACTGCGTTTGCGAGCCGTCTCGTAGATTGCCGCTCCACTGATAGCCGCGCTCTCCAGGATGGGCCATGCTGAGGCTCATCTCAGGGAGAGCAAACATGAAAATTAAGGGACCACGGGAGAAACTTCAGAAGCTGGGTGCGCATTCCCTCAGCGACATCGAGCTGCTGGCCATTTTTCTCCGCACCGGATCGCCCGGGCATAACGTCCTTGAGCTGGCCGGGCAGATGCTGGAGGGTTTTGGCTCGCTTTATCAGCTCATGACGTCAGACAAAGCGGCATTCGCTAAAATCAAAGGCGTCGGCGATGCCAAGCTGGCGCAACTTCACGCCATTGCGGAACTGGCGAAGCGCTTTTTCGCCAGTAAGCTGGCCCGCGAAAGCGCAATGGAGAATCCGCAAATCACGCGCCAGTATCTGCAAAGTCTGTTAGCCCATCAGGAGCGTGAGATCTTTATGGCCCTGTTTCTGGATAACCAGCATCGGGTGCTGCGGGCACAAAATATGTTCTCGGGTTCCATTAACAGCGTGGAGGTTCACCCCCGCGAGATCGTCCGGGAAGCGCTGAAGCTCAACGCAGCCGCTCTGATACTGGCGCATAATCACCCATCGGGCATGGCCGAGCCGAGCCGGGCAGACCGTGAAGTGACCCATAAAGTGAGCGAAGCCTGTCAGCTGCTCGACATTCGCTTGCTCGATCATCTGGTGATTGGTCATGGCGAATATGTCTCCTTTGCCGAGCGGGGATGGCTCTGATACGGGGAAATTTCACGCCAGGTGGCGTCTTTTTGCCCGATCATTCGGGATCTTTATCTGTTCGGGACTTGAGCACTTGGGCTGAGCGGCGTATACTACGCCACCTTTGAGAATCTCGGGTTTGGCGGTTAGGCCAGTCTAGCGGGTTCCATGGAATTCGCCTGGCGGGCTGCAAGCCTGACGAGGCGGCCCAAACCTAATTTTTAAAGCTCGAGCTGATTTGATTTTTGGAGATATTGACATGTCACGAGTCTGCCAGGTAACTGGAAAGCGTCCGGTGACGGGTAACAACCGTTCCCACGCAATGAACGCGACGAAACGCCGTTTCCTTCCGAACCTGCACTCACACCGTTTTTGGGTTGAGAGCGAGAAGCGCTTCGTTACTCTGCGTGTATCTGTTAAAGGTATGCGTATTATTGATAAAAAGGGCATTGATACGGTGTTAGCCGATATGCGTGCCCGTGGTGAGAAGTACTAAGGTACTAAGGAACTGAATCATGGCTAAAGGTATTCGTGAGAAGATCAAGCTGGTTTCCTCTGCTGGTACAGGTCACTTCTATACCACCACGAAGAACAAACGTACTAAACCAGAGAAGCTGGAACTGAAAAAGTTCGATCCGGTCGTACGTCAGCATGTGCTCTACAAAGAAGCTAAAATTAAGTAATTTTAGTGTTCTGCTAAAAACCCGGCTCCGGCCGGGTTTTTTGTTTGTGTAAAACGCTGAGGAGAGGGTATGCCAGAGTTGCCAGAGGTTGAAACCAGCCGCCGCGGTATCGAACCGCATTTGGTTGGTGAAACCATTCTTCACGCCGTGGTGCGTAATTCACGTCTGCGCTGGCCTGTTTCGCAGGAGATCCTGGCGCTGAGCGATCAGCCGGTTCTCAGCGTGCAACGCCGGGCGAAATATCTGCTGCTGGAGCTACCGCATGGCTGGATCATTATCCATCTTGGCATGTCGGGCAGCCTGCGCGTGCTGTCAGAAGAGCTGCCAGCAGCGAAGCATGATCATGTTGATTTAGTGATGAGCAACGGCAAAGTGCTGCGCTACACCGACCCGCGCCGATTTGGTGCCTGGCTCTGGAGCAGCGATCTGGCGGGCAGCAGCGTGCTGGCTCATCTTGGGCCGGAGCCGCTCAGTGAGGCGTTTGACGGGGCTTACCTGCTCGATAAGTCACGCGGCAAGCGGACGCTCATCAAGCAGTGGCTGATGGATAACAAAGTGGTGGTGGGCGTGGGCAATATTTACGCCAGCGAGTCACTTTTTACCGCCGGGATCCTTCCCGATCGTGCTGCCGGCAGTTTGTCGCAGGCTGAAGCGGAGCTGCTGGTCAACACCATTAAAGCGGTGCTGTTACGCTCGATTGAGCAGGGCGGGACGACATTGCGTGACTTCCTGCAGACCGACGGTAAGCCGGGCTATTTTGCACAGCAGTTGCAGGTTTATGGCCGGGCAGGTGAACCCTGCCGGGCATGCGGTACGCCGATAGTTAGCGGCAGGCATGGGCAGCGCAGCACCTACTGGTGCCCGAACTGCCAGCATTAAGCCAGTTTAGCCAGCAGTGCCTGATGCACCGGCGCGGGCAGGAAGGCGCTGACATCGCCGCCGTGACGCGCCACCTCTTTGACCAGTGAAGAAGAGATAAACGAAAAGCCTTCAGAGGGCATCAGGAAGACACTCTCCAGCGTCGGTAGCAGATGACGATTCATCTGCGCCAGCTGCATTTCATATTCAAAATCTGACACTGCACGCAAGCCACGGACCAGCACATTCGCCTGCTGATCACGGGCGAAATTCGCCATCAGATCGCTGAAGCCGACGACCTCAACGTTGGGCAGATGGGCTATGACTTCACCGGCCAGCGCCACACGCTCATCCAGGCTGAACATCGGTTTTTTACTGGGGCTGGCGGCAACGGCCAGAATGACCTTATCAAACATCTGTGCTGCCCGCGTCACAATGTCGAGATGGCCAAGCGTCACAGGATCAAACGTACCGGGATAAATGGCTTTCGTGGTCATACTCGCCCTTTTGCCGAAGCATGATTCAGCGCCCAGAGGGCTGAATATTTATTGAAGGTATATTGCGCGTTGACCACCGCCAGAATCCAGCCCTGCCTGCCGTCGAGAAAACCGGCACGTAGCAGCAGCGTTTTCACAAACGCGCCCAGCGTATGGCTGAACACAGAAAACAGGCTGCAACGCTTACCGCGCTGATGGCGTTCCGTAGCCCAGGCTTCAGCGTAGGCCAGTTGCTTACGCTGAAAGGCGACTAAATCGCGGCAGGTCAGATGTTCCAGATCGCCAGGCAACGCCACCACTGGCGCGCCGTCACTCTGCAGTGACTCATGCACCAGATGGTCATTGTAGCGGAAGGTGCGGGGATAGAGGCGCATCACGCGGTCGGGATACCAGCCACTGTGGCGCATAAAGCGGCCGAGAAACAGGTTACTACGGCCCAGACTATAAACCGTGCGGCTGGGTGGGGCGATCAGCACCTGCTCAATCGCGGCACGCAGTTCGGGTGAAACGCGCTCATCCGCATCGATCATCAGAATCATGTCGCCGGTGGCATAGTCCTGCGCGCGCTGGCGCTGAATGCCATAACCCTGCCAGTCATCATTGCGGTAGACCTGCGCCCCGGCCTGCGTGGCGATTTCGACACTGTCGTCACTGCTGCCAGAATCCAGCATGATAATTTCATCGGCCCAGCTGACCGAGGCCAGGCAATCAGGCAGGAGTTCCGCTTCATTTTTGGCGATCATCACCACGGAAAGACGTTGGCGTACTGACATTAGTGGGTCCGGGGTGGCAGATGCGGTTCGAGTAACTGTAGCAGACGCTGTAGCGCACCCTGGTTCTGGTGCAGCACGTCCACCGCATGGCGTCCGTAATAACGGCGGTAATCATCATCCTGCAACAGGTTAGTGACCTCTTTTTCCAGCGAAATCACGTCGGTGACGGTGATCAGCCCCTGACCTTCCTGCAACTTGCTGCAGATATCTTTGAAGTTCCAGATATGAGGTCCCATCAGAACCGGAAGAGCATGGGCGGCCGGTTCGAGCGGGTTATGTCCACCCCGTTCAACCAGGCTGCCGCCAACAAACGCCAGATCGGCAATGCCGTAAAGCAGCATCAGTTCACCCATCGAATCACCGATGACCACCTGTGTTGAGCCAGAAGGGATCTCACCGCTGCTGCGCAGGATAAAACTGAAACCACGTGCCTGCGTCAGTTCACGGGCATCGTTGAAGCGCTCGGGATGGCGGGGCACCAGAATCAGCAGCAGATCCGGGAAGGTCTGCAGCAGGCGGCGATGGGCATCCAGCACAATGGCCTCTTCGCCTTCATGCGTACTGGTAGCGATCCACACCGGACGACGCGGCGCCCACTGGCGACGCAGCGTCACCGCTCTGGCGGCCAGTTCTGGCGTCACGGAAATATCAAATTTCAGGCTGCCGGTTATCGTCAGTTGTGAACGTTTCAGGCCCAGGCTCAGGAAGCGGTCGCCATCTTCTGCGTTCTGCGCCGCGATCAGGGTGATGCTCTGCAGCAGCTGGCGCATGAATTTACCCAGCTTGCGGTAGCCTTTAGCGGAGCGGGCAGAAAGGCGGGCATTGGCGATCACCAGCGGAATCTTACGCTGGTGCAGAATGCGGATAATGTTCGGCCACAGCTCGGTTTCCATGATGATCACCAGCCGTGGGTTGACCGTATCCAGAAAACGATTAATCGAACCCGGCAGGTCATAAGGCAGATAGACATGATGCACATCTTTGCCAAAAGCAGACTGCGCGCGTTCAGAGCCGGTCGGCGTCATGGTTGTAACGGTAATCGGCAGGGTCGGGTAACGATGACGCAGCGCGCGCACCAGCGGAATCGCGGCCAGGGTTTCACCCACAGAGACCGAGTGCAGCACAATGCCGTCGGGCTTCACTTTACCGACACAATAGCCATAACGTTCTGCCCAGCGTTTGCGATAGGCAGGCGCTTTACGACCGCGCAGCCACAGGCGCAGCCAAATCAGTGGCTGAATTAAGTAGAGCAATGCGGTGTAAATGGTCGTCATAGTTACCGTTACAGCAGGTTCGCGTCTAAAAACAGATTAAAATCAGATGACGGCATGTTATCAGAAACCCCGCATGCACTCATCCCACATTGTCAGTTGCTACTCAGTACCTGCTGATAAAGCGAAGTCAGCGCCTGCGCCAGTCGTTGTGGGCCGTAAGGTTCAATTTTGCGCCGTGCCGCCTCACCCATTCGTGAATCCAGGGAAAGTGCCGGTATTGCGTTAACAGCCTGATTTAACCCATTGATATCCAATGCATCACAGACGAAGCCTTCCTGACCAGCGGTAATAAATTCTGCGCCACCGCAGCCAGTGCTGGTAATCACCGGTAAGCCGCAGGCCATCGCCTCCAGCACCACATTTGGAAAAGGATCGTAGAGCGTGGGCAGCAGCAGGCCATCCGCCGCGTGATAGTACGGCTGCACATCCTGCTGTACGCCGACAAAGCGCAGGCGGTCCAGGCAGTTAAGCTGGTTTGCCAGCTGCTGATAACGCTGCAGCTGCTTATCCTGTCCCACCACAATCAGATAGCGATCGCTGGCGGCCAGCGCCTGGATTGCCGCTTTCAGCCCCTTGCGCTCAAAGCCTGAGCCGACATAAATCAGCACGGTAGCGGCCTCGGGAAGGGCCAGCTGCTGACGAGTGGCGCGACGTGCTGCCTCTGTAGCAGGCTGGAAACGGCTGGCGTCGATAGCGTTATGGATAACGTGGATTTTCCCGGCGTCGAGCGAGAAACAGCGCAGGATATCGCGCTTAACCATCTCTGAATTACAGATCACCGCTTTCAGCGTCGGAGAGTTAAACATCTCCGCTTCCGCCTGCAGAACATAGCGATGGTAAGGACTGAGCGTCGCGCTCAGCCTTTGCCACGATGAGACGATACGGGCGCGCTGTTCCAGCCAGACGCGATGCACGCCATCACCCGCGCGGAAAATGTCACAGCCCGCGATGCGCTCATGGCTTTGCACAATATCGAACTTTTCACGCTCCCAGCAGGCGCGGGCGGCGCGGGCAAAACCGCGCTCACGGGAGACCCGGCCCAGCTTTGCAGGGTTGCAGATATGCAGATGCCAGTCCGGATTGGGCGTGCCTTGCCAGCTGCGGGTAATGATATTGAGATCGAGCTGTTCGCTACCCAGTGCTTCCAGTGCGCGTGAGATAAAACGCTCGGCACCGCCATCCGGACGATATTTCTGCCGGACAATTGCCAGCCGTAACTTACTCATTCAGGAAGCTCCTCGCTGCCGCGACCACATCCTTCACCGGAATGGCCGACAGATAACGCTGGTCAGTTTTGGTGTCGATGGAATCGGGTGAGGGCAGCGGGCCATAATCGCCCGCCCAGATGACCTGATTGTTGTCGCCCCATGGCCGCCAGTGCTGCAGCTTGGTCGGGCCAAACAGCGCAATGCAGGGTGTTTCAAGCGCGGCAGCCATGTGCATCGGCGCAGAGTCGACACCAATAAACAGCCGGGCGTGATCGATCAGCGCCGCCAGCTGCGGCAGAGTGAACTGACCCGCCAGCGAAACCACATCCGGCGACTCACAGAGCGCGCGAATACGGTTAATCATCGCCAGCTCCTGCTTGTCCGGCCCGGAGGTCAGCACCACTTTGCGGCCCGGCTGCGCCAGCTGATCGAGCGTGGCGGCAACGCTCTCCTCTTCCCAGCATTTGAAGCCCCATCGTGAGGTCGGCTGTACCACAATATAGGGCGCAGTGACATGATGCTCCGCCAGTCTTGCCTGCACAGTTTGCTGGTCAGCGTCGCTGTAGTGCATTGAAACGCGAGCGCCGTCGCTGCTGATGCCGAGGGGCGCCAGCGCCGACATATTCTGCTCAACGGTATGCAGTTTGCTGTGATTGTGTGTGGGGACCAGGCCGTTGTGACACCATCGCCACAGCACGTTATCGCGTTTTTTATAAGCAAAACCGATGCGAACGGGTGCCGCAGAGAGCCGGGTAATCTGGGCCGCACGCCATTGATCGGCCAGATTAATCACCAGATCATAATGTGCGTCACGCACGGCGCGAATTAATGCACGCTCATGGCCCAGCTTGCGCCAGGTGCCCTCCTGTTTCCATTTGCGATCGATGACGTGCAAATGGCGGATAGCCGGATGCGCTTCCAGCATCGGACGCGTCTCCTTGTAGAGCAAAACGTCGATGCTGGCCTGCGGATAACGCTCATGAAGCGCATTGATGGCGGGCGTTGTGAGCAGCATGTCACCATGATGGCGCAGCTTAATCAGTAATATGTTTTTTGGAGAGAAGTTTGCTGGAATCAGGCTGGCCATAAACAAGAGTTCTCAGAATTCAGTGAACCGATTGTAGGGCAAACCCTTTTTAGGATAAAGCCAGCCTCAAAGGTTATTTATCACGCCACCGATAGAGCCGGGCAAGCCACAACAGCAACTGGTACCACTGCTTAATTCCCCGGGCATTACGTAACATGCGCAGATGTGTCCGGGTTGCGAACAGATCGGCAATGATTGCCTGGCGTGCGCGGGCATCAGGCTCACGTCTCACACTGTGGCAAACGCTGAGCGCTTCATGCGTTACCTGATAGTGAAACGACGGGTAAATCTTCACGCGGTCACGATAGCGGTTGTTAAGCTCTTCCAGCAGCCGCGCAATCTTCAGGTAGTGACGCTGATATTCAACGTTGCGCTCGCCGGTCCGTTTGCGATTGCTGATGGAAGCGTCGTGCATATAGTAGCGATAGAGCACCGCTTCGGTATAACGCACACGTTTTGCCAGCAGCATAAACTCGGTGGTCCAGGGAATATCCTGATGATGCAGGCCTGGTTCAAACTGCAACTGATGCTGCTCGATCAGTTCCCGGCGATAGATCCCCAGCCAGACCACATGCATATAACGATGGGTTTTTAGCGCGGTATTAAGCCAGTCGGCTCCGCTCAGCACCGGCGTACTGCGCAAACGATCCAGCGGAATCAGCGGTTTTACCCGCTGGCTGTGTTTAAAAAACCACTCGGCGTTGCATTGTGCTGCATCCAGATTGTCCGCTTCAGCCAGTGTCACCAGAGTCTGATACATCTCAGGCTGCATGGTGTCATCCGCATCAGGGAAGGTGACATATTTCCCGCGGGCTATCGCCAGACCGGCGTTGCGGGCGCGCGACACGCCGCCATTTTCCTGATGAATCACACGAATATGCGAATGCTGCTGTGCATACTGGTCGGCACGCTCGCCAGAGCCGTCGGTGGAACCATCATCGACAATAATGATCTCAAGCAGAGTCAGCGTCTGCGCCAGCAGTGACTGCATGAACTCATCAAACATGCTGCCCGCATTGTACATCGGGGTAATGATACTCAGCAGAGGAGAAGTACTCATGACAATATCTGCACCAGCGTTAAATTCACTGCGAAAAGGCGTTGCCTCGTCATAAATCATTTCCAAATCAGCAGAATGAAATCAGGGAGTTCATGATTATAAAACGGTGTGGCTTCTCTGCTTTACTAAAAACCACGCCCGACAATAATAATGCGCTACATGCGCTTTTTTTACGCAAAGTCGCTTTACAGGTAAACAGATTATTATGTCGGTGTTCATTCAGCGTCTTTTTTATAAGAGATCGTGGTAAACAGCAGGCGGGATAAATGACGGGAAAGTCAGGCGCTGAAATAACCGCGCCCGCATCAATCTGATAAACCTGAGTACGCTATTGCTCGCTCTGCTTAAAAAACTTGAGACTGACATACTTCATCATCCAGCTCATGCTTTCAGCATACTGTTTATGATGCCACTTAATGCGGGAGAATCGCTTCATCTCTTTATAATGCTTTGGTACATCAAGCGGTTGTGAAGCCCAGGGTGAGCGCTGGTAATAACTGTAGTAGAGCTGGGCAAGATCGCTGCCAGCCCAGGCATGCCAGGGTTTGCATTTACCGGTGTAGTGAATCATTACGGTGTCCGCTGGCACGGCAGTATGATCCCAGACTTTATTGGCGATGATGTCGTAAATCTGGTTATAGCGGTCCGGCAGGATCAGGATCTCATCCTCCAGCACGATATTCAGCGCATCCTGATCGGGAAAACCAAACTCTGCGCCCCGCGTTACCAGCACGTCGGTAATGCGCGCGGTGGTCTGCCTTTCGAGCCAAAGGGGAATATTGATCAGCATAAAGCCGGAGTTGAAATAGTGATCATGCTTGAGCCCGAGCTTCGCGCACTGATTCTGGCGCGCACGCGGCGTGTCATTACAGGCCGCCAGCGTGTAATCCGTGATATCCAGGGTAAACAGGGGAGAGTAATCGCCCACGACCAGGGTATCCGCATCAATATAGATCACCCGATCGCTATAGCTCGCCACAGTTCCGGGAATCAGGAAGCGGTAGTGGATGCTTTTAGGGTAGCGTCCGACCGCAGGCAACTGATCAACCCAGTCACTGTTAAAGATATGCAGCGTGATAGCCAGACGATGGCCTGAGGCCAGCGAACGCAGTTTTTCCACATCCTCATCGCGTAGCGAGTCTGAGAAAATATGGGCGTGGAACGCCGTATCGGGATGATGGCTGAGAAGTGAAAACAACGTAATGCCCAGGCCACGCGCGTAGGCGTGGTTGATGCCAAACGCAACGTGAACCGGATTGTCATCCGTGTCAGCAAGCGTGTTAACCAGCAGCTGACTTTGCTGAACGGCATCAGCAAGAGGGGTAATTGCCATTACGCTTCACTATTCCAGATTATGAGTAATAAACGTTTGTATTCTAGTCAGTTTATCGTGATCCAGCCCGAATAATTTTTCAGCAGGCTGATCAAACTTAAAACGGGTGGCAAAAACGAACGTTGATGCGTCAATATTATCCGGTCCGATGAACAACACGTTATTGACCGGGCGCTGTTCTCTGACTTCACACGGCCCGTAAAGCATGATCACCGGGATCTGCTGCGCATCCGCAATATAGGCATTGCCAGAGTCAGAGGCGATATAGAAATCCATCTGCGAAATGGCCCAAGGAACCTCTTCCAGTTTCAGCTCACCAATCAGACTGACAATATTCTCTTTCGGGCCGGTCAGGCTCAGTAACTCATCCAGATACTGCTGCTCAGCGGGTGGGCCAAACACATAAAAGGTGCAGGGCATATCATCCAGCGATGTCATCAGCTGCTGCCAGATGCTGGCAGGAATCGTCTTGGCCTTATTACCGGCAGAAATGCTGATGCCTATTTTAATGCCACTGCACGGATGCTGTAGCGCGGCGGGCGGCACGGGCGGCTGCCAGAGCGGCGAGGTCGCGTGTTTAGGGAAATCGGTGTAGCGATAGTCGCGGTTAATCAGCTTCAGGTAACTGTCGAGCGTCAAATCTGTCTTAGCGTGGTCGACAATGCCGCTGGCGCTGCGATAGAAGGTCTTATGGTAGGACTTACGCACATAAGTGCGCAGAAACTGCTTGTTCGGTGCGTTGCATAGCGCGGCAAAAAACAGGTTTACGCTATTTGGCTGCACCAGATAGACGTTGTCATAACGGTTCATCAGGGTAAACGCGAGCTTCAGTTTGGCAAAAAAGCTGCGCTTTGCGTCTTCAATCAGAAAATAGCGGCTGATCGTGTCATCATGACGCGCCAGCGGCTCCACCGCTTTGCTGATCAACAGTTCAGACTGACCCAGCGCGCGCAGCATCGGGGTGATATTGATAAAATCACCGATCTTCGCCGTCTGGATGATTAAGCTGCGTCCGGTTGGCCGGTAAAACAGCCGCATTATCGCCCGGAAAGGCAGCAGTAGCAGGTAGATCAGCACATAGTTCATGGCGTGTTTTCCGTAATTACGGCCCGCAGTTTTTCTGCCACCGTGTCAGCAGTCAGCTCCGCCAGATTATGATTCGGGGCGCTCAGTGCCTGTTGGTTCTGCCCGTACCCGCCAATCAGGCCGGGATCGGTCGGGCCATACAGCGTGAGGTTGGGACGATCCAGCGCCGCCGTCAGATGGCTTAATCCGGTATCTACCGAGACCACCGCCCGCGCGCCCGCCAGCTGCTGCGCTATCGCTTCCAGCGTCAGCTTAGGCAGCACATCGACATGCTCAAAGCCTTCAGCAAGGCGCAATGCGCGTTGATGCTCATGTTCAGCACCCCAGGGCAATTTCACCCGCAGACCGCTGGGCTGCATCTGCTCAATCAGCTGTCGCCAGTGCGACTCCGGCCAGTGCTTGTTGTCACGGGTCGTGGCATGCAGAAAGACCAGGTAATGCTGTGCGTCAGCGGGCAGATGATGCAGGAAGTGTCCGGCAATCGCGTAGTCACCCTGGTTTTGCGGCTTTTCATAGCCCAGGCTTTTGGCGAACAGTTCGCGCGTTCGCTCAACTGCGTGTTGTCGCTTGCTGACCTCATGGCGGACGTCATACCACCAGCTGGCAAACGGCTCACGCGCGCTGCGGCTGTCCTGTCCATGCTTCACCCCTTTCGATAAACGGGTGACCAGCGCGGCACTTTTGATCAGCCCCTGCGCATCAATCACGATATCGTACTCACGTGACTGTAACTCGCGCTTAAACAGCACGCGCTCTTCACGCTGCTGACTGCCAAACCAGTGTTTACGCCAGCGGCGAATGGCAACCGGTAACACTTTGTCGACGGCGGGATGCCAGCCAGGGATCTGCGCAAAATTCTCTTCCACCACCCAGTCGAAACGGATGCCGGGAATGGCATGCATCGCATCGGTCAGTGCCGGGAGCGAATGCAGCACATCGCCCATTGAAGAGGTTTTAACAATCAGGACGTGCATGGCACCTCCTGTGGCGCAAGCAGTTCGTTCAGTGTCTGATGTACGCGTTCAGGCTGGATATCGATCAGGCTCTGGTGATAACCCTGTTCGGCATCGCCTTTGCGAACTTTGTGATAGCCGGTAATCAGGCGAATAATGCGCGCCTGACGCGCGAGCGGCGGCGTAAAATCAGGGCTGCTCGGTCCATAGAGCGCTACCAAAGGACGATCCAGCGCTGCAGCGATATGCATCAGACCAGAGTCGTTGCTGACCACGGCGCGGCATTGCGCCAGCAGAATCACTGCCTGTTCAAGCTGGGTTTCACCGGCCAGATTACGGCAGTGGCCACGCGCCTCTTCGGGCAGCGCAGCGATAATCTCTTCGCCGGTCGGGCGATCTTTGGCGGAACCAAACAGCACGATCTGGAAGCCGTCAGCAATCAATTGTCGGGCCAGCGCGGCGTAGTGATAGTGCGGCCAGCGTTTGGCCGGACCAAATTCAGCGCCCGGACAAAAACCGATGATCGGACGGGTTGCCGCGAGCTGAAACTGTGCGGCCGTTTCAATCTTTTCCTGCTCTTCAACCTGCAGCTTTGGCCACAACAGCGGCTGTGGCAGCTGCGCTGCCGAGGCAACCGGGGTGTCGTAGCCCAGTGCAACGTAGCGCTCGACCATCAGCGGAAACGCGGCTTTATCCAGCACCCGCAAATCGTTCAGCAGGCCATAACGCATTTCACCACGCCAGCCTACGCGGCGTTTTATTCCGGCGAAGAAGGGAACCAGCGCCGACTTAAAGGAGTTAGGCAGCACGTAAGCACGGTCGTAATGACTGGCACGCAGCACTTTTCCCAGACGGCGACGCTCACCAATTTCCAGCGCGCCATGCCCGAGTGGCATCGCCAGCGCCTGATTGACCTCCGGCATGCGTGACAGCAACGGACGGCACCAGGCAGGTGCCATCACGTCGATCACTGCATCCGGATGTTCGGCCTTGAGTGTGCGATAGAGACTTTGCGACATCATCATATCGCCGACCCACGACGGGCCGATTACCAGAATTTTCATCGCCGGAGCAGCTTCCTTTATGCGTTGCGGTTCAGCCAGACCATATATTCAGCGACACCCTGCGCCACCGTTTTAAATGGTTTGTCGTAGCCAGCGGCACGCAGTTTAGTGAGATCGGCCTGGGTATAAGCCTGATAGCGTCCTTTGAGTTTCTCCGGGAACGGGATGTACTCGATCTGACCTTTCTGATGAAATTTCAGTACCGCATCCGCGACTTCCTGGAAGGATTCGGCACGGCCTGTGCCACAGTTGTAAATCCCGGAGACGCCGTTTTCCCAGCACCACAGGTTCACTTCTGCCACATCATCCACGTGGATGAAATCACGCTTAAAGCCGTCGCTGCCTTCAAACAGTTTGGGATTTTCATCGTTGCTGATCTGCGTGTTCAGATGGAAGGCAACGCTGGCCATGCTGCCTTTGTGGCCTTCGCGCGGTCCATAGACGTTGAAATAGCGGAAGCCGCACACTGGCGAGTTTGCTTCTGGCAGCATCTGACGGACGTAGTGATCGAACAGCATTTTGGAGTAGCCATAGACATTCAGCGGCTGCTCATACTGGCGCTCTTCGATGAAGTTCTCGTTGCGTCCACCGTAGGTCGCGGCAGAAGAGGCGTAGAGGAACGGGATCTCGCGCTCAAGACAGAAGTGCAGCAGCTCTTTGGAGTACTGATAGTTGTTCTCCATCATGTACTTGCCATCCCACTCGGTGGTGGAAGAGCAGGCGCCCTGATGGAACACCGCGTCGATCGGGCCTAAATCATCGCCCGCCATCACGCTCATCAGGAACTCTTCTTTGTCCATGTAATCGACGATATCCAGGTCGACTAAATTGGCGAACTTGGTGCCATCTTTCAGATTATCCACCACCAGAATGTCGGTGTGACCGCGATCGTTCAGCGCTTTGACGATGTTGCTGCCAATCATTCCTGCGCCGCCAGTTACGATAATCATGTTGTTACCTTCAACGTTGTGGGGTGAAACAGGAGGTTTCACACACGAATACCTCACATCATAACATTTCATCAGGGTGCAGACAGCCAGATGACTCTGTAACGCTTTGTGTGTACACCCTCGCGGCGTGAACTATGCTGCAAAAATGACATTCTGTTGGGCGATTTATCGTGAAGAAGCGGCCTGTTCAGTAAGATATGCCAGATTTTTGCCATCTGAGGAGAGCAATGATGCCTGCGCAATTTTATCAACAACTTCGTCAGCAACTTGATGATGCACGTCAGGAAGGACTGTTTAAACAGGAGCGAATCATCACTTCTGCCCAGCAGACGGAGATCGCGGTTGGCAGCGATCCGGCAGTGATTAACTTCTGCGCCAATAACTATTTAGGTCTGGCGAACCATCCGGCGCTGATTCAGGCGGCGAAAGAGGGGATGGATTCGCATGGTTTTGGCATGGCTTCCGTGCGCTTTATCTGCGGCACGCAGGATAGCCATAAGCAGCTGGAAAAGCGGCTGGCAGAGTTCCTTGGCATGGAGGATGCCATTCTCTATTCCTCCTGTTTCGACGCCAACGGCGGCCTGTTTGAAACCCTGCTCGATGCGCAGGATGCCATAATTTCCGATGCGCTGAACCACGCCTCCATTATCGATGGTGTCCGGCTGTGCAAAGCGCAGCGTTATCGCTATGCCAATAACGACATGGTGGAGCTGCGGGCCTGTCTGCAGGAGGCGCGCGAAAAAGGCGCCCGTCATATTCTGATCGCCACTGATGGCGTCTTCTCAATGGATGGGGTGATTGCGAATCTGCCCGCTATCTGCGACCTGGCCGATGAGTTTTCCGCGCTGGTGATGGTGGATGACTCTCATGCGGTAGGTTTTGTCGGGAACGCCGGACGCGGAACCCATGAATACTGCGACGTTATGGGTCGGGTCGACATCATTACCGGTACGCTGGGTAAAGCGCTCGGCGGCGCATCAGGTGGCTACACCGCAGCGAAAGCCGAAGTGGTGGAGTGGCTGCGTCAGCGTTCCCGTCCCTATCTGTTCTCTAACTCGCTGGCACCGGCCATTGTGGCCGCCTCGTTGCGGGTGCTGGATCTGCTCAGTGAAGGCGATGGATTGCGTCAGCGTCTGTGGGATAACGCCCGTTACTTCCGGGAGCAGATGACGGCGGCGGGCTTTACGCTGGCCGGTGCCGATCACGCGATTATCCCGGTGATGCTGGGTGAAGCCAGTGTTGCCCAGGAGTTTGCTCGCCTGCTGCAACAGGAAGGCATCTACGTGACCGGCTTCTTCTATCCGGTGGTGCCAAAAGGTCAGGCACGCATTCGCACCCAAATCTCTGCGGCGCACACCCAGCAACAGCTGGAACGTGCGGTGACGGCCTTTACCCGTATCGGCAAACAACTGGGCGTCATCGCCTGAGGAGTCCGTCATGAAAGCACTCGCCAAACTGAAGAAGGAAGAGGGCATCTGGATGGTGACCGATGCGCCGGTTCCAGAGCCGGGTCACAACGATCTGCTGATTAAGATTCGTAAAATCGCCATCTGCGGCACCGATGTCCATATCTACAACTGGGATGACTGGTCACGCAAAACGATTCCGGTGCCGATGATTGTCGGCCATGAATATGTGGGTGAAGTGGTTGCGATAGGACAGGAAGTGAAAGGTTTTACGATTGGCGATCGGGTTTCAGGCGAGGGGCATATCACCTGCGGACATTGCCGCAACTGCCGCGCCGGGCGTACGCATTTGTGCCGAAACACGATGGGCGTGGGTGTTAACCGCCAGGGCTGCTTCGCGGAGTATCTGGTTATCCCGGCCTTTAATGCATTCAAAATTCCCGACAACATTTCCGATGAGCTGGCGGCAATCTTTGACCCGTTCGGCAACGCAGTGCACACCGCACTCTCGTTCGATCTGGTCGGCGAGGATGTGCTGATCTCCGGCGCAGGTCCTATTGGCATCATGGCCGCTGCGGTCTGTCGTCACGTCGGCGCACGCAACGTCGTGATCACTGACATCAATGAGTACCGGCTGGCACTGGCGCGGAAAATGGGCGTCACGCGCGCAGTCAATGTAGCGAATGAAGATCTGCGGGAAGTGATGCATTCGTTGGGCATGACGGAGGGATTTGATGTCGGGCTGGAGATGTCGGGTGCGCCTCCTGCGTTTCGTAGCTTGCTGGAGGTGATGAATCACGGTGGGCGTATCGCACTGCTGGGCATCCCGCCGGGTGAAATGGCGATCGACTGGAACCAGGTGATCTTCAAAGGGCTTTTCATCAAGGGAATCTATGGCCGTGAGATGTTTGAAACCTGGTACAAAATGGCGGCGCTGATTCAGTCTGGTCTCGATCTGACGCCGGTAATCACCCATCGCTATAGCATTGACGATTTCCAGCAGGGTTTTGATGAGATGCGTTCAGGACGCTCGGGGAAAGTGATACTGAGCTGGGATTAACACAACGGCCGCCGGGGCGGCCGCCTGATTAGCTTTTCTTCTTCTCTTCGTCGGTCAGGTAGCGCACTTTGCGCGTGTAGTCCTGGCCTTTGAAGTTCAGCGGCTGTTGCGGATCGGCCAGGTATTTTTGCCATTCCGACAACGGGAATCCACCATGTGCGCCCACCACGTCAGACGGGATCACCGCCGACTGACCGCCGATTTTCTTTGAGACCGGCCAGTTAGCCCATTCCCCAAGATTGACGGTTTTAATATCCAGCATGTCCAGCAACACCGCGAGCGGCAGCTGGTCAGTAGGCGGCTGGCTGTCGTTCATCAAATTCCAGGTATCATTAAACAGCGTCAGCCACAGCGGCGAAATGCGCTGCCAGACTTCACGCGTGGCGGCCAGGTAAGCGCCATTAACGTGGTCCACCAGATAGGGACGAATGCTGTGCGAGTAGTAAGCGGGAATCGCCTCTTCCGGCGCACCGTCCAGCTTGGCAATCATTTTCCCCTGACGGAAGCTGGAGTAGAGATGGCCTGGCTTCATCATGATCTCCGGCATCTTCAGCAGATTAAGGTCGGAATCGATCATCAGAATGCCGTCGCCTTTTGCCTGCATAGGCGCCTGCAATTTGATCAACCGGCTGCGATAGATCTGCTTGTAGCGATAGCTCTCTTCCCGGTGCGGCACATCCAGCGTCGCCACGCGGGTTTTCACTGGCAGGCTGCCAAAGGCGTGAGCAGGCTGATCGCTGACGATCACGATCTCTTCTGCCTCCGTCGCAAAGCGCGCCGCAAAATCGGCACTGAGCAGGGCTTCTTCAATATAGTCCGCGCCGGTGCAGGGGATCACGACAGAGGTAACCGGAACAGTACCCTGAACCGCCTGATGCGAATAAGGCAGGTTATGGCGCGCTCTGATGTGGCGGTAACGGGGATTTAAAAAATTAAGCATGAGGTTTCTTTTTGACGACGCTTTGCAAAATATTCTCGACGCCGCTGATGTAGGTTTCAATGGCGTACTGTTCACGTACGCGTTTCGCTGCCGCATTGATCAGGCGTTGACGTAAATCTGCATCCTGCCACAGCGCGGTCAGGTGCTGGGTCAGTTGCACCACGTTGCCATAGTCAAACAGCAGCCCGGTTTCGTCATGACTGATCAATTCGGCAGTGCCGACCACGCGGGATCCGACAACGGCAGTATTCACCAGCATCGCTTCCAGCACGACTCTGGGCAAGCCTTCACTGCGCGAGGCAAGAATAAAGGTATCAAAGGCGGTGAGGTAATCGAGCGCATTGTTCTGAAAGCCCGTAAAGACCACGTGATGCTGGATGTTCTCAGCCGTTGCGAGTTGCAGCAGATGCTGAAGTTCCGGACCTGCCCCGACAATCACCATCTTCCAGTCTGCATCCGGGTTGGCGCGTTTAAATCGGCCCAGCGCCTGCAGAATATGGTGATTAGATTTGCGTAATATCAGCGAGCCGATCGTGCCAAACACAAAGGTCGATGGAGAGAGTTTAAAGCGCTGGCGGACTTCAAGGCGGTCGGGCAAAGGCTGGTGGATGTCTATAGCGTTATTGACGGTAAAACAGCGCTCCGCATCCACACCGTGAGTACGCAGGGTGTTATTCACGCCCTGAGATACGGCAATGACCGCCTGACAGTCCTGATTGACCATGCTGACCAGCCGCGGTTCCAGAACCGGATCGATACGGCAGTGTTGCACCACCGCGATCTCCAGGCTGCGCGCCGCCAGATAACCTTCCACATTGGTGCTGGGCTGGTTATTCATGTAGAGCGTGTCAAACTTCCCCAGTTGCAGCAGTGAATTGATTTTGCTGGCATTAGGCATAATGCGCCATTGCGTATCAATCTTATCGATGGCGCGCTTCTTTAGCTTTTTATTGAAAAACAGCAGTGCCCGCGAGGCTTCTTTAACTAATTTCGCCCAGCGTGGCTGTTTGATTTGAGGAATAAAAAAGACCGGAATGGCCAGCGCATTCAGCGTGGCTTCAATGGTTTCGTCGTTGCCACGGCTGTAGTTGTGATAGAAGCAGCAGGTGATATCAAACTTTTGACGATCGATACGTTTCAACAGCTCCAGCATACTGTTGGTGCCGCCGCCCCACTCTCTGCCGTTATCCAGCAGCAGGATTTTTTGTTTATTAATCGTCATCCCTATCACTGCTCCCGCACAGCCCGTTATTACCCGACCCAGGATTATAGTAATTTCTGCACATAAATGAATGCTTAGCCGACGACTTAGCATTCATCGCAAATTCAGAACAGATTTTTTAGCGTTTTAAACAGCGGGCTGTTATTCACGCTTTCACCGATGACCGTTAAGGCTCTGGTAGCCGGAACCGGCGCCAGCGGGTGTTTCGGTTTACACAGGCCGGCAGGCTGAAAGCGAGGTGCTACCGGTTTTGCCGGAGCCACAGGCGTCTGTGAGCCGCTGCGGAGTGATTCGTTCAGCAGCTGGCTGGGACGAACCAGCGTAATGTCGGCTGGCAGCGTGGGTAACATCTGCTGTAACACCCGCACGGTAGTCGGGTGGGGATGACCAATGGCAATGGCGTAACCGTCGCGCTGCGCCAGTTTCACCGCCCGACTGAACTGCTGGCGGATGGCGTTAATATCCTGGCTGTCATCAAGGAATACCCGGCGTTTTAACACTTTGACCTGGGTACCCTGCGCGGCAGGGATAGCCTGACTGTTAGCGATAGTCATGCTATCCAGAAAGTAGAGATTGTAGTGGTTCAGCGCCTGCATCACCTTCTGCATGCCGGGCAGGCTTGAGGTCATCCTGCTGCCCATATGGTTGTTCAGTCCCACGGCATAAGGCACGTTGTTAACTGCATTGCGCATGATGCGGGAGACCTCTTCGCTACTCATCTCCGGCGTTAAGGTATCTTTTTCAAGCGGCTGTTTGCTCAGCGGTGCCATCGGCAGATGGATCAACACTTCGTGACCACTCTGATGCGCTTTAGTCGCCATTTCACGGGCGTGGGGCGCGTTGGGCAACACCGCCACTGAAATAGCCTGCGGCATCTGCAGGACCTTGTTCTCTTCGGCGGGGCGATAGCCGACATCATCAATGACGATGGCCAGTTTGCCCGCCTGTGCAGCGTAGCTGAACAGCAGGGCGCTTAAGAGAACGGGAAGTTTTCGAAGTTGCAGCAAAACCTATCTTCCTAACCATGGGAGTGGATTGACGGCCTGTCCCTGACGTCGAATTTCAAAATAAAGCGACGGGGTACCACGGCCACCGCTGGTGCCCACCAGTGCAATAGGCTGTCCTGCCTTCACCTGCGTACCCACGCTCACCAGCGCACTTTGGTTGTAGCCATACAGGCTCATATCGCCTTTACCGTGCTCCAGCACCACGACCAGACCGTAGCCCTGTAACCAGTCGGCCATCAGCACACGACCATCGGCGATGGCTTTCACCTCGGTGCCTTCCCGTGCATCAATCACGAGGCCTTTCCAGCGCAGTTCACCCTGCAGCTGTTCGCCAAAGCGATGTTCAATGCGTCCGCGAACCGGCCATAACGCCTGTCCACCCGCGCGACCGAGTCCACCGGTACGGGCCACCAGTTCACGCTCGCTCTGGGTTGGCTGATAGCTGGATCCTTTGGCTTTCGCCTGCGCCTGACGCTGACGCACTTTTTCCGCCTCGCGAGCTTCACGGGCTGCGCGCTCGCGCGCCTCGCGTTCTGCACGGGCGATCTTATCCTGCAGACGGCTTTCGTTCTGACGCATCTCGACCAGATCGGCCTGATCTTTTTCCAGCGCGCTTTCCAGTGACGTCAGGGTCTTTTTACGCGCTTCGCTCGCCTGTTGCAGTTTCTGCTGCTGGCCCTGCTGCTGCGCTAATAACTCTTTCTGCTGCTGTTGCTTCTGCTCCAGCGAGGCACGCTGCTGATCCAAATCCTGACGTGTCTTTTGCAGCGATTCGATACTTTTCCGGCGGGCAGCATTCAGATAGCCGAAATAGGCCAGAATACGCTCACTGCGCTGGCTCTCTTCACCGCCCATCAGGAGCTGTACACCGTTATGCTTGCCCTGACGGAACGCCGCATCAAGTTGCTCTGAAAGCAGGTTTTCCTGGCGGGTTTGCTGTTTTTCAAGCCGGGCGATGGAGGTGGCGAGTTGTTTCATCTCATCATTCAGGGCGGTGAGACTATTGCGGGTATCTCGCAGCTGACGACTCGCCTGAGCAATGATTTTTTCCTGGCTCTGCAGCTGATCGAGTAATTTGCTGCGCTGCACCTTCTGCGCTTTGACGCTTTTCTCTTTCTCAGCAATGTTTTGCTGAATGGACTGCAGCTGAGATTTGCTGTCTTCTGCACTTTGGGCTGCGGCAGGCAATAACAGTGCCCCCGCACAAAGCAGGCTAAGGGAGAGGCTGGACAAGTGTATGAACAACGGCAGGTTATCGCCGTTGCGACGGGTCCTTGTGTGCGAAACGGTTGTTTTTCCCTTCATAGGCCAGTGATTATTCCACGATGAACCGCCGCTTACCAGTGCTCCCCACTGGCATTTGCTTTTCCAGTTATGTCCGCTTTCGCAATGACATACATTCAGCCTTACGCCATTTTTGCTATTCAGCCACTTTTTTTGGAAAATGGAGCACAAATCGATACTCTGGCCGCATAGCATCTGTACATGCGAAGTGGCGCAGGTATACTCAGAACCCTTGTTTTAGCTTATTAGCCCGGTCTGGAGTCGTTACCCCTCATGCAAGAAATTATGCAGTTTGCAAGCAATCACCCCATCCTGAGTCTGGCATGGGTCGTTTTACTCGTTCTGGTGATTGTGACTACCGTTAAAGGAATGTTCTCTAAGGTAAAAACGATCAGCCGCGGTGAAGCAACCCGCCTGATCAACAAAGAGGACGCGGTAGTGGTAGACGTGCGTTCGCGCGACGATTTCCGCAGAGGGCATATTTCAGGTGCTGTGAATGTGGCAGCTGCTGAGATTAAAAAAGGCAACATCGACGAACTGGCAAAGCATAAAGCGCAGCCCATAATTGTAGTGTGTGCAACCGGACAAAGCGCGGGTGATTCTGCTGCGCATCTGAGTGCTGCAGGCTTTGAGCAGGTTTCAGTGCTGAAAGACGGTATCAGTGGCTGGAGCGGCGAAAATCTGCCATTAGTTCGCGGTAAATAATCTTACAGAGGTGCTGATCATGGCAAATGTTGAAATGTATACCAAGGCTACCTGTCCTTACTGCCATCGGGCGAAGGCGCTGTTATCGCAAAAAGGCGTATCGTTTCAGGAGATCCCCATCGATGGAGACATGGCGAAACGCGAAGAGATGATCAAGCGTAGCGGCCGCACCACCGTGCCTCAGATTTTTATTGATGCGCAGCACATTGGTGGCTGCGATGACTTATTCGCACTCGATAATCGCGAAGGTTTAGATCCACTACTGCAGGCGTAATTTTACGCCGGACAATCTCATACATAGGATTTGGTCACATGTCAGAACATAACACGAACGAAATGCAATTCCAGATTCAGCGCGTATTCACTAAAGACATCTCTTTTGAAGCGCCTAATGCACCGCAGGTTTTCCAGAAAGAGTGGGAACCGGACGTTAAACTGGATCTGGACACTGCATCTTCTCAGCTGGCTGACGAAGTTTACGAAGTGGTACTTCGTGTGACTGTAACCGCGACTGTGGGCGAAGAGACGGCTTTCCTGTGCGAAGTTCAGCAGGCCGGTATCTTCACCATCAGCGGTATCGAAGGAACGCAGATGGCACATTGCCTGGGTGCATACTGCCCGAACATTCTGTTCCCATACGCACGCGAATGCATTACCAGCCTGGTATCCCGTGGTACCTTCCCGCAGCTGAACCTGGCACCGGTTAACTTTGATGCGCTGTTCATGAACTATCTGCAGCAGCAACAGGGTGAAGAAGGTGCTGAACCACATCAGGATGCCTGATGGAAACTCACGCTTCGATTAGCGTCATCGGTGCCGGTTCCTACGGCACCGCTTTGGCGATTACGCTGGCCCGTAACGGCCATCCGGTGCTGTTGTGGGGACATAACCCGACGCATCTGGCGCAACTTCAGAGTGACCGCTGCAACACTGCTTTCCTGCCTGATGTTCCGTTCCCTGACAATCTTTCCCTTGAACCTGATCTGACCAAGGCTATTGCTGCCAGCCGCGACTTATTAATCGTGGTGCCGAGTCATGTCTTTGGCGATGTGCTGCAGCAGATCAAGCCTCATCTGAGACCAGACTCACGCATTGTCTGGGCGACTAAAGGGCTGGAAAAAGAGACCGGTCGTCTGCTGCAGGATGTGGCGCGTGAAATTGTCGGCGATGCTATTCCGCTGGCCGTGATCTCCGGACCGACTTTTGCCAAAGAGCTGGCAGCCGGATTACCGACCGCCATCGCGCTGGCCGCAACGGATGCGCAGTTTGCTGACGACCTGCAGCAGAAGCTGCACTGCGGTAAGAGCTTCCGCGTTTATAACAACCCTGATTTCGTCGGCGTACAGCTGGGCGGCGCGGTGAAAAACGTGATTGCTATCGGTGCCGGGATCTCTGACGGGATTGGCTTTGGTGCAAATGCGCGTACCGCACTGATCACCCGTGGTCTGGCAGAGATGAGCCGCTTAGGCGCAGCGCTGGGTGCCGATCCCTCGACTTTTATGGGGATGGCGGGCCTGGGCGATCTGGTGCTGACCTGTACCGATAATCAGTCGCGTAACCGTCGTTTTGGCATGATGCTGGGCCAGGGCGAGGATGTAGATAGCGCGCAACGCATTATCGGACAAGTTGTAGAAGGCTACAGAAACACCAAAGAAGTCAAAGCATTGGCTGCACGTCTGGGTGTAGAAATGCCGATCACCGAGCAGATTTATCAGGTGCTGTATTGCGAAAAACCGGCGAGAGATGCAGCATTGAGCCTGCTGGGACGAACAAGGAAGGACGAAAACAGCACTGGCTAACGCAGGACGCGTAGCATCATCACCTGCAGCGCCCATTCAGGCGCTTTTTTTATCGGGAGAAAGCAGCAATGTCGTCTGATGAGTTAGAACTGGTCTGGAATAATATCAAAGCAGAAGCGCGCGCCCTGGCTGATTGTGAGCCGATGCTGGCCAGCTTCTTCCACGCGACATTGCTCAAGCATGAAAATCTCGGTAGCGCACTGAGTTATATGCTGGCCAACAAGCTGGCTAACCCGATTATGCCCGCCATCGCCATTCGTGAAATCGTTGAAGAAGCCTATCGTGAAGATCCGTCGATGATTATGTCTGCGGCTTACGATATTCAGGCTGTGCGTCAGCGCGACCCGGCAGTGGATAAATACTCAACGCCGTTGCTCTACCTCAAAGGTTTTCACGCCTTACAGGCCTACCGCATTGGTCACTGGCTGTGGAATGAAGGCCGGCGTGCACTGGCGGTTTATCTGCAGAATGAAATTTCCGTCTCTTTTGCCGTCGATATTCATCCCGCTGCCAACATCGGTCACGGCATCATGCTCGACCATGCCACTGGCATTGTGATTGGCGAAACCGCCGTGGTTGAGAATGATGTCTCGATCCTGCAATCAGTGACACTGGGCGGTACCGGCAAAACCAGCGGCGACCGTCATCCGAAGATCCGTGAAGGGGTGATGATTGGTGCCGGTGCGAAAGTCCTGGGCAACATTGAAGTCGGCAGGGGAGCAAAAATCGGTGCTGGTTCCGTGGTGTTACAGCCCGTGCCGCCGCACACCACTGCCGCAGGCGTACCTGCGCGTATCGTCGGTAAGCCAGGCAGCGAGAAGCCGTCGATGGATATGGATCAGCACTTCAATGGCAGCCTGGCCGGTTTTCAGTTTGGCGACGGCATCTAATCTTTAATCAGCGCGCCGGCGTAATCGAGCTGGCGCCACGCTTCATACACCACCACCGATACGGCATTCGACAAATTCATACTGCGGCTTTCTGCTCTCATCGGGATGCGGATTTTTTGCTGTGCCGGTAACGCGGCCAGGATTTCAGCGGGCAGTCCGCGGCTCTCCGGCCCAAACAGCAGATAATCGCCCGCCTGATAGGCGACGGCACTGTGTGCAGGCGTCCCTTTGGTGGTCAGTGCAAACAGACGCTCAGGCGACTCTGTGGCAATAAACGCCTGATAGTCAGCATGGAATTTGATGGCCGTGAATTCGTGGTAATCCAGCCCGGCGCGACGTAAGCGCTTGTCATCCCAGGCAAAGCCGAGCGGCTGAATCAAATGAAGCTGGAAGCCCGTATTGGCGCAAAGACGGATGATATTGCCGGTATTCGGCGGAATTTCTGGTTCAAACAAGACAATGTTAAGCATAAGGCCCCCGATGACAGGGGCCGAAGCATAGCAAATTATTGACGGCCGGAGGAGTAGAGCGGCAACCAGAGTGTCAGACGCAGACCACCCAAGGGGCTGTCATCGGCTTTAACCCAGCCGCGATGTTGCTGCACTGCCGTTTCAACAATCGCCAGGCCAAGACCGGTGCCGCCTGATTCGCGATCGCGCGCTTCATCGGTACGGTAGAAGGGACGGAAAATCTGTTCACGATCTTCCGGACTCACGCCAGGACCGTCATCATCAACATGTACCGTAATCCCGGAAATATCGACGGAGAAGCTGACGCTGATATGCGTGTGTGAATAGCGCAGCGCATTGCGCACGATGTTTTCCAGCGCACTTTCCAGCGCATGAGGGTTGCCATAAAGCGGCCACGGTCCAGGCGGATAGGGGATATCCATCTTCTTGCCCATCTGCTCAGCTTCGAAACGGGCATCTTCCAGCACCCCATTCCACAACTGATTCGCCTTCATCGCTTCGCTGACCAGCGCATTTTTATGCTGAGTACGCGACAGCACCAGCAGATCGTTGATCATGCCATCCAGACGCTGTGCTTCCATCTCAATGCGGCCCAGTTCCTTACCTTCGCCCTGACGCCGACGCAGCAGCGCGGTAGCCAGTTGCAGGCGGGTAAGTGGGGTACGCAGTTCATGGCTGATATCGGATAACAGACGTTGCTGACCGGTCATCATCCGTTCCAGCGCACTGACCATCTGGTTAAAGCTGGAACCTGCGGCCAGAAACTCCTGCGGACCTGATTCCAGTTCCGGATGCTGACGCAGGTTTCCACTTGCGACTTCATCGGCGGCATATTTCAGCTTACGCGCCGGACGTGCCAGGCTCCAAGCCAGCCACAGCAGCAGCGGTGAGCTGATGAGCATGGTGACGATAAGCAGTAGCAGCGGGCGGTCAAACAGCAGATTGACGAAATCGAGCTGAGAACTGTTTGCGGGGCGGATCATGTAAAGCTGGTAGTTATCTTCGCCATCCCGGACGGCGAAAGGACCTACCAGCTCAACACGACCATATTTCTTTTTCTGCGGATGATCGGCATTGTCAGACTGGCCGATAAAATTGCGGATAACCTGCATTTCGTTATGCTGCGCGCCAATCACCCGACCTTCACTGGTCACTAACAGCAGCCGCTGACCCGGCGGTGCCCACTTTTCCACGGCACGAAACAGACGACGCCACCACATCAGATCGTTTGGGGGATCCTGTGACAGCTCTGCTTCGACGTGTTGCTCAATCATGATGCCCTGCCGCTGTTCACTCTCCAGCAGCGAGGTCATCTGTCGTGAATCGAGCTTGGGCACCATTAGCACCAGCATCAACACCAGCGCCAGCGTTAGCCAGAAGATGGCGAAGATACGGGTGGTCAGACTTCCAATCATGATGCCGAAACCATCAGATAGCCGCGGCCACGTAAGGTTTTAAACCAGGGATGACCGTCACGGCGCTCAGGCAGCTTGCGACGCAGATTTGAGATATGCATATCAATGGCACGGTCAAAAGGCGTCAGGCGTTTGCCCAGCACTTCCTGACTCAGATGTTCACGCGACACGACCTGGCCCAGATGCTGCGCCAGCAGATAGAGCAGAGTGAACTCAGTACCGGTAAGATCCAGCGTGACATCATCAAAACTGGCCTCCTGACGACCAGGATTGAGTCGCAGGCAGTCCACTTCCAGCGTAGGTGAGCTGTTATCGTTTTGCTGCTGCTGTTCACTCCAGTTAGAGCGCCGAAGAATAGCGCGGATACGCGCCACCAGTTCGCGATCGTTAAACGGCTTAGGCAGATAATCATCTGCACCCAGTTCGAGGCCCAGTACGCGATCCAGCTCGCTGCCGCGCGCTGTTAGCATGATGACGGGGGTTTGATGTTGCTGACGTAGTTCTTTCAGGGTGTCGATGCCGTTTTTCTTCGGCATCATGACATCCAGTAAAAGCAAATCAATAGAGTTATCGAGCAGGTTCAGCGCTTGTTCACCATCACTGGCTACCACCACTTCAAACCCTTCCATTTCTAACAGTTCTTTTAAAAGCGAAGTTAATTCGCGGTCGTCATCTACCAACAGGATTTTATTCATTTTTGTAGCCCTCCGCAGGCAAAATACCGTGTTCCTGGCGCACCTATCCATCGCTTTACGTAGTTTTACACCCCCTGACGGATGTTTGCAGCTGTCGCCGTACACTGGCTCTCGTTGAATCGCAAAACGGAACGAACTGGAGTACACGATGCGCAAATTAACCGCCGTCGTCCTTGCCTCAGCGATGGCTCTGAGTGTCGCCAGCGCAGATGCTAAAGATGCGACGACGATTGACGAGATGCATCATGGCGGATTGCCGACAGGCAGTATGACGCAAAATCCGCAAAGCCACATGTTCGACGGTATTGAGCTGACAGAAGAGCAACGTCAGCAGATGCGTGACCTGATGCAACAGGCCCGACATGAGCGCCCGGTCGTTCATATTGACGATATCGCAGCACTCCATGAATTAGTGACTGCAGACCAGTTTAACGAAGCGGCCATCCGTCAGAAGGCGGAAGTCATCGCCAGAGTTCAGGTTGAACAGCAGGTCGAGATGGCGCGCGTACAGAATCAAATGTTTCAGCTGCTAACGCCGGCCCAGCAGTCCGCGTTACAGAAGAATTACCAGCGGCGACTTAATGAGCTGCGACAGTTTTCGAATTTGCAGTCAGCATCATCGCTGCAGGCAGTGAGTAGTACCAGCAGTAACCAGTAACATAGTATCCCTGTTTTCCTTGCCATAGACACATCCCTGTCTTCCCCCGCCATGATGGTGGGGGTTTTTTTTATCTTTTTTCCACTTTTTTTATTTTGACAGGAATCATCACCTCGCAACAAAACCCCCATTTTATTAGAGCTTGTTTAACTTTTATTCATCAGATTCGACGATTTCTTATTATTTGGGGCATGCCGTAGATTTAAACGGACCGGTAAGTGTTTTTCCGCCTTGAAAATATTATAACTCGCTGAAAGTAAATGAATTACAGACAAGGTTTGAATGTTTTAATCTGATTTTTCAACGAGATACATTCCCCGCGTTACGCTTGCTGGTTCAGGCGCACCTTCTACACTAAATCCTGTCACTGCAGGGAAGTTAAGTGTCTTTGCGAAGTCTCAGGGAGCAACAACCACATTATGTAGTCCTGAATGAATCTATTAATGGAGTAAGTTATGGCAGAGCATCGTGGTGGTTCAGGTAATTTCGCAGATAATCCGCAAAAAGCGTCTGAAGCCGGTAAGAAAGGCGGCCAGAACAGCGGCGGCGGAAACTTCAAAAACGATCGTGAAAAAGCATCAGAAGCCGGGAAAAAAGGCGGCAAAAAGTAGTCGCCGGCCTTTTCTCAGCATCGGCCAGAGCCTGAATATGGCCTGGCAATGATGTGTATGACACTTTGCCCCGTCCTCTCAAAGGTCGGGGCTTGTTTTTTTATACCTGCCTCCCTTCTCAAAAGAGCCCGACCCGTTGAACGACCCGTTAAGCACAGCCCGCGTGCCGGTGTTAAACTTCAGCCATTCATCCATTTAAGTGCGCATCCTCACTGATGTTGCATAGGGAATCTGGCATGCAACCCTCTTATGGCCGACTGGTAAAGCGTGCTGCGCTCGCTGCCACCATTCTCGCGTCTGTGCTGTTACTCGTGAAAATTTTTGCCTGGTGGTACACCGGTTCGGTGAGTTTACTGGCCTCCCTGGTGGACTCGCTGGTGGATATCGCCGCATCGCTGACTAATCTGCTGGTGGTGCGTTATGCGCTGCAGCCTGCCGACGAAGATCACACGTTCGGGCATGGCAAAGCGGAGTCGCTGGCGGCGCTGGCACAAAGCATGTTTATTTCCGGTTCGGCGCTGTTTCTGTTTCTGACCGGCCTGCAGCATCTTGCCTCGCCCAGTGAGATGCGGGGAGCGGGCGTCGGTATTGTGGTGACCGTTGTGGCACTGAGCTCAACGCTGGTGCTGGTCGCCTTTCAGCGCTGGGTGGTGCGTAAAACCCGCAGCCAGGCGATTCGGGCTGATATGCTGCACTATCAGTCAGACGTCATCATGAATGGCGCCATTCTTATTGCACTGGTGCTGAGCAGCTATGGCTTTACCCGGGCGGATGCCCTGTTCGCGCTGGGGATTGGCGTTTTCATTCTCTACAGTGCATTGAGGATGGGCTACGAGGCGGTGCAGTCATTGCTGGATCGCGCGTTACCGGAGGAGGAACGGCAGCAAATCCTGACGCTGGCGACAAACTGGCCGCAGGTGCAGGGCGTTCACGATCTGCGCACCCGCCAGTCCGGCCCGACCAAATTTATTCAGCTACATCTGGAACTGGAAGACCAGTTACCCCTGGTGCAGGCGCATCGGGTAGCCGATCAGGTTGAGAAGGCGTTACGCAAAGAATTCCCTGGGTCAGATGTAATTATCCATCAGGATCCCTGTTCTGTGGTACCGTTCGAGACGAAAGATTCTTTAGGTTTTTAACGTAAATGAATCAAATCGATACGGAAGGGATGACGTAACGCTAACATCGCTGCAAAAAATAGTGAAAAGTTGTCTGACCTGAATCAATTCAGCAGCAAGCCTTTGATATACTATCTGCCATCACATGTCGCGCGAGTCGTCAAATGACAGTCAGCAGCGATCGACAGGCAGGATTAACCCTTAGTTTTGAACAATCCAGAGGTTGTCATGATCAAAAAAATTGGTGTATTAACCAGCGGCGGCGACGCCCCAGGCATGAACGCAGCTATTCGTGGAGTGGTTCGTTCCGCGCTGAGTGAAGGACTGGAAGTTTTTGGGATCTATGACGGTTATCTGGGATTGTACGAAGATCGCATGATCAATCTTGATCGCTATAGCGTCTCCGACATGATTAACCGTGGTGGCACTTTCCTGGGCTCAGCGCGTTTCCCTGAGTTCCGTAATGAAGATGTGCGCCAGGTTGCCATTGAGAACATGAAAAAGCGCGGTATCGATGCGCTGGTGGTGATTGGAGGTGACGGCTCCTACATGGGGGCTAAGCGCCTGACTGAAATGGGCTTCCCCTGCATCGGCCTCCCAGGCACCATCGATAACGACGTAGCCGGAACGGATTACACCATCGGGTATTTCACTGCGCTGGAAACCGTAGTGGAAGCAATTGACCGCCTGCGTGATACCTCTTCTTCACATCAGCGTATTTCGATTGTTGAAGTGATGGGGCGCTACTGTGGCGATCTGACCCTGGCGGCGGCGATTGCTGGTGGCTGTGAGTTCATCGTCCTGCCAGAGTTCCCGTACACTCGTGAAGAGCTGGTAGCGGAAATCAAAGCGGGCATCGCCAAAGGTAAAAAGCACGCTATCGTGGCGATTACCGAGCACATCTGCGATATCGACGATCTGGCGCGTTTCATTGAAACAGAAACCAAACGTGAAACCCGTTCGACCGTTCTGGGACATATTCAGCGTGGCGGTGCGCCTTGTGCGTATGACCGTATCCTCGCATCACGCATGGGCGCTTACTCGATTGAACTGCTGATGCAGGGTTATGGCGGCCGTTGTGTGGGTATTCAGAACGAGAAGATGGTGCATCACGACATCGTCGACGCGATTGAAAACATGAAGCGTCCGTTCAAACGCGACTGGCTCGACACGGCGAAAAAACTCTATTAATTCCCGGCGGGGTGTGCTGCACAGTATGCCCCTGCATCCCCCTCGTATATTCCCCAAGGTTATAACAGCTTATTTTTAATTCTTTTAGCTCTGTAATGGTTTATGTCACGCTTAGCCCATAACGACATTGGGAGAGTGCGTAATGAACAAGTGGAGTATCGGCGTTACCCTGTTGCTGGCCTCAACCAGCGTTCTGGCGAAAGACATTCAGCTGTTAAACGTTTCCTACGATCCAACGCGTGAGCTGTACGAACAGTACAACAAAGCGTTCAGTGCGCACTATAAACAGGAAACCGGCGATAATGTCGTGGTCCGTCAGTCGCATGGCGGCTCCGGCAAGCAGGCAACCTCAGTGATTAACGGCATCCGTGCGGATGTGGTCACGCTGGCGTTGCAATCGGATGTCGATGCTATTGCAGAACGCGGTCGTATTGATAAGAACTGGATTAAGCGTCTGCCAGACAACTCTGCGCCTTACACGTCCACCATTGTCTTCCTGGTCCGCAAAGATAATCCCAAGGGCATCCATGACTGGAGCGATCTGACCAAACCGGGCGTGTCCGTGATTACCCCGAACCCGAAAACCTCTGGCGGCGCACGCTGGAACTATCTGGCGGCCTGGGGCTGGGCGCTGGATCATAACAATGGCGATCAGGCCAAAGCGCTGGCGTACGTCAGAGCGCTGTTTAAAAACGTTGAAGTGCAGGATTCCGGTGCGCGTGGCGCAACTAACACCTTTGTTGAACGCGGGATTGGTGATGTGCTGATCGCCTGGGAAAACGAAGCCTATCTGGCGGTTAACAAGCTGGGTAAAGACAAGTTCGAGATTGTCACTCCGGGCGAATCAATTCTGGCTGAACCGACCGTATCAGTGGTCGATAAAGTGGTGGATGAAAAGGGCACGCGTAAAGTCGCAGATGCTTATCTGAAATACCTCTATTCGCCAGAAGGTCAGACTATTGCTGCGCAGAACTACTATCGTCCGCGTGATGCTGAAGTCGCGAAGAAATTCGCCAGCCAGTTTGCGCCTGTGAAGCTGTTCACCATTCAGGACAAGTTTGGTGGCTGGGCACAAGCTCAGAAAGCACACTTCGCCGATGGCGGCAGCTATGACCAGGTCATGAAACCGTAATAGATTGCGGTCAGCGCTTCTCTGCGCTGACCGCTTATCCGCAATAACCCCACCTTTCTCTTTTCTCTGCCCGGTTGCTGCGCTATCTGCCCGAATTCCCCGTGACATTTTTTTCCCGCCAGGCGACGATGCAGGCTGCTAAACCATTCGGGAAGCATTGTTATGCCGACAAACCGTCGTGCAACCAGCCTGGTTGCGGTTCTGCTGGTGCTGGTCATTGTGGGGATACTGGCTGCCGCACTGCATTTCAAAAAGAACAGTGATGCGCTGTGGCAGATCGTCAGCCAGAAATGTGAGCCTCATCAGCAGAGCAGCGGAGACCCTGCGCCCTGTCAGCGTGTCGACCAGCAGCATCGCTATGCCATGCTAAAAGATATGAATGGGCCATTGCAGTATCTGCTGATCCCGCTCGATAAAATCACCGGCATCGAAAGCCCGCGGTTACTGCAACCCGCTACGCCCAACTACTTTGCCCTTGCCTGGCATGAACGAACCCTTCTTGCACAGCGACGCGGCTCACCCATTGCTGATCGGGTCCTGTCACTGGCGATCAATTCACAGTATGGCCGCACGCAGAACCAGCTCCACATTCATCTCTCCTGTCTGCGACCCGATGTGCGTCTGCAGCTGGATCAGCTGACGCCGCAGCTTAGCGGTCAGTGGCATGAGATCACGCTGCGTAAGCACCGATACTGGCTGCGAACCCTGACGGCAGATGAGCTGACCCAGCAGAGTGTCTTTATCCGGCTGGCCGACGAGCGGCCAGAGGCACGCACAGAGATGGGGAAATATGGGCTGGCACTGGCTGAATTAAGCGATGGGCGACTGGTACTGATGGCTATAGAGCGGAACTGGCTGCTACTGAACAGTGGTTCGGCGGAGGAGTTGCAGGATCACGCCTGTGAGCTGATTGGGCCCATAAAAAAGGCGGCTTAAGCGCCGCCTCTGACCGGAATGCTAATGATTAGGCGCTTTTTGCAGCCGCCGCAGCTTTAACGATGACCGCGAAAGCATCTGCTTTCAGTGACGCACCGCCAACCAGTGCGCCATCGATGTCAGGCTGGGTGAACAGCTCAGCAGCGTTTTTGTCGTTCACTGAGCCGCCATACTGAATGATGACCTGTTCTGCGATAGCCGCATCTTTCTTCGCGATATGATCACGAATGAATTTGTGGACGGCCTGTGCCTGAGCAGGGGTCGCAGATTTGCCGGTACCGATGGCCCAGACCGGCTCATACGCGATAACCGCATCTTTGAACGCTTCAGCGCCCTGAGTTTCCAGAACAGCATCCAGCTGACGAGCGCAGACTTCTTCGGTTTTACCCGCTTCGTTTTCTGCTTCGGTTTCACCAATGCACAGCACCGGAACCAGACCCACTGACTTCAATACCGCGTATTTCTTCGCGATGAACTCGTCGCTTTCTTTGTGGTAAGTGCGGCGTTCTGAGTGACCGATAATGATGTATTTCGCGCCGATATCTTTCAGCATCTCTGCAGAAACTTCACCGGTAAACGCGCCAGACAGGTTAACGTCCACGTTCTGCGCACCCAGTGCGATGTGGCTACCGGAGATGGCGTGTTTTGCCTGCTCGAGATAGAGCGCTGGCGGTGCAATGGCGACGCCACAACCCTCAACGCCAGACAGTTCCTTGCGCAGACCCGCGATCAGTTCAGCTGTGATCTGCTTGCTGCCATTCAACTTCCAGTTACCCATAACCAGTGGATGTCGCATTCTATCCTCCGCATAAAGCGATACATGAAAAATCGCTGCCAGCTGGCAGCGTTGTCTGCCAGACAGTATAGAGATCAAATGTAGCGATGGCTTTGCTTTTCGTCATTTTCAGCCACATCCTCAGGGGTTTGCGAGCGCCAGTTTTACCGGCTCAATGGCGAAAGTCAGCCCCTTGTCACCGTTGTCAGCCACCACAAAACGGAGCGCGCCGTCGACCTGCGCAAAGTAGGGCAAATCCTTGCCTTCCTTCAGCAAACCTTCCAGCTTTTTACGTCCCTCATCGGCGCTGAGTCCCGGTACAAAGAAGCGCAGCATGGCGGTCATATAGGCCAGCGCTTTTTGCTGCGAGGCGCTCTGATCCGGGCCAGGCAAGGGCAGCCAGGTAATCTGCAGCGTCTTGATTTTGCCAGTGCCCGGCTCCAGCGCGGTAGACGCATAGAGCGTTTCATTGATTTTGCTTGCGGCGCGCGTCAGGTTACTTTTGTCACCCCGATTATCAATGGCGCGATATTCAGGCAGCATCAGCGTCGCATTGGCCAGATTATACTTTTCGCGAAACTGGCCGATAGTCATATCAAAGGTGGGAGCGCCCGCCAGCAGATAGGGCGCGGTGGGCAACGCATCAGGCCGTTCCTGCGGTGGCGGATCGGCGGCAAAGACCGGAACCGTCAGCGCAAACGATAACAGCAGTGCGCCAGGCAAATTCTTCATTTTGTCGATCCTAACCCGTAAACTCAGGCGCAAATTAAAACGGTTTTTATCCGCGAGGTCAAAAGCGCGGCGGTTCTCTTCTCTCTGGATGATAATGCATGACGTTACAACAATGGTGTTTTTCCTGGCGCGGCCGGCTGGGACGACGTGATTTCTGGATCTGGCAGGCGGTCTGGTTGCTGACAACGTCTCTGTTATTCGCCCTGGCCGCCAACGACTGGGTTGATACCCAGATGGCGGCTTTTGGCGTGGTCTGCCTGCTGTGGCCTGCCAGCGCTGTCATTGTTAAACGCCTGCACGATCGCAATCGTCCCGGCTATTGGGGATTTCTGGTCATTGTTGCCTGGCTGCTGGTGGCGGGAAACTGGAGCATGCTGAGCGGCATTCTGCCCTGGCTGCTGGGTCGCGCCATTCCATTTGTATTACTGGCTGGCCTGGTGCTCGAACTCGGCGTTTTTCGCGGCACCCCCGGCGCTAACCGGTTTGGTACCGCGACCCAGCCGGTGCGATACCGGCAAACGGCTCACCAGTAGTGTTCGCTGGTGATATGGCCCGGCTTGCGCTTCAGGTGCTTACGCATCTCGCGCGTCTCTTTCAGTAATTGCTGGGTATCACGCACCATCTGCGGGTTGCCGCACAGCATGACATGGCTGCTGTCGGCATCCAGCGTTAATCCGGTGGCACGCTCCAGTTCGCCATTTTCGATCAGCGCCGGAACCCGGCCCGTCAGCGAACCGGGGATCGCTTCGCGGCTCACCACCGTCTGGATGTGCAGCTTGCCCTGATAGCGCTGCTGCAGCTGCTGCATCAGTGGCAGAAAGCTGAGGTCAGCCGCATAGCGTGCGGCATGGACCAGCACGATGTTTTCAAAGCGCTCCAGACCTTCGCCCTGTTGCAGCATGGAAAGGTAAGGGCCGATAGCGGTGCCGGTTGCCAGCATCCATAAGGTTTTGCACTCCGGGACTTCATCCAGCACAAAGAATCCCGCGGCTTCTTTAGTGACCATCACCTGATCGCCGGGCTGAAGTGCCTGCAGATGCGGACTCAGCTTACCATCGGGCACAGTAACCAGGTAAAACTCCAGCAGGTCATCTTTCGGCGCATTGACGAAAGAGTAAGCGCGCTGCACCCGCTCACCGTCGATTTCCAGTGCCAGCTTGGCAAATTGCCCGGCAATAAAGGGATCGATGGGCGCTTTGACCCGGAGACTGAACAGCGCGTCCGTCCAGTTTTTCACTTCCTTTACTTCAGCATTGACCCACTCAGCCATAATCACTCCCTGGTTGTTGATTATTCAGGCAGGTCACTATTTTCGCGACAAGCCGGTGAGAATGCCAGCCTGCGCCCTGGCAAAGGCTCTAATCGACAAACTGTTGCTTTGTCTTTACAGGCTGGCGCATAAACTTGACAGGCGCAAGCCGGGACCTTTTGGCCTGCCTCTCGCTTTGTCATCTAATCCTGATATTTTGCCCGCCATAACAAGATGACTGGCGGGTGAACCGCTGTTTTAACCTCCTTTCACAGAAAGAAATTTTGCATAATCATGATTAGTAAACTGGAAAATCGCCCGCTGCTGGTGATGCTCATTGTGCTGGTGGCTGTCGGGCAGATGGCACAGACCATCTACGTTCCGGCGATGTCGGTGATGGCGGACGCCCTGAATGTCCGCGATGGCGCGTTGCAGCGCGTGATGGCGGCCTATCTGATGACCTATGGCGGATCCCAGCTGATCTACGGCCCGCTATCAGACAGCGTCGGCCGGCGTCCGGTGATCCTGGCGGGCATGATGATCTTTATGATCGGCGCAGTCACGGCATTGATGGCGACCTCTCTCGATATGCTGGTGCTTGGCAGCGCGATTCAGGGACTGGGAACCGGCGTAGCGGGCGTAATGGCCCGCACCATGCCGCGTGATCTCTACGAGGGCCACGCGCTGCGTCGCGCTAACAGCCTGCTTAATATGGGCATTCTGGTCAGCCCGCTGCTGGCGCCGGTGATTGGCGCACTGCTGACCCAGCTCTTTGGCTGGCACGCCTGTTTTGCCTTCCTGCTATTGCTCTGTCTGGCGGTAACGCTATCGATGGCGCGCTGGCTGCCGGAAACCCGGCCTCAGAGTGCGGAAGTGACTCCTTTCTTCAAACGCTACGCCCGCCTGCTCAGCGATGCGAATTTCGTCCGCTACATTGTGCTGCTGATTGGCGCGCTGGCCGGGATTGCGGTATTTGAGTCGAGTTGCGGCGTGCTGCTGGGCGGCGTGCTCGGCCTGCACAGCCTGACCGTCAGTATCCTGTTCATCCTGCCGATTCCGGCGGCGTTCTTCGGTGCCTGGTTTGCCGGACGTGAGCAGGGCTCATGGCACAGCCTGATGTGGTGGGGCGTGAATAGCTGTCTGCTGGCGGGCATTCTGATGTGGATCCCGGCGTGGTTCGGGGTGATGAATATCTGGACGCTGCTGGTGCCCGCCGCGCTATTCTTCTTTGGCGCTGGCATGCTGTTCCCGCTGGCGACTTCAGGGGCGATGGAGCCGTATGCCTGGCTGGCGGGGAGCGCGGGCGCGCTGATTGGCGGGATGCAGAACCTGGGATCGGGCCTGGTGGCATGGCTGTCAGCCATGATGCCGCAGCGCGATCAGTTCAGCCTTGGCATGCTGATGTTCTTCACGGCGCTGGTGATGCTGCTCTGTTGGTTGCCGCTCTCACGTCAGCCGGAGCGCGGCAACCAGCCGGTTACAGGATAAACGGATGGAGCGTCGGATCTTTACGGTCGAGATAGTGAATCGACTGGATGCGGCGAATGGTGCGGGATTTCCCGCGAATCAGCAGGGTTTCGCTGGTGGCGATATTGCCCTGACGCGTAATGCCTTTCAGTAACTCGCCACTGGTAATGCCGGTGGCGGCAAACACCACGTTATCATTGCGCGCCATCTCACCCAGCGTCAGCTTCTTACCCGCTTCAATTCCCATCTCTGCACAGCGCTGCAACTCCTGTTCGCCGAGGCGACGGTTTTCAGCGTTGTCGCCTTTGACATGATGACGTGCGAGCAACCGGCCCTGCATATCGCCGTCCAGCGCGCGGATCACCGCCGCAGAGACCACACCTTCCGGTGCGCCGCCGATGCCATACATCACATCGACTTCGCTATCCGGCATGCAGGTCAGAATCGATGCGGCGACATCGCCATCCGGGAAGGTAAATACCCGCACGCCCAGCTGCTGCAACTGGCTGATCACCGCATCATGGCGCGGCTTTGCCAGAATTGACACGGTCAGCTGCGACAGCGGTTTGTTCATCGCTATCGCAATATTACGCAGATTGGTTTCCAGCGGCAGGTCGAGGTCGATCGCGCCCTGTGCAGCGGGACCCACGATCAGTTTTTCCATATACATATCGGGGGCGTGCAGAAAGCTCCCTTTATCGCCCACGGCCATCACAGCCAGCGCATTCGCCTGGCCAAGCGCCGTCATGCGGGTGCCTTCAATCGGATCGACGGCAATATCGACCGCATCGCCGCGACCGGTACCGACTTTTTCACCGATATAAAGCATCGGGGCTTCGTCGATTTCGCCTTCACCGATCACAATCTGACCGTCAATTTCAATGGAGTTCAGGACATGACGCATGGCATGGACAGCCGCACCGTCAGCCGCATTTTTGTCGCCGCGTCCTAACCAGTGATAGCCTGCCAGAGCGGCAGCTTCGGTTACGCGGGAAAATTCAATGGCAAGTTCTCGTTTCATGGCATCTACCTGACAAAAAACCGGCAGGCAGTGTAACACAGCGGGGAAGTAGGGCGGGGAAAAGGCCCGCGACGGCTAGCGTCGCGGGCGTTGATATTACTCCTGTTCTTCCCACGCCTGTGCGCGGGCAACCGCTTTTTTCCAGCCAGCATAACGGAAGTTACGCTCGGTGGTTTCCAGGCTTGGACGGAACTCACGCTCGATAACGGCTTTAGAGCGCACTTCATCCAGATCCTGCCAGAAACCAACAGCCAGACCCGCCAGATACGCAGAACCCAGCGCGGTCACTTCACGCACTTCCGGACGCTCAACACGGGTGCCGAGGATGTCAGCCTGGAACTGCATCAGGAAGTTGTTGGATACCGCACCACCATCCACACGCAGCGCCTGCAGGCGGGTGTTGGCATCGTTCTGCATCGCTTCCAGCACGTCACGCGTCTGATAAGCGATCGACTCCAGCGTCGCGCGGATGATGTGGTTAGAGTTTGCGCCGCGCGTCAGACCGAAGATAGCGCCACGGGCATACGGGTCCCAGTAAGGCGCACCCAGGCCGGTGAAAGCAGGCACCATGTAAACGCCGTTGGTGTCTTTCACTTTCATCGCGAAGTATTCAGAGTCAGCCGCTTCACTGATCAGCTTCATCTCATCACGCAGCCACTGAATAGAAGCACCACCGATAAATACGGCACCTTCCAGCGCATAGTTCACTTCACCGCGCGGGCCACAGGCGATCGTGGTCAGCAGGCCATGAGTCGAGGTCACCGCTTCGGTACCGGTGTTCATCAGCATGAAGCAGCCGGTGCCATAGGTATTTTTCGCCATGCCAGGCTGTACACACAGCTGTCCATACAGCGCGGCCTGCTGGTCTCCGGCGATACCGGCGATAGGAATACGTGTACCGCCTTTACCACCAATGTTGGTCTGACCGTAGACTTCAGAGGAGGATTTCACTTCTGGCAGCATTTCACGCGGGATATCCAGGATATCCAGCATGCGCTGATCCCATTCCAGCTTGTGAATGTTGAACATCATGGTACGGGAGGCGTTGGTGTAGTCGGTGATGTGCACACGTCCCTGGGTCATTTTCCAGACCAGCCAGGTATCGACAGTACCGAACAGCAGCTCACCACGTTTTGCACGCTCACGTGAGCCTTCTACGTGATCCAGAATCCACTTCACTTTCGTACCGGAGAAGTAAGGGTTAATCACCAGACCAGTGGTGTGCTGGATGTACTCTTCCAGACCCTCTTTCTTCAGTTTGTGACAGTAGTCAGCGGTGCGGGGATCCTGCCAGACGATGGCGTTGTAGATCGGCTTGCCGGTCTCTTTTTCCCAGACGATAGCGGTTTCACGCTGGTTGGTGATACCGATTGCCGCGATCTCATCAGAGCGGATGTCGGCATGGGCCAGTACTTCGACCAGCGTAGAGCTTTGTGAAGCCCAGATATCCATTGGGTCATGTTCTACCCAACCCGCTTTCGGGTAGATCTGGGTAAATTCGCGCTGCGATACTGCGATGATATTGGAATCGTGGTCGAGAACGACGGCACGTGAACTGGTTGTGCCCTGATCGAGCGCGACAATATATTTTTTATCTGTGGTAGTCATAAATTCAGTCCTGATGATAAAAAGTGAAACTTACGCTTTACGCTGCTGAGCGCGTGCAACCGGTTTTTCTGCTGGAACAGTAGGTTCCTGTGCGGCACCTGGCAGGTAGCGGCCAATCAGTGTGCGATAACCGACTGCACCCAGGCATGCACCGACCAGCGGGCCAAAAATAGGGACCAGGAAGTAAGGAATATCTTTACCACCCGTGAAGGCAACGTTACCCCAGCCAGCGAAGAAGGCGAACAGCTTAGGTCCGAAATCACGCGCCGGGTTAAGAGCAAAGCCGGTCAGCGGGCCCATTGAGCCACCAATAACAGCGACCAGCAGGCCGATTAACAGCGGCGCCATCGGTCCACGTGGAACACCGTTGCCATCGTCGGTCAGCGCCATAATCACCGCCATAAGTACTGCGGTAATCACCATCTCAACCAGGAACGCCTGGCCTACGCTGATGTGCGGGTTAGGATAAGTTGAGAAGATACCCGCCAGATCCAGACTCTGAACCGTGCCGCGTACCATCTGATGACTTTGTTCGTAATCGACAAACAGGCTGTAGTAGAGACCATAAACCAGCGCGGCCGCGCAGAATGCTCCGGCGATTTGAGCCAGAATATACGGCACCACTTTACGGCCTTCGAAATTGGCGAACAGACAGAGCGCAACCGTAACGGCAGGGTTCAGATGTGCACCTGATACCCCAGCGGTAAGATAGACAGCCATTGAGACCGCTAAGCCCCAGATGATGCAGATTTCCCACTGACCGAAGGCGGCACCGGCGAGTTTCAATGCAGCCACACAGCCTGCACCAAAGAAAATAATCAAGCCTGTCCCCAGAAATTCGGCAATACACTGACCTTTGAGCGTGTTAGTTGTCTGACTCATAATAGTGGTTCCTGAAGCGAGGTTAAATTTTATCAGTTTTTGTTCTCAGTCCATGAGGCACCCAGCTTTAATGTAGGGCTGATGTGAATTTATCGTTAACGAACATAAACGAGAAATAGCGAAATCATTTTTTGTGTACTGTGTCATAAAAATGCGCGTTTTCGCGTATTCTGGCTTTCCTTAGCCCATATTCGCGCCTGACCTGAGGGAGGACGGACCAGTACCTGAAAGCCGCCGCCGTAAGCGCAGCGTAAATTCAGGGATTGGCTGAAAAGTGTTACAGACTGCGCCCGCAGCGGCCGCGTTGCTGGACTTGAGGGGTGAGGCTACATACAATCGGGACAACGTTGCTGGCTTAAGCTGGCATCATCAACGCCTTGCAGGAATTTAGGAGAGGTCAGAAAGATGTCATTTGAAGTATTTGAGAAACTTGAAGCGAAAGTACAGCAGGCGATTGATACCATCACCCTGTTGCAGATGGAAATCGAAGAGCTGAAAGAGCAGAACAACTCACTGCGTAACGATGCGCAACAAGTCGCGGGCAACCACGATGCGCTGATGCGTGAAAATCAGCACCTGAAAGAAGAGCAACATGTGTGGCAGGAACGTCTGCGTGCATTGCTGGGAAAAATGGAAGAGGTTTGAAGCCTCAGCTGATATGAAAAACGGGTGCTCTGGCACCCGTTTTCATGTCTGGCCTATTCGAGGTCCAGCGCATCCTCTGACAGAATGATACCGGTGTTGTCGGCATAGAGATGGTCGCCGGAGAAGAAGGTGACGCCGCCGAAATTGACGCGCACATCGCTTTCGCCAATCCCTTCACCTGCCGCGCCTGCCGGAATCGCGGCAATGGCCTGAATGCCAATCTCCAGCTCTTCCAGCTCATCAACCTGACGTACCGAACCGTAAATCACCAGGCCTTCCCACTCGTTAGTGGCCGCCAGGCGTGCCAGTTGCGCATCGACCAGCGCACGACGTACAGAGCCGCCGCCATCAATCACCAGTACGCGACCCCGGCCATTCTCTTCCAGCAGATCGTAGAGTAAGCCGTTGTCTTCAAAGCATTTCACTGTGGTAATCTGACCACCGAATGAAGTGCGCCCACCAAAGTTTGAAAAAAGCGGTTCAACAACATTCACTTCTTCATGGTAGATATCGCAGAGTTCAGATGTATCGTATTTCATAAGGGTTTCGTCTGTTTGCCACAGGAAGGGTAAGTATATCGCTATATGCAGATTGTTGGCAAAATCATCAGTATGAAAAAAGCATCGTTCGATCAAGAACATGCATAAAAAAGCCCAGCCGGGTGGGCTGGGCTTCTGAAAAGCGCTGAATCAGTGAATCACAGAATGAAGCGGCTCAGGTCTTCGTCAGCCACCAGTTCATCCAGATGTTTACCCACATAATCAGCATCGATGGTCACGGATTCACCGTGACGATCGCTGGCGTCATACGAGATATCTTCCATCAGACGTTCCAGCACGGTGTGCAGACGGCGCGCACCGATGTTTTCAGTGGTTTCGTTAACCTGCCATGCAGCTTCCGCAATCCGGCGAATACCCTCTTCGGTGAACTCAATGTTCACGCCCTCGGTATTCATCAGAGCTTTGTACTGCACGGTAATCGAGGCATTCGGCTCGGTCAGGATGCGCTGGAAATCATTGACGGTCAGTGCCTGCAGCTCAACACGAATCGGCAGACGACCCTGCAGTTCCGGAATCAGATCGGAAGGGCTGGCCACCTGGAACGCGCCAGAGGCGATAAACAGAATGTGGTCGGTTTTCACCATGCCATGCTTGGTCGAAACGGTGCAGCCTTCAACCAGTGGCAGCAGGTCGCGCTGAACGCCTTCACGTGAGACATCGGGTCCACCGGCATTCTGGCCGCCGCGCTTACAGATTTTGTCGATTTCATCGATGAACACGATACCGTGCTGTTCAACGGCATCAATCGCGTCCTGCTTAAGTTCTTCCGGATTAACCAGTTTTGCCGCTTCTTCTTCGATCAGCAGCTTCATCGCTTCTTTGATCTTCAGTTTACGGGCTTTCTGCTTCTGGCCGCCGAGGTTCTGGAACATCGACTGCAGCTGGCTGGTCATCTCTTCCATGCCAGGAGGAGCCATGATTTCGACGCCTGGGCTGCTGGCAGCCAGATCGATCTCAATCTCTTTATCGTCCAGCTGGCCTTCACGCAGCTTCTTGCGGAACGACTGACGCGCCGCAGAGGGCTCAGCGCTCTGCTCTGACTGGCCCCAGTTGTTTTTCGCTGGCGGAATCAGCACATCAAGAATGCGCTCTTCGGCCATCTCTTCGGCACGATATTTGTTCTTTTCAATCGCCTGACTGCGCACCATCTTAATGGCCGAATCGGTCAGGTCACGAATGATAGAGTCCACTTCCTTACCGACATAACCGACTTCGGTAAACTTTGTCGCCTCGACTTTGATGAACGGGGCATTGGCCAGCTTAGCCAGACGACGCGCGATCTCGGTTTTACCGACACCGGTCGGACCGATCATCAGAATGTTTTTTGGGGTCACTTCATGGCGCAGCTCTTCGTCGAGCTGCATGCGGCGCCAGCGGTTGCGCAGTGCAATAGCCACGGCGCGCTTGGCGCTGTCCTGGCCGATGATAAAGCGGTTCAGTTCGCTGACGATTTCGCGTGGAGTCATCTCAGACATATTTATACCCTTACGCCTTTGACGTTAATTCTTCGAAATTAACGTTGTGGTTTGTGTAAATGCAGATATCACCCGCGATATTCAGCGACTTCTCAACGATGTCGCGTGCGCCCATTTCGGTATTCTCCAGCAGCGCACGTGCCGCTGCCTGGGCGAAAGGCCCACCGGAGCCGATGGCGATCAGATCGTTTTCAGGCTGGATGACGTCACCGTTACCGCTGATGATCAGAGAGGCTGACTCATCCGCGACGGCCAGTAAGGCTTCAAGGCGACGCAGCATACGGTCGGTACGCCAGTCTTTGGCCAGCTCCACCGCGGCTTTCACCAGGTGGCCCTGATGCATTTCCAGTTTACGTTCGAAAAGTTCAAACAGGGTGAAGGCGTCTGCGGTGCCGCCAGCAAATCCGGCAATCACCTTATCGTTGTATAAACGACGCACTTTTTTAACGTTGCCTTTCATCACGGTATTGCCGAGCGTAGCCTGGCCATCACCGCCAATCACTACCTGGCCGTTGCGTCGTACACTTACTATTGTTGTCACGGGCAGACCCCTTGTTGCAGTCGGAAAAGGACTCCGCGCACGGGGCGCGGAGTATCATGCAACAGATATGGGGCGGGTTTGACGGGTTTCAACCCCCGACGGAGAGTGGAATACAGCTGGAGTGTCCGGAACTACGCAGACGTTTCAGGGTGCTGTCAGCGGATGCACGATCTTTATACGGACCGATAACCACACGATTCCAGCCGCCACCGGTAGTAATGCGGCTTTCAAAGCCTTCAAAGGCTAAGCCCGCACGTACCGACTCAGCCTGGTCAGTGCCTTTAAACGAACCACACTGCACCATCCAGCGCTGCGAAGAGGCTTTCTCCGCCGGTTTCGCTTTTGCGGTCTCCTGCGGTTTTGGCTCCACTTCCGGTTCCCGCGTTATTGGCGCAGGTTGCGACTGACGCTGTACGTTTTGCTGCTGCTGCTGCTGCTGCTGCTGCTGCTGCTGACGTTGCTGTTGTTGCAATTGCTGCTGTTGTTGACGTTGTTGTTGTTGCTGCAACTGCTGCTGGCGTTGCTGTTGCTGCTGAGTCTGCAATTGCTGACGTTGTTGCTGAACCTGTTGCTGCTGCTGTTGCTGAACCTGCTGCTGTTGACGTTGCAGCTGTTGCAACTGCTGCTGATGCTGCAGTGTCTGCTGACGTTGCGCCGGCGTCTGTTCATTCCACGGCACTTCATTGAGCTGTGTTGGCTGCTGACGCATATCCGCCTGCATCTGTTCCAGCAACTGGCGTTGCTCGTCGGTCAGCTGTGTCTGCGACTTCACTTCGCCACCCGAAGAGGGTTCGATAGGAGTCGGCACAGTAACCTGACGGTTCTCCAGCTCTTTAATGTATTTCCAGCGTTCTTCAGGTTTCGGCGGTAAGCCATTGCCGTTGGCTTTATGATCCGTAATGACCGGCACGTCTTCTTTCTTGTGATGCGCCAGGAACCATAAACCACCGGCAAAGGTCACCAACACTGCGACCGCCAGTACAATCATCAATTTAGATGTTCCCGAACCGCCTTTGCTCTTCTTGCCACGGCTGGGGCTTTTTTTGCGACGCGTCCCTGTTGAACGCCCGCGGCCTACGTAATCTTTTTGTGCCACTCTCGTTCTTATACCCTTCAAAAATAGTGCCAGATGGGCGAAATGATGATTTTTACGCGCCCGGCAAGGAGTCCGCCATGTTACTTAAGGGTCGGAACTTTGACCAGCAGTGTTCGCTTTAAGAATCTACTGAAAAAATCAGACGAATACGCTTATTTTTCACGCTTTTTTGCTCGCGCCGTGCTGCCACGAATGGTTAAACCGGCGTCCAGCAGCCGTGATCCGCTGATCACCCGTTTGCCATTCAACTCATCCAGCAGCAGAAGCATCGCTTCCCGGCCTATCTGGTAGCGTGGCTGGGTGACCGTGGTTAGTGGCGGCTCGCAGTAACGGGATAGCTCAATGTCATCGAATCCGACGACAGAGAGATCTTCTGGTATTCGCAATCCACAGCGTCTGGCCTGAGTCATCGCCCCCAGCGCCATGATATCGCTGTGGCAGAACAGGGCACGTGGCGGTTGCGGCAGAGTCATCAACTGATTCATGGCGGCAACGCCCGCCTCAAACGTAAAGTCGCCGCGCACAATATAGGTGGGGTCGACCGTCAGCCCGCTGCGGCGCATCGCCTGCACATACCCCTGCAGACGATACTGGCAGAGCGGCATCTCTTCCGGCCCGGCGATACAGGCGATATGCGTGTGACCCAACTGCAGTAAATGATTAACCGCTTCGAACGCGGCGGTCAGGTTATCAATGTGAACCGTGGGCAGCGACATTTCCGGCGCAAACTCATTCGCCATCACCATCGGAGGCAGGTTGCGTTGCTCATCAACGCTGGCATCAAAGGGCAGCTGTGAGCCGAGCAGCACCATGCCATCGATCTGTCGCGTGACCATCAGGTTGAGAAAGGTTCTCTCCTGCTGATTCTGATGGGCGCAGTCGCCAATCAGTACCAGGTAGCCCTCTTCAGCTGCCGTGACTTCGACGCCACGAATGATTTCACTAAAGAAGGGATCGCAGATGTCAGGGACAATGACCAGGATGGTACGCGTTTCATTGCGACGCGCGTTGCGCGTGGGGCCATGTGCCGCATAGCCGACGGCGGCAACCGCCTGCTCGACTTTCTGGCGGGTGGCCGCAGAAACCTTCTCCGGATTCATCAGCGCACGCGATACGGTGGCGGTTGAGACGCCCGCGTGTTCCGCGACATCCTTCATCGTGGCGGCGGGCGGTTGTTGATTCTGCTCCAACACATGCTCCTGACGCGTTATGGCGCGTTCGATTCTGTTTTTGCCTGACCTGAAGGCAAACCGGGCAACATTGTTAACGATTGCCCGGCTGGTTGTTACTTAATTTGCATAAAAATTGTGACTTATGCGACATTTTTCGATCTGGCTCGCAGTGTCGGAAAAAATCAGCTCTCTGTCGGATCAATATCCAGCGTCCATTTCACTTTGCGCGCGGCGGGCAGCGTGGAAACCAGCGGCAATGAACTGCTCAGCAACTGTTGCAGACGCTGCCGGGAAGGATGCTGAAGCAGCAGCTGCCAGCGCCAGCGTCCACTGCGTTTAGGCTGCAGGGCAGGTAATGGACCCATAAACCACATCGCCTTGTCATTCAGCGGGCTCGCTTCCAGTAAATTGCGGAGTTGCTGCAGGAATTCCGCCGCCTGCTGGTTATCCATATCTTCCGCGCGGAACAGAGCATGGCGGCTCCAGGGCGGCAGGTGAACTGCCTGTCGCTCCAGCAGTGCCTGCTGGGCGAACGCTGAATAACCCTGGTGCAGCAGCGTCTGCAGTAACGGATGTTCCGGATGGTGTGTCTGCAGCAGCACCTCGCCCTGTTTGCCGGCACGGCCAGCGCGACCGGCGACCTGGGTATAGAGCTGCGCAAAGCGTTCTGCCGCACGAAAATCGGCTGAGAACAGTGCGCCATCCACATCCAGCAGCGACACCAGCGTGACATCGGGGAAGTGGTGGCCTTTAGCCAGCATCTGAGTGCCGACCAGGATGCGTGCGCCGCCGCGATGGACATCAGCCAGATGCTGCTCCAGCGCGCCTTTGCGGCTGGTAGTATCACGATCGATTCGCGACACCGGCACGCCAGGGAAGAGTGTGCCGAGTTGCTGCTCCAGTTGCTCAGTGCCGACGCCTACCGGCAGCAGATGGGTTGAACCACACTGCGGGCATTGATTAGGCAGCGGACGCTGGCTGTCGCAATGGTGGCAGCGAAGCTGGCGATGATGCTGATGCAGCGTGTAGTAGCGGTCACAGCGGGTACATTCGGCAATCCATCCGCAGTCGTGACAGAGCAGGGCGGGCGAAAAGCCGCGACGGTTAAGAAACAGCAGCACCTGGTTATCGGCCTGAAGGTGCTGGCGCATTTTACCAATCAGGCCCGGAGCCAGGCCGCCAATCAGCTGTACGCCTTTTAAGTCGATCAGCTGTTGCAACGCCGTTTTGGCGTTACCGGCACGCTTAGTGAGGTCGAGCTGGCGGTACTTGCCGCTGCGGACATTGTGCAGGGTCTCCAGCGCGGGCGTCGCGGATCCCATAACAATCGGGATATCTTCTTCATGCGCGCGGAACACAGCCAGGTCGCGCGCCTGATAACGCCAGCCCTCCTGCTGTTTATAAGAGCTGTCATGTTCTTCATCAATAATAATGACGCCAGGACGTGCCATGGGTGTAAACAGGGCCGATCGGGTGCCAATCACAATCGCCGTTTCGCCGCGCCGCGCACGTAACCAGACCGCCAGCCGCTCACTGTCATTTAAGGCGGAGTGCAGCACATCGATGGGCGCATCAAAACGTTCGCGAAAGCGGGCGATAGTCTGCGGGGTTAAGCCAATCTCCGGCACCAGCACCAGCGCCTGTTTACCACGCGCCAGCACATTTTCCAGCACGCTGAGGTAAACCTCTGTTTTACCGGAGCCGGTGATGCCCGCCAGCAGCCACGCAGCATAATGTTCATCATCTGCCCGAATCGCACCTACGGCCATCGCCTGATCCGTATTGAGACGCAGACGTTCGCCTTTCACGGCATAAGTGGTGCGCCAGTCGTGCATCTGCGGCTGATGTTCATGCAGTTCGCATAGCCCTTTGGCCCGCAGTGCCTGCAGCGTCGCCTCCGTCAGATCGTGTTCAGTGACCTGATGACGATAAAGCGGCTGCTGACGCAGAGCAGCCAGCGCCTGCTGCTGTTTTGGTGCCCGCTTTAAACTTTCCGGTGCCGTCGCCCGGCCCTGCTCGGTAATTTCCCAGCGCCACAGGGGATTGTCCTGCGCCGCTTTGCCCTGGCGCAGCAGCACCGGAATCGCGTGGCTCAGCACTTCTCCCTGCGGCGAGTGATAGTAGCTGGCGGCCCAGTTAAGGATACGCCACAGCGACGGCGGATAGAGTGACTCGCTATCCAGCACCTCGATCACGCGCTTGAGTTGCGCTTCCGGCAGATCGCTGCTGTCACGAAAGGCGACCACAATCCCGATCATCCTGCGATTGCCAAAGGGCACACTCACGCGACCGCCAATGACCGGCTGCGCCCCCTGGGGCGGCAGATAATCAAACAGGCGGGGCAAGGGGACGGGCAGGGCGACCTGGACTACGGGCATAACTCTCTCTTTCCGGCTCAATCATCGGGGAAGCTAGTGTACACGCTGACCCTGATGGCGGGTATCTCAGCATATATTTGCAGCAATCAGAACTTACCTGTATAATATGCCGCCTTCGGTGAGAAAGATCTTGCCGGAGTACACCCTATAATGTTCAACCGCGTGTGGTGCTGTGCAGGTTAACGCCTGGCACGGAGAGCGACACGGCCTTCTATGAGGTTTCCCATGAAACAAGGTATTCACCCGAAATACGAAGCAGTTACTATCAAATGTACCTGCGGCAACGAGATCCACACCCGTTCAACACTGACTCACGAGCTGAACCTGGACGTTTGTGGCAAATGCCACCCGTTCTATACCGGTAAGCAGCGTGAAGTGGCAACTGGTGGCCGTGTTGACCGCTTTAACAAGCGTTTCAGCGTGCCAGGCGCTAAAAAATAAGATTAAAAGGCACCTGAACCTGCGGGTTCGGCGGCAAGAAAAAACCCAGCTTCGGCTGGGTTTTTTTATGGCTGTTACAGGCTGGTGTCTGTTGCCGGGGTCGCCGCAGGCTTATTCAGTTCAAGTACCTGAGTCGTATAGTTACCATCTAAATCACCAATGGCGGCGATCTTCGGTGCGGTAATCGTGATTTTATCGGCTGACATCGTGCCTTTACTGCACAGCACCCAGAGTAAACAGGATGAGTTACTGATTTTCTCGTCTGTCGCCAGTGTCAGCGTTCCCGCCTTCATGGTACCGCTATTAGAGATGCCGTTTTTACCCGACACGTTTAACAGTCCGGTTGTCTGCATGACGCCCTGATTGCGGACCTCATTCGCCACGACAGAGGCATTCTGAGCGGTCAGAGTCGCCGCGTTAGAGACCTTTGTCGCAGAAACATAGGCTGTACCCTGTGAAGTCACGTCTCCGCCAGACAGGAGGCTGACCTCTTTAACGGCGTTCATGCTGAGATTACCTGCCTGGATCGAGCCAGAATTGAGCAGGCTGGTATTGGCGACGGCGGTGACGACGCCATTAACCGTGTTATAACCTGTCTGCATGGCCAGGGTTTTTGGTGTGGTAATTGTTCCTCTGTTCTCAATATTACCGGCCAGAGAAACAATATTTACATCACCAGCAGCATCAATTTGCGCATTATTGTTGTTGGAAATTTTTCCCAGGCTGACGATCGTGGCGTAATCCGTCGTTTTAATGGTGCCGTTATTGGTGAACGCGTCCGTTGTCTGCATAACAGCCTGGCTGGCAGACAGCGTTCCTCTGTTCGTTATGCTGCCGCCTGCGGTAGCGCTCAGCAGTGCGGTTTCAATAGTGCCGCTGTTGGTTAATGCGCCATTAGCTGCAATGTAGAGATTAGTCGCATTCAGTACGCCGCTGTTATTGACACCCGCACCGGCATCAGTAGTTTGCAGCTGAATAATTCCCGCAGTTGCCCCACCCAGCGCGCTGACATCAATGGTGTTGCCGTAGGCTTTGGCCGTTCCACTCGCTGTCGCTGAACCGGAAGTAATATTGTAATCATAGATACCGGCAATCGCTTTCAATTGAGTGGTATCGATCTGTCCCTGGATATTAATTTTCTGCGCCAGCAGGTCGGTGTAATCGGCACCTTTCAGACCATCACCATTAACAGTAATTGTGCTTTTCGCCACATTGAAACCAGTCAATGCACCATCGGTAAAGGTGGGCGTTCCGGTAGTCAGCGTTGCGCGTCCGGTGTTGATGAAGCTACAGCCAGAGCAGGTAATACCATTCGGGTTAGCGATAATGACATCCGCTTTTTGACCGGCGACTTCAATATACCCGTTCAGTGAAGATGAGCTTTTTGAGATAACTTCATTCAGGATAAGGCTGGCTGACTTATCCAGATTGCTGTTTCGCGCAAGATTACCTTTGTCACGCACTAAATCTGTGGTGCTATTATTCAGGACCATTCCATCACTGGTGACGTTAAAGTTCTGATACATATTGTGTGAAAGACCATTTGCATCAGCCTGGTTAATATTAACGACGGTCGATCCATTTGCATGGGTGTAAGTGTTGAGTGCAGCCAGCGCAGGCTGGCTGCACAGTGTGGCCACGGTAGCCAGGAATACCAGGTTAAACTTATGCTTCTTCATTATCTCTATCCTTTTTTTTTGTGAGTGTGTTAATTTTTTAAAGCTGTTTTTTTATTAAAAAATCTCCATCTTTTTTAATATTTCCATTGCAATGAAAACCCCAGCGTCAGTGGATCGGTGTGAAAGGCCTGAGGTTTTTTAAGTGGGGTACCGGCAAAAAGATCAAAACGTGTTTGCAGGAGCGTTCCCCGCAGGCCGACAACGCTGCCTATGACGGTTTTTCCGGTGTAATACTGCTGGTTGTAATTGCCATAGACCTGGCCTGCATCAACACCGATATAAGGCTGAACCGGTTTGCCGGGTATTATCCAGCTGAGATCGTTGCGCCAGTACCATCCCTTATTGTCCTGAAGGGAGTATTCGCCATCGAAACCGCGCACCGTCCAGCGGTTTGCCAGCGAAAAGCGGTTGAGTGACGACAGGCTATCGGGCGAATATTGCAGGCTGAAGTGAGGGGAGTAGTTCAGCCAGTTTTCATAGACACGAAAGTTAACTGAACCTTCCACATCTAAAGTGACAATCCGGCCTTGCTTATCAATGAGTCCATACTCCTGCTCAACAGTATTGCTGCTGTTAAACCAGGGCATCTTTCTTTGATAACTTAGCGTGGTTGCGAGACCCGCATTATCGACATTGATTTGATGTTGCAGCACCGCTTTCCAGCCCGCACTTCTTTTATGCATGCTGACGAGGTCTAAATCATCCAGAGAGTAACGCGATTCCGCATCGAATATTTGCAGGCCAACCGTGCTGGTCTGATTTACGGTTCGTGAAATCAGTCGATTGAGCTGCGCACTGTAATAACGGTTCTTATTATTCAGCGTCCATTTTGCCCAGTTTCCGGTCATAAATTGCCGGTAGTCACTGTGGCTGGCGTAGAGATCGAGCCACCAGTAACCCCATGGAATTGAATAACCTATCGATTTATTACCGTTACCTTTTATCGTATGTTTCGGGGCAATATCGTGGCCATAAGAGACATAAAGGGTGTCACTTAGTGAGGTGATATTATTCAGATAGAGCGCTGCACCACCCTGATAACGGCCGGTTGCAACCGAGCCAGCATCATTGAGCCATGCGCCCACCTGCCAGTATTTATCCTGCCTGCGCTGGATATAGATGTCACTTTCACCTTTGCCACTGCCAGGCACCAGATTGACGTTAACCTGCGATCCCGGCACTCGCTGAAGATTAAGACTACCCTGCTCAAGATCGCTGAGTTCAAGGATATCCCCCGCTTTGAACGGTAATGTGTTGGTTAAATTAATATAGTCGTCCCCGGATTTATTAAGGACGATTTTCCCCACTTTACCGGCGTTAATCTTAAACGTTAACTCGCGGCCTGAAAGATTCTGATCGGGTAAATCAACACGTGTGGTGATATATCCCAGTTTGATGATTTCATTCTGCAGAGTTTTTGCCAGCAATCTTATACCCGCAATACCCAGACATTTTCCTTCTGCCTGAGAAGTAAAATACCTTAATTTTTCCAGGTGAAGTTTTTTGCTATCCTGGTTTAAAGAGACTTTATCGATGAGATAGCAGTTTTCTTCATGCGGAAAGGGAATCTCTTCTGGCCTGAAGCGCTGTTGTTCAGATGCTGCCCGCTGTGGTTCAGGCATCAGTTGCTCTTTACGTACCCGATCCTGTTGCAGCGCATTGATATTCCCATTTGGCTCTGTGAGCGCGGGTGCAGCTTTCACCCGATCGGAAAAAGAGAGGGCTACTGTGGCGACGAAGATAATAATAAAGGCGGATGCAGATGACGTTATTTTATATTTAATGCTCATTTTCTTTCCGTGAAATAGTCGCTCTGACAAAATTTTACGGATGCAGATAATAGTGAACAATAGTAATTATTCTATTGTCTGAATAAAAAGGCATTCTTATTGCAACAGAAATAACGGAATAATATGAGAACAGGCTGGATTTTTATGATAACGCTGACGGGGAATATTTATAAAAGGTCAGTTAGGCTGCGGAAATCAGGATAGTCCGGGTCAGAACAGGTGAGGGGAGCGACTCCTGAGCGGAGCCTGCTCCTCTGAAGCGGGGTTAAGCGAAAACGGCCTGTGGGGATTAATATTCCCAGGTATCAGGATCGACACCCATCTGGCGCATGATTGCTTTTGCTTCTTCCGGAATCTCATCACTGCGCTCTTTACGCAGGTCGACGTCATCCGGCAGCGGTTGGCCCGTAAAGGCATGTAAAAAGGCTTCGCAAAGCAGCTCGCTGTTGGTGGCGTGACGCAGGTTGTTCACCTGACGACGGGTACGCTCATCCGTTAAAATCTTCAGCACGCTCAATGGGATAGATACTGTAATCTTCTTGACCTGCTCGCTCTTCTTACCGTGCTCAGCGTACGGGCTGATATATTCGCCGTTCCATTCAGCCATGGGTTACCTTAATTAATAAACGTTAAATGTGAGGAAATCAGCGGATTATGCCTGATTTTTTCCTGCCTGACCCCTGATATGGCGGGTTTTCTTCGCTCACTGCCTTTGCATCACAGAGGGGAACGCCAGGCGATGACGCATGATTTTAGCGGTTATTGCGTTTTTGCTCAATCTATACGCAAAGACATTTAGATGTCCAGATGTATTGACGTCTAATTCGAGGGTGATATCCTGTGGCTTACATTTTATTCACTCTTCAGGAACAATTCGCTCATGACGCGTAAACCGGCAACCATCGCAGTGCGCAGCGGTTTGAATGATGACGAGCAATATGGCTGCGTTGTCCCGCCCATCCACCTCTCAACGACCTATAACTTCCTGGATTTCAACGAGCCTCGTGCGCATGACTACTCCCGTCGTGGTAACCCCACGCGTGATGTTGTACAGCGTACCCTGGCCGAACTGGAAGGGGGAGCGGGCGCGGTATTAACTAATACCGGGATGTCGGCGATTCACCTGGTCACGACGGTGTTCCTGAAGCCTGGCGATCTGCTGGTTGCGCCACACGACTGTTATGGCGGCAGCTATCGGCTGTTTGACAGCCTGAGCAAGCGCGGCGCGTATCGGGTGAAATTTGTCGATCAGGGCGACCCGGTGGCGCTGCAGGCGGCACTGGATGAAAACCCTAAACTGGTGCTGATTGAAAGCCCCAGCAATCCGCTGCTGCGCGTCGTGGATATCAGCGCGATTTGCGCCGCTGCGCGTGCGGCAGGTGCCATCAGCGTGGTGGACAACACCTTTATGAGCCCGGCGCTGCAGAACCCTCTGGCGCTGGGTGCAGACCTGGTGATCCACTCCTGTACCAAATACCTCAATGGCCACTCCGATGTCGTCGCGGGCGCGGTGATTGCCAAAGATCCGCAACTGGCAACCGACCTGGCCTGGTGGGCGAATAACATTGGTGTGACCGGCGCGGCATTTGACAGCTATCTGCTGCTGCGCGGGATTCGTACGCTGTCGCCGCGCATTGCGGCTGCACAACGCAACGCACTCGCGATTGTTGAGTATCTGAAGCAGCAGAAGCTGGTGAAAAAGTTGTATCATCCTTCGCTGCCGGAAAACGCCGGACACGAACATGCCGTACGTCAGCAGCGCGGCTTTGGTGCCATGCTGAGTTTCGAGGTCGACGGTGATGAGGCGCTGCTGCGTCGCTTCCTCAAAGCGTTGAAGCTGTTTACGCTGGCGGAATCGCTGGGTGGAGTAGAGAGTCTGATCTCCCATACCGCCACCATGACGCACGCGGGGATGTCGGCAGAAGCACGCGCGGCAGCGGGCATTTCCGATACGCTGCTAAGGGTTTCTGTCGGTATTGAAGATCACGAAGATTTAATTGCCGATCTGGATAATGCATTCCGGGTCGCAGCCGAGGGTTAAGCATGACGATTTCAGCAGGCGCGGGAACGCCGAACATCAGGCAGTTGCATAAGTTTGGCGGCAGCAGCCTGGCCGATGCGCGCTGCTATCAGCGTGTTGCCAGCATCATGGCGGACTACAGCCAGCCGGGCGATCTGATGGTGGTCTCTGCGGCAGGCTCAACGACTAACCAGCTGATTAGCTGGCTGAAGCTGAGCCAGAACGATCGCCTCTCTGCGCACCAGGTGCAACAGGCTTTACGGCGCTACCAGAGCGAGCTGATCAGTGCGCTGCTGCCTGCTGAGATCGCCGAACCTTTAATCACCGCGTTTATCCGCGATCTGGAAAAGCTGGCTACCCTGCTGGATGCGCCGATCACCGATGCAGTCTATGCCGAAGTGGTCGGACACGGTGAAGTCTGGTCGGCACGCCTGATGTCAGCGGTGCTGAGCCAGCGTGACCTGCAGGCCTGCTGGCTGGATGCGCGTGAGTTTCTGCGCGCTGAACGTGCTGCTCAGCCGCAGGTGGATGAAGGCAAATCCTGGCCGCTGCTGCAGACTCTGCTGGCGCAGCATCCGCACAAGCGCATCGTGGTGACCGGATTTATCAGCCGCAACGACGCCGGTGAGACTGTCCTGCTTGGCCGCAACGGCTCCGACTATTCCGCTACGCAGATTGGTGCGCTGGCGGGTGTCGGACGCGTGACCATCTGGAGCGATGTGGCGGGCGTTTACAGCGCCGATCCTCGCAAAGTCTCTGATGCCTGTCTGCTGCCGCTGTTAAGGCTGGATGAAGCCAGTGAGCTGGCGCGTCTGGCCGCACCGGTGCTGCATACGCGTACTTTGCAGCCAGTTTCGGGCAGCGATATCGACCTGCAACTGCGCTGCAGTTATCAGCCGGAGCAGGGCTCAACCCGAATTGAACGCGTGCTGGCCTCCGGGACAGGCGCGCGTATCGTCACCAGCCATGACGATGTTTGCCTGATTGAGTTTCAGCTGCCAGAGCAGCATGACTTCGCCATCCTGCACAAAGAGATCGACCTGCTGCTGAAGCGCGCGCAGCTGCGTCCGCTGGCGTTTGGCGTTCATCCTGATCGTCAGCTGCTGCAACTCTGTTATACCTCCGAAGTGGTCAACAGCGCCTTTACGCTGCTACAGGATGCCGGTTTACCGGGCCATCTGCAGCTGCGCGACGGACTGGCGCTGGTGGCGCTGGTAGGTGCAGGCGTTACCCGCAATCCGCTGCATACCCATCGCTTCTGGCAGCAGTTAAAAGATCAGCCGGTTGAGTTCATCTGGCAGTCAGAAGATCACATCAGCGTGGTTGCGGTGCTGCGCGTCGGCCCGACTCAGCATCTGATTCAGGGACTGCATCAGTCGCTGTTCCGGGCAGAGAAACGCATTGGTCTGATGCTGTTTGGCAAAGGCAATATCGGTTCACGCTGGCTGGAGCTGTTTGCCCGCGATCAGGAAACGCTGTCAGCGCGTACTGGCTTTGAATTTGTGCTGGCGGGCGTCGCGGACAGCCGTCGCAGCCTGCTGAGCTATGAGGGGCTTGATGCCAGCCGGGCACTCGCCTTCTTTGATGATGAAGCGGTGGAACGTGATGAAGAGTCGCTGTTCCTCTGGATGCGTGCTCACCCGTTTGATGACCTGGTGGTGCTGGATGTCACCGCCAGCACACCGCTGGCGCAGCAATATCTCGACTTTGCCAGCCACGGTTTTCACGTGATCAGTGCTAATAAAGTCGCAGGTGCGTCTGACAGTCAGACCTGGCGGCAGATTCGTGATGCCTTTACCAAAACCGGGCGTCACTGGCTCTATAACGCCACCGTTGGTGCAGGCCTGCCGATCAACTACACGGTGCGCGATCTGCGTGACAGCGGGGATACCATCCTGGCGATCAGCGGGATCTTCTCAGGGACGCTGTCCTGGCTGTTTCTGCAGTTTGATGGCACGGTGCCGTTTACCGAGCTGGTGGATCAGGCCTGGCAGCAGGGCTTAACCGAGCCCGATCCGCGCGCCGATCTCTCGGGTCAGGATGTCATGCGTAAGCTGGTAATCCTGGCGCGTGAGGCAGGTTACAACATCGAGCCGGATCAGGTGCGGGTGGAATCGCTGGTGCCGGTCAACTGTCAGCAGGGCTCTGTGGACCACTTCTTCGAGAATGGCGAAGAGCTGAACGAGCAGATGCTGCAACGGCTGGAAGCCGCGCAGGAGATGGACCTGGTGCTGCGTTACGTTGCCCGTTTTGATGCCAACGGCAAGGCGCGCGTGGGGGTGGAAGCGGTGCGTCCGGAACATCCGCTGGCCTCGCTGTTGCCCTGCGACAACGTCTTTGCGATTGAGAGTCGCTGGTACCGCGATAATCCGCTGGTGATCCGTGGACCAGGTGCAGGCCGGGATGTCACCGCTGGAGCCATCCAGTCAGATATTAATCGTCTGGCCCAATTGCTGTAACTTCTCCTCCTCAGGCGCTTCGGCGCCTGTTTTCAATGCCTTATCTCGCCCCCTATTGAAATCCCTTCATGTTGCTTGAAAATTGATCACGGTTGTTGACCATTTTTACGTTGACGGCACGCTCTGATTACGTCATTTTGAACATCTGGACGTCTAAACGTGTAGATGTTCGCAGGCCGATTGTTAATCGATGAGGGTGCAGGATGAGTTTCTTTCATGCCAATCAGCGCGAAGCGCTAAACCAGAGCCTGGCTGAGCTGAACGGGCAAATTAATGTTTCATTCGAGTTCTTCCCGCCTCGTACCAGCGAAATGGAAGAAACCCTGTGGACCTCCATCGATCGTCTGAGCAGCCTGAAGCCGAAATTCGTCTCTGTGACCTACGGCGCTAACTCAGGCGAACGCGATCGCACTCATAGCATTATCAAAGGCATTAAAGATCGCACCGGTCTGGAGGCGGCACCCCATCTGACCTGTGTCGATGCCACGCGGGATGAACTGCGCACTATCGCTCAGGATTACTGGAACAACGGCATCCGTCACATTGTGGCGCTGCGTGGCGACCTGCCGCCTGGCAGCGGTAAGCCAGAAATGTACGGCAGCGATCTGGTGTCGCTGCTGAAAGAGGTCGGCGATTTTGATATTTCCGTCGCGGCTTATCCGGAAGTTCATCCCGAAGCGAAAAGCGCCCAGGCCGATCTGATTAACCTGAAGCGAAAAATTGACGCAGGTGCCAACCGGGCCATTACCCAGTTCTTCTTCGACGTCGAAAGCTATCTGCGTTTTCGCGATCGCTGTGTTTCGACCGGAATCGACGTGGAAATTGTGCCGGGCATTCTGCCGGTCTCTAACTTTAAGCAGCTGCAACGCTTTGCCACGCTGACTAATGTGCGCGTGCCGGGCTGGATGAGCGCGATGTTTGCCGGTCTGGATGATGATCCGGAAACGCGCAAAATGGTGGGTGCCAATATCGCGATGGATATGGTGAAAATCCTGTCACGCGAAGGGGTGAAAGATTTCCATTTTTACACGCTGAACCGTGCCGAAATGAGTTACGCCATCTGCCACACTTTAGGCGTGCGTCCTTCAGCAGCAGCGGCTTAACTGCTCCGTTTCAGCCAATAAAAAAGTCGGGAAAGTCCCGACTTTTTTGTTTTTGCAGAGGGGTGGCACTGACAATGGTCAGCGCCCGACCATGATTAACCGGTATTACGCATACCTGCTGCCACACCCGCAATCGTCACCATCAGCGCCTGTTCAACGCGGGCATCCGGCTCATCGCCACGCGCTTCCTGCGCACGTGAACGATGCAGCAGTTCTGCCTGGAGTACGTTAAGCGGATCGGTATAGACGTTACGCAGCGCAATCGACTCAGCAATCCACGGCTGGTCAGCCATCAGATGTGAGTCATTGGCAATGGTCAGTACCGCTTTGATATCAGCAGCAAGCTGATCGCGCAGCTGTTTGCCCAGCGGCCAGAGTGATTTATCGACCAGACGCTGATCGTAATATTCCGCCAGCCACAAATCGGCTTTCGAGAAGACCATCTCCAGCATTCCCAGACGGGTCGAGAAGAATGGCCAGTCGCGACACATCGCTTCCAGCTGATCCTGATGACCGGCCGCCATCGCCTGCTGCAGGGCAGCGCCGGCACCCAGCCAGGCGGGCAGCATCAGACGGTTCTGCGTCCAGGCGAAAATCCACGGAATCGCACGCAGCGACTCGACACCGCCGGTAGGCCGGCGTTTGGCCGGACGTGAGCCCAGCGGTAATTTACCCAGCTCCTGCTCCGGCGTCGCCGAACGGAAGTAGGGCACGAAGTCCGCATTTTCACGCACATAACCGCGGTACATCGCACAGGAGTCAGCTGAGAGCTGATCCATGATGTCGCGCCATTCGCGTTTTGGCTCCGGCGGTGGCATCAGGTTCGCTTCCAGAATCGCGCCGGTGTAGAGCGACAGGCTGGCGATGGTGACAGCCGGTAAACCATATTTAAAGCGGATCATCTCACCCTGTTCAGTCACACGCAGACCGCCGCGCAGGCTTCCTGGCGGTTGTGACAGCAGTGCAGCATGAGCAGGCGCGCCGCCACGTCCAATGCTGCCGCCGCGTCCGTGGAACAGCGTCAGTGAAATCCCGGCCTTCTCGCAGGTTTTAATCAGCGCATCCTGCGCCTGATATTGCGCCCAGCTGGCGGCCATCACACCGGCATCTTTCGCCGAGTCAGAATAGCCAATCATCACCATCTGTTTGCCCTGAATAAAGCCGCGATACCAGTCGATGCTCAGCAGCTGGCTCATCACGTCGTTCGCGTTGTTCAGGTCATCAAGCGTTTCAAACAGCGGGGCAACCGGCATGGCATAGCCGATACCCGCTTCTTTCAGCAGCAGATGCACGGCCAGCACGTCAGACGGGGTTTTCGCCATCGAAATAACATAGGCGGCAATAGAACCCTGCGGGGCTTCCGCCGCGACGCGACAGGTCTCCAGCACTTCACGCGTCTCATCGCTCGGTTCCCAGGTGCGAGGCAGCAGCGGGCGTTTGGAGTTCAGTTCACGGATCAGGAAGGCCTGCTTGTCGGCTTCGGACCAGCTTTCATAATCGCCGAGACCCAGATAGCGGGTCACTTCAGCAATCGCTTCAGTGTGACGGGTGCTCTCCTGGCGCAGATCGATACGCACCAGCGGCACGCCAAAGCATTTCACGCGGCGCAGCGTATCGAGCAACTGTCCGTTGGCGATAATGCCCATGCCGCACTGTTGCAGTGACTGATAGATGGCAAACAGCGGGTCCCACAGCTGATCGTTGGAAACCAGCAGATCGGCCGGACGCGGCAGACGTTCGCCTTTCAGGCGGCGTTCCAGGAATGACTGAGTCGTCATCAGCTGGCTGCGCAGGCGTTTCAGGATCACACGGTAAGGTTCAAGCGCCTCCGGATCGCTGCTGAGTTCGCGAATCTCTTCACTGCATTCGGACATCGACAGTTCGGAGATCAACACACCGATATCACGCAGGAACAGGTCAGTGGCTTTCCAGCGGCTCAGCTGCATCACATGGCGGGTAATCGATGCCGTAACGTTCGGATTACCGTCGCGGTCGCCACCCATCCATGAAGTGAACTGGACCGGCACGAAATCGACCGGCAGCTTAAGGCCGAACGCCTCTTCGACCTGCTCGTTCAGCTCACGCAGGAAAGCAGGTACGCCTTCCCACAGGCTGTTTTCTACGACGGCAAAGCCCCATTTGGCTTCGTCGATAGGGGTCGGACGATATTTACGGATCTCATCGGTGTGCCACGCCTGCGCCACCAACTGACGCAGACGGCGCATAATCTGGTTACGTTCGTAGTCGGAGACGTCACTGTGATCGAGCTGCTTCAGGCAGCTGTTAACTTCAACCAGCTTGTGAATCAGCGTACGACGGGTGATTTCGGTCGGGTGCGCAGTCAGCACCAGCTCCAGTGACAGTGACTCAATAGCCGCAAGGATGTCGCTTTCGCTGATATCTTTCTGCTGCTTCAGGGTATCAAAGGTCTTTTTCAGCAGTTCAGGATGGTTCTCACCCTCGCCACTCTGCGAGATGGTCTGATACTGCTCAGCCACGTTGGTGAGGTTCAGAAACTGGCTGAAAGCGCGTGCAACCGGCAGAAGCTCCTCATTGGAGAGATTCTGCAGCGTATTGAGCAGTTCTTTACGATGAGTGTCATTTCCTGCACGGGATGACTTGGAGAGCTTACGGATGGTTTCCACCTGGTCGAGGATGTTCTCTCCCAGTGCATCCTTAATCGTATCCCCGAGCAGTTTGCCGAGCATACTGACATTACTTCGCATTGCGGAATATTGTTCGTTCATTGGACCCTGACACCCTTATCGTCTTGAAAAACTTCTACACCCGACCTTTCAGGCAGCAGAAAAATCAGCAACATTGTGTTCCCGATAATCTACAGGGAACCGGCTACGTTGCCGCCTGTCCGCATTCTGAAACGTTCTGGATAATCACCCGGTGGGCATAACATCGTCTTTTATCTAGCCACGTAATGTTGCGTTCGTCAAATGCGTTAAAGTACGCTGAAGATGTGGCTAAATAACGGAAATTCGTAGAATTTATCGGGAAGCAAGCGGGATAAGTTATTCTTATTGTTAAATCCCGCAGAATGAGGGGGCATTTTGCTGTTAATACAGTGAAATGCCCCATTTGCTGTCAATCAGTGACAAAAATGCTGCACAACCTGACTGATAAGCGCCCGTGTCGGCTTAATAAATGCCGTATCGATAAATTCATCTGGCTGATGTGCCTGATTTATGGAACCCGGACCCAGGACCAGCGTCGGGCAGAGCTGCTGAATAAACGGCGCTTCGGTGCAGTAGTTCACCACCTCGGTTGGCGTACCCAGTAATTTCTCAACCACACTCACCAGCTCATGATTCGCCGGACACTCATAACCCGGAATCGGAGGATGCAGTTCGGCCACCGTGACGCGGCCAGGCCAGCGTGCACTCACGGGTGCCAGCGCCTCGTTCAGTAATCCATCCAGATCGCCCAGCGACAGACCCGGCAGCGGACGGATATCCATATGCAGTTCACAGCAGGCGCAGATACGGTTAGCGGCGTCTCCGCCATGAATGTGACCGAAATTCATGGTGGGATAGGGAATGGCAAAGCCGTCATGGTGATAACGCTCCTGCAGCGTTGTGCGCAGTTGCATCAGATGAGTGATCGACTCATGCATCAGTTCGATGGCGTTGACGCCGCGCGCCGGATCGCTGGAATGGCCCGATTTCCCCTCAATACGGATCACATTCGACAGATGCCCTTTGTGCGCGCGTACCGGTTTAAGCGAGGTCGGTTCACCGATGATGGCGCAGTCGGGGCGCAGTTGCGTCGATTCTGAGAAATATTTGGCGCCTGCCATGGTGGTCTCTTCATCGGCCGTGGCGAGGATATAGAGCGGCTTGTTCAGCGTGCTGACATCTACATCGCGCAGCGTATCAAGAATAAAGGCGAAAAAGCCTTTCATGTCTGCCGTACCCAGGCCATAGAGCTTATTCTCGTGCTCGGTCAGGGTAAAGGGATCGCGCGTCCAGCGGCCATCATCAAAGGGAACGGTATCCGTATGACCGGCTAACAGCAGGCCGCCCGCACCGGTGCCGGTGCGCGCCAGCATGTTAAATTTATTGCGGGTGCCAGGCACCGGCTGCACTTCGACGCTGAAGCCAAGGTCGCAGAACCAGCCGGCCAGCAAATTGATTAAAGTTTCATTACTCTGATCCAGTGCGGCATCGGTTGCGCTGATCGACGGTGTGGCGATTAACTGGCGGTACAGTTCAATAAAAGGCGGTAATTTTGTCTTCACTGTTGGCGGTCCTTGGGTTAGGATGTATCCATATTCATGCAGTAATAGTGAATAAAAATACATTAACGTCCTCTGCAAGGGAACCATAAATCACTGCAGATGACAGGGTGGGTAACGGGGCAAGGCCGCGACCCGGAACGTGCGACTGTAAAAAGGGTTACAGCCTGATGTTGAATACGCTGATCGTTGGTGCCAGTGGTTATGCTGGCGTAGAGCTTGCCACCTTCCTGAATCGCCATCCACATATCAACATAACCGCTTTGGCGGTTTCGGCGCAAAGCCCTGATGCCGGCAAGCGCCTGTCCGATCTCCATCCGCAGCTGAAAGGCGTGGTGGATTTGCCGCTGCAGCCGCTGAGCAGCGCGGCTGAATGGGCAGATAAAGTGGATGTGGTGTTCCTGGCGACAGCCCACGAAGTCAGCCACGATCTGGCGCCGGAATTTCTCAAGGCCGGTTGTATCGTGTTCGACCTGTCGGGCGCGTTCCGCGTGAATGACGCTGATTTTTATACCCGCTTCTATGGCTTCACCCATCAGCATAGCGACTGGCTGGACAAAGCCGTTTACGGCCTGGCGGAATATCAGCATGAGAAAATCCAGCAGGCGCAGCTGGTAGCTGTTCCGGGTTGCTACCCGACCGCCGCCCAGCTGGCACTGAAGCCACTGGTGGATGCCGGACTATTAAACGATGCGCAGTGGCCGGTCATTAACGCCACCAGCGGCGTGAGCGGTGCAGGACGTAAAGCCAATGTTGGCACCAGCTTCTGCGAAGTGAGCCTGCAGCCTTACGGTCTGTTTAATCATCGTCATCATCCGGAAATCGTCGCGCACCTCGGTACGCCGGTGATCTTCACGCCACATCTGGGAAGTTTCCCGCGAGGTATTCTGGCAACCATTACCTGCCGTCTGAAAGCGGGTGTCAGCCGCGAAGATATCGCCGCCGTTTTCCATCGCGCCTATGACAACAAACCCCTGGTGCGGCTCTATGAAAAGGGCGTACCGGCGCTGAAAGCCGTTGTGGGCCTGCCTTACTGTGATATCGGTTTTGAAGTACAGGGCGAACATCTGATTGTCGTAGCCGCCGAAGATAATCTGCTGAAAGGCGCGGCATCGCAGGCGGTACAGTGCCTGAACATCCGGTTCGGCTTCCCTGAAACGCAGTCACTGATTTAACGGACGAATAAACCATGACCAATCCATTGATTATTAAGCTGGGCGGCGTGTTGTTAGACAGCGAAGAAGCGCTGGCCCGCTTGTTTGAAGCGCTGCTGAACTATCGCAGTGCCCATCAGCGTCCCCTGATCATTGTCCACGGCGGCGGTTGCCTGGTCGATGAACTGATGAAAAAGCTGGCGCTACCGGTGATGAAGAAAAATGGCCTGCGCGTCACTCCAGCCGATCAGATCGACATCATTACCGGTGCGCTGGCGGGAACCGCAAATAAAACGCTGCTGGCCTGGGCAAAGAAATCGGGCATCAACGCGGTCGGCCTCTGCCTGGGCGATGCGGGCATCGTCAATGTCGCCCCGTTCGATGAAGAACTCGGCCATGTTGGCCACGCAACGCCGGGCGATCCGGCACTGCTGAACACCCTGCTGGCGGCCGGTTACATGCCGGTGGTGAGCTCTATTGGTATTACTGACAGCGGCGATCTGATGAACGTCAACGCTGACCAGGCGGCGACCGCACTGGCCTCGACGCTGGGCGCCGATCTGGTTCTGTTGTCAGACGTCAGTGGTATTCTCGACGGCAAAGGTCAGCGCATCGAAGAGATGACCGCCGACAAAGCTGAGCAGCTGATTACCCAGGGCATTATTACCGATGGCATGATTGTTAAAGTGCACGCTGCGCTTGATGCGGCGCGTACGCTGGGCCGTCCGGTGGATATTGCCAGCTGGCGTCACGCTGAGCGGTTGCCTGACCTGTTTAACGGCGTGTCGATTGGCACCCGGATTCTCGCTTAACGACTCTGATTCAAGGATTACGAAATGCAAACGCAAAACATCAAAAAAATCGTTCTGGCTTACTCCGGTGGTCTTGATACTTCGGCCATCATTCCATGGCTGAAAGAGAACTACGGCGGCTGTGAAGTGGTCGCTTTCGTAGCGGACATCGGTCAGGAGCGCGGCGATCTGGAAGGTGTAGAGAAGAAAGCTCTGCAGTCTGGCGCATCTGAATGTCACGTGGTTGACCTGCGTGAAGAGTTCATCAGCGACTACGTTTATCCGGTGCTGCAGACCGGTGCTCTGTATGAAGGCACCTATCTGCTGGGCACGTCTATGGCGCGTCCTATCATCGCTAAAGCGCAGGTTGAGCTGGCGCTGAAAGTGGGCGCGGATGCGCTATGTCATGGTGCAACCGGTAAAGGGAATGACCAGGTGCGTTTCGAAACCACCTACACCGCGCTGGCACCTCAGCTGAAAGTCGTGGCACCGTGGCGTGAATGGAACCTGCGTTCACGTGAAGCGCTGCTGGACTACCTGAAAGAGCGCAACATTCCGACCACCGCGTCGCTGGAAAAAATCTACAGCCGCGATGAAAACGCCTGGCACATCTCCACCGAAGGCGGCGTGCTGGAAAGCCCGGCCAATGCACCGAACAAAGATTGCTGGGTCTGGACTGTCGATCCGCTGGAAGCGCCTGACCAGCCTGAAGAAGTGACCGTGACCGTAGAGAAAGGTCGGGTTGTGGCAGTTAACGGCGAAAAACTGAGTCCGTTCCAGTGCCTGGAAAAACTGAACGTGCTGGGCGCAAAACATGGCGTCGGCCGTATCGATATCGTTGAAAACCGTCTGGTGGGCATTAAATCCCGCGGCTGCTACGAAACCCCTGGCGGTACCATCATGGTGAATGCGCTGCGTGCGGTTGAGCAGCTGGTGCTGGATCGCGATAGCTTCAAATGGCGTGAGCAACTGGGTCACGAGATGTCTTATGTGGTGTATGACGGTCGCTGGTTCGCCCCGCTGCGTAAGTCGATTCAGGCTGCTGCCGAATCACTGGCGGAAGAGGTTAACGGTGAAGTGGTGCTGCAGCTCTATAAAGGCCACGCGACTGCCACCCAGAAGCGTTCCGCGAACAGCCTCTACTCGGAAGAGTTCGCCACCTTCGGTGAAGATGAAGTCTACGATCACCGTCACGCGGGCGGCTTTATCCGTCTGTTCTCGCTCTCTTCGCGTATCCGCGCCCTGAACGAGCAGAAAAAGTAATTTTCAGGCGGGGTGCGCCTCGCCTCACAGTTTTCATTCAGGGGCGGCATTTATGCCGCCTCTTGTTTAACGATTCAGAGGAGTTTTCACATGGCACTTTGGGGTGGACGGTTTACTCAGGCAGCGGATCAGCGTTTTAAACAGTTCAATGACTCGCTGCGCTTCGATTACCGCCTGGCAGAACAGGACATCATTGGCTCTGTTGCCTGGTCCAAAGCGCTGGTGACGGTCAATGTCCTGACTCAGGATGAGCAGCAGCAACTGGAAGTAGCCCTGAATACGTTACTGGATGAAGTACGTGAGAATCCTGAGCAGATCCTGCAGAGCGACGCTGAAGATATCCACAGCTGGGTTGAAGGCAAGCTGATCGATAAAGTCGGTTCGCTGGGTAAAAAGCTGCACACCGGTCGGAGCCGTAACGATCAGGTCGCGACCGATCTGAAATTATGGTGCAAGCTGCAGATTGAAGCGCTGCTGGGTGCCACACGTGATCTGCAGCAGGCGCTGGTGGTGACTGCTGAAGCCAATCAGGATGCCGTGATGCCAGGCTACACCCACCTGCAGCGTGCGCAGCCGGTGACGTTTGCGCACTGGTGTCTGGCCTACGTTGAAATGCTGGCGCGTGATGAGAGCCGTCTGCAGGATACCCTGAAGCGGCTTGATGTCAGCCCGCTAGGCTGTGGCGCACTGGCCGGTACTGCCTACGAGATCGATCGTCAGCAGCTGGCAGGCTGGCTGGGCTTTGCTTCCGCCACGCGCAACAGTCTGGATACCGTCTCAGACCGCGATCACGTGCTGGAGCTGCTTTCTGACGCGGCTATCGGCATGGTGCATCTGTCGCGCTTTGCCGAAGATATGATCTTCTTCAACACCGGCGAGGCAGGCTTTATCGAGCTGTCAGATAAAGTGACCTCCGGCTCATCGCTGATGCCGCAGAAGAAAAACCCGGATGCACTGGAGCTGATTCGCGGCAAGTGTGGTCGGGTGCAGGGCGCATTGACCGGCATGATGATGACGCTGAAAGGTCTGCCACTGGCGTACAACAAAGATATGCAGGAAGACAAAGAGGGGCTGTTCGACGCACTCGACACCTGGCTTGACTGTCTGCATATGTCCGTGCTGGTACTGGATGGTCTGCAGGTTAAACGTCCGCGTTGTCAGGAAGCGGCTGAACAGGGCTACGCAAACTCCACCGAGCTGGCCGACTATCTGGTCGCCAAAGGCGTGCCGTTCCGTGAAGCACACCATATCGTCGGTGAAGTCGTGGTTGCCGCCATCGGGCAGGGCGTGGCGCTGGAAGCGCTGTCGCTGGCGCAGCTGCAGCAGTTCAGTGCGGTGATTGGTGAGGATGTCTATCCGATTCTGGCGCTGCAATCCTGTCTGGATAAGCGCAATGCGCAGGGCGGTGTTTCGCCACAGCAGGTTGCGCGTGCTATCGGTGACGCTAAGCAGCGTCTGGCGTAATCAGCAGGTAAAAAAAAGCGGGCACATTAAATGCCCGCCAACCTCTAGCTTCAGAATTACTACTTTTTTTATAGGCACATCATCAAAGCGCCTGCTCTCCCGGCCGACGCTCAGACTCTTTTAGGCTGACAGCAAGTATTGTTGCAGATCCTCACTACCGCCAATGTGACGACCGCCCATGAAGATTTGCGGTACCGTCGCCCGACCTGAGACGGCGCGCAGACTCACGGTTGTCGCATCCTGTCCCAGCACAATCTCTTCATACTGGATGCCATGATCCATCAGCATCTGTTTTGCCTGAGTGCAGAAGCTGCAGCCTGGCTTAGTAAAAATGGAAACCGATTCCTGGGCTTTACACTCTGGCGCCAGATAGCGCAGCATGGTGTCGGCATCGGAAACCTCAAACGGGTCGCCTGGCTTGTTCGGTTCTACAAACATTTTCTCGACCACGCCGTTGCGTACCAGCATCGAGTAGCGCCATGAGCGTGGGCCAAAGCCAAGATCGGCTTTCTCAACCAGCATCTCCATGCCACGGGTAAACTCGCCGTTGCCATCAGGGATAAAGGTAATGTTGTCGGCGCGCTGTTCTGCTTTCCATGCGTTCATCACAAAAGTGTCATTTACCGAGACGCAAAGAATACTGTCCACACCCTGCTGAGCAAACAGACCTGCTAATTCATTGTAACGTGGCAGATGGCTGGAGGAGCAGGTGGGTGTAAAGGCACCTGGCAGTGAAAAAACGATGACCGTTTTGTCTTTAAACAGCGCTTCAGTGGTCACATCGACCCAGCGATCGCCCTGACGCGTGTGAAAAATCACTGACGGAATAGCTTTACCTTCCTGACTTGCAAACATTTTTTTCTCCTGACATACCACGTTCCTTTTGATGGGCGCATTATTCCCAACCACCCTTGATAGGGCCAATCGTTCATTGCTATTCTATCTATCGCCACGGGCTATCGTGGTTTGGAGGGTAATAATGAATATTCGTGATCTTGAATATCTGGTTTCGCTTGCTGAACACCGTCATTTCCGACGTGCGGCGGATGCGTGCCATGTCAGTCAGCCGACGTTAAGCGGGCAGATCCGTAAGCTGGAAGATGAGCTGGGTGTGATGCTGCTGGAGCGCACCAGCCGTAAAGTGCTGTTCACGCAGGCAGGTTTGCTGCTGGTGGATCAGGCGCGAACGGTACTGCGTGAAGTGAAAGTGCTGAAGGAGATGGCCAGTCAGCAAGGGGAAGCGATGTCAGGTCCGCTGCACATCGGCCTCATCCCGACCACCGCGCCTTACTTATTGCCACAGATTATCCCGACGCTGCACCAGACATTCCCGAAACTGGAGATGTATCTGCACGAAGCGCAGACGCAGCAGCTGCTCGCGCAACTCGACAGCGGTAAGCTCGACTGTGCGATTGTTGCGCTGGTCAAAGAGAGCCAGGCCTTTATCGAAGTGCCGCTGTTTGATGAGCCGATGAAGCTGGCAGTCTATGCCGATCATCCCTGGTGCGATCGCGACCGAGTGCCAATGTCCGATCTGGCCGGCGAGAAATTGCTGATGCTGGAAGATGGGCACTGTCTGCGTGATCAGGCGATGGGGTTCTGCTTTGAGGCGGGCGCCGATGAAGATACCCATTTCCGCGCGACCAGTCTTGAGACGCTGCGCAATATGGTGGCGGCAGGCAGCGGCATTACGCTGTTACCGGCGCTGGCAGTTCCACCAGAGCGGATTCGCGATGGTGTCTGCTATCTCACCTGCTACAAACCGGTGCCACAGCGCACGATTGCGCTGGTCTATCGTCCAGGTTCACCTCTGCGCAGCCGTTATGAACAGCTGGCAGAGGCGATTAAAACCCACATGCAGCATTATTTCGACGCTGCGTTAAAACAGGCGGTTTAAGCCATTTAACGCCGCAACGCGATAGGCTTCTGCCATGGTCGGATAGTTAAAGGTGGTATTCACGAAGTACTCAATCGTGTTGCCACCATTTTTTTGCTCCATGATCGCCTGACCGATGTGGATGATCTCGGCGGCACGCTCACCAAAGCAGTGGATCCCCAGGATCTCTTTGGTTTCACGATGGAACAGTATCTTCAGGCTGCCGACGTTCATCCCCACGATCTGCGCTCGCGCCAGATGCTTGAACTGCGCGCGGCCCACTTCGTAAGGCACCTTCATGGCCGTTAGCTGCTGCTCGGTTTTACCTACGGAGCTGATTTCCGGAATGGTGTAGATACCGGTTGGGATATCTTCAATCAGGTGCGCTGTGGCTTCCCCTTTGATAATCGCCTGCGCAGCAATACGGCCCTGATCGTAGGCGGCTGAGGCCAGGCTCGGATAACCGATCACGTCGCCGACAGCATAGATGTGCGGCTGAGCCGTCTGATACATGCTGTTCACTTTCAGCAGGCCACGACCATCCGCTTCCAGACCAACATTTTCCAGCGACAGCGAATCGGTGTTGCCGGTACGGCCGTTGGCGTAAAGCAGGCAGTCCGCTTTCACTTTCTTACCCGACTTCAGATGCATGATGACGCCATCTTCCACGCCTTCGATCTTCTCAAACTCTTCGTTATGACGAATCACCACGCCGCTGTTCCAGAAGTGGTAAGAGAGAGAGTCCGACATCTCCTGATCCAGGAACGCCAGCAGGCGATCGCGGGTGTTAATCAGGTCAACCTTGACGTTCAGACCGCGGAAGATCGACGCATATTCACAGCCAATCACGCCAGCGCCATAAATAATGACGTGGCCCGGTTCGTGGTGCAGGTTGAGGATAGAGTCGGAGTCATAAACGCGCGGATGGGTAAAGTCGACATCGTCAGGATGGTAAGGCCGTGAACCACAGGCGATAACAAACTTTCCGGCCGTCAGCGTCTCACGCGTGCCATCGGGTTGCTCAATCTCCACGGTGTTGGCATCAACGAAATGCGCATCACCCTGATAAAGTTCACAGCGATTACGCTCGTAGAAGCCCTGGCGCATGGCTGTCTGCTGGCTGATCACGCTTTCCGTGTGATTGAGAATATCGGCGAAAGAGGAGCGAAGCAGTCGGGTATGATCGCTGTAGAGTGGGTTCTGGTTGAATTCAATAATGCGACTGACGGCATGGCGAAGGGCTTTAGAAGGGATGGTGCCCCAGTGCGTACAACCGCCGCCGATGTTGTGGTAGCGTTCGATCACGGCGATGCGCGCTCCCTGTTTTACCAGCCCCATCGCCGCCCCTTCACCGCCGGGCCCTGAGCCAATCACAATGGCATCGTAATCGTAAGACTTTTGCATACCGATACGTCCTATTATTTATACATTTTTACAACGAGATTCTAACATCTCGTCGCGCACTTCTGAATTCTATCAGCGATTTTCATCACATTTTGACAAAGAGTGAGGTTCACAGGCGGTGACAAAGATTGCCAATCTGTACGCTGAAAATTTTGTTATAGTGCCCGCTCAACACCGCTAAAGGCAGAGAGAATGGGCGTCAGAGCGCAACAAAAAGAACGTACACGTCGTACGCTGATTGAAGCAGCTTTCAGTCAGCTCAGCGCCGAGCGCAGTTTTGCCAGTCTGAGTTTGCGGGAAGTGGCCCGTGAAGCAGGCATCGCACCCACCTCCTTTTATCGGCATTTTAAGGATGTTGATGAGCTTGGCCTGACGATGGTGGATGAAAGCGGGCTGATGCTGCGACAGCTGATGCGCCAGGCGCGCCAGCGTATCGCCAAAGGTGGCAGCATCATTAAGACGTCGGTGTCGACCTTTATGGAGTTCATCGGCAATAACCCCAACGCTTTCCGCCTGTTACTGCGTGAACGTTCCGGCACATCTGCTGCTTTCCGTGCGGCCGTGGCGCGTGAAATTCAGCACTTTATCGCTGAACTGGCTGATTATCTTGAGGTCGAAAATCGCATGCCGCGCAGTTTTACCGAAGCGCAGGCCGAAGCGATGGTGACCATTGTCTTTAGCGCCGGAGCAGAAGCGCTGGATGTTGATGCTGAGCAGCGACGTAAGCTTGAGGATCGGCTGGTGTTACAGCTGCGTATGATCGCCAAAGGCGCTTATTACTGGTACCGCCGTGAGCAGGAACGACTGGCGGTCACCCTGGAAAAAACCGAAGAGCAATGAGTAAGGATCAGTCCATGACCCACCCAGGTACCCGCGATAAAAGCACTCTGGCACTGGCTTTTATTACCGGCTTAGCGATTAACGGCTCGTTTTCTGTGCTGTTCAGCGCCTTTGTTCCCTTTTCGATTTTTCCGCTGATTGCACTGGGTCTGGCGGCCTGGTGTCTGCATCAGCGTTATCTCAACACCAATATGCCGGACGGCATGCCAGGACTCGCGGCGGCGTTTTTCCTGCTGGGGATTCTGGTTTATAGCGCGCTGGTGCGGGCAGAATACCCGGACATTGGCTCCAACTTCGTTCCTACCGTTCTGATGGTGGCGCTGGTGTTCTGGATTGCGACACGGTTTAAGCGCAAGCGTAATCAGTAGGAATATCATCAGGAATAAATGAAAACGGGAACCTCAGGGTTCCCGTTTTTGTTTACGCTTTACGCGTCAGCAGGACGCCGCATTCCATATGGTGGGTGTAGGGGAACTGATCAAACAGCGCCAGCCGCGTCACGTCATGCGTTTCTGACAGCGTCTGCAGATTGTCGCTCAGGGTCTGCGGGTTGCAGGAGATGTAAAGGATGCGCGGGTACGCCTGCACCATTTTCACCGTCTCTTCATCCAGTCCGCTGCGCGGCGGATCGACAAAAATCGTCTCGCATTCGTAGCTGGTCAGGTCAATCCCTTCCAGACGATTGAAGCTGCGCACGCCATTCATCGCCTGAGTAAACTCTTCCGCCGCCATGCGAATGATCTGCACGTTATCAATCTGATTCACGGCAATGTTGTACTGCGCCGACGCAACAGAGGGCTTGGCGATTTCTGTCGCCAGAACGCGGCGGAAATTACGCGCCAGCGCCAGCGAGAAGTTGCCGTTACCGCAGTAGAGTTCCAGTAGATCGCCCTGTGAATCCTGCGTCACATCCAGCGCCCACTCCAGCATCTGAATATTCATCGCCGCATTAGGCTGTGTAAAACTATTTTCGACCTGACGATAGATAATCTCACGACCCGCCACCGGCAGACACTCATCAACATAGTCGCGATCCAGACAGATTTTAGTCTTAGTCGCGCGGCCAATCAGCTGCACATCCAGCCCTTCCGCGCGCAGCTGGTCACGCAGCGCGGCGGCTGCCTGCTGCCACTCATCGTCCAGCTTGCGGTGATAGAGCAGTGAAATCACAATCTGATTGCTCATGGTCGACAGATAGTCGATCTGGAACAGTTTATGACGCAGGGTGCGGTTATCACGGATCGCGGCGATCATCTTTGGCATCAACTGATTGATCAGCTGGCTGGCCGCCGGGAACTGATCAACCCGGATCCGCTCGCGCGTCTGCTGATCAAAAATGATGTGATAAATATCATCGCCGTCATGCCACAGGCGGAATTCGGCGCGCATCCGGTAGTGGCTGACCGGCGAACGGAACACCTCCACGTCGGGCGCAGCAAACGGCGTCATCATCGTCTCTAAACGACTGACTTTTTCCGCCAGCTGTGCGTCATAGTCTTCAATGGGGAGATGTTCGGGTGTCATGAGCAATCCTGATTAATAGCTTACCAGCGGGCGATTGTAGGCATTCACTTGCTGATGTCCAGTCCTGCAGCGGCTGTCTGGACTTCCGTATCTCCACTCCGTAGACTGCAGACGCCGGCCTCAAGCCCGAGTTAATAGGGAATCCAGTGTGAATCTGGAGCTGACGCGCAGCGGTAAGGAATGTCGTGATGAGTGCAATTGCAGACACTGTCCTCCGGGATGGGAAGTCATCATCACTTATGGTTCCCAGCCCGAAGACCTGCCGGTGTAACGTCGCTACTCGTACAATCATCGCGTGCTATTGATTGTCGGCCTGCGGCATCCTGCTTCGTCTTATGGATGCGATTAAAAATGACAATAAAAACAGCATCGCTGTTCGCTCTGAGCGCAACGGCGATTTCTCTCTGGGCGCAAAACGGTTTTGCGCAGGGGAATGATGATACGCAAATAGTCACTGCCAACCGTTTTGCCGAACCTGTTTCCGGGGTGCTGGCGCCCACCACCGTCGTCACGCGTGATGAAATCGATCGCTGGCAGGCCAAAAGCCTGACGGATGTGATGCGCCGTCTGCCGGGTGTCGACGTCGCGCAAAGTGGCGGATTAGGACAGCAGAGTTCGCTGTTTATTCGGGGTACCGAATCCAGACATGTGCTGATCCTGATTGATGGTATCCGGCTTAATCAGGCGGGTATCACCGGTTCGTCAGACCTCAGCCAGATCCCCCTGTCGCTGGTGCAGCGTATCGAATATATCCGCGGCGCACGTTCTGCGGTCTACGGTTCCGATGCGATTGGCGGTGTGGTGAATATCATTACGGGTCGATCGCAACCGGGTACCACGCTGACGGCGGGCATGGGGTCCAACGGTTATCAATCTTACGACGGCTCAACCCAGCAGATGCTGGGCGATGCGACAAAGCTCACCCTGGCAGGCAACTACACCTATACCAAAGGGTATGACGTAGTAGCGGGCTATCCTAATGACTATGGCCCGGCGCAGCACGATCGCGACGGCTTCATGAGCAAAACCCTGTATGGCAACCTTGAGCATCAGTTCAGCGATGAGCTCAGTGGTTTTGTGCGTGGCTATGGGTTTGATAATCGTACCGCCTACGACGGGTCATACAGCTTTGATGACAACGGCATCAGCGGACTGGCGGATACCCGTCAGTTCTACAGCCAGACCTGGGACACCGGGTTACGCTTCAACCGCGACTTTTACTCTACCCAGCTCATCGCCAGTTATGGCCATACCAAAGACATTAACTACGATCCGCGCAATGGCCGCTACGGTGCTGCGTCGACCTTTGATGATGTCACTCAGTACAATCTGCAGTGGGGTAATACCGTGCAGGTGGGGCAGGGCGCGATCAGTGCGGGTGTTGACTGGCAGAAAGAAACGACTGAGCCAGGCACGAACACTTTGTCAGAGGGCTATGAACAGCGTAATACCGGCCTATACCTGACCGGGCAACAGCAGTTTGGCAGCGTCACCCTTGAAGGTGCGGTACGCGGTGACGACAACAATCAGTTCGGCTGGCATAACACCTGGCAGACGGCGGCCTCATGGGAGTTTATCTCCGGTTACCGCGCATTCTCCTCTTATGGCACCGCCTTCAAAGCGCCAAATCTGTCGCAGGTATACAGCCCGTTTTATGGCAATCGCGACCTCGATCCTGAAAAAAGTAAGCAGTGGGAAGGTGGTTTTGAAGGGCTGAGCGGGCCGGTGAACTGGCGCGTGTCGGGTTATCGCAACGACATTGATAATCTCATTGATACCGATCCGCAGACCTTCCGTTACTTCAACATTAAGCAGGCGCGTATTAAAGGCGTTGAAGCCACAGCAGGATTCGATACCGGGCCGCTGACGCATCAGCTCTCATATGATTATGTCGACGCACGGGATGGCAGTACCGATCAGCCACTCATTCGCCGCGCTAAGCAGCAGGTGAAGTATCAGCTCGACTGGACGTTGTATGAGTTTGACTGGTCGGTGACTTATCACTATCTGGGCGACCGTTATGATACTGACTTCAACAGCACGCCCAGCCGTCGCGTGAAGTTAGGAGGCGTGAGCCTGTGGGATCTCGCCGTCTCATATCCGGTCACTTCACAACTCACGGTTCGTGGTAGAATTGCCAACCTGTTCGATAAAGATTACGAGACAGTGTATGGCTATCAGACTCCAGGACGAGAGTATTACCTCAGCGGCAGCTACAACTTCTGATTTGCGTCCCACCGTGCTGGTGTTTGATTCCGGTGTCGGTGGGCTTTCTGTCTATGATGAGGTCCGTCAGCTATTGCCGGATCTTCATTACCTCTATGCCTTCGATAACGCTGGCTTCCCCTACGGCGAGAAAAGCGAAACCTTCATCGTGGAACGGGTGGTCGCCATCGTTGAGGCCATTACCCAGCGCTATCCTCTCTCGTTAGTCATCATCGCCTGCAATACGGCCAGCACGGTTTCATTGCCCGCTTTACGTGAACGCTTTGTGTTTCCTGTTGTGGGTGTGGTTCCGGCGATTAAACCTGCTGCGCGACTGACCCGTAATGGTGTGGTCGGGTTACTGGCGACGCGGGCTACAGTGCGCCGTCCTTATACCCATGAGCTGGTGGCGCAGTTTGCCGGTTCCTGCCACATTGAGATGCTGGGATCAGCTGAGCTGGTGGAGCTGGCCGAAGCGAAGCTGCACGGTGCGGAGGTTGCACTGGATGAGGTGCGCCGTATTGTTCAGCCCTGGCTGCGGATGGCTGAACCCCCGGATACTGTCGTTTTAGGCTGTACGCACTTCCCTTTACTGCGCGAAGAGTTGCAGCAGGTGCTACCTGAAGGGACGCGTCTGATTGATTCCGGTGCGGCAATTGCACGACGTACGGCCTGGCTGCTGGAGCATGAAGCGCCTGAAGTTAATTCTTCGCAACAGAACGTCGCGTTCTGTACTGAGCTGGATGGCGAAGCGGGTCAATTATCACCCGTTTTACAGCGTTATGGCTTCCCGTTGCTTGAAAAACTGGCGCTTTAGCGGCTTTTAGCTGAAAAAATCAGCACTCGGAATTTTATTTCAAATTAGCTCTTGTCAGTCTCCGAGAACTCCCTATAATGCGCCTCCACTGACACGGCACAACGGCTTACGAAGCGCCGGGTTGAGTAGGTTCGAAATCATACGAACCAGTGAGTTAAGCGAAAATAAATGCTTGACTGACAATGCGGAAAGCGTAATATACGCAGCCCGCGCCGCAGTAAATCGCGGCATGCTCTTTAACAATTTATCAGACAATCTGTGTGGGCACTCGCAGGATTGATATCAGCGTCTCCGGACGTAAAAAAATATCAAGCCTCACGAGTGAACACATAATGAAATTCATTATGACGTTTTACA
>NZ_JBLYEF010000008.1:0-31614 GCF_048515925.1 Pantoea sp. R13S299
TTGTTAAAGAGCAGTGCGAACAGTGCGTTAGCGTCCTGTCGCGAGGTGGCGTATATTACGCTTTCCTCCTGCAGAGTCAACCTCTTTCTCAGAAGTTTTTCTCCGGCGGCTCAGTCTCCTGTGCCTCTCAACCCGTTTCCCGTTGCCGGTGTTCCGTGTTGATGGATGCGCATTATAGGGAGTTGTCGGAGAGTCGCAACCCATAAATTGCATAAAAAAGAGCGTTCGCTGCATTCCACAGCAAAAGCCGCTGTTATACGCAGTTACACACAATGTTATCCACACAGAGCGGGCTAAATGAATTTAGGCGAGCATCACGCAAACGTTTTCGCTACAATGCCGGGCAATATTCCGGACACCCCTTTTCGGGGCGTTACCTGAGGTTTTTGAGCTTTTCTTCTTATATAGAAGAGAAAACCGCTGTGAAGCCTGACGTAACGCTCTTATATACGCGAAACAAAGCCAAGGGATAAACCACCATGCAACAACCTCGTCCTGTACGCCGCGCATTGCTCAGTGTCTCTGACAAAGCCGGTATCCTCGAATTTGCTCAGGCGCTCTCAAGTCGCGGTGTCGAACTGCTCTCAACAGGTGGAACAGCTCGCCTTCTGGCGGATGCAGGTCTGGCTGTCACTGAAGTCTCTGACTACACCGGTTTCCCGGAAATGATGGATGGACGCGTCAAAACTCTGCATCCGAAAGTGCATGGCGGCATTTTAGGTCGTCGCGGCCAGGATGATGCCATCATGGCGCAGCACGACATCAGCCCAATCGACATGGTGGTCGTTAACCTCTATCCCTTTGCACAGACTGTCGCCCGTGAAGGATGCTCACTGGAAGACGCGGTGGAAAACATCGACATCGGTGGCCCGACCATGGTGCGCTCTGCTGCCAAGAACCATAAAGATGTCGCCATTGTGGTCAGCAGCGGCGACTACGATGCCATCATTGCTGAAATGGACGCTCATAAGAACGCACTGACGCTTGAGACCCGTTTCGATCTGGCCATCAAAGCCTTCGAACACACCGCCGCCTATGACAGCATGATCGCTAACTACTTCGGTACCCTGGTGCCTGCTTATCACGGCGAACGCAATCAGCCCGCCGGCCGTTTCCCGCGTACCCTGAATCTGAACTTCATTAAGAAGCAGGATATGCGTTACGGCGAAAACAGCCATCAGGATGCGGCCTTCTATATAGAAGAGAATATCACTGAAGCGTCAGTAGCCACCGCGCAGCAGGTTCAGGGCAAAGCGCTCTCCTATAACAATATTGCTGACACGGATGCGGCACTGGAATGCGTTAAAGAGTTCAGTGAGCCCGCGTGCGTCATCGTCAAACATGCTAACCCGTGTGGCGTTGCGACCGGTGACTCTCTGCTGTCAGCCTATGAGCGGGCTTACCAGACCGACCCGACCTCCGCGTTCGGCGGCATCATTGCCTTTAACCGCGAGCTGGATGAAGCGACTGCGCAGGCGATTATCAGTCGCCAGTTTGTTGAAGTGATCATCGCTCCCGCCGTTTCCGAAGCCGCGCTGAAAATTACCGCTGCTAAACAGAATGTCCGTGTCCTGATCTGTGGTCAGTGGCAAAACCGTACTACCGCGCTGGATTTTAAACGCGTCAATGGTGGCCTGCTGGTCCAGGATCGCGATCTCGGTATGGTTGATGCCAGCCAGCTGCGCGTGGTCAGCAAGCGCCAGCCAACCGAGCAGGAGCTGCGTGATGCGCTGTTCTGCTGGAAAGTCGCGAAGTTCGTTAAGTCTAATGCCATTGTTTATTCACGCGATGGCATGACTATCGGTATTGGTGCCGGTCAGATGAGCCGCGTCTACTCCGCTAAAATTGCAGGGATCAAAGCGGGCGATGAAGGTCTTGAAGTGAAAGGCTCAGCCATGGCGTCGGATGCATTCTTCCCGTTCCGTGATGGTATAGATGCTGCGGCTGCGGTAGGCGTGAGCTGCGTTATCCAGCCTGGCGGCTCCATCCGCGATGAAGAAGTGATTGCGGCTGCGGATGAGCATGGCATTGCCATGATCTTCACCGACATGCGTCACTTCCGCCATTAATCGTTCCGGAGAATAACAGATGAAAATTTTAGTAATCGGCAATGGCGGACGTGAGCATGCTCTGGCCTGGAAAGCCGTTCAGTCGCCGCTGGCAGAAACCGTGTTTGTCGCGCCAGGTAACGCGGGTACCGCATTAGAGCCTGCGCTGCAGAACGTCGCGATCAGTGCGACAGATGTCCCTGCCCTGCTTGAATTTGCACAGCGCGAAAAGATCGATCTGACGATTGTCGGACCTGAAGCACCGCTGGTGATGGGTGTCGTGGATGCCTTCCGTGAAGCGGGCCTGGCTATCTTTGGTCCGACGCAGGCTGCTGCACAGCTGGAAGGCTCTAAAGCCTTCACCAAAGATTTCCTGGCACGTCACCAGATCCCCAGCGCGGCGTACCAGAACTTTACCGAAGTTGAGCCTGCTCTCGCGTATCTGCGTGAGAAAGGCGCGCCAATCGTTATCAAAGCCGACGGTCTGGCCGCAGGTAAAGGCGTGATTGTCGCAATGACGCTGCAGGAAGCTGAGGATGCGGTTCAGGATATGCTGGCCGGAAATGCCTTTGGCGACGCCGGACACCGCATTGTGATTGAAGAGTTTCTGGATGGCGAAGAAGCCAGCTTTATCGTAATGGTAGACGGCGAGCATGTACTACCTATGGCCACCAGCCAGGATCACAAACGTGTCGGCGATGGCGATACCGGTCCGAACACCGGCGGAATGGGCGCCTACTCACCGGCTCCGGTTGTCACCAATGAGATCCACCAGCGCGTGATGGATCAGGTTATTTGGCCAACCGTGCGTGGCATGGCCGCTGAAGGCAACGTCTACACCGGTTTTCTCTATGCCGGTCTGATGATTGATCACACCGGGCAGCCAAAAGTGATCGAATTTAACTGTCGCTTCGGCGATCCGGAAACTCAGCCGATCATGCTGCGCCTGCAGTCGGATCTGGTCGATCTTTGCCTTGCCGCCTGCGACGGCAAGCTGGATCAGAAAACGTCACAATGGGATCCACGTCCTGCGCTGGGTGTGGTACTGGCGGCAGGTGGCTATCCGGGTGATTACGCTCAGGGCGATCAGATTCATGGCCTGCCACTGGAAGAAGTGGCTGACGGCAAGGTATTCCACGCCGGAACGCGTCTGGAAGAAGATCGGGTGCTGACGAACGGTGGCCGCGTACTGTGCGTCACCGCACTGGGCGACGATGTCGCTGCGGCGCAAAAGCGGGCTTACGAGCTGACAAAGCCGATCTCATGGCAGGGCAGTTTCTGTCGCCACGATATCGGCTACCGCGCCATTAATCGCAAATAAGCAAAGGGGGCACAGCGTGCCCCCTTTTCACTTCACATATCTTCTTCTGTCGGCTGCTGTGAGCAGTCATCCTTCTGACTGACCCGCAACAACTGTATCCCTTCAGGCGCTTCAAGCCATGACACCATCAGCGGTGCCGCTGCATTACTCTGCTGCTGTGTCAGCATCTGCACATCGTCAGCGTCAAAAGCGGGTCTGACCTGCTGACCTTCACAACTATCCAGCACATTGTTTCCCAGCCAGTGACCCTGTTTCAGGAACACCTGACCGCTTAACAGCGCATCGCTGAGGTTACGCATCCGCTGAGCGTCAAACTTATAGAGCTCGACCGCATCCGGGCTGACTGCTTCACGCCGCTCTGCAAGCTGACGCTGCATAAAGTTGAGACCACCTGCCTGGTCAAAGCGCAGGGTCACATCGTCAGGCTGTTTGCCCTTCACCTGACGCTGAATGCTGATCAATGATTCTTCCAGCCAGACATAGTCAGTCACTTCACCTTCCCCGCCACTGAACGGCGTATAGAGGGTGCGGATATGGACCGACTGATGGTCGCTGTTTTTGCGCCAGATACGCACAACGCCACGATCTGCAAGATAGCCACTGGCAGAAAAGGGAGGAATATCCGGAGTCGAGCTGCAGCCGAAAAGAAACAGGGAGAGAATCAGAACAGATAAACGCGGGAACAGCGGGGTCATGATGGCTGGCCTCTTAAACAAAAGGGGCGAAACGCCCCCTGTTTTAAAGCTTAACCGCAGTGCGACGTCTTACTTAACGGCGTCTTTCAGCGCTTTACCAGACACGAATGCCGGTACATTTGCTGCAGCGATTTTGATCTCTTTGCCAGTCTGCGGGTTACGACCGGTACGCTCAGCGCGGTGGTTCACTTTAAAAGTACCAAAACCAACCAGTTGTACAGCATCACCATCTTTCAGAGACTCAGTGATCGCAGCCAGAGTAGATTCCAGCGCTGCCTTTGCCTGGGTTTTAGACAGGTCAGCTTTTTCTGCGATCACATCAATCAGTTGAGTCTTGTTCATAAGTTATCCTTAAAGTGTATTTATCGCTTGCTAAGCAACGAGTGCGAGGGAAAAGCCATATTCTGGCACTCTTCTGCCTGCACGCACCGATAGCCACAATTTTCAGCCCCCCAAATGTAGACCAGACAGGGGGCCAATGTGAAGCCTCCAGGCGCGCTAATTCGGGCCTGAAGTCACGTTTTATCGCCTTACTGCTGGAAATTTATACCGATGTTGCTAATTCCAGCTTCACGCAGGTCAGATCGCAGACCTTTAATCAATTCAAGGTCGCGCTCTTCACACTCCGACAGCAGTCGGAAAATCTCCCACTGAAGGTCCCACTCATCGATGATAGCCGGGTTTTCACGCAGCTCTTCATCAGTCATTTCGCGTCCAGCCTGGGTCATCTCCAGCATGGCGACAGTGGTAATTGAGGTCTCGCTGACTTCAATGGCATGCTCAAGAGTTTCACCGCTCAGCTGCGCATGCACGACTTCGCTCAATGCTACGCAGGCATCGATAGCCGGATAAACGCCGTAAACCTCAAACGCATCACCATCAGGAATGGCGGCTTCGAGCTTTTCCAGCTGGCTGTCGAAGTTTATCTTCGCATCTTTGACCGTCAGGTTTTCCCAGATCAGATCAAGAATACGGCGATAGAGTGCCGGATCGGCAAATTCAGTCTGCTCGCAGAATGCGCGATAGTTGGGATACATGCGCTCGCACAGGCAGGCCATAAAAGTAAGGTGCTGCCAGCTTTCCAGCTTCGCCAGACGCAGATGAACGGGATTTTGTAACATAAAGGTGGCTCTTATTCGTTTCGCTGGCCGCAGTGTAACTGCAAAACCGCAGCACAAACAGTGTTAAAGCGCGTTTTGCCAGCGCTGGAAAGCGGTTCGGTTAGAAGCAACCGCATCGGCCCAGCGGGTCGGTTCCGGCAACCGGTAACCGCGCGTACAGTTTTCGACCCACTGCAGCGCGGTATCCAGGCTGACGCGATGGCCGGTGGCGACAAACAACGGATTACAGCGCAGTTTGCTGCGCCATACCCAGCCTATCTGCTCACCTTTGTCGATCAGCGGCTGACGACTGCCAGGCTGCGCATCCAGATCGTCAAAACGGCCGCACAGGCGGCTTTTGGCGACGCCAATCGTCGGCACATCGACCAACAGGCCAAAATGCGACGCGACGCCCAGTCGCCTTGGATGCGAAATACCGTGCCCATCCACAAACAGCAGGTCCGGCTTTTGCTCCAGCATCTGCCAGGCGGCCATCAGTGCCGGATATTCACGGAAAGAGAGAAAGCCCGGAATATACGGCATGGTGGTTTCAACGCGCGCGATGCGATGCTCCACCAGTTTTAACGAGGGATACTCCAGTATCACTATCGCTGCCCGCGTAACGGTGCCTTCCTGCTCAAATCCAACGTCCGCTCCGCCAATAAAGCGGGGCGGCAATACGTCAAAGTCATCTTCACGCACCACGTCAGCGGCGCGTTTTAACTGCTCAGCGCGAAGTGCGGCAATATCCATGATTACTCCTGATGCCAGGGACGTGATAAACGATGCACCGCCTCAACGAAGACGCCTGCATTTTCGGGTGGAACATCCTGATGAATACCGTGCCCCAGATTGAATACGTGACCGGTGCCCGAGCCAAAACGCTCCAGGATGCCGGCCACTTCCTGCTCGATACGCTCCGGTGCAGCATAGAGCATAGAAGGATCCATGTTGCCCTGCAGCGCAACTTTGTCGCCTACACGACGGCGTGCATCATCAATATTGGTAGTCCAGTCGAGACCCAGCGCATCACAACCGGTGGCTGCCATCGCTTCCAGCCACTGTCCGCCGCCTTTAGTGAAGAGCGTCACCGGCACGCGGCGACCGTCGTTTTCACGCAGCAGGCCATCAACAATTTTGTGCATGTAATGGAGTGAGAACTCAAGGTAATCACGACGGGTCAGCACGCCGCCCCAGGTATCAAATATCATCACGGACTGCGCACCGGCACGGATCTGAGCGTTGAGATAGAGGATCACGCTGTCGGCCAGCTTATCCAGCATCGCGTGTAGCGTAGCGGGATCGGCATACATCATTTTTTTGATTTTGGTAAACGCCTTGCTGCTACCGCCTTCCACCATGTAGGTGGCCAGCGTCCACGGACTGCCAGAGAAGCCAATCAGCGGCAGATCGCCGTTCAAATTCTTACGGATGGTGCGGACCGCATTCATCACATAGCCCAGCTCCATTTCTGGATCGGGCACCGGTAAACGCTCAACGTCAGCGCGACAGGTCACAGGGTTAGAGAAGCGCGGGCCTTCGCCGGTCTCAAAGTAGAGACCCAGTCCCATCGCATCCGGAATGGTCAGGATGTCACTGAAGAGGATGGCGGCATCCAGCGGATAACGGCGCAGCGGCTGAAGGGTGACTTCACAGGCCAGCTCGGCGTTTTTACACAGCGACATAAAATCACCCGCCTGGGCGCGTGTCGCTTTGTATTCCGGCAAATAGCGCCCGGCTTGTCGCATCATCCATACCGGCGTGACATCAACCGGCTGACGTAACAGGGCACGTAAATAACGATCGTTCTTCAGTTCACTCATCTCAACACTCTCTCAATAACAGGCGTGTAGTGTAGCACTTCTACACTTCGGCACGGCACAGGGCGACGGTATCTTCAATCAGACGGCGCGCCACGGTGCCTGGCGGTGGCAGCAGCGGCAGGTCATCAAAACGGAACCAGGCCGCATCCAGCAGCTCTTTGCCGTCATGTTGCAGATCGCCGCTGTCATACTCCGCCATGAACGCTGTCATCAGCGACTGCGGGAAGGGCCACGGCTGGGAGGTCACGTAACGGACGTTTTTAACGCGGATATTGCTCTCTTCCATCACTTCGCGAGCCACGGCCTGCTCCAGCGTCTCGCCCACTTCGACAAAACCCGCCAGCACGGTGTAGACCTTATTGCGATGGCGGGCATGATTCGCCAGCAGGATTTCATCGCCGCGACGGATAGCCACAATGATGCAGGGCGCAATCTGCGGATAGTAACGCTCACGGCAATGGCTGCAGAGACAGGCAAATTCATGTTTGCTGTGGTGCATCTCATGGCCGCAATAGCCGCACCAGCGATGAGAACGGTAGAATTCCGCCAGCTGCACACCGCGACCCACCAGCTGAAACAGCTCCACATCCTGATCGATCAACTGCCGGACTGAGAACATATCGGAGGCGCGCGGCTCACAAATCAGCCAGACTTTTTCACCCTGCCACTCACCAATGGTACGGGCCTTACTGCCAGTCAAACCAAATTTTTCGGCGTTTCCGCGGGGTAAATCACCTTGTGGCAACCAAAGTTTCTGTTCATGGCTGACAATCCACCATCCAGCGTCTACGCTTGAGATTTCGCATTGCATTTATTTCGTCATCCTTAGCGTCAAATCGCACGCTGAAGCCCTGATGTTAAGTGTGTAGATAAACAACTATAACTCACATGGAGTTAGATATGCTTAACCAGTTAGACGTCCTGGCTGAACGCGTAGGTGGCAGTAATGAACTGGTCGATTCGTGGCTTGAAGCCCGTCGTCAGCTACTGGTGACCTATTATCACCTGGTCGGTCTTAAACCAAATAAAGAGGCGCTGACGCGTCTGGATGAGCAGGCGCTGGACAACTTTTGTCACGGCCTGGTCGATTATCTTTCTGCGGGTCACTTCAGTATCTATGAGCGCGTCATCAGTGAAATGAGTGGCGATAGCCCGATGATTGCTGCTGCGCAGATCTATCCCCCGCTGGAAGCCAATACTGAGCGTCTGATGCAACTGTATGACGGTCACCTGCAGCAGGCGATTGACGACGAAAACTGTATGACCTTCCAGCAGGCGCTATCCGAAGTGGGCGAAGTGCTGGAAGCACGCTTTACACTGGAAGATAAGCTGATTCAGCTGGCATGGGATAACAAGCTTGTCCCCCCGCAGGTGGCGAATGACAGCCATATCGCCCGTCCGGCGTGATAGTCATCGCTGGCAAAAGGGTTGAGATTATCCCGTAGCCCTTTTATGCTGAACAGGTTCTGAGGAGTGCTCTCCAAAGAACCTTTTTTTTTTGCTTTGAAAACTAAGGTTTTTACGCCTGAGTCTGTTATCAGAACTCAATGTGAAAACAGCTTCTTGTCGGAGTGCCCAGTTGGGCTGAGACCGTTAATTCGGGATCCGCGGAACCTGATCAGGTTAGAACCTGCGAAGGGAACAAGAGTAAATCTTCTCTGTATGCCGGCACGCCTGTGCTGTTTATACGGTTACTCCTTCCGAACTCCGGACAAGCATCGTTCCCCCTTAACTGGAAGATTGCTATGTCTGAACCAAAAATGACCCGTCGTGAACAGCGTGCCCAGGCGCAGGAATTTATCGATTCCCTGCAAAGCGGCAGTGCCTTTCCCCAGTCCCGTCGCATCTGGATTACCGGCAGCCGGGAAGATATTCGCGTGCCCATGCGCGAAATCACCCTAAGCCCGACCCACATTGGCGGCAGCAAAGAACAGCCTCTCTATGAGCAAAATGAAGCGGTGCCGGTCTATGACACGGCGGGTGCCTATGGCGATCCCGCGGCACAGATCGATGTGCATCGCGGCCTGGAAAAGCTGCGCGCTCGCTGGATTGCTGAACGCGACGACAGCGAGTTTCTCGAACAGAATAGCTCGGGCTATACGCAACAGCGGCTGGCTGACGAGGGGCTGGATCATCTGCGCTTCGATCATCTTCCCACACCGCGCCGCGCCCGCGCAGGCCGCCGCGTCACGCAACTGCACTATGCCCGCCAGGGGATCATTACCCCGGAGATGGAGTTTATCGCCCTGCGGGAAAACATGGGCCGTGAGCGAATCCGCAGTAAGGTGCTGCTGCAACAGCATCCGGGCCACAGTTTTGGCGCGCATCTGCCAGCCAGCATCACACCCGAGTTTGTGCGTCAGGAGGTGGCGGCCGGACGCGCCATCATTCCTGCCAATATCAATCACCCGGAATCAGAGCCGATGATCATTGGCCGCAACTTCCTGGTGAAGGTCAACGCCAACATCGGTAACTCGGCGGTGACCTCCTCCATCGAGGAAGAAGTGGAAAAGCTGGTCTGGTCGACACGCTGGGGTGCCGACACGGTGATGGATCTCTCGACCGGCCGTTATATTCATGAAACGCGCGAATGGATTTTGCGAAACAGCCCGGTACCCATCGGGACCGTGCCGATCTATCAGGCGCTGGAAAAAGTGAATGGCGTGGCTGAGGCGCTGAACTGGGAAATATTCCGGGACACGCTGCTTGAGCAGGCGGAACAGGGCGTCGATTACTTCACTATTCACGCGGGCGTTCTGCTGCGTTATGTCCCGATGACGGCGAAACGTCTGACCGGCATTGTTTCGCGGGGTGGATCGATCATGGCGAAATGGTGCCTGTCGCATCATCAGGAGAGCTTCCTCTATCAGCACTTCCGCGAGATCTGTGAAATCTGCGCCGCTTACGATGTCTCTCTGTCGCTGGGCGATGGCCTGCGTCCGGGTTCGATTCAGGATGCTAATGACGAGGCGCAGTTTGCCGAACTGCGTACCCTGGGTGAGCTGACCCGTATTGCCTGGGAATATGATGTTCAGGTGATGATTGAAGGTCCGGGCCACGTGCCAATGCATATGATCCGCCGCAATATGACTGAACAGCTCGACCTGTGCGATGAAGCCCCCTTCTACACGCTTGGCCCGCTGACCACCGACATCGCTCCCGGTTATGACCATTTCACCTCAGGCATTGGTGCCGCCATGATTGGCTGGTTTGGTTGCGCCATGCTGTGTTACGTCACACCCAAAGAGCATCTGGGTCTGCCCAACAAAGAGGATGTGAAGCAGGGATTGATCACCTACAAAATCGCGGCGCATGCCGCCGATCTGGCCAAAGGCCATCCCGGTGCGCAGATCCGTGATAACGCCATGTCCAAAGCACGCTTTGAATTCCGCTGGGAAGATCAGTTTAATCTGGCGCTGGATCCCCATACGGCGCGGGAGATGCATGATGAAACCCTGCCGCAGGAGTCGGGCAAGGTGGCCCATTTCTGCTCGATGTGCGGCCCTAAATTCTGCTCGATGAAAATATCCCAGGAGGTGCGCGAGTTTGCTGCACGTCAGGATGCCCGTGCCGAGCCGGTCGAAGTGGGCATGGCGCAGATGTCAGACCGTTTTCGCAGCCACGGCGGTGAACTGTATCATCCCGCCGATGCCATTAAGGAGGAGTAACGATGCCCGTATTCCCTGCTACCGCCCCGCGACTGGGGCTTTATCCGGTGGTTGATAGCCCTGAGTGGATTGAACGCCTGCTGGAGATGGGCGTTCGCACGCTGCAGCTGCGTATCAAAGATCAGCCCGATGAGGTCGCCGAGCCCGCCATTGCCCAGGCGATTGCGCTGGGTAAACGCTATGACGCGCGCCTGTTTATCAATGACTACTGGCAGCTGGCGATAAAACATCAGGCTTATGGCGTGCATCTGGGTCAGGAGGATCTGGATGTGGCCGATCTTGCCCGCATTCATCAGGCCGGATTGCGTTTAGGACTCTCCACCCATGACGATGCAGAACTGGATCGCGCACTGGCAATCCAGCCCTCTTACATCGCCCTTGGGCATATTTTCCCGACGCTGACCAAAGAGATGCCTTCTGCGCCGCAGGGCATTGATCAGCTGAAACGGCATCTGACACGGCTGACGCATATTCCCACCGTGGCGATTGGTGGTATCTCAATTGCGCGTGCACCTGAGGTGCTGGCAACCGGCGTAGGCAGTATTGCGGTAGTGAGCGCGATTACTCAGGCAGACGACTGGCGTGAAGCAACCCGGACTCTGCTGGCGCTGGCAGGACCTGGCAATTAAGGATTTGTGGAACCTGTCGCGCATAGCGGCTGCAAAATCAGTAATGCCAGCTTTCTTCCGGGAAAGCAGCGCGCAGAATGGAATGTTGCCGCTGGTGTGCTGTGATCCAAAACCTTAACGTGGCATCCGTCAGGTTAAGGTTATCTGACCAGGGCCGGTTCCCTCCTCTTGCCGGCCCTGCTTCTTCCTGTCGCTATGCGGGAGAAGAAGCGGAAGTCTGTGTCTCATGTTCGCACGATAGCATGGCACGTTCGACAGCCGCACCCACCAGCGCCAGCGCCTGTTCAGTCTGCTCGTTGATCGGCAGCCCGTAGTTTAAGCGCAGGCAGTTACGGTATTTACCCGACGCTGAAAACAGTGAGCCTACGGCAATCTGAATTTTTGACTCGCGCAGTTCGCGGTTAAGCCGGACCGCATCAAACGCTTCGGGGAGTTCTATCCACATCAGAAAGCCGCCCTGAGGACGGGATACGCAGATGCCGCAGGGAAAGTAGTGGCGTACCCAGCAGCTAAAGGTTTCATAGTTACGATGATAGATTTGCCGCATCCGGCGCAGATGGGGCTGATAATGGCCCTGGCGGATAAACTCGGAAACCGCATGCTGCGGCTGTGTGGCGGTGGAGCCTGTGACGATATATTTCATGTGCAGCACGCGGTCGCGATAGCGGCCAGGTGCAACCCAGCCGACGCGCAGACCTGGCGCCAGCGTTTTGGAAAAGGAGCTGCACAGCAGAACCCGGCCATCGAGATCCAGCGCTTTAATCGTGGAGGGGCGCGGGTATTCCCAGGCTAACTCACCATAAACATCATCTTCAATCACGGCGGCATCAAACCGCTGCGCCAGCGCCAGCAATGCCCGCTTACGCTGTTCGGGCATGATGAACCCCAGCGGATTATTGCAGTTCGGCACGACAACGACGGCTTTGATCGGCCATTGATCAAAGGCCAGTTCCAGCGCTTCCAGACTGATGCCGGTGACCGCATCCGTCGGAATCTCAATGGCACGAATGCCAAAGCCGCGCAGAGTTTGCATGATGCCGTGAAACGATGGCGACTCAACGGCAATGATATCGCCCGGCTCGCAGACTGCCCGAACGGCGACCGATAACGCTTCATGGCAGCCGGTAGTAATCACAATGTCATCGGCATTCAGTTGGCAACCGCTGTCTATTGCCAGTCGTGCAACCTGTTGCCGCAGCGCGAGAACACCATAGAGGTTGTCATAATTCAGCAGCGCCATGTCCTGCTTCTGCGCCTGCCGGCTGAAGGCTTTCCACAGTGGTTTAAGAGTCGGCTGGGTCAGGTCGGGCATGCCGCTGCCCAGTTGCAACACATCATCTTCCAGACGACTGTTAATCAGCTCCAGTACCGCATCCCACTGCGTCACCTCAACCGGCCGCTGTGCAGGACGGGTCAGCGCAGGCATCGGTGGAGTCGCTTTGCGCGAGGCGACAAAATATCCGGAGCGCGACTGCGGTGTGATCATCTGCTTCTCTTCCAGCAGATGATAAGCCTGCTGTACGGTGCTGATGCTGACGCCATGTTCGGCACTCAGACTGCGTACCGAAGGCAGCCGCTCACCACTGCGATATAAACCCTGTTCAATGCGCTGAGCCAGCAGTGTGGCCAGATGTTCATATCGGGTCATTGTATTTCCTCTGGCTCAGATGGTGAGCATTAACCAGTACAGTTATGCTTCTTTTTTACCATTCAGATCTCTGTGACTGCAATCTGTATGTTAAAAAAAGGTGTTTTTTGCATCTGTATCATACAGAGCGTTCCGCTGAAAATAGTTCTCAGACACTTCACTGAGGGCACTATCATGGGATATGACGAGAACCGCACAACTAAACCGTTTACAGGCACGCCTTACCAGCTGGTTCGTTACCTGTGGCGCAGTTATAAGCGCTGGCAGCTACGGCGTGAGACGCGCGTCATCCTGTCAAAGCTGAGTGACAGTCAGCTGAAAGACATTGGTCTTGGCCGCAACGACTGGAATGCCTGAATCAGAGACAAAAAAAAACCCTGCCGAGGCAGGGTTTTTATCAGGTAAAGAACGATTAATCGTTTTTGTTGCCGCCGAGACCGGCGTTCAACAGTTCAGCCAGACTGGCTGAGGCTTCATCCGCAGTAACCTGCGGTGCAACCTGAACTTCACCTGCCGCTTTGCGGCGCATACGATCCTGATGGTACGCATAACCGGTACCGGCAGGGATCAGACGACCCACGATGACGTTCTCTTTCAGGCCGCGCAGTTCATCGCGCTTACCTGCTACTGCTGCTTCGGTCAGGACACGTGTGGTCTCCTGGAACGATGCTGCAGAGATGAACGATTCGGTAGCCAGTGACGCTTTAGTAATACCCAGCAGGTCACGCATGAAGGTTGCGCCAACTTTTCCGTTCGCTTCCAGATCACGGTTAGAGATCTTGATGCGAGAGAATTCAGCCTGCTCACCTTCCAGGAAGTCTGCACTTCCTGCGCTCACGATGGTTGCTTTACGCAGCATCTGACGAACGATGACTTCGATGTGCTTATCGTTAATCTTAACGCCTTGCAGACGGTAAACTTCCTGCACTTCGTTAGTGATGTAACGGGTCACCGCATGCACGCCACGCAAGCGCAGGATGTCATGTGGAGACTCTGGGCCATCGGAAACCACGTCACCGCGCTCAACACGTTCACCTTCGAATACGTTCAGCTGACGCCATTTCGGAATCATCTCTTCGTACGGCTCGCTACCATCCAGCGGAGTAATCACCAGACGACGCTTACCTTTAGTCTCTTTACCGAAGGAGATGATGCCGCTGATCTCCGCCAGAATAGCTGGCTCTTTCGGACGACGCGCTTCGAACAGGTCAGCAACGCGTGGCAGACCACCGGTAATATCCTTGGTACCGCCAGATTCCTGCGGAACACGCGCTAACGTGTCACCAGCACTGATCTTAACGCCATCTTCCAGCTGAACAATCGCTTTACCTGGCAGGAAGTACTGAGCCGGCATATCGGTGCCCGGGATCAGAACGTCGTTGCCATTGGCATCAACAATTTTCAGCGCAGGACGCAGATCTTTACCGCCCGCAGTACGTTCAGCACTGTCCAGAACCACCAGCGAAGACAAACCGGTTAAGTCATCTGTCTGACGGGTAATCGTCTGGCCATCAACCATGTCTGTGAAGCGAATGAAACCGCCCACTTCGGTGATGACTGGCATGGTATGCGGATCCCAGTTTGCGACGGTTTCGCCCGCTGCAACCTGCTCACCATCACCTTTCGCCATGGAAGAACCATAAGGAACTTTATAGCTCTCTTTAGTACGACCAAATTCGTCGATCATTTTCAGTTCAACGTTACGCGAGGTGATCACCAGCTTGCCTGCCGAGTTCGTTACGGACTTAGCGTTGGTCAGCTTGATGGTACCTTTGTTCTTCACCTGAATGCTGGATTCAGCAGCCGCACGTGATGCCGCACCACCGATGTGGAACGTACGCATCGTCAGCTGTGTACCTGGCTCACCGATGGACTGTGCCGCGATAACACCGATCGCTTCACCTTTGTTGATGATGTGACCACGTGCCAGGTCGCGACCGTAGCAATGCGCACACACACCAAAGTCGGTTTCACAACCTACTACTGAGCGGACTTTCAGGCTGTCAACTGAGTTCAGTTCCAGCACGTCACACCAGTGCTCATCGAGCAGCGTGTTGCGTGGGACCAGAATATCAGCAGTACCCGGCTTCAGAACGTCTTCAGCGGTCACACGACCCAGTACACGCTCACGCAGTGGCTCTTTAACGTCGCCACCTTCGATGACAGGCGTCATCATGATGCCTTCGTGTGTACCACAGTCATCTTCAGTAACAACCAGATCCTGTGCAACGTCAACCAGACGACGTGTCAGATAACCGGAGTTCGCTGTTTTCAGTGCGGTATCCGCAAGACCTTTACGAGCACCGTGGGTTGAGATGAAGTACTGGAGTACGTTCAACCCTTCACGGAAGTTCGCCGTGATTGGTGTTTCGATGATGGAGCCATCTGGCTTCGCCATCAGACCACGCATACCGGCCAGCTGACGAATCTGTGCTGCAGAACCACGCGCACCGGAGTCAGCCATCATAAAGATGCTGTTAAAGGAAACCTGGCGCTCTTCTTCACCGTCGCGGTTAATCACGAGTTCGGTAGAGAGGTTTTCCATCATCGCCTTGGCAACACGTTCGTTGGCTGCTGCCCAGATATCGATGACTTTGTTGTAACGTTCGCCTGCGGTTACCAGACCAGACTGGAACTGCTCCTGGATCTCAGCCACTTCAGCTTCCGCTTCGGTGATGATTTCCACTTTCTTCTCTGGAATAACCATGTCGTCGATGCCGACTGACGCGCCTGAACGGGCAGCGTAAGCGAAACCGGTGTACATGGTCTGGTCAGCAAAGATAACGGTCGGCTTCAGGCCCAGAATGCGGTAACAGGTGTTAAGCATTTTGGAGATAGCTTTTTTGCCCAGCGCCTGGTTAACGATAGAGAAAGGCAGACCTTTCGGCACGATCATCCACAGGATGGCGCGGCCAACAGTGGTATCGATGATGCTGGTTTTAGCAACCCACTCATCCTGCTCATTTTTCTCGTGTTCGGTGATACGCACCTTAACGCGAGCATGCAGAGAGGCGAGGCCAGCGCGATAGATACGCTCAGCTTCTTTCGGGCCAGTCAGCACCATGCCTTCGCCTTTGGCGTTAACACAGTCACGGGTCATATAATACAGACCCAGTACAACGTCCTGTGAAGGAACGATGATTGGCTCGCCGTTCGCAGGTGACAGGATGTTGTTAGTCGACATCATCAGCGCACGCGCTTCCAGCTGGGCTTCCAGCGTCAGCGGTACGTGAACAGCCATCTGGTCACCATCGAAGTCGGCGTTATAGGCCGCACAAACCAGCGGGTGCAGCTGGATCGCTTTACCTTCGATCAGAACCGGTTCAAAGGCCTGAATACCCAGACGGTGCAGCGTAGGCGCACGGTTCAGCAGAACCGGGTGCTCACGGATTACTTCGTCGAGGATATCCCAGACAACCGCTTCTTCGCGCTCAACCATTTTCTTCGCGGCTTTGATGGTGGTGGCCAGGCCACGCAGTTCCAGCTTGCCGTAAATGAACGGTTTGAACAGTTCGAGTGCCATTTTCTTAGGCAGACCGCACTGATGCAGACGCAGGTATGGACCAACGGTGATAACCGAACGACCAGAATAGTCGACACGTTTACCCAGCAGGTTCTGACGGAAACGACCCTGCTTACCTTTGATCATGTCAGCCAGCGATTTCAGCGGACGCTTATTGGAACCGGTGATTGCACGACCGCGACGACCGTTATCCAGCAGTGCATCGACCGCTTCCTGCAACATACGCTTTTCGTTGCGCACGATGATATCTGGCGCAGCCAGATCCAGCAGGCGCTTCAGACGGTTGTTACGGTTGATCACGCGACGATAAAGATCGTTCAGATCCGACGTTGCGAAACGGCCGCCATCCAGTGGTACCAGCGGACGCAGATCCGGTGGCAGAACAGGCAGCACGGTCAGGATCATCCACTCTGGCTTGTTGCCAGACTGTACAAACGCTTCCAGCAGCTTGATGCGCTTGGTCAGTTTTTTACGTTTGGTTTCGGAGTTGGTTTCGTTCAGCTCTTCACGCAGCTGCTCGCACTCCTGCTCCAGATCCATGTTTTTCAACAGGGCCTGGATCGCTTCGGCGCCCATTTTGGCGTCGAACTCGTCACCGAATTCTTCCAGAGCGTCAAGGTACTGCTCTTCAGTCAGGATCTGACGCTTCTCGAGGTTGGTCATGCCACCTTCGATTACCACGTAAGATTCAAAGTAGAGCACGCGCTCGATGTCACGCAGTGGCATATCCAGCAATAAGCCGATACGCGATGGCAGTGACTTCAGGAACCAGATGTGCGCAGTCGGCGACGCCAGTTCAATGTGGCCCATACGCTCACGGCGTACTTTAGTCTGGGTCACTTCAACGCCGCACTTCTCACAAATCACACCACGGTGTTTCAGGCGCTTATACTTGCCGCACAGGCACTCATAGTCCTTTACCGGCCCGAAGATACGGGCACAGAACAGACCATCGCGCTCTGGCTTAAAAGTACGGTAGTTAATGGTTTCTGGCTTTTTCACTTCACCAAAAGACCAGGAACGGATCATGTCTGGCGAAGCCAGCGCAATTTTGATCGCATCAAACTCTTCGGTCTTAGTTTGCGCTTTCAGAAACTTAAGTAAGTCTTTCACGGATTAGCTCCCGTCGGAGTGAGACTCAGAGGGCGTCCAACCGAAATTGAACGCCCCGTAACCAGTACAATTGCGAGCGCTTTAAACCCTGCGCTATCAGGCGGCGGCGAACCGCAGCCTGAAAAGGGGTTACTCGTCTTCCAGCTCGATGTTGATACCCAGCGAGCGAATCTCTTTCAACAGTACGTTGAAGGATTCCGGCATGCCCGGTTCCATCTGATGGTTACCGTCAACGATGTTTTTATACATCTTGGTACGGCCGTTGACGTCATCAGACTTAACGGTAAGCATTTCCTGCAGGGTATACGCGGCACCGTATGCTTCCAGTGCCCATACTTCCATCTCACCAAAGCGCTGACCACCGAACTGTGCCTTACCACCCAGCGGCTGCTGAGTAACCAGGCTGTAGGAACCGGTAGAACGTGCATGCATCTTGTCATCAACCAGGTGGTTGAGTTTCAGCATGTACATGTAGCCAACGGTAACCTGACGTTCGAACTGCTCACCGGTACGGCCGTCAAACAGGGTAATCTGACCGGAAGAAGGCAAGCCGCCGAGCTGCAGCAGCTCTTTGATTTCGCTCTCTTTCGCGCCATCAAACACCGGAGTGGCGATTGGCATACCTTTCTTCAGGTTCTCAGCCAGACGAAGTACTTCGTCATCGGAGAAGGTGTTCAGGTCAACTTTCTGACGCAGATCGCTACCCAGGTCATAGGCGCGCTGGATGAATTCGCGCAGTTTCGCGACGTCTTCCTGCTTCTTCAGCATGGCGTTGATCTTCTCGCCGATGCCTTTCGCTGCCATACCCAGGTGGGTTTCCAGAATCTGACCGATGTTCATACGCGATGGTACGCCCAGCGGGTTCAGAACGATGTCAACCGGCGTGCCGTTTTCATCGTAAGGCATATCTTCGATCGGGTTGATCTTAGAGATAACACCTTTGTTACCGTGACGGCCTGCCATTTTGTCACCCGGCTGAATCTGACGCTTAACGGCCAGATAAACCTTAACGATTTTCAGCACGCCTGGTGCCAGATCATCGCCCTGGGTGATTTTACGACGCTTACCTTCGAGTTTTTTCTCAAACTCGTGCTTCAGTTCGTCGTACTGCTCTGCCAGCTGCTCCAGCTGGTTTTGCTTGGCTTCGTCAGTCAGACCCAGTTCCAGCCAGCGCTCGCGCGGCAGCTTGTCCAATTTGTCTGCTTCAACGCCACCAGAAATCAGTACGTTCTGGATACGGCTGAACAGGCCCGCTTCCAGAATCTGCAGTTCTTCAGACAGGTCTTTCTTGGCCTGCTTCAGCTGCATCTCTTCGATTTCCAGCGCACGTTTGTCTTTTTCCACGCCATCGCGGGTAAAGACCTGAACGTCGATCACGGTGCCTGACACGCCATTCGGTACGCGCAGTGACGAATCTTTCACGTCAGAGGCTTTTTCACCGAAGATAGCGCGCAGCAGTTTCTCTTCTGGCGTCAGCTGGGTCTCACCTTTCGGCGTTACCTTACCAACCAGAATGTCGCCACCGGTCACTTCAGCACCGATGTAGACGATGCCTGACTCATCCAGTTTAGAGAGAGCAGCTTCACCCACGTTCGGGATATCAGCGGTGATCTCTTCCGGCCCCAGTTTGGTGTCACGCGACACGCAAGCCAGTTCCTGAATGTGGATAGTCGTAAAGCGATCTTCCTGAACCACACGCTCGGAGACCAGGATGGAGTCTTCGAAGTTGTAGCCGTTCCACGGCATGAACGCTACGCGCATGTTCTGGCCCAGTGCCAGTTCACCCAGATCGGTGGACGGGCCATCTGCCAGCACGTCGCCGCGCTCAACCGGCTCACCCAGAGAAACACATGGCATCTGGTTGATGCAGGTGTTCTGGTTAGAACGGGTATATTTGGTCAGGTTGTAAATGTCGATACCGGCTTCGCCAGCATGCATTTCGTCTTCGTTAACTTTGATAACGATACGTGATGCGTCGACGTACTGTACGGTACCGCCACGTTTCGCAACGGCGGTAACACCGGAGTCAACAGCAACAGCACGTTCCATACCGGTACCAACCAGCGGCTTATCAGCACGCAGAGTCGGAACGGCCTGACGTTGCATGTTCGCACCCATCAGGGCGCGGTTGGCGTCATCGTGTTCCAGGAACGGGATCAGGGACGCACCGACAGAAACGATCTGTTGGGTCGAAACGTCCATGTAGTCAACCTGATCGCGGCTGAACAGACTTGATTCGCCTTTGCTACGGCAGGTGACCAGGTCATCAACAAACGCGCCGTTATCATCAAGAGGGGCGTTCGCCTGAGCGATAACGTAGTTACCCTCTTCGATAGCAGAGAGGTAATGAATCTCGTCAGAAACCAGACCGTCGATAACACGGCGATAAGGCGTCTCAAGGAAACCGTACTCATTGGTCTGTGCATAAACAGACAAGGAGTTGATCAGACCGATGTTCGGACCTTCAGGGGTTTCGATTGGGCAGACACGACCGTAGTGCGTTGGGTGTACGTCACGCACTTCGAAGCCGGCACGCTCACGCGTTAAACCACCCGGGCCGAGAGCAGAGATACGACGTTTGTGCGTAATCTCTGACAGCGGGTTGTTCTGATCCATAAACTGAGAAAGCTGGCTGGAACCGAAGAACTCTTTCACCGCAGCCGAAATCGGCTTCGCGTTGATCATGTCCTGAGGCATCAGGGTATCAAGGTCGCCCAGTGACAGACGCTCTTTAACCGCACGCTCAACACGGACCAGACCGACACGGAACTGGTTCTCAGCCATTTCACCGACTGAACGAATACGACGGTTACCGAGGTGGTCGATATCATCCACTTCGCCTTTACCGTTACGGATGTCGATCAGCTTCTTCATCACTTCGATGATGTCGTCTTTGCTCAGGATGCCTGAACCTTCGATTTCATCGCGCAGTAATGAGCGGTTGAACTTCATACGGCCGACAGCAGAAAGATCGTAACGATCTTCAGAGAAGAACAGATTCTCGAACAGGTTCTCTGCTGCTTCGCGTGTTGGCGGCTCACCGGGACGCATCATGCGGTAGATCTCAACCAGTGCGCTCAGACGATCGCTGGTTGGGTCAACACGCAGGGTCTCAGACATATATGGACCGTGGTCCAGATCGTTGGTGAACAGCGTTTCGATGCGCTTGTGACCGGACTGGCTCAGTTTAGCCAGCAGATCCAGTGACAGTTCCATGTTCGCTGCAATAATCAGCTCACCGGTGCTCTCATCGATGTAGTCTTTAGCGACCACTTTGCCCGCAATATATTCAACCGGAACTTCGATGTGCTGAATGCCATCTTTTTCCAGCTGACGGATATGGCGCGCGGTAATACGGCGTGCTTTTTCGACGTAGACGGTGCCGTTCGCTTCGATATCGAAGGTTGCGGTTTCACCGCGCAGGCGCTCAGGCACCAGCTCCATCTGCAGCTTGTTGTCACGGATTTCAAACACCACTTTCTCGAAGAAGATATCGAGGATCTGAGGTGTAGTGAACTGTAACGCGCGCAGGATGATAGTGGCCGGCAGCTTACGACGACGGTCAATACGGACAAACAGGTTATCTTTCGGGTCAAACTCAAAGTCGAGCCATGAACCGCGGTAAGGGATGATACGTGCGTTGTACAGCACTTTACCCGATGAGTGGGTTTTACCCTTATCGCTATCAAAGAACACGCCAGGACTACGGTGCAGCTGAGAAACGATAACGCGTTCGGTACCATTGATAACAAAGGTACCGTTGTCGGTCATGAGCGGAATTTCGCCCATGTAGACTTCTTGTTCTTTAATGTCTTTTACGGTGCCTTCTGGCGCTTCGCGCTCATAGACCACCAGACGCAGTTTCACGCGCAGCGGTGCCGAATAGGTCACGCCACGGATCTGACACTCTTTCACGTCAAAGACAGGTTCACCCAGGCGATAGCTGACATACTGCAACTCAGAGTTGCCGCTGTAGCTCGCAATAGGGAATACAGAGCGGAATGCAGCTTCCAGTCCGTACTGACCTTCTGGATCTTGCTCGATAAACTTCTGGAACGAGTCGAGCTGGATGGAAAGGAGATAAGGTATGTCCAGAACTTGCGGACGTTTACCAAAATCCTTGCGAATACGTTTTTTCTCGGTATAGGAGTAAACCATAGGGTTCCTCAGCTAGCTGACAAGTCGACCCACGCTGTCCGTCCTGACAGGACAGTTCATGCAACACGATTTTGTTTGATTCACTGGCTGCGCGGCAGCAGTGCAATACCTCTTTCTATCACGCTTAAATCATTTCATCGCTTTTGAGAAGGCAGGGAACCCGCACAGGAAAGCGGTATATTAAGTCGTCGATAGAGAAAGATATTGAAGAGTAACAATGGACAAACAGTGTGAAACCCCATTGAGACCCTGTAGCGCAAAAAGGCTGGTGACCAAAAAGTCACCAGCCATCAGTCTGAAACTACTCAGACTGCAACCCGAAGGTTGTCTTACTTAACTTCAACTTCAGCGCCAGCTTCTTTCAGAGCAGCTTCAAGTGCAGCTGCGTCGTCTTTGCTGATTGCTTCTTTGATCACGCCAGTTGCTTCAACCAGATCTTTGGCTTCTTTCAGGCCCAGACCAGTTGCAGTACGTACGGCTTTGATTACTGCGACCTTGTTCGGGCCAACAGCTTTCAGGACTACGTCGAATTCAGTTTTTTCTTCAACAGCTTCAGCCGGGCCAGCAGCAACAGCTACAGCAGCAGCAGCAGAAACGCCGAATTTTTCTTCCATTGCAGAAACCAGCTCAACAACTTCCATTACGGACATCGCTGCAACAGCTTCCAGAATTTGGTCTTTAGTAATAGACATGACAATTGTTCCTAAGAATCAGAAAAAGTTTATACGTAAGCAAGTACGAAGGAAAGAATATGGCCTTAAGCCGCTTCTTTTGCATCGCGTACAGCAGCCAGAGTGCGGACCAGTTTGCCGGCAGCGGCTTCTTTCATGGTCGACATCAGACGTGCCAGTGCTTCTTCGTAGGTCGGCAGCGTTGCCAGACGGTCAATATTGGCCGCCGTGATCAGCTCACCTTCAAAGGCTGCAGCTTTGACCTCAAATTTTGCATTCGCTTTCGCGAAATCTTTGAACAGACGAGCAGCAGCGCCCGGGTGTTCCATAGAATATGCAATCAGGGTCGGACCAACAAACGTGTCTTTCAGGCACTCAAACTGAGTTCCTTCAACGACGCGGCGCAGCAGGGTGTTACGAACAACACGCATGTAAACGCCAGCTTCACGGCCTGCTTTACGCAGTTCGGTCATTTTATCAACGGTAACGCCACGGGAATCCGCAACAACCGCTGAAAGCGCACCTTTGGCTACTTCGCTGACTTCAGCAACAATCGCTTGTTTGTCTTGAAGATTTAATGCCATTAGCTTTTGCTCCTGGATTTGACCGGGAAAGGATTTCCCCGGAACTCACTTCACTTACTTACCCCAAGGGGTAATAAGCGCTCGAACACGGTGAGCAGAATCCAGCTAAGAAAAAATTCTTTTGGTTCTGTCACCGTCTACGCAGGGTATTAAGCGGAATATCCGGAGATAAACAGCTCCTGCGGTCTTGGACGGAGGCCAGGATAAGGCCTGGCTCCAACCTAAATTCTGTGTGACGCAGCAGAGTCAGAGGGAAAGGCGATAAACGCAACAGTCAGTTCTGGCTCTCTGGTGTCCTGTTCTGTTAATAACAGAACAACGGGCGTAAGATTCTAGGTGAATTTTTCGCCCGTTTCAAGCAGCAATTAGTTTGCTGTTGCGTTCAGACCAGCCTGGTCAACGGCAACGCCGGCGCCCATGGTGGTTGAAAGGCTGACTTTCTTGATGTACACGCCTTTCGCCTGAGATGGTTTTGCTTTTTTCAGCGCAACCAGCAGAGATTCCAGGTTTTCTTTCAGTTTGTCAGCGTCAAAGTCCACTTTACCGATGGTAGTGTGGATGATGCCGTTTTTGTCGTTACGATAACGAACCTGACCTGCTTTAGCGTTCTTAACTGCTTCAGCAACGTTAGGGGTTACAGTACCCACTTTCGGGTTTGGCATCAGGCCGCGTGGGCCCAGAATCTGGCCTAACTGGCCAACAACGCGCATTGCATCCGGAGAAGCAATAACAACGTCAAAATTCATTTCGCCTTTCTTGATCTGATCAGCCAGGTCTTCCATGCCTACCAGCTCAGCGCCTGCTGCTTTAGCAGCTTCAGCGTTTGCGCCCTGGGCGAAGACAGCAACACGTACTGAACGACCAGTACCGTGTGGCAGAACGGTCGCGCCGCGAACGTTCTGATCAGATTTACGTGCATCAATGCCGAGGTTGACAGCAACGTCAACGCTTTCAACGAACTTGGCAGTAGCCAGTTCTTTCAGCAGAGCAACAGCTTCAGTAATGTCATACTGCTTAGTCACGTCAACTTTGTCGCGAATTACGGTCATGCGCTTGGTCAGCTTAGCCATTTCTTAGTCCTCTACTACCAGGCCCATGGAACGAGCAGTACCTTCGATTGAGCGAGTCATCGCTTCAACGTCAGAACCAGTCATGTCCGCAGCTTTGGTTTCTGCGATTTCACGTACCTGAGCACGAGTCACTTTACCGACTTTATCTTTGTTCGGCTTACCAGAACCAGACTTGATGCCCGCTGCTTTTTTCAGCAGTACGGCAGCCGGAGGCGTTTTGGTAATGAAAGTAAAAGAACGGTCGCTGTATACGGTGATAACAACTGGAGTCGGCAGACCTTTTTCCAGAGATTCGGTCTTAGCGTTGAACGCCTTACAGAATTCCATGATGTTAACACCCTGCTGACCCAGAGCTGGACCAACCGGTGGACTTGGGTTCGCCATACCAGCTGCAACCTGCAGCTTGACGTAGGCTTGGACTTTCTTAGCCATGATATTTCCTCAATTGGGTTATAGCGCCTGTAAAGGCTCCCCGTGATAACGATTTATCCGCTGTTGCCAGCGCATAAAAACAAAAGGCGCGAAATTGTAGTTAAATTTCGCGCCTGCTGCAACAGCTAATTTGTGAGCGGAAAGAGGTTAACCTTTCTCCACCTGACCGAAGTCGAGCTCAACCGGTGTTGCACGACCAAAGATGGACACGGAAACCGTCAGGCGGCTCTTCTCGTAATCCACATCTTCAACCACACCGTTAAAGTCAGCAAATGGACCGTCATTAACGCGAACCATTTCACCTGGCTCAAACAGCGTTTTCGGACGAGGCTTGTCGCCGACCTGCTGCAGACGGTTCATGATCGCATCAACTTCTTTATCGCTGATAGGTGCAGGACGGTCAGATGTACCGCCGATGAAACCCATCACGCGTGGGACGCTGCGTACTAAATGCCAGCTGGCGTCATTCATCACCATCTGAACCAGTACGTATCCCGGGAAAAACTTGCGCTCGCTCTTACGACGCTGGCCACCACGGATTTCAACGACTTCTTCAGTCGGAACCATGACTTCGCCAAATAGCTCTTCCATGTTGTGCAATTTGATATGCTCGCGCAGCGATTGGGCTACGCGGCCTTCAAAACCGGAAAACGCCTGTACGACGTACCAGCGTTTCTTTGGAGCTTCAGACATCTCAGAACCTCAGGCCAGTGATAAACGATACCAGACGGACCAGAATACCATCCAGCCCCCACAAAATCAGTGACATCACGGCAGTAACCGCGGCAACGATTAAGGTGGTGTGCAGCGTTTCCTGGCGGGTTGGCCAGATAACCTTACGCATTTCTGTTCTTGCTTCACGAGCAAAAGCCACAGTCGCTTTGCCTTTGGTCGTTAAAAGCGCAATGCCGCCAGCCGCTGCAATCAGTACAACTACGGCTAATGCACGCAGTGGCAATGACACATCACGATAGAGGTAGTTACCTACAATCGCTGCAAGCAGCAGTAACACAACTACTACCCACTTTACCGCTTCCAGGCCACGCCCGCTCCCTTGAGCTTCGGTATTCGCACTCATAAACCAACCTGCCACAATAATTCAGAAACAATTCTGCCCCGCAGTGCGAGGCGTCCAAACCGAATGAGCTTTTGGGGCGTAACTCGGTATCCAACGCCGCATTACAGAGCCTGTCTCAGCAATGATTATGATTCAAAAAATCACTGATGAGCCAGGTTCTATGAAACAGCGTGCAAAAAGGGCATCAAATGATGCCCTTTCCGTGTGCATTGCGTCAAACGTTATCGGTAATTATAAGATAACTTTAGCAACAACACCCGCGCCAACGGTACGGCCACCTTCGCGGATTGCGAAGCGCAGACCTTCGTCCATTGCGATTGGGTGGATCAGGGTAACAACCATTTTGATGTTGTCGCCTGGCATTACCATTTCAACGCCTTCTGGCAGCTCTACTGAGCCGGTCACGTCAGTTGTACGGAAGTAGAACTGTGGACGATAGCCTTTGAAGAACGGAGTATGGCGACCACCTTCGTCTTTAGACAGAACGTAAACTTCTGACTCGAACTGGGTGTGCGGCTTGATTGAGCCTGGCTTAGCCAGAACCTGGCCACGCTGGATGTCTTCACGCTTGATACCGCGCAGCAGAACACCACAGTTTTCGCCTGCCTGACCCTGGTCCAGCAGCTTACGGAACATCTCAACACCGGTACAGGTTGATTTCACGGTATCTTTGATACCAACGATTTCAACTTCGTCACCGACTTTAACGATGCCGCGCTCAACACGACCGGTAACAACGGTACCACGGCCAGAGATTGAGAATACGTCTTCGATTGGCAGCAGGAACGGCTTATCGATTGCACGGATTGGATCCGGGATGTAAGTATCCAGGTGTTCAGCCAGTTCGATGATTTTCGCTTCCCACTCAGGAACGCCTTCCAGCGCTTTCAGAGCAGAACCACGAACGATTGGGGTGTCGTCGCCTGGGAAGTCGTACTGTGACAGCAGGTCACGTACTTCCATCTCTACCAGCTCCAGCAGCTCTTCATCATCAACCATGTCGCACTTGTTCAGGAACACGATGATGTAAGGAACGCCAACCTGACGACCCAGCAGGATGTGCTCACGGGTCTGTGGCATCGGGCCATCAGTCGCAGCAACAACCAGGATCGCGCCGTCCATCTGCGCAGCACCGGTGATCATGTTTTTCACATAGTCGGCGTGGCCTGGGCAGTCAACGTGAGCGTAGTGACGTGCAGCAGTCTCATACTCAACGTGAGCAGTGTTGATGGTGATACCGCGGGCTTTTTCTTCAGGCGTGCTGTCGATCTGATCGAATGCACGAGCCTGGCCGCCGTTGGTTTTAGCCAGTACGGTAGTGATAGCTGCAGTCAGGGTGGTTTTACCGTGGTCAACGTGACCGATGGTGCCCACGTTTACGTGCAGTTTGTTACGTTGAAATTGCTCTTTAGCCATCGCTAGTCCCTCTAAGACACGGATATATCAATGATATCATCACATTAACCAGGCAATGCCTGACTGCAAGGAAGTTACAGAGAAAATCAGGAGGGAGATTAAAGGAAGTGGTGCTGATACCCAGAGTCGAACTGGGGACCTCACCCTTACCAAGGGTGCGCTCTACCAACTGAGCCATATCAGCACATCTGGAGCGGGCAGCGGGAATCGAACCCGCATCATCAGCTTGGAAGGCTGAGGTAATAGCCATTATACGATGCCCGCATCCTGGAACTCGGCTACCTGTTCTTTCTGTAGCTTGCAGATAACAAAGAATGTTTCTCTGCTACCTACTGCCTGTCAGCGGAGCTGACCGACTTTGACTTCGCTAACGCTCAGTCTGAATTCAGGGTGATAAATGACTCACCTGACAGATAAACAGGTTGTTTATCTGTACTCAACCGTGAGGTTGAGATGGTGGTGGGAGAAGGATTCGAACCTTCGAAGTCTGTGACGGCAGATTTACAGTCTGCTCCCTTTGGCCGCTCGGGAATCCCACCTACTTGATGGTGCCGGCTACCGGAATCGAACTGGTGACCTACTGATTACAAGTCAGTTGCTCTACCAACTGAGCTAAGCCGGCATCAAGTGGAGCGCATTCTAGGAAGGTCGGGCTCTGGATGCAACTAAAAAATCGCTTATTTTTTTCTATCGCCTACTATTTGTGCAAATCATCGCATTTTGACGTTTTTGTGAAGAATATTTGTGCAATCTGGCCCTGTTTTCACAGGATTCACAACACTGCGCTGTAGCCTGAGGTCTCTCTGCACACCGCATTTCAGAAGATAAATGATCCGCCAGCCGCTTTTTTATTTTGCGCTTTTGTACTGAGTGATGATTTTTCGACCCGTTCTGCGTCATTTTTATCATGCGCCGCTGGTTTTCTATAGAAAGCGAAGCCATTTTTGTCAGGCACAAGCTTCAGGTGGCGCGGCGATGGCCCCAAATAAGACCGCTGAAATGCCTTTATAAGGTGCGTTCTTTTTCGAAATTATTCTGGAGACGTATTAAATGTGTACCCTATCAGCCTCGCTATACGCCCTTATAGCAGCATGATGTTATTCAGGCGTCTGGCTGAATGTTCAGAGCAGATTAAAGCCGCACATTCGCTGTGATGGGCTGTAACATCATAAACAACGATAAAGCTGCCATAATTGAAGGTATCAAGACGTTTTGTGGGTATGCCGACGAAAGCGTGATCACGTTTATCTTTTTACTTCTGTTAAAAGCCATACTGGTGATACCCTCCAGCCCATTGTTCTCACTGATAAACCAGCGATTCGTGATTCATTTCACCTGTGCTGTCCTGCTTATCGGATAACACGCGGTTGATAGCAATGAATTTGCGGTCAGATGCATGCTTATGGATAAAACGACCCCCCTGACAACGCCTTACTTAGAATTCACTCGTGAGCAGTGGGCTGCATTACGTGATTCTGTTCCTATGACGCTTTCAGAGGAAGAGATTGCGCAGCTGGAGGGCATCAACGAGGATCTCTCGCTGGAGGAGGTAGCAGAAATCTATCTGCCACTTTCGCGTCTGCTTAATTTCTATATAAGTTCGAACGTTCGCCGACAGGCTGTACTGGAGCAATTTCTGGGCACCAATGGCCAGAAAATTCCCTACATCATCAGTATTGCGGGTAGCGTAGCCGTCGGTAAAAGTACGACTGCACGTGTACTGCAGGCGTTGCTCAGCCGCTGGCCTGAACATCGTAAAGTGGAATTGATCACGACGGATGGCTTCCTTCATCCTAATGCCGTTCTGAAAGAGCGCGGTTTGATGAAGAAAAAAGGCTTCCCGCAATCCTATGACATGCACCGGCTGGTCAATTTCGTCTCCGATTTGAAATCAGGAGCCAGTCAGGTGACTGCGCCGGTCTATTCACATCTGATTTATGATGTCATTCCTGATGGCGATAAAGTCATACAGCAGCCTGACATTCTTATTCTGGAAGGTCTGAATGTATTGCAGAGTGGCATGGACTATCCCCATGACCCACATCATGTCTTTGTTTCAGACTTCGTCGATTTTTCTATCTATGTCGATGCAGAGGAAGACCTGCTGCAAAGCTGGTATATCAATCGATTCCTGAAATTCCGCCAGGGTGCATTTACCGATCCGGACTCCTACTTCCACCATTATGCCCAACTCTCAGAGGCGGAAGCGGTTGAGATAGCAGGCAACTTGTGGAAAGAGATTAACTGGCTCAACCTGCAGGAAAATATCCTGCCGACGCGTGAAAGGGCCAGCCTGATTATGACCAAAAGTGGCAATCATGCGGTCGATAAGGTTCGCCTGCGCAAATAGCTGCTGTAATAAAAAAGCCTGCATCAGTGCAGGCTTTTTTGATCAGACAGGACGCAATGATATTTCCCCGCCCACCCAGGCTTTTATTTCCCCATCCTGCTCCAGCAATAAGCCCCCCTGACTGTCAACGCCCCGCGCAATACCATGCACTTCACGTTCGCCAATGAGCAGCTTAACAGGCCGGTTAATGAAATTATCCAGTGCCGCCCAGCGCGCGATGAAGGGGGTTAGTCCCTCATGTTCAAACAGTGGCAGGGCTTCGCGCAGACTGTTGATCAGACACGCAGCCAGCTCATTGCGATTCACCGTTACACCGGCTTCCTGCAGGTTAATCCAGCCCTGATTAATCTGTGATGCATCGGCTGTGCGCATCGCCAGGTTAATGCCCGCACCAATAACGATCTGCGCAGCATCCCCGGTTTTCCCGGTCAGTTCGACCAGGATACCTGCCAGTTTGCGATCGTTGAGGTAAATATCATTGGGCCATTTTACGCGGACATCATCCGCCCCCAGTGCGCGTAATGTCTCAGCCATGATAATACCAATGACCAGGCTAAGGCCCATCGCCGCAGCAGGTCCCTGCTCAAGACGCCAGTACATAGACATGTAGAGGTTCGCGCCAAAAGGGGAGAACCATTGACGTCCGCGGCGGCCCCGACCTGCCTGCTGATATTCAGCGATACAGGCGGCACCTGATTGCAGGTCGTGCATGCGATCCAGCAGATACTGGTTTGTGGAGTCAATCACCGGGATAACGGAGACATTGCCCTGCGCAACCTGAGAAAGGATTACCTGCTCATCCAGCAACTGCATCGGCGCAGACAGGCTGTAGCCCTTCCCTGTCACGGTGTAGACGTCAAGGCCCCAGCTTTTTAACGTCTGGATGTGCTTGTTTATGGCTGCCCGACTCATACCCAGTGTTTCACCCAGCTGCTCGCCAGAATGAAACTCACCATCAGATAAAATATCGACCAGCTTTAGCGGGACATTGTGGTCTTTCATGCGATTACCCCGACAGCGTTGCACTCGCCCTGCGCCTGAATAAAGCGGACTTCAGGCTCCAGCCAGACATCAAATTTTTCACCCACCTTCGCACGCACGGTTTTTGCCAGCGCAACGATATCGTCAGGTGTGGCATTCTCAGCGTTTATCAGCACCAGAGCCTGTTGCTGGTGAACGGCGGCACCGCCGATGCGATACCCCTTCAGCTGGCACTGATCGATAAGCCATCCTGCTGCCAGCTTGGTTTCACCATTCGGCATCAGATAATGTGGCATAGCAGGAAAATGAGCCAGCAGGGCGTTGCACTGCGCCTCTGTAACGACAGGATTTTTGAAGAAGCTACCTACGTTACCGGTGACTTTTGGATCCGGTAACTTGCTCTGCCGCATCTGGCACACCGCATGATAGACATCCCAGGCATTGGCCGTCACCGGATTGAGCGTTTTCAGGTCGCCATAGGTTAATACGGGCTGCCACTGCTTAGGCAATACTATCCCCACCGCGACGATGACATAGCCTGACTGGTAGCGATGTTTAAAAATGCTGTCACGATAACCAAATTCACAGGCTTCACGATTAAGACGCTCTGTCTCCCCCCTGTGCAGGTTAAGCACATCCACATATTCGCAGACATCTTTTAATTCAACACCATAGGCGCCAATGTTCTGAATCGGTGCCGAGCCGGTCATCCCGGGGATCAACGCCAGGTTTTCGAGGCCGGTGATCCCTTTTTCCAGCGTGCTTTTAACCAGTTGATGCCAGTTCTCACCTGCCCCGACATGCAACTTCCAGCACTCAAATTCATCCTGAATTTTGATGCCTTTGATGCGGTTGAGCACCACAGTGCCGGCGAAATCTTCCAGAAAAAGGACATTGCTGCCTTCACCAAGCACGATGAAAGGCGTTTGATCAAGCTGGCTGGCCTGCCATGCAGCCAGAATGGCGGCTGGCGTCTCAGCAACAATGCGTTTCTGTGTATGTACTTCAAGCCCAAGCGTATTGTCGGCTTTTAAGGAGGGATGCTGGCTGGACATTTGACGGCCTTCACTGAGTTATCTGGCCGTAGTTTACCGTATCGGAGAGGGGTTCTCAGGCTGTTTTCGGGGATTATGACGAGGTTTTTCACGATCTGCAGACGTAAAAAAGCCCCGCACTTCCGTGCGGGGCTTCTTCACTGATTTAATGCCTGGCAGTTCCCTACTCTCGCATGGGGAGACCCCACACTACCATCGGCGCTACGGCGTTTCACTTCTGAGTTCGGCATGGGGTCAGGTGGGACCACCGC
>NZ_JBLYEF010000009.1:0-3151 GCF_048515925.1 Pantoea sp. R13S299
ATGCCTGGCAGTTCCCTACTCTCGCATGGGGAGACCCCACACTACCATCGGCGCTACGGCGTTTCACTTCTGAGTTCGGCATGGGGTCAGGTGGGACCACCGCGCTAAAGCCGCCAGGCAAATTCTGTCTCCGCGCCGCCCCATAAGGGCAGCACGGTCTTTATCCGGTAACAAAGCTGAAAATCGTGTCTCTCAAAAACGCCTCTGGCGTTGTAAGGTTAAGCCTCACGGGTCATTAGTACCGGTTAGCTCAACGCATCGCTGCGCTTACACACCCGGCCTATCAACGTCGTAGTCTTCAACGTCCCTTCAGGACTCTCAAGGAGTCAGGGAGAACTCATCTCGGGGCAAGTTTCGTGCTTAGATGCTTTCAGCACTTATCTTTTCCGCACTTAGCTACCGGGCAATGCCATTGGCATGACAACCCGAACACCAGTGGTGCGTTCACTCCGGTCCTCTCGTACTAGGAGCAACCCCCCTCAATTCTCCAGCGCCCACGGCAGATAGGGACCGAACTGTCTCACGACGTTCTAAACCCAGCTCGCGTACCACTTTAAACGGCGAACAGCCGTACCCTTGGGACCTACTTCAGCCCCAGGATGTGATGAGCCGACATCGAGGTGCCAAACACCGCCGTCGATATGAACTCTTGGGCGGTATCAGCCTGTTATCCCCGGAGTACCTTTTATCCGTTGAGCGATGGCCCTTCCATTCAGAACCACCGGATCACTATGACCTGCTTTCGCACCTGCTCGAGCCGTCACTCTCGCAGTCAAGCCAGCTTATGCCATTGCACTAACCTCACGATGTCCGACCGTGATTAGCTGACCTTCGTGCTCCTCCGTTACTCTTTAGGAGGAGACCGCCCCAGTCAAACTACCCACCAGACACTGTCCGCAGCCCGGGTAACGGGCCTACGTTAGAACATCAAACATTAAAGGGTGGTATTTCAAGGTTGGCTCCACGCGAACTGGCGTCCGCGCTTCAAAGCCTCCCACCTATCCTACACATCAAGGCTCAATGTTCAGTGTCAAGCTGTAGTAAAGGTTCACGGGGTCTTTCCGTCTTGCCGCGGGTACACTGCATCTTCACAGCGAGTTCAATTTCACTGAGTCTCGGGTGGAGACAGCCTGGCCATCATTACGCCATTCGTGCAGGTCGGAACTTACCCGACAAGGAATTTCGCTACCTTAGGACCGTTATAGTTACGGCCGCCGTTTACCGGGGCTTCGATCAAGAGCTTCTCCTTACGGATAACCCCATCAATTAACCTTCCGGCACCGGGCAGGCGTCACACCGTATACGTCCACTTTCGTGTTTGCACAGTGCTGTGTTTTTAATAAACAGTTGCAGCCAGCTGGTATCTTCGACTGGCTTCGGCTCGGGGAGCAGGTCCCTCCACCTACGCGCCAGCGTGCCTTCTCCCGAAGTTACGGCACCATTTTGCCTAGTTCCTTCACCCGAGTTCTCTCAAGCGCCTTGGTATTCTCTACCTGACCACCTGTGTCGGTTTGGGGTACGATTCTGTGTTACCTGATGCTTAGAGGCTTTTCCTGGAAGCTGGGCATTTATCACTTCAGCACCGTAGTGCCTCGTCGTCACGCCTCAGCGTTGATAAGAGTCCGGATTTACCTAAACTCTCCGCCTACACGCTTAAACCGGGACAACCGTCGCCCGGCTGATATAGCCTTCTCCGTCCCCCCTTCGCAGTAACACCGAGTACAGGAATATTAACCTGTTTCCCATCGACTACGCCTTTCGGCCTCGCCTTAGGGGTCGACTCACCCTGCTCCGATTAACGTTGAACAGGAACCCTTGGTCTTCCGGCGAGCGGGCTTTTCACCCGCTTTATCGTTACTTATGTCAGCATTCGCACTTCTGATACCTCCAGCAGCCCTCACAGGCCACCTTCGACGGCTTACAGAACGCTCCCCTACCCAACAACACATAGTGTCGCTGCCGCAGCTTCGGTGCATGGTTTAGCCCCGTTACATCTTCCGCGCAGGCCGACTCGACCAGTGAGCTATTACGCTTTCTTTAAATGATGGCTGCTTCTAAGCCAACATCCTGGCTGTCTGTGCCTTCCCACATCGTTTCCCACTTAACCATGACTTTGGGACCTTAGCTGGCGGTCTGGGTTGTTTCCCTCTTCACGACGGACGTTAGCACCCGCCGTGTGTCTCCCGTGATAACATTCTTCGGTATTCGCAGTTTGCATCGGGTTGGTAAGCCGGGATGGCCCCCTAGCCGAAACAGTGCTCTACCCCCGAAGATGAGTTCACGAGGCGCTACCTAAATAGCTTTCGGGGAGAACCAGCTATCTCCCGGTTTGATTGGCCTTTCACCCCCAGCCACAGGTCATCCGCTAATTTTTCAACATTAGTCGGTTCGGTCCTCCAGTTAGTGTTACCCAACCTTCAACCTGCCCATGGCTAGATCACCGGGTTTCGGGTCTATACCCTGCAACTTAACGCCCAGTTAAGACTCGGTTTCCCTGCGGCTCCCCTATACGGTTAACCTTGCTACAGAATATAAGTCGCTGACCCATTATACAAAAGGTACGCAGTCACCCCCATAAAGAAGGCTCCCACTGCTTGTACGTACACGGTTTCAGGTTCTGTTTCACTCCCCTCGCCGGGGTTCTTTTCGCCTTTCCCTCACGGTACTGGTTCACTATCGGTCAGTCAGGAGTATTTAGCCTTGGAGGATGGTCCCCCCATATTCAGACAGGATACCACGTGTCCCGCCTTACTCATCGAGCTCACAGCATGTGTGTTTTTGTGTACGGGAGTATCACCCTGTACCCTGCGACTTTCCAGACGCTTCCACTAACACACAAACTGATTCAGGCTCTGGGCTGCTCCCCGTTCGCTCGCCGCTACTGGGGGAATCTCGGTTGATTTCTTTTCCTCGGGGTACTTAGATGTTTCAGTTCCCCCGGTTCGCCTTGCAGCACTATGTATTCATGCTGCAATGATGCACAGAGTGCACCGGGTTTCCCCATTCGGACATCGACGGCTGTAGCGGTTCATATCACCTTACCGTCGCTTTACGCAGATTAGCACGTCCTTCATCGCCTCTGACTGCCTGGGCATCCACCGTGTACGCTTAGTCGCTTAACCTCACAACCCACAGGCGTTTTACAACGCTG
>NZ_JBLYEF010000011.1:0-688 GCF_048515925.1 Pantoea sp. R13S299
CATCCACCGTGTACGCTTAGTCGCTTAACCTCACAACCCACAGGCGTTTTACAACGCTGTAAGTCACGAGCATTTGAGAGACTCGAACGCATCGCTTTGTCATTCCTTATTACGGAGGAATGACGCGGTGCGTCGTTTCAATTTTCAGCTTGTTCCGGATTGTTAAAGAGCATAATACTTCGCAGCACACCGTTGCCGGTACGCTCTGAAGTATTCAGAAAAAAACAGATAAACGGTATGGTGGAGCTAAGCGGGATCGAACCGCTGACCTCCTGCGTGCAAGGCAGGCGCTCTCCCAGCTGAGCTATAGCCCCATACAGTTACTGCAGAGACCACTACTACCACTCAACCGAGTTACATTCTTCTGACGAAGGATGTAATTTCTTTTCAGGCAAGGCATGCGGAAGGGACGTTTACCGGGGTAAACGACCGCGCGCATAACGCAGCATGAGAAGAAATTTGGTAGGCCTGAGTGGACTTGAACCACCGACCTCACCCTTATCAGGGGTGCGCTCTAACCACCTGAGCTACAAGCCTGTAGAGGTTTTTTCTGCTCGTTACTTTTTATCAGACAATCTGTGTGGACACTGCGCGGGAAGGTATCTTCAGGTAAGGAGGTGATCCAACCGCAGGTTCCCCTACGGTTACCTTGTTACGACTTCACCCCAGTCATGAATCACAAAGTGGT
>NZ_JBLYEF010000012.1:0-603 GCF_048515925.1 Pantoea sp. R13S299
GAAGTAGGTAGCTTAACCTTCGGGAGGGCGCTTACCACTTTGTGATTCATGACTGGGGTGAAGTCGTAACAAGGTAACCGTAGGGGAACCTGCGGTTGGATCACCTCCTTACCTGAAGATACCTTCCCGCGCAGTGTCCACACAGATTGTCTGATAAAAAAGTAATGAGCAGGACGGCTGCGAAGTCGTGACACGATTGTGTCCCCTTCGTCTAGCGGTTAGGACTCCGCCCTTTCACGGCGGCAACAGGGGTTCGAATCCCCTAGGGGACGCCACCTGCTTGGTGACAGGTGAAAGGTGTCTCCATACAGTATCTCAAAACCGTTCTGGCTGCGTAAGCACCCGGGCCGCGTTTGAGATATTTGCTCTTTAACAATCCGGAACAAGCTGAAAATTGAAACGACGCACCGCGTCATTCCTCCGTAATAAGGAATGACAATGCGATGCGTTCGAGTCTCTCAAATGCTCGTGACTTACAGCGTTGTAAAACGCCTGTGGGTTGTGAGGTTAAGCGACTAAGCGTACACGGTGGATGCCCAGGCAGTCAGAGGCGATGAAGGACGTGCTAATCTGCGTAAAGCGACGGTAAGGTGATATGAACCG
>NZ_JBLYEF010000013.1:0-515 GCF_048515925.1 Pantoea sp. R13S299
CATCCACCGTGTACGCTTAGTCGCTTAACCTCACAACCCACAGGCGTTTTACAACGCTGCGTGTTGCAAGCATTTGAGAGACTCGAACGCATCGCCTTGCCATTCCTTATTACGGAGGAATGACGCGGTGCGTCGTTTCAATTTTCAGCTTGTTCCGGATTGTTAAAGAGCAATATCTTAAACATGACTCGCAAGTCATCTTTAAGATATGTGGGCAACATCTTTCACCTGTCACCAAGCTTTGGCGTCCCCTAGGGGATTCGAACCCCTGTTACCGCCGTGAAAGGGCGGTGTCCTGGGCCTCTAGACGAAGGGGACAATTAAGTCTGTCTTCGAAAGACACTTTGCTCGTTATTTTCTATCAGACAATCTGTGTGGACACTGCGCTGGAAGGTATCTTCAGGTAAGGAGGTGATCCAACCGCAGGTTCCCCTACGGTTACCTTGTTACGACTTCACCCCAGTCATGAATCACAAAGTGGTAAGCGCCCTCCCGAAGGTTAAGCTACCTACTTC